>NZ_FMZV01000037.1 GCF_900101475.1 Ruegeria marina | reverse complement strand
GAAGCGGCAAGACCCTGCCGTCAACATCGTTCTCGCGGAACGCTTCAACATACTGGCTCAAGCCCAGACTGCCCAACCATGTGCTGATTTCAACGACCATGTGAAACACAATGATGGTTTGGGGGATGCCGATCAAGGCAGTTAACCCTTGTGAATTACCCCCCTGAATCTTCACTGCGGCCATGGACCGGGTGCCGCCAGAGCATTGGCATGTTGGATGTCGGGAGCCTGTTTCCGCAAACGGTCCCTCTTTGAACACCGCGACCTATTCCGCTGCGGCGGCGCTTTCCGCCGGAGGAATATTGTGATTGCAGCGGAAGAAGTTGCCCGGGTCGTACTTGACCTTGACTTGTGACAATCGCTGCATGTTCGCCCCGTAGACGTTGTCGACCCGGTCGGCCTCATCCTCGGGCATGAAGTTCACATAGGCGCTGCCTGTCGAATAGGGCTTCATGTCGTCGAACAAATTGCGCGCCCAACCGATGCAGGCTTCGTCCTTGTCCGGCGTACTCCAGCGGGTGTGTACGTTCATGATGAAATGCGCCGATCGTTCAGGATAGGCCGTTTCGCCAGCCGGAACGCGCGCCATCGCTCCGCCGACATGAGCGATGAACACTTCGGATTGCGGGTCGGGCAGGGTGCCGATCGCCTCGACCAGCGTATCGATCGCCTTGGTCGGCAGACCGGCGAAATCATGGCTTTTCCAGTAATTCCGCTCACCCGGCGCCAGCAAGGGGTCGAAGGCGGCTTGCCAGCCGACGAAGGGGTGTGGGCCTATGACATCGACGACGGGATTGCCCAGGGCGCGCAGGCCTGCCATGGCCTTTTCACCTTCGGCCATGTCGCCCGCATAACAGGCGGCGAATATCAGAACCTCCTTGCCATGCCATTCTTCCGGCAGGAATGGCAGAGGTGGTGCTTTGCGCATCACCGTCCAGACGGTCAGAGCATCATCCGCGCTATCCGTGATCGACGTCAGTTTGCCCAGAAGCGAGGGCGCGTCGGCGATCGGATGCACGATCAGTCCGGACATTACCTCCGGCCCAAGCTCGTGCAGCCTGAAATGGAAGGAAGTTACAACGCCAAAATTGCCGCCTCCACCCCGCAATGCCCAGAAGAGATCGGCATTCTGACTGTCGTTGCAGATGATGATTTCTCCGTCTGCGGTAACGACCTCCGCCGACAAGAGATTGTCGATGGT
This sequence comes from Ruegeria marina, assembly GCF_900101475.1. GTDB lineage: Bacteria > Pseudomonadota > Alphaproteobacteria > Rhodobacterales > Rhodobacteraceae > Ruegeria_B > Ruegeria_B marina. The sequence continues at coordinate 10,897 of NZ_FMZV01000037.1, read as the reverse complement.
CATGCCGAACTTGCGGGTGGTCCAGCCAAAGCCGCCCCCCAGCGTCAGGCCGGCAATCCCGGTCGTCGAATTGATCCCCACCGGAAGGATCAGGCCGTGGGCTTGCGTTTCCTTGTCGATGTCGCCCAACAGGGCGCCGGGTTCGACCCGTGCCGTCTTGGCGATCGGGTCGACACTGACCGATGTCATGGCGGAGAGATCCAGCAACAACGCACCATCCACAACCGCGTGCCCGGCAATCTGGTGTCCGCCGGACCTTATGGACATCATGAGGTTATGCTTGCGCGCAAACTCTATGGCGCGCCGCACGTCGCTGGCCCCCTTGGCGTGTACGACCAGCCCGGGATTGCGATCGACCATGGCGTTCCAGATGACCCTGGCTTTCTCGTAACCGGGGGTTCCCGGTCCAGACACGCCACCACGCAGTGATGCATCCAAGTTCGCAATCATTTCGTCATCGACTGATACGACACCGTCGTTCAATGTATTGATCTTGGTCATCTTTCTTTCCTCCACGTTCGAGGCGACAGAACGGTGCCTCCCCCAAAGGTTAACACAACGTCTCATCTGTCTCTGTTAGGTGGGTTACATTCAGATCCTCGCGGGCCGGGTGGCTCGGCACCGAGTCCGAATGTTCGTGCTCCGTCCTCGCTCCGGCATGACGAGAGCCCGTTGCACGCGCCAGAGGGTGAAATCCCCAAGAGATCACCCGGTTCCGGCGGTGCGGGTTCGGCTCGACGTTCGCCTCGGCGATCCGAAAGCGAAGGCTCACATCGCTGCGTTCGAAACCCCGGTCCATTCTGCTCTGGCCTTTTTGAGAAGGCCGTTGTCTGCTAGGCTTCCCACTGTTGCGCAGGCTTTGACTATTGGGAGGGCTGCACGCGCCAACCGTTTTCCTGCCTCGCTGTCGGAAGGGTAGTGAACCCCCAGCACCTCCCGATTGCGGGAAATCCGTGTGGCCATGTCGTGCAGCGCGTTGCGCGTTTCGCCGCCCGGATGCGTGAATTCCAGAATCTTGTTTCCGGCGGCGTCCAGCATGACCTCGTCAAGGCACGAGGCAACAAGCCAGGCTTCGGTCGCGTGGGCGCTGGGATAGGCGGCATGCTGCGGAACATCGATCGGAGGAAAAATGCCTGGGTGCAACTGCGATGGCCGTGGACGCTGAAACTTCATCTTGAAGTGAAAGGCCAGAAATTGAGCCACTGCCAGGGCCAGGTGGCAGAGCCTGAACGTGTAGGGGTGTGACAGGTAGCTGAATGGCAAGATGCCCTGGAAATAGCCGATCAGCGTATCCCTTTGTTGCAGGGCTTCGTCCAGCACGCCGTGCCGATATTCGATCAATCTGACAAGTTCCGCGAGTTCGTCATCGATCCGCCACCTGACACCGCCACCAAAATCCGTCAGATCGGTCGTGTTTGTTCCCGTGCGTGCAGGTTGGGGCAAGCTGAGATCCGTCCAGTCCGGTTTGCCCGAGCCATTGGAATCCAGTTGCGCGAATTCAGAGAGGAAGGCAATCGCCTGATTTCCGGGCGACCAATGCCGGAAATCGGCCGATTTGTAGAATTTGTAGATCTTGTGCAACCGGACAGGGTCGCCCGCTCCGTCGGTCGCGACCGGGTGGGTTGCCGGCCATTGATTTCCGGGCCACCAGCGATCTTCGATCGGTGTAGTCCCCGCCCCGTCATGTTCGGTATGCGGAGACAAACCCAATCCGAGGTAACTGGGGCTTCCTCCGTAGCCGGCGGTTCCGCGCGCATCTCTTGCATCACGGGCATCTCTTGCGTCTCTGGCATCGCGGGCATCCCGAGCATCGAATGTACTTACCCGTCCTGTCGGTCTGGTCATTTTCGGTTCTCCCTCAGATGAAAGGTTACTCTGGGGCGCCAGCCTGCCTGAGACGGGCGCAAAACTGATCGACAAGCTTTGCATCATTGTAGTGGCGATGGGTTTTTCGGTAGTTGGAAACCGAAAACTCGGGTTCCAGTTCCAAAAGCCGAGCGACGGTTTCCTTGGCGTCACTCGGCTTGCCCGCCGCGATCTGGGAAACGGCCAAAGTGCGCAGTCCACTTGTATAGCGATGGTTTTCCGCCAACCCCCGCAAGAGCCACTTTATCGCGGTTTCGAAATTGCCTGCATCATAGTGTACCGTGCCCAGAAAGACGTAGAAAACAAACAGACGCTGGTCGAACGGCGAAAGCCGGAGCGCTCTCTCCGCCGCATGGATGGCCTCTTTGCTGCGCCCGATACTGGACAATGTCACGCTGGAAAGCAGCCAGGCGATCGAACTGCTCGGGTTGGCTTCGCGAGCACGGTCCAGATAGTAAATCGCAGTCTCGAAATCTCCGAACAGATAAGACTGGACATGACCATAAGTTGCCAGCGCCAATGCGTTTTTCACATCCAGTTCGATCGCTTTCCTCGCAAGGGAACTGGCCTTGTGCGCATCCGCCTTGGGATCTTCCGACCATCCCTGGCCTACGTTCAGGCTGTGCCATCGGGCCAGCCAGGCCAAGGGAGAAGAAAAACCGGGATCGGCTGCAATCGCGTCTTCCAAGTGATGGCGAGCCCGGTCAAACTCATCCCTCTCCAGATCACCGATAAGGTCCAGCGCTTTGAGGTAGCTGTCGTAGGCCGTAAAGGATGCAGGTTGCTTGCGAAGGGTTCTCCGGCGCTCTTCGGACAATACGCCGGGCAACAGGTGCACCAATGCTGTCTCGACGATTTCATCTTGCACCGCGAACATGTCGCTTTGATTGAAATCCCTCTGCAGGCCCGTCAGATTGCGACCCGTCTCGGTGTCCAGCAACTGGGTGGACAGGCGAATTTGACTGCCGGAACGCCAAAGTGTTCCGGTTATGAGATACCGTGCGTTGAGAGCCCGCCCGACTGAACGTGGTTCGATTGCCTGCCGCCCGAACGCCAAGGTCGAAGACCTTGAAATAACCGTCAGATCGCTATTGCGAGAGAGCTGTGAAATGATGCCTTCCGAAATTCCTGCGGCAAGATATTCATCCGTCTGGTCGCCACCGGGATTGGCGAAAGGCATCACCGCAATCGAAGGCAGGATCGAACCGTCGACAGCGCCCTCCAATGCGTATCTTGCATCGGTGACCAGTTCATAGGCGGCAACGGTCTCGCCGAGCTTGCGCAACGGCAACCTGCCCAGCGATCGTGTCTCAAGCTGGTTCTGACCCGAAAGCCTGTCCTGTACCGATTGCGTCCAGATGATACCGCCGGCGCTGACGAATTCCTGCAACCGGGCCGCGATATTGACCCCGTCGCCCAACATGTCGTTTCCGTCACGAAGCACCCGGCAAAAGTTCAGCGATATCCGCAAGGACAACCCCTGCCGCCGCTGCCGGGCCTTTTTCTGCAATTCCCGTCCCCAGCGGACTGCTGCAACCGGATCGTCGAAAGTTGTCAGAATGCCATCACCGGTCAGCTTTACAAGTGTTCCGCCGTGTTGCCGCATCAAGGGCAGCACGACATCGTCCCGCAGATCGGTCCAGCGATAGAATGTGCCTTCTTCGTCGGTGTGCATGAGTTCGGAGAACCCGACGACATCCACGAACCCAACGCAAACCTTGAGATCGTCCGTCGCTTTCGACACGTTGGGAGGCAGAGCCCCGCCAGGGTTCTGCTCCGTATCTGCTGGGCTGAACATTTTTGGCAGGTCTGATGAACTACCCGAATGACCGCCGTCCGGAGCAGTGGCAGCTTTCGGACACGGCGGCAGCACGTCTTCATCCTGTTGAAAGAGACCGTTTCTCAAATCAATCTCTCCTATCCGTGCATTATGCGTCGATTCGCGATAAAAGTTAACTATGAGCCGGATTTGACCCGGGTTCAGACGGGTGAAATGATCGATTGGCCGGCCCCGATTTTGCGGGCCTGTCGGTGTGGAATAGGATCATTTCCGGGTTGGATGCCGGCGTTCCGGACGGCGGAGGTGCTGCCATGGCAATCAAGATGTTTCTGTTTGACCGCAATCGGGACACGCTGAAATCCAACCTGTCGAAAGTCGGATACGATCTGGTCGACTTGGTGAATACGTATGGCTTGCCCGGATTCATTCTTCCGCCGGGACAGACCAACAATCCCTGGGTCCCCGTTGATCGCGACGGGAACGTTTCACACGGGTTATCCGGGTCCGATATCGGATTTGGCATTCCTTTGTTATTGCCTGACGCCGACAAGGCGCGAAACCTGCTGAAGGATTTTCGGGACAAGGCCATCGCTGCTGGTGAGCCTGAGGCCGCGCGGGTCCTGGGGGTCGAGTTGGAACCATCCACGATGGATCTTGCGCCGAATGGACAGCATTGGTGCGCCGGGCATGGGATGGGAGTGGCGTTTGGATCGCGAAAGGCGGCGCGAGGTTTGATCCGCGCTGATGTTCTGAAAGCGCGGGGCTTGACCGGCGAAGGAACCAAAGTGTTCGTTGTCGATCGTGGATTCAGTAAAAATTATGTTCAGTCGCTTGGCGGCACCTATGGCGGCGGCCTCGGGATACTCCAAGGGGGTAACGTCACGGTCCCCGGCATTGGGACAGAAGCATATGTTCCCTTGCAAATGCGACACGGCTCCATGCTTCTGCGTTCATTGGTCGATCTGGCGCCTGACGCCGAGTTTTTCGATCTGCCTTTGCTGCCTGCGCGGATCACCGATGTCGAATATTTCGCGCTTCGTGCATTGTTTGCTTTTTTTGCGATGGATTGGTTTTTCCTCTCAAGCGATGAAAACTGGGTGATCCTGAACGCCTGGGGCATCGTAGATCGCTTTGCCGAGCGTGTCAGGGGGGAATACACCAACAATCCTGACCATTGGCTCAATGTCATGATCGCTGGGCTGGGCCGTCGGCACGACATTGTTTTTGCGGCAGGAAATAACGGCCAGTTCTGTGCCGACCCCCGCGCAAGTGGTTATGATCGAGGCCCGGGGCAGAGCATTTTTGGTGCAAACGGCCTGAAGGACGTGACTTCTGTTGCCGCAGTTCGTTGTGATGGTGCTTGGATAGGGGCTTCTTCGCAGGGGCCAGGACCAGCGAATTTTGATCCAGATGGCGGTTTGGTCGAAAAACCCGATCTCAGTGCGCCAAGCTGGTTCGTGGAAAATCGCAATGCCGGGCTTCGCAGCAGTGGCACGTCGGGGGCGTCGGCGATTGTTGCAGGGGCCATAGCCGCCTTGCGGAGCGGATGGGGAAACACCGTTGTCTCGCCCGTGCAAATGCGATCGGCCTTACGCGCCGGTACACGACGGATATCTGGTTCAGGCTGGGATAACAGAACCGGCGCCGGGTTGCTGAATCTGGATGCGGCGATTTCTGAACTGCCGTCTTGAAAGTCTGAAATGAGGGGTGTCGTTTGAGAACGGATCCTGGTTTGTGCACTCTGCAAAGTTCATATCCTGCTCACATCAACGCCAGAAAAATCGAAGCATTCCGGAAATGAAGGGACCAGGGCTGAATTGCATTATCCCAGCCATACCGACCCCAAGAAGCTTGATCGCCAAGCAAGATGGCGGCAACATGAATGCGACCTGGTTTTGCTTGGGGATTGACGGTTAAGGATATTTTTCGACTCGAGTGGGCACGTGCTTCAAGAATCTTTGAAATGCTTTGATGGACTTTCGAAGTTTGCCATCCGGCGGGCTGCGCTTTTGATAAGTTTAGTGATTGCGTCGCCGGTTTTCGCGCAAACCGCCAGCGAGATCACGCCGGAAAGCTTCACGCCACCGCTGCAAAGACTGGATGGCGCACTGGCGCTGTCCCGGCAATCGGGGGGGCAGGCTCCGGCCGGGCTGGAAAACATCGGCATCACGATTTCGGCGGTCGATCTGACCGATCCGCTTCCGCAGATGGCCGACGCGAACGACGCTTTCGTTGAGCGGCTGACCCGGGGCCGGATCCCTGCATCCGAATTGTTCGACGCGACCTCGGACCTGGAAGCCGCCTATGCCGAGGCCGGCTTTGTGCTGACGCGCGTCGTGCTGCCCCAGCAAACGGTGCGGGATGGCGGCCGGATACGTGTGGTGGTGGTGAACGGCTATATCGAAGCCATCGATACGCAGAACCTGCCGCCCGAAGTTCAGAAGCGGGTGGAACGGCTGACCCAGGGGTTGATCAACCGAAGGGGACTGACGCGCACCGAGCTTGAACGCCAGTTGCTGCTGTCCGGAGACGTGCCGGGAACCGCGCTGCGCTCGGGGCTGACCGCCGGCAGCGCGCCGGGATCGACCGTCATCGGGCTGGACGCCGAGTACCAGAGGGTCACCGGCTTCGCGGGTTTCGGCAATCCGACCGGTCCGGAACTGGGTCGGCTGAACCTGGAACTGGGGGGCGAACTGAACAGCGCCCTGGGCCAGGGCGAGACGTTTTACGGACGCATCTCGGGCAACTACAAGGGGTTCTTTTCCGGCGATCCGCGCAGCCGGATTCTGGCTGCGGGCGTTGTCTATCCGGTTGGCCGGTCTGGCACATACGTGAATATCGAGGCGACAAGCAGCGACACCACGCCGGATGAAGTCCCCGCGACACGGTCGGATTTCGACAGGTTGTCGTTGCGGCTGATCCATCCGCTGACGCGGGGGCGGCAACTGAACGTCACGGGCCAGTTGGCCGTGGATATGCAAAAGGACGACCAGTCGCTGTTGGGCGGGGCGCAGGTCTACGAAGATCAGCTGACCATCCTGCGCGCGGGGGTCAGCCTGACATATCTGCATATGGATCAGGCATTTTCTTCGGCCAGCCTCTTCTTGTCACGCGGACTGGATGCGCTGGGGGCCCGAACCCTGGCCGATGTCGGTGCCGGAACGCCGCTGTCCCGTGCCGGGGCGGACGCGATATTCACCAAGCTTTCGGGATCATTGTCGCACCGGCGCGCCTTGTCGGAACGGATCGGTCTGGCCGTTTTTGGTCGCTTCCAGAGTTCGTTCGGCGACCCGCTGCTGACCTCGGAGCAGTTTTCTCTGATCGGAAGCCAGGAGGTGTCCACGATGGATTCCGGCACGCTGCGGGGCGACGGCGGATGGGTGCTGCGTTCCGAGGTGTCGACGAGTTATCCGATCAGCGTCGCCGGCCGGAACTTCCAGATCAGCCCCTACCTGTTTGCCGGTGCCGGTCAGGCCATTCTGGAAAATCCCACCGTTCTGGAACAGGCCCGCACCAAGGCGGTGTTCTACGGCATCGGGATGGATCTTTTTTCGAATACGAACTCACTTTTCCGGTCAAGCAGCCTGCGGATCGAATATGGCAGAGGAGAACGTGACGATGGTATCCCTGACGAAAACCGCTTCAGCATCTCGGGGAGCGTTCGTTTCTGAGGCATCCTTGTCGGTGCGCACGATCCTGTCGTGCGGGGTTGCCGCCAGCGTCTGGCTGACACCTGCATATGCCCAGTCCACATTGCCGACCGGTGCGACGGTTGTCGGCGGTTCGGTCAACATCGCCCAGCCCGGGCCGCGGACGATGGTGATCAATCAGTCCAGCGAATCTGCGGTGGTGAACTGGAACAGTTTCTCGATCGGATCGGAGAGCCATGTCGACATCCGCCAGCCGGGGGCGCAATCGAGCATATTGAACCGGGTCACGGGCAACACCCGAAGCGATATTCACGGGCGGCTGACGGCCAACGGACAGGTGCATCTGGTCAATCCCAACGGTATCTTCATCGGGTCCAACGGCACGGTCGATGCCGGCGCCTTCGTGGCCTCGACACTGGATATCTCGACCGAGGATTTTCTGGCCGGCAGATACCGGTTTCAGGGCAACGGGTCCTCGGCGACCGTGTCGAACGCCGGGCGCGTGAGGATCGGCCCGGACGGCTATGCCGCGCTGCTGGGCGGGCGGGTGCGCAATTCGGGCATCGTCACCGTTCCGATGGGCCGGATCGGGTTCGCCAGCGGCGAGCGGGTGACGCTGGATTTGTCAGGTGACCAATTCCTGCAAGTGGCGATCCCCACCGCCGGAGAGGATGGTGGAGAAGCGCTCATCTCGCATTCAGGCATCGCCAGTGCCGACGGCGGGCTGATCGAGATGCGCGCCGCGACCGCCCGCGAAGCGGTGCGGCAGGCGATCAACCTGTCCGGCGTCGCCGAGGCGCGTTCGGTGTCGGTGCGCAATGGCGCGATCGTTCTGGGCGGAGGGAGTGGCGGGTCCGTCCAGGTGTCCGGGCGCGTTTCCACCCGTCAGGCCGGGTCGCCGCTTGCCGTGGCCAGTTCGCCCAGACCACCGCGCGGACCCGAAATCACCTTGACCGGACGCGAAATCATCCTGGCCGGGGCCGAGATCGACGCCAGCGCCGAGGAGGGCGGCGGGCTGGTCAGGATCGGCGGCGATTTTTCCGGCGCGGGCGACCTGCTGCGGGCCTTGAGCGTGGACGTCGACAGCGCTTCGGTCGTGCGGGCCGATGCGATAGGGGCGGGCGACGGCGGGCGCATCGCGGTCTGGTCGGACGACCAGACCCGCTTTGACGGGACCCTGTCGGCGCGGGGGGGCGAAATCGGCGGCGATGGCGGTTTCATCGAAGTATCGAGCAGCCGGGTTCTGTCCTATGGAGGGAGTGCGGATACGCGCGCGGGTTACGGCCGTTGGGGAACGCTGCTGCTCGACCCGCTGGATATCACGATCGACCCGGGCGCCGGGGGCGAGACCACGCTGGAAGCAGACCTCGAACGCACCAACGTCTTTCTCGATACCTTCAATTCGGTTGTAGGCGATACCGGCGATATCTTCATCAATGCAACCCTGGATTGGGTGGCGACGACAACCCTGTTCCTTCGGGCAGACAACGACATCTTTCTCAACGGAGCGATCAACGCACCGAACGGCGGTATCTTTCTGAATGCCACAAACAATGTGGCGACCAATGCGGCCAGTGCCATCGACGTGGCTTCTTTCACCCTGTCATCGGGGATATGGAACCAGGTCGGCACTCTGCCGTCATTTTCCGCGACCAATTTCCAGGCTGCGTGCTGCGGGACCTTCCTGCGCGCGCTGGGCGGCGATGGCAGCGCGGCCAGCCCCTATCAGATTACGGATGTCTACGGCCTCCAGGGGCTGGCCACGCCGGGCCTGTCCGGGGCAAATGCCGTCTTGGCCAATGATGTGGATGCCAGCGGCACCTCGGCCTGGGTAAATGACTTTGACGGAAACGGATTCGAACCGATTCCACTGCTGGGCGGCACGCTGGACGGCGCGGGTTTCACGGTTTCCGGCCTTTTCAGTTCGCAGTTTTCGTTCGATGAAGAGTTTTTCGGTCTACGCCCGGCCGCCCTGATCAACACGATCGACAGCAGTGGCGCAGTGACGGACCTGACGCTGGAAAATGCGAATATCGCAGGCAGTTCGGCTGCGGTTCTGGCGGTCACGAACAATGGGACGGTCAGGAACACCCGAAGCAGCGGCAATGTCAGCGCAGCCCTTGATGCGGCAGGCGGCCTGATCGCCGTGAACACCGGGTCCGTGCAGGACAGCCTTTCCTCGGCCAATGTTACGGTCGATGTCGGCTCGAGTTCGATCCCGCACGCGGCCGGCGGTTTCGTCGGGCGCAACCAGGGCGGAACGATTGCGCGGTCGCATGCGACGGGCAATGTCACCGTGACCAATTCTGTCAACCTGGACACGCCGTCTGGCATCAGGGCAGGCGGTTTTGTCGGAGAGACGGACGCCCCGGCACAGATCGCCGATTCCTATTCACGTGGCAACGTCACCGTCACGGACACATCGACAGGCAGCCTGGCCGGAGCTTTTGCCGGCGGTTTTGCCGGGGACAATGCCGGCAGCCTGACCCGGTCCTATTCAACCGGAATGGTGACGACATCCGGGGCCCTGAGTTTTACCACCGGAGGATTCCTGGGCCGGGATACCTCGAGCGGCGGTGCGTCCGCGAATTTCTGGGATGTCGACATCTCGGGTCGATCGACCAGTCCCGGCGCCACCGGGCTGACCACCGCGCAGTTCCAGGACACGCCGACCTTCATCGCGCTGGGCGGGCCCCTTGGGTGGGATTTCGGAACCATCTGGGCCCCCGGCGACACCGGGTTCCATCCGGTCAATTACAGCACCTCTCCGGTTGTCTTTGCACAGCCCGATCCGTTGACGGTTCAATACGGTCAGACCGAAGGCGCGGTTGCGACAGGGTCCGTTGCCGGGGGGCCGGGCAGCTATGTGTTCGATGGCTGCTGCGACACGCTTGGCACGTCCCCCATATTCCAGACACTTGCGTTTCCCGACATCAACGTCGGCTCAAGAACCTTCACGGTCGACAGCACGGCCCTGACCAGCGCCGACGGCATATCCTACCGCGTCGTTGATCTGGTGGGCAGCGCGACCGTCACACCGGCGCCGCTGGTGGTGACGGCGGACGACGCGACCAGCCCCTATGGGCAGGCGGCGGTGCTGGGCGGGTTCTTGACCACGGGCCTGCTGTTTGCTGACAGCGTCGACAGCGTGACGCTGACAAGCGCGGGGTCGGCGGCGGATGCGGGGGTGAACGGCGGCACGCCTTACGCTATCGCGGCCTCGGACGCGGTGGGCACCGGGCTCGGGAATTACGACATTTCCTATGTGGATGGGGCACTGACCGTCACGCCGGCGCCGCTGGTGGTGACGGCGGAGGACGCGACCAGCCCTTATGGGCAGGCGGCGGTGCTGGGCGGGTTCTCGACCACGGGCCTGCTGTTTGCTGACAGCGTCGACAGCGTGACGCTGACGAGCGCGGGGTCGGCGGCGGATGCAGGGGTGAACGGCGGTCTGCCCTATGCCATCGTGGCCTCGGACGCGGCGGGCACGGGGCTCGGGAATTACGACATCACTTATGTCGACGGCGCGCTGACGGTGACACCGGCGCCGCTGGTGGTGACGGCGGAGGACGCGACCAGCCCCTATGGGCAGGCGGCGGTG
>NZ_FMZV01000011.1 GCF_900101475.1 Ruegeria marina | reverse complement strand
TGATCGTCTTGTGCTCAGTCCCCTCGGCAGCCAGGCCTGTCAGGATGCGGGCGAAGATGCCGTTATCGCTCCAACGCTTCCAGCGGTTGTAGAGCGTCTTCGCCGGGCCATATTCCCTCGGCGCATCGCACCATCGCAAGCCATTGCGATTGATGAAAATTATTCCACTCAGAACGCGCCGATCATCAACACGAGGCTTCCCGTGCGACTTCGGGAAGAAGGGCTTCAGACGCTCCATCTGCGCCTCGCTCAGCCAAAAAAGGTTGCTCATCATTCAGGTCTCCTTGCGGACCCTGAATCACGGCAGATGACCAAAATCAATGGGTCTGGAGCCTAGGACACAGAAGGATGCGGCAAGGGCGACGATCAGGATGCCGATAGCAGATGGCAGGCGGAAGACGATGTGATTTACCGCTCCGAACACGCCGGCGAACACAATCAGAAGCGTGCCGATCTGCAAGGCGTTCATCGGGACCTACGTTTTGCTGCCCGACGGTTTCCTGGCAGGCTTGGTTGGGCCATCTGGCTCGGGCCCACTCCAACGCGGAATGGTCAGCTTGTTGTCAGGCCGGCGCCCCGGAAGCCGTCTGTCACCGGTTGTATCGGACGCATCAGCACCTAGACCCAAACCCGTTCCGGCATGTGTGTCGTCAGATGAGCCACTTAAATCAAAACCGGGTCGGTCGATCTTTTGAGCGCCTTCGTCTGGTGGGTGCGGTTCGTCTTCTACGGCCTTCCCGCGCTTGTGTTCGCCGGTTTCGTCTGGGACCTTCAGGGACCGAGACTTAGGTGAAGTGGCAGGTTTTTCGTGATCTTTCATGGTTTTCCTCCTTTTGTAAATAATGGGGCCTGCTCTCCGAACTTGGTGAGTGCGCCATGTTGGCCTGAACCAGGCGCGCCATCTGTAGAGTCACCCCCTGCGAACAGAATTCCCTCCAGCAATGATCCTTCGGAGCAATGCTGCCGCAGCCTGGTGCCTTTCGACATCGGCCGCGGATCCAACGGCGTTCTCATGGGTGACAGCGGCATCCGTCAGAACGCCCATGATCTCTTTCTCGGGCAATATCCCGGCATCGTTCAGTGCGAGGAGCAAGGCCTCACAAACTGAGAGAGCTGCCATGCCTGAATACGTATGATCGTCCGTCATGGAGTATCGACCTTTCCGACGCCTGCGACGCGGGGGGGGCGCCTGTTGTTTACGGAACAGACTTGCAGGAACTCTGTTATGCTGGGCTGATCGACATCAGTCTTCGGGGCGATTTCTTTTGTTAGAAATTCGATGCGCGTCAAAGAGGGACAAATGATCGATAACACTCCGCTTGTCCGGAAGATTGGTGCATTCGTCGCACTTTCGGACCCCGAACTGTCGGTTCTTGCGTCCTTGCACAAGCGCCGCCGCACTTTCGTTGCGGGGCGCGATCTTGTCCATCAGGGGCAAACGGAACAGGCTGCCTATATACTCGCCTCTGGCTGGGCCTGTTCCTACAAGCTTCTTTCGGATGGTCAGCGGCAGATCGTGGATTTCCAGATCCCCGGCGACTTCCTGGGGCTGCGAAGTGTTCTTTTGCATGTCTCGGATCACAGCATTGAGCCGGTGACGGATATCGAGGTGACGGAGGTTCTTGTGGCCGACCTTCTGGACGCATTCACGCAAACGCCGCGATTGGCCACCGCGGTTCTGTGGGCTGCGTCCCGGGACGAGGCGATGGTGGTCGAGCATCTTGTGGATGTGGGGCGTCGGAATGCCGGCGAGCGAATGGCGCATTTCCTGCTGGAGTTTGGCGCAAGGCTTGCCTTGGTGGGCCTGGGGAACAAGGACGGCTATGCCTGTCCGCTGACGCAATACCACCTGGCCGATGCGCTTGGGCTGAGTGCCGTCCACGTCAACCGGGTGCTGAGGCAGTTGCGCGAGGCAGGCATGGTCACGTTTCGGGACGGGTTTGTCGCGTTCGACGACTATGACCAACTGGTCAAGTTCGCCCAGTTCGATCCATCCTACATGGATCATAAAGGGCCCATTCTCCGCTGACGTCTTTGCGCATTGGCGTGCCGTCAGATGCGACCCAGCAGCATCAGGATGACAACGATGATCAACACGGTACCAAGAACACCGGTCCCGGCATGACCGAAGCCGTAGCCATAGCCGCCGAAGCGCCCGCTGAACCCGCCGAGCAGAAAAATGACAAGAATGATGATCAGGATCGTACCAAGTGACATGGCGCTTTCTCCTATGTTGGGGCGCGCTCGTCATGCGAGACGCTCCGATGGTGGTATTGTCGGCAAGAGGTCGTTTCAGTTCCCCTCGATGGTCACGCCATGCTCGTTGATCTCGATGTCGATGCCGCTTTGGCGTTCCTTATAGTAGAGATAGCCTGCGCCGATGAGGCAGACGGCGAGCACACCGATCAGGAGGAGAAGCAAGTTCCGGCTCACCGAAATTGTCCTCGCTGGTACGTGGAGCTCTCGCGCAAGGCAGAACCGTGGTCGCAGGAAGGCCGTGCTGCCGGGACCATTGCCTGCGAATGAGTGGACGCTCGAAGCACTGGGGCTCTAGGCGTCACGGATCGTATCCTTGATGCCGCCAACAGCGTTCTGGACCTTGCCCTCGACCTTTTCGGCTTTGCCCTCCGCTTCGAGCTTGGCGTCGCCGACCGCCTTGCCGACGGCAACCTTGATCTTACCCTTCACGACCTTGGCCGAGCCGATCACCTGGTCCTTGTCCATTGCGTTTTCCTTTCCGAAGGTAGGTGGTCGCCAAATCCGTTGCGACCAGGAGTTATGCTGTCGGCTTTGCGTTGCTTGTGCATTGATGTAGGTCAGCGCGTCGGCGTGATCACGATTTCGACCCGGCGGTTCTGCGCCCGGCCGGCGGCCGTGGCGTTCGTCGTGATCGGCTCGCTGTAGCCGCGACCGGAATAGGTAGTCCGCGAAGAAGACACGCCATCGCGGACCAGAATGCGCGCCACGGCCAACGCCCGATCCTCGCTCAGCTGTTGATTGTAGGCGGCAGAGCCAACGTTGTCGGTATGACCTACAACACGAACCGTCGAATTCGGATGCGCGTTCAGTGAACGCGCGACTTCGCGCAGGGCAGGCCGGAAACTGGAGGCTACAGTGGCGGACCCTGTCGGGAAGGTCACGCCTTCGGGCAGGATAACACGCAGCTGGCTGCCGGTATTGGTGATGACCGCGCCGCTGCCCGCCAGTTGTTGATTCAACTCGTGTTCCTGTTGGGCCATGTTCGCCCCGATGGCGCCGCCCACCGCAGCGCCGATCGCTCCGCCGATGATGGTGGAGCGCGTATCATCCCCAATGGCGTTTCCGATGGCCGCTCCTGTCACACCACCGACAACCGCACCGGTTGCAGGTTGGTTCGGCGTGCCATCATTGTAGGTGCAGCCCGCCAGGGTGATGACGGTTGCCGCAGATAGAATTCCAGTGACTTTGAACATGGTTCTGTCCTTTTGGAGCGAGTCTTTCCAGAAGATGACGTGGTGCCATGTTCCTAACCCGGCGATTGAGTCTTTTTCGCCTCTCGTCCCAAGAGCCGCACTAACCCTGATTAGCCCACGGAAAAGAATGCTGTTGCGTCGTCAAACCCACGTCACAAGATTGCTCTGTGATCCCAATGTGTGGCGGCGGACATGACCTGTTTCACACCCACGGCGTTGTCGTTCGCGCCACGGTACGTGGGGACATTCTCGTATCCCTTTTGCAGGGCTGCCTTGGCGGACTGGGGTTCTAGTTCCTGGGGGTTCATGCTGTCATTTTGTGGACGGTGCTGATGTCTCTCCTGTCGCTGGTTCCAGTGTTCGGGGCGGCACTGGTCTGGGGACCGGTGGCAATAGATTTCCTTGCTAATGGAGTGATCTGGAAAGGAATTGCCCTGATGGTCTATGGCGTCATGGTCATCGGCCTGATCGAAAACATCACCCGGCCATGGCTTGTGGGGCAAGCAACGCGAATACCCCACTATGTCGTCCTGATTTCGACCATCGACGGGACCGCGACCTTTGGCATACAGGGTTTCATCATGGGTCCGGTCATAGCGGCCATGTTTATCGCGGTCTGGACGACATTTCTGGCGAAGGCCAAATCCTTTGGTATGTTGATGCAAGTTAGTGCGGCGCTGTGCATTGCAGAATTTTATGTAGTGGGGATGATGGGTGCTCGGTCGGCTTAGGGAATATGGCTTCGGTTTCGAATATGGCGTCGTGGGCGCTATCAGTGTGATCTTTATCGTTATCGTCGTTCTGGTCCTCACCGTTCGTCTGTAACGGGGTTCTTTAATTATTCATTGCTCTGCCTTTTTGCGCATCTCGTGGGTTGAATTGGCGGAGAATGATCAATCAATAGGAAGCGGACATGATCAAGAACAAACTGGATTCCACAACTGCACTGGTTCTTGTGCTGTCGTTTCTTCAGCCGCTGCCCGCACTGGCGCAGTCCAAAGCCGAAACGCCGGGAGCTATTCCCGAAGCGATGCTGGCCTCGACTCTCGCCTGTCTTGAGAGTTTCAGCGGCAAACCCAAGGCGGCTGAAGAGGCATGTCTTGAGGAGTTGAAACTCACTGGGATTGTCTGCGGTACAAACCTGCTTGAAGTCGATGATGCGGCGAACAAGAAGGACAAGAAAAACAGGGGCGAATCCAACGAAATTATAGCGGAGCGGATCGTGCGCGTAGCCAATGCCGAGGCCTGTTCAATTGAACAGGCTGCTGTCGACTCTGTGAAAGCAACGGAAGACGCGCAGGTCGCGGCCGATGCGAAGGCGAAGACCGATGCCGAAGCGCTTGCGTCAGCCGAAGTCGAAAAGGCTACCGAGGCCAAGGCTACCGCCGACCTGAAAGCTCAGGAAGCAGCAGACGCTGAACTAAAAGTAAAAGATCAAACTGACGCAAAAGCACAAGAAGATGCCTTAGCGGCTGCTTTGGCTGCCGCAAAGGCTGAGGCCGGGGCCGCAGACAAAGCGGCGAAAGCAGAAGCCAAAGCCGCGAAGGCTGCGAAAGCGCAGGCAAATGCCGACGCCCAAACGAAGTCGGAAGCGGAAACAACTGCGATCGTGGATGCCAAAGCCTTGGCGCAAGCCAAGAAAGCCGAAGAAACCGCAATCGCCGAAGCCGAGGCCCGCGCCGCCACCCAAGCCAAGGAATGTGTTGTCGAACTGGTCGACGTCAAAGGCGAAACACTTTGTGCCGATGATATGAGCCAGGCGGAGATCGCCGTCGTGACAGCCGACGCAACAGTTGGTGCCGATATTGAAGTGACAACCCAAACCGTCACCGAGGAGGCCACGCGTTCCAGCAGCGAAGAGTTTGTCGAGCCGAAGGTCAAGTCCAAGGACGGTGGCCTGAGCACTCTTGAAAAGGCCGGCCTGCTCGCGCTTGGCGCACTTGTTGTCGGGTCTGTTCTATCCAATGGGCAGAAAGTTACAGCAAAGACGGGCGACCGGGTCGTCGTGCAGGACCAATATGGCAATTTCAGTGTTCTGAAGGACGACGATATCCTCGTCCGCGAGGCCGGGTCCGACGTTCGCACGGAAACCTTCAGTGATGGCTCGACACGCACATTTGTCACGCGCCAGGATGGTGTCCAGATTGTAACGATCCGCGACGCCTTGGGTCGGGTTTTGCGCCGCACCAGGATTGATAGCAATGGCAAAGAGGTACTGCTGATTGACGACACAAGACGTTTCGAGCCGGTTGAAATTCAGGCATTGCCGAAACCGACTGTCTCTGATCTATCTTATCGTGACGCTACCGACAAGGACACCCTGCGCGAGGCGCTTCGGGCTGCCGAGCGTCGCGACCTCGGACGCGCCTTCAGTTTGAGCCAGGTCAGGGAGTACCGCGAAGTTCGCGACCTGGCGCCCGAAATCAATCTGTCAAACATTACCTTCAGAACCGCCTCCGCTGCTATAGAGCCTTCCGAGGCGGAACAGCTTCTGGAAATCGGTTCGCTGATGGTGGAGTTGATTACAAAAAATCCGCGGGAACTTTTCCTGATCGAGGGCTATACCGATGCTGTCGGTGACGAGAGCTACAACTTGCTTCTTTCGGACCGCCGCGCGGAAACCGTTGCGCTGGCCCTGTCCGAGTATTTCGACGTGCGACCCGAGAACATTGTCGTCCAGGGTTACGGCGAACGCTTTCCAATCGTTCCGACACTGGAAGCCGAGCGCCTCAATCGCCGGGTTGCGGTGCGTCGGATCACAGGACTGATCCAGCCAAAGTGAGATTTCCGCATAGTTTAAGATACTCGCCTCTCGGTGCGCGATTGAGCCAGCCTACGCTCCGGGCGCCGCAGCGATCGGTGTAGACGCGGACTCTCAACAACAAGCCGTTGATGGCCAAGCTCACATGCGGTTGCCGGGGACCCCGGCTGCACCATAATTCCGCATCCTGCGGACAGGGCTCGTGAGGACGGGACCATTCTTAACTACGGCATGTAAGGCCAAACCCTACGCCGGTTCGTCCCCCCGGATCCGCCGACACTGATCAGGTCCCGGTGGAATTGGTTGCTCGTCTTACAGGCTGGCGGTCAGGTGGCCTTCATTCGGGCGCCTTCGATAACAACGCTGGCTGTCACATATTTCCACAATGCGATAAGCAGCTTCCTGGCCAGAGCGACGATCGTGACTTTCCTGGCGCGGGGGCCGAACCGGCGGACCCTCTCGGCAAACCATCGCGCAAGCGCCGTGTCAGGTTGATGCCGCAGCCAAAGCCAAGCCATTTCCACGGAAATGGCGCGCAGACGGGGGGGTGCCCGCCTTCGAAACGCCCTGTTCATGGTTGATTGTGCCACTGTTCCAAGGCGTGGGGGCAAGCCCCGCATACGCTGCGACCTGGCGCCTGTTGGCGAATTTCCGGAACAGTCCTTTGGACCATAAGGCGCCGGCAAAACCAGGACCAATGCCCTTGAGCCCGAGCAGCATCCGAACCGGTTCCGGTGCGCAACCGTTGGCCGGAGTTTCTTCCAAGAGCGCGTCGCGTTCCGCCTTCACAGCCTCGATCTGCCGGTTCAGCAGCTCGATAACATCCAGCTCGCGCAAGGGCCAGTGCCTTCAGGTGTTTCGGCAACGGCCGCCCATCCCCCGTGCGCAGTTCCTCCAGCCGTTCACGGCGGTCCTTGTTCCGCGGCTCGTATCCGCCGACCCCTTGCGAGAAAAACAGCCCTTACAGCCGGTTCACATGACGGACGTGCTCTCCAATCAGCGTCTTCAGCTCCCAGCAGGCACGTCGGCGATCCTCTTCTTCCGGTGACGGAGCGCAAACCATCGAACAAACCCGCGGTTCGCCCCGTTACCCTGCGGTGTGCCCCGATGGTGACGTTTCCGGCACGAGGCCGGTCATTTCAGATCCCCTCGATGGTCATGCCATGCTCGTCGATTTTGATGTCGATGCCGCTTTGACGTTCCTAATATTAGAGATAGCCAGCCCCGATAGCGCAAACGACAAGCGCCCCAATCAAGACGAACAAGAAGTTGCGACTCTTCACGGTCTTCCTTTCATCTTTCCAGTGTTAGGCGTGTCCGAGGGAACGCGTATGAAGCGCTCACTCCGATGGTTTTTGCCCCACTATTCGTTGCGGCAGCCGGGCACGTTCAGGTCTCTGCAAAGGTAACCCGCAGCGCCGCCGATAACAGCGCCGGTAACAGGGCTTCCGCCAGTTGCTCCGGAAATCACTGCACCGCCTGCAGCACCGGCAATACCGCGTTCTGTATCGTTTCCGAGACATCCGCCGAGACCAATCAAGACCGGCAGGAGAAGAATGGCTTTGAAGTACATCTGATAATCCTTTGATCTGTTGGACGAAAATCTGTTAGATGCTCCGAATGGATTTGGCTCGTGCGCGGTCGCCAAGCGGGTGTCGCAGAGCGACCGCGCATTTAATTCAGACGGGAAGCTTTACGCGAGAGCGTGCGTTGCTGCGTCCAGTTCTTTGTTCGTGTCGGTGTCGTTCTTCGCCGTGTTGGCCTTTTCGGCTGCCTGGTAGTGCTTCAGCGCCGCATCCTTCTTCGGGCCAGCGGGCGCCTTGTCCCAAGCGGCTTTCACGGACTTCATCTTCTCGGCAGTCTTGTTCTGTTCGGGAGTCATTGGAATTGTCCTTTCCTGGACGTTCCGAGAATAAGAAGCGTGTCGACATGCGGTCCTTTGGGGATCGACACGCCCACACGCTTCTCAGGTACTCGGAAAAAGATGCACCACCAAATACTCGGCGGGCACGTCTCACCTAAACGGAGTCGGCGCCCCGCCGCACTGACGCAGGTTAGCCCCGGCGCCTGCGGCAGGTCGGTTGCCTATGCGCTTCTCAATTCACCGCAGTTTGCTGGTGGGAAATCCTCAGCCAGGTGTCCTCATCGTTAAGATAGGTTGAGGCGCAGAGCGCCTTGTAGATTGGCACGTCGGGCTTCTCCGCCGAGACCCGATAGGTGAGAATGGCGATGTCATGACATCGCATCACGCGCCGTTCGGCCATGGCAACGGAATGCCATCCGGTCCTTTCACGAAGATGGGTCCAGATCTGGTCGCCCTGGAGGATGCCGGGCGGATAGGGGAAGACCATGACGGCGTTGGTCGCTGTCGTTGCCCGCGCGTTGTCGGCGCCACTGGTCCAGAAGTGTTCCTCCATGTCCCAGAGTATGCCCTGTTCGTGTGGAGAAAGCGTACCGGACTTGTGCGCTGCATGGGCCGGTCTCGTCGCGGTCGCGGTTGAGACGGTCATTCGCCTGACCCCGACCCGCCAACCATGAACATCTGAAACAGTACAAAGATGATCGCGAGTATCGCCCAGATCGCTCCGCTAGTGCCCGGGCGGCCGTCGGCCACCGTGGAGGCAGCGCGCTGCAGGGCAGCTGACGTCTGGCCTTCGGGAAGCAGCTGGCTCAGGTCTCGTGCGATCTTGCCGTGATCGCTTGCGAGCGCGGGTACGTCCCGAAAACGAGCAAGCAGCGTTCCCAAGCGTGCTTGCGCGTCGTCGCGCCCAAGCGTGACCAGTTCAGCGGTTTCTTTCCATGGATCGAGGCCGAGGCGCGCGAGTGTGGAGAGCACAGACACGGCATAGCCGTTCCGGTCCTTGCCGACCGACGCATAGAGAAATCGATCGAACTCGGGCGGGTGCGGGTTGAGAACATCGGGGGCGGCCATCGCCAATCCTTTCAAGGGTTGCAGGAATGCAGATCATCCCTGTTTCGCAAAGGATACGCGCAGGTCGGTCCCCGCGCCCTTACACAGGTCAGTGCGGGCGAGCGCCTCCAGGGAGGTCGCAACCGGTTCGGTGCCCGGGACTAACATGCGATAGCGCCAGTCGAACGTTTCCGATGTACAAGAGGAGAAATCGTTCGACTGGTCGGTCCCGGCCTCCAAGGGGCCGTCAACAGTGGCGAGCGACGGATCTGCCAACATCGCGGAGATCAGAGATGAACATGCGGTCGACCAGATCGACGGTGACTTTTTTTAAACCCGTTCATCTTGCCGGGATACCCGGGCGATTTCCGAAAGCGACCTGAAAGAGGTGCTGGGCCGGGATGCGGCCACGACCGAAACGAACAATCACAGCGAGGCGGCGCTTTCTCCGAAGGAGGACTTGAAATGAATACTCCCAAATGGCTCAAACCGGGCATCTATGGTGCCGTGATCGGTGCTGTCTTTGTCGGCGTCGTCGGGTTTACATGGGGTGGCTGGGTGACCGGCGGCACTTCGCATGACCGGGCGGTGGCGATGTCCCGTAACGATGTCGTCGCCTCAATGGTACCGATCTGCCTCGACATGGCGCGGTCAGATCCAGCTCGGGCGGACAAGCTTGCAACGATTCGGGCAGCCTCGACCTACCAGAGGCGCGACGCTCTCATGACAGCCGGCTGGGCGACGATGCCAGGAACCGATGCCCCAGACCGAGACATTGCGCAAGCCTGCCTGACGGAACTGGAACTCTGAGGTCTTGCTGTTCAGAGCCGACGATGTGATGGCGCAAAACGGGTCGCACCGTCAAACGCGCGAGCCACGCATCGCCCCGAGCGCCGAAATCGAGAGAGAGGAGCTTGCGATGCCTGCTGATGACAATGGACAGGAAGATCGCGGACCTTGGAAAAACAAGCAGACCCGCGTTCCCCCTGAGGTTGACGCAATTCTCAGGCGGGGCCGGGATCGGCTGCACGGCATTCTGCCGGACGGTCTGCCGCCGGTGAAGCGTCTTGCGATCGGGGCCGCCATTGCGCTTGCGGCGTTTGGGGCGTGGTCCTCATATTACACGGTGCCGAGCGACTCCGTTGCGATTGTCCAACGGTTCGGGAAGTACGCGGCCGAGGTCCCTCCGGGGCTGCACTTCAAGATTCCATTCGGGATCGACGTAGCTAGTTTGGTTCCGGTCAAGCGCCAGCTAAAACAAGAGTTCGGGTTCACGACTCCGGGTGCCTCCGATCCCTATCAGAGCCCGACGGACGGTCGCCGCGAAACCGAGATGGTGACTGGCGATCTCAACGCCGCGCTCGTGGAGTGGGTGGTGCAGTACCGGATTTCCGAACCTCGGAAATTTCTGTTCGAGGTGCGTGAGCCGAGCGCGACCCTGCGTTACGTCTCGGAGTCCGTCATGCGCGAAGTTGTGGGAGACCGCACAGTCGACGAGGTGATCACCGTCGGGCGCCAAGAAATCGAAAGCGAAGCCCTGCTGAAGATGCAGGCGCTCGCGACCAAATACGCGATGGGCATCAGTATCGATCAGGTGCAGCTGAAGAACATCAATCCGCCCCAGCCGGTTCAAGCCTCGTTCAACGAGGTCAACCAGGCACAACAAGAGAAGGAGCGGATCATTAACGAGGCCCGCCGCGAATACAACCGCGTCATACCTCTGGCCGAGGGCGAAAAGGACCAGCGCATCCGCGAAGCCGATGGCTATCGCTTGAGGCGGATCAACGAAGCCGAGGGCGATGCGGCCCGGTTCACGGCGCTCCTGACGGAATACCGCCAGGCTCCCGAGGTGACCCGGCGCCGGATCTACATCGAAACCCTGCAGGATGTTCTGCCGGGAATTGGTTCCAAGATCATCGTCGACGGGTCCACGGCAAGCATCCTGCCGCTTTTGAACCTGGATCGACAGACAGGAGAGCATCCATGAAGACCATTTCGCTTATTGCCTCGGGGATCGCGGTTGCCGGGGTCGTCGCTGCGTCATCCGCCGTCTACACGGTCGGCGAGGTCGAACAGGCCATCATCACCCAGTTCGGCAAGCCGGTCGGCGCGCCGATCACCGAGGCCGGTCTCAAGTTGAAACTCCCCTTCGTTCAGGAGGTTAACCGGATCGACAGCCGGGTTCTGGAGTGGGACGGCTCGCCATCGGACATGCCGACCAAAGACAAGCTCTATATCTCGGTCGATCTCTTCGCGCGCTGGAAGATCACCGACCCCCTGCAATACTTTCTGCGCCTGCGCGACGAACGCAGCGCCCAGTCGCGCCTCGACGACATACTCGGCAGCGAGACCCGGAACGCCGTCGCCAAGCACGAACTCATCGAGATTGTGCGGACGACGAGGGGGCGGACACCACTTCGGGATACGCTTCTGACAGACCAAGAGCTTGCGCAGGACATTGGCGCCCTCGTTCCAATCACCAAAGGGCGGGCGTTGGTCGAGCAGCAGATCTTCGAGGCGGCGGCGGAAAAGGTGCGCGTCTTCGGGATCGAACTTCTCGACATCCGCTTCAAACGCATCAACTACAACGAAAGTGTACGGCCCAAGATCTACGACCGCATGATCTCGGAGCGGCGGCAGATCGCCGAACGCTTCCTATCCGAAGGCAACGGTGAAGCGGCCCGTATTCAAGGCAACAGGGTGCGGGATCTGAACAAGATCCAGTCCGAAGCCTATCGTGCCGTCGAGGAAATCCGCGGTACCGCCGACGCCGCAGCAGCAGCAATCTATGCGGGCGCCTACAATGTCGATGCCGTTTCGGTCGAATTCTATGATTTCACCCGAACTATGCAGGCCTACGGCGACATGATCTCCGACGACACGACGCTTGTCCTGACGACGGACAGCGATCTGTTCCAGTTCCTGCGCGGCATGCAGGGCGGGGCAGACCCCGTCCGCGACCCCGGCAGCGTCCCAGGCGATGGTGACGTGGCGTCAATCGGCAGGGCCCGACCAGCGCAAGACCCCGCGACGCCAATCGTGACACAGACGGAGGTCGAAGCAGGCCCGTAGGTTCATGGTGGAAGGCTTCAAGCATGAATAGAGGGTACCAAGCGGGAGCGGTAGCGGTAGACAGGGCGGTTCCCCCACAGGAAGACGACGGCGCAGGGCGCGGCGAAAGGTTGTTTGCCCTGGGTCTGTTGCTGGTTGTGATCGTGGCCATTACCCTCCTCGCTGTCACATTCGAAATCGTGGCTATCTATCGCCTTGGCACAATCCTGCTTGCCGATATTCTGCTGATGTTTCTCTATCTTGAAGTGATCGGAATGGTTGCGTTGTATTACGCCAAACGCAATTCTGTATTCGTGTATCCAATTTTATTGCGATCCCTGCGGTCGGACGGCTGGTCGTCCTGAAGGGCAAGGAATTAGCGCCGGAAAACATACTGATCGAGGCGGCCGCCATTCTCCTCCTCTCATTGTCCGCACTCGTCATCATCTGGGCCATCGGCAAGCAGGCAACATGATGAGACTAACGCGAGATTTCATGCAGGCTTTTTGGGGTTTCCACATATGAAGTGAATTGGGCTACACCGAAGGCAGAAGGACCTACTCATGCCGGAAGCACCTTGATGACACTTGGACTGCCGAGGCCGGTTTCGTTCCGCTTCTGAGCAAGAGACGCCTACTTAATTTTCGTGCCCCTAACCTGCGTCAGCACCCGATGTCCGCCTGGATGTTAGGTGGATGGCAAGAGCTGGATTGCGACGAGGCGACGGCCTCCCTGTCGACGCTCGAACACACGATATCCAGCGTCGCACCACGAAGCGTGAAGGATGATAAGCCATGACATCAGTCAAATATCTTACCAGAACGGCAGCAGAGACGACCGATCTCGAACGGCGCGTGCTGGCCCATGAACGGATCCTGCAGGCCCTGATCGCCTACATGGCTCGTACCGAGCCGCGTTTCGTCGACCACCTGCGAGAACGGTTCGTCGAGCCGATGCGTATGGCCCGGCACGAACATGACCACCGCGAAACGGACGACTACGCGGAAGAGTTCATTCGCGCCGTGATGCTCCTCGGAGAAGAGCGCACGCGCAATGCGAAGGAGCCGGACATGACCGACAAGCAACCCGTGCCGCCGAAAAGCAAAGGAGAACAGGGGTCTTCTATGGTCCGGCCAGCGCAGCGCGGTGGGGTTCAAGTGCGCGAAAGAAACGGCATTTGGGAGGTGCAGGTCGATGGCAAGTTCCGCGGCGACTACCACCAGAAGGAGCATGCTCTTGCAGCGGCGGCCTTGCACAAGTTGTCTTTGCGATGACCGGTAGCACCCACCCGACAATCCCGCAGGACTTCGCGATCCAGGTGGCCGAGAACGAAGGCACTCCATCGAAATCGAATTTCAATGCCTCCCCACCTAAGGTCGAGCGCACCCGACGGCTGTTCGAGACCTCGGCCCCCGGTTGGTCACGCGTTCGGGCGATCTGTGATTTCGTGTATGGACATGTCCGCGCGACTATATGCAGGCGAAGGCGACGCGCACCGCATCGCAGTCCCTCGCCGAGCGACAGGTGTCTGCCGCGACTTTGCACATCTTGCCATCGCGCTGTGTCGTTGCATGAACATTCCGGCCCGCTGCTGCAGTGGATATCTGAGTGACATCGGGGAGACTCGTCCTCATCCGCCCGGGGACTTCGCCGCTTGGATGGAGATTTTTCTCGCCGGTGAATGGCACATGTTCGACCCGCGGAACAAAAAACCGCGATTTGCGAGAATTCTGATCGCGCGCGGCCGCGATGCCGCCGATGTCCCTCTAAACCAGACCTTCGGCCAGAACACTTTGACGGAATTCAACGTCTGGACGGATGAATTGGCCTGACTGATTTTGGCTACCTTTTCGATGCACCATCGTAATTCGGGTCGTTAATCCTCATATAGATATTACCGATGCTAGGTATCCCGGTCCGACATGGACGAGGAGTTGGCGTCGGCCAATCAAAGGATCGATGACATGTCCTTCAAAGACCTGACCGCCAGGGCCGCGGCCGCAATGAAGCCGAAGCCTGTGGAGACCGCGAAGACCCCTGCCAAGGAGACCGAGCCCAAGGCCGCTGGCAAGGAAGCACCCGCGAAGTCCAAGACATCTTGAGACGTACAAAGGTTACGCGCCTCATACCTATGAGGGGCGCGGACCATCCACAGCAACAAGGGAAAGGAACGCGCCAATGGAAGATCTGACGAGCAAGACCGTTGCGGTTTTTTCCCGGCCCTTCACTGTTCCAGGCTTTGACGAGACGCTCGCGGCGGGAGAGTACGAGATCGAAGCGGAGGTTCCTTCACCCCCTGATCAACGGGACCCCGAAGCCTGGAAAGCCTCCGTCCTGGTGAAACTTCATCCCCGGATATCGCATCCGGGGCTTGCGCGGACTCTGACCGTTTCCCTTGCCGACCTGGACCATGCACGCGCCAAGGACAAGCTGACGGGCAGGGCGTTGACCGACTTCTTTTTGGAGGAAATGCTGGCTGATCCGATGATACGTCTCATGATGAAGGCCGACGGCGTCTCCGAGGCGCACTTGCGACATCTTTACTCCGGGCTTGGGACGCCTGATCCCGGCTCAAATGCTCCGACTTCGAAGACGACCACCCAAAGGAGACGGGACGATGAGGCAATCCGGACCGCCGAAAACGAAGGCATGCCTTCACGACCGGACCCGCCGCCGGACTTGCGCACCCGGCTGGCAGCGGGACAAACGTGATGGCGGACGAGGCCCTCTCTGAAGTTGTTGCGCCGGAAATCGCGACCGCGAGGGCCTTGGGTGACGTTCCGCAAGACCGCAAATGCCTGCGATGCGAAACCTTGTTCTGGAGCGAAGGCTTCGGAGAACGGATTTGTCGGCGCTGCAAGGGGTTGAACGCCTGGCGAAACGCCGTGCCTGCTAGCCCGGGCGCATCTCGCCGCCGATGATCCCCATAGGCGCGCGCCGTCTTCCTCGAACCGTACGGGAACACAATTCTGGCCTGTCTCGACATCGTTCACACCACAACCTATCGATACCGTAACGTGGTCTCTCTCGGACCGCACAGGTTGATGGTGCATCCCCGCGAAACTCGGGAACTGCGACTACTTGCGCATGCCCTGCCCATTTCTCCGACGGCGACGGTAACCTGGGCTCATGACGTGGCCGGTAATACCATCGCCACCGCCGTCTTTGACGGCCAGACAGATCATCTGGTGATCGAGAGCCGCGCCACCGTGGAGCTCACCGCGCCAGCGTGGCCGGTCTTTGCAATTGCTGCCTCGGCTGCCCAGTATCCCTTTGTCTACGCCGCAGATGAATGGACGGATCTGGGCGCGTTGACGGTACCGCAATACTACGACCCAGACAGCCACCTGGCCCGATGGGGCGAGGGATTCGTCATGGCACGCCCAACCGACACGCTTTCTTTGCTGAAGGACGTCAGCAACGGTGTGTTCAGCAAGACGTCGTACCAGAGCCGAGACACCGAAGGCACCCAGTCACCGATCGAGACGCTCGAACGGCGATGCGGCTCGTGCCGTGATTTCGCGGTCCTGCTCGCCGAAGCCGCGCGCACGCTTGGACTCGGTTCCCGCATAGTGTCCGGCTATCTGTCCGATGCGGAAGAAAGCCTCCTTGGGTCTGCGGGTTCCGGGTCCACCCATGCCTGGGTCGAGATATTTGTCCCCGGTGCCGGATGGATTGCCTTCGATCCCACAAACCGGAGCTTCGGGTCCCGGAACCTGATACCACTCGCCGTGGCCCGAAACATCGCACAGGTCACCCCAGTGGCAGGCAACTTTATCGGATCGTGCGTCGATTTGCTCTCGATGGAGGTACTAGTAAGAGTGGAGAGTGCTTCGGCTCAAGACAACTCGCTCCTGCCTCAAAGAGGCGGGACGGACATCTCGCTTGTCTGATGGCGTTTCGGTGGGACTGGCTTGCGGCTGCTGGTTTAAACCTCTCAATAACAATGCCTTAACGGCCGGAGAAGGTTTGACGCCAGACCCGTCCCCTCCGCCACTTGCCCCTGCGAAAGCGTTCTCCCGATCCGGCTGCGGCTGGATTTTTGCGTTGTTTTAGAGGGTTATGCGGGAGAAGCTGAGCACTAGCCTAGAGGGCGGAGTGTTCAAAGCGTTCTCTCTGCCCCGATACTCTCTAAAGCTGATGACTGCGCCGATTTAGTAAATTTATGATAAGCATTTGAAGTTAAACAGATATATCTATGGATCACCTTGATACTTCGATCTCGGTGGCGAGTGTCGAGAAAGGCCTGAAATCGAACGTTCGCTCGTACGACAGCGAGAGGGAGGCTGGATATTTTTGCTACGAAGCAAATCAACCTTTTCGATAGGGGGACAGGGAGCGTGAATTCGCCGCGATGCAGCAAGGTTTTCGGCAACCGCCAATGCGGACCTTCTTTACAACGAACCGACCCCCCGCACCTCTACCGGCAAGATCCAGAAATTCGCCCTACGCGATCAGGCGCGGGCGCTTCAGGAGGCATGAACTTGCGAAAGACGGTTTTGCCTCGCTGACAGCGACTCAGGAGCCGATCCGGCAACAGTTAACCGCTGGCGGACTGTATCTACGGTCCGCTCACAGCTCTTGCAGGACCGCGCGCCTTTACGGACGATTGCGCGAAACTGCGGTGACGAGATGCTCGGGACCGACGTCGGCCATGGCAGGCACACCCAGCTGTCCCAACGCGCGGACCAATTCCAGTTTGAGGATATCCATCGCGCGCGCCGCCCCTGCCGCACCACCTGCGCCCACTCCGAAGGCAAGCGCCCGTCCCGCAAGCGCGAAATCTGCTCCAAGTGCGCGGGCGCGCAAGAGGTCCGCGCCGCGCCGGATGCCGCTGTCCACGATCACCGTCATCTTGCCTGACACAGCCTCGGCGATTCCGGGCAGCACCGCCACCGTACTGGGCCCAAAGGCGACCTGACGCCCGCCATGGTTCGACACGACGATCCCGTCACAGCCGAGTTCGGCGCAGCGTTTCGCGTCCTCCGGGTGCAGGATTCCTTTGACCAGAAGCTTGCCCTTCCAGCGGTTGCGCAGTTTCCTCAGGTCGTCCCAGGTAAATCCCGGCGTGATCAGGGTCTTTTGCACCTTTGCGTAGGAGGTCGCGCTTTGAAGCAAGTCGGCGTAATTCGCCACGTTGGGCGTGCCGCAGCGCAGACTTGTCAGCGCCCAGCGGGGGTGCATTGCGCATTGTGCGATGACCTCGGGGGTAAAGCGGAAGGGCACGGCAAGCTGATTACGGATGTCGCGGTCGCGCTTGCCTGCGGCGGGCACGTCCGCAGTGATGAACATCGTCGTGTAACCTGCGGCTTCGGCGCGGGAGATCAACCCTTCGGTCACGCTGTCGTCGCCCGAGACGTAGAGCTGGAACATGCCGTTGCCGTCGGCGGCCTCGGCCAGCGCTTCGAGCGTGGTTGAGGCGGCGGAGGACGCCACGTAGGGGATGTTTTCGCGTTTGCACAGGCGCGCAAGGATCAGATCGGCTCCCGGCCAGAACGCGTTGAGCATTCCAATGGGTGCCATGCCGAAGGGGGCGTTGTAGGTCTGGCCAAACAACGTTGCACGTGTGTCGATCTGCGACACGTCCACCATGTAGCGCGGGGTAAGTTCGATGTCTTCAAAGGCTTCGACGTTGCGGCGCATATTGCGCTCTGACTCCGCCCCGCCGTCCACAAGGTCGAAGGCAAAGCGCGGGATGCGCTGCCGCGCCATCACGCGCAGGTCGTCAATGCAGGCGGCGCGATCAAGCGGGCGGGCCATCAGATCGACCACCCGCCATCGACGGCAAAGGCCTGTCCGGTCGTAAACGCCGATCCGTCGCCCGCCAGATAGCAGACCATCTCGGCAATTTCTTCGGGTTTGCCAAGGCGGCCCATCGGCTGCCGATCCTTAAAAGCTGCCAGCGCCGCGTCGAAATCGCCGGTGGCACGCAGACGGTCTTCGAGCGAGGGGCTCTGCACCGTGCCGGGGCAAATGGCGTTGCAGCGGATACCCTGTTTCACGAAATCGGCGGCGATGGATTTTGTCATGCCGATGATCGCAGCTTTGGACGCGCCATAGGCGAAGCGGCGCGGCGCGCCCTTCTCGCTTGAAACGATGGAGGCGATGTTGACGATGGAGCCTGCGCCCCGGTCCAGCATCCCGGGCAGGACGGCCCTGGTGATGCGGTAGAGTGCCTTGGCGTTCAGTGCGAAAGAGCGGTCCCAAGCCGCTTCGTCGCAGTCGAGGATGGAGCCGTCATGCACCCACCCGGCGCAGTTCACCAGGACCTCGATGCCTGGATAGGCGGCGACAAGGGCGTGCACCGCTGCGCTGTCCAGCACGTCGAGTTGTCTGGCGGTAATGCCCTGCGTTCCTGTGGCGACGGCCTCAACCGCCGCGCCGTCGATGTCGGTGGCGATCACCTTTGCGCCCCGCGCCGCCAATGCCTCGGCGGCGGCGCGTCCGATGCCGTTTCCGGCGGCGGTGACGAGGGCGGACTTTCCTGCAAATGTCTGTGTCATGGTTTCTCTTTCATCTCGCCAGCCAGCCGCCATCCACGGTCACGACGCTGCCATGGCAATAAGCGGCAGCATCAGAGGCGAGGAACACGGCGGCCCCGGCGATTTCATGCGGTTCGGCAAAGCGGCCTGCCGGGATACGCTCCAGCAGCGCCATCGACCGCTCGGGATCGTCGCGCAGCGCCTGCGTGTTGTCCGTGGCGGTGTAGCCCGGAGCGATGGCATTCACGTTGACGCCATGGCCAGCCCATTCGTTGCACAGCGCCTTGGTCAGGCCCAAGACTGCGTGTTTCGACGAAGCGTAGGCCGGCACGCGCAGGCCGCCTTGCGATCCCAGCACCGAAGACACGATCACGATCTTGCCAGACCCCTGCCCGACCATTCGTTTGCCAGCCGCTTGCGACAGCAACCAGACGGAATCGAGATTGACGGACAGTACGCGCCGCCAGTCTTCGAACGGCATATCGGTGCTGTCTCCGCGGTGGATGATCCCGGCATTGTTCACCAGAATATCCAGCCCGCCGAGTGCGTCGGCGGCAAAGCCGACCACTTCCCCGGCGGCGGGTTCGTCCATGCCGGTGAAATCAGCTTTCACCGCCACAGCCTTGCGCCCCATGGTCTCGATCTTGGCGATGGTTTCCTCCGGGGCGTGACTTCGATAGGTCAGCGCCACATCGGCACCCGCGTCGGCAAGGGCAAGGGCTATGCCCTTGCCAATGCCGGTTGCGCCGCCGGTGACAAGCGCGCGTCGCCCTGTCAGGTCGAACGGGTTAGCCATCGCTCAGTACCGGTTCGCAATGGGCAGGTCTTCGGCGGGGAACAGGCTGATGACTTCGCATCCGGTTTCCGTCACGACAACTTCTTCCTCGATGCGCGCGGCACTGTATCCGTCGGCGGCGGGGCAGTAGGTTTCCAGCGCAAAGACCATGCCGGTCTGGATTTCCATCGGGTGATCAAGCGACACGGCGCGGGAAATGATCGGGCGTTCGTGCAGCGCCAGACCCAGACCGTGACCGAATTGCAGACCGAATGCAGCGTCCTCGTTCGGGAAGCCGAATTCCTCGGCCTTGGGCCAGACTTCCGCGACTTTGTCGGTGCTCACGCCCGGTTTGATCATGGAGATCGAGGCGTCGATCCACTCGCGCGCCTTCACGTAGGCGTCGTTCTGCGCTGGCGTCGCGCGGCCGATGTTGAAGGTCCGGTAGTAGCAGGTGCGGTAGCCTTGATACGACTGGAGAATGTCAAAGAACGCCTGATCGCCTGGGCGGAAGAGCCGGTCGGTGAAGTTATGTGGATGCGGGTTGCAGCGCTCGCCGGAAATGGCGTTGATCGCCTCGACGTCGTCCGAGCCCATCTCGTAGAGCATCTTGTTCGACAGGGCGACGATGTCATTCTCGCGCACGCCGGGTTTCAGCTCTTCGTAGATCATGTGGTAGACGCCATCGACCATGGAGGCCGCCTGCGTCAGCAGCTGGATTTCGTCCCAGTTCTTGATCTCACGCGCGGCGAGCATGATCTGCTGGCCATCAATGACGTTGAGGCCTTCTTCTTGCAGGGCGTGGAACATGGCGGTTTCGGCGTAATCGACACCGACCGGCATATTGCCCATGCCGGCATCACGGATCAGCCCGGCGATCTGCTTGGCGTATTTCTTCATCAGACCAAATTCGGGCGGAATTGTCCCTCGCATGCCGACAACGCCGGCAAGGCAGTGCTCGGGCTCCAGCCAGTCGGAATAGCGCTTGTGGTGTTCCGCCGCCGAGCCAAAGTCCCAGACATAGGGGCTGTCATCGCCGGTCAGCAGGCAGAAACGGCACATCTTGTCCCGTTCCCATTCGCCGATCTTGGTGGCGGACACATAGCGGATGTTGTTAACATCGAACAGCAGCAGCGTACCTGCAGGTGAGTTCTGAAGCGCCTGTCGCGTCCGCGCCAGGCGGTAGCGGCGCAGGCGGTCGTGGTCGATCCGGCGTTCGAAATCGACCGACATGTGGCCCCATGCGGGCAGCTTGTCGCGCCACTCCCAGTTGGGTTCCAGATCTTGCGGGGTGAGCATGTTCGGCATCAATGCGCGGGACATGGGGATCTCCTCCGGGCGGCGGATGCGCGGCCCGTTGATTGTGTGAAGTTAAGGAATTTCAGCTCGTTACTTGGTAACCCAACCGCCGTCGACCGAGATCATCTGGCCGGTCATGTAGTCGCTGTCCGAGGACGCGAGGAACGATGCGGTGCCGGTGATGTCTTCGGGATAGGACACCCGTTTGATCACCAGATTGTTGGCCACGATGTCGTCATAGGCCTGACCGGCACGTTCCTTGAAGCCGATCTCGACCAGGTCTTTGTCGAGTTGTTCCCACAGGGGAGTCACAACGACGCCAGGCGCATAACCGTTGACGGTGATGTTATGTTCGGCCAGACCCAGCGCGCCGCATTCGGTCAGCGCCAGACAGCCGTATTTCGAGGTGCAATAGACCGTTACATCAACCAAGGGTTTCTTGGACGCGATGCTGCCTACGTTGATTAGCTTGTATGGTCCGCCCTCGGGGCCCTGCGCGATCATCTGACGGGCGGTTTCCTGCATGCCCAGCCACATCGCCTTGGTGTTGACGTTCATGATCATGTCCCAGTTGTCTTCGTCGATATCCATGAAGAACCGGGGTTTGTTGAGGCCCGCGTTGAACAGACCCACGTTGATCGACCCGAACGCTTCGACCGTGGCTGCCACGGCGCTCGCGTTGTCTTCGCGTTTGGTCACGTCCATTTTGACGGCAATCGCTTTGCCGTTGCCGACGGCGTTGATCCGGTCGGCCACCTTCTGCGCCTCTGCCTGATCAAGGTCTCCAAGGCACACGTTGGCGCCTTGCGCGGCAAAGGCTTCGGCATTGGCGGCGCCCATGCCGCGGGCGGCACCGGTGATCAGTATGTTCTTACCTTTCAGTCGATTGGGGTACATGGTCTCTCCTCCTCGGGTGTCACGGTATTCGGTTTGATTGGATGATGGCGTCGGCGCGGGCCTGTGCCTTGCGCAGCGCGTCGCGCGGGGTGACGATGCCGCGCAGCATGTCGTGGAATTCCTCGCCGCAGATCTGGATGATATCGACAATCTCGGGTACCGGCGGGCGCGGCCAGAATTGCAACTCGTCACGCCAGGACATGGCATCGACCGCCTCGAATATGGACGACGCGCGGCGCACTTCGGGGTCAGACCCGACGGAATAGCGCGGGTTGGTGCGGCTGCCGTTTTGCACATAGAGCTTTTGCGCCTCGGGCGAGGTGAACACGGTCAGCGCCTCTACAGCGGCGGGCACGCGATCTGGGCTCAGGTTGGCCGGGATTCCCAAGACATAGCCGCCAACCGGGGCGACCGGGCTAGCGCCGGGGCCAGAGGGGTGCGGCAAATATCCGGTTTGCCCGCTGGCGGGCGAGCTTTCGTCGAGCTCGAAGTACGGGGCCAGCAAGGTATAGCCATAGGCCATTGCAATGCTGCCTGCCGCGTAGGGGCGAACGCGTTCGTACCACGACATCGACAGAATATCGGGGGGCGAATAGTCCAGCAGTTCCAACAGGAATTCCGCCGCGCGTAGGCCCGCGTCGGTGTCGATGGTTGGCCGGTAGTTGCCTCGCGCCAGGTGATCGGTGTCGAACCCACCGGCGATTTCGGGCAAGTCCAGCACTGGTTGACCAAAGTCCGCCATGGTCATCAAAACAGTGTGCCCCAGCGCGGTGCCGCGCGCCGCGTTCCACGCGATGCCATACCGGCCCCGGCGCGGATCGTGCAGGGTACGTGCGGCAGTCAAAAGCGCGTCGGTGGTTGCCGGGGGTTCCAACCCGGCCTCGGCAAACAAGTCGCGGCGATAGAACAGCAGCTCCGGCGTGGTCTGGGCTGGCACGCCATAGGCGCGCCCACCCCAATGCGCCGCTTTCCAGCCGGCAGTGTGGAAATCCGCCGGATCAAGCCGCACCAGATCCATCACCTGATCCAGCGGCATTAGAACGTTCTTTTCGGCAAACTCGCCGATCCAGGGCAGGTCCACCGCAATGATGTCATAGCGGCTGGCGGGCCGTTCGGCGTTGCGCAGTGCCTCGTCGCGCAGGCGGTCGATGGAAAAGGCGCGTTGTGCAATAGTGGTTCCGATCACCTGTTCGAACTGGCGCTTGAGTGTGTCCATCACCATGAACGTTGGATCGCCATGAACAAGAACCCGCAGGCCGCCCGGCAGTTTCAAAGGCTTTGACAGAACACTGAGCGGCGGGATGGACTGCGCAGCTGAATAGCTGCCGCCGAAATAGTAATCCTTGGTATCCTGTGCCCGCGCCCGCCCACCAAACCGCGTTTCGGCCAAGCGCCGGACCCGCCCGGACAATTGCATCCATTGTTCCAGCAGCTGTTCGCTGGGATGCATGGAAAAGCTTTTGCCGGTCTTCGTGCGGGGGCGCTGTTCGATCAGTCCTGCTTCAACCATTTCCCTGAGCCGGCGGTTCGCCGTGGCATACGGCACGCGGCTGGCGCCAATCATCGAGGTCGGCGTCACCATCTTGCCATCGAAATGGCCCTGCAACAGGTGCATTGCCATGTGCAGATGGGCATTTGGCGCGATGATGTCGAGTGCGCTTTCAAGCTCGTCGTTGAAATCATCCAAAAAGGACAAAATCGCGAGACTCTCGGCCTTCGCCTGAGGCGAAGCCGGTCCGGATTGAATTTGTCCTCCAAGGGCGTTCATGGGTTTAGCGGGTCTCTCTACATTGGCCCTGCGGGGTTCAGGCCGGGAAATGTTCATTTTGAATTTCGACGAGTCGGTCATGCAGCGGCCTCTTTGAAAATGTTCAAGTTGACATCCGGGGCGTATCCCAAAAGTGTCGGATATGGACAATTGTATATCCATTTTGGATACATTGCATGCGTCGCGGTGCAGCGAGAATCGGCAAAGTAGCTTCAGTCGTTCGGTACGCCGAATGCTGCGTCAGTGTCCGGGAGGGGTGCAGGCGCTCAGGGAATGTAACCGGTTCAATCCGGGAGGAGATTACAAATGAAAATTCGCACTGCTCTGGTTGCCAGCACCGCTGTTTTCCTGGCTGGCGCCGCATCCGCCGAAACCATGAAGATCGGCATCACCCAGAATAACGTCGGGGTAGATAGCTATCAGACGACCTACGAAAAGGCCTTCATCGCGGCCGCCGAGGCGAATGCCGATGTCGAGGCTGTCGTGCTTGATGCAGGTGGCGATGTGGCGCGTCAGATCGCCCAGATGGAAGACCTGATACAGCAGGAAGTCGACGCCATCATCATCTGGCCGACCAATGGCGAGGCCGTGATCCCCGCTGTCCGCAAGGCACATCAGGCTGGTATCCCGGTCATCGTGACCAACTCGAACATCGCCGAAGCCGGTTTCGACTTCGTCAAGTCCTTCTCGGGCCCCGACAACATCACCCAGGGTGCACGTTCGGCCGAGATCATGTGCGACAAGTTCAAGGAAATGGGCATCGAGAACGAGGCCCAGGTCGTGCACATCACCGGTCAGCCGGGATACACCACCGCGATCGAACGGGCCAAGGGCTTTGAAGACCGTCTGCCCGAAGTTTGCCCGAACGTGACCGTGGTCGACACCCAGCCGGGCGACTGGAACCGCGAGAAATCCCAGCAGGTGATGGAAGCGTTTCTTGTAAAATACGACGACATCGACGGCGTCTACGCCGGGGACGACAACATGGGCGTCGGGGCTCTGAACGCCGCCAAGGCCGCGGGCCGCGAAGGCATCATCTTTGTCGGCGCCACCAACTTTGCCGTCGGTTACGAGGCAATGGGCGCGGGAGAATACTGGGGCTCGATCTACCAGTCGCCGGTCGACGATGCCGAAGCCGCTCTGAAGACCGCCATCGACGTGCTGGAAGGCAAGGACGTTCCGTTCCTGAACTACTTCGACACGCCGAAGATCACCCAGGACAACATGGGCGACTTCACCAAGCCGGTCTTCTAAGACCAGCCAGCATGCTGCGGGGGTGGTTGGGTCCATGCCCCGCAGATTTTTTTCAGTGACATTCAGGGGGGCACGCCATGGGACGGGTGTCGGATCGCGTCTGTATCGTGACAGGCGCCGCACAAGGTATTGGCCGCGCTATCGGAGAGGCTCTTTTGCAGGAGGGCGCCAAGGTCTGTTTCGCTGACCTGAACGGCGACAAGGTGGCCCAGGTGGCCGAAGCCGCCCGCAGCGCCCACAACGGGCGCGTGACGTCGGCACAAGCGAACGTCACGGACCGCGAACAGGTCCGCGCGATGATTGCGCATACGGTAGAAACCTTTGGCCGTCTTGACGTGAAATTCAACAATGCCGGTGTGAACAAACCGATGAACTTCCTCGATGTGACCGAAGAAAACTGGAATTTCATCATGGGTGTGAACGGTCTGGGCTGCATGATCGGCATGCAGGAGGCCGCGCGCCAGATGATTGCGCAGGGTGGTGGCGGCAAGATCATCAACACGGCGTCCATCGCCAGCCGTCAGGGGTTTGACAATGTCGCGCCCTACTGCGCGTCCAAATTCGCCGTTGTGTCGCTTACCCAGTCGGGCGCGCGCGACCTTGCCAAGCACAACATCACCGTGACAGGCTTTGCGCCGGGCGTTGTGGCCACCGAGATGTGGGAGCAGGTCGATCAGGACCTGATGGAGATCGGGGCCGCTCACCGTCCGGGTCAGGCGATGGAGGAATTCTCGGCAGAGATCCTCAGGGGGCGCGTCGCGACCCCAGATGACATAACGGGAACAACGACGTTCCTGGCGTCGAAAGACAGCGACTACATGACCGGCCAGATCGTGATGATCGACGGTGGCATGACGCTGGTCTGACGGAAAACGCACGGGGACTTCAGGGAGGGGACCATGGCGACACTGACCAAGCAAAAGATCGGCGGCATCCTTGCCAGGCAAGGTATCCTGATCGCCTTTGCGATCTTCATGATCGCGTTCACTCTTGCAAGCGCCAAGTTCCTGAGCGTCGACAACGTGTTCAGCGTCGTTCGGTCCTCGGCCATCCTTGGGGTCATGGCATTGGGGGTGACCTTTGTGGTGATCAGCGGCAATCTGGATCTGTCGGTCGGCTCGATGATGAGCTTTTCGACCATCGTGGTGCTGGATCTGCACGACAAGATCGGCCCGGCGCTGGCCATACCGGCGATGTTTGCCATGACGCTGTGCCTTGGGGCAATCATCGGGTTTCTGGTGGGGTATCTCAGGCTCAATTCGCTGATCGTGACCCTGGGGATGCTGTCGGCTATCCATGGCCTGACGCTGACCTATTCGGGCGGCCAGAACATGGATATCGCCGACAAGGAAGGCACGTGGTTTTCCGTCTTTGGCCAGGGCAGCGCTCTGGGTATTCCGGTGCCGATCCTGATCTTTGTTGGTCTGGCTGCGTTTCTTGGGGTGGTGCTGGCCCGCACGCCGTTCGGTCGCAAGGTCTATGCCGTGGGCGGCAATGGCACCGCAGCCACGTTTTCCGGCATCCGCCGCGCACGGATTGTGTTTCAATGCTACCTGATTTCATCGGCTTGCGTCGCCACCGCCGGTCTTATTCAGGCCAGCCGGTCCTTGGGGTCGCAAAACACCGTTGGGCAGGGGCTGGAGCTTGAGGTTCTGGCCGCTGTGATCCTTGGCGGTGCGTCGCTTCTGGGCGGGTCGGGCACGATCTTCAAGACCGTGATCGGCGTGCTGATCCTTGGATTCATCCAGAACGGCCTTCTGCTGCTCGGTCTGCAATTCTACGTCCAGTTCGTTGTGACGTGGGTCATCATCATCCTTGCTGTCTGGCTCGATATCGCGGCCAAGCGCGGCAAGCTCTTGTCGCCTATAGCTTGAGGGAGTGCTGAATATGCAACCGGGTGCACTGTCCAAAGCGCTGAAAAGCGGCGCGATCTGGGGCTTTATCGTGCTGGAGTTGATCTTCTTCAGCGTGGCGGGGGAATTCCTGTCGCTGTCTGACAAGGCCTTCATGAACTGGGAAAACATGCTGTTGTTGCTGAAACAGTCGGCGCCCATCGGGATCATCGCCATGGGCATGACCATGGTCATGGTCAACGGCAATATCGACCTGAGCGTTGGCGCCACCTTTGCCATCGCCGCGATTGTCCTGTTGGACAGTATGACTTGGCCGATCTTTGCGGGGCTTGGCGACTGGGTGATCCCGGTTGCTTGGCTGCTGGCGCTGCTGGTTGGCACGGCTCTGGGTGCGCTGAACGGGCTGATCGTGTGGAAGACAGGGGTGGATGCCTTTATTGTTACGCTGGGCTCCATGCTGGGCTATCGCGGCGTCGTCTTCATGTTCAACGGCGAAAACCCCACCAGCCACCTGAACTGGACGCTTGTGGACTTTGCCGAAGCCGAATTCCTCGGGCTGGCCACGGCCTCTTGGTTCCTTCTGGCGGTGACGCTGGTGATCTGGTTTCTAACCAAGCACACGGTGCATGGCCGCAACGCCTATGCCATCGGCGACAACCGCGACGCGGCGGTCAATGCCGGTATCCGCGTCGGCCCGCATATGATGATCAACTTCGCGATCATCGGCTTTCTGGCGGCACTGTCGGCGGTGGTGTTCTACTCCGAGAGCGGATCGGTGAACCCCAATGACGGTCAACTGTATGAACTGTGGGTAATCACCGCCGTTGTGCTAGGCGGCACCAAGATCACCGGCGGTGCCGGGTCGGTCATCGGCACCTTTGGCGGCGTCATCGCCATCCAGTTGCTGCGCAAGGGGCTGGGCCATATCGGCGCCGACACCTCGACCGTGAACCTTGTGATCGGCTGCATCCTGATTGCGGTGCTGTTCCTTGATCGACAGCTCAACGTCAAAGGCAAAGAGGAGTTGAAGGTATGACCGATCCGGTTCTGCGTCTCGAAGGCATCGTCAAGACCTTCCCCGGCGTGCGTGCCCTCGACGGTGTGTCCTTTTCCGTCCTGCCCGGCGAAGTTCATGCTCTGATGGGGGAAAACGGCGCGGGCAAGTCCACGTTGATGAAAGTGCTGGGTGGCATCTATCAGCCTGACGGCGGCGAGATTGTCATGGGCGGCGAGACCGTCGTCATGTCCGGCCCGCTGGAAGCCAAATCCAAAGGCATCGTCTTCATCCACCAGGAACTGAGCCTCGCCGAGGAATTGTCAGTTGCCGAAAACATCTATCTGGGCGAGTTGCCGCGCAAATCCTTTGGCCGCGTCGACTGGGCACGGCTGGCCGAGCAGACCAACACCATTCTGAAAAAGCTGAACGTTGGTTTCGATGCCATGACGCGTGTAGGCGATCTGTCCATCGCCAACCAGCAGATGGTCGAGATTGCCCGCGCGCTAACCGTGGATGCCAAGGCGGTGATCTTTGACGAACCCACAGCCTCGCTGACCGATGCAGAAAAGGTAGTGCTCTTCGAAGTGATCGCCGATCTGCAAAAGGACGGGGTTGGGATCATCTACATCTCGCACCGGATGGAAGAGATCTTCAAGATCACCGACCGGATCAGCGTGCTGCGCGACGGCCAGTATCAGGGCACCGTCGAGACCACCGGGACCGACGAGGAAACCGTGACCCAGATGATGATCGGGCGCAAACTGGACCTCAGCCGCAACGCCGCCCATCACGAATTGGGCGCCGTGGCGCTGGAGGTGCGGGGGCTCAGTTGCGGCGACCTCTACCGCGATGTCAGTTTTACTGTACGCCGCGGCGAGGTTGTGGGCTTTTACGGGCTGGTCGGCGCAGGCCGGACCGAGATTGCCGAAACGCTGTTTGGCCTGCGCGTTCCGTCGGCTGGACAGATCCTGCTAGACGGCGAGGAAGTGCACATTCATTCGCCCGCCGATGCGATCGGGAAGGGGATCAGTCTGGTGCCCGAGGACCGTAAGGGGCAAGGGCTGGTCCTGGGCATGAACTGCCGCGATAACATGACCCTGCCGCAGGTCGATGATCTCAGGGCGGGACCGTTTATGGCCGAGGGCGCCGAGGTGGCGATTTTCGACCAATATCGCGACAGGCTGGACATCCGCACACCGGGCTGGCGTCAGAAGGTCGGAAACCTGTCGGGGGGCAACCAGCAGAAGATCGTGATTGGCAAATGGCTATCGATGCATCCCAACGTGCTGATCGTCGACGAACCCACGCGCGGCATCGACGTCGGATCGAAGTCCGAGATCCACAAATTGCTTCGGGAGCTTGCGGCGCAAGGCTATGCGGTGATTGTCATCAGCTCGGAAATGCCCGAGGTGCTGCATGTCTCGGACAGGATTATTGCGATGTATTCGGGCCGCATCATGCGGACGTTCACGAGTGACGAAGTGACCGAAGACAGCCTGATACAGGCGATTTCGGGCCTTGGTGGGGATCGCGAGGCCTGAAGGGCTGCGACAAGTAAACGGAGAGATCATGAAACTGCTTCGCTACGGCGCGCCTGGTGCCGAGAAACCGGGACTATTGGATAAGGATGGCCGCGTGCGCGACCTGTCGCAGATCGTGCTGGATATCGCGGGGGCTGTTCTGGAGCCCGAGGGGCTGGCCGCCCTGCGCGCGCTCGACCCCGACAGCTTGCCGGTGGTTGCGGGTATCCCGCAAGTGGATCTGCGCCTTGGCCCTTGCGTGGGTGGTATCGGCAAGTTCGTCTGCATCGGCCTGAACTACGCCGACCATGCCGAAGAGGCAGGGATGGCTATCCCGCAAGAGCCGATCATCTTCAACAAGTGGACCTCTGCCGTGGTTGGCCCAAATGATGCGATAAGCGTCCCGCGCGGGTCGGTCAAGACCGACTGGGAGGTCGAACTGGGCGTGGTCATCGGCAAACCCGGCGCCTATATCGAAGAGACGGACGCTTTGGATCATGTCGCCGGATTTTGCGTGATCAACGACGTGTCCGAACGCGATTTTCAGCTCAATCGCGCGGGGACATGGGACAAGGGCAAGGGCTGTGACACCTTTGGCCCGACGGGCCCCTGGTTGGTCACACCGGACGAGATCGAAGATGTCAACCAGCTCGACATGTGGCTGGATGTCGACGGCGAACGCATGCAGTCCGGCAGTACGTCGACACTGATCTTCAAGGTGCCGCACCTGATCGCCTATTGCAGCCAGTTCATGAGCTTGCAGCCGGGTGACGTGATCTCCACCGGGACGCCGCCGGGCGTTGGCATGGGCCAGACGCCGGAACGCTATTTGCACGGCGGCGAGGTCGTGACACTGGGAATTGCCGGGCTGGGGCAACAACGGTCACAGGTTCTGCCTGCCGGGTAATGCAACGAAAGGGTGGGTGAACAGCGCCCGCCCAAATGCCTTTTTGCCACTGGTGGAGCATACTGCGTTGTAATGGGCGATATTGGTGCCGATTTGTTCGGTAGTCGGAGTACGCTGCCCTACTTCCTCAGTAGCAGTTGTTTGCCTCGGACGGAATGAACGGCTGGAATGTTTGCGTGAAAGACTCCTTCCTTGGCAGGATTATAGCGCTACCCGTGAATGGTAGCGTTGGCGTGCTGCGTCGCAGCATCCCAAGCGTAATTCGAGTAGCCGGTTTGGGCCATTCACGACGGTCACGACATCTCTTGGACCTGCTTCTCCCACTCGACCGGAAACGGCTCAAGCAGCTGCGTGAGGGTAACCTCCGGTCCCTGTTTCCCGTCCAGACACGCCTCGACAATGTCGGGCGCGAGCAGCGTCAGGCGCAGGACGCGGGTCATGTAGGAGGGTGCGATTCCCTCACGCTCGGCCAGTTCGGCGATGGTGGCGTACTCGCCCGACTCCAGCATGCGCTTCCAGCGGAAGGCGCGGGCCAGCGCCTTGACCAGCGTGTTGTCGGTTCGGCGCGACTGTGTGGCGCCTTCGGGCATCTGCATCTCCTTCCGCCCGCCGCGCTTCACGATACGGAACGGGACATGGAGCGTCACCGTCTCGGGGATCGGTGCGCCGCGGGTCATGCTGCGGCCCCGATGTCGCCCACACGCATTTCGCGGGCAAGGCCGCTGAGACCGTCCACTCGGAGTCGGACGTTCAGCCCGTCCGTGCCGATGTCCACGCGCTCGACAATCAGCGCCACGATGCGCGCCTGCTCTGCAGGGAAGAGCTCATCCCACAGCGGATCGAGCTGCTGCAGGGCCACACGGGCGTCCGCCTCGGAGATGTCGTCGGCGTGAGCCCGCGCCGCCTTCCAGGTTCCCGCAACAATCTCTGGCTGGCGGAACACGGCACGAAGCTGGTCGATGACAGCCTCCTCGATCTCCCCTGCAGGTACGCGGCCCACGGGGCATGACCCGGCACCATGCTTTAGCACGGTCTGACTGACATAGTAGCGGTACAGGCTGTCGCGCTTGCGGGTGTGCGTCGGCGAGAACGCTGCGCCATCGGGACCGAACAGCAGCCCCTTGAGCAGCGCCGGCGTCTCGGCGCGGGTTCGTGCGGCGCGCTTGCGCGGGCTTTCCTGCAGGATGGCGTGGACGCGGTCCCACGTCTCGCGGTCGATGATCGCGTCGTGCTCGCCGGGATAGCTCTCGCCCTTGTGCACCGCCTCGCCGATATAGGCGCGGTTGTTCAGCAAGCGGTAGAGGTACTTCTTGTCGATCCGGTTGCCGCGGGGCGTCCGAAGTCCCCGCGTGCTGACCTCCCGCGCCAGCTCCGTCCCCGAGCCGATCTCGAGGAAGCGGGCGAATATCCAGCGAACATGCGCCGCGTGCTCGTCGTCGACCACCAGTTTCCGGTTCTCGACGCGGTAGCCGTAGGGCGGCACCCCGCCCATCCACATTCCCTTCTTGCGGCTGGCGGCGACCTTGTCGCGGATGCGTTCGGCCGTGACCTCGCGCTCGAACTGGGCGAAGGAGAGCAGGATGTTCAGCGTCAGCCGCCCCATGGAGGTGGTGGTGTTGAACGACTGCGTGACCGAGACGAACGTCACGCCGTTGCGGTCGAACACCTCGACCAGCTTGGCGAAGTCGGCGAGCGAGCGGCTGAGGCGGTCGATCTTGTAGACCACCACAACATCCACCAGCCCGTCCTCAATGTCTTCCAGCAGTCGCTTCAATCCGGGCCGTTCCAGCGTGCCGCCCGAGATGCCGCCGTCGTCATACTGATCGCGGACCAGCACCCAGCCCTCGGATTTCTGGCTGGCGATGTATGCCTCGCAGGCCTCCCGCTGGGCGTGGAGCGAATTGAACTCCTGCTCCAGCCCTTCCTCAGACGATTTACGGGTGTATACGGCACACCGCAGTTTGCGGACGACCTTCGATTTATCCGGCGGCTTCGTCATGTCCGCCCCCTGTGGTTCTTGAGCCCGAAGAACACCCAGCCGTTCCAGCGGGTGCCGGTGATGGCGCGGGCGATGGCGGAGAGCGACTTGTAGGGCCGCCCCTGCCAGTCGAAGCCATCCACTGTGACCGTGACCACATACTCGATGCCCTGCCACTCGCGGATCAGGCGAGTGCCTGTGATCGGCATCAAGTCCGCGCGCATCCTGCTCTTCTTGCGATCGCCGCCGTCGAGGTCCTCGCCCAGCTTTTCCAACCGCCGAACGGTCTCAGGCTTCAACCCGCCATAGGCCAGTTCCTGGCTGCGATAGGCCAGGCGACTTTCGAGGTAGCGGCGGTTGAACGGCGGTGGCTCGCAGTCGAACAACTCGCGCCATTGCGCCTTCAACTCGGATGTTTTTGCCGTTTTCAGCGCGGCCAGGCGCGCGGGGATGGGATCGTGATTGGTCATGCGGTTCTCCGTTTCAAGGTGGTTGCATGACCGCTCTGGTCGGCTGAGTTGTGTAGCGGAAATTCTCCGATACCTGCAGATTGTCCGCTTGACTGCCGGATGGCGGTTCCACCCTCCATCGCCGCAGCCTCGGCCGCCTATTTCGACGAGGAGGATACGGTGGGGCAGTTTCTGCAGGACGAGACCCGCATTGATCCACAAGGCTTCGTGGCCTCAGAGGATCTGATCACCCGATTCAACTTTTGGTCCGAGCGGCAGGGGCTCGCTGCCTGGACACAACGCACTCTGATCAAGGAGTTGAAGCAACGCGGCTTCCAGGATGCGCGCAACAACAGTCATCGGGGCCTGCGCGGGCTCCGTTTAAGGTAGGAATGACAAAAATGACAAAGTACAGACTATCCACCGTATAGGCTTTTTCAGAACTCCCTACACGGGGATAATGGGGAAACTGTCATTTTTGTCACTGCGGCCGCTGATGGCCGGAAAATGTCAGGACTGGCGCGTCAACCCCGAAGGCTTGCGCGCCAAGTAGAGCCAGGAGTTTCGGGACATCGTGTCGGCTCATGTCGGCAAAATGAGGAAATTGTCATTATTACAGTGACTTATCAGCTGTGATATACTGCGAACAAGGCAGTCAGACGGATCAAGGTTATTCCGGACGGGGTGGTGATGGGGCAAGCAGCGGCACTGAAAGAGCAGACATCGGGCGGACTTCCCGGGGCGGCGGCGATCCGGCAAAGTCCGATCGAAGCCCTGATCCCCTACGCAAACAACGCCCGGACGCATTCGGAGGCGCAGGTGGCGCTGATCGCGGGGTCGATCCGGGAGTTCGGCTTCAACAACCCGGTCCTGGTGGATGGGGGCAACGGCATCATCGCGGGTCATGGCCGGGTACTGGCGGCGCGCCAGTTGGGGCTCGCCTCGGTCCCGGTGATCGAGTTGGCACATCTGACGGAGGCGCAGAAACGCGCCTATATCCTCGCCGACAACCGGTTGGCGGAACAAGCAGGCTGGGACCGGGATTTGCTGGCGCTGGAACTTGGCGATCTGGCCGATCTTGGGATCGACCTCGAGGCCCTGGGCTTCGAGGGGGCCGAACTGGACGATCTGCTTGGACATGGACAAGCGGATGCGCGCGAGGAAGCGACCCCCGAGGTGCCCCAGGTGCCGGTCTCGCGCCCGGGCGATCTCTGGGTTCTCGGGTCGCATCGGCTGCTCTGTGGCGATGCGA
Organism: Ruegeria marina; assembly: GCF_900101475.1. Classification (GTDB taxonomy): domain Bacteria; phylum Pseudomonadota; class Alphaproteobacteria; order Rhodobacterales; family Rhodobacteraceae; genus Ruegeria_B; species Ruegeria_B marina. The sequence goes on along the minus strand of NZ_FMZV01000011.1, from coordinate 128,215 downwards.
CGGATGCAGCGGCGGTGACACGCCTTCTGAACGGCGTGCGCCCGCACCTGATGGTCACCGATCCCCCCTATGGTGTCGACTACGACCCCGACTGGCGCAACCGGGCAGGCGCGGCGCAGACCAAACGCACCGGCAAGGTTCTGAACGACCATCGGGCCGACTGGCGCGAGGCCTGGGCCTTGTTCCCCGGCGACGTCGCCTATGTCTGGCACGGCGCGCTGCATGCCGCCACCGTGGCCGAGAGCCTCTTGGCGACCGGGTTCGATATCCGCTCGCAGGTCATATGGGCCAAGGACCGGCACGTGCTCTCGCGGGGACACTATCACTGGCAGCACGAACCCTGCTGGTATGCGGTGCGGGGCAAGGGCCACTGGTCGGGTGACCGTCGGCAATCCACCCTGTGGTCGATCCCGAACCGCGATCAGGATGCCACCACGGTGCATGGTACGCAAAAGCCGGTGGAGTGCATGCGCCGGCCGATGCTGAACAACGCAAGTCCCGGCCAGGCGGTGTACGAGCCCTTTTCCGGGTCGGGGACCACGATCATTGCCGGCGAGAGCTGCGGGCGCCATGTCTGTGCGCTGGAACTCGACGCGGCCTATGTCGATGTGGCCGTGCGCCGCTGGGAGGCCTTCACCGGCAAGACGGCGACCCTCGAGGCGGATGGCCGAAGCTTCGCCGAGACAGCCGCCGCACGCGCGGGCGATACGGGGGCAGCGGCATGAGCCAGAATCGCGTCCTGTCCGCGTTCGGGGTCCTGGCGAACGCATTGGTCGGCTGGGCTGTCGCCATCGAGGCGCAGCCGGCGCTGGGTCTGCAAGCCATGCCCTGGCAGCAGGTCACGCTCGGCGTCGGGATCTCCCCGGTCGCGGTGATGCACGGTCATGTCCTGCGGCGCCAGTTCGCGAGGACCGGCTGATGGCGCGCCCGACGATCATGCTGTCGCCCGACCAGGTGCGCGAGGTCGAGACGCTGGCGGCGCTGCTGAGCCAGGATCAGATCGCTGACTATTTCGGGATCTGCCGCAACACCTTCCAGGCGATCTGTGCGCGCGATCCGGAGGTTGATGAGCGGTATAAAAGGGGAAAGGCAAAGGCGATCGCGCATGTGGCCAACGGGCTGCTGCAGAAGGCCCGGTCCGGCTGCACCACTTCGGCGATCTTCTATCTCAAGACACAGGCCGGCTGGCGCGAAGCCAACCGTATCGAGCACACAGGGCCGGATGGCGGTCCGGTGACCTCGGTGGTCCGGGAGATCATCTCGCCCGCCGAAAAGCTGCGGGCGATGCTGGACAAGACGGCCGAGCGCCTCGATGCGGCAAAGCCACTGGTCGGGCGGCAGTGAGAGGACGCAAGCCATATCCCGGCAAGCGCGACGCGCCAAGGCCGCCCGATGCCCTGCCACGCTGCCCGGCGCATCTGACACCCGTTGCGGCCAAGGAGTGGCGCCGGCTGGCAAAACCGCTTTACGACATGGGTGTGCTCTCGATCACCGACCGCGCGGCGCTTGCCGCCTATTGCCAGGCCTGGGCCCGCTGGGTGGAGGCGGAGGAGAAGCTCAGGGAAACGCCGATGCTGATCCGCACCCCCTCGGGCTATGCGCAGCAGTCGCCCTGGCTTTCGATCGCCAACAAGCAGATGGAACTCATGGGCCGATACATGGCCGAACTGGGTCTGACCCCGGCGGCGCGGGCGCGATTACCGGCAAACGCGGTTCCGGATGCGGGCCCGGTGACGGTGTTTCGGGTGCTGTTTCAGGGGGACGACAACAAGTTCCGCGACCAGGACGGCAACATTGTCGAGGATGATGGGGACACCGAGCAGGTCAGACAGAAACTCATGTGAAATCAACGCCATGGGCGCTACACTCCTGCGCCAGAACGCTGTACACATCTGCGCAACCAACGTTTGGCAGATGTGTACATGGTCAACAATGCTGACCCACCTCTCAAATTGATCGCCTACGAGCGGGTTTCCACAGAGAAACAGGGACGCTCCGGGCTCGGGCTCGAAGCACAACGCAAGGCCATCGACGATTTCGCCGAAAGTCGAGGTGGTACTGTCCTGGCTCGCTTCACGGAGATCGAGAGCGGCCGCAAGACGGATCGCCCGAAACTGACGGAAGCCTTGGCACTGACGCGCCTGACCGGTGCCACGCTGGTGATTGCCAAGCTGGACCGGCTGTCCCGCAACGCCGCATTCCTTCTAACGCTGCGGGACTCGGGCGTGAAGTTCCTCGCCTGTGACATGCCCGAGGCGAACAACCTCACGGTCGGCATCATGGCGCTGGTCGCGGAGCAGGAGCGCGAGGCGATCTCGCGGCGCACGAAGGAGGCGCTGGCGGCGGCCAAGGCACGCGGCGTCAGGCTGGGCAACCCGAAGGGGGCGGCTGCGCTCAGGCGGGCGGGGAAGGGCGGATCACCCCTGCGGGCAGCGGTGCAGGAGAACGCGAGCGCCTTTGCGCAGGAACTTGCGCCGGTGATTGACGATATCCGCAGTCAAGGCCATGTCACGTTGCGCGCCATGGCTGCCGAGTTGAACGCCCGCGGTATCCGCACACGACGGGGCGGGCGATGGCATGTGTCGAATGTCCGGAACCTGGTGGAGCGGCAGAACCTGGCTCGAGGCGGCGGCGCGTCGCCCTCGTTCTCGTGATGAGCTTGCTTAGCAGTTGCGCGACGGGTGGTTTTGAGCCAGGTGGGTTCGGGGCTTGTCCGCCGGTTGTCGAGTACAGCCGGGAGCAACAGGCGCGGGCGGCTGAGGACTTGGCTGCCCTGCCGGAGGCCTCGGTGGTCGCGGAGATGCTGGCGGACTACGCTGTGATGCGGGATCAGGTGCGCCTGTGTTCTCGTCCCTGATCAGAAGCGGAGTCGCAGCTTCAAGGTCATGCGGCAGCGTAGCTGGCGAAAATTTCAATCGATCCGTCACGCTGGATCAGGAACACGTCATAGGCCTCGCGCTCGCTTTCCGGCCCCATTCCGGGCGAGCCGTAGGGCATGCCGGGCACTGCGAGGCCGACCGTCGGGACGTTCCACCAGCAGACGGTGAATGTCGGCAGCAGGGACGTGACCCTCGATCATATAGCCTTCCACGCGACCCGTATGGCAGGAGACCATCTCCTGCGGGATGCCGTTGTCCAGCTTGTAGCGCATCAGAAGCGTTCCGGCGCTCGCCTCGGTCGTGACTGCGAAACCGTCATTCGCGAGGATATCGATCCAGGCCGAGCAGCAGCCACAGTTCGGGTCCTTCATCACGTGGATCGACGGACCCACGCCTTGCGTCAACGTCCGAAGGGGCGAGGTGGCCACGAGCGCAGTCGCTCCGACCATGATCGCGCGGCGAGAAATCGTTTCATGGGTCATATGGTTTTCCTTTCCGATTGGTGTGGTGTGCTGACGGGTCAGAGATCGACCCGCCTCAGCCGCAGCGCGTTGGTGATCACCGAGACCGAGGACAGGCTCATGGCCGCCGCCGCGATCATCGGCGAGAGGAGAAGTCCGGTGACAGGGTAGAGCAACCCGGCTGCGATGGGGACGCCAAGAGCGTTATAGGCGAAGGCGAAGAACAGGTTCTGCTTGATGTTGCGCAGGGTGGCGCGGGCGAGCTTGCGTGCCCGCACGATGCCCATCAGGTCGCCGCCCAGCAGGGTGATGCCGGCGCTTTCCATCGCCACATCCGCGCCCGTGCCCATGGCGATGCCCACATCAGCTGCGGCCAGCGCCGGGGCGTCGTTCACTCCGTCGCCCGCCATCGCGATCTTGTGGCCATCGCGGCGCAATTGGTCGATCAGGTCCTTCTTCGCCTCGGGCAGGATGCCCGAGCGCACCTCGTCGATGCCGAGTTTTCCCGCCACCGCCTGCGCGGTGCGCTCGTTGTCGCCCGTGGCCATTATGACTCGCAGACCCTGGGCATGCAGTTCTTGGATCGCCTGTGCGGTGCTGTCCTTGATCGGGTCGGCGACCGCCACGATCCCGGCCAGCGCGCCATCAACCGCGATGAACATGGCCGTCTTACCTTCGGCGCGCAGGGTGTCGGCCTGCGCCTCGGCGGCGCCCGTGTCCAGGTCCATCTCCCGCATCATCGCCGCGTTGCCCAGCGCCACCGCGCGGTCGCCGACCCGGCCCTGCACGCCCTTGCCAGTGACGGCTTCGAAGTCGGCGGCCTCCTGACGCGGGGAGCCCTGTGCTTCGGCGCCGTCGACGATCGCCTCGGCCAGCGGGTGTTCCGAGCCGCGCTCGAGCGCCGCAGCCAGCGACAGCAGCTCCGTCTCGCTCAAATTCCCAAGCGCGACCGTATCCGTAAGCTTCGGCTTGCCCATGGTCAGGGTGCCGGTCTTGTCGACGATCAGCGTATCGACGCCCGCCATGCGCTCCAGCGCCTCGGCGTCCTTGATCAGCACGCCCGCCTGCGCCCCGCGCCCTGCGGCCGTTGTGATGGAAATCGGCGTCGCAAGGCCAAGCGCGCAAGGGCAGGCAATGATGAGGACCGAGACGGCGGATGCTATGGCGAAGACCAGCGCGGGTTCTGGGCCGAAAATCATCCAGACGATGAAGGCTATGATGGCAATGGCGACCACGGTTGGCACGAAGACCGCCGACACCCGATCCGCCAACCCCTGTATGGGAGCGCGGGACCGTCGCGCGTTCGACACCATGGCCACGATCTGTGCGAGCACCGTATCCGCGCCAACCTTGCCCGCCTCGATTACCAGGCTGCCGTTCTTGTTGATCGTGGCCCCGGTCACATCATCGCCCGGACCTTTTTCCACTGGCATCGACTCACCAGTCAACATGCTCTCGTCCAGCGAAGACCGGCCCTCGATCACCGTCCCGTCGACCGGGACCGCGTCGCCGGGGCGCACGCGCAGCCGGTCGCCCTCCATGATGTTCTCCAGCGGGGCATCATATTCGGTGCCGTCCGGCAGGATGCGACGGGCGGTCTTGGGTGCAAGGTCTAGAAGCGCACGGATCGCGTCGCCTGTGCGCTCTCGTGCGCGCAGTTCCAGCACCTGGCCCACGAAGACCAAAGTGACGATGACCACGGCCGCCTCAAAGTAAGTGCCGACGCCGTGTCCCATCCGGTACTGTTCGGGGAAAACCCCCGGTAGGAAGGTCGCGAAGATCGAATACAGGTACGCCGCCGCCACGCCGAGGCTGATCAGCGTCCACATGTTGGGGCTGCGGTTCATGATCGAGTCCCAGCCGCGCCGGAAGAACGGCAAGGCCGCCCAGAGGATGATCGGCGTCGCCAGCATGAATTCGAGATAGCTCGCCGTCTGGTGCCCGATCCAGTCGCGCACCGGCAAGGCGACCAGTTCGCCCATTGTCAGGATGACAAGCGGCACCGCCGCCGCAGCGGAAATCCACATGCGCCGCGTGAAGTCGGTCAACTCCTCGCTGGGCTCGTCCGTCGGCACCATCGGTTCCAGCGCCATGCCGCAGATCGGGCAGGACCCCGGCGCATCGCGGACGATTTCGGGATGCATCGGACAGGTGTACTGGACATTGGCCGGTGCAGCCTTCTTCTGCCCGGACGCGCGGCCGGAGGCGTAGAACCACGGATCCGCCTTGAACTTCGTCTGGCACTTCTCCGAGCAGAAATGGAAGGTCTCGCCATGGAACTCAGCGTGACGCCCATCGGGTTTGATCGCGACCGTCATCCCGCAGACCGGGTCTTTCGCCGTCTCTGTCCCCGCCGGAATGTCGGGCGTCGCGTAATGGTGATCATGCTCCATGGTCTGCCAGCCTTTCGATCTCTTGTTTCAGCTTGCGGCCTCCAGCCGTTGGAAGCTGAAGCTCCTTTTTAGTGATGGTCGTGAGCGTCTTCCGGGGCGGGATTGCGTGAAAGGAAGATCCCGACGAACAGGAACACCAGCGCCATGCCGATCGCGCCAAGGACGACAATGAGGGGGTCGGACTGCCACTTCATCGCGGCGAAGGCGGCCAGTACCACGGCGTCCAGGGCGATGGCCGTCAGCAACACCCATCCCTTCGCGCCGATCTCATCGCGCAGATGCCGGAACACGCCGAAGTGGATGATCATGTCCATCACCATATAGAAGAAGGCCCCGAGCGAGGCGATGCGGCTGAGATCGAAGAAGACCGTCAGGAAGCCCGCGATCACGACGGTGTAGACGAGCGTGTGGTCCTTGATCGTGCCCGGCATCCCGAAATGGCTGTGCGGGATCATTTTCATGTCGGTCAGCATTGCCAGCATCCGCGAGACCGCGAACACGCTGGCGATCAGACCCGACGCGGTGGCTACCAGTGCCAGCGCCACCGTCAGGTAGAAGCCTGTTTGGCCTAGCGCGGGCTCGGCGGCTTCGGCCAGCGCGTAGTCCTTCGCCGCGACGATACGGTCGAGCGGCAGGCTGGAGCCGACCGCAAAGGCCACCAGCAGATAGACGAAGACGCAGATGGCGATGGCCCGGATGATGGCCCGGCCCACGTTGCGGTGCGGGTCGGTGATCTCTGCGCCGCTGTTGGTGATGGTTGTGAAGCCCTTGAACGCCAGGATCGACAGCGCAACCGACGCCACGAACCCTGTCGCTGCAAAATCATCATCCGTCGCCTCGAACGAAACGCCGCTCGCCCAAAGACCGGCCGCGCCGAACAGCGCGATGCCGCCCACCTTGAGCACGGCCATGATGATGGAGAACAGCCCGACCGACCGGGTGCCCGATGCGTTCACGAGATAGGCGAAGACGATCAGCCCGACACCGAGAATAGGCACGAGGATGCTGTCCGGATCGCCGCCGAACGCCCGCAGCGTGTAGGTGCCGAAGGTGCGCGCGACGAGGCTTTCGTTGATCACCATCGACAGCGCCATCAGGAGGGCGGCGCCCGCCGCGACCGTCGTCGGGCCGTAGGCCTTCTTCAGGATCATCCCGATGCCGCCCGCTGACGGATACGCGTTCGACATCTTGATGTAGGCGTAGGCGCTGAACGCGGTCACGATGGCGCCCACGATGAACGAGAGCGGGAAGAGCGGCCCGGCAAGCTCGGCGATCTGGCCGGTCAAGGCGAAGATGCCCGCGCCGATCATCACGCCGGTTCCCATGGCCACAGCACCTGGGAGGGTGATGCTGTTCTTCTCGTAATCGCTTTTCGTCATGGATTTTCCTTATCAGGCTTTTGCCGCAGCGCCACCCACAGCAACGGCAACCCCGTCACGAGCCCAAGTCCGAGCACCGCCCATGTCGCGCGCCCGAGGTCTCCGCTAATCGCCTCACCGCCGAAATGGGCGAGCGTTGCCATTGCGAACCGCCAAGTGTGCCGGCGGCTGAGCCCCGCAGCGTAGCTGATCATGTCGAAGGACACGAAGGGCATAAGGCGGCTGGCGAAAACCGTCGCGGTCAACGCGGCTTGCGACCCGAGAAGCCCGGCATCGACGCGGTCCCCGAAAACCCGCCGCAAGGCATCATGCCCCAGAACCCGTGCGATGCCGAAGGCGATCAGAGCCCCGAGTCCGGCGCCGATCACGATCTGCACGGTCCCCCAGACATGCCCATAGGCTGCTCCCGCCGCCAGCGCGATCGGCGCGCTCGGGATCGGGCTGGCAACGACCGCGAGGGTCATGAGCGTGACGATCACGACCGGCCCCCAGAGACCCGCGCGCACCATCAGCATTTCCAGATGCTCGGGCTCCAGAAGGCTGCGCGCCTCGGCAAATACCGAAGGCGCGAACTGCCAGACAGCGAGCAGTCCGATGCCGAGGATCGCAATGCCCGCGAGAATGGTGGCACGCAGGCTCATCTCAGACCGCCGCGACGGCCTTCGCCAGAAGGTCGCGCACCTCGCCCGCCACGGCCGTCAGTTCGGCGTTCTCAATCGCCTGCATCGACGCCACGGGTTCGATCGCGCTGACCTCCACGCCGCCCCCCACTTCGCGCAGGATGACGTTGCAGGGCAGCATCGCCCCCACGCGCGGTTCGATCCCGATGGCCTGATGCGCCATCTTCGGGTTGCAGGCGCCGAGGATGCGATAGGCGGGCATCTCGACATCGAGCTTCTTCTTCATCGTCGCCTTGACGTCGATCTCGGTCAGGACGCCGAAGCCGTGGTCGCCGAGGGCCTTTCTCACGCGCGCGTCGACGTCGTCGATCCCGGTGTCGGGGATCATGCGATTGATTGTGTAATCCAATGAGAATTCCTCTCGTCTATTTCCGAAGATATTTGACCAGCGCTGCTATGGCCAAAACCACCAGAACGAGGATCAGCAGGCCGAAGAGCCAGCCGAACCCCATTCCGAACCCCATTCCGGAGCCCATGTCGTTCCAATTCATCTTTTCGTCCTCCCGGTTTTCACCCGTATGCTGCGCCTGATATTCAGACATCACTACTGCACGAGCAGTATAGCATAGGATTGGGGTCTGGACGGCGGGGCGCCCTGTCCGGACCGCCCCGTCCGGACCACACCGACGCCGTGACCGCGAACTCGGTCATCATGCCGGTCGCAAGGTGCGGCATGTGATGGCAATGCAGCATCCAGCGCGCGGCCTCGCCGGCGTCCAGGGCGACATCGACCATCGACATCGGCGGCACATAGACGGTGTCGCGCAGAGCACCAGCGAACCGCCGCCCGTTGATGCCCACCACCTGGAACACATGGCCGTGCAGATGCATCGGGTGGCCCATCATCGACATGTTGTGGAACGACAGCACGACCCTCTCGCCGCTCCGCGCGATGATCGGCTGGTGCCGGCCCCAGACGGCGCCGTTGATCGTCCAGACATAGGGCTGCATCGAGCCGCCCAGTATCAGCATATGGCTGCGGTCCACTTGCCGGTCCGGCAGGGCGTCGCTGGCGATCAGGCGCGCCTCCTGCGCAAGTTCGGTGTCGAAGGCCGGGGCTTCGGCCTCCGCGAGGACGTCGAGGCGACGGACCTCCGCTCCCGGCGTCGCGAGGATCAGCCCCGTGCGTTCGGGTGCGCCCTCGCGAAGCGCGAGTATCGGCCAGGCGCCGCCTTCGCTCGGCAGGTCGATCTCGAGATCGAGCCGCTGTCCCATCGCCAGCCCGAAGCGGTTGCCTGCAAGCGGCCGTACCGGATGGCCGTCCACCGCGACGAGGCGCGCCGTGGCCGAACCGGTGTCGATCCAGAACCCCGTGGCCGCCGCCGCGTTGATGACGCGGAGCCGGATACGGCCGCCGCGTTCGACCCGGACCACTTCGGGGTCAGCGAGCGTGCGGTCGTTGGCGAGATAGGCGTCCCAGTCGTAGTCGTTCAGGTCCATGGCCATGTCGCCCATGCCCATCATGCTGCCCATCGGCATGCCGCCCATGGCTCCATGGCCCATGGCACTGTGATCCATTCCCGGCATGGCACCCGCGCCGTCCATCGGCATCCCCTGCATGGGTTGGACGTCGCCATGTCCGCCGTGCCCGCCGTGACGGCCGCCTCCGTGACCGCCCGCGATCTCGGCCAAGACCTCTTCGGGCGACTTGAACGAGAAGTCGTGCAGGAACATCACGACCTCCTGCCTGTCGGCTGCGACGTCTTCGGCCGAGCGCACGATGAGCGGCGCGGCGAGCAACTGCATCTCCTGGATCGGCACGTGGCTGTGCATCCAGTGCGTTCCCGGCTGGGCCTCGAAGTCGTAAGACCGGGTCTCGCCCGGGGCGAGAAGGGGCATCGGCATGTCGGGCACGCCGTCCTGGGCGTTGGGCGGGATTTGCCCGTGCCAGTGGATGATCGTACCGACATCCTGATTCTTGGTCAGGTCGACCCGGAACCGCTGCCCGGGATCGAGTACCAACCCCTGGCCGCCGGGCCCGGCGAGACCGAAGACCGTTGCTGCGCGCCCGTCAATATCGAGCGTTCGGGTCGCAGCCGAGAGGCAGGAGGTCGTTCGTTCAGATCGGGAGACCGGCTTTCGACGCTCGTCCCGGAAGGGAATTGGTGCCTTGAAGGATCCGCAGACCGGGCGGCCTCCGCGACCGGAACCGGAGCGAAAGCTGTCAGCCCCGCGCAGACGAAAACGCAAAGTCCGGCATCTGCCTCGCCGCACGCAGCCTCACCTGCGCAATCATGGGCATCGCCAGCCTCCATGTGAATCATCACGTCGGCATGAAACGCATGTTTCGCCTCCGCACTCATGCTGGCGGCATGCGACGGCGCGACTGTCGTTAAGAGGACGACAGCGAGCAATGCCAGCAATATAATGGCACGAGCGAACATGACGAGAACATAGTGACCAGTGGCTCGGGAGTCCATTTCAGCCGGTATCACTTTCGCGGGTGTGCTGGGCGAGATTGACCGCCCCTTCCGGAGACCGCGCAGCGGGAGCCGCCCTCGCGAGGGCGGCTCTGCAGGAGCGGGGTCAGTGTCCGCCATGAGGCGCGCCAGATGGAGCAACCTCGTGAACGGAGTGGGCGATCGGTTCAGCCGCTACCGGGCCGTTCGCAGCCATTTGCACCTGGATCAAGGCGAGAGCCACGGCGGCAACTGATGCCGTTCCCAGGAACGCGATGGAAAGGCGGGACATCGCCGACCCCGTCACGCGGCTTCGCGGGCAGCGGGATAGCCCGCCTCGGCGAGAACGGCCTCGATCTCGGCGCGCGCGGCCGAGGTTTCGACCTCGATCTTGCGGTTCTCGGGATCGGCCTTGATCACCGCGGCCTTGTCGACCGACTGGATCGCTTTGGTTACGCTCCGTGCGCACCCGAAGCAGGTCATGTTTTCGATGTGGAATTGCATGTTTGCCTCCTTTGCTTGATTGGCAAACGAACAATTGGGTGTTCCCATGCTGGGAGGGTCAAGTGCGTAACTGCGGAATTTTTCCTGGCGGTCGATGATCATGTTCCGGTGCGTCGTGGGTATGAGAACACGCGCGCGCGAGACCATCACAGGCCTTAACAAGAAATCGAAAAAAGGCTGTTGACCCTCCCAACATGGGAGATCCCATTTCCTTGCGCATCACTGCTCATCCGAAGGGAATCAGCCATGAATGCGCCAGCCAGTTTCACCCGGGAGACCGTCTCCCTTCCGATCGAGGGCATGACCTGTGCCTCCTGCGTGGGCCGTGTCGAGCGTGCCCTGAACGCCGTTCCCGGCGTTCTCGATGCCAGCGTCAACCTCGCCACCGAGCGCGCGGACGTCCGCCTTGCAGGGCCCGTCGAACGCGCCGAGCTGATACGGGCCGTCGAGAATGCCGGCTACACCGTCACCGCCGCGACCATCGAACTCGCCATCGAGGGGATGACCTGCGCCTCCTGCGTCGGACGCGTCGAGCGAGCGCTGCGCGCCGTGCCCGGCGTCAGCGAGGCGACCGTGAACCTCGCCACCGAGCGCGCGACGGTGAAGGGCGCGGCGGATCCCGCCACCCTGGTCGCCGCGGTCGCCGAGGTCGGTTACACCGCCCGGGCCGTAGACGGCGGCGCTGCTGCCAACGCAGAGGCCGAGGCGAAGAAGGAGCAGGAACACCGCATCCTGCGGCGCGACCTCGGTATTGCCGCGGGCCTTACCCTGCCGGTCTTCCTGCTCGAGATGGGCAGCCACGTCATCCCCGGAATGCACCACCTGATCGCCTCGACCATCGGCATGACGGCCAGCTGGCTAATCCAGTTCGCGCTGACCACGCTGGTGCTCGCCTTCCCCGGCATGCGCTTCTACCGAAAGGGCATCCCGGCGCTGCTGCGCGCCGCGCCCGACATGAACAGCCTGGTCGCCGTGGGAACACTGGCGGCATACGCGTATTCGCTGGTCGCGACCTTTGCGCCGGGCTTGCTGCCCGCGGGAACCGTGAATGTCTATTACGAAGCCGCCGCGGTCATCGTGACCCTGATCCTGCTGGGCCGCGTGCTCGAGGCGCGGGCCAAGGGCCGCACCTCGGAAGCAATCAAGCGGCTCGTGGGGCTTCAGGCCAAGACCGCACGCGTACGGCGCGGAGCCAGCGTCGTCGAGATCGAAGTTTCCGATGTGGCCCCCGGCGACATCATCGAAGTCCGGCCGGGTGAACGGGTTCCGGTCGACGGCGAAGTGGTCGAGGGCGACAGCTGGATCGACGAGTCCATGATCACCGGCGAACCACTGCCGGTTGCCAAGACCGCGGGCGCCACCGTCACCGGCGGCACAGTCAACCAGACCGGCGCTTTCGCCTTCCGCGCAACGGCTGTCGGCGGCGACACGATGCTCGCCCAAATTATCCGCATGGTCGAAGAGGCTCAAGGATCGAAGCTGCCGATCCAGGGACTGGTGGACAAGATCACCATGTGGTTCGTGCCGGCGGTGATGACGCTTGCCGCGCTGACCTTCGGCGTCTGGTTCTTCTTCGGACCGGATCCGGCGCTGACCTTCGGCCTTGTGAACGCGGTTGCGGTTCTGATCATCGCCTGCCCCTGTGCGATGGGCCTCGCCACGCCGACCTCGATCATGGTCGGCACCGGCCGCGGCGCCGAACTGGGTGTGCTGTTCCGCAAGGGCGACGCGCTGCAGGGACTTCAGGATGCGAAGGTCGTGGCGCTCGACAAGACCGGCACGCTGACCGAGGGCAAGCCGACGCTGACCGACCTCGTCCTGGCGGACGGGTTCGACCGCGCCAAGGTGCTGTCCCAGATCGCCGCCGTCGAGGCCAAATCCGAGCATCCGATCGCCCGCGCCGTCGTCAAAGCGGCCTCGGCCGAGGGCCTGTCCCTGCCTGCGCTGTCGAGCTTCGAGAGCGTGACCGGCTTCGGTGTCGCCGCCGAGGCGGACGGCCTCCGGATCGAGATCGGCGCGGATCGCTACATGGCGAAGCTGGGCCATGACGTGGGCGCCTTCGGCGAAGCCGCCGCGCGGCTCGCCGATGAAGGCAAGTCGCCGCTCTACGCCGCCATCGGCGGGAGACTGGCGGCAATCATTGCCGTGGCCGACCCGATCAAGGCGACCACGCCGGAGGCGATCCGCGCGCTGCACGCCCTCGGGCTGAAGGTCGCAATGATCACCGGCGACAACCGCCGTACGGCGGAAGCCATCGCACGGCGTCTCGGGATCGACGAGGTCGTGGCCGAGGTTCTGCCGGACGGCAAGGTCGCGGCGATCAAGCGGCTCAAGGCGCTCGGCGCGGTGGCCTTCGTCGGCGACGGCATCAACGACGCCCCCGCGCTGGCCGAGGCCGACGTGGGCCTGGCCATCGGCACCGGCACCGATGTTGCCATCGAGGCGGCCGACGTGGTGCTGATGTCCGGCAGCCTGAAGGGAGTTCCGAACGCCATCGCGCTTTCTCGCGCGACGATGCGGAACATCCGGCAGAACCTGTTCTGGGCCTTCGCCTACAACGCCGCGCTGATCCCGGTTGCCGCCGGCGCGCTGTGGCCGGTGTCGGGCATCCTGCTCTCGCCCGTCTTCGCCGCCGGCGCCATGGCGCTCTCGTCGGTCTTCGTCCTTGGCAACGCGCTGCGGCTGCGCCACTTCGCCGCACCGATGGCCGAGGTGGCCCGCTGAGCCGCCCTGCGTCCCCGGCCCGACCGGGGACGCCCCTCCCAACCCGTACCATCCGAGACCCGGAGACTTCCCATGACCGATACCGTCACCGTCTATTCCACGCCGACCTGCCCCGACTGCCGCACACTGAAGGCCTGGCTCACCCGCCTCGGCATCGCCTACGTCGAACGGGATCTCACCGATCAGGCCGTGATGGACGAGGCCAAGGGCCGCTTCGGCGTGCGTGTCGCCCCCATCGCCCAGATCGGCGACTGGTTCACCTACGGCACGTTCCAGGACATCAAGCCCCGGATCGAGGTCCGTCTGAAGGAGATCGGGTCATGACCTATCTGACGCACGAACCGGTCTGGCCCCAGGACGGGCAGGCCCTCCGGTGATGATCGATGCCCTAACGGAAGTCGTTTTGGCTTCGGGGTTGCAGCGCCCCGATCTGCGCGCCTACATCTTCTTCACGCCGCCCGAGGCGTCCATGACCGCAGATGTCGCGGCGGCCAGCTGAGAAACGGAACAGAAAAGCCGGGAGTTGGAAAAACTCCCAGCACACAGTCTGAATGACTTCGTCAACAGCGCGGACGCTCGCGCGGAGATGCGGGATCGGCCAGTATGGTTCGGCGAAACTCAACCCGCGACGCCGAAGCTCCGCCGCGACACCTTCTTGCGTTTGGATTTGGGTTCGGCGTCTTCCTCCGAGCCGAGGCTTGAAAGGATCGGGCAGTCGGGCCGGTCATCACCGTGGCAATGGTGCGCGAGATGCTCGAGCGTCGCAATCATCTCGTCCAGCTCCCGCCGCCGCTGTTCAAGTTCGCGGACATGATCGAGAGCCAGAGACTTCACATCGGCGCTTGCGCGACTACCGTCCTGCCAAAGGTCCAGCAGAGACGCGATTTGCTTGACCTGGAACCCGAGATCGCGGGCCCGGCGCACGAAGCGCAACATCGCAATGTTCTTGTCGGAATATACGCGGTACCCCGACAGGCTGCGGAGCGCAGCACGAACAAGACCGATTTCTTCATAATACCTCAGCATCTTCACCGAGATCCCGGTAGCTTTCGAGGCTTCTCCAATATTCATGGCATTACTCCATTCGCATCCGGTCAGGCCAGGATCGAATCGTGTCTACACCCTACCACCATTGGAGGGTCAACAGCAGACGGCGTGCGTTTAGGGGCCACGCCTTCAATCCGCCACGCCACCTGTCAGAGAACTGGCGGCTTGGTCGAGAATCAGACAGGTCGTACTCGGACCAGATGTGACTTGAGCAGAATGTGCTCGTCTATTTCCTTGCCTTCGATGTCAAGCAACACCAAGCGCTCGAGCGTTCCGTTGCTTAGGACTTACAGAAGATGCCTGATTAGAGTCGGACGATCGGACGACGGGGAAGCATGTTTCATCGAGGTTCTCCGCGCAATGAAGGCATTGTCGAATCGGCTTTTCCGGCTTCCAAGGCAGGCAGGGTCAAGATGAAAGAAGCGCGCCGCGCATCAGCGTCGACAGACTGACTGAAATCGCACCCTGACAGGCTGGGAGGGGCGTTGACCCTGCCACGATTGGAGCCACGAGGACGCAAGTCATCCGTACGAATCTCTACGGCCCAACTGCAACCAAAGCACTTCCTCCGATGTCACTTCCCAATACTGATCCAAAACGGTGCAGGGAGCTGGCGCTCCTGTGCGCCGCGCAGTTCATCGTCATCCTCAACAAATCGACATCGATGTCGCGCTTCCCGTCAGTCAGGCCGATCTCGGGTTCACCGATGACAGGCTGAGCTAGATCTAAATTGCCCATGTGAAAACTTTCGGCGATCTTCTTCTGCTCGTTGGCAAGCTTGCCGAGCCTTGTCTATCGCGAGTGGCCAATCCGGAGCGAAGGCTCAGCATTCGCTGCCCGCGCTGTGCCACAGTTCGCAACCAAGCGCTTTACGAAGAATTCCACTGGGCCTTGATGGGCATGAACTACCGGGCCGAGGAAGCAACGGTTACGCGGATTGTCGAAGTTGCAGGGCTTGATCTCGAGCAACTCCGAAGGGATATGAAAGAGTTGCAAATCGAGACGCTCATTGAAACGTCTGAGCGCTTTAGCCAAGCCTTGGGGTTCAACGGAACACCGTCTTTCGTGACCGGCGATGCGCATGTACCAGATTTCGTCGACGTGGAAGATTTGCGGGCCCTGGTCGCGAACGTGCGGGACGAAAATGAATGACGTTGGAAAATCGAACTACCGATATGAGATGGGCGCTATGCGGACGCGCGGCCATGTGGTCATATCTGCGGCTGAGGACCTGTTCGCTACAGGGGCAATAAACCCAAGGCTTTTTTGGCCGCACGCCGGTTCCGGCCAGTTAACGCTCGCATTCCTCGTTCCCATGAAAAGCTCGGTCTGCAGGACGACATCGTTCTTCAAAACGATGACAATCCAGATCCTGTGTGGCGTCATTGCGTAAACAGGCTGTTGTTTCGATGGCCTCACCACGCAAAACGATGGCTCGCCACGCAAAACTATATTGCTGACCTACACCCAATAATGTATCCAAAATTTATGAATAAGATGTGCAGAATAGCAGCTTGCTTGGTCGCGACTTTTTTCGCGGTCTTTGTGTTGCTTTATCCTGCGAAATTGGTTGCAGGAGTGGTGTGCCAAGAACCATCGTCGATGATCGCTTTGTCTTCGGCCGTTCTCGATCATCATGCAGTGCACACACACCTTACGGCAGGATCGCTCGATCATCATGCCGCAGGCGAACCCAAGCAGCATTCTGATAGCCACTGCGAGCTTCATTTCTGTGCGGTCACTTTCGTGGACCTGCAACATGGGACAGAGATTTCGACAGATTTCCGCATCTCGGATGGCAAAACGTACGCACGTTCCATGACGGAACAGGCCAGTCCCGAAGGCCTGCGTCGCCCGCCGCGTGCTTGATCGTTTCTCTCCTAGGGCAACGCGCTAGCGCGCCCTGAAACGATCAATCCAACGCGAGTCAAACTTCTATGAGAATTCTATTTGCGGCTCTCATGCCGCTGGCGATTGTGGCGTGTGCGCCGCTTGAGCCACTTCCACTGGGCTCAGAGCGTGACAGCTCTGCGGCCCCGTCTTCCCAGGTTACGTCAGGCCCGGCGGTCCGGTACGGCGGGTACAGTGTGGTCGAGCCCGCGGACTGGCGCGGCGTGAACGATGCGCAGACGGGAAACTGAGCATGAAGACCAAACTTGTTTCCTCTTTGGCGCTCGTCGGTGTTCTGGCGGCTTGCGCCGACATGGACACCATAAACGAGGTCAGCGCGCCACGTGCGGGTCTTGACGTGGTAGCCAACCGTACCCAGCAGGCTCAGGCCGGGACACCGGCATGGCACCTAAACGCTTCAGAAATCAATGCCGCCGAATCCAGAGCCTTATCCAAGATCCAGGGCAAGACCGTGAGTTCGGATACCGCTGTTCAGGTCGCCTTGCTGAATAATCGAGGGCTTCAGGCAACCTATTCCGATCTGGGTCTGTCTGCTGCCGACGTCTGGGAGACTGCAATCGGGCCTGTACCTTCAATCGGCGTATCGATCACGGGTCTTGCCGGAGACGTTACTCGAACCCTTGAAGCTGCCTTGATCACGGCCTTGGTGGAGGCAGCCACGGTGAAGCCCAGAACCAAGGTCGCCGAGCTTCGCTTCGAACAGGCGCAGCTTGCCGCTGCCGGTGAAACCATTGCGCTGGCCGTGGAAACGCGCCGTGCCTGGATCGAAGCCGTGGCGGCGTTTGAGGCAGCGGCCCTGATCGCCCGCACACAGAACGCCGCCGATGCGGCCTCTGAACTGGCAACAGAACTCGGCAGGACCGGTGCCCTGGGAGTAGCGGACCAGGCACGCGAACATGCGTTCAATGCCGAGCTCGCCGCGGAGCTTGCTGATGCCAGGCTGGAAGCCGAACTGGCCAAGGGGCGCCTGGCGCGGCTGATGGGCGTGTCCTTGGGACAGGCCAGGTTCTATGTGCCAGATGCGCTGCCCGGCTTGCCCGGGCAGCCGCGATCCAGCGCGGATATCGAGCGGCTGGCCTTGGAAAACCGGGTCGATCTCGCCGCTGGTCGGCTTGAGCTGGAGGCGATCGCGGCCGAGTATCGCCTAACCGGCCAGACACGGGTGTTTTCCGATCTCGAGATTGCGTTGGGCGCAGAGATCGAGCGTGACAGCGGCGATACGTCGGTCGTCCCGGTCATTGATTTTGAGATCCCACTTTATGACAGCAGCAAGTTAATCTCGCGCCGCGGCTCTCTTACCTATCTGAAGGCAGCGAACCTGCTGGCCGAAGCGGCTATCGGTGCCCGAACCGAGGCCCGCGCGGCCCATATGGCGGTAACGGGCAAACATTCGGTTGCGCGCCATTGGCGTGACACCGTTCTGCCACTCAGGCGAACGATCGATGAGGAGGCCCTGAAATCCTACAACGGCATGATCACCTCCACGTTCGAACTGTTGGAAGACGCCCGTGACGGGCTTGAAGCAGAGCTTGGCGCAGCCGAGGCGAAACGGGACTACTGGCTGGCCGAAACCGATGTGACTGCGGCGATCTGGGGTGGGTCCGCAAGCGCAGGTAGCCAAAAGGGAGATGACGAATGATAAACCGCAGACAACTTCTGGGTGCTGGCTTGACCGCAGGTGCCGGCGCTGTTCTGGCAAATGCGGGCGCCGCTCAGACCCGGTTCAGGGATCTGCCTGAGGCGGCGTTCACGGACAGCCCATATACCCAGGTACCGCCACGTCCGACCGACAGGTTCGACTACAACCCGGTCGTGACCCTGAATGGCTGGTCATTGCCATACCGGATGAACGGCGATGTGAAGGAGTTCCACCTTGTAGCCGAACCCGTCGAACGGATCATGGCTGATGGCATGATCGCCCGCCTCTGGGGATACAATGGCCAGTCGACCGGACCAACCATCGAGGCCGTCGAAGGTGAACGGGTGCGGATCTACGTCACCAACCGTTTGCCCGAGCACACTTCGGTCCATTGGCACGGCTTGATTCTGCCCTCGGGCATGGATGGCGTCGGCGGGCTGAGCCACCCCGGTATTCCGCCGGGAAAAACGTTTGTCTACGAGTTCGACCTCGTGAAATCCGGCACCTTCATGTACCACCCGCATGCCGACGAGATGGTGCAGATGGCGATGGGCATGATGGGTTTGTTCATCGTGCATCCCCGCGACCCGGCCTTCATGCCGGTGGACCGGGACTTTGCCTTTCTTCTGGCCGCATATGACATCGATCCGGGAACCTATATTCCTCGGATCATGGAGATGACGGATTTCAATCTGTGGACATGGAACAGCCGGATTTTCCCCGACATTGATCCGTTGGTGGTCAACAAGGGTGATCGGGTGCGGGTACGCTGCGGCAACCTGACGATGACCAACCACCCCATCCATATGCATGGTTACGACTTCCAGGTGACCTGCACTGACGGCGGTTGGGTCCCGGAAAGTGCGCGCTGGCCGGAAGTGTCAATCGACATTCCCGTTGGCGCCATGCGGGCTTACGAATTCGACGCGATCCATGAAGGCGACTGGGCGATCCATTGCCACAAGTCGCACCACACGATGAATGCCATGGGTCATGACATCCCGACCTTCATCGGCGCGAACAAGACACGGGTCACAGAGAAAATCCGCCGCCAGCAACCAGGTTATATGCCCATGGGCACGGCCGGCATGGCAGACATGGGCGAGATGTCGATGGAGATTCCTCACAACACAGTGCCGATGATGGCCGGTTGGGGGCCGCATGGCCCGTTGGAGATGGGCGGGATGTTCTCGGTCGTGAAGGTCCGCGAGGGCATAGCGCCGGACGACTACTCCGACCCGGGCTGGTACCAGAACCCTCCTGGCACCCAAGCCTATGAGTGGACGGGCGAACTGCCTGAGCATGCGAGCAACATCAACCCCCGGACGATCCTGACACCTCGCGGTGGCACCCGTTTGGGATGAAAGAAAAGATCACCAAAGGAGAACAACCCATGAAAACAGCCCTTACAGCCCTTGCAATTGTACTTGCGCCAACCTTGGCGCTGGCTGTTGGCACGCATTCCGGCGGCCACGGTCACGAAAAAGCCATGGCCGTTGGCAAACCCGCCGAAACTAATCCGACACGGACCGTGAAAGTTGTTATGAAAGAGGACTACGACGATGAGAACGTGTACGTCTTCGACCAGAAGGAACTGAGTTTTTCCGTCGGGGAAACCGTGCGCTTGCATATCGTGAACGAAGGAGAAGAAGTGCACGAGTTCGTCATGGATACGATGCATGCGAATGCCGAGCATAAAGAAATGATGGCACGGTTTCCTGAAATGGAGCACGACGATCCAAATGCCGTCAGACTGGAACCTGGCCAAGAGGCCGAAATCCTGTGGACCTTCGTCAATCCTGGCACCTTTGAATTCGCGTGCCTGCTGCCCGGGCACTACGAAGGCGGCATGCATGGCGCGCTTGTAGTCAACTGAACCTCGGAGAAACCCAACATGAAACTTCTGTCTTTTGCCGCCATTGCTGCAATCGCGGCTTCCGGCGCGCTTTCGGCCGGGGAACACCCGATGGCGACTGGTACCGTGACCAAGGTGGACACCCAGTGGAACAAGGTCACGATTGACCACGGGCCTCTCGAAAACCTCGATATGCCGGCAATGAAAATGGTGTTTGTCGTCGCAGATCCGTCCATGCTCGAAGGCCTGTCCGACGGAACTCAGATCCGGTTCACCGCAGATCGCGTGAATGGCAAGCTGACAGTGACCGAGATCGAGGTGCAGTAAGCCGAAGCCGCACGCCGATGTGTCGGCGTGCGGCTTTTTTTTGACGGAGGTTCATGATGCGCCCTTGGGTCTGGATTTCAGCTGTTTCCGCTGCTGTCGCTGCCGTGGCTCTGGCTTGGCCTCGAATGAAGGGGCCTGATCTGTCCCGTGGTGCCGCCGTCTACGCCGAGGCCTGCGCCTCGTGTCATGGCGCGAAGCTCGAGGGCCAACCAGACTGGCGCTCGCCCGGCCCCGACGGCCGTCTGCCCGCCCCGCCGCACGACGAGACCGGTCATACCTGGCATCATCCCGACGATGTGCTGTTCCGCCTCGTGAAGGAAGGCACGGCCGCAGTCGTCGGGGGCGGCTACAAGAGCGATATGCCGGGGTTCGGAGGCGATCTGAGCGACGCGGAAATTCGCGCGGTAATCGCCTACATTAAGAGCACTTGGCCGGAGCGCGAGCGGAGCTTTCAGGAACGCGTCTCAAAGGGAAACTAGAGCCTCCGAGCAGCCCTGATGCAGGGCGTGGCCGCTGAGTCAATGGTGGACGGAGGGTCTAGAAAAACGTTTCAAAACCAACAACTTAAGGTGGAGAGGGTTGTCTTTCAGGCCCATCCCCTCCGCCACCATTTTTTTATAAGTTATTGATTTATTGCGAAAATTTTACGAAATAATTGAGCGCGTCCCCCGCTAAATCCCCCACATTGACGCGGCTTACCTCGGATTTTCACGGAACTTACCTAACTAGCTATCCCAACAAACGCGCCTGCAAGTAACCAGCCATGAACGTTGAATGGCACGCAGTTGGAAGCTTTCATTCTCTAAAGTGGACGGAAAATCTTGTGCTTCCGACTGCACAGATGGAACCAATAGATCAATGTCTGTAGTCCAGCCCGAACCGGTCATCCGACAAAAAACATCAGATGACGGCTCGGAGCCCAAAGCGGACGCCCAACTGCGGCATACGTCCAGCCGGGGGAACTCATTCCTTGGAAGCGATCGCCTGTACTTTGATCTTGCCCCCGAAGGGTAGTCGGGCAGCTTGATAAATGGTGCGAGCAGGTCGGCGTCCGGCTTCAAACAGCGAAGCGTAGAGTTCATTGACTGCGCCGACGTCGCCGAGATCAGAGAACGCAATATCGACATAGACAATATCCGTAGGCTTGAACCCTGCCGCTTCGGCGATCCTGAACACGTGTGCGAACGCAGTTTCGGCTTCCTCACGTGCAGTGCCCTCTACGTAACCGTCTGGTCCAACAGAGAGTTGCCCACTTATCCAGCATGTGTTCCCGACAACTACGGCATTACTAATCGGCGAAGGAGACGCTGGCACGCCTTCCACGTCGACAATGTACTTCCTGGACATCGTCTTTCCTCAACAGCTGGGTCCGAAAGCGTCCGGACGAAGGTCATGCGACAGGCCAGACGCGCGACCTGAACCCTTGCCACGATACAGTTTGCGCCCAGAACTTCGCTTCCAATGCGACCGGCAAATGTCGATTTTGTCGGCCGAGCCAAAGTTCGCGTGTGAATATCGTCTGCTCAGCCTGAGCGAAGTCGCCAGCTTTCTGCTCTGAGCTCGAACCGGAACTAAGAGATACGTTAGCGAACAAAGAGAATCGTCGCAGAGAATTTCCGGTTTCGGTATCCTCATTCAAGTGAGGTACGCGGACGCTGATCATGTTCATAAAGACGGTAGAGCCGGAAGAGGCGACAGGAGAAATCGCAGGACTGTACAGCGCGGAAAACGCCTCAATGGGGATTGTTATGCAGGCCACGCAGTGCTGGTCTGCTCGACCAGATGTCATTCTTCCAATCGAGAACCTCCTGCACCAGATCCGCGACGGGTTCTCGCTCGGCATCCTCAATTTCCGACTGATAACATTCGTAGCCGCAAAATTTGTGCCATCGAGCTACTGCTCTCACGTGTATTTTCGGGCCTTGTCCCAAGCCCTGGGCCGGGACAAGACGCTCGCCATCATCAGAGATCACAGAAATGCCGGGCTTACAGACAAGGAAGTTGCGATGCTCGATTACGCCGCGCAAATCAGCCAAGACGCCTCACGGGTAACCGAGGTCGACATACAGCGACTGCGTGGATTTGGTTTCAGTGATCTCAACATCGCCGATATCGCGCTTGCCGCATCGTTTCGCGCTTTTGTGAGCCGATATTTCGATGCGGTTGGAGCGACCGTGGAACCCCAATTTCTAGACGACGACCCCGCGATTAGGGAAGAACTGTCAGTAGGACGAAAACTTGACGGTACGGAAGCTACAATATGAAGGGTCCCTGGATCGTCGCCTGACAGAGTCACACTGCGGGGAGGGAGCACCATATGCCCGCCTATCTCATCACGGACGAAACCATTACAGACCCTGAAGTCTTTCAAGAGTATAAGCGCGCGGTCCTTCCACTGATCACCAAGTACGGCGGGCGTTTCCTCTCTCGCGGAGGAGAACTGGAGGTGCTGGAGTCCGGCAAGGAATGGTCTCCGGGGCTTATGGTAGTCATTGAGTTTCCGAGCATGGCAGCGCTCACAGACTGGTATAACAGCGATGAATACGCGCCGGTTCGGGATATTAGACTTCGCTCCGCAAGAAGTACTTTGGTGGCCTTGGATGCAGGCTCTGCCGCGCGAGGGAGTTAAAGGCGAGAGCTTAGCGCCCCAATCGGACGCGCAGCGGCGATAGCCTGGATTGAAACCATTTGCGACTGCCGGATGCAGTCGGTGAACGATGCAAACTCCACTTCCGCACTGCCGTGGTTTCGTGTGAATAGAATTTGGAGTGTACGCGCAGAAACGGGGGAGAGCACAGGAGCACATGCGCATCAAGAGCATCTATCGGTATCCCGTGAAGGGTCTCAGCCCCGAGGGTCTTCGGCAGGTGATGCTGGAGCCACATGAGGTGCTTGCCTACGATCGCCGCTACGGCTTGGCGAGACCCGACTGCCAGTTCGACCCCGACATCCCGCAATACCTGCCAAAGACGCAGTTCTATATGCTGATGCGGGAAGAAAAACTTGCCGAGTTGCGTACGAAGTTCGATCCCGAAGAGGATCGGCTGGAAATCTGGCGCGAGGGCCTTCTGCTCGAAGCAGGTGTTCTGCACGACCCGGAAGAACGGGAGCGGTTGGAACGCTTTATCAGCGGCTTTCTGTCGGACACCGGGATGGTGGAGCTCCGCATCGTAGGAGGCAAGGGGCATGCCCTGACAAACGCCAGCGAGAAACCAGGGTCGACAACTTACAAATATGTCTCGCTGATGAACCTCGCGACGATCGGCGCGCTTGAAAGGGCCATGGGCATGACCCTGGACCCGATCAGGTTCCGGTCCAATTTCTATATCCAGGACATGCCGGAATGGGTCGAATTCGACTGGGTCGGCAAGCTGCTGCAAATCGGCGACGCGCGGCTAAAAGTCGTTGCGCGCACGGTTCGTTGCGCCGCCACGATGGTCAAACCGGCCACTGGCGAACGCGATCTCAATGTTCCTGTCGCATTGAAGAAGAATTTCGGCCACCTGGACCTTGGGGTTTACGCGGAAGTCCTGGAAGGCGGTGAGGTCACCGAAGGGGCGTCGGTTACTGTCATTGCCTGACCGGGACCTGCGCGATCTTACGGCTTCGCCGGGTGGCTGAATTGTCCGCATGTGAGACATCCGACGCCGGTGCGGCAAACGACCGGTTCCAATTCGGGCCATTTTGGCGGCGTTCAATGACCGCTTCGGGGAAGTTGTGCCGCGCCGCCGCGACGGGCACAGAGATGTGGTCGTCGTCTGTCGCGAAGTCTTGCTGCGCCGGCATCAGGCAGGTTTGTCCGCATATGAGACGTCGAAAGCAGCCGTGATGAATGACCGGTGCTGATAGGAACGGTCGTTCAGGCCCTAAAGCGGAGGTCGCCGCGCGGTCCCGTCATCTCGATTGGCTTCTGAACGCGGCTTTGCGGACATCTGACCGAAACGAGCAGATGTCGACGTCGAGCCCAAAGTGAAGGTGAATATGGCACCCTAAAAGCAGCGATCTACTCGTTCCAGCCAATCCAAAAAGAGCGAGTTGAAAACGTCAGGGCGCTCCCAAGCCAAACCGTGTCCAGCCGCGTCAAGAACCGCCAGCGTAGAGCGGGTGAACTGCGGTAGTATGTCGACTGCATCCAAGTATCCGGACATACTGTCCTGCCGTCCCGCGAGGATGAGACTTGGGCCATCAAATGTTGTCGTCTCGCCGTCGACATGAAACGAGAAGTCAAATGCACTGTTGATGCGAGAGGCCTGTTTCCGGTCCCATAAGGCTCTCGCGGGATATTTGCTGCGACGGGCTTTCTCAAGGATGTCTCGCCGCTGCACCACATAGAAGTTGTCGAAGCGTTCAACTTCTTCATCCGTCATATCGTCCCGAATAGACAGGTCGACTTCCAGCACCGAATGTGCAGGCAGTCTAGCAGGGTCTGCGGTTGGGCTGCCACCAGGAACAATCAAAGCAACACCGCTGACACGCTTTGGGTTCGTGTGAACCATACCACGGGCGATGTAGCTTCCTCTAGACTCACCGACAATCGCAAAGGTCTGGCCGGGAAGCACGTCTCGTGAAAACTCTAAGACCGCTGCAAGCAGATCATCTTGTGTGGCAATGTCATCTTTTGGCGGACTTTTGCCGTGCCCGGGCATATCCACATAAATGCGCCTCCATCCGTTCAGTTTCTCGAAAATCGGCTCCAAAGTCTCCATCACGTGTCGATGGTCCAAAGTTGAACCATGTAGCACCAAGACCGGTTTACCCACTCCGAAAATGACGTGGTTGAGCATTGCTGACGCCTCCTCCCTTAAAGGAACGCTAACTTTATTCGCAGAGACAAGCCACTCTTGGTGCAAAAAGATGCGAGAGGTCGCTGACAATACCAAGGCAGGATTAGCAGAGCCTGAGCCGAGCGGCTCGACTGTTTCCACCGCCACGCAGCGAACGGCTGAATTGTCCGCATCTGAGACGTCGGAGGCCTCAGTGCCGAATGGCAGGTGCTGGGAGAAGCGGTCGTTCGGGCGCCAAAGCGGACGTCGCCGGTCGGTTCGGTCGTCTCGAAAGGCTTCTGTAAGCGGCTTTGCGGACATCTGACAGAAGCGGTCAGATGTCTCAGAAGAGCCCGAAGGCGACTCTTTCAGATTTCGGCGCCGACATGTAGACTTCGGTCCATGAGTGGCTATCCCCAAAAGCGAACGGCCTTCCTGCGAGAGTATCTTGCCGGAGTTCAGTCTATGGACCCGGAACGCGCCATGCGTGCGGCTGCGCCTGGATACCTGTGGTACGACGGATTGGTTGCCGAGCCGATTACCAAGGATCGCTTCGCAAGCTACCTTTTGGGCTGGGAAGACAGAATGAAGGCGATTGGAGGTACCGGTCGCTACGAGGTTTCTGACGAGTTATCCGCAGATCAAGATGGGCATATACTCCGATGGGCATGGTGGCGGTTCGTCGGCACGGATGTGGGCGGATCAGCCCTACTTAAAGTCGGAGACGAAGGCGTGATCTACGAGAAGATCGCGTACTTCAAGCCGGTTGACCCAGCGAAGGTCTGATGACGCTACTCGGCGGTCAGTGAGGCTGATCGGCGTCATGCCCGCAAAGTTCGGCACTTGGGACATCTGACCAAAACGCTCAGATGACGGCATCGAGCCCATTGTGGCCGTTTGTTTGGAGAAAAAACCGCTGCACTAGCTTTCAAGAACTGATTGCAAATTGTTTTTGTGTACGGCCTCGTAGGCGTCGCAGTATATGAGCGAACCGCTCTCGAAGCTTTCTTTTGCAAATTCCAGCAATGTGAGCTTCGCTAACTCGGTGTCTGTCCTGCTCCGCAGAAGCTTCGTCACATAATGTTTGGTGGCCGTTATGAACGAAGGATCGTATCCGCCCCGCGCAATTCTGTCGGCGTCTCCGTGACAAGGTAATATGTGTGCTATGTCCCAGGTAAGCAATCGTTCAAGTTTGTTCAGATGGAACTCCAGCCTGTTAGGCTCTGCCACATAAGTCACACTGTCCTCCAGTGCATCACCGGCCAAGAGGAGCCGTTGTTCGGGAAGATAAAGAGCAACTCCGTCGTGACTGTGGATGTCCAACGGTCGAAGTTTGACAGTGACGGAACCCACTTGGATCGCCAAATCGCCGTCAAATACAGTTGTTGGCATGGTCAGAGGCGCGATTGGCGGATTACTCTTGCCATAGCTGTCCCTTTTTTGGGCCAAAGCCACAGCCTTTTTTCGTCCTGCGATGATTTGGCAATCTGCGAATACCTCAGTTCCCGCGACGTGGTCTTTATGATGATGGCTAAGTACCACTGTTATCGACGTTGCCCCACGGCGCATTAGTTCTTGTCGAACAAAGCGCGCATGATCGATCGAGATATTTGTGTCGTAGACCAAGGCATCGCTTCCGTCGAGGACCGCGTAACTGGCCACACCGAGAGCATAAGCTGCATCGTCGAGCCAATTCCACTCCGCAGAGTGTAGCCGAGTGCCGCTGATACGGCCGTCATAGAAAGCCAGTACGTTCGGCGCAGGTTCCAACACCCGCAAGGTTGAAGTGGAAACCATCGTTCCTTGCCCTCGTGTCTGGCAATAGACGATAGGGCGCGACGACGATTTCAGCAAGAAGAGGAAAAAACGACACCCTCGGCCTCATGACGGTTAGAATTCGTTTGACGCAAAGGCTTGCTTCGTCCGCATCTCAGTCGTCGGAAGCAACAGTCGTGAATGACCGGTGCTGATAGGAGCGGTCGTTCGGACACCGACGCGGACGTCGCCACGCGGTCCCGTCGTCTCGAAAGACTACTGAGCGCTGCTTTGCGGACATCTGACCGAAACGCTCAGATGTCTCAGAAGAGCCCAGAGCAGCCGTTCGTATGCGGTTTCCACGCTTTCCCGCAGCGAATGGCCTCTACGAGCCCGAATTTGCCCGTTTCGCCAGAGTCCTTAGCGTGAAACTTCCAGTTCTTGCGCCTTTGACAGGTAGGATGTGTATGCAAGATTGTAGCGCGAGTTGCAGGCCCGGAGAATTGCGTTGGAGAGAGGACGCGCGGCGGTTTTGGCAGCCGATATCGTAGGCTACAGCGCCATGATGGGAGCGGACGAAGAAGGCACCTTGCATCGGGTGCGGGGTTGGCACGAAGGCATCTTCACGCCGATCGTGAAGCAACATGGCGGTCGCATCTTCAAGACCATGGGCGACGGTGTCCTGGCGGAATTCACATCCGCTGCGCAGGCCGTAGCGTGTGCCATTGCCTCGCAACGGGCCATGGAAAAGCTCGAAGATGGCAATCCCGACTCCAACCTGCTGCAAATCCGCATCGGCATCAACCACGGAGACCTGATCTACCAGGACGGAGATGTCTTTGGTGATTGCGTCAACGTCGCCGCGCGCCTCGAGGGAATGGCTGTGCCGGGTGGGATCCTGGTTTCCGACGCAGTGATTGTGGGCCTGGCACAAGCAGAGGCGCAGGGGTTCCACGACAATGGGAACCGGAAATTCAAGAACATTGCGCGCCCGATCCGCGTCTGGTCGTGGCCGGACAAGCTGCCGTCGCTTCGTGCGGCGACCAAGCCGCGGCTGCTCATCAAAGGGTTTTCATTCCGCAGTTCAGTCGAAGACGAAGCAGGCGGCATTCTGATCGACGAACTTTACCGGCACCTGGCCCGTCTGACCGGGTTCGAGGTGGTGCAAGACGAAGAGTCGGCGCACTACTTCGTCGACGGGGCGGTGCGGTTAACCGGAGATCGGTGCCGGCTGAGCGTCAGACTTGTCCGGGTCGATGAGGGGCGCCAGATATGGGCCATCCGCTACGACGGCGCCGGGGACCCCTTCGATTTTGCCGACCGGTTTGCACCGCGTCTGGCCATGAGCCTACGCAGGCGCGTGGCCGCCGACTATGGCGAACGTCTGAGAGCGCAGCCGCTTGATGAAATGTCGTTGGAAGACCTTATGGCGCTGGCTGGTGCAAGCTTTTTCAACCCGACATACGAAGGCTGGCACGGCGCAGGTGTGATCGCCGAGCAGGCACTGGAACTTGATGCAAATGCATTCATGGCGCTCGCCATGGCGGCGGCGGGCCTGGGGCTTGCAAACGCGCTGTATGCCTTCGACCCTGTGCCCGGCCCAGTCCTTGAAAAAGCCATGGCGCGTATCAAGCAGGCGACCCGGCTAAACAACCGATCTGACATGATCCACACCGTCCATGCCGGCTTGTTGCTGCACGGATACCGCAGGCATTCCGAGGCCAGAGTGGCGGTAGCACAGGCGCTTCAGATCAATCCGGACTACAACATGGCGCTGTGGGTGCTGGGCGAGATACAGATCTTCTCGGGCGATCCGGACGCGGGAATTGAAAACGCGCGTCGGGCGATCGACATCGCCCCGGATGACCCCTACGTGCACCTTTACAGTCGCGCCGCGGGCTATGGCTACTTGATGGCTGGACGACCGGACAGCGCAATCGAATGGTTTCGTCAAGCCGACCACCTGGCGCCCGACCTGGCGCCCAACCTGCTCGGATTGGCGATCTGCGCGGGTATTGCCGTTGATGACGGTGAAGCGACGCAGGCGCGCGATGCCTTTCTTCGCCTGGCACCCGCGTTTCGCGTGTCGACGTTCGATGCACTGCCGTTCCGGGACGTTGCCCAACGAGACCGGCTAAGAACGCTTCTTATCGATGCAGGGCTGCCGATATAGTGCCGGCGAGGTCAGGCAGGACTACTCGGGCAGCATTTCTCCGGATCCGCCAATCTCTGCCGGTAGATCCCTGAACTTGGGCAGACCATCACGTATCGGGATCATCCTTGATCCATAGTGGACATGCATCGACGGCTGATACGCGAAGTCGCGCAAAAGCGCCGGATAGACGTCGATCAATTGAAACGTGGGGTGATCGGTCATGATTGATCCACCGCAAACCGAACATGATTTCCGGATGCTGTGTTCGCTTCGAGAATAACTCGTGACATAGTCCTCTCCAGTCGTGATCCGGACAGCTTCCGGCACCCAGAGACTGAAGGCATTCACCGGCGCGCCCATCCATTCCCTGCAATCGTTGCAATGACAAAAACCCATGACCTGCGGTGTTCCTGTCACCTCGAACTCCACCGCGCCGCAGAAACACTTTCCCTTGTAGCTGCTTGTCATCACGATATCCCCCAAGACATCCCAACCGGGAAACAGACTAGCACAGTTTGGATCTACCGTGACAGGGATCGGCAGGCGATCCGGTTTTCGGACGATGGCCGTTCCGTCTGCGGAGCGGTCGTTCAACTGGCGCCTGAGTGCCGCCCTGCAGTGATAGGCGGCTTCGTTCGCATGTGAGACGTCAGAAGTAGCAGTGGTGAATGACCGGTGCTGATAGGAACGGTCGTTCAGGCACAAAAGCGGACGTCGCCGAGCGGTCCCGTCGTCTCGAATGGCTACTGAGCGCTGCTTTGCGGACATCTGACCGAAACGCTCAGATGTCTAAGGAGAGCCCGAAGCGGTCTTCGAAGACAAGGGCTGACGGTATCGGCGCTCGCTCCAAGCCCAAAAATCGGTCCAAAGTGACGTTTGGCAAAAGACCGGACCAAGATCAGTTCAGTTTTTTGCGTTTCTGAAGTATTTTTCCGCCAAACTAGTGGGGCATGAAATGGTCAGCGTGCCGCTCGATTGCGTCATCATTGGTGCGGGCTGGGCAGGCCTTTCCGTAAGCGCGGAATTGAAGGCTCGCGGCATCGACCATGTCCTGTTCGAGCGCGCGCGTATCGGCGAGACCTGGCGAACGCAGCGCTGGGCGTCCTTCCTTCTCAATACACCTAGGTACCAGACGGTAATGCCGGGCGACGTCGACACCAGCGACGATCCCGACGGTGCGATGCAGATCTCCGAGTTCATCGAGATGCTGGAGAGATATGTCCGACGCAAGGAGCTTCCGGTTCAGTGTGGACGGACGGTTCACAGCGTTGAGCCGCACGAAACGGGCTTCCGGCTGGAGGTGGACAGCGAGGTTCTCGTCGCCCGAAGCGTGGTCGTAGCAACAGGGGACCAGAACGTGGCCGTCATCCCGCCTTTCGCTTCGGAGGTTTCGGCCGGCGTGGCGCAGTTCGACACGACGACCTACCGAGACCCCCAGTCGCTGCCGGAGGGTGCGGTGCTCGTCGTCGGATGCGCCCAGTCCGGCGGACAGATTGCCGAGGACCTCGCCCTCGGCGGCCGGACGGTCTATCTCTCGACCAGCCGGGTGGCGCGCCTGGTGAAGCAATACCGCGGGCGCCACGTCTTGGCGTGGATGGTCGATACAGGAATCCTCGACATTCCCAGGACAGAACTGCTGCAAGCCGGGCCTATTGCGACTCGCGGCCTTGTCGGTGCGGACCATACGATCAGCCTGCAGTCCCTCAGCGCCCTCGGCGTTGTGCTGCTCGGGCGTCTCCAAGGGATCGAGGGAGAGATCGCGCGGTTCGATGACGGCGTGCGGGAAAACATCCGCCATGGCGACAGGACGGCCTCGGACCTCAAGGCGCGGATCGACGCCTGGCTCGCGGCAAATGGCGTCAAGGCTCCACCAGCGCAACCGGACCCGGCCGAAACAGTTGAGCCGGTACTGCCGTCGGTGCCGATACGGGAGCTCGATCTGTCCCAGGGCTTCGGAGCGATTGTCTGGTGCACCGGTGTCCGCGGCGACTACCATTTCCTGCGCGTGCCGGGGGCGCTCAATGATCGCGGCGCGCCTGTCGAGACCGGAGGCGTAACCCGAGTGCCCGGTCTCTGCATAGCGGGCGTGCCCTATTCTATCTCACGGCGGTCGGGGACGATCCTTGCGGCCGAGATGGACGCCGTGCGCATGGCAGATCACATCGAGGAATTCCTTTCTCGCTCCAACGTTTCCACCGGCTGTAGAGCGTCTTGTGCGGACCATAGGCGGCAGGCGCGTCCCGCCAGCGCAACCCATTGCGATTGATGAAGATAATCCCACTCAGAACCAGCCTGTCATCAACCCGCGGCTTGCCGTGAGACTTCGGGAAGAAAGGGGCGAGCTTGGCCATCTGCTCGTCAGTCAGCCAGTAAAGGTCGCTCATGTCACCGCTCCATTTTCTGAGCCGTGAATCACGCCGTGCGACCGAAATCAATGCATCCTGACCCTAATTTGGGACGGATGGCGAGGGCCTGCTGGACGTACCGTTCCGCCGCACCGTAACGCCCGATGCTGACATTGGCGAGAGCGCCGCGTAGATCGGTGAGAACCAGTCGACATTTGCGGTGGCGGCGGCGACCTCCATCGGTTCACGGACGACATGTTCTTCGTATGCTTTCTTTTCGGCGAGTTGTACGGGGCGGAAGGCAGGCGATATCTTCATCCGCCGATTTACTCTACCATGCCAGCGGGGAGGGACCGCTATGGCGGACCGGTTACGTGACTGGCTCGACGCGCTCGATCTCGGCAAGTACGCGGACGCCTTTGCCGAGAACGAGATCGTGTTCGGCGATCTTGCGCATCTGACCGAGGACGATCTTAGAGAGATGAGCCTGCCGATCGGCCCGCGGCGACGGGTGCTGCAGGCGATCGCCATGCTCGGCGCGAACGACGCGCCGGCGGCCCCGAGCGAGGCAGCCGCCCCCGGTCCTGCCGCCGAGCGGCGTCAGCTCACGGTGATGTTCTGCGACCTCGTCGGCTCGACCGCGCTGTCCGAGAAGCTCGACCCCGAGGACCTGCGGCTGGTGATGCGGCGCTACCAGGACACGGTGACGGGCTCGGTCGCGCGCTATGGTGGGCATGTCGCCAAGTTCCTCGGCGACGGGGTGCTGGTCTATTTCGGCTGGCCGCGCGCCTTCGAGGACCAGGCCGAGCGGGCGGTGCGGGCCGCGCTCGACGCTATCGCCGCGGTCGCGGGCCTGAGGCACGACGACGGCGCGGCGCTGGCGGCGCGGATCGGCATCGCCACCGGGCTGGTCGTGGTCGGCGAGACCGAGGGCGACGACGCGCGCGATGTCGACGCGGTCGCCGGGGCGACGCCCAACCTGGCGGCGCGGCTGCAGGCACTGGCCGGGCCCGGCGAGGTGGTCATCGCCGCGGCGACGCACCGGCTGATTGGCGGCATTTTCCGCACCGAGAGCCTGGGGCCGCACACGCTCAAGGGCTTCGCCGAGCCGGTGGCAGTCTGGCGGCTTGTCGGCGAGGGCGAAGCGGTGAGCCGGTTCGAGGCGACGCACGGCGCCCAGCTCCCCCGGCTGGTCGGCCGTGACAGCGAGCTTGCTATGCTGACCGACCGCTGGCGGCTGGCGGCCGGTGGCGAGGGCCAGATCGTCGTGATCTCGGGCGAGCCCGGCATCGGCAAGTCGCGACTGATGCAGGCGCTCGGCGAACGGGTCGCCGAGGGCGAGGCGATCCGGCTGCGTTACCAGTGCTCGGCCTATCACGCGACGACCGCGCTCTACCCGCTGATCCGCCAGGTCGAGCACGCCGCCGGGTTCGAGGCCGGCGACGGCGAGGCGGCGCGGCTCGACAAGCTCGAGCGGCTGATCGGCCGGCCCGAGCGCTTCGCGGCCTTCGCCGACCTCATGTCGCTCGCCCATGCGGCAAGCTATGGCGAGGGCGAGATGACGCCGCAGCAGCGCAAGGCGCGCATCCACGAGGCGGTGACGGGTGAACTGATGGACCTGGCGGGCCTGCAGCCGGTGCTGTTCCTGTTCGAGGACGCGCACTGGATCGATCCGACGACTGAGGAGTTCCTCGAAACGGTGGCGCCAAAGATCGCCGGTGCGGCCGTGCTGATGGTGGTGACGCACCGGCCGGAATGGCAGGCGGGCTTCGTCACCCTGCCGCACGCGACCATGCTGACGCTGAACCGGCTGGGCCGCCGGCAGGGTGGCGACATCGTCCGCGAGATCGCCGGGCCGGCGCTGCCGGACGAGTTCGTCGCCCGCATCGTCGAGCGGGCCGACGGGGTGCCGCTGTTCATCGAAGAGCTGACGAAAACAGTGGCCGAGCGCGGCGCAGGGCTCGATGATCTTGACATCCCGGCAACTCTGCAGGCCTCGCTGATCGCCCGGCTGGACCGACTGGGGACTGAGGCGAAGGAGGCGGCCCAGGTTGCCTCGGCGATCGGGCGCGAGTTCGGGCATCGGTTGATGGCACGGGTCTGCGAAGGCAGCGGGTTCGACCTCGACGCAGCGCTCGACCGGCTGGCCGAGTCGGAGTTGGTTTTCCGGTACGGCAGTGGGACCGAGGCGCGTTATACCTTCAAGCACGCGCTGATCCAGGACACCGCCTATGACAGCCTGCTGCGCGAGCGGCGGCGCCATCTGCACGGGCGGATCGCCGACGCACTGGCGGTCGAGGCCGGCGAGGGCCGGCAGACCGCGCTGGCCGACCGGGCGATGCATCTGAGCCGGGCCGAGCGTCAGGCCGAGGCAGCCGGGGAGTGGTGCGCCGCAGGCGAGCAGGCAGCGCGGGTCTTCGCGCTGAAGGAGGCGGCGGCGCATTTCCGCAGCGGGCTGAGCGCGCTCGACGGAGTCGAACCGGGCGCCGAACGCGACGCGCTAGAGCTGAGGCTGCGCCGCGGCCTGAGCATGCCGCAGATGATGCTCGAAGGGATCGCCGCACCGATTGTCGAGGAGAACCTGCTGCGCGCGAGCCGGCTCAGTCACGAGGTCGACAGCAGCGCCGATTCGGTCCGGACCGGCTGGGGCCTCTTCCACATCTACGAGAACATGGGGCGCTGGCGCGAGGCCTGCGGCCATGCCGACGAAATCTGGAGTCTCGCCAACACCGATGGTGATGAGGACCTGATCTACCAGGCACGGCATGCGCAATGGAGCTATCGCGGACTGGTCGGCGATTTCGAGAATGCGCTGACGTTCGCCGAGACCGGCTGGGCGGCCTATGACAACCGCCGGCACCACGCGCAGGCCTACGAATTCGGCTGGCACGATCCGGGCTGCTGTGCAGGGAACTACATCGCTTGGTGCTCGGCTAATCTCGGCTTCGCCGACCGCTCGAAGCGGCAGATCGCCGAAAACGAGAGCTTCAATGCCAGCCTGAGCCACCCGGCGTCGGAGGCTTTCGGCCATGCCTTCGCGGCGATGTCGCACCTCGCTTTGCGCCGGTTCGAGGCGGCCGAGCGGCACGCGGCGACGGCCAGCGCGATCGCTGACGAGTACGACCTGCGAGCGATCGGCGCGATGTCGATGATTTTCCGGGCCCGTATCGGGCTCGACCGTGGCGAGGCTGAGGCGGCGATCGACACCATCGAGCGCCTGGTCGGGCGGCGGCGGCGCAGCGACCGGCCGTGCCTGTTCCTGCCGATGCATCTGAGCTTTGCGGCCGAGGCCCATCTGGCGCTGGGGCAGCACGGCGACGGGCTGGCGGCAATCGCCGATGCCCGGCGGTTTGCCGACATGGAGGACGAGCGGGCGTGGTGGTCGGAGATCCTGCGCACCGAGGCTGGGCTCGTGCTGGCGCGCGACGGCGCAGCCGATGGCAGGGCAGAGGCGCTGTTGCGCGAGGCGATGGCGTTCGCGGCCGGGCGGGGCATCCGGCTGCAGGAGCTGCGAGCGGCGCGCGATCTCGCCCGGCTGATCGGCGAGCGCGGCGACCGGGAGGGGGCACAGGCGGTGCTGGCGCCGGTCTGCGACTGGTTCACCGAAGGATTCGACACGGTCGACCTCGGCGAGGCGCGGGCGCTGCTGGACGATCTGGCGTGAGAGGCTGAAGCATAGGCGTGCCTTTGGATTGACGCTGTCAAGCCGGCATCGACTCTTCTGCGGCCATCTAGGCTCCAGACCCACTGATTTTGGTAATCTGCCGTGATTCAGGGTCCGCAAGGAGACCTGAACGATAAGCAACCTTTTTTGGCTGAGCGAGGCGCAGATGGAGCGTCTGAAGCCCTTCTTCCCGAAGTCGCACGGGAAGCCTCGCGTTGATGACCGGTGCGTTCTGAGTGGAATAATTTTCATCAATCGCAATGGCTTGCGATGGTGCGATGCACCGAGGGAATATGGCCCGACGAAGACGCTCTACAACCGCTGGAAGCGTTGGAGCGATCCCTCACAGGATTTGCGCAACAGAGCCGGTCTCCGAAAATGGTGATTGGCGAAATGGGTGCGACTCCGGATCAAGTCGGCAGCCCCCGCGCCTCGGCGAACGTCACGAGCCGCCCCGCGGATTCATCCCATAGAGCAAGGCGCACGCAGCCCAGGCTTTCCCGCAAGGTGACCCGGTTGGAATTCGCAAGCGCGTCATGGTCACGAAGCACTTCGGGCAGGCGATAGAACGGGATCCGGCTTGCCAGGTGGTGGACGTGGTGGACGCCGATATTTCCCGTGATCCAGCGCAGGATCGGCGGAAGATCGTAGTGGGAACTGCCCTCCAGCGCCGCGTCTTGGACATCCCAGTCCGCTTCGCTTTTCCAGCTGGTGTGCTCGAACTGGTGCTGGACGTAAAAGAACCACATCCCCGTGCTTGCCGCCAGGAGCATCGTCGGAAAGAAGATGAAGAGCACCACGTTCCATCCGCCGAACCAGACCAGCGCGGTCAGAACCGCGGCAATTGCGGCGTTCGTCGCCATGGCGCTCAGCCAGTATCTCCATCCCGACCGCATCAGACCGACAGGAAGCCGGTTCTGAAGGAAGAAGCTGTAGAAGGGCACGACGCCGAAGAGGAACAGCGGGTGCCGGACAAGGCGATAGAGTCCCCGCCCCACAGGCCCCTTCGCGCGATACTCGGCGACCGTCAGGGTGGGCATGTCGCCGATCCCGCGCCGGTCAAGGTTACCGGTGGTGGCGTGGTGGATGGCGTGCGTCTCGCGCCAGACATCGTATGGCGTCAGCGTTACCACGCCAATCGCGCGACCAAGCCAGTTGCACAGCCGCTTGCTGCGGAAGAACGATCCGTGGCCGCAATCATGCTGGATCATGAACAGGCGCACGAGAAACGCCGCATTGCCCAGCGCAAACAACATCGCGAGGGCTGTGCTGTAGGAGAGCAGCCACCAGGCTACGGCCCATGTCGCCAGGAAGGGCGCAAGCGTGACGATCAATTCCAGGACGCTGCGCGCAGGGTCCGGCGCACGGTAACGGGTAAGGACCCGCGACCAATCTCGGGCATTGGCCGGATGTTCGGCATTGGAACGGGGATCGGTCACGGTGATCGGGCGCTCCGTGGGGAGCGCCCGCGCGGCGCGGTCAGGCGAGTACGAGATTGGTCGCGCTTTCGCGGCCATCGCGGCCAGTTTCCACATCGAACGTCACCTTCTGCGCGTCCGAAAGGCCGGTCAGGCCGGCGCGTTCGACGGCGGAGATGTGGACGAAGACGTCCTTGCCGCCCGTATCCGTCTCGATGAAGCCGAAGCCTTTTTGGGTATTGAAAAACTTCACGGTGCCATTGGCCATATCCGTGGTCTCCTGTTCATGTGCTGCCCACAACATGCGGCAGCCCGGCAAAGTCAGACTGAATCGATCAACTGAGAGCCGGATGAACGGAAGCAGCGGTTTCGAAGCGAACAACGATGACTGGCCAGACATGCGCCTTCTGGACTCGACTTACAAGGGTTGTCGCGCCAGATTGCCAAATTGGCCCTTCGGGTGCAGTTGCTCACAGCGCCTCATTGACATGTGCCGGACGCGCCCCCATCTGTATTTGGTGTTATCGCTCTGCCGCGTGAGCAGGTGGGTTCACTCCCGCCCCCGGTCGTGACGCATCGTTTTCCCACATCACGAAGGGGGGACGCCGCCCAAGGCGGCTCCGGACACAATGCGGTGCCGGAGTGTTCGTCGCGGGTGCACCCCGACCGACTGCGCGCATTTGCGTTCGTCGGTGACGCCGGACGAAAGGTCCGGTCAAGGATTGACATGACTTTCAACGAACTCGGGCTCAATGCCCGCATGGTCTCGCGGCTCGACGCCCTGGGGCTGACGAAACCCACCCCCATTCAGCAAGAGGCCATCCCGCAGGCGCTGCACGGCCGTGACATTTTGGGCATCGCCCAGACCGGGACCGGCAAGACCGCCGCCTTCGGCATCCCGCTGGTCGTGTCGCTGTCGAAAAGGCAGGAGCGGCCCGCGCCGCATTCGGCCCGCGGTTTGGTGCTTGCGCCCACGCGGGAACTGGCCGGCCAGATCGTCCAGAGCCTTCAGGGGATGACGGCCGATCTGCGCATCACGCTTGTCGTCGGCGGCAAGTCGATCCACGTGCAGGCCGAGAAGCTTGCGCGCGGCACAGATATCCTCGTGGCGACGCCGGGCCGATTGATCGACCTGATGGATCGCCGGGCCATCGACCTCGGCCGGACACGATTTCTGGTTCTCGACGAAGCCGACCAGATGCTCGATATCGGCTTCATCCATGCGCTGCGCCGCATCGAGCCGAAGCTGAACCGCGACCGTCAGACCATGATGTTCTCGGCCACGATGCCGAAAGCGATGGCCGAGCTTTCCCGTGACTACCTGACGGATCCCGTGCGCGTCGAAGTTTCCCCGCCGGGCAAGGTTGCCGACAAGGTCACCCATTCGGTGCATTTCGTTGCCAAGGACCGGAAGCAGGAGCTTTTGATCGAGTTGCTGGACAGGCACCGGGATGATCGCACACTGGTTTTTTCCCGGACCAAGCACGGTGCCGAGCGGCTCATGAAGCAGCTTGACCGTGCCGGTTTCGCGGCCACATCGATCCACGGCAACAAGAGCCAGGGACAACGGGACCGGGCCATCGCCGCTTTCAGGGACGGATCGGTGCGGGTGCTCGTCGCGACCGATGTTGCAGCACGCGGGATCGACATTCCCGGCGTGGGCCATGTCTACAATTTCGATCTGCCGAACGTACCAGAAAACTACGTTCACCGGATCGGGCGCACCGCCCGTGCCGGGCATGACGGACGCGCGGTGGCGTTCTGCGCCGCCGACGAAATGTCGGAACTCAGGGCCATCGAAAAGGTGCTCGGCATGCCTGTGGATGTCGCCGGAGGCCTGGCCTGGGAAGGGATCGGAGACGCTCGGAAAGCGACGAAAGGGCGGCGGCCGCGCCGGCGGTCTTCACGACGCCCGGAACGGATCGCCGCTTGACGGCGCTCCTCGGGCGACTTCGGCCTGATGCGGAAGAAGGCGCTGGACCGGCAGCTGACTGCGGACCGGAAATGCTTTCACAGCGAGGCGGCGCTTTCTCCGCAGGAGGATACACCATGAACACTCCCGAATGGATCAAACCCGGCATCTATGGCGTCGCGATCGGCGCCGCCGTCGTCGGCATCGTCGGCATCGTCGGCTTCACCTGGGGCGGCTGGGTGACGGGCGGAACAGCACAAGACAGGGCAATGGCGATGTCCCAAAACGATGTCGTCGCGGCCATGGTGCCGGTCTGCCTCGACATGGCCCGGTCCGACCGCGACCGCACCGCAAAGCTTGCGACGATTCGGGACGCATCGACGTACCAGCGTCGAGATGCCCTGATGGACGCGGGCTGGGCGACGGTGCCCGGCGCCAAGGCGCCAGACCGTGACATTGCGCAGGCCTGTCTGACATCGCTCGATGTCGATGCCATACCCGAGCGCCCGGAAATCGCGGAGGATCAAGGATGAACGGCTTCATCTCCTGGACAGGCCCGAAATCCCTGAGCCGAGACCACCGCCTTGCCGTCTTCGGCATGGTCGGCTTGATCGCCTTTCTGGCGTTTCCGGTTCTCGCGCAGGACGGTACCGGGCCAATGCCGGAAAATGCAGAGGCGCGGAGCTATGGCGGTGGCTGGGACTGCACGCTTGGCTACCGCGTTGATAGCGAAAAGTGTGTTGCCATCGACATCCCCGACAACGCCTATGCAACTGGCCGGTCTTATGGCTCGGGCTGGGCGTGCAACCGTGGCTATGAAGAAGTGGGGGGCGCGTCCTGCGAGGCAATCCCCGTGCCTGAGAATGCCTTCCTTCAATCATTGGGCTATGACTGGCAATGTGATCGCGGATATCGGCAGGATCGAAAGACCTGCGTTCCGATTGTCCTTCCGGAAAACGCCTATCTTACCAACGATCCGTCCGGTTCCGGCTGGGAATGCGAACGCGGCTTCACGGCCTTGACCGATGCTTGCGTTCCGATTGCGGTTCCCGAAAACGGCTATCTCACCAATGCGGACTATGGTGCCGAATGGGCCTGCGAGAGGGGCTTCTTCGAGATCGAAGGCCGCTGTGATCCCGTGGCGCTTCCGGCGAACGCCTTTCTGGACCAGGATGCCTACGGTCCGGGATGGCGTTGCGAACGGGGTTTCGAGGCAGTGGACGACACCTGCGTCGCGATCGACCTGCCCGCAAATGCCCATCTCGATCGATCCGGAAACCGCTGGCGTTGCGACCGTAGCTTTCAGCTTTCTGACGGGGAGTGTCTTCTTGGACGATGATGCCCCCAGATCGCGCCCGGCCGAGACGGACGGCATACGGATGCGGATAGGCTGTCGCCTGCGTTACCGGCTGACCCAGCCGACGCCGCTCATTGCCATGCTGAACGTGCACTATTCGCGGTTCGGCGATCTCGAGCGCGCCGACTATCTCGTGACGCAGCCGAGCGTGCCGCTGGAAAGCTATCGCGACGGGTTCGGCAACTGGTGCACTCGGATGGTGGCCCCGTCGGGGGATTTCATCCTGTCCACCGACGGGATCTTCCGCGACACCGGACTGCCGGATCCGACAGCGCCAGAGGCCGAGCAACACGCCGTTCAGGACCTGCCCTTCGAAACCTTGGTCTATCTTCTCGGCAGTCGTTACTGCGATACCGATCTTCTGTCCGAGGAGGCCTGGCGCCTTTTCGAGACCACGTCGCCGGGCTGGGCGCGCGTCCAGGCGATATGCGACTTCGTGCACTCTGCCGTTTCGTTCGACTATATGCAGGCGAGCCCGACCCGCACGGCGTCCGAAACGCTGGCCGGACGGCAGGGCGTCTGCCGGGATTTCGCCCATCTCGCCATCGCCCTCTGCCGCTGCATGAACATCCCGGCCCGCTACTGCACCGGCTACCTGAGCGAATTTGGTCAACCAAAGCCCCATCCGCCTGACGATTTCGCGGCCTGGATGGAAGTCTTTCTGGGCGGCCGCTGGTGGGTCTTCGACCCAAGAAACAACGGCCCGCGCATGGGGCGGATTCTGATCGGGCGCGGTCGGGACGCCGCCGATGTGCCTCTGACGCAGACATTCGGGCCGAATACACTGACACAATTCGACGTCTGGACATGGGATGCCAAGGGCGATCCCGCCGAGGCGCGGTCCGGTTCTTGAGATTAGGCAGAGGCGTGTCAACGCCGGTTCTTGTCGGTCTGCCCTTCCTCGGCTCAGCGGCGGGATGGTTGGTCCGCCTGTCTGTCGGGGACTTCGCAGTATGAAACCATCCAGGAGCATTGAGATGACCACTTTGATCAAGACCACCGCCGTATTTCTCAAACCGTTTGAGCTTCCGAGTTTCAACGAGACCCTGCCGCCCGGCGAATACGTGATCGAGACCCAGCTGCTCGAGCCAGTGGACTGGATCGAACCGGGCACCTGGACGTCGTCCGTCCTCGTGCACCTTCATCCACGCGCCTCGCACCCCGGGCTCGACCGAACGCTCACCGTGCCGCTCGCCGAGCTGGAGAATGCAGCGGCCAAAGACAAGCTTACCGGCAAAGCACTGACGGACTACTTCCTCGAGGAGATGCTGGCCGACCCGATGATCCGTCTTGTCATGCAGGCAGACGGGGTGGGTG
Organism: Ruegeria marina; assembly: GCF_900101475.1. Taxonomy (GTDB): domain Bacteria; phylum Pseudomonadota; class Alphaproteobacteria; order Rhodobacterales; family Rhodobacteraceae; genus Ruegeria_B; species Ruegeria_B marina. The sequence goes on along the minus strand of NZ_FMZV01000011.1, from coordinate 87,331 downwards.
AGTCCGAGCTCCGAGACCTCTATTCCGTTCGGCCCCGAGCCAGCCAGAAAGGCGCACGGGAAACGCGCAACGCTTCCGTGCCACGCAAAGGGACCGAGACAGACGATACCGGACCGCGCGTCGGAAGCGCGCGCCCGGGCATCGGAGAATGACTTGCGAGGGCCCGTTGTACGGTACCACGTCCGACCGCAAGCGAGCCATGGTGGGGCTTTTTGGGAGCATTGCTGTGACGGATAACCCGATCGATCTTGACGGTCGCAGGACAGAGGCCGGCCGACATGAGACGGAAATGCGGCGGCGACCTGCGAGCGACGCCCCGTCTTGGGTACGCTCGGCACAACCGCACCTCGGTAGTCTCGAAGACCAGATGTTGGCGGAACCGGCGCGAACATGGGTCGAGGTGATGGAGAAGTGGCGGTTCCTTCTCGAACGGTATTCGGCAACACCGGCGGCCCACGATGAACGCATTCAAAAACTGATCAGGCGGGCCATTGGAGACATGGAGCGGCTGCGGAAGCGTGAGGAGCGCAAGTGACGATGAAATCAGAGGACGCGGAAATCCAGATTGTAAGGGCAGCGGCCGACATTGCCGCCGAACGCGTCTGCCTGAGATGCAGGTCGCCCTTCTGGAGCGAGGGGTTCGGCGAGCGAATATGTTCGCGCTGCAAGGCTTCTTCCGTCTGGCGAGCGGCGATCTCCGAGGGTGGCGGACATGGGCGCCGGCGTTCCGGCGGTCGAATGTCGTAGGCCTCGCCGATGCCATCGGTCACCCTCACGCACACGACAAGCTATCGGTATCGCACTGCAGTATCACTCGGGCCGCATCGGCTGATGCTGCGTCCGCGGGAGACCCGGGATCTCAGCCTGACGTCCTTCGATCTGGAGATCAGTCCCGCAGCCCGCATCGACTGGTCTCACGATGTTGCCGGTAACGCCGTCGCAACGGCGCAGTTCGACGCGATGACGGAAGCGCTTTCGATCCGGTCGCGTGCGCAGGTGGATCTGTGCGCGCCGGTCTGGCCCGTCTTCCCCATCGCGGCCAACGCGGCCTCGTATCCCTTCGTTTATGCACCCGACGACTGGACCGATCTCGGCGCCCTGGCCATGCCGCAATATGCCGATGACACCGGGCGGCTGCGGGGGTGGGTCGAGGGGTTTGTCATGGCGCGGCCGACGGACACGCTTTCGCTGCTGAAGGACATCAGCAACGGCATCACTGCAAGGATTTCCTACCAGACCCGTGAGACGGAGGGCACGCAGGGACCGCTGGAGACCCTGGACAGGGGATGGGGATCCTGCCGGGACTTCGCGGTGCTGTTCGCCGAGGCCACCCGGACACTTGGCTTCGGGGCCAGGCTTGTCTCCGGATACCTGTTCGACTCCTCCGGAGAGCAGGTCGGATCGGCGGATGCCGGCTCCACACACGCCTGGGTCGAAGTGTTCGTTCCCGGAGCGGGCTGGATCCCGTTCGACCCCACCAACAGATCGGTCGGCTCCACGAATCTCATTCCCGTCGCCGTCGCCAGGCGCATCGAGCAGGTCTCACCCGTGATGGGCAGTTTCCACGGCAGAACCACCGACGTGCTTTCCTTGGATGTGACAGTGGATGTCCGGGAAACCTGAAAGGTTGTCTTTTCCACGCTTCTCCGTTCAGGTGGGACCGCCCTGGACCTGCTACGGTAAATTATGGTCGTTGACTGTCGACCAAACGACGAGCATGCGCAGAGTGGAGGTCAGGCGTGCCGGACTGGCCCGATCTCCGGCAGGCCCCGAATTGAACGCAGCCGCAAGGGCGGCCGCGCGGCCGGCGAAAACTCAAGCCGGCCTCGTGGGCTCCGAGCGGGTTCGCCGCAATCCCCACCGCCGCGCTTGATCCGGCCCACAGTCCGGCGTCTCCCGCGGTCCCCGCGCTTATCCGTCCGGGACGTACGAGCCGCTACTCGGCCTCGGCGGCCTCGGCCGGCGTGATCTCGGTGATGGTCTGGAACGCGCCGAGGAACTCCGGATGGTTCAGCGCCAGGTAGCGCACGACCCGGGCGTTCCCGAGCAGCTTGCCGACATAGCCCTTGATCACCGTCAGATTCAGATGGTCCTGACCGTAGGTGTCCTGGATCGGGACGATGCCCTCCTGAAGGCGAGCCAGTTCCTGCTCCCTGCGCGCCATCGCCTCCGGCGTGATGCCTTTGATCTTCTTCGGCTTGGACGACTCGACCAGTTGGACCTTCGGCGTACCAGCCAGGATCGCGGTCACGCAGGCGAATGGGGCGGCAGCGCTCAAGCAGGCGGGGAAAGGCGGATCACCCCTGCGGGCGGCGGTGCAGGAGAACGCGAGCGCCTTTGCGTAGGAACTTGCGCCGGTGATTGAAGATACCCGCAGTGAAGGTCATGTCACATATGGCGCCATGGCTGCCGAGTTGAACGCCCGCGGGATGCCGAGACTGCCACGGAGCCGAGCAGCGATTCATTGAACTGGCGGCGGTTCAAGATCGCCATTGGAACTTTCCAGTTACGTGTGCGGCGGATTGCACCGACGTTGGTTTCGGTGATGCGCTCTTGGTCTGTTCGGAAGGAGGCGACGTCACCGTGGTGAGGGCAGCGGTCGTCGCGAGAATGGCCAGTACAAGCGCGCTTTCCACGGCGATGGACCTGCGGAGGCGTTGCGCGGCGCCGGGTACCGCCGCCTGCAGGTCCGGCGTCAGCCGCACCTTGTTCAGCGCAGCCAGACCGAGCACGCCGACGAAGAGCGCCAGCTTGATCAGGAACGCCTGCCCATAAGGCGCAGAAAGAGCCTCGAGTGTCGCCGAAACGAGTAGCACGAGCGTGACAGCACCGGCCGCGACCAGCGCAGCGACGACCCAGAAGGCCTTCGTTCCGAATTCATACGCGAGCGCCCCAGCTTTCGCCGGGGACTCTCGGCGGGTGGCGCGCGACAACGGCGCGAAGGCACCGAGCCAGAAGGCGAGGCCCGCGAGATGAACCGTCACCAGCGCGCCGAGCAGCAGGCGCGGGTCGCCAAGCGCATGACCGCGCAGCGCAAACGATGTGCAGGTCATGAGCGCTCCGGCAAGCGCGATCCACCTGGCACCCCGCACGGGCAGGAGAATGGTCAGTATGAGCGCAAGTCCGATCAGACGGACGGCCACACTCGTGCCCAGGGGGCTATCGACCACAATCCCCAGCATCATCGGATCGAAGGCACCGTCGATCGAACCACCCATCAGGAAACTGGCGCGAACCGGTAGGCGCAGCACGCTCAGCACAGCCGCTGCCAGCGCGCCGATCACCGCGATCCGGCGAAGCGCGCCGCGCGCATCCTCGGTGAGTTCACGAAGCCAAATCATTACCATGACGCTTCCGGCCGCGACCAGCGTCGCGGTGTAGGCCAGCGTCTTCACCAGGATGGAGATCCAGGTGACTGCATCGGCGGAGGCGAGCGCGGCAATCATGCCGGATCAGTTCGCGATCTCGAAAGAAAAACTGCCCTGCATCGGGTGGCCGTCTCCGGATAGACCGCGCCACTCGACGGTGTAAGCCCCGGGAAGAAGCGTCGCGGGAACCGCCTGGAATTGCGTCACGGGCGCCATGCCATCCGAGCGTTGCAGTTCGATATCGCCCCCCTCCGCGTCCGTAAGTCGGACCATCGTAAGCCGCATCGGACTGTCGAAAGTCATTTCGATATGCGTCGGCGCTCTCTCCAGAATGGCGCCGTCTGCCGGAATGGTCGACTCCTTGTCAGAGTGCGCCAAAAGCGGCATTGCAGCGAGAAAAACTGCTGAAAAAAAAGAAGAAAACTGGCGCATTCGCTTCATGCCTTGGTCCCTTTTTGATCTTGGAGGCGACCGGAGCAATGCTCCGGTCGCCTCCCGTTAGACTCAGTTTAGCATCATCGCGCCAATTGCATACATGCCGTCCGGTCCCTTTACGAGCATGAGCGTAACCTCGTCGCCCGCGGAAATCTCCCCCATCATTTCGGCGTTCTCGAGAAGCGGCAGATCCATCGTCATCGCAGGCCAGCCGATCTCCGGGATCGGGTCATGGCTCACATTCGCCGTGCCGTCACCGATCGAATTGACGATGGCCTTCGCATGGACGGCGCCCTCCATCTGTTCGGACGACATCGGCATGTTGGAATGATTCATCCCGTGAGTCATCTGAGCGAGGGCCGGCACGGTCGTGAAGGCAAGGAGGCCGAGGGTTGCAGTCAGTGTCTTCATTGGAAGCTCCATGAGTTCGGGTTGCGGTTTGGGATTATTCGGCAGGCACTGATTGTTCAGGCCGCAGAACGAGGGGGGCGATCTCGCGGTTGACACGGGCCAGGGCCAACATCTTCCAGATCACGAAGATCGACGGGATCACGAAGAGGGTCAGAAGGGTCGCCGTGACCATGCCTCCGATCATCGGGGCGGCGATCCGCTGCATGATCTCGGATCCGGTGCCGGTGCCGTACATGATCGGAATGAGCGCCGCGAAGATCGTGGCCACGGTCATGACCTTGGGTCGGACCCGCAGCACGGCGCCCTCGAAGACCGCCTCTTGGATGTCGTCGCGGGTGAGCATACGGTTCTCGGCCTGCGCGAGCTTGCGACGCTTTTCCCACGAGAGGTTGAGATAGAGAAGCATCACGATCGCGGTCTCGACCGCGACGCCCGCAAGCGCGATGAAGCCGACAAGCACGGCCACCGAGATGTCGAAGGCGAGATACCACAGGAACCAGACACCCCCGGCGAGAGCGACCGGCAAGGCCGCCAGGATGATCCCGACCTCGATGATCCGGTTGAAAGCCATGAAGAGCATCAGCGTGATGATCAGAAGCGTCGCGGGGGCGACGATGGTCAGCCGTTCCTGCATCCGTTCGATGTACTCGTATTGGCCGGACCAGGAGAGCGAATAGCCCGGCGGCAGGTTGACTTCTTCGGCGACCTGCGCGCGCGCCTCGGTGACATAGCTGCCAAGGTCGCGCCCCGCGATGTCGATGAAGACGAAGCCGGTGCGCCGTGCGTTTTCGGACCGGATCATGCCCGGGCCGTCGACGATCCGGATGTCCGCGAGCGCTGCGAGTGGGACATGGGCCCCCGAGGGTGTGACCACCGGCAAGGTTTCCAGCCGTTCAGGACTGTCTCGCCACGACTGCGGATATCGCAGGTTGATCGGGAAGCGTTCGAGCCCTTCGACGGATTCGGAGACCTGCATGCCGCCTATGGCCGTTTGCACGACGTCTTGCACGTCCCGCACGCTCATCATGTAGCGGGCAGCAGCATTACGTTTCACGTCGATCTCGATAAAGCGCCCGCCGACCGGGCGTTCGGCATAGGCCGAGGCGGTGCCGTCGATGCCGCGAACGGCGTCCTCCACCGCAATGCCGATCTGCTCGATCACATTCAGATCGGCACCGGAGATTTTCACGCCCACCGGCGTCTTGATCCCCGTGGCCAGCATGTCGATCCGGTTCTTGATCGGCTGGATCCAGACGTTGGTGACGCCCGGCACCTGCACGGCGCGGTCGAGTTCGTCACGGATCTTATCCATCGTCATGCCGGGGCGCCATTCCGCCTCCGGCTTCAACTGGATGGTGGTCTCGATCATCGTGAGGGGTGCCGGATCGGTCGCGGTATCGGCGCGACCGAGCTTGCCATGCACCGTCTGGACCTCGGGAATCGTTGCGATCAGCCGGTCGGTCTGCTGCAGGACCTCGCGCGCCTTGCCGATGGAGACGCCCGGGTAAAGCGTGGGCATGTAGAGAAAGTCGCCCTCGTTCAGTTCCGGCATGAACTCGGACCCGAGACGTTGGAGCGGGTACCACATCGAGGCTACGACGGCGCCTGCGAGCAACGTCGTTGCCCACGGCCACGCGACTGCCGCATCCAGGAAGGGTCGGTACATCCAGACCACGATCCGGTTCAGCGGATTCTTGCGTTCGGGCAGGATGCGGCCGCGAACGAAATAACCCATGAGGACCGGCACCAGCGTGATCGACAGGATCGCCGCTGCAGCCATCGCGTAAGTCTTCGTGTATGCCAATGGCTTGAAGAGCCGTCCTTCCTGGTTCTCGAGCACGAAAACAGGCAGGAAGCTCACGGTGATGATGGCCAGGGAATAGAAAAGCGCCGGCCCAACCTCTGAGGCGCATTCCTGCACTATCCTCCATCGGTTTTCGGCCGTCAGCTTCTCTTTCTCGAGGCGCCGGTGCATGGCTTCGATCATCACGATGGCGGCATCGACCATGGCGCCAATGGCGATGGCGATGCCACCGAGCGACATGATGTTGGCGTTTACGCCCTGCGCCTTCATCAGTATGAAGGCCGCAAAGATGCCAAGCGGAAGCGACAGCAGGATCACCAGCGACGAGCGCAGGTGCAGAAGGAATGCGGCGCAGACCAGCACCACGACAATGAATTCCTCGGTCAGTTTCTTCTGCAAGTTCTCGATCGCCCGTTCGATCACGCCGGAGCGGTCATAAGTCGTGACGATCTCGACGCCTTCGGGCAAGTTCGGACGCAGTTCCTCGATCCGGGCCTCGACCGCCTTGATCGTGGCGAGCGCGTTGCCGCCCCAGCGCAGGATCACCACGCCACCGACTGCGTCGCCCTCGCCGTCGAACTCGCCGACACCGCGCCGCATCTCCGGCCCCAGCCGGATCTCCGCCACGTCGCCTAGCGTCAGCGCCGCGCCACGCTCGTTGACCATCAAGGGGGCGCTGGCGAGGTCCGCAAGCTCGTCGATGTAACCCGACGAGCGGATCATGAACTCCGCTTCGCCCATCTCGATCACGCTGCCGCCGGTCTCGCGGTTCGCGGCCTGGATCGCGCCGCGCAGTTGCGCGAGCGTGATGTCGTAGGCGCGCAGTTTGTTGGGGTCGACGACGACCTGGTATTGCTTGACCATCCCGCCGACTGTGGCAACCTCCGAGACGCCTTCTACGGCTTGAAGCTCGTATTTCAGGAACCAGTCCTGAAGCGTGCGGAGTTGCGACAGATCGTGGTTTCCGGTGCGGTCGATCAGGGCATACTGATAGATCCATCCCACACCCGTCGCGTCGGGCCCCAGCTGCGGGGACACGCCTTCGGGCAGGCTTCCCGTGATCTGGCCGAGATATTCCAGCACGCGCGAGCGCGCCCAGTAGAGATCGGTACCATCCTCGAAGACGACGTAGACGAAACTGTCCCCGAAGAATGAAAAGCCGCGCACGTCCTGCGCCCCCGGCACCGCGAGCATCGCCGTGGCCAGCGGATAGGTGATCTGGTTCTCGACCACCTGTGGCGCCTGGCCGGGATAGGGCGTGCGCACGATCACCTGCACGTCCGACAGGTCCGGGATAGCGTCGACCGGTGTCTCGCGGATGGCCCAGACACCCACCGCCGCCATCATGAGTGCGAGCGCCACGATGATGAACCTGTTCGCGATCGAGGCGCGGATGATGGCGGGGATCATTGCGATACGCTCCGCGTAGCGGCGGTGCCCACAAGGGTCATCGAGAAATCGGAGTTGCGATGTAGAAGCAGGATGATTTCTTCCCCGGTGGGCAAGGCGGCCGGATCGATGTCACCCGAGATGGTAAAATCCATCGTCATTCCCGGCATGCCAATTTCGGTCATCGGTCCATGGGTGATGTTGGCCATCCGCGTGGCAGGATCGACCGCGTTGATGGTGCCCGAGACCTCCATCGGCGGCTGCATGGGCTCGACACCGGCCAACACCATCGTCATGCCGTCGGGGCGCGCGAAGGTGAGCGACATCTCCCGACCTATTTCGAGGCCAGCGAGGTCCAGCTCCGGGTGCACGGCGAACGCCATCGTCATGCCTGGCATGCCGATTTCGGTGATCGGTCCGTGGGTGATCGTTGCCTGTCCGGTTGCCGGGTCGATGGCGTCAATCGTTCCTGAAACGACGATTGGCGGGGTCGCCACGGTCGGTGTTTCGTCAACCTCCTCCGCAGGTCTTGGATCGTCGTCCTCGGCGCGCACCGCGATAATGGAGAACATGCCGTTCTCATCCTTGGCCAGATCGAATTCGATTGGCGTATCGAGTGGAACGCTCGCCGGATCGAGGCCCGCCACATCCAGGTCCATCTGCATCGCAGGCCAGCCCAGTTCTGGAATCGGGCCGTGGTCGAGCGTCAGTTTGCCCTCGGGTGTCACGGCCAGCGCCATTCCTGTTCCCGTCGCCGCGACACCGTCATCGGGACCCAGCTCGATCAGGCCGAGCAGACCGTCGGCGCCACGGGCGGCCCGAAACGACACGTCCTCTCCCACGCGGAGCCGGTCAAGCGGCACGTCCGCGCGCACCGGAAACTCGGACGTCATGGCCGGCCAGTCCAGGCTTTCGAGGGCACCATGGCGGAGCGTAGCGATCCGCCGGTCACGGTCGAGCGCGACAAGCGTGCCTGTCCCGCGGGCGGGCTCTGCATCGGTCGGCGCCATCCGCATGAAGCCGGCGCTGAGAGCGCTTTCGCTGTCGATCAGGAACTGCGCAGATGCGACAACCTCCTCGCCCGTCGCCAGTCCTTGCAGGATCTCCGTGCGGCCCCCTTCTCCAAAGCTGTCGCGCAGTCCGGTCGTGACAAGCCGCGGCCGGAACGTTCCCGCGCCCGTCTTCAGGATGACCCGCTCCGCCGATCCGGTCCGGATCACTGCCTCGGACGGCACCGTCAGAACCTGACGGCTCTCGTTGGGAATGAGGTTCACGTTGCCGAACATGCCCGGCCGAAGCAGGCCTTCCGAATTGTCGAACCGCAGGCGCACGGGAAGGGTACGCGTGCGCGGGTCGAGTTCGGGATAGACGTAGTCGATCCTGCCCTCGAAGACTCTCCCGGGAAGATGTTCGAAGCTGGCGACAGCGGCCATGTCTTCCGACAGGCGCGAGATGTCACGCTCGAACACATCCACGATCAGCCAGACCTGGCTCAGATCCGTGATCGACACCGCCTGCGTTCCGGGCTGCAGGAACATACCGTCTGCGGCCTGAAGTGCCACCACGATACCGTCCCTCGGGGCTTCGACCGTGATGCGACGCGCGACCTCGCCGGATGCCTCGATCGCAGCAATCTGCGCCTCGGTGGCGCCGTGGCTGCGCAACTTGTTGCGCGCCGCCTCGACCGAGAGCCCGGTTCCCCGTTCCAGCGCCCTGAGAAAGTCGAAGCTTGCGACGCCGAACTCCGGAGAGAAGAGCTCGAACAGCACGTCACCCTTTCGGACGGCGTCGCCAACGGCCCTGACATTCAGGACCTCAATCCATCCATCGACGCGCGTGTGGACATGGCTGGTGAGATGCTCGTCATAGCCGACAAATCCGACGGTTTCGATCTTCGGCGCCACGTCCGTCATCCGCGCCAGCGCGGTCCGTACCCCGATTGCGTTGATTTCAGCCGGGCTGAGCGAGACTTCCGCGGGATCGCCGGACGGTTCCTGACCGGCATAGACCGGGATCAGATCCATCCCCATGGGCGACTTGCCCGGGCCGGGTTGTCGGAAATTCGGGTCCATTGGCGCGACCCAATAGAGAATCTCCGGCCCGTCCGATCCGCCGGTGTTCGCCGGATTGAGGTAGAACCTCTCAAGTGTGATGCCGCCTGCGGTGCCGCCCGCCAAGGCAAGGATCGCGAGAGCCACGTAGCGTCCACGCATTGCAACCTCCTGACAGCCGATGCGCTGGGAATCGGCCCGAAATTCAAGATGGACCCGACCCGCACGAGGGCTCGGGCCGTAAAGAACCTGTCAGGAAAGTTGAGGCGGTCTTTCAGGAAGTGAGGTGTCGATCGAAGGTCCGACCACTTGCACCATTGACTGAGCACAGGCGCTTCGACCGTGATCCAAGGATGCCAAAATTTCCGAGTGTTGCAATTCGGATAGACAGCACGTCGACACATGGCAGCTTGACGCCGCGGTGGTATCGGGCTCACAGCATTCTGCATCGGAGTCACCCGGTGACATATGGTGCGATGCGTGCGCCATCGGTCCGGGATCGGATGCGGCCCAAGCAACGCTGCCATTGCTTTCGTGACCCGGATGTTCCATCGCGACAGCCGCAGCGACTCCAGTGATCATGAGCGCAAGGCACATGATCAGCGCCATCAGACGCTTCGCTGAAAAGCTGTACGCGAACTTTTTCATGGTTGTGAAATAGTTGCTGCGACGTCTCGAGACAACCAGATTTTGCGTGACCGCAATTGGACCAGCGTTCGCGCTGCCCGCCTTATCTTTCCACGGCAGGAATCTGGTTCTGCGACAAGTGGTTGTGAGTGGCGCGCGATAGGAGGTCATCGTTACTCTATCCCGTTCGCGCGCTGAAGCGCGCGGACATAATCGGTGATCTGCGGAACGTCCTTGTCGCTTAAACCTTCGACGGGCGGCATGTTTCCGAACCGCCAGTCATGTGCCCGGACACCCTGCCGCGCGGCGAGATCGAACGCCATTTTTCCATGATGGCTCGGCTCGTAGATGCGATGAACGAGCGGCGGTCCCCGGTCGGAGCCCGCCGCATTCGCCCCGTGACAGGCTGCGCAATTCGCTTCGAATAGAGCGGCCCGTCTTCCAGCTCCGGCGTCAGGTCCGGCAAGGTCAGAGAGGCGAGATCTGGCCCGCTCGCGTCGTGGTGCCCACGCCGTCATCCCGCCCCGCAAGAATGCAAAACCGTGGCAGACCACTACCGCCGGAGCCGCGTCGAAACGAAGATGCATTGTGTGAAACTTCCGGGCCAGCGGTTGACAGCGCGGGACTTCGACCGACAGGCGCCGCGCTTCAGGTCCGCATCGCCGTCCTGAACGGCTACAGCGCGCTCGGCATCCCCGTTACAGAACCCCTAGGATGAGTCCGTCCGGGGAAAGGGGAACCTCGGCGTTCAGCCAATTTGTGCCACAGAGCCGCCGTGGTTCAACACATTCGCCGGGTTCGTCCATATCGTCGTTGGGCTGGGCACGCGGTCAGCGCGTGAATGGGCCTTTCCCCAGGCACTTGCCGTCCTGAGGGCAAGCCTGCTCGACTTTGCCACCTTCGGTTTTCCCGTCATCCGCGCTGGAGCCTTCGAGATGCGCACGGTGACGGTGATGGCGCTACGCTGCGCGGTGCTGGCGATCATGGCCGTCGCGGGCCGTCATCTCCCGAGAGGGTGATAGACACAGTCTGCCAGCGAACTGCGGTTGAGTTCGGCGATGAAGGCAGTTTCAGCGCCGGCCAGCCGCGCTTTCAGGCGGCAGTTCGGTGTCAGCGTACAGGCGTTGCCGCCCGGCAGAAAGCATTCGACCAACGCTTGATCCCCCTCGAGATGGGCGACGACATCGCCAAGCCTTATGTCTTCGGGCGGCCGCGCAAGTACCGCGCCGCCCCCGCCGCCGCGGCGCGTTTCCAGATAGCCAGCGCTCGACAGCGCCGAGATCACCTTGGCCAGGTGATGGCGCGATACGCGGAACTCGTCCGCCAGTTCCGCGGTGGTGAACGGCCGCTCCGGGGCGCCGGCCATCCGCATCAGGACGCGCAGCCCGAAATCGGTAAACGTTGTAAGGCGCAAGATCGGACTCCTTGTTTGGTATTTACAATGCGCATTCCGCTGATGTAATTGGTATCCTGAATACCAAAACTTCGTCGTCACGCCAATGCCCCAGAGTCCCATGGAAGATATCGCTCCCAGTGCCGCGTCTCAGGACACCGATGCCCTCATCGCCCATATTCTGACCCGCTATCACGCGGTCCACCGGTCCGACCTCGCGTCCTTGCATCCACTCGCGCAAAAGGTCGAAACGGTCCACGCCAGCGATTCAGAGGCGCCGCACGGGCTTGCGCAGGCCCTGATGACGCTCTGGCGCGAGATGGAAGATCACATGGCCAAGGAGGAAAAGATCCTCTTTCCGGCTATGCGCGCAGGCGGCATGCCGGGGATCGAGCATCCCATCGCCGTGATGCGCGCCGACCACGACGATCACGCTGCGAACATTGCGCATGTGCGCGCGCTTACCGCGAACCTGACGCCGCCGGATCATGCCTGCGGTTCCTGGCGCGCGCTCTATGCAGGGACCGAAAAGCTGCTCGACGATCTGGCGGTGCATATCGCGCTGGAGAACGAGGTGCTTTTCCCAAGGTTCGAGAGGGGTTGAGACAATGGCAATAGCTTCTGTCATGGCACATGGCCGCGGCGCGACGGATCGCCTTTTGTCCGGGGTCGTCGCTCGGTTGACAGAGGACGGGGTTCGCGTTCTGGGCGCGTTGCGGCTCTCCGAACCGGGCAACGCGGGCGGGCATTGCGACAGTGATCTGTGGTTGTTGCCGGACGGGCCGGTCATGCGCATCACGCAGGACCTCGGGCCGGGGTCCGTCGCCTGCCGGATGGATGCCGGCGCGCTAGAGGATGCCGTAGGGCTTGCGACGGCACGCCTGATCGAACAGGGTGCGGACCTTGTCGTATTGAACAAGTTCGGTCTGAGCGAGGCCGAGGGGCGCGGCTTTCGGGCGATGATCGCCGAGGCGCTTGCACGGGGGATTCCGGTTTTGATCGGAGTGTCCGAGACGCACCGCCCCGCCTTCTGGCGGTTCGCGGACGGTCTGGCCACGGATCTGCCACCCGAGGTGGATGCGGTTCTGGGCTGGTGTCGAAACGTGACCCGCGCTGCATTCGCAGCACCCGGCGCCGATCCGGCCGAGATGGGAGAAGCCTCAACATGACATTGAACGCCACCGTGTCTCAAAAATCTCCGTTGCCCGGACGAGGTATCGCGGAACGACTGGCCTGTGCCGTGGTGCAACCGGTCCTGTCGCGGGTGGTGCGCCGGATCGCATCGCGTCATTCGTCGCTATTCGCACGACTCGGGCCTCACCAGAGTACTGATTTCCTGATCGACCCGATCGAGTTGCCTTTTGCCCTGCACCTGCGGCCCGATCCGCAGGATCTGGTGTTGCGTGCCGTGCCGCGCGATGCGGCCCCGAGGGCAGGCGCGACGATCAGGGGCCGATTCATGCTGCTGCTGGAACTGATCGATTCCGAGGAAGATGGCGACGCGGCCTTCTTTTCCCGCGATCTGGAGGTCTCGGGCGATACCGAAGCCGTGGTGCGGCTGCGCAATGCGCTTGACGATGTCGACGGTTCGATCGCCGAAGAAACCGCCGCGATGTTCGGACGGCCCGGGCGCGCGATCCTGTCCCGGCTGCGCCGTTCCTATATCCCATCCTGAAAGGGCCGAACCGCGATGAGCCTTGCCGAACTGATCTGCCCCGCCGGAACCCCGGCCGCCCTGCGAACCGCAGTCGATGCCGGAGCCGATGCCGTCTACTGCGGCTTCCAGGACGCCACCAATGCCCGCAACTTCCCCGGCCTGAACTTCACCCCCGCAGAGTTGGCCGAGGCCGTGGCCTATGCTCATGCACGCGGTACCAAGGTGCTTTTGGCGCTCAATACTTACCCGCCCGCGGGCAAGGTCGATCTGTGGCGGCAGGCCGCCGATACCGGGGCGCGGCTGGGTGTCGATGCCTTCATCGTCGCGGACATGGGTGTTGCCGATTACATCGCGCGCACCCATCCCGGCACGCGCCTGCACCTGTCGGTTCAGGCGGCGGCCTCCAGTCCCGAGGCGATCCGCTATTACTGTGCGCATTTCGGCGTGAAGCGGGTGGTGCTGCCGCGCATCCTGACGATCCCCGAGATCCGCCAGATCCGCAAGGAAATCCCCTGCGAAATCGAAACCTTCATCTTCGGCAACCATGGTCTTATGGTCGAGGGGCGTTGCAGCCTGACCAACTACCTCACCGGCCAATCGACCAACATGGATGGGGTCTGCTCGCCGGCCTCGGACGTAGAATACAAGCGCCACGAGGACGGGTCCATGTCATCTCAGCTTGCCGGGTTCACCATCGACTGTTTCGGGGCCGACGAAAAGGCGGGCTACCCGACGATCTGCAAGGGACGCTACACCGCACCGCATCGGCCCGAAGGGTATTATGCCTTCGAGGAACCGATCAGCCTCAATCTTTCAAAACTCTTGCCCGAACTGATCGACGCTGGCGTTCACGCCTTCAAGATCGAGGGACGGCAACGGTCGAAATCCTATGTGCGCGGGGTCGTAACGGCGTTTCGCAAGGCGGTCGATGACATCCGCGCCGGGCGCCCGGCCGACATGGCCGACCTCGTTGCCCTGACCGAGGGGCAGAAGCAGACCCAGGGCGCCTTCGAGACCAAGAAGTGGCGGTGAACGATATGACGAAACTGACCCTTGGCCCGATCGCCTACCACTGGCCTGCCGAGATGCGGCGGGACTTCTACACGCGCATCGCCGACGAAGCGCCGGTCGACGAGGTCTATCTCGGCGAAGTGATCTGCTCCAAACGCGCGCCTTTCCAAGAGGCAGATCTGCCGGCCACCATCGAACGGCTGGAGCGCGCCGGCAAGACGGTGATCCTGTCCTCGCTGGCCGAGGTCATGTTGACGCGCGAACGCAAGGCGACCGCCGATCTTGCCGCGCTGGAAGCCCCGGAGATCGAGATCAACAACGCGGCGGGGCTGTTCGCGCGCGGCAAGCGCCCGCACCGTATCGGCCCATTCATGAACGCCTATAACGAAGTGACAATCGCGTGGATGGCGTCGCAGGGCGCGACCCATGTCTCCCTGCCCGCCGAAATGCCCGCGCCCGCCATCGCCGCCGCAGCCGGCGCCGCGCGCGACCTCGGCCTTGGTGTCGAGGTGCAGGTTTTCGGCCGGGCCTCGCTGGCCGTATCGGCGCGCTGCTATCATGCCCGCGCCCATGGCCGGACCAAGGACAACTGCCAGTTCGTCTGCGAGAACGATGACGACGGCATGCCTTTGCGCACCACGGACAACCGCCCGATCCTGCGCGTCAACGGCATCCAGACCCAGTCGGAAAGCTATGTCGACCTGCTCCCCGAAACCGCTCGCCTGATCGAGGTCGGCGTCACCCATCTGCGGCTGATGCCGCAGGCGGCCGACATGGTGGCGGTGGCCTCTGCCTTTCGCGGCGTCGTGGACGGCACTCACGATCTTCTCGAGGCCGAAGCCGGGTTGCATCAGGCGTGTGGCGGGAATTCATTTTCCAACGGTTTCTATCACGGCGAGGCCGGGTATCGGCGTATTTCCAGAGCCGCGGCAGGCTGATCGCAGTTGGAGCAGCAATGGGAAACGTCGGACTGTCGCATTTTTGGGATGCGCCCTACAGGCCGTTGTTCCTAGCGGCGGCACTCTGGGCCCTCGTATCGATTGCGTGGTGGCCGCTCGGTGTTTCCCTCGGTCTGCCAAAACCAGGGTTTACCCCTCTGGTCCTCTGGCATGTACACGAACTGATCTTCGGCTTCTTCAGTGTCGCCATCGCGGGATATGTCCTGACGGCGCTGCCCCATTGGGTATGCCGGCCACCAGAGCATGGCCGCATCCTTAAGGTTCTTGTGGCGTTCTGGGTGCTGTCGCGCCTGTCGATGGCGATGGCAGACCGGGTTCCGCCTCTCCTGCTGCTAAGCATCAATTCATTGTTCTTCGTGCTGCTTGCTGCGCTTATCCTGTATCGCACCCTGTCAGGTCGAGCCTTTTCAAAGGCGCTGTTCGGAGTCGTGGTGGTCATGTTGGGCTTGGCGGATATAATTTTCCTGAAGGTTGCCAAGGCAGGAGATGTCTCCGGCAGCCTGGAGATCGCGCATGCCTGCCTGATCGGCATGGCGTTACTTGTAACGGTGGTGGGAGCGCGTCTTGTCCCCGCATTTACCGAAAGCTGGCGTCAGCACAGCGGGCGTTCAGCCGGTCATGCTCCGGCTTCACAACTACGGGCTGCAGCCATCTCGGCACAGATTCTTTCATTGATGGCAATCCTGATGGGTTGGAGTGATCTCGCTCATGCGGCTTTGGTCCTGTCGGCGAGTTTGCTGTGCCTGGTCATGGCGCGCTGGCAGAGCCTATCGACACTTGCGAACCCGCTGGTGGCTGGATTGCATTTTGCCTTTTTCTGGCTGCCTGTGGGCCTGGCGCTTAAGGGCGGCCTGTGGTTGCTCTCCGCGTCCTATCCTCTGGCCGATGCCATACACGCGCTGACTATCGGGGCAATCTCGGGGCTGATCATGGCGATTTCCGGCCGCGCCGCCTGTCACGGTTCCGGACC
Source organism: Ruegeria marina (assembly GCF_900101475.1). Taxonomy (GTDB): domain Bacteria; phylum Pseudomonadota; class Alphaproteobacteria; order Rhodobacterales; family Rhodobacteraceae; genus Ruegeria_B; species Ruegeria_B marina. The sequence continues at coordinate 71,256 of NZ_FMZV01000011.1, read as the reverse complement.
GCAACTGCAAGCAATTCCCTCGCTGAGCCTTGCCATGGCGCTGATCTGGATCGCGACCTGCCTGCGTCTGATGGCGCCGCTGGCTGCCGGGTACGGAACCGAAGTGGAAACAGCGGCAGCGACATTCTGGTGTGCGGCCTGGCTTTCGTTTCTTTTCGGATTTCGTCTCGCGTTGAAGGAACCTACGCGCCGCCCCGTCCTGAGCGGCAAGAAACCGACGCCCCGAGACCCGGAACGGAAACGGACAGCCTAGTTGTTCGGTCCCGGCATCTGGTGGATCGGGTGGACGATGAACCTATCGGGTTCTGAAGTCCGGATTTTACAGCTGTATTCGCAAGACGTGAGGCCAGTCGTTGTCCGGCGTCGGGCAGGTGACCAAGGATCTTGCGCGGTGATTGAGCCAGGCCGCGGTCGATGGTGGGGGCGTGTCCTGAACTCTGTGTACCTGGCCCGGCCCATGACCGGTATGATCGCCTCAATAGCGTCGGTTGCCTAATTCCTTATTTGGATTGTATTTCAGCAAACTATTTGAAAACGCTCGACGATAATGCCGAGAACTTCATCTGGCGGGCCGGTCCACCAGTTACCCCCCGAAAAGATTTCAACCTCGCAGGGAGCGTCATATCCGGCATCTTCCACCACCCGGCGGATCGCTTTCAAATCGGCTACGCCATCACCCATCATGCCACGGTCATCGCCGCGCAGAGCATTGCGTTTCACCGTTCAATCCCGGGCAACACCCCGGCTACCGCTTCCCCGCATCCTGATCATGACCGGGGCGAAGGCGGCGGTGTGGCTGCGCGCGACATGCGCCGCATTTCTTTTCGCACCCCTTTGTCACGAAGCTTTCCAGAACCTCGCCCTCGTGATGGGCGGCCCGCCAGAGGCAATGGCACTGTCCTTTGATCTGCACCAACATCCCGTCCGGATGGCGACACCAGCACAGCTCAACCCGAAGGCGCCAGTCACTGAAAAAAACGCCGGTCCGGCCGTCGATTGCTTGGTGAAATCAATCCGGCAACCCAGTCACAATTGTCTGTTCGGTAGAGTTTCTCAAGGACTCCGCCGGAGCAGTCATGCCCGCTCATGTGTCGCTACGCCGCGATTGCACTTTTGTGAGCGGACCCAGGTTCAGCCAATCGGTAAAAGCGCACCTCGCCCAGTTGTCGCCAAGAACCTCTATACGGTTGTCACCAATGGCATGCGCTGGCGAGATGTCTCCACGGACGATATGGATCGCATCCGGGAGCGTACAGGCCACATAAAGGTTGACCTCCCCGCCGGGGTCGTCGACGCACAACTCACACTTCCCTTTCTGGTTCAGGAACCACCAGAACCGCTTTGCATCGGTCTGATCGGTCAATTCCAACCGAATGAGGCATCGTCCGGGACCAAAGGCATCGGGGTTGGCGGAACTTTCCAAGCTCCAGACCAGCAGGCCAAGGTCAATTTCATGGGCTTGCAGGGTACGTCTTGTCCATCTTTGCCCCCAGATGCCGAGCCCCTCGACCAGGGGCACGAATTCCCGCCCCGCTTCGGTCAGGGCATAGCCGCGGCGTCTTTCGCCCATGTCGTGGCGCTCGATCACGCCTTCGTCGATCAGCCATTTCAGCCGCGAGGACAAAAGCGACGGTGACATCAGCGGAACGCCGCGCTGGAGATCCGTGAACCGACGTGGCCCGTGGGCAAGATCACGGATGATGAGGGCGTTCCAGCGCTCGCAAAACAGTTCGGCCGCTTTTGCAACCGGGCAGAACTGGCCGTAGGATTTTATTCGCCGTGCCTTTCTCGTTCCTACAGTTCTTGAACTATACCCGATGCATGGCTTCGGGTCACCCTTGGCGCGATGACATCCGAACCAATGGAGGAAAAGATGACAACGCGCACTGCAACCAGAGGGCAAGTCACAGGTTCCGCCGCAGAAATCTACGATGAATTCTTCGTGCCAGCCTTGTTCGGGCAATGGGCCGGACCGCTGTGCGATGCCGCAGGCTTGGAGGCAACAAGCGATGTCCTGGATGTTGCCTGTGGAACCGGTGCGACGACGCGCGCGGCCGCGTCGCGCACCGGGGCGGACAGGCGCGTCGTCGGACTGGACCGGAATGAGGGGATGCTCGAGGTTGCGCGGCGTCGTGCCGGCAACATCGATTGGGTCCAGGGCCTGGCCGAAGACCTGCCTTTTGCCGCGGCTTCATTCGATATCGTGCTTTGCCAGTTCGGCCTGATGTTCTTCGATGACCGGACCAAAGCCCTGGCTGAAATGCGGCGTGCGGTTCGTCCCGATGGCCGGATTGCGCTGAGCGTCTGGGACGACGTCGGCAATTCTCCCGGATATGCGGGCATGATCAAGCTGATTGACGCAATGTTTGGCCATGATGCTGCGGATGCCCTGCGCGCGCCCTTCGTGCTCGGCCACAAACCGACACTGCGGGGTCTATTGACGGACGGCGGGCTCGCCGACGCAACTGTGACCACGGTGACGGGCACCGCGCGATTTGCTTCGATCCGGGAATGGGTCCGAATGGATGTCCGTGGCTGGACCCTGTCCGACTTCATTGACGATGACGGGTTTGACGCTTTGGTCGCGGCGGCGGAAACGCGATTGGGTCACTTCGCTGCGGCGGACGGAACGGTCGAATTCCCCGCACCCGCCCATATCGCGGTCTGGTCCGGACGGGATCAAAGACCATGATGCGAAGGTCTTCGGGAACGTATCACTCCTGTTTCCAAGCCTGAAGGGCTGCATGTGCCACTTCGGCGCCGTGGGTCTCCTGCACGAAATGCCCTGCCTCCGGCAGCAGCAAAGGCGGTCTTTTGATGCCGAGGATCTCGTGCATTCGGTTCATCAGCCAAGGCGGTATCAAGACGTCGCGTTCCCCGACGGCCATGAAGCTCATGCCCCGCCATTCGGATGACCACCACGCAGCCGCACGGCGCGAAACATCCACGCCTTCCATTTCGGGATCGGTCATCACCAGAAACGGAAAGCGCCGCACACCCGCACGAAAACGCGCTTCGGGAAAGGGAGCCGCATATGCCGAAGCCACCGCGTCTGTCATGCCGGGAACATAGGTCTTGAACAGCGCCGCGATGTCGTAATCGGGGTTCTCGCCATGGAAACGGCGCCATGCGTCGAAACCCTCGGTGCTTCCGCCGCCGAGGCCGAGCACGGTGTTCATCACGAGGAGCCTTTCGAAACGGTTCGCCATTTCCGGCGGGATGGTGAGGCCGAGCAATCCGCCCCAATCCTGGCAAACTAGTGTAATGCCCGTAAGGTCCAGCGCCTCGATCAGTTCGACCAGGCTTTGGCGATGGAAATTGAAGGTGTAGATCGCGTCATCGACGGGCTTGTCCGACCGACCGAACCCGAAGAGATCGGGCGCAACAACCCTTGCTCCCGTCTCAAGGAACACGGGGATCATGTGACGATAAAGATAGCTCCATGAAGGCTGGCCATGGAGGCAAAGAAAGACCTGTTGTGCGTCTTCCGGGCCTTCGTCAATGAAGGCCATGCGCAGCCCCTCGTAGCCCGGTAGCCCGTCATGGTAGCGAGGCTGCCAATCGAAGTCGGACAGGCCAGCAAAACGGTCGTCGGGCGTGCGAACAGCACTGATTGGCGGCATGGGAACCTTCTCCAATTCGGTTAGTGATCAAGGCGAGCGTAACTGGCCGCCGGCTGTCAAGACCGCCTGTTGTGCCCGCATCCCCAGGACCGCTTCGTCCGCGACCTGGACACCAGGCACATGTTGGGCGAAGAACCGGTTCGGATTGCGGTGCAAAGCACCGGCCCGCGTCGGGTCTACCATAACTGGTCGAGCATCCGGGGCTTGTCTGCCATGTTCAGCGCGTTGAGCGCGCGGAGCCTTGCATGAGCCGCCTCAGCTAGGGCATGGCAGTCAGCGAGCGCCTCGGCCAGCCTGGCCTGGCTGAACTCGGTCAGCACCTGCGCGGCAAGCGCGTCCTCACCCAGGTCCAGCATGCGTTCGGCAGCGCGCAGCGTGTCGGGGATCCGGGCATTCACCTGGACTTCGACCGCGCGCCAGTGAACCCATACCTCTTCAAGGATCGGGTCAGGTTTCTGAAAGGCCAGGTGCATCAGCCGCTTGAAGGCCTGGAAGGCAGAGCCGCCTGTCTCGATCCCTTGCGGGACGAGAGACACCGTATCGGGGTCTCTGGCTTCCTTGCGGCGGTCAAGGAACCGGTGGCTTTCGCCCGCGGTCAAGTAGCGGTGCTGCCGCCATGCAGGAGGCACGGAGGTCTGTCCCAGGAACACCGGAAGCAGCGGCGCGGTCACCGGCCCGACAGCGGCGTGCCACATGAAGCGCAGGGCCTCGTGCGCGGGATGAGTCAACGGCACGACCTGCCCGTAACCCGCGGTATCCCCTGTCAGCCGTCCGGTGCTGATGGACCAGAACACGTCCTCCAGCCCGATCTTGCCTGGTCCTGCGGCCCGCTTGCGCATTTCATCCTCGATCCAGGCGACCCCGTCCCAGCGGTATTTGCCGTCGCCGTAGATGCGATTGACATGAAAGGGACCATCATCCGGCATCCACCAGCCCTCCTCTTTCGCGGTGTCGAAGAAATGCGGCGGGAACAGGTAATCCTCATCCGGTGCATAGGGGATTTCACCGATATATCCGGGGCGCGAGGCGCGGATACTGTCCGGGCCCAGGCGCTCGGCACACCACAGCCCCTTGCCCCCGGCGAATTCGATCACCACCCAGGCCTCGTCCGGATCGGCGATGATGTGGGAATTGCCGCCATAGGACGAATAGCCATGCTCCGCGATCAGCCTTGCGATCAGCTCCACCCCCTCGCGAGCGGTGCCGGCGCGCTCCAGAACGATCCGGGCCAGGTCGGAATAGTTCGGGCCAGTCTGGTCCTTTGGGGTCATCGCGATCAGTTCAGCCCGCGAAGTCGCCCAGATGTCGCGTACGGCGACGCCGCGCTCGTTCAGTCCGCCATTGGTCAGCGGTGCAGGCACGCCCAGGTAATAGCTATAACTCACCCGTATGTTTCGAAGCGTCTCGGGCGCCTGGGGGATCTTGCTGAGATGGCCGGGCATGTCAGCCTGAGGGGTCACGCCCACGGTGACGGTCGCCCCTTCGGGGTGCTTTGCACGCGGACAGATCTCAAGCCAATGGCTGCTGGGCTCATCGCCGTAGCCGGCCAGGTAGGCCACCCCGTCCGCCGTATGGTTCCGCCCGATGTATATACCGTAACTCATTTCGTCATACTCTTTCGATGATGTAAGCCGAGATTATCCAAGTGGAAAATGACAGGCGTGGCGCCGCCCGTCCGGCATGGTCACATGAGGTGGCTTCTCGGCCCTGCAAAGCTCTTGCGCAAAGGGGCAGCGCCCCGCGAAATCACAACCCTTCGGACGGTTGAGAAGGCTCGGCACCTCGCCCGAGATCGACACGTGCACGCGGCGGCGATCCGGGTCGGGCTGGGGCACGCCTTCGACAAGGGCCTTTGTGTAGGGATGAACCGGCCGCGCGAAGACCTCGTCCGTGCGGCCCTCTTCCACGATGCGGCCCAGATACATGATCGCCAAGCGGTCGGCGATATGGCGCACCACCGGCAGGTTATGCGTGATGATCAGGTAGCCCAGCCTGTGCTCGGCCTGCAAATCTGCCATCAGGTTGAGGATCTCGCCCTGCACCGAAACATCAAGCCCGGCGGTGGGTTCATCGGCGATGATCAGCTTGGGATTCAGCGCCAGGGCCCGCGCAACCCCCACGCGCCGCGCCTGACCGCCAGAAAGCTCATGCGGATAGCGTGACAGGAAGGGTTTGGGCAGACGCACCATGTCGGCCAGTCGTTCGGCCTCGGAATCCAGGTCAACTCCGGTAATCCCGTGGATCTGGAACGGCTCGGTGATCAGCGCCCGCACGGATTTGCGCGGGCTGAGCGAGCCGACCGGGTCCTGAAACATCATCGCCATGTCCCGTCGCAACGGCTTGAACCGGCTTTCGGGCATGTTTCGGATTTCCCTGCCTTCGAACCGCACGCTGCCGGTCTGCGCGGGTACAAGGTTGAGCACGCAGCGCCCCAGCGTCGTTTTGCCCGAACCGCTTTCACCGACCAACCCGACGGTTTCCCCCGGTGACACCGACAGGCTGACATCCAGCACCGCGTCCACATGTCGTTGCCCGACCCCTTTGAGCCATGCACGCAGCGGACCGACGGTTTTGAACTGAACATTCAGGTCCGCAACCTCAAGCAGGGGCGCATCGCCCTTGACGCGGGGCGGTTTGAACACGCTCTGCTCTCCCAGACCGACCGTCATGACATCAAGCGGCGGCGGCCAGTTTGCATCCCGGTGCGGCCCGTCCAGCAAGTGACAGCGCGCAAGGCTCATGCCGCCGCGCGCCACGTCCGGCGGTATCTGATCTCGGCAGACCGGCAGGGCCCGCTGGCAGCGTGGCGCGTAGATGCAGCCTCTGCGTGGCTTGGTCAAATCGGGGATATCCCCCGGAATGACCGGCAGCTTGCGGGACACATCGTTGATCCGGGCCGGATCGCATTCCAGCAGGGCGCGGGTATAGGGGTGCTGCGCGTTATGGAAGATTTCGCGCACTTCACCCGCCTCGATCACCTCGCCCGCATACATGACGACGACATCGTCACACAGCTCGGCGATAAGCCCAAGGTTGTGCGACACCACGACCACCGTGGCGTCCAGCTCTTTCTGTAGGTCTTGCAACAGGTGGATGATCTGCGCCTCCATCGTCACGTCCAGGGCAGTAGTCGGCTCGTCGGCCAGCAGCAACTGCGGCCCCGTCAATAGCGCCATGGCGATGCCCGCGCGCTGGCGCATGCCCCCGGAAAAATGGTGCGGATATTGGTCGATGCGCTTGTCCGGGTCAGGAATGCCCACCTTGCCCAGCATCTCGACCGCCATCCGCCGTTTCTCGGCACTGGAGAGTTCAGGGCGGCGATACAGGATATCGCGCATCTGCCGGCCATAGGTCAGAACCGGTATCTGACTGGTCATCGGGTCCTGGAAGACAACCGATATTTCCTCACCGCGCGTGGCGCGCAGCTGCGTCTCGCTGGCATGGAGCAGGTCACGATCGCCAAAGCGGACTTCGCCGCCCATGACCTCGGCGTTCTTGGCCAGAAGTCCCAGCAGCGCCCAGAGCACCGTCGATTTCCCCGAGCCGCTTTCGCCGACGATCCCGACGATCCGGTTCTTGCGGATCGGGAACGAGACATCGCGCAGCGCCTTGACCCGGCCACGAGGGGTGCGGAAATCCACCGACAGGTTGCGGATGTCCAGCAGCGTCCCGGGCGTTTGGATTGCATCTTTGGGCATCTCAGCGTCCTTTCCCCATGCGTGGATCGAAGATGTCGCGCAGCGCCTCGCCCAGGAAGGTAAAGCCCAGCGTGGTCAGGATCAGCGGGATCCCCCCGGCGATCACCATCCAGGGCGCGTCGCGGATCACCAGGTATCCTTCGTTCAGGATCGTGCCCCAGCTGGCTGTCGGGGGCAGAACGCCCAGCCCGAGAAAGCTCAGCCCCGCCTCGACGGTGACCACCACCGGCACATCCATCGCCGCCAGGATCAACAGCGGCCCCACCACGTTGGGCATCACGTGGTGCAACAGCGTCCGCCCCATGCTGGCCCCGAGCGAGCGCTCGGCCAGGATGAAATCGGTATTGCGCAGCGTAAGCGTGGCCGTGCGCGCCACCCGTGCATATTGCGGGATCGAGGTGATGATCACGATGGCCAGCACCATGCCGAGGCTGGGGCCGGTCAGCGCAACGGTGGCCAGCGCCAGCACGATGGTCGGAAAGGAGCGCACGGTGTCAAAGAGCAGAAGCAGCAAGCTGTCCAGCCAGCGCGGCCCAAACCCTGCAATCATGCCAAGGATCAAGCCGACAACCAACGAAACCGAGACGCCGATGGCCGCGATCTTCAGTGCCACGCGCCCACCATGGAGAATGCGCGAAAGCGTATCGCGCCCCAACTGGTCGGTGCCCGCCAGATGCTCCCATGTGGGACCCGAGAGCCGGTTCGGCACGTCCAGCGCGTTGGGCTCATAGGGCGCGATCCAGGACGCGAAAATCGCGCTTGCGAAGAACAGCGTAACCAGGATCAGCCCGGTGAGCCCCTGCCAGTTGGTCAGGAACATGCGCAGCTTCTCGCGGCGCTCGCGGGCGGCGGATTCGCGGATCTCGGCTTCGCTCATGTGATCGGGAAGCCCGGTCGCGTCGATGGCCGGAATGCCGGTTTCGGGTTCAGAGGGATTCTCGGACACGGGGATCGAACCAGGCTATGAGGATGTCGGAAAACAGGACGACGAGGATATAGAGGCCGGTGGCCACCAGAACCGCGCCCTGCACGATGGGGAAATTGCGCGCCATCACGGCGTCGAAGATCAGCTTGCCGATGCCGGGGCGGGCAAAGATGATCTCGGCGAAGACGGTCGAGGAGATCATGCCGCCAAAACCCATGCCGATCAGCGTGATGGTCGGCAGAATGGCGACCCGCAGCGCGTATCCGAAGATCACTCGTCTGGGGCGGAGCCCGAAGGCGCGCGCCGAGCGGATATAGTTCTCACCCATCACTTCGAGCATCGAAGCGCGCACCATCCGCGCCAGATAACCTACCCAGCTCAGCCCGATGGCAAAGGCCGGCAGCACCAGGTGCGCCAGCTGATCGCCAAGATCGCCGGGCTCGCCTGCGCCGATCGCCGGCAGCCAACGCAGGTGTACAGCAAAGATCAGCAGCGCCCAGATGGATACGAGGAACGAGGGCACCGCAATGGTTCCCACCGACAAGACGCCGGTGACGCGGTCCAGCCAGCTATTGGGTTTGACCGCAGCCAGACAGCCCAGCGGGATGCCCAGCAGCATGGCCCATCCCATGCCCGCCGCAACCAGCGCCAGGGTGAAACCGATCCGCTCAAGGATGATCGCCGTAACAGGCCGATCGGAGAACACGTCCAGCCCCAGGTCTCCGGTGGCCGCATTACCGATATAGATCAGAAACTGCCGCCAGACGGGCTCGTCCAGATGCATCTTCTCGGCATAGCGCGCGATCGCCTCAGGCGTGGCGCGCGGCCCCAGTGCGATCGTTGCCGGATCGCCGGGAATTAAGTGAAGCAGTGAAAACAGCAGGAGCACGACGAGGCAGATCACCACCACCGACAACCCTAGCCGTTTCGTAAGATAGTAGAGCACGGTTTACCCCCTACTTCGCAGACCGCATCGGGTTCCGGTCCGAGGCGCGGTTCGGCGCGCCCCGGACCGGTCGGTTCCAATAACGGGCGCTCAGGATTTGGTGAAGCGCCGGTAGTTCAACTCGCCCGACGGGGCCGCGTTGATCGTGATGCTGACATGATGCGCATAGGCTTCCGGCTCATGGTTGATCCAGACATAGGCGCCGGTGTCTTCCATGATCTGCTGCATCCGCAGATAGATGTCACGCCGCTTGGCCTCATCGGTTTCCTTGATGCCTTCCTGATAGAGCCGGTCGAATTCTTCGTCGGTCCAGCGCTCCCAGTTCCAGATGCCGACCTGGTCCGAAACGAACCATTGCGTCGCCTCGTAAGGGTCCGGCGTGGTGCCGTAGCGCATGATCCACAGCTCCAGTTCCTTCCATGTGTCGCCCTTGCTTTCCTGCCCCATCTCCCAGAACGGGCCGCTGTCCACGGGCAGGACGGTCACGGTGATGCCAACGGCAGCCAGATTGGCCTGGATGATCTGGGCGGCCAGCATGCGCTCCTGCACGTTCAACGTCCGCAAGGTGAGCGACAGCCCGGACACGCCCGCCTCGTCCAGAAGTGCCTTTGCCTTGGCCGGATCGTAGCTGAAACCGCTTTCCTGCCGTTGACCCAGCAGACCCGGGCAGATGATGCCATGAGACTTGGCGGTCGTGCCGGAATAGGCACCTTGCAGGATAGTGTCCACATCCACCGCATGCTGGATCGCGCGGCGCACCCGGATGTCCTGCAGCTTGGGATGCTCGGTATTCATGCCCATCCACATATATTGCAGTTCACCAGCGGTGGTCACGGCGGTATCGGCGGGCATCTCCTTGAGATAGCGCGCCAGCGTGTCGGAGCCCAACTCGGTGCAGTCCAGTTCACCGGCATCATAGGCCAGTTCCGCCGCCTTGACCTCGGTGATGACATTGCATTCCACGCGGTCAAAGGCCGGTTTCGGGCCGGTCCATTCGGGATTGGCGGTAAAGACGGCGCGCTGTCCCGGCGTCGCCTCGTAGGTATAGGGGCCGCAAACGGCGGGGAATTGCGTAGTGAAACGGCCGCCCGCATCCTTGACCGCCTGTTCGCAGACGATGGCCCCGGGACCATGGCAGAGCGTGACCATCTGGAATGGGGCAAAGGGCTTGTTGAGCACGATGGTGCCGGTCAGGTCGCCAGTCACCTCGACATGATCCAGCGCCTCGAAATAGCCGGACCAATCACTGTCCTTCATGCGCTCGAACGAGAATTTCACATCTGACGCCTTGAGCATGCCATAGCCGTTCGACCACATCAGCCCCTCGACCAGTTCGAAATCGATATGAGTGGGATCCCGCTGTTCGAGCTTTGTGACATAGTAGGTGGGTCGCCAGGTGAAGGTGTCACCTTCCTGGATGTACTCCGCCAAAAACGGCAGGCATTGCTTCTGCGCCTCAACCTCGGTGCCGCCGACCATGTAACCGGGATCGAGCACGTCATTGTCGCCGTCGATACGCAGACGCAGGGTACCACCAACCTGTGCAAAGGCCGCCGTGGTCCAGGCCGGGGTCAGGCTCAGCGCGCCAAATGCCGCGGTCGTGCCGAGAAACCCCCGGCGGGTTGTTCCAATCTGTTTCATCGTGATCTCCTCCCTCGATGATCCCTGGCCTAAGCATGACACGACGCCCGGTTTCGGCCAATTTCGCATGGGTTCGCGAATAGACGCGAAAATTGCGTCCACTGTCTCACACATGGTCACGCGCGATGCGCTCTTCCCAGTGCTTTTCCGTCACCAGTTCGCCGCCCTCCCAGGCGCGCAATTCGGCGCTGACGATGAACGACCGGGCATCCGCGCGCAGCGTGGTGCGCGTTTCGGACCGCACGGACCAATCTCCCCGGCTGAGACCATAATGCCATTCGGTGTGCCCCCAGGCCGAGGTGACATCGTCCAGCCTCACGCCATAGGTTTCATAACCTTGCTTGTGCATCGTGATGTCGTTCGTCAGAAGCCGCGTGTCGCCACCGCCATCGGCAATCTGCAATTGGATCTCGCCCTGGGCCGCATTCTCGACGATCCGGAAATAACTCTCCGGATCAGCCAGTTGCTCCATCGGTGGCGGCGATCCGGCCTCGGCAGGACCAAACGCCGGCAACCCGTCATCCAGACTCGACGCGGGGCGCAGGGGTAATTCCAGTGCGCTGCCTAGCGTATGAAGCGACAGCGTAACCGGCTGGGGCGCGGGCCAGATCATCGGGAAATAGCTGGTGGACAGGGCCAGCCGCAAACGGTGCCCGGCGGGCAGAGCCTGTGCGACGTGTTTCAGCGGAATCGTGATGTCATAGACCTTCCCTGGCTCCAGCGCCTCGGGGCGATCATGTCCATTACGGTGGGTCAGGTTGAACACGCCAAAGGATATCCGCGTCGCGCGCCCGTCGGGATGCACGTCAACCAGCCGCGCGGCAAGCTGCGCCACGGGGCGGTCGACGCTCAGGCGCAGATGCACCTTAGCATCGCCCGCAAAAGCCAGACCCTCTTCGGGCACGTCAATCTCGAAACACAGGCTGCCGGCGTCCTCGCGGCGTTGATCCACCGGCGCGTCGCCCGGTTTGCTGTAACCGCACCATTTGCCTGCGGCCATGCCCACATCCGCGGGGCTGTGGTGATGCAGAACTGCGCCTGCGGATGGTCGCTCTGGACTTAATCCGCCCTCGGGCGTCAGGTGGAACACGGTTCGCGCCACTTGCGGCGAGGGCCAGCTTGGCTCGGCAATCCAGCGGCCCGGGCGGTTCTCGTAATGACCCTTGGGCGCAACGCTGTCCTGCATGAACAGCCGCAGCATCGGCTCGTCCATGATGCCGGTATCACGTCCCTTGAGCCAATGATCCCACCAGCGCAATTCCTCCTGAAGAAACCCGATCGCCGGCCCGGGCTCACCCATATGCGGATAGCGATGGGCCCAAGGTCCAACCAAGCCCTTTTTCGGCCCCGGCAGGTTCTCCATCAGACGAAAGACGCTTCGGCAATACCCGTCGGCCCAGCCCGAGACCGCATAGACCGGGACTTGCACCTTCGACCAGTCCTCGCAGATCGAGCCATGCTTCCAAAAGGCGTCGCGGCGCTGATGTTCCAGCCAGTTCTTCAACCACAGCCCGCTGCCTTCCATCCGCTCCAGCCACATGTCGCGCCATTTCGCGCCCACATTTGCTGGGTCGGGTGGTAACGTATTGCGCCCGAACATGATCGAGGCCCAGCTCAACTGCTCGCCCAGAAGGCAGCCGCCCATGTAGTGTATGTCATCGGCATAACGATCATCGGTAGAGCAAAGCGTGATCACCGTTTTCAGCGCGGGCGGCTGCAGGGCGGCAATCTGCAAGCCATTGAAGCCGCCCCATGAGATCCCGATCATGCCAACATTGCCATCGCACCATGGCTGATCCGCGATCCAGGCAATCGCGTCGCAGCCATCCTGCAGTTCCTGCGGCAGGTATTCATCGACCATCAGCCCCTCGGAATCCCCTGCGCCGCGCAGGTCCAGACGGATGACCGCATAGCCGTGCCCGGCCAGATAGGGTTGCATCGAGGCGTCGCGTGCCGTCGTGAAATCGTTCTTGCGATACGGAAGATATTCGAGGATCGCGGGAACAGGCGCGGCTTCGGCCCCCTCCGGCATCCAGATGCGCGCCGCCAGCTTGCAGCCATCGGTCATCTCGATCTCGGTATGCCGGATTTCCCTGATCGGATGCGGGAACACGTCCACGTACTGCATTCTCTGTCTCTCCCTCGTCCGCTGGTCCGGCGCGCGGCATATGCGCCTTCAGACATGCCAACCGCACCAGATTACGGGAGCCGGGGGCGCAAGCAATTTCGCACGCATTCGCGGATTGACGCGAAAACAGCATCACTTTACACAAATTCCATGCAGGACTCCCTGAGCCAGAACCTTTCCCTTCTATGCAGCTATTACCCCTCCATCGCCGAGGTTTGCCGCAAGCTCGAATTCAACCGTCAGCAGTTCAACAAGTATCTGGCCGGCAGCGCGCGGCCGTCGCGTCACAACATGCGGCGCATCTGCGATTTCTTCGGCGTGTCCGAGGCCGAATTGCTGCTCGATGCGCCCCAGTTCGAGGATATCGTCGCAATCAAGCGCAAGCCGGTCCAGCAGGAGGCGTTGAGCAAACCGCTGCGCCACCTCGACCGACTTTATCAGCGCAGCCAGAGCCTGGAAAAATATCTTGGCTACTACTACCGCTATTTCTACTCGTTCGGAAATCCCGGCAAGGTTATCCGCTCGCTCGCGCTGGTCTACAAGGAAGGCGAGAAATACTACTGGAAAAACATCGAGGTGCTGCGCGACCCCGAGACGGACCGCTCTTGGGGGCTGAACAAATACGAAGGCGTCTTGTTCTTCCTCGCCGACCGCATCTACATCATGGAATACGAGTCGGTCGCAATGAACTCGATCACGCAGGCCACTCTTTACCCCAGCCACCGCAGCCGTCTGGACATTCTGATGGGCATCCAGACAGGCGGGCCCACCCGCCGCGGTCGCAAACCGGGGGCGTCGAAGGTCGCGCTGGAATATCTGGGGCGCGACATTAACGTGCGCGCGGCGCTGAAACGGACAGGGCTGTTCAATCCGGAAACCGGCCCGATCCGGCCCGAAATCCTGAGACTGATCGAAAACCGGATGGAAGAGCAAACTTTCGTGCTCGACGTGGACGAACCGTGATGTGAACGCGGAATATCATTCCGCGATCGCTCGTTGGAACGCCCGCTTCACTAGATGTGACTGAAGGCCCGTCGCGGGTGGCCAGCCTGGTTTCGCCAACAAGCCCCTGCAAAAGATGGAAAAACGAGCTTGACCCAATACCCCGACCAGGAAAGCGGCCGTTAATCTCCACGCAAGAAACAGATGTGATCAAAAGGGATGCCGATGTGGCGTCCAGAATAATGGGCCCTACAATTAATGCTGGAGAACTCTAGGGGGAGGCGAAGAGCTGTAATGAAGAAGATACTTCTGGCGGTCGGTGCAGCCTTCGCAGTCGGAGTTGCCATTTATTGGGTGCTGCCGATCCAGAGGCCGGAAGTGTCCTTGCGAAGTGGGTCCGGGGAACCTGATCTTGTTTCAGTCTTGGCGAACATCTCTGATGAAGGCTTTGAACGACCGCCCTCGGATTGGCAACTGAAGCTGCCAGAGGACCATGGGGCCCACGACATTTCACGCACAGAGACATGGCAGGTGCTGACCCATCTGACGGATGAGAATGGTGACGAACTTGGCTTCCAGTTCCTTTTCTTACGCATCGGCACTGTAGCCCCGACAGCATCACCGAAAGAGTCGATTTGGGATGTCAGAGAACTTGAGCGGGCGCACGTCGCCCTTCTCGACGCAAATTCGGCGAAGGTCACGCAAGAGGAACGTTTCGGACGGGGCATAACCAGACTTTCTGGTTTCGATCGGGATGCCGGGGAGCTTCGTCTCGACAACTGGTCTCTCAGGTTCGGGGATGACGGTGCCCAGGCGACACTGACGCTCTACGCAACAATTGGCGACAAGGCTGCCCTGGAGCTTGTGATGCGCCCCGCCAAGCCGGCTGTCGCCCTGGAGCCGAATGGCACAGACGCGCCCTTCGCGGGTTATTCCATGACCCGGCTCACGGTTGAAGGAACCCTCGATAAAGGACACGGAAAGAAAGCGGTCACGGGAACCGCATGGTTCGATCATCTATGGGGAGAACTTCCCCTGCCAGGTGCAGGTCCGGTCGCATTAGACCGGTTGCAGTTGCAACTTGAGGATGGAGCAGAGATTTCGGCAGTCCGCTCACACAGGATCGACGGCAGAGGCGCTGTGGCCGTGAACGGCGCCATATTTGAACCGGATGGCGAGGTCATTTCCCTAGACGACGAGACTATTCAAATGATTGCTTCCAGAACATGGCAGTCCCCCTCGACCGGGGCAGATTATCCGATCGCCTGGCAGATTCTGGGTCCCGAAATGGACATCTCGATCGAGCCCTTGTTCGACGCTCAATGGCTTGATTTTGCGGTCCCTCTCTGGAGCGGTATCGTACGGGTCAGGGGGAGTCGTGCCCAGATACCTGTATCCGGGTTTGGGACACTGCAACTGACGGGGTATGAACAGTGATGAAACGTGGCGTGCTGATCGGTGGGCTTGTCGTCTTGTTGTCCGCTTTGACCGGTGGAGCGATCTGGACCCTGATTTCACTCGGCGATCGAGAAACAGCGCCTGGCTCTGGCCAGTTCCGCTCCCCTACGGGACCAGTCTTGCCCTCTCAGCAGCGCTCGGGTGACGCCGAGGCTGGCCAGCACGCCCTTCTGAATGCGCCCTATGTCAGCTGTGGAATACCCTACAACGCCTATCGCCGCCTCAATCCTGATACAGCAGCAAGCGAACGTCTGATCGAGCGCGAGGGCCGTAACGCCGACCTGCCTTATGCGCTCACCTCCCACGTGAATGAAGATGGCGTCGAGATCATCTCCAACAACTGCCTGACCTGCCATGCCGGGCGTATCGATGATGAAATCATCATCGGCTTGGGAAACGAATTCGCGGATTTCACGCGTGATCCAAGCAGATTGGTTCTGCAAACGGGCAATTACGTTCGTGGAGCCGCCGAAACCAAAGCCTGGGAAAATTGGGCCGATCGCATCGACGCTATCGCTCCCTACGTCCAGACAAGAACGATCGGCGTGAACCCAGCGCCCAACCTCACTTGGGCCCTCATGTCCAGGCTCGACCCCGAAACGCTCAAGTGGTCGGATACACCTCTTATCGACCCGCCTCCGCGGGACCCACTGCCAATCAGTGTCCCGCCTTGGTGGGGCATGCGCAAGAAGAACGCGATGTTCTACACGACAATCGGCAGGGGCGAACACGCGCGTTTCATGCTCTTGGCATCAATGTTGTGCATTGATGGAACGGAGGATGTCGCAGAAATAGATGCCTATGCGCCTGACATTCATGCGTTCATTACCTCGTTGAAACCCCCTGAATTCCCGTATCCGGTCGATGGAGAGCTGGCAGCAGAGGGAGAAGACATCTTCCTCCGAGAATGCAGCGCTTGCCACGGCACCTATGGCGATAATGAAACTTTTCCCAATCGTGTCTATTCGGTTACCGAAGTCGGAACCGATCCTGCCTATGCGACCGAGGCAACGAATGGATCGCGGGACAGGTTCTACGCCTGGGTGGCGCGCTCTCCTTACGGAGACACCGAAAGCGCAAATCCGGCACCCGGCTACATAGCTCCGCCTCTCGATGGGATCTGGGCCACGGCACCCTATCTGCATAACGGTTCAGTGCCGGACATGAAGACGCTGCTCTCCAGCAACCTAAGGCCCAAGTACTGGCGCCACCTTCGCGAACCAAGGGAGTACGATCCCGAGGCGATGGGATGGCGCTTCGACGTCCTGTCCTCCGGGCAGGAAGAGGAAGCGGACCCAGAGGCGCGAAGACTGATCTATGACACCACGCTAAGAGGTTACGGGAACCAGGGTCACGTCTATAGCGACCGGTTGAGCGAGCGAGAGCGCTCTTCTCTGCTGGAATACCTCAAGACTCTCTAGGCTCAGGATCCATTGATTTCCGGCTGTCTGCATGGTCCGCAAGCTGCTCTGAGAAGCTGCCAACTCGATCCTGACGCGCAGTCGTGGCTACTCTGCCTTCAAGACCTTGGCCCAGAAGATCACCAAACGTCGAGGTCTGAGAAACGCGCGCACGGCGCTTGCCAGACGACTTTCCGTTTTCACGAACGCAATGCTGCGTGACAGCACTTTGTTCGAAGCGTGAGGCGAGATAGAAATCATTTGCCAGCGGTGTAGCCGGCGAGCTGATCCGAGGGCGGTGTCCCGAGAGGGAATGCAGGGACGAACGACACAGCAATCAGTGCGGACAGATCCTTGAAACCCTCAAGGGAAACACCGCCGAACTCCGCAAATTACAGATCCTCAGCCTGGCGCCCTTTGCGGACGTGAAGCCGGTTAGCATCACGGACCGCTCGGCGGACTTTTCAGCCATTCTATCTCAGAGCATGGAACAACCGTTTCCAGCGAGAAACGAACGATTGCCGGGCGCTCGTATCCGCCTTCTCGCGTCACAATTGGCATGGACGGGCGCGTGTTGATGGATTTATGTGAGGCAATGACCCAAAGCGCCTCTTCAATCCCCGCAAAGGACCGCACCCTTGCAGGCGTCGCCCTGATGCTGGGGTTTTGCCTAACTGCCCCCTTGCTTGATGTGGCCGCCAAGCTGGCATCGGAAAGCGTCCCGGTAGGGCAGATAACTGCCGCACGCTTTGTCGTCCAATGTGCGTTGATGGCACCGTTCGTGTGGCTGATGGGGCTGTCGTTGCGCGTGGCGCGCGCACAATGGCCTGCATTGCTGTTTCGTGCGATGCTTTTGCTGGTCTCGACCTTTTGCTTCATCGCCGCCATCCGCGTTATGCCGCTTGCAGACGCGCTGGCGATTGTCTTCGTGGCCCCGTTCATCGTGTTGCTGGTCGGCAAATTCTACCTTGGCGAAGATGTCGGCGCCCGCCGCGTGGGGGCGGCCATCGTCGGGTTCGTGGGAGTCCTGTTCGTCATCCAACCCAGTTTCGAAGCGTTTGGCGCCGTGGCACTGTTTCCACTTGGTACGGCAGTGGGGTTCGCGTTCTATATTCTTGTTACGCGCGGTCTGTCGCGGCAGGTTCACCCCGTGACCCTGCAATTCTACACGGGCCTGATCGCCGGCGTGTTTTGCGTGCCGGTGATGATGCTGGCCGAAGGTTCGGGCGATGAACTGCTGGATCCGGTTTGGCCAGCAGGGATTGCGTGGCTGTGGCTGCTGGGCGTTGGGTTCTTCGCCACGCTCAGTCACATGATGATGACCTATGCGCTGTCGCTGGCGCCTTCTGCCACCCTGGCGCCACTGCAATACCTGGAATTACCAGTCGCGGCCTTGCTGGGATATCTGGTGTTCCAGGATTTCCCCAACACGCTGACCCTGACCGGCATTGCCATCATCATCGGCGCGGGATTGTACATGATACATCGCGAAAGGGTTACTGCCAGGCAATTGATTACCGAGCGCGCAGCTCCACCGATCTAAGTCGGAATGCAATTCCGCAATAAATCGAACTCGGATGCAGAATTGGACGCTGGACGGCATGGGCGGCGCCGACGCAGTTCTGGCGCGCACCACCGAGGATTTTGACAAGGGCGAGTTCCGCCGGGTGGCGAGGTTCTGGGCAAGCTTGTCCATCCCGATCTCGACAATGCGGAGGCCTGAGAGCTGCTGGCCGATTTTTTCGAACAGCCGGGCTATCAGACAGGAAATGCGCCACATGGCGCATTTCCTGTCTCTATGTGGCCCAGGATTTGCGGCAGGGCGTCGATTTCCAAAACGCTGGGGCCGGACCTGATGCAGGCGATGGACGCCTCGATCATGCTGGATTTCATGGGGGTCCGATTGATCCGCGCGAAGGTTGCTCGCAAGGCATTCGTTATCAATCTCAGGATCAGCGACCGCGACCGGGTTCTGGCCCCGCGTCTTTCAAGGGGGTGCCTGACTCATCAGGCGCTGGCCATGGTCGCAGTCGGCGCAAGCGCGCTTGGCGAAGGAGAGGTCGCAATAGAGGGGGATCTATATGCAGTAGAGGCGCTGTTTGCGGCGCTGGACAGCTTCAGCCCGATGTTCGACGTGGCCACACCGGTCTGGACGGCGTGACATCGATCCATCATTCATCGTCGGACAAGCACGAATTCTGACAGTTTGCGGAACCGGACATTTTTGCCGCGGATGATGGCCAGCGCGGCCATCCGAGCGATCGTTGTGACCACCACGGTGGCAATCCCGGCAACGATGAGAGAAGTCTCAAGTGCCGTTATCAGTGCCTTGTTGTCGAGAGCGGATCCAGACCACCTAAAAGAAAACTCGGTTCAAACGCCGGTGATCGGGCTGGCGTTCAAGGAGTAGATGAATACCATCAACAACGGTGCATAGAGGTAGACGAAGAAGGCGACGCTTAGGGCACCAAGGCCGAGATAGTGTTTGACGTCGTATTGGATGCTCATGCCGTTGCCTCCTTGCGGGCGGCCCGCTGGGCCAGGATGATCATCCAGACATAGACACGGAAACCGCAGCCACGATGAGAATGGGCAGCGAGAGCGCAAAACCCATGATCAGCCAGGACGGCAGCAGACCCAGACAGGCAAGGTTCAGCAGCGCGCGGCGTGCGGGCGACCCGGCACACGCGGCGGGTGCAATATGGGCAGTGTCGCTCATGATGTCAGCACCCGCGCGGATTGTTCCACGAAGCCCACATCTGGCTATCCTCGTGCCGGCCGGGTCATCCGTTTTCAATTCGGGGATGGAAACCGGGTTTCGATCTTGCCGCAGGTCAACGACATGAAGGCCAGTTGGGTAAATGAGTAGTTGCGAAAGACCTGATTAGGCAGAGCCTAAACATGCACTTCTCGATGGCGGTAGTTTTTGTAAGTATATATAAATAAAACAAATATTGGCGGAAGTCTACGGCAGACTCGCAATCGATAATTGCGAAACCGACCGGTGAGGTGGTGGAGCGTTATATCTACTGGGCGTTCAACCGCATTGCTTAGGTTGCCTCGAAGCGCCGCCAAGCCAACCCCTTCTTTCGCGGGTGGCCGAAGCCATGCGAGAATGGTTTAGTTTCAGACGCAACGAGCAGGATCATGATACGTACAAGCAGCGACTATCGCGCCGCGATCCGCAAAGACCGAGATATATTTCTGGATGGTGAACGCATTAAGGACGTGACGACACACCCTGCGTTTGCTCCTGCAGTCGATCTGCGTGCACGCATCTATGATATGCAGGCAGACCCGCAACACCGGGATGTCCTGACCAGCACCGTCGGTGGACATTCCAGAACAATCATTGCGGCTGTTCCTTTTTCCCAAGCGCATTGGTGGGCGAAGCGGCGGGCAAACGAACGGGTGTTCTCGCAGCTTGGAGGGATCGCATCCCGCACAGGCGATGAGACCGTTGCCGAATTCTGGTCGCTTCGGGATTGTCGCGATGCGCTGGTGGACATGGACCCTCAATTCGCAGGAAACATCGACGCGCAGATACTTGCTTCGCAAACCGATGACCTGTTTCGCATCTCTGCGAACACTGACCCGAAGGGCAATCGTGCAGAGCAGCCGGGTCCAAAGAACCCCGACACATTGCTGCGTGTTGTCAAGGAAACCGATGCCGGCATCGTCGTGCGCGGCGCGAAGTTCGAAACAGCAGCCCCTTATGCGGATCTGGCTTACACCAAGCCCAACATCGCAAATTGGGGAGATACCCTGCCCGACGAATACGCCGTGGGATTCATCTGCGATCTGAATGCAAAGGGGCTGAAGTTCATATGCCGTTCCGGCTTTTCTCGTCCCGGCACGGAACGCGACTATCCGCTGTCCAACCGATTTGATGAAATCGAAGCGCTGGTCGTCTTCGATGATGTCCTGATCCCCTGGGAACACGTGCTGTTCCATCGCCAGCCGCGGGCGGCGACCCTGATCCGGTCCACGCTGCACAGATACTCTGCCTTCTTCTTTGTGCATCGCATCCTGGTCTTCGCCGACTTCCTGATCGGGGCGGCCTTGCTGAGTTGCCGTCAGACCGGGATAGATCGAGAACAGGCCGTCCGGGACAAACTGACCCGTCTGTCTGTCTGGCGCGAGGCAATCCACGCCCATCTGACTGCAGCGATTGTACTCGCCGAAAAATCACCGGCCGGACAGATGATGCCGAACCAATCGCTGCTCTTTGCGGGACGCGTTCATGCGGTCTCAGAATTGAATGCCATGATGCAAATTGTGCGCGAACTGAGCGGTGGTCAGCTGGCGCTGATGCCAAGTGCGGCCAGTTTCGACGACCCCGAAACTGCGGACTGGTTGAAAAACTACCTGAGCATCGGAGAAGATGTCGTCGCTGAGGACCGGCGCAAACTGATGGCCTTCACCCGGGATCTGATCAATTCCGAGCACGCCAGCCACAAACTGTCGTTTCAGCTTTTTGGCCAGTCGCCACCCCATGCGCATCTCGCATCGGTGTATCACACCTTCGATTGGGACGGCCCCCTGAGCCTGGTTCGCGATGCTGCCGGTCTGGATGACAAGACCTGCCACAAAGGCCCTACTGCACCCGAAACGGCGACCTACGGTGATTGGCACGCACCGGACATGCCCGAGCGTCAACACTCGCTCGCAGAGTTCGACGCACTCGAAGAAAACTTGTCCTGATACAGAATTTCATTCAGTATTAGAACCACTTAAATCAATGATCGCTGCCATTTCGCTGCACGTCGGAGAAGATGTCAGAACGAAGTTCGTGATCCGGAATTAAAGATGCCACTCCGCTATACGCTGCGTCAGCTTGAATACTTTGTTGCCGTTGGGGAAACAGGCAGTATCGCTGCGGCCTCGCAACAGGTGAATGTGTCGTCGCCGTCGATTTCGGCGAGCATCTCGCAGTTGGAAGAGGAACTGGGGGTCAAGCTTTTTGTCCGGCATCACGCGCAAGGCCTCACCCCGACCCCAGCTGGCCGCAACCTGCTGGATCATGCCCAGATGGTATTGCGTCAAGCCGCTGTACTCAACGATCTGGCGGCGTCTTTGTCGGGCTCAATCCGTGGCCCACTTGCCGTCGGTTGCCTGAGTACTTTTGCGCAAATCGTGCTGCCAGGTCTGCGCCGCAGTTTTACAGAGCAGTACAGCGACGTCCGTATCCGCCAGATCGAGGCGGATCAATCCGAACTCTTCGGACTGTTGCGGCAGGCCAAGATCGACCTTGCCCTAACCTATGACCTGGATCTTCCTCGCGATCTGAGTTTTCATCCGATAATCGAGCTTCCGCCGCTGGTTGCGCTGAGTGAAACGCATCCCCTCGCGCATCTGAAGGCGGTCTCGATCGAGGAACTCGCGCCACACCCCATGGTTCTGCTCGACCTGCCGCACAGCTCTGATTATTTCCTGTCCTTCTTTACCCGTGCCGGGCTGCGCGCAATCATTGCGGAACGCACACGGGACATGGCCGTGATGCGCGGACTTGTTGCCAACGGGTTCGGGTATTCGATCGTCAATGTCCGCCCGATGAACGATCTCGCGCCAGATGGGAAACCGATGCGGTTCATTCCGCTGACGGGCCAACCGCGTCCCATGAAGCTGGGACTCTTGATGATCTCGGACACCGACCAGACGCAATTGCACAAGGCATTTCTGAAGCATGCGGAAGAATGGATCGCGTCACAGACCGGCCGGCTTTTGGGCACGGGTTGAATACGCCGTCAATTCGACCAGGATCCGGTCCATCATGTTGTCGCACGCCGCGAGCTGAGACTTAGTGACATACTCATCCGCCTTATGTCCCTGCCCTTCCATGTCGCCCGGTCCGCAGACCACGGTCGGCATTCCGAGCTTCGCGAAAAAGCCAGCCTCGGTGCCGAATACGACCTTGATGACTTCCTCGGAACCGCAGAGCGCAGAGACACGCGCCACCTCCGGCGCGTCCGGCGCCACATCGAGCCCGGGATAGGTGTTTGTGCAGATGACATCCACACCGGCTTCGGGAGCCTCGGTCTGCCATCGCGCGCTCAGCGCCTCAACTTCCTGCTTCAGCCGTGCCTCGAAATCCTCAAGGCGGTCGGCGGCAAGGTGGCGCAATTCGAACTCGATCTCGGCCCGGTCGGGCACGATGTTGAGCGCGGTACCGCCCTGCATCCGACCCGCGTGAACGGTGGAATAGGGAATATCATAGGCCGTATCGCGGGTGTTCGAAGCGGCATAGCCCTCCTGCAATACTCGCAGCGTGGTCAGCACTTCTCCGGCAAGGTGAAGAGCGTTGACGAAGCGCGGCGCAAGCGCCGAGTGCCCCGCCGTGCCACGCAAGGTGGCCCGAAATGCCGCCTTGCCCTTGTGGCCAATGGCCGGACGCATCGAGGTGGGTTCCCCTACGATGCAGAGTTCAGGACGCCAGCCAAGCGCCTGTATCCCCGGCAGCATCTTGCGGATGCCCTGACAACCAACCTCTTCGTCATAGGATATGACCAGCATCAAAGGCTGCACGGGTAGCGCCTTGCCTGCCCGTTCCGCAAGCGACAGCATCGCGGCAAGATAGCCCTTCATGTCGGTGGCGCCACGCCCATAAAGCCGGTCTTCTTCGCGCGTTAATTCGAAGGGCGGGCGGGTCCAGTTCTGGCCTTCGACCGGGACCACGTCGCTATGGGCCGACAACATCACCCCGCCCGGCCCGTCTGGCCCGATGCGCGCAACCAGACCGGACTTGGGCAACTCCGGGTCGGCGATGCGTTGCGTCGTGAAACCCGCCGTGCGCAACAGGTCTTCGGCGTAGTCGATCAGCACCCGGTTGCTGGCTGCACTGACCGTGGGAAAGGCGATCAGACGCTCGAGAATTTCGCGCGTCCTGTCGTGGGGCGTGACAGTCGTCATTCCGTGGCCAACTCCGTGATTTCGCGGCGGAAGGGCAGATCGTCGCCAATGTCGTCGCCATCCAGTTCACGGGCATAGCGATGGCCGGCATAGGTGGCCCAGGCGATCGGGCCCGCGGCCTCGGCATCACCGAATAGCTTGACCGATCGGATGCCCGCATCGGCCCAATCATCCTGCCGCGCCATCAGATCGTGGTAGAGCCCGTCGTTACCGGTACGCGATGCGACCATGACAACCGCATCGGCCTCATAGGCGCGGGTTTTGCCGGTATAGACACAGTTCGACACCACGTGATCGGTGTGGATTTCGGTCACGCCGCGGTTCAGCACGATATCGACGCCCATTTCGTCCAGCCGTGCATGGATCGTCGCCTGTTCCAGCGTGTTGTTCGTCCAGTCGGACACGAAGGCGGACGGGGTGATCAGCGTGACCTTCGCGCCCTGCTTGGCCAGCAGTTCGGCCAGCACGCCGCCCATGTAGTAGTGATCGTCGTCGTAGATCACCACGTTGCCACCCGGAACCGTACCGTCCATCAGATCGTCGGGGGTGTAGACCTTGGCCTTCGCGTCGATGGGCATCGGCACCACGTGCTGACGTGACACACCGTCACGCCGCCAGGTGGCACCCGTAGCAATCGCCACGTTCTGGAAGCCGAATTCCATCACGTCTTCGGCAGTCAGGGGGCTTGCGCGATAGATCTCCACGTCCGGGCGCTGCGAAAGCTGGTAATCGCGGTAGTCAACGACCCGACCCCAGGCGCTGAGCCCCGGCAGGGTGCGTTCGCGTGTGACCCGGCCGCCGATGACGTCGCGCGCTTCGGCTACCGCCACGTTGTACCCCCGGCGGCACAAAGCCCAGGCCGCTTCCAGCCCGGCCGGGCCGGAGCCGATGACCAGCACATTGTCGCTGTCGCCCTTGGCGTTCATCTTCTCCGGATGCCAGCCCTTGCGCCATTCCTCCATGAAGGTGGGGTTCTGGGTGCAGCGGCTGATCGACATGGTCATGTCGCCGGTGATGCAGATGTTGCAGCCGATACATTCGCGGATGTCCTCGATCCGGCCTTCCTCGACCTTTTTCGGCAGGAACGGATCGGCGATCGAAGGGCGCGCGCAGCCGATGAAATCGAGCGTACCGGATTTGACCATCCTTGCCATCACGTCGGGCGAGGTGAAGCGCCCCACGCCAACGATGGGCTTGTCGGTCAGTTCGTGAATGCCGCGCACAAGCTGTTCCTGCGCCGCCTCTTCCTTGAAGCGCGACGGGCCAGAACAATCCTCCCACGTGCCCTGCGCCAGGTCCCAGAGATCGGGCAGGTCCTTGTTCATCTCGATGAAATCGCGCACCTCGGCATTGGAAAAACCGAGGTCTCCGATGGTTTCGTCAAGACTGACACGCAGCGTGATGCCCATCGTGTCGCCCACCGTGTCGCGCATGTCCGCGATGACTTCATTCACGAAACGCGAGCGGTTTTCGAGGCTACCACCATATTCGTCGCTGCGCTGGTTGGTGGCGCGGCTGAGAAAGTGCTGGAAGATGCCGAAGCCATGCGCGCCGTACAGGCAAATCAGGTCAAACCCGGCCTTCCTGGACCGCTTGGCAGCATTGACGAACCAGCGGCGCAGATCCTTGATTTCGGTCCTGGACAGGGCGCGGGCCTGCACCGGGTCATTGGTGAAGGTTCGGATCGGCAGGGCCGAAGGGGCGAGGGGTACTTCCTTGGTATAGAGGTTCGGGCCGTTGATGCCGGAATAGGCCAGCTGGATACCGGCCAGCGCGCCGTGTTCCTTCATCTTTTCCGACATGCGACGCAGTTGCGGAATGTCCTTGTCTTCCCAGAGCCGCAATTCGATGAACGGGGTGATTTCCGAGGTGTGGTGCATCTCGCACTGTTCGGTGAAAATAACGCCCCAACCGCCCTCTGCCTTGATGCCGCGCATCTCTGCCGCAGCCGACGGGTCTCGGTAGCCGCCCCCGTTGCAATGCGGCACCTGATAAAAGCGGTTCTTGGCGGTGACGGGACCGATCTGCATCGGCTCGAACAGAATGTCATAGTTGGGGTCGCGCATGGTCGTCTCCTTGGGTAGCTTGGCAGCGGGGCCGCATGGCGCCTTACGCGCGATATTTGATCCAGGTGGTTTTCAAAACGGTGTACTTGTCGAAGGAATGCAGCGACAGATCGCGGCCGAAACCGGACTGTTTCATGCCGCCAAACGGCGTTGGCTGTTCGATTCTTTTACAGAACAAGATGGGGTACACCAGCTTTGCCAAGGTGCTCGCTCATCACGATACCAGCCTGTCCGCCGCCGAAAATCAACGTATCTGTCTTTTCCACGGGCATTTCTGCTTCCCCTCTGTGATAAACCGTGACTCCCGCTGCGTGCGGGTCGCTGGACCGGGTCTAGTTGAGGGGAGAAGCAGCGAAAATTACGAAATCTCGCAGCATTGGTTAGGTTGTCCCTAAATCTCCGATTTGACGGGCGCAAAAACAGCGGGCAATGGTTCAGGGCTCAGGCGGGCCTCGAAAGGAAGATGTTTCCCCCGCCGTTTCACCGGTGTCAAACAGCTTAGAATTTGCCGCATCTCCGGATCGGTAAAGGCTTCTTTCTGGTAACTCGGTGTTCCGTCAGACAAGCGCCGCAAGTCTGACGCTCAAACAAAAGACCATGCACAAAGGCTCGCCGGCTATCAAGCCGGGTGCGGGTTTGTCCGCAATATTCGTATCAGGAAGCCGAGAGGCACACTGGTTCCGACCATGGAAAGGAGAACCAGATGGAAAAGTTTGTTGCAGTCGTCTTCGATACGGAAACCGAACCTCATGCCGGTGACATCACGGTCAGGCTGAACCCGACCGCCGCGATCTGCATGCCGTCCCGCAGCACTCCGTCGAGCGCTTCGGTGGCGTTGGCATAGACATTCTTCATGCCGCCTGTCCGTTCCTGTTGTCCTCGGGCAGGCGCAGTCCAAGAATGCGGCGTGCCTCTTGCCAGCTCGCCACGGGGCGGTTGTTCCTGTCACAGATGTCCGCGGCCCTACGGACCAGCGCGGCGTTGCTGGGGGCGAGCGTGTCGCGGTCAAGGCGGACATTGTCCTCGAGCCCGGTCCGGGCATGACCACCTGCGGCGATGGCCCATTCGTTGAGTTTGAGCTGATTGGCTCCGATGCCTGCGGCACACCAAGGCGCGTCTTCGCCGAAGAGGCGATGCACCGTGTGAATGTAGTATTCGAACACATCGCGATCGACCGGCATCGCGTTCTTCACACCCATAACGAACTGGATGTAAGGCGTCCCCGCAAGCTGACCCTTGTCGGCCATGTCCCTGGCTTTCAGGATATGGCTCAGGTCGAAAGCTTCGATCTCCGGTTTGACATCATAGGTCAGCATTTCGCTGGCCAGCCAGTCCACCAGATCAGGCGGGTTTTCGTAAACGCGTGTCGGGAAGTTGTTCGATCCGACGGACAGGGAGGCCATGTCCGGCGAAAGCGGCAACATCCCACCTCGTGTCCGACCGGCGCCTGACCGCCCCCCGGTCGAGAACTGGATAATCATGCCGGGGCAATGTTTCTCAATCCCCTCTTTCAGCGCGGCGAACTTCTCCGGATCGGAAGATGGAGTCTCATCATCGTTACGCACATGGGCATGAACAATGGTGGCTCCGGCCTCAAAGGCCTCCTGAGTCGATTCCACCTGTTCCGATACCGTGATCGGAACGGCCGGGTTATTGGCTTTCGTCGGCAAACTGCCCGTGATCGCCACGCAGATTATGCAAGGTTTGGTCATCGTCATGCAGCCTTTGCGCTGGCAACGGGCATCTTTTCCAGCGCCTCGACAAAGAATGGGCGGAAGCCCTCGGGATGCTCGCTCATCGGAAAGTGGCCGAGCTCGTCCATCACAGCCAAAGTGGCACCGGGAATGGCCTTGGCCGTACGCTCCGCGTCTTCAGGTGTGCAGGTCAGGTCATAGGCGCCGACGATGATGTGAACGGGCGTGGCACTCGTATCTATCTTGGACAGGCGCGGGATCAGGCTGTCGTCCTTGGTGTAAAAGCTCAGATCGCCCCGGAAAACACCCGGACCGCTTTGCATGAACATCCACAGCGTGTTCCAGCGTTCGGTATTCGGCGCATAGGGCGAAATATTCGCGGATACCAAGGCAGCGCCCATCTCGCCGCCATGGGCATCAGGGCGGTGGAACCAGTCGATATCGTACCAGGCGGGCTGGAAGTCAGAGGCCTCAATGGCAATGAACCCGCTGAACTTGTCCGGGTGAAGCGCCGCCAGTTGCAACGCGATACGTCCACCCATCGAACAGCCCGCGAGGACGGGTCGATCGAGGCCCAGCCCCTCGATCACCGCCAGTACGGTCTCGATATAGGCTTCGGTCGTCAGCAGGTATTCCTGCATCTCGAACCCTTCCGGCGGCAGCGACTTGCCGTGCCAGGGCATGTCAAAGGCGATCAGGCGGTTGGATGCGGTGATCTCGGCATCGTTCAAGAGATGGCGCCATTGGCGGGTATCGGCCCCGGCGGTGTGCAGGCAGATGACAGGACGCCCCTGCCCGGCCTCTTCGAAATAGATGCGGCGCAGGGCACCGCCCACGGTGACGGTGACATAACGGCCGGTGATCGGTTCGATGCTCATGCTGCCAACTCCTCTTTTGCGCGGGCGAGTGTCAGTACTTCCTTGACGAAGCGCAGGTTCTTGACGAGGCACAGGATGTCGCCGTCGATCCGGCCACGACCGATCTTCACCAGCCCGAAGATGTCATGGAAACCCGGCTCGGGCCGCGCCTGCCAGAACTTGTTCAGCGCCTCGGCATCGGTCCGCAACGCGAAACGCCAAGGTGTCTTGCGGCTGGGACCTTCGACCACCGAGACAATGCGCCCCTTCTCAAAGGACAGGTAGAATTCATCGCCACCCACTTCGATGAGCAAGGTTTCGGAAAACAACCGACCGAGGCGCAACAAGTGCGGTGTTGCCTCAAGGCGCGTTTGGATTTGCTTGAAGGTATCGATCACCTTGGCCTCCCATGCGTTCATAAGCTGGGGAATAGCTGCCACGATCATGGGCCCATGGGCTATGCCAGCGAGGGTATGGGTCAATACTCTGCCCTGAGATCTTTCGTGAGTCGCCATATGCGCTATAGTCGAGTCACCGTTGGTATCACCCGATACCCCCGCAGGCATTGGGTAAGGCCAGGGTTTCGGCAAAGTCTGGTTTTCGACGAGGGGCATTAACGCAACTCGCTACCGGATATTCAGACTGCCAGGAGGAGGAACTACCCATGGGCATCGTCAACCAAGACAACATCACCGACGTCGTGATCGCGAGCCTCGGCAAGCATGGCGACATCACAGACCGCCAGCGCGAACTCGCGACCGGCCTGGTCAAGCATCTGCACGCCTTCATCAAGGACGTGAAACTGCAGCACGACGAATTCCTGTTCGTCTGCGACTACCTCGCCCGCGCCGGCAAGCTCTGCAACGACAACCGCCAGGAATTCATCCTGCTGGGCGACATCCTCGGCGTCGAAGTTCTGGTCGACATGATGACCAACCCGGTCGAAGGAAATGAAAGCGAATCCACCGTTCTGGGGCCGTTCTACCGCGAGAATCCGCCGGTCCTGCCCAAGGGCGGCTCGACCATCCAGAAGCATTACGACAACGAAGAGACCGCCTACTACGAAGGTTACATCAAGGACGAGAACGGCAACGGCATCGCCGGTGTGACGCTGGACGTCTGGGAAGACGCACCGAACGGAATCTACGAGAACCTTGACCCCGATCAACCCGAATACAATCTGCGCGGCCGGTTCGAGACCGACGAGAACGGCCACTACGCATTTGTCGCCGTGCGTCCGGTGCCCTATCCGATCCCGGACGATGAAACCGCAGGCGAGTTGCTGCGCTTCATGGGTCACCACCCGAACCGCCCCGGACACATGCACTTCATCATCTCGAAAGATGGCTACCGCCCGCTGATCAGCCAGATCTACGACGCCGACAGCGAATGGCTGGAAAATGACAGCGTGTTCGCGGTCAAGGAAAGCCTGATCGGCAAGTTCAAGCCGGCTGCAGCCGAACTGGGCACCGACCTGCATTTCGAGTTTGACTTCGTTCTCAAGACCGCGGCCGAGGAAAAGGCCATCGCCGCTGAGTAATCCCCGATACCTTTCTGAACACTGGCCCCCGTTGATACGGGGGCCTTTTTTCGTGTGGAGGTATCGCCTAACGTAAGGCCTTGGGAGGACGGCAAAAATGAATTTCAAACAGCTGACCTATTTCATCGCGGTTGCCGAGGAAATGCATTTTGGCCGCGCGGCCGAGCGCCTCGACATGGCGCAACCGCCACTCAGCCGACAGATCAAGCAACTCGAGGAGGAGCTGGAAGCCGTTCTGTTCAACAGAGGCCGCAGCGCGATCACCCTGACACAGGCCGGTGAACGGTTGCTAAAGCGGGGCAAGTCAATCCTCGCAGAGCTCGAAGATACACAACTGGAAGTGCGCCGCCTCGGACAGGGGGCAGAAGGGCGGCTCAGGATCGGGTTCGTGGGCTCGGCGACATTCGGAATTCTGCCAAACATCATCCGGTCCTATCGCGCGAATTATCCGCAGGTGAACCTTAGCCTCGTTCCCATGAACAATGCAGAGCTGCACAGGGCGCTCGTCTCTCGCGAAATCGATGTGGCATTCGCCCGCCCGACGCTGAAAGATCCCGAATTCCTGTCGAAACATCTCATGGAAGAAAAGCTGATCCTGGCTTTACCCGACATCGTCGACACCGACTCGCGAACTGTTGCCAAGCTTGAACGGCTGATGACACACAATCTGATCCTGTATCCGGAACGACCTCGGCCCAGCTATGCCGACATGGTATTGAAAGCGATCGAAGACGCGGGGTTCAAGGCACCGCTTCGAATTTGGTGCATGGATCTGCAAACGGCACTGAGCCTGGTGGCCGTCGGGGAAGGTGTGTGTATCGTTCCAGAGTCTGTCGCCAACGCCCCGCGCAAGGGCATGAAGTTTCTCAATATCGAGCCGGAGATCGCGCGGACCGAACTCTCTGTGAACTACCGCCTCGACGAACAAGGCGTGCACGTCAAGAATTTCGTTACCGTGGCTCAGAAAGTGGCGCGAAAGAGCCCCATGAAAAAGTGACCTCCGTGCAGGGCGTGACTGCCCTGCACGTCGGCCTCACACCCCAAGCCAGGTGTGTTGCGCCTCTTCATCGGCCTTGATCTGATCCGCATTGCCGGTCCAGACGATCTGACCCTTGCTGACCACAACCACGTCATCGGCAAGAGAGGTGGCAAAGCCAAAGTTCTGTTCGACGATGATCATCGACAGCCCCGCCTCTTTCAGCTCCTGCAGTTTGTCGTGGATCAGCTTGACGATGATCGGGGCCAGACCTTCCGTCGGCTCATCCAGGATCAAGAGCTTGGGGTTCATCAAAAGGCCGCGCGCGATGGCCAGCATCTGCTGCTCGCCACCTGATAGTTGCGTCCCGCCGTTGTCCATGCGCTCGCTCAGTCTCGGGAACAGGTCCAGCACCCTGTCCATCGTCCACTCGGGGTTGGAACCGCCAAACCGCTTGGCCGCGATTTCAAGGTTTTCGCGAACGCTCAGCGACGGGAAGATATCGCGTGTCTCGGGCACATAGGCGATCCCGCTTCTGGCAATGTCGAAGGGTTGCGCCGCAATCGGCTTACCCTCGAAAAGGATCTCGCCGGATTTGCGCGGCAATAAGCCCATGATCGTTTTCAGCGTCGTGGATTTGCCGGCACCGTTGCGCCCGAGAATAGCGAGCACGCGCCCTGTCCGGGCTGTCAGAGTCAGTCCGTAGAGGACCTGCGTCTCTCCGTAGCCGGACTCGATTGAGTTCAGTTCAAGCATTTTCCCAGCTCCCCAGATAAATCTCCTTGAGCAGGCTCGACCCGCGCGCTTTTTCTGGCAGACCGTCAAAAACGACTTCGCCGTAGTTCAGCACCGTGATCGTGTCCGCCACATCGAAGGCAAGGTCCATGTCATGCTCGATGATCAGCATGGTCAGGTCGCGCGGCAGGTTGTTCAGCAGGTCGTGGAACCCTTTGGACATTTCCGGCCCGACGCCGCTTGTCGGTTCGTCCATCAGCAGGACCAAAGGCCGCGTCGCCAAAGCCACGCCAACCTCAAGCTGGCGGCGCACACCATAGCTGATCTCGGAAACCTTTGCATGAAGGAACGGCATCAGCTTGACCTGTTCGGCCACCTCTCCGACGATCTCACGCACCTCGGGTTTGGACAGGCTGTCCGACCAGAGCCGCGTTGCATGGCCGGTGTGGACTGCCGCCGCAAGCCCGAGGTTTTCCTCGACCGTGAGGCCATCGAAAAGCGTGTTCTTCTGATAGCTGCGCGACAACCCGCGCCGCGCGCGCTTGGCAACGGGCAGCGCGGTGACATCCTCACCAGCCAGATGGACCGACCCGCTGTCGGGCGTCAGTTCACCAACCAATTGGTTGAAGAGCGTGGTCTTGCCCGCACCATTCGGGCCCAGGATCACACGGCGCTCGCCACGTTCCAGTTTCAGCGACACGTTGCGTGTGACGTGAACGGCGCCAAAGCTTTTATCCAGGTTGCGTGTCTCAAGCATCGGTCAGAACCTCCTCGGTCTTGCGGGTGGCATCGGCTAGACGACGGTCGAGCCTGTCACCCCAGCGGGCCTCGATCCAGCCGAAAATGCCATTGGCGCGGCTCATCACGACGGCGATCAGGATGACGCCGACAACAAGGTGCCAATAGGTCGTCACGGAACTCAGCTCATGTTTCAGAACCACGAAAGCGGCCGCTCCGATCAACGGTCCGACAAGCGTTCCAAGTCCACCGAGGATCACAACCACAAG
Source organism: Ruegeria marina (assembly GCF_900101475.1). Classification (GTDB taxonomy): domain Bacteria; phylum Pseudomonadota; class Alphaproteobacteria; order Rhodobacterales; family Rhodobacteraceae; genus Ruegeria_B; species Ruegeria_B marina. Next base: position 38,711 of record NZ_FMZV01000011.1, on the reverse strand, counting down.
CGCCTCGCCAGAGACGGTCCAGCTGAGAAGCCCCGGCGAGATGTACATGATATGCTGGGCGGCCAGCGCACCTGCGAGACCGGCAATCATGCCGGACAAGCCGAAGACATCCGCCTTGACCCGCCAGACCGTCAGGCCAAGTGCCCGCATGCGCTGTTCGTTATGCATCACGCCGGTAAGCGAGCGGCCCAGGCCGGAGCGCAGGATGACCACCGATGTGCCATAGACAGTGCCGAGCACAGCCAGACAGAAAAGCGCAAAGCTGCGACTGTCGTTCAGATCGACACCAATGAAGCTCAGGTCCAGCCGGGATATGCCGCCCAGGCCGTCGTCACCGCCAAAGATCGGAGTCTCGAAAACGTAGGAATAGGCCATTTGCCCAAAAGCAAGAGTCGCCATGATGAAATAGATGCCGTGGCTGCGCGAGCCGATGGCACCGATTACCCAGGCGGCTGCCCCGGTCAGGGCGATAGCGCCAGCCATGGCCACGGGTGGTGCGATCCCGGCTTTGGTCGTGAAGATCGCATAGGCATAGGCCCCGCCCCCCATCAGAGCACCGTGGCAGAGCGATACCATGCCACCAAAGCCCGCCACGATGTCGAGCGCCAGAACCAGCATGGCGAGGATCAGGATTTCGGTCAGGATCTCCAATCCGAAGTACTCGGCTGTGAAAGCCTGAAAGAGGGCTCCGGCCGCCAGGAGGATCAGAGCGACGTAGCGAAGGGTGTTGTGACGAAACATCTGCTTATCCTTTCGCCGGGAAGAGGCCGACCGGCTTGATCACGAGGACCGCAGCCAACAGCGCGTAGATGAGAACGGAAGCCAGTTGCGGAGCCAATACGGCACCGAAGGTCTGAACGAAGCCGTAGATCAGCGAACCGGCAATCGCACCTTTGAGAGAACCGAGCCCCCCGATCACGATCACGATCAGTGTAGGGATCAGGATCTGCAGCCCCATGTCGGGCGTGACACTGAGCAGGGGTGCCGCGACGGCGCCTGCCAGTCCGGCAAGGGCACAGCCGACACAGAAGACGATGAAGAACAGTCGTTCAACGTTGATGCCAAGGCAGGCCGCCATCGCATCATTGTCGACACCGGCGCGGATCATCGCCCCGATCTGGGTGCGGCCCAACACGAATGCCAAAGCCCCGAAGATGGCAAGGCCCAAAGCAATGATGAACACGCGGTAGGTCGGGTACTCGACGCCGAGAAAGGCCAGTCGCCCATCCAGAAGCGCGGGCACCTCGATCGCCAGGGCAAGGTCGCCCCAGAAGATGCGCGTCAAATCCAGGAGGACAAAGATCAGCCCGAACGTGACCAGAACCTGCGCCATCGGGCCGGATTTGCGCATCCGCTTTATCAGGCCAGAATAGAGCAGGATACCCACCCCGGCAACGGCGACGGGCGCCAGGAAGAGACCCATCCAATAGCCTCCCACCGCGGCAAGGGATGCAGCGAAATACGCGCCAAGAGCATAGAGCGAGCCATGCGCGAGGTTGACGAAGTGCATCAGCCCGAAGATGACCGTCAGGCCGATGGAAAGTAGAAACAGAAGCATGGACAATTGCAGGGCATTCAGGGCCTGAAGCGTCCAAAATCCAAGATCGTGTGCCATTGTCGGGTCCTCCTCGGACGTTCTTGACCCGGCTGCAGGCAAGCAGCCGGGTCAGCTTGGTCAGTTGGAGACGGGTGCCATTTCGCAGCCATTGACTGGGTCGGCTTCCGCGGGAAGCTGCGCGAGGATCTTCTGCGTCAATCCACCTTCGCCTGCGACGGTTTCATAGACATAGACGGGCTGGATGATGTTGTTGGTCGCGGGATCGATCGCCAGCTTGCCGCGCGGCCCGTCGAAGCTGACCTGGCGCAGGGCATTTGCCAAAGATGCTCGGTCGTTTGCGCCGGTTTTTGTTGCCTCAATCAGCGCGCGAGCAGCATCATAACCTTGGACGGCGAATTCCGACGGAGCGCGGCCCGTTTCCTCGGTGAAGGCGGCCACGAAAACACCGTTGGCCTCGCTGTCGATGGTCGGCGCGTAGTGGAGCGCCGTGATGACGCCTTCGGCGGCCTCGCCTTGAGCATTCACATAAAGCGGCGAGGTCAGGAAGCCGGAGCCATAGAGCGGCAGTTCCGCTTTCAAACCGAAGCTGTCATATTGCTTGACGAAAGAAATCGCTTCGCCGCCTGCGTAGAAAACATAGACTGCATCAGCGCCGCTGGCCTTGGCCTGGGCGAGATAGGGACCGAAGTCTTGCGTCTTCTGGAACGGCGTGAATTCCTGCCCGACGATCTCGCCGCCTGCAGCGGTGAAGGTCTCGGTGAAGGCGTCGATCATCTGGCGACCAGCAGCGTAGTCAGGCGCAAGCGTGAACACCTTCTTGATGCCCTTCTCGGCCATCCAGGTGCCCATCGGACGGTTGATCTGACCGTTGGAAAACGACATCCGCGTGATGAAAGGCGAGCAGGAGGCGCCGGTAGCCTCGTCATTGCCGGCATTGGCAACGATCAGCGGAACACTTGCGCCGTGCACCATGTCGCGCACCGCGCCCAGAACACCGGAACTGACGATCCCGACCATGACATCGACCTGGTCCTGCAGGATCAGCTTCTTGGCCTTGCCAAGCGCGACAGGCGGCTTCACCTCGGTGTCTTCGCGGACGACTTCAAAGGTCACTCCGGTCTCTGCGCCAAACTGTTCCAGACCCAGGTTGAACCCGGTCTCGATCTCATTGCCAAGAGAGGCATAAACGCCCGAGAAGGGCAGCAGCAGGCCGACCTTGATGCCTTCGGCTGCGGCGGGCACAGCAAGGCTGGTGGCGAGCCCGAGGGCCGCCAGGATTGCACGTTTCATTTTGGATTTCCTCCAGTTGGTTTCCGACCCCTCCTCAGGGCCTATCCTAAGTCGCCCCCACCGACCGGGACGGTGACCCCGGTGATGTAGGCAGCATCGTCCGACGCCAGGAACAGGATCGGACCTGCCTGCTCGTCGAGCGTTCCGTAGCGTTTCATGAACGAAGACTGGATCGTCTGGTCGACGATGGTCTGATACCAGTCTTCGCGCTGTTCTTCGGCTGCATTGGGGTTGCGGGGCACGACACGGGGCGGTGCCTCAGTTCCGCCCGGGGCTGTTGCCACGACGCGGATGCCGCGTTCCGCCACTTCCCAGGCCAGGCTTGCCGTAATCGCGTTCACCCCTCCCTTGGCCGCCGCATAGGGCACGCGATTCAGGCCCCGCGTGGCAATGGACGACACGTTGACGATCACGCCCGACCCTTGAGGCAGCATGTGGTCGAGCGCAGCCCGGCAGCAGTATAGCGTCGGGAACAGCGACCTGCGCACCTCGGCGTCGATCTGCCGGGGCTCGTAATGCTCAAAGGGCTTGGCCCAGATCGTGCCGCCGACATTGTTGATCAGGATGTCGAGACGACCCCAGAGGTCCACGGCCTTTTGCATGGCCTTTTCGCAACCGCTCCAGGTCTCAAGGTTCACCGATATGGCCTCCGCATGGCCGCCCGCATCGCGGATCGCCTCGACGACCTCTTTGCGGGCGGGCGAGCGGTCTACGATCAGAACCCGCGCACCGTCGCTGGCCGCCCGTTCAGCGACGCGGCGGCCTATGCCCTGTGCCGCACCCGTGACGACCATCACCTTGTCATCGAAACGGCGCGTCATGCCGCTTCGGCCTTCTCTTCGGTGGGGTTGAATTTCTCGTAGTAGAAATTCACGGGTTCGACGCCCAGTTTGCCGAAATGCGCGCGAACGGCATCGACCATCGGCGGCGGGCCGCACAGGTAGACATCGCAATCGCCGGCGTTCAGATCCTCGGCCTTGACGTGATCGGTCACGAAGCCTTTGCGCTCATGGGTATCTTCCTCAGCGGCCAGGATCGTGATCACCGTGACATTGCCGATCTGTTCGGCCAGCGCGTTCACGCGGTCGAGTTCAACAAGGTCTGCGGCGCGCGTGACAGCGTAGAACAGCGTGATCGGGTGATCCGCGCCCTGCTCCGCCGCCTGTTCCAGCATCGACAGAAACGGTGCCAGACCAGTGCCGCCCGCCAGCCATACCTGCGCACGCTCGATGGGACGTAGATAGAAAGCCCCCATCGGACCGGTTGCAGTCAATGCGTCGCCCGGTTTGGCGTTCTCGCCAAGATAGGTACTCATGAAACCACCCGGCAGATTGCGGATCAGGAAAGTGGCTTCCTGTGCACCCGGCGCCGATGAAAAAGAATAGGAGCGATGCTTGTCGGTGCCCGGAACTGTCAGGTTCACGTATTGGCCCGGCAGGAAGTTGATCGGCTTGGCCAGTTTCACCCGAAGACCGAAGGACGTCTCGGACAGTTTGTCGACGCCTTGCACTTCCGCTTCTACGGCTTCAGGCGCGGTCTTGCAGATGGCGGACGAAGCCGGAACCCGCACGACGCAGTCGCTTTCCGGGATCATCTGACAGGTGAGCGCGTAGCCCTGTTCGGCTTCCTCCTCGCTCATCGACTCGTCCATATAGAATTCCAGCTCGTACTCGCCCTTTTCGACAAAGCACTTGCAGGTGCCGCAGACGCCGTCGCGACAGTCCATCGGCAGGTTGATCTTCTGGCGGAAGGCGGCGTCCGTCACCTTCTCGTCGTCGTCGCACTGGATGACGCGGGTAACGCCATCCTCGAAGTTCAGGGCGATGTTGTAGGTCGTCATGGCATGCTCCTCCCTTGGCCGCGCACCGGGGGTCGATGCGCGGAGGTTCGTTGCGGGGTCCGCAGGTGTGGGATCAGACGTGGTAGACGTCGATCACGTGGTGGATGTGATCGTTTTTCAGGATCACCTTCTTGTCGGTGATCAGCGGTTTCGGGCCGCTGGTGTCGATCGTGTAGAACGAGGTGCCCCAGTGGGTGTCGGTCTCGTGGTAACGATAGCTTAGCGTCTGCCAGTTGAAGCGGAGCTTGATCTCATTGCCTTCGCGGCTCAGCACCTCGATACCCGACAGGTAGTGATTGGTGCGCGGTTCCGGCAGCGAGGTGGCCGAGGACCGGTCGGTCTTGATCCGGAAAACGCGGTCTTCGATGCCCTGCTTGTTGGGATAGTACATCAACGACATTTCGTTCAGCGGGTCTTCGGTCAGCATGTCGAAGTCATCCCATGTGGGCATCCAGAACGGGCAGTCCTTGTGATAGAAGGTCAGCCAGGTGTCCCAGTCGCGGTCGTCCAGCGCACGCGCCTCGGCAAAGAGGAAAGCCTGGATGTCCTCGAAGGACATCACGTTGGCGGCGGGGCGTTCAAGCGTTGCGGTTGTCATTGTCGTTCCTCCTCACTCGGCTGCGACCGACGCCGCAGGCGCGGTTTCGCGTTCTTTCGCGATGGCTTCACCCATGCGCTCGGACCAGTTGGTGTGTTGAATGACGAACAGACCTTCGTCTTCGGTGCGCGCTCCGGACAGAACCGGGTTGATGCCCAGGGCCTTGGCGTCTTCGTCCGGCCCTTCGATCCATTGGGTCGCGCCGCGGGTCAGGTCGTTCCACTTGGCATGCGCCGCGCCGGCATAGCCGCGCTGCGTTGCCCGGAATTCTTCGGTGTCGTCCGGCGTCGCCATGCCGGAGGCGTTGAAGAAATCCTCGTACTGCCGGATGCGTCGGGTGCGCGCTTCTTGGCTCTCGCCCTTCGGCGCGATGCAGTAGATCGTGACCTCGGTCTTGTCGACGCTCACCGGGCGGAACACGCGGATCTGGCTGGAGAACTGGTCCATCAGGAAGACGTTGGGGTAGAGGCAGAGGTTGCGCAGAACGCCCACCATCCACTCGGCCTTTGTCTTGCCGTACTTCTCGGTCCATTCTGCCAGACGCGGATAGCCGGGGCGGTTGGTCGGGTCGGCCCATTCGGTCCACAGCAGAATGTGGCCGTTCTCGTAGGCATGGAAGCCGCCGCGCTGCTTGGCCCATTTCGAGGCGTCGGTCGCCTTGATGTTGTCTTCCTTGCCGTCGTCGGTCCGGTGCGCGGTCGTGGCAACATAATTCCAGTGCACGGCCGAAACGTGGTAGCCGTCCGCGCCGTTTTCGGCCTGAAGCTTCCAGTTACCGTCATAGGTATAGGTCGAGGAGCCGCGCAGCACCTCAAGGCCCTCATCGGCCTGGTCAACGATCATGTCGATCATCTTGCGGGCTTCGCCGAGGTATTCCTCCAGCGGCTTCACATCGGCGTTGAGCGAGCCAAACAGGAAACCCCGGTAATTCTCGAACCGGGCGACCTTGGTCAGGTCGTGGCTGCCGTCCTTGTTGAACTGCTCAGGGTAGCCGGCCCCCTTCGGGTCCTTGACCTTGAGCAGCTTACCGGTGTTCGAGAAGGTCCAGCCGTGGAACGGGCAGGTGAAGGTCTTCTGGTTGCGGCGCTTGAAGCGGCAGAGTTGCGCGCCCCGGTGCGAACAGGCATTGACCAGCGCGTGCAACTCGCCGTCCTTGTCACGGGTGATGACAACCGGCGTGCGGCCCATGGTCAGCGTGAAGTAGTCGCCCGGGTTCGGGATCTGGCTTTCATGCGCCATGTAGATCCAGTTGCCTTCGAAGATGTGCTTGATCTCGAGCTCGAACAATTCTTCGTCGGTGAAGATGTCCCGGCGGCAGCGGAAGACACCGTTTTCCGGATCGTCCTGGATTGCACCGTCGAGCCGCGCTTCGAATTCATCGAGATTGGATTGGGTGAACATTTTTGGTCCTCCTCCTGACGGCCTCAGCACCTGGTCGTGCGCCTTGGCTGGTTTTGTTGGGGTGTCGCGGGCTTATTCGCCAACGACGGCTTTCATTGTCCGCCCGCCATCACGGCGGAAGAATTCGATCTTGTCGGGATCAAGCGCAGCACCGATGCCAACGCCCTTGGGGATCTCGACGCAGAAATCGCGGTAGATGATCGGGTCAGCGAGAATGTCTTCGGTCAGCAGAAGCGGACCAAAGAGTTCGGTTCCCCAGGCCAGGTCTTCGACGGTTGAGAAGAGCTGCAGGGCTGCCGCCGTGCTAAGGCCGGTTTCCAGCATCGTGCCGCCGTAAAGGCCAAGACCCGCCGCCTGCCCGATGGCGATGACTTCCGATGCGCGCTTGAGTCCGCCCGACTGCCCGATCTTTACAGCGAACACATCTGCTGCGAGCGCCGCCGCGACTTCCAAAGCGTCCTCGGGGCCGTTCAGCGCCTCGTCCGCCATCACGGCGATCTCATAGCCTTTGGTCAGCTCCGCCATCGCGCGGCGATAGCGGGCGGGAACCGGTTGCTCGACGAGTTCGCAGCCTGCGTCCTGAAGGCCCTTGAGACCCCAGCGTGCGTCCTGCAGGGACCATGCCGTGTTCACGTCAACGCGCACACTTGCGGCGTCGCCGACGGCCTCCTTGATCCGCGCCACATGCGCCACGTCCTCGCGCACAGACCGCTTGCCGATCTTCAGTTTGAAGATGTTGTGGCGGCGGGTTTCGATCATCTTCAGCGCTTCGGCAATGTCGGTTTCCGAATTGCCCGAGGCCAGGGTCCACGCCACCGGCAGCCGGTCATGCACGGCACCGCCGAACAGTTGCGAAACCGGAAGGCCCAGCCGCTTGCCCAGCCCGTCCCAGAGGGCAATCTCGACAGCTGTCTTGGCGATGCGGTTGCCTTTGATCAGCTTGTCGATCAGCTGGATCGCGCCATTCACATCGTCACCGCTACGGCCAAGCAGTGCCGGGGCGATATAGGTCTCGATGGCGGACTGAATGCCTTCGGGGCTCTCGGCACCGTAGCTGAGACCGCCGATCGTCGTCCCCTCGCCGATGCCTTCGGAGCCGTCCGAGAACCTGACCTTCACGAGCACGGCGGTTTGCGTCCGCATCGTGGCCATGGACAACACGTGGCCGCGAATGGTCGGGATGTCGAGGATCATGGTCTCGATCTGGTCAATCTTGGTCACTGGGGCTCACCACATCTACAGGTTTCGTTTCCATGCAAATTGCCCGGACGACCCGGATTCTGTCGATGATTGGGCGGGTCTCGGGTGATACCCTGGCGAGACATATGGCGGGTGCCGTGCGCGCAAAAACAAAACAGGCGTCACGCGGGGTGACGCCTGAAAAAGTTCCGTTTCAAAAAGCTGTTGCGTCAGAAATCCACTTCGATCGCGATTCCGCGGTCCACTGCCAGATCGACCACCGCCGCGGCAACAGCGAGGTCCTGCAAACCAACGCCCGTACCGTCGAACAGCGTGATCTGATCTTCCGATGTGCGGCCCGGATGGGTCCCATTGATCACGGCACCCAGTTGCGCAATGTCGCTTTCCTTGATCAGTCCATCAGAGATGGCATGCTGCGCTTCGCCGATACTGATGGATTGCGCGACCTCGTCGGTGAAGACGGTGGCGCGGGCCAGAAGCCCCGCCTCGACTTCTTGCTTACCCCTGGTGTCGGTACCCATACAGGCAAGGTGCGTGCCTGGGCTGACATGATCGGCCATGAGCGAGGGCGCAAAGGCCGAAGTGATCGAGATGATGACATCCGCCCCGGCCATACCGGGCAGGTCCACGGCCTCGAAAGGCAGGCCTGCCTCGGCGGCCACTTTTTCGATATTGGGCAACATCTCGGGGTGGTAGTTCCAGCCTATGACCTTCTCAAAGGTGCGCTGCTCCAGCGCGGCGCGGAGCTGAAACGTTGCCTGATGGCCCGCGCCGATCATGCCGATCACCTTGGCATCGGCGCGGGCCAGATGCTTGATCGACACCGATGAGGCCGCCGCCGTGCGCAATGCGGTCAACAGGTTGCCGCCTACCATGGCAGAGGGCTTGCCCGTATCGGGATCGAACAGGAACACCGTGGACTGGTGGTTGATCAGGCCGCGCTTTTCCAGATTGTTCGGCCAATAGCCACCGGCCTTCAGTCCCAGAGTCAGGTCTGCCCGGTCAAACCCGCCCTTGAAGCCATAAAGCGCGCCCTCGTGGCCGATGGCCTCGCGCACCACAGGAAAGTTATAGGCATCGCCCGAGGCCATTGCGGCAAAGACCTTTTCAACGGCATCAAATGCCGCCTCGCGCGTCATCAGGTCGGCAATGTCCCGTTCAGGTACGATCAGCATGGTTTTTCCCCCGGCTCGAAAAGTGCGAAGGGCGCTCCCGCCCAAATAGGGCGGGCCGCCAGTGATTGAGATGTGCTGGTCAGTAGGCGCGGCCGCGGGCCGAGACCGGCCAGACGCATTCGACTTTGCCGTTCCGCACGCCGACATACCAATCATGGACATTGGCGGTCGGGTCGCAGTGGCCGGGAACGAGCTTGAGCTTCTCATTGACCTTCAAGACGCCGTTCGGATCAGAAATCACCCCGTGCTCGTCCGAGCACTTGATGTATTCGACGTCGTCGCGCCCGTAGATGAACGGCAGACCACTGTCGACGGATTGCGCCTTGAGACCCGCATCGCAAATCGCCTTGTCGGCTTTCGCATGGCTCATGACGCTGGTCAGGATGAAAAAGGCGTTCTCCCATTCGCCCGCGTCGATGCGTTTGCCGTCCTTGTTCAGGATGCGGCCGTAATCCGCGTCCATGAAGGCGTAAGACCCGCACTGCAACTCGTTATAGAGGCCGGAATTCGACTCGAAATAATACGAACCGGTGCCGCCACCCGAAACCAGGTCTGTCTCGATTCCTTCGGTTTTCAATGCATTCACGGCATCCCGAACCTGCGCAATCGCGGCGTCGATCTTGGCTTTGCGGTCCTCAAAGCTGTCCATGTGCTGCATCGCGCCCTGGTAGGCCTGGATGCCGCGATAGGTCAGATTTTCCGCCGCGACGACGGCCTTGGCGATCTCCACGACTGCGGGTGTGGAGGTCACGCCGCAGCGCCCTGCGCCGCAGTCGATTTCCACGAAGACGCCCAGCTGGGTGCCTGCCTTGACGGCGGCTGCAGACAGGTCCGCCACGTTGGCCACGTCATCTACACAGACGATCACTTCACCTTCGCTCAGCTTGGGCAGTTGCACCAAGCGCTCGATCTTGCCCAGATCGCGCACCTGGTTGGAAACGAGGATCTCCTTGATGCCGGCGCGGGCAAAGACCTCCGCCTCGGACACCTTCTGGCAACAAACCCCAACGGCGCCGCCCAGTTCCATCTGCAGTTTCAACACATCGACAGACTTGTGCATCTTGCCATGGGCGCGGTGGCGCATGCCATGTGCCTTGGCATAGTCGCCCATCTTGCGGATGTTACGTTCCAGCGCGTCCAGATCCAGAACCAGCGCCGGGGTCTGGATTTCGGCAGCATCCATTCCGGGTTTGGCGGGAATGTCGAAGCCAACCTCATAGGCGTCAAAATCAATCATGTCTTTCATGGGAATTCTCCTGTCTAGCCCAGTATCCAGGGCAGTTTGTCCAGATCGACGTTGCCGCCGGTGATGATCACGCCGACGCGCTTGCCCTTGAACGCTTCCGGGTGCTTGAGGATCGTGGCCAGAGGCACGGCGCTTGAAGGTTCCATGACCACGCGCAGGTGCTTCCAGACCAGCTTCATCGCATCGATGATCTCCTGTTCCGAGGCCGTGTAGATCTCGGACACATGGTTCGACACGAAATGCCAGGTCAGGTCCTTGAGCGGAACCAAGAGCCCGTCGGCGATGGTCTTGGGCGCGTCATCGGCGATGATGTGCCCGGCCTTGAAGCTGCGATAGGCGTCGTCCGCCTGTTCAGGCTCGGCTGCGATGACCTGGGTTTCAGGTGCCAGTGTCGAGAGCGTCAAGCAGGTGCCCGAGATCATGCCGCCCCCTCCGATCGGGGCCACAACCATGTCGAGCCCATCCGTTTGCTCCATGAACTCCTTCGAACAGGTTCCCTGGCCCGCGATCACGCGTGGATCGTTGTAGGGATGCACGAAATCGCCGCCCGTGGCCTCCTGCACTTTGGCAAAGGTCGCCTCGCGCGAGGTGGTTGAGGGCTCGCATTCGGTGATCATGCCACCATAGCGCCGGACCGTGTCTTTCTTGGCCTGCGGCGCGGTGCGCGGCATCACCACGTTGCAGGGAATGCCGCGCAGCATGGCGGCGTAACTCAGGCACGAGGCGTGGTTGCCCGAAGAATGCGTTGCCACACCTTTCGCGGCTTGAGCCTCATCCAGGCCAAATACCGCGTTGGTTGCCCCGCGGACCTTGAACGCGCCGGGTTCCTGAAAGTTCTCGCATTTGAAGAACAGCTGGCACCCGGCCAATTCGCTAAGGTAATCCGATGTCCGCACCGGGGTGCGGCGGATATACGGTGCGATCCGGACATGTGCGGCGAGCATGTCGTCGTAGGAAGGAATGTCCATCACATGGCCTCCTGTGCTCTCAGAGTGGCAGGGGCCCCTACCGATGCACCGTTGGACCCGTTGACCGTCCGGGATTTCGCGACGGTCTCCGCCACCATCTCTGCCGTTACCGCAGACAAGGTCCAGCCCAGGTGCCCATGCCCGGTATTGTAGAATACACGGTCCCGAACACCCTGCCCCACCTTGGGCATCATGTTCGGCATCATCGGCCGCAAACCGGCCCAGGGAATCGCGTGCTCGGTGCTGACGGAGGGGAAGAAACGCTCGCACCACTTGACCAGCGGGCGAATGCGATCATCCCGGATATCGAGGTTGCAGCCGTTGAATTCCGCCGTGCCGGCGATCCGGAAGCGATCTTTGCCAAGGCGGCTGGTCACGACCTTCGCCTCGTCGTCGAGCAGGCTGATCCAGGGGGCCGCGCGCTGGCTTTCCTCGTCATCGAGGCGCACGGTGATGGAATAGCCCTTGACCGGGTAAACGTTCACCCGGTCGCCAAGCCGCGCCGCGATAGCCCGGCTTTCGACACCGGCACAGACGACGATGGCGTCGAAGGTTTCGGTCTGGCTTTCGTTGTTTCGGCTCCAGGTCAGGCGCACCTCGTTCTGGTCCACATTCAGCGCGGCGACATCTGTTCCAAACCGCAGCACCGCACCGCCCCGTTCGATGGATTTGGCGAGACCCGTCGTGTAGCGGTGAATGTCGCCGGTGAAATCGCTCTCGGTATAGTACCCGCCGTAGAAATCCCCACTCAATGCCGGCTCGATCTGACGTACTTCGTCGGGTGCCACGGCGCGCCGGTCGAGACCGCCCTCAGCGAGCAGCTTGTTGACCTCCGTGGCATGGTCGAATTCCGCCTTGTTCGTATAGATGTGCAGTATGCCGCGGTCTTCGCAGTCGAAGTCGAACCCGTGGCGCTCGGCTTTCTCGCGCAGAAGCCCGCGCGCGGCGATGGCCATCCGGGTCGTCTCGACGGTATTGGCGCGATACTGCGGGATCGACGCCACGAACTCGGCCATCCAGCTGTACTTGTGCCAACTGGGTTTGGGGTTGACCAACAGCGGCGCGCCCCGCGTCATCATCCATTTCATGCCTTTGAAAACGGTGGACCACCGGTTCCAGGTTTCTGCATTCGATGCGGACAGCTGCCCGCCATTGGCGAATGACGTTTGCATCGCTGCATAACGGTTGCGATCGAACAAGGTGACCTCATAGCCCCTGTCCATCAGGCTCGAGGCAGTGGTCACGCCGGTGATTCCGGCGCCGATTACGGCTATTCTGGTCATGGCATCCTCCCGCGACCCAGGTTTCGTCCTGCCGGATGACAGGTCCAATCCCCTCTGTCGCGGGATACGGATACAGGTCCGCAGCGCGCTTCAGATCGCCGCGCCAGTCACAGTCCTTTTGCCTGAGAGGTTCCGGGGGGTTGCTCCTTCGGCGCCGAATGATCGGCCTCTCCTGTGATAGCTTGGTAGGCTACAAAAGGCTTAATGCGAGATTAGTTTCACGTCAAGACTATTTTATTTTGCGTCTTTTTGCGTCTCATGAGTCAGCGCATCTCGATATTCTTCCGAGGTCACCCAAGCGCCAAGACGGGCAAGGATTTCGTTGAAGGCTCGCATCTCCTGTGCAGACAGCGGGTCCGTCAGGATCACCTCCAGCCGATCCGACAAACGGCGCGCCACTTGTCGAACCTCCTTACCTTTTTGGGTCGTGGAAAGCAGGAATACCCGCGCATCTTCACTGGAGTTTTCGCGCTCGATCAGACCCGCGCCAATCAGGTTCTGAATGATTCTGGACGTCAAACTTCTATCAAAACCCGTTATTTTTGCGATTTCTGCAAACGTAGTGCCCGGCCAATCGTCAATCAGGCGCAACACACGCAGATCGCGAATCCGGCATCCCGTCTCACTCAGGAAGATCTGGTCATTGGCCTGGATCGCCTCTTGGGCAACGATGTTCAACCTGTAAGTCAGGCGTTCGTTTTTGAATGTCCTGTCGTTCTGCGCCATCTGCTGCTCCTGCCCTCGATACCCAAAAGGTATCACGTCTTACCCTGATTTTCACGCGAAATAGTCTTAACAAGAAACTATCTTGCCGGACAAGTATCGCCGCGCAATATTCTCACATTGCGATGAATTGGAGCCCACGCAGATGTTCACCACCTGGTACGAGACGCAACGCAAAACGTCGCAAGACTGGCTGGAGACCCTGCATCGCCACCCCGAAACCGGGTTCGAAGAAGTGCGAACCGCGGCCTTTGTCGCGGAACGGTTGACCGACCTCGGATATACCGTAGCGACTGGCATTGGCGGCACGGGTGTCGTCGGGACCTTGCATGGTCCAGGTGCGTCACTTGAGGCACCCGGCCGCTGTATCGCCTTCCGGGCAGAACTTGATGCGCTGCCGATGCAGGAAAAATCCACGGTCAGTTACGCGTCCGAAGTTCCCGCTCGGTTCCACGGCTGCGGGCATGACGGACACATGGTCACCGCGATCACGGCCGCCGCCTATCTCGCGGCGCATCGGGATTTCGACGGCACGATTCGCTTCATCTTTCAGCCCGCCGAGGAACTGCTGACCGGTGCACGTGCCATGATCGCAGATGGTCTCTTCGACCGGTTTCCCTGCGATGAAATCTACGCCCTGCACAACTCACCGGACCTGCCTGCCGGTCAGATCGGCGTACCAGCGACGGCAGCGCTGTCCTCTGCCGACAATATCGACATCACGATAAGAGCGCAGGGCGCACATGGGTCGATGCCGCATACAGGGCAAGACGCCATCGCGGCCGCCGCCCACCTGATCTCATCTGTCCAACAGGCCGCCACGCGCAGCTTTGACGCGCGCCATACCGGTGTCATCTCTTTTGGCTTGATGCAGGGCGGCACGGCACGGAACATCCTGCCCGACACCGTCCGGATCGAGGGGACCATGCGCACCACGGCCCCCGAGGTGCGCGACACGCTGGCCGATTTGCTGCAGGACGCGGTGCGCGCAACCGAACTGCTCTTTCGCGTCCTCATCGAGATCGATGTGGTCCGCATGGTGCCAGTCACGCTGAATGATTCTGCCTGCGTCGCTGCGGCCGTGGCTGCGGCAACCCGGGTCGTTGGACCAAACCGGGTGACCGAGAACGCTCGCAGCCTCATGGCCTCCGAGGATTTCTCGGAACTCTCGGCCATAGTGCCCGGCGCCTACTTCTTTATTGGTCAGGACGGCTACGCACCGCACCACCCCGAATTCGTCTTCGATCCGGAAATCATCCCGGTCGGAGCCGCTATCTTTGCCGATCTGGCAAAGCTCCGAACGAGCGCGACGCTCAACTCTCACCAACTGACATAAACCCATATCATCCAAGGGAGGATCCAGATGATCACCTTCACCAAATCCATGCTCAAGGGCGCCGTTGCTGCATCGGCCATGATGGCCGGCACGATGGCCAGTGCCGAGACGCTCACCATGTCGTCCTGGGTGCCGCCGACGCACTTCGTGCACACCGATTTCCTTGTCCCCTTCACCGAGAAGGTCGCAGAAGCCACAGAAGGTCGCGTCACGGTTACGATCCTGCCCGCGCCGCTGGCCAGCCCGCCGCAACACTGGGAACTGGCCCGCAACGGTGTCGCGGACATCACCTGGGGCAACTTCACTTATGAGCCCGAACGTTTCGTGTCGATGTGGTTCGCCGAGTTCCCGAATGCCGGCACCCATGCCGAAGCTCAAAGCCGGGCGCTGTGGCGGACCTATGAGGCGCATTTGGCCGGCAACGCGGCCTTTGAAGGTGTGAAGATGCTTGCCGTCGGCATGTTCGGTGGCGGCCAACTGCACCATGGGTCCAAGACAGTGACCGCACCCGAGGATTTGGCCAACGTCAAATTCCGCATGGGCGGACCGATCCAGGAAAAACTGTTGTCCTCGCTGGGCGCTGTTCCAGTCGCCGCACCTGCGACGAAAGCATATGAGATGCTGGAAAGCGGTGTCATCGACGGGTCGCTTCACACCATGGAATCCGTGGTAAACTTCCGCCTCGAAGACAGCCTTGAACACCACACCATTTTCCCCAATGGCTTCTATGACGCGACCTTCTTCGTCATCATGAACGGTGCCAAGTGGGATGGTCTTTCCGACCAGGACAAGGCTGCCATCGAAGGGATCATCGGCGAAGAGCTTTCGGCCGCCTGGGGCAAGAACTTCGATCTTCAAAACCCCGCCGCCATCGAAAAGCTGGGCGCGGCCGGTCATGAGATCGTGGACGCTTCGCCGGAACTGATCGCAGCAGTGGATACGATCTACGACACCATGGTTGCCGATTGGGTGGATGCCGCCAAAGCCGCGGGCGTCGCAGACCCTCAGGCGATGCTGAGGTTCTACAACGACACCTACAAGTCGCTCGCACCGCAATCCGCCGTGCCTGTGTCTCAGTAAGCAGCACAGCGGGGGCCGGTTTTCCGGCTCCCGCCTTTGGGAGGAGACAGGATCATGCTGTCCATGGCATGGAATATCCGCCGGGGAGTTGAAACAGTCATGGCACTGTTCCTCCTGGCAATGGTCGCGCTGACCTTCGCAGACGTCATAGGCCGCAGGATCGTCGGCAAGCCAATCTACGGGGCCAATGACATCACAGAGCATCTGATGGCGTTGGTTGTTTTTGCCGGCCTTCCGCTGGTGACGACCGCCGGTGCGCATCTGACGATCGACTTGGCCGACAAACTCGTGAACAAGCCCTGGATGGCGTGGTGGCGCGTTCTGATCAGCGTCCTCGTGACCGCAGTTCTGGCACTTATCGCCTGGCTCTTCGTCCAGCACGGACTGAACGCCTCGCGCATCTCGGAGGTCAGCCAGGCTCTCCGCGTACCAAGGGCGCCGCTCTATTTCTTCATGGCCGCGAGCTGTGCGTTGTCCGCTCTTGCCGCACTTGCCATCGCCTTTTCCGGCCCGATGGTCGATCCCGAAGACACCCATGAGGAGGAAGCACTATGATCGTCGGCTCCATTTCCATGCTTGCGGCCATCCTGCTGGCCTTTCTGCGGGTGCCCCTCGCCTTTTCGTTGTTGGCCGTTTCTGTTGCCGGGATCGGATTTGCCATCAACTGGAACATCGCCTTGCAGTTGCTGCCATTAACCATCTCCGATGCGGTTTTGTCCTATGACCTCGCGGTCGTGCCTATGTTCATCCTGATGGGCAACGTGATTTCCAAGACCGGCATCGCCCACGACCTTTTCCGCGCGGCTTACGCCTTTGTCGGCCACGTACGCGGCGGCCTCGCTCTGTCGACAATGGTGGCCTGTTCCGGGTTCTCGGCTGTCTGCGGGTCGAGTTACGCCACTGCGGCTACCATGGCCAAAGTCGCCTACCCCAGCATGAAGAAGTACCATTATTCCGATGAACTGGCCGCAGGCACGATCGCCGCAGGCGGTACGCTCGGGATACTTATCCCGCCGTCGATCATCATGGTGGTTTACGGCATCCTGACCCAAACCAATATTGGCGATCTGTTCATTGCAGGTGTGGTTCCCGGTCTGCTCGGGCTCGCACTCTACATGCTTGCCATCCGATTTGTCGCTGCCCGCAATCCCGACCACGCCCCCCAGGGTGAAAAGACACCCTGGCCGGAAAAGCTTAAGGCTCTATCGGGCATCTGGCCGTTCATCCTCCTGTTCGGCCTTATCATCGGCGGTCTATATGCCAAGCTTTTCACCCCGACCGAAGCGGCCGGCATGGGCGCGGGCCTCGCGATCCTGATTGCCACCTTCCACGGTCGGCTAACCTGGACGGTGTTACGCAGGGTCATCATCGACACAGCCTATACATCGGTGTCGCTCTACACGGTTCTGTTTGGTGCGCTCATGCTGTCCAAGCTCCTGACCTTGTCAGGTCTGGCCGCGGGGGTCCTCGCTCTTGTCCAGTCAACGGGCCTCGAAGGCTATGCGCTGATCTTCGCGATCATGCTCGTATTCCTCGTGCTGGGCTGCGTGATGGATTCGATGGCGATCATCCTGATCTTCGTACCGCTCTTTGCGCCCATCGTCGTCGCGCAAGGATTCGATCTGGTCTGGTTTGGGATCATCGTGATCGTCGTGACCGAGATCGCACTGGTCACGCCACCCGTCGGAATGAACGTGTTCGTCCTCAAGGCCGTCCTGCCCGACGTTCCGGTGGTTCGGATATTCAAAGGCCTCGTACCCTTTATCTCTGTTGATGTGCTTCGCCTTGCCGTGCTGGTTGCCTTTCCCGCGATCACGCTTTGGCTCGGAAGCACCGTCGGCTAGACGCACAGGTTGCACCGAAATGAAATGCGGCGGGCAGGAGAAATCCTCGTCCGCCGTCTTTTTCAGGTGATATCGGCGGAGGCGCAGCAGTTCCGCGATGTGATCGGGCGCTTTCGGCACGATCCCATCAGGATAGCCGATGGCATCGTTTCCGGCATCGGCGAAGGTGTCGGCTCGGTGACTACGCTTCCGGCCAATGCGACAGCCCGGCCGTCCCGGCGGGCGAGCACGACAGTGTCGCCGCGCTAAACATCTACGGCACGAACGGTATATCCGGCCTCCCCCTCGATCTGCCGCTGCCGCCAGTCGTCGATCTTGGCGTAGATCTTCTTGTTCAGATTGCTCACTGTATCTGGCTGATCCATAGGAGAGCAGACCGGGACAACTACGACACCATCAGCATTCTGATGCTGCCACAGTGAATTTCCCACGGTGAGACGCAAAGAAGCCCCACGCAGGGGACGGCCTGGCCGAATGTCGACTGAGCGTTGACGAGAATAAGGTGGACTTCTCGGAATGGTCTGCAGCAGATGCCGCAAACCGGGCGACACAGGCATACCTCGACACGCTCGATGATGCGGCCTTCGGCGCGGCGACACTGGTAAAGCCAAAGGCGATCTCGCCCGCCGATCCGGCCACGCGGTTGACCGGAGCCAATGGCGACAGGGCCTTCTTTGCCTACAGCACCAACTACCTGGTCGATCTGGACCATGCGATCATCGTCGATGTCGAAGCGACTGCGCCGATCCGGCAGGCGGAGGCGGGTGCCGTGCGCGACATGCTCGGCTGGCTTGTCGAAGAGCAAGATACCGAGCCGCACATCCCGGTCTTCGGACAAGTCCGAGCGCAAGGACGGCGCGTTTCCTGCCACTGGCTTCACCTACGATCCCGACACCGATGCATATAAATGTCCCGGCGAAAAGGAACTGAAGCCGTACTGGCGGACATCTCAAAGGGGCGCCCGCCAAAAAGCACGGGATATCGCGAAGACCGATGCCTATGTCGCCTCCAGCTACGCCAGAAAGAAGGTAGAGATGCTCTTCGCCCACCTCAAACGCATCATCGGCCTCGACCGCCTCCGCCTTGGAGGACCAAACGGCGCAAAGGATGAGTTCCACCTCGCAGCAACAGTCCAGAACCTCCGCAAACTTGCAAAGCTCACAGCAACCCCGGCGTGAAGAGCCGGAAAGGCAGCGCCTGGCCGTCATTCCCGCCGCCGTCAAACAACGACTTTTTCAACAGCATCCGGACATTGCTGCCATTTTCTGGCGTGGGGGCCACCCGGACATATTTAGGGGGAAGCAACGGAGGATTTCTGGTTCATCCAACCTATCATCGCACAAAGACGAGAGAAAATTTCGGACCACCGAAGGACGCTACTGACGATCCGGCCCGTGCGTGGGGCGGAACCAGCTATCGTTCGTGTCGGGAAGGAACGAGTTTTTGCACATACGGGGCAAGGCGCTGATCGTGCTCCCTTCGCGCAATTTCGACGATCTTGTTGATCAAGGTGTCGGTTGCCGAATGGAGGACCCGTCCGCGGCGTTTGGCGACGGCCCATTCGCCATCAATTCCCAAGTCGATCGGGATCTGCTTCAACACGCCGAGCGCCAAGGCATTCCGGACCGTCCCGGATGTCGTCAGCAAGATCAGATCACTTTCGGCAACCGCATCTCGTACTGCCGCGATATTGTGACTGTCGATCGAAATGACCGGACTGAGATCGCCGTCTTTACGGCCTAGGAAACGCGCGAATGCTCTGACGATGGCATCGGGGAAATGCGTTCCCGCGAAGCGATAGCGGGCGAGGTCAGCGGCAGTCGGATGGCGTAGATTCAGGATGGGGTGGCCCACGCGGCAAAAGGCGCCGCCGGGAATCGGGGGCAACGCGGTCATGTCCAGATCATCGACGTCGTACCGGAGATCTCGCGTGTCCCCTACGATAAGATCCAGATCACTGTCTCGCATCGCTCCGATGAGATCAGTGGTTTCCCCGATAATCAGTTCGAGCGTCACGTCAGGGTGTGCATTGTGCCACTCTGCGAGAATCGGGCCGCCGAGAGAGGTAGAAAAGACCGCGGTCATTCCAGCGCGGATGTGGCCATAATCGCCGGTGGACAGGTTCTCGAGCGTTTGATCCAGGTTGTGCGCTTCGCGTAGCGTCGCTTCGACCTGTCTCAGGATCGCTTGTGCTTCTGACGTAAGCCGGATCGGGCGCTCGGACCGTTCGAACAGCAGGAAGCCGAGGCGCTGCTCGAGGCTTTTGATGGCATTGCTGAGCGCGGGTTGAGTGATATGCGCCAGCTCTGCGGCCCGCGCAAAGCTTCCCTCCTGTGCGACGAGCCAGAAATAGTGCAACTGCGTCAGATTTTGCATTTCTCACCTCGGTTCCGGCGTTTCGTGTCTTTGTGACGGCACGTCGCCAAATTCGTGAGGCGGACTCACGCGCCTGTTTTCACGTTAGGATTCCACTTCATTCGAAGTGCGAATATTATCATTAAAAAAGTAAAGTGGACTGAATGCAAGCGTCTGTTGATGTTGGGCACAACTGCAGTCTGCTGTGGACAGGAGGAGAAACATGGCACTCTACAAAACACTTGCGGCCTATGGACTGATGGCAATGACGTTCGTCTCGGGCGCTCAGGCGGAAACGGTTCTCAAGCTAGCAACGGTGGCCCCAGAGAAAACCCCGTGGGGCGCACAGATCAACCGGCTGGCCGAGGCGGTTGCCGAAGAAAGCGAAGGGCGCCTCAAGGTCGAGCCCTACTTCAACTCGCAGCTTGGCACCGAGAACGACACTCTGGCGCAGCTGGCGCGCGGTCGCATCGAGATGGGTCTTTTCACCGTGAGTGCCGGCGCGCAGCAAGCCCCAGAAATTGGCTTGATGCAGCTTTACGGCCTCTATGACAGCAACGATCAGCGCGCCTGCGTGCAGGACAACTACCTGACGGACGAAATCCGCGAGCGCCTCGGCTCGAAAGGTGTGTATTTTGGCTCCTGGGCCGAGGTTGGCAATGGTTGGTTCACGGCCGATCGCCCGGTGCGCAGCGCGGACGAGCTGAAAGGGCTCAAGGTTGGCATTTCGGTCAACAAGATCAACTCAGCCTATTGGCGCGCGATGGGCGCCAACCCGGTGCCGGTCTCGCCCGGCGAAGCGGCCTCGGCCCTGTCCACTGGCCTGATCGACATGTACCCGACCGTCTATACCTTCTACATCCCGTCGGGCCTGAACAAGGTCGCGCCGATTGTGACCGAGTATAACTATTCCAACGGCCCCGGCATGTGGGCGGTAAGCCAACGCGTCATGGATCGCATGAGCGAAGAGGATCAGGCCGCAATGAAACGGGCGCTGGAGCGGTTCACATCCAAGGGGATCATGGACGAAGTGTTCGCCTTCGAGGACATGCTGCGCCAGATGCACATCAAGGGCGGCGGCCAGGTTGTCGAAGTCACCGACGAGGAAATCGTGAGATTCCGCGACAAGCTGCCCCCGTTCTGGGCGGAAATGACCGCCGAATACGGTGCCGACGGTGAACAGATCATGAAGCTGATCGAAGAAGGCAAGGCCAACTGCGCGCCATAACCTTCCTCGCAAAGGGCCGGGTCCTCCGATGTGATGCCCGGCCTTGCGCTTTTTGACGGGAGTCCCCTCATGACCGGTACCACTTTACCCGCTTTTATCACACGCTGCCTGCATGTCTGGCACCTGCTGGAGCGCTGGATTGCCGTTGTCGCCTTCAGCCTGATCGGTTTCCTGATCTTCGCCGATGTCGCTGGGCGTGAGTTTATCGGCCCGGTTGGACGGGCGCTTGGCATGGACATGGGAGCCACCGGTGTTTACGGCGCGGGCAAAATGGCGCTTTTCCTGCTGGTCATCGCCGCTTTTGCCGGGCTTGGGGTGAGCGTTGCAACCGGCGCGCAGATCGTGCCGCGCATCGCGTTCAAATGGATTCCGGCCAGCTGGGGGCCTGCGGTTGACCGTCTTGGCAACCTCGTCAGCGCCGCCGTGTTCTTTGCAACCGCCTATTACGGCGCGCTTTTCGTGATTTCATCGCGGTCCATCGGCACGGTGATGCCCGGCCTCGAATGGCCCGTCTGGATCATCCAGACCGCCATCCCCATCGGGTTTGCCTCGGCCGGGCTGCGGTATCTCGCCTTTGCGATCTGGCCGCAGAGCGCCCCTGTGCGCGAGGAGTTGCCGGAATGAGCGCGATACTTCTTCTTGGTCTGGTCCTGGCCCTGCTGATCCTGCGCCAGCCCCTCACCGTTATCCTGCTTGCGGCGATTGCCTATGTGCACATGGTCTGGGGGCATGGCTATCTCGATTACATCGTCGAGGACATGTGGACCTCGCTCAACAAGGAGCTGATCCTATCCGTTCCGCTCTTCCTGCTGTGCGGCGCGGTCATGACCGAGGGCACCGCGGCGCGGCGGCTGGTGCGGATCGTCAGGGCGATGACCGCGCCGACACGTGGCGGGCTGGGGGTAGCGGCGATCATCAGCTGCGCGGTGTTCGCGGCAATTTCCGGCTCCTCCATCGTCACGATGATCGCGGTGGGCTCGGTGCTTTATCCCGCCATGAAGGAAGCCGGGTATACGAACCGATTTGCGCTTGGAACGGTGGTATCTGGCGGCACGCTCGGGATTATCATTCCGCCCTCGATCCCGCTGATCCTCTATGGCCTGGTGACCGAGACCTCGATCGTCGATCTGTTCCTTGCCGGGATCATGCCGGGCATGGTGCTGATCGTGTTGATGACCGGCTACGCGATCTGGGCGAACCGCCACCAACCCGCGCAGAAAATGGATTGGGGCGAGTTGCGCATCGCATTGCGCGAAGGGATCTGGGCCGCGCTCTTTCCGGTGATCCTGCTGGGCGGTATCTATTCCGGCTACTATTCGCCCACCGAAAGCGCGGCTGTCGCGCTGGTTTATGCGCTGGTGATCGAATTCTTCGTCCACCGTGAGATGACACTGAAGAAATATTTCAACGTGGTCACCGAAACGGCGAAACTCGGCGGCGCGCTATTCCCGCTGATCGCGGTTGCCCTGTCGCTCAACCTCGTGCTGACGGAATACCGCGTTCCGGCCCAGATGGTTGACCTGGTCAGTGGGTGGATCGACAACCCGATCGCCTTCCTCGTGGTGATCAACCTGCTGCTTCTGGTGGTCGGTGCTTTCATGACAACGAACGAGGCGATCCTGATCCTCGGCCCGATCCTGATGCCCGTGGCGCAGGCCTATGGCTTTCACCCGGTTCACTTCGGGATCATCATGATCGTCAACCTCGAAATCGGCTATCTCACACCGCCCGTCGGCATGAACCTGATGGTCGCGCTGGTGACGTTCAAACAGAAGTTCAACGAACTGGTGACGTCGGTGCTGCCCTATATCGCGATCCTGGTGCTGGGCCTGATCATCATCTCTGCCATCCCCTGGCTTTCGCTGGGATTGCTGTGACCGGCCGGCTTGCTTGGAAAGGAAATACTCATGCGTACCATCTCTGCCGATAGCACCTATCGCCTGCGATCCCAGGTCAGCGTGCCGAAGCTGCTGGAATGCGGCGAGGTTTCGCATTGGTGGTGCACCCATATCGCGGAAACCATGCCGACCGCGATTGTGTCCAGTGCGCAAACCGCTGCCACGCTCGAACCCGCGCCGATTGCAGGCATCATGGATATCACCGCCGAAACCGAATTCGGCAATCTGCCGCTGCGCGATTTCCTGACCCACCCGCAGGGTGGGGCGCGCGCGATTGTCGTGGTCAAGAACGGCCAGATCGTCGCCGAAACCTATCCTGACCTGCGTCCCGAGCAATCCCATCTCTGGGCCTCCTGCGCCAAACCCATGGCCGGGCTGCTGATCGAGCACCTGATCGAGGCCGGCCAGATCGACGAGACCAAAGGCATCGGCACCTACATCCCGGCCCTGCGCGATACCGATTGGAGCGATGTCACCGTGCGCGACGTCATGGACATGACGCCAGGCATGGACTGCGAGGAGAACGATCAGACGCGTGCCGATCCGTCGTCAAACGCCATCCGTGCCTTTCTGGCCGAGTTCGGTGTGCCGCATAACGGCAAAGTAGAAACGCTGCTCGAGGTGCTTCAATCCAGCAAGCGCGTGAGCACTGCGGGCGAGAAATTCGAATATGGCTCGCCCTGCACGCAGGTGCTCGTCTACCTGGCCGAAGCCGTCTCGGGGCTGCCCTGGGCCGAGCTCTTCCGGCAGACTGTCTGGACCCATGTCGCAGCCGAAGGGCCACTTCAGGTGCACCAGTCGCCCGACGGGGTGGCGCTGGCGCATGGGCTAGTGTCATCGCGGCTGCGCGATATGGCCCGGTTCGGGATGCTGTTCACCCCGAGCTGGCGCATGATCTCTTCGAAACAGGTGGTCAGCGCGGCCACGCTGGCCCGCATCCAGTGCGGAACCCGCGACAAGGCTTTTTTCCTGAAAGGCTATGACGGCCCTGTTTTCACCGATCGTTTCGGAGACGACAGCATGCTTGGCAATGCCCGGCAGTGGGATTGCATCTGGCCCGATGGCGACTTCTACAAGGGCGGGTTCATGGATCAGGGCCTCTACGTCTCGCCTGGCCGCGATCTCGTGATCGCGTATTTTTCCACCACGCCGAACATGCAGATGACCCGTTATCTGCGCCCAATTGCAACCTCGGACCTGCTTGCCTGACCCTTTGAGACGGAGTTTTCCAATGACCCAGCACATGCCAACGAAACGCCTTGAAATGACGCTCGAAGACCGCCTGAACCAGGAGGAAGGCTGGGTCTACATGACGGGGATGCAAGCACTGGTGCGGCTGCCGCTGCAACAGCGCCAGCGCGATGCGGCGGCGGGGATGAACACCGGCGGCTATATCTCGGGCTATCGCGGCTCGCCGCTCGGCACGTATGACATGAACCTCTGGCAGGCGGAAAAGCAGCTCAAGGCGAACAACATCGTGTTCCAGCCGGGGATCAACGAGGACATGGCGGCCACCGCCGTCTGGGGCTCGCAGCAGGTGGGCCTTTTCCCCGGCGCGAAGGTCGATGGGGTGTTCTCGATCTGGTACGGCAAGGCGCCGGGGATGGACCGCTCGATGGACCCGCTTCGCCACGCCAACCTTGCCGGCACCAATGAAAAGGGCGGCTCGCTCTTGCTGGTGGGCGACGATCATGGCGCCAAATCCTCGACGCTGGCGTGCTATTCGGACGGCAATTTCGTCTCGGCCGGGATGCCGCTGCTGGCGCCGGCCAACGCGCAGGAGGTGCTGGACCTTGGCCTGCACGGCATCGCGCTCAGCCGCTATTCCAGCACACTTGTCGGGCTGAAACTGGTGACCGATGTGGTGGAAGGCGGCGGCTCTGTCTATGTCTCGCCCGACAGCCCGAAGATCACCCTGCCGGAGAAGAAGGTGCCGCATCCTGGCATCACGCATTTCCGGCCAATGATGGAGCAGGAGCGCCTGCTGTGGGACGTGAAGCTGGGCCTCGCGCTCGACTACGCCCGCGCCAACGGGCTGAACAGCATTTCGGGGAGCAAGAAGGCCCGCATCGGCATCGTGTCCTCGGGCAAGGCCTGGCAGGATCTGCAACAGTCGCTGGCCGGCATGGGCTATCGCGACGGCAAGATCGGCAACATGGACGTGCGCTTCCTCAAGGTGGGCATGGTCTGGCCGCTCGACGCCGACATCGTGCGCGAGTTTGCCGGAGGGCTCGACGTCGTTCTGGTGATCGAGGAGAAGCGCGCGCTGCTGGAAGACCAGATCCGCAGCGTGCTTTACGGCACCGATCATGCGCCGCGCATCGTCGGCAAAAGCTTTCAGGGCCACGGCTATGGCAGTGAGGCGGCGGAATGCGCCATTCCGGCGGTGGGCGAGATTGACCCGGGGCTGATCACCAAGGTGATCGCGCGGGTGGTCAACGAGACTGACCCGAATTGCGGCATCGCGCTGCCCAACGAGGGCGGGTTGCCGCCGGCGCTGGGCGGGGGCGCGATCCGGCCGCCTTCGTTCTGTGCCGGGTGTCCGCATGGCCGCTCGACCAAGGTGATTTCGGGGAGCCGCGCGCTGGCCGGGATCGGGTGTCATGCCATGGCGATGCTGAACGATCCGATGAAAACCAACTCGATGAGCCATATGGGCGGCGAGGGTGTGGGCTGGCTGGGCCAGTTCCCCTTCACCGACGAGGCACATGTTTTCGCCAACATGGGCGACGGCACCTATTTCCATTCCGGGCTGTTGGCCATTCGGGCCGCTATCGCCGCGAAGGCGACGATCACCTACAAGCTTCTCCACAATGGCTTCGTCTCGATGACGGGGGGGCAGCCGCATGACGGCGAAATCTCCCCTCCGATGATGGTCGAACAGTTGAAGGCCGAGGGCGTGGAGCGCATCGCACTGGTGACGGACGAGCCGGAGAAATACGATGGCCGCGATTTCGGCACGGGCGTTACCGTGCATCCGCGCACCGAGATGGAACTGGCGCAGCAGGAGATGCGGGGGCGCAAGGGCGTTACCGTCATCATCTACGACCAGCCCTGCGCCACCGAGCGGCGCCGCCTGCGCAAGCGCGGCAAATGGGTGGACCCGGACAAGCGCGTCTTCATCAACCCGGAGGTCTGCGAGGGCTGCGGCGATTGCTCGACCGTTTCCGGCTGCATGGCGATCGAGCCGCTGGAAACCGATCTGGGCCGCAAGCGGGTGATCAACCAGAGCGCCTGCAACAAGGATTTCTCCTGCGTCGAAGGTTTCTGCCCCTCGTTCGTGACTGTGAGCGGCGCGACACCGCGCAAGGCGCGCGTGGCGGATGCGACGATCGACGTGAGCCACCTGCCGCTGCCACCCAAGCGCGAGATCGACGGCTCGTGGTCGATCCTCGTGTCGGGGATCGGCGGCGCGGGCGTGGTGACCGTGGGCCAGACGCTGGCCGTGGCCGCCCATGCCGACGGCTATTTCAGTTCCAACCTCGATATCACCGGGCTGGCGCAGAAATACGGCGCGGTGCAATCGCATATCAAGCTGGCGATGAGCCCCGAGCAGATGCGCGCCACGCGGATCGCGAAGGGCGAGGCCGACGCGCTGATCGGCTGCGACCTGGTGGTCGCGGCGGGCGACGAGACACTTTCCAAGCTGACCGCAGGCTATACAGTTGGTGTGACCGACATGACCGTGGTGCCGACCGCCGAGTTCTCGAAGAACCCGGAGTGGCAACTGAACGGCGACGAGCAGTTTGAGCGGATCAAGCGCGTACTGGG
This sequence comes from Ruegeria marina, assembly GCF_900101475.1. GTDB lineage: Bacteria > Pseudomonadota > Alphaproteobacteria > Rhodobacterales > Rhodobacteraceae > Ruegeria_B > Ruegeria_B marina. Next base: position 11,917 of record NZ_FMZV01000011.1, on the reverse strand, counting down.
CGAAGAGGCCCGCGGCATCGAAGCGCAGAAGCTGGCCGAGCGGGTGATGGGCGACCGTCTGTTCGCCAACATGCTGCTGACCGGCGCGGCCTGGCAGCAGGGCGGCATTCCGCTTTCGCTGGAAGCCATCCATCGCGCGATCGAACTCAATGGCGTGGCCGTGGAGCAAAACAAGCGCGCCTTCGATCTGGGTCGGCTCGCCATTGCCGATCCGGATGCCACCCGCAAGCTGAGCGGCGAAACCGAGCCGGTTTCGCTCGACCATCATCGCGAGCCGACACTCAAGGAAATCGTCGACCGGCGCGCGGGTGAACTGACCGCTTACCGCGATGCCGGCTTTGCCAAGCGTTACACCGACATGATCGACAAACTCGGCAAGGCCGGGCTGGACGATGCGGCGCTGAAGGCAGCGGCGCGCGGCTATTACAAGCTGATGGCAGTGAAGGACGAGTGGGAGGTGGCGCGACTCTATGCCAAACCCGGCTTCATGAAGGAGCTGTACGAGGCCTTCGAGGGGGACATGGAGCTGACCTTCTATTTCGGCGCATGGCCCTATGGCGGCAAGGATCCGAAAACCGGCAAGCCGGTGAAGGGCGCGGTAAAGGGGAAGACCGCGATGCGCTTCTTCGGCCTGATGAACCGGATGCGCTTCCTGCGCGGCAGCCTGCTCGACCCGTTCCGCAACAATGACGAGGCCAGGCTGGCGCGGAAACTGCTGGCGGACTACGAGGCCGATCTCGATTTCGCGATGGCCAATGCATCCTCGGGCCGGGCGGCGGAGATTGCCGAACTGCTCGACCTGCCCGAGCATATCCGCGGCTATGGCCATGTGCGGGTGCGCCATGCCGAGGCCGCCGGGAAACGCCGTGCGGAACTGCGCAACGCGATCCAGAACCCACAGGAGAAGGCCGCATGAGCCCGTTTTCCCATAGCGAATACGACAACCACCTGCGCGTCAGTTTCGTGGCGGACCCGGACAGCGGCCTGCGGGCGATCCACGCCATTCATCGCCCGGTTGACGGGCGCACCGGCGGCGGGATCCGGTTTCGCCCCTATGCCAGCGACGACGAGGCGCTCACTGATGTACTGCGCCTGTCCAAGGCGATGAGTTACAAGTTCGCGCTGGCGGGCCTGCCCGCCGGGGGCGCCAAAACGGTGATCATCGGCGATCCGGCCAAGTTGAAGACGCCCGAGCTTCTGACGGCCTATGCCCGTTATGTCGAAAGCCTTGGCGGCCTTTATATCGCCGGGCCGGACATCGGCACCAACGCTGATGACATGACCGAGTTGGCCAGGACCACCCGCTTTGTCGCGGGCCGGTCCGATTTGTCGGGCACCACCGCGATCCCCACGGCACAGGGCTGCTTTTCGGCGCTGAAGGCCACGATCAGGGCCGCGTTTGGCCGGGACGATTTCACGGGCCTGCGCATCGCCATTCAGGGCGTCGGCGGCGTCGGCGGCGTTCTCGTGCAGATGCTCGCCGATGCAGGGGCCGATCTGGTGGTGGCCGATATTGATCAAGCGGCGCTTGATGCGGCTGCTGCTCTGGGGGCCAAGGTTGTTTCGCCCGACAAAATCCTTGCCGCGGATGTCGATCTGTTATCGCCAAACGCGATGGGCGCGGTGCTGTCCAAGACCAGCATTTCCACGATCAAGGCCAGGGCGATTTGCGGCTGCGCCAACAATCAATTGGCGACGCCGGACTGTGCGCAAGCCCTGGTGGATCAGGGCATCCTTTGGGCGCCCGATTACGTGGTCAGCGCGGGTGGCGCCATCGACGGCAGCAAGGATGCCGGCCTGATCACCGCCCAGGAAAGCGCCGCAAAGATCGACGGCATCGGCGCAACGCTGGCCACGATCTTTGACAGCGCCAAACGCCAAAACATCACAACCGAGGCCGCAGCGCATGCGCTCGCGCAAGACCTCATCGGCCAATTCGAATAAGGAGTTACGACCATGAAACTCAGATCTGACCGTGTCACCAAGGGTGCGTTGAACACGGGTGTTCGTGCTCTGTGGCGGGCCACGGGCACGCAACCTGAAGAGTTTGGCCGCCCGATCATCGGCATTGCCAATTCGTTCACCGAAATGGTGCCGGGCCACGTTCACCTGCAAGCGCTCGGGCGCTTGGTGGCCAAGGAAATCCGCGCTGCCGGGGGCGTCCCGAAAGAGTTCAACACCATCGCGGTGGATGATGGTATCGCGATGAGCCACGAAGGCATGATGTATTCGCTGCCCTCGCGCGATCTGATCGCGGATGCCTGCGAATACATGGCCAACGCCCATGCCATCGACGCGATGATCTGCCTTTCGAATTGTGACAAGATCACCCCGGCCATGCTGATGGCCGCGAACCGGCTGAACATCCCGACGATCTTTGTCTCGGGCGGGCCGATGGAATCGGGCAAGTTCGACTATCGCGGCCAGACCCGACGGATCGACGCCATCGACACGATCTATGTCTCCAGCGCGCCGGATGCGACCCAGGCCGAGATGGACGCCGTGGAAGAGGCCGCCTGCCCGACCTGCGGGTCCTGCGCCCTGATGGGAACGGCCAACTCGATGAACTGCCTGACCGAGGCACTGGGAATGGCCTTGCCGGGCAACGGCACCATCGTCGCCACTCATACCGACCGCGAGGACCTGTTCAAGAAGGCGGCGCACCGGATCGTCGAGATGGCCAGGGCCTATTACCGCGACGGCGACGAAAGCCTGCTGCCGCGCTCGATCTGTTCGCGCGAGGGGCTGGAGAACGCCGTCCGCATGACCATGGCAATCGGTGGCTCGACCAACACGATCCTGCACCTGCTCGCCGTCGCCCGCGAGGCCGGGGCGGATTTCAGCATCGACGATTTCGACCGGATCAGCCGTGACACCCCCTGCCTGTGCAAGGTCTCGCCCTCGGCGCACGAGGTTTTCATCGAAGACATGCACCGCGCGGGCGGCGTGATGTCGGTGGCGCACGAATTGCTGAAGGCGGGCAAATATAACGGCAATGTGCCGACCGTTCTGGGCCAACCCGTGACCGAGTATTGCGCCGATTGGGATATCACCAATCCGGACAACGAAGACGCGCGCAAACTGTTCTCTGCCGGTCCGGGCGGCATCCGGTCGATCCGTGCGTTTTCGCAATCGAGCCGGTTCAAGGAGCTGGATACCGACCGCGAAAACGGCGTGATCCGCAGCGCCAAGCACGCCTTTACCGCCGATGGCGGCCTCGCCGTTCTGCGCGGCAATCTTGCACCTGACAGCTGCGTGGTGAAATCGGCCGGGGTGCCCGACAACCTCTGGCAATTCCGCGGCACGGCCATCGTTTCCGAAAGCATGGAAGAGGCGCTGGAGAAAATCCAGAATGGCACCGTGCAGGCCGGGAATGTCGTGGTGATCCGCTATGAAGGCCCGCGCGGCGGACCGGGCATGCGCGAGATGCTCACGCCCACCGGCGTGATGAAGGCGATGGGTCTGGGCGACAAGGCCGGTCTGATCACCGATGGGCGGTTTTCCGGTGCCACGTCGGGCCTGTCGGTCGGGCACGTCTCGCCCGAGGCGGCCTCGGGCGGCGTGATCGCACTGGTTCAGGATGGCGATGTGATCGAGTTTGACATCCCCAACCGCCGCGTGCATCTCGACGTGCCCGATGACGAGCTTGCCCGCCGCCGCGACGAGATGAACGCGCGCGGTGACAAGGCCTGGAAACCGACCACCCGTCAACGGCAGGTCTCGACCGCGCTGCGGGTCTTCGGGCTGATGGCCGGATCGGCCGACAAGGGCGGTGCGCGCGATACCGAGCGCCTGGCGCGGCTCGAACGGCTCTCGGCTGAAGGGTAAAACACCATGACCAAGATTGTCACCCTGTCCCGCCCCTTGCCCCTGCCTCAAATAGAGGCGGGCGGCGAGGCTGTGGAATTTGTTCCTGTGTCCTCCGCCGCCGACATCCCGGCCGAGGCGCTCGCGCATATCTCGACCGCGATTGATCCAGTCGATGGCGCGTTCATCGCCGGAATGCCGGAAGGCCAGCGCCTGATCGCGAATTTCGGCGTGGGTGTCGACAATATCGACCTGGCCGCAGCGGCGGCCCGCGGGATTGTGGTTTCGAATACCCCGGTAGTGGCCGAAGATACCGCCGATCTTGCCTTTGCGCTGATCCTTGGCGCGGCGCGGCGCGTGGGGGAGAATGAACGCTATCTGCGGGCTGGGAAATGGTCAGCCGGAGAGGCCCCGCCCGCGCTTGGCATCCGCGTGCATGGCCAGGCCCTCGGGCTGGTGGGCTTCGGCCCCATCGCGCAGGCCGTCGGGCGGAGGGCCAAGGGCTTCGGGATGGAGGTGCTCTACTGGAACCGCACCCGCCGCGAGGACGCGGAAACAGCTCTTGGTGCAACTTTCGTGCCCGACCTCGCGGCGCTGCTGGGCCAAAGCGATTTTGTCTCGGTGCATACCGCGCTCGTCCCGGCTACGCGCAATCTGATCAATGCCGAGCGGATCCGGCAGATGCGCAAGGGCGCCGTACTGGTCAACACCGCGCGCGGTGGCATCGTGGATGAAGAGGCCCTCTGCGACGCGCTGGAGGCCGGCCATCTCGGGGCTGCGGGGCTCGATGTTTTTGCCGGCGAGCCACAGGTGCTTCCCGCCCTCATGGAGCGGCAAGACGTGCTGTTGACGCCCCATATCGGCAGCGCAACGGCAGCCTGTCGGATGGATATGGCGCAATGTGTGCTCGGGAATGTCGTTTCGTTTCTGGAAAGTGGTAGCGTCCTCACACCGGTAAAAACCGGCTGACCCGTCGGCAAGAATTCTGAAGGAGCCCCCATGCCCACAATGAACCTTGTTCCCGTCTCGACCGACGACTATCGGCGCATCGCCGAGCGCAAGCTGCCGCGCTTCCTGTTCGACTATGTTGATGGCGGCGCTTTTGGTGAAACCACGCTGGCGAAAAACACCGCTGACTTCTCGAAAATCGTGCCCAAGCAACGCGTGATGCGGGATGTCTCGGAGGTTGAGACCGCCACCACGCTGGCAGGCCAGCAGAGCGCGATGCCTGTCGCCCTGGCCCCTGTCGGGATGGGGGGCATGCTGGCCCGCCGGGCCGAGGTGCAGGCCAAGCGCGCGGCGGATGCAGCCGGGGTGCCCTTTACGCTCTCGACGGTGTCGATCTGCTCGCTCGAGGAGATCGCCGCGGTTTCGGACAAACCGTTCTGGTTCCAGCTGTACATGCTGCGCGACCGCGGCATCGTGACGGAAATCCTCGACCGCGCCTGGGGCGTCGGTGTGCGTACGCTTGTCTTTACCGTCGATCTGGCCGTGGTTGGCGAACGCTACCGCGACGTGCGCAACGGGATCGCGGGCGGTGCAAGCGCCTGGGGAAAATTTCGCGCCGGACCGCTTTCCTATCTGTCGCATCCGGGCTGGGTTGTGGATGTCGGACTGAAGGGCAAGCCGCACACCTTCGGCAATCTCGCCTCTTATGTTCCCGCCGCCACGGACCCAACCCAGTATCGCGAATGGGTCGGCAGCCAGTTTGACGCCTCGGTGACGTGGAAGGACATCGAATGGCTACGCGGTGTCTGGAAGGGCAAACTGATCATCAAGGGCGTCCTCTCGGTCGAGGATGCCACCGCGGCCGTGACTGCCGGAGCGGATGCGGTGATCGTGTCGAACCATGGCGGACGGCAGCTCGACGGGGTGGCCTCCAGCATTTCGGTGCTTCCACAGGTCGTCGAGAGCGTCGGCGACAAGACCGAGGTTCTGATGGATAGCGGCGTGCGCAGCGGGCTGGATGTTTTCCGCGCCCGGGCGCTTGGAGCGAATGGTGTTCTGATCGGCAGGTCATGGGCCTTCGCGATGGCCGCACGGGGCGAGGCCGGCGTGGCCGGCCTGCTCAATGCCTATCGCAATGAATTCAAGAGTGCGATGGCCCTGTGTGGCGTGACCAAGGTGTCGGATATAGCAGGCGACTGCGTGACAACCTCCGATGCTGCGCAGTGCTGAATTGCGAGGCGGGAACCTTCTCGGGTGAGACGAATGCGACGTGGCATTAGGGCCAGAGGTCGCGCGCGCCGTGCAAACCGGCCGGATACACGCCCGCATCTGGCAGTTGTTCTACTCAACTCAGAAGAGCCTTGCGATTCACGAACCACCCACACAAGACAGCCGCTATCCCGAGACATTTTGGTCGGTTTGGGCTCGTTCCTGACTTTCTCCGCACACGCATATGAGCATGATATCCTACCTCCGCCGATGTCTGGTTGGCGCTGCGATGGATCGTGGCGGACAGGAGGAACCACCATGACCATTACAAACTTTCCGGCCATTCGCGCTTGTCGACCTGCCTGGAACAAAGGGCGCGTCGTCGGACAGAAACGTCCTTTGATGCCAAAGCATGTTCGGGCCATCCGCGTGCGTCTGGAAATCGCAGAGAACCATCGCGATTTGGCTTTGTTCAATCTTGCCATCGACAGCAAGCTTCGCGGTTGCGTTCTGGTGAAACTGAACGTCGCGGACCTCTACGCCTCGGGTCAGGTCAAGGAACGGGCTTCGATCATCCAAAACAAGACCCAGCGACCCGTGCGGTTTGAGATTACCGAGGGCACGCACAAATCAATTCTGCGATGGATGGAGGAACCGCTGATGATTGGTTCGGAGCACCTTTGGCCCGGTCGGTTTCACGAGCGACTGCATATTTCGACCCGGCAATATGCACGGCTTGTCCGTGAACGGGTTAAATCTATTGGGCTCGATCCCACATCGTTCGGAACCCATTCTATAAGACGAACCAAGGTTGCACACATTTATCGCAAGACGGGCAACCTGCGTGCGGTGCAACTTTTACTTGGCCATACGAAGAAGGATAGCACCGTTCGATACCTTGGCGTCGAACTCGAAGATGCGTTGGCGATCTCAGAGGCCGTTGAAATCTAAAGACATGGGCCGTCTTCGAGGACAGCCCACAGACGACCTCCGCTATGTTGTCTCGATGTTGCGGCGCGGCCCGTTGAACCTGTCGTTCGCTGCAAGCGCGAAATCGGGCACTTTGCGAACCGGAGGTCTGCGGACGGAACAGTAAATCGTGGAAAACGGGCGAAGGGTTGCTGTCCGCAAATTGGGTTAACAAAAACCGTCTCGGGTGTACCTTTTGCAGTCCCGTGGCTCCAGGTCAAACTGCCAATGAGCTCAGAAAGCGACTTTGGCCAACATGTCGACGAAGCCGTCAAGGTTGTCGAACATCTGGCCGTGCCCGGCACCGGGAACGACTTCAACATTGACGCCGTTCGCACGCAAAAGCTCCGGTAATGGCGTGTCCGGGCCGACGGCATCTGATGCGGCAGGCAGGGTCTTTTCACCGTAGACAAAGGTTCGTTTCATGGGCAGGGCCATGAGATGATCCAGCATGCTGTCGGGAACATTGTTCAAGGCCTGGGCATTGCGATAGAGCCCCATTGCGCTGATATGCTTCCAGACATTGTTGCGGCGGATGCCGATGACATCTCCGTCGCGGGCTCTGGCGAAAATCTCGGCCTGCATCTTCGGGAAAGCCTTCTCGACGAACGCCGCCTCGTCATGCGCGACGATCTGGCGGACCAGTCCTCCACCACCTGCGGTCACGTTGCCTTCGCCGACGATCAGGTTGCCAACCAGATCCGGACGGGTGGTGGCAAGGTGAATGGCAACCGATCCGCCCATGGAATGGCCCATAACGGTGGCCCCTCGGCACGCGGCGCCATCCAGCAGCGCGGCGATGCAAGCCGCGTGACCTTCAAGCGAATAGTCGAACCCGTTGGGGTGATCGCTAGCGCCCGAGCCGAGGTAGTCGACAAGCAGCGCCCGGTGCCGGGGCATGTCTGGATGTGTCACCACCTCGAAAAACGAGGCCACCGCCGAAAAGCTGATCGCCGGCAGGTAGACGATCACCGGCCCTTCCTGGGGTGTTTCCAGATAGCGCATGAAGGCATTGTGGTTTTCAAGGTAGAAGCTTTTCATGTTCGGTCCTCGCATCCAGATCACATGTTTTCTGACCGACGTTGGCATGCGGCTTGGATTGACGACAAACGACAAGAATTCATAGTATCGATAAGTTTTTCTAAAGCGATGCCATGACCAGACGCTTGCCAAATCTAAAACATCTGCGCGCCTTTGAGGCAGCATCGCGTCATCTGAGCTTCAAACGGGCTGCTGATGAATTGTCGGTCACGCAAGCCGCGATTAGCCATCAGATCAAAGCTCTGGAAGAGCATTTTGGTGCCCGTTTGTTTCACCGGATGAATCGGCAAGTCGCGCTGACCGACGAGGCAGCTGTTTTGGCGGCATCGCTGGGACAAGCGCTTGATCAGGTGGCGGCGGCCTCAGCGCGTTTCAGGGCGCAGGTGATGACCGGAACCATTCGGATATCGGTAACGCCATTCTATGCGAACCGGATGATACTGCCCTATGTGGACGAGTTTTATGCTGCTTGTCCCGGCCTAAACGTGGAACTGGACCTGAGCTATGACATCGCGGATTTCGCCGCGCGCGATCTGGATGGTGCGCTGCGCTATGGGCTGGGCGACCGCCCCGGCGCGCATATGCAACTGCTGCACCTGGACCGGGTAGCGCCGGTGGCTTCACCGGCAATGGTGCGCGATCTTGATTTGCCGATGACGCCGGCGCAGATCGCCCGCCTGCCGCTGGCCGCGGTGGCCGGGCAGGAACGTTATTGGAGCCAGTGGTTCAAGGCCGCGGGACAGGCCCTGCCCGACGATTGCAGCATGTCCCGGCACGACCAGCGCGCCCTGGCGCTGGATTTCGCCCTTGCCGGAAACGCGGTTGCGCTTGCCGATTTGCCGCTAATCCGCAACGAGCTTGCCAATGGCTCGCTCGTTTGCCTGTCCGAGACACAGATCACCCTGGATCGCGGCATTCATCTGGCCGTGCCCGAAGGCCCGTTTCGCGACCCGCGTCTGACCGCGTTCGGGGATTGGCTGAGGGGCCGCGTATCAGGATTGATTTGATTGGCTTCGCAGCCAGTTTACAAACTTCCGAACCGGGGGCCGCTTGTCGCCGGGTCGCGTATGGATAAAGAAAACCCCGGCCTTTTCTTCGGGAAACAACTCCACAAGTTCGCCTGACCGGATTTCCTCATGAACCCACTGCCGGGCCGTATAGGTGATGCCGTCACTTCTCTTGACTGCATCCATAATCAGATTGCCCGGCATCTGTGAAATCATCAGGGGACGGTCCAGTTTGACACCGTACCGGTCGAACCAGTCTGGAACCTCGCGCGTGCCAAGTTCCATAAGCCAGGGCTGATGCACAAGGTCGGCGGGGCTGGTTGCATTCACGCCGCTGACCAGCTCGGGTGTCCCGACGACCACCAGGTCGAGAACCAAAAGAATGTTGGCGTCCTTCGGCAGTGTCTCAAGCCGGCTATAGCGGATAGCCACATCCATTCCGTCCTTGTCCAGATCAACAATCTTTCCATTGGGATTGAGCAGCAATGTCACCTCGGGGTGATGGGCTTGGAAATCGTTCAGCCGAGGCATCAGCCACTTGACCGCAAAGACCGGGGACATCGTGACGTGCAAGGGGCGTGCATCTTGAAGATTGGTCAGCGCCTCCACCCCGTGGCCAATCTGGCGAAAGCCGGCCTCCAGATCACGCGCCAGCATCCGGCCTTCGTCCGTAAGCGCGATACCGCGCCCCGATCGTGCGGCCAGTTGCACATCAAAGAAGGCTTCGAGCGCCTTGATCTGCTGCATGACGGCGGCATGGGTGACATTCAGCATCTCGCCGGCCTTGGTGTAAGAGCCGGTTTCGGACAACGCCGAAAACGCCCTGAGTGCGTTGAGAGAGGGCATTGATCGCCAATCCACTGTTGACCCACCTAACGTTTTGGATGAATTTCTAAGTCGCATTTCTGGTTATTTGCGTCAATATCACAAGGGTAAACTTGATTGCAGCCGCGGTCGGTATGCAAGAAAAACTCAGAGGAGTGATACGGAATGGCTGTAACTGCACCAGTTCACGAAGGCGGATGCCGATGCGGTTCGGTCCGCTACAGGATGGTAGGGCACCACACATATTCCGGGATATGTCACTGCGACGACTGTCGCCGCGCGACCGGCGGCGCCTATGTTCCCTGGTTCGGTTCCGATCCGAAAAACTTCTCGGTAACCGAGGGAACGATCAGCGAGTATGAATCTTCCCCCGGCATCTGGCGGGGGTTCTGCGGGACCTGCGGTTCTCCCCTCACATTCCGCGGCGAAGGCTGGAACGATGTGGCGATAACCATCGCATCGCTGGATGACCCAAACTCGATCACGCCCGAGTCGAACGTATACCTGAAAGAGCGGCTTCACTGGGTGAGATTCAACGAGGACATGCGCAACTACGACGGTTTTCCCGACTAACTCCAAGGAAGACAGACAATGACAAAAGCCTATTCATACGCGTGCGGGGACTGCGAAGGCATGGAAGCCTGCCCCGCCAGTGTCACCGCCGAGACCAAAGATGAAGTCTGGCAATTGATGGGACACCACGCCCGGATCGCCCATGGCGAAAACCCTGTCGACTGGGATCAGGAGACCCGCGACTACCTCGATACGCTAATCCGCGAAGTCGACGTGTGAGCCGGGGCGATGATCGTCAAGACTCTTGAGGATGTGCTTGGCACCAAGGGAGAGACACACGGCGCCAAAAGGCATTCCATGCGCCTTTTGCATGCGGAAGATGGCATGGGCGTCACCGTGACCGACAGCATCTTGGAAGCCGGGTTCGAAATGATCCTTTGGCAAAAGAACCATCTTGAGGCCTGCTATTGCCTCGAAGGCAGCGGCACGGTGGAGGAACTGAACAGCGGCAAAGTGCACCAAATCCGGCCTGGAACGCTTTACGCCATGAACAACCACGACCGCCATCGCATCCGGATCACAGAACGCACGCGCGTCGTCTGCACCTTTTTCCCGGCCCTGACCGGCACTGAGGTGCATGACGAAGACGGCTCGTTGTGATCCGGTCCATAATTCACGCCGCCGACATATGGACGACTATCAAACGAAAGGAAGACCCATGGCTCAGACCTTTTTACAAATGGCCAAGGAGGCAATGGCGCAGGCACAATCCATCAGCGCCGAAAAAGCAATTGCTGAACTGGAGGCCAACCCCAACGCGTTGTTAGTGGATGTGCGTGACGAGTCCGAGGTCGCAGTCACCGGCCTTGGAACAAAGGCGTTCAACGCACCGGGCAGGTCGATTGCCTGGCTGGCTGACACCGACACCGACAACGATTATCGGACGCCCGAGCTACAGGATCGCGGCCGCCGCATCCTGACGACATGCGGAATGTCGCCCTGCTATCGCGGCGCCAAGGCCGCAAATCTGCTGATGAAGATGGGCTTCACCGACGTTGCTTATGTTGAAGGCGGCATGGCCGCCCTTCTGGCCGCAGGTTTAAAAACAGAAAGCCCAACCAGGCCAAGTCAAGCCATCGAGATCGGCGAGGCCCAATTGCCAGGTAGCTAAATCTCGATCTGTTTGCTTGCAGGCCATCCGGCCGAAGGATTGTGTCCGCTATGCCCGTTTTCCACCAGTTGGTGGTTACCCTGCATATTCTACTAAGTGAGAATGGTATGATCATCTGCTAGGGTCAGGATTCATAACCAATAGATGACGGTCGCGGCGAGGGCGATGGCCGATAGGAACACCTCGGGGCATCGGTCATAGCGGGTCGCCACACGCCGCCAATCCTTGAGCCTGCCGAACATGATCTCGATACGATTTCTCCGCTTGTAGCGGCGCTTGTCGTACTTGATCGGCGTCTTGCGTTGCTTCCGGCCGGGAATGCAGGCGCGTATGCCTTTGTCTTTCAACGCTTCCCTGAACCAGTCGGCGTCATAGCCGCGATCTCCGAGCAGCCATTTGACGTTTGGCAGGCTACCGAGAAGCGCCC
>NZ_FMZV01000005.1 GCF_900101475.1 Ruegeria marina | reverse complement strand
GCCGCCAAGTGCCTGCCTTTTGTCCCGTGGGTCGCAAAAGCCCCCGCTTTTGGGCGGGGGCCTTCGGTTTTGGCTGTTTTTGCGTCCGGGTCAGGATGCGGCCTGGACGGCGCGGCGGGTCATCACGTTGACCAGATGGGCGCGGTAGGGTTTGGAGCCGTGCAGGTCGCCGATCATGCCGTCGGGGTCGACGGCGAGGTCCGTCAGCGCCGCGGGGGTGAAGCTCTGGTTCAGCGCCGCCTCGGCCTCGGACCAGCGGAACACCCCGTCCTCCGAGGCGCCGGTGACCGCCACCCGCACGCCATCGGCGTATTTCGCCACGAAGACCCCCACCAGGGCAAAGCGCGAGGCCGGCTGCACGAACTTCTGGTAATTCGCCGCCTCCGGCACCGGGAAGCGCACGCCGGTGATGATCTCGCCCTCTTCCAGCGCGGTGGTGAACAGGCCCTGGAAATAGTCATCCGCCGCGATCTCGCGCCGGTCGGTCACGATGGTCGCCCCCGATCCCAGCGCCGCCGCCGGGTAGCAGGCCGAGGGGTCGTTGTTGGCCAGGCTGCCGCCGATGGTGCCGCGATTGCGCACCGCCGGGTCGCCGATCCCCCCCGCGAGCGCCGCCAGCGCCGGGTAATGCGCCGCCGCCGCCCGCGCCACCTCGGCATGAGGGGTGCCGCCGCCCACCGAGACCGAGCCGTCGTCATTGACGCAGACGCCCTTCATCTCGGCGATGCCGCCCAGCGACACCAGCTTTTCCGGCGCCGCCAGCCGCTGCTTCAGCGTCGGGATCAGCGTCTGACCGCCTCCCAGCGCCTGCGCGCCTTCCGATGCCAGCGCCGCGACCGCCTCGGCCACGCTGCCAGGCCGCTCAAACTCGAAATTATACATCTCGCTCCTCCTCCAAGAGGCTCCGGGTCCCTGCCCTTTCCTCTTGCTGAAAATATCCCGGGGGTCCGGGGGGCAGCGCCCCCCGGCCGTCTCAGCCGTTCATCGCCGCCCAGACCCGCGACGGGCTCACCGGCATGTCGATATGCGCGACAGTCTTGCCGCCCGATTGCAGCGCGTCGATCACCGCGTTCACCACCGCCGGCGGGCTGCCGATGGCCCCGGCCTCGCCGCAGCCCTTCACCCCCAGCGGGTTGTGCGTGCAGGGCGTGGCGCAGGAATGATCCACCGCGTAGAACGGCACGTCATCGGCGCGCGGCATCGCGTAATCCATGTAGGACGCGCTGAGCAGCTGCCCGGTCTCCGGATCATAGGCGCAGTTCTCCAGCAGCGCCTGGCCGATCCCCTGGCCCAGGCCGCCATGCACCTGCCCCGACACGATCATCGGGTTGACGATATTGCCGAAATCATCCGCCGCGCTGAACCGCTCCACCGTCACCTTGCCGGTCTCGGGGTCCACCTCCACCTCGCAGGCATAGGCACCGGCCGGATAGGTGAAGTTCGATGGGTCGTAGAACGCCGTCTCCTCCAGACCCGGCTCGATATCCTCCAGCGGGTAGTTGTGCGGCACATAGGCCGCCAGCGTCACGTCGCCCCAGGCCACGGATTTATCCGTGCCCGCGACCGTGAACTGGCCGCCCTTCAGCTCGATATCGGCCTCCGAGGCCTCCATCAGATGCGCCGCGATCTTCTTCGCCTTGTTGATGATCTTCTCGGTCGCCCGCACCATCGCCGAGCCGCAGACCGCAAGGCTGCGCGAGCCATAGGTGCCCATGCCGAACGGGATCTTCGAGCTGTCGCCATGCACGATCTCGATCATGCTCTCGTCGATGCCCAGCATCTCGGCCACCACCTGCGGAAACGCCGTCTCGTGGCCCTGGCCGTGGCTGTGCGCCCCCACCATCACGCTGATGCTGCCGGTGGCGTTCACCCGCACCGTCGCCGCGTCGTAAAGACCCGCCCGCGCGCCCAGCTGCCCCACCAGGTTCGACGGCGCGATGCCGCAGGCCTCGATATAGCAGTTCACACCGAGGCCGCGCAGCTTGCCCTTGGCCTCGGACGCCGCCCGCCGCGCCGCAAAGCCCGCGATGTCCGCGATCTCTTCCAGCTTGTCCATCGTGGCGTTGTAATCGCCGGTGTCATAGACCACCGCGACCGGCGTCTGATAGGGGAACTCGGTCACGAAGTTCTGCCGCCTCAGCGCGATCGGGTCCACCCCCAGCTCGCGCGCCGCCTTGTCGATCACCCGCTCCAGCTGGAACGTCGCCTCGGGACGGCCCGCGCCGCGATAGGCATCCACCGGCACCGTGTTGGTGAACACCGCCTTCACGTTCACATAGATCAGCGGCGTCTTGTAATTGCCCGCCATCAGCGTCCCGTGCAGCCAGGTCGGCACCGAGGGTGCGAAGGTCGACAGGTACGCCCCCATGTTCGCCAGCGTCTCGGTCCGGATCGCGGTGAAATTGTTGTCCGCGTCCAGCGCCAGTTCGATCCTGGTCACATGGTCGCGCCCATGCGCGTCCGACATGAACGCCTCCGACCGCGACGAGGTCCACTTCACCGGCCGGTTGATCGCCTTGGCCGCGAAGGTGCAGAACGCCTCCTCGGCATAGTGGAAGATCTTCGAGCCGAAGCCGCCGCCCACGTCGGGCGCCACCACCCGCAGCTTGTGCTCGGGAATGCCCAGCACGAAGGCCCCCATCAGGAGCCGGATCACATGCGGGTTCTGGCTGGTGGTGTAGAGCGTCGACTCGCCCGTCGCCCGCGCATAATCGCCGATCGCCACCCGCGGTTCCATCGGGTTGGCCACCAGCCGGTTGTTCACCAGCTCCAGCGTCGTCACATGCGCCGCCGTGTCAAAGGCCGCGTCCACCGCCGCCTTGTTCTCCTCGACGAAACCCCAGTCGTAGCACAGGTTCGACGGCAGATCGTCATGCACCCTGGCCGCGTCCCCGGCCAGCGCCGCCTTCATGTCGACAACCGCCGGAAGCTCCTCGATCTCCACACCGATCGCCTCAGCCGCGTCCCGCGCCTGCTCGGCCGTGTCCGCCACAACCGCCGCGATCGGGTCGCCCACGTGCCGCACCTTGCCCTGCGCCAGCACCGGGTGCCCGGGCTCGGCCATCGGCTGGCCATGCCGGTCCGTCACCTGCCAGCCGCAGGGCAGACCGCCCACCCCCTCGAAATCGGCGCCGGTGAATATCCGCACCACCCCCGGCATCGCCGAGGCCGCCGCCGTGTCGATGCTCACGATCCGGCCATGCGCCACGTCCGAGCGCAGAAAATGCACGTAAGCCTGGCCGTGAATGTTGATGTCGTCGGTGTAATTGCCGGCGCCCGTCAGAAACCGCACGTCCTCGCGCCGTTTCGAACTCGCCCCGATGCCACTGTCCTTGGGCATGTCTCGTCTCCTCCCAGAAAAAGAATTTTCGCCGAAAATTCTCGGTCAGCCTATTCCGCCGCGATCCCGCTCACGTCCTGACCGGACGCCGCAAGAACCGCCTTGACGATGTTGTGATACCCCGTGCAACGGCACAGGTTCCCCTCCAGATGCGCCCGCACCTCAGCCTCGCTCGGCCGCGGATTGTCCTTGAGCAGCGCCGCCGCCGACATCACCATCCCCGGCGTGCAGAACCCGCACTGAAGCCCGTGATGATCCTGAAACGCCTGCTGCAGCGCGTTCAGCGTCCCGTCCGCCGCCGCCTGACCCTCGATCGTCCCGACCGAAGACCCAGACGCCTCCGCGGCAAGCATGTTGCACGACTTCACCGCAACACCGTCAACATGCACAACACAGGCCCCGCACTGACCCGTGTCACACCCAACATGCGTCCCCGTCAGCGAAAGATGATCCCGCAAAAACGTCGACAACAACGTCCGACCCTCAACCTCTCCACGGACCTGCCGCCCGTTGACACTCATCGAGATTTCCAAATTCCTATCCTCCCTGGATGTCCCGTTGATCTATTCCTTCAGCCCGTGATCACGCGCTTGAACCAACTCTTTTTCGCACCGCTCTCGGCGGCAGCTTCCCCGGCGCCTTCGGGCGTGTCCGTGGGGCCTTCGACGAATTCCTGGAACCGGGTAAAGAACTGATCCGCCATCTTGCGGGCGAACCCGTCGATGATGCGGCTGCCCAGTTGCGCCAGCTTGCCACCCACCTTGGCCTCGACCTGGTAGGTCAGCACGGTAGTTCCGTTCCCGCCCTCTTCGAGGCGGACATTGGCCGCCCCCTTGGCAAAGCCGGCCGCGCCGCCCTTGCCCTCGCCGCTCAGGGTCAGGCTTTCGGGTTCGACCATGTCCGACAGCGTCACCTTGCCCTTGAAGGTGGCCTTCACCGGGCCGACCTTCTGCACCACTGTGGCTTCGAAGCCCTCTTCGGGGCTACCGCTCATCTCCTGGCAGCCGGGGACGCATTGCTTCAGCACCTCGGGTGACAGAAGCGCCGCCCAGACCGTGGCGCGGTCTGCCGCGATGACCTTTGAATCGTTAAGTTCCATCGGATCCTTGTCTCCGTCTGTTGGGGACCACGCTACGCGGCGAGGCCGGATCGTTCCATTCGACCTTGGGCGTAGAAGCCGGGCCGTCGTGATCTGCCGTCAGCGCAGCGCCGGCGGCGTGAAGGTCAGACCGTAGCGGTTGAAGATCTCCGCGATCCGACCATCCTGCAGGCCGGCGGCGATCGCATCATCCACCGCATAGGCCAGCGGACGGTGCGAGAAATGCACGGCCAGGCCGATCGTCCATTTTCCTACGCTGAACCCGGGCAAGGGCGGAGTGTGCACGGCCACGCCGGCCTCCACCCCATGCTCCAGCTGCGCAAGGGGGCCCATTGCGGCCATCGTGTCGCCCTGTGTCAGACCCGCCATCGCGGCCTGCATCGTGGGATAACGCCGGATACTGCCGGCCAATTGCCCGCCCGGAAACGAGGTCAGGTAGAAATCGGCGATCGAGTCGTTCTCGACCGCCACCGTATCGAACCGGAAATAGGCCGGCACGGGCTTCTCGTCGGGATAGGCGGCCTCGCGATAGGCAATGGCCACCTGTTCCTCGTGGTACTGGCCGGTAAACACCACCTGTTCGACCCGGCAGGCAAAGTTGCTGTCATAGGGCACGTGCAGCATGACATTGGCCACGCGACCGCCGACCACCGGCCCTTTCCAGACCCAGTTGCGCAAGTCCGCATCCAGGTTCTCGCCCGCGACGACCAGGGTGAAGCGGGCCTCGACCCCGAGTTCCTCGGCGATGAGCCGGCCGATCTCGACATCCACGCCCCGGGCCTTGCCACCCTCTTCCCAGCTCCACGGCGGAAAATCCTCGTAGGCGGCGAACTCGATCCAGCCGCGCTCCTGGATCGTGTCCAGGTCGGCACCGACGAAATCGCGGCTGGCATTTTGCGGCCGGGCCTGCGGCACATGATCGGCGCAGCGCGTCTGGGCCAGAACCGGAAGCCCGGCGCAGATCGCGAGCACCGCCGCCACGGCCCGCAGGGGTGTCGTCATCGGCACGCCGGACCTCAGTGCGCGGCCGACAGACCGATGGTCAGCGCCTCGGCGGCGGCCACGAAATCGGGCGCATCGCCCGAAATCAGCGCCGCGGCGCGAGAGGCCGCGCTATCGGCAACCGGTGCTCCGGAAGCGGTCTCGACCTTGGCGGCGATTTCGGACAGTTCCGCCGACAATGCCGCGGCATCGCCGCCGCCTGCCGCCAACTCGTCGCGGATCTCCTTCAGTCGCGGCGTGTATTCATCCAGCGCGCCGTCATCGGGACGCGTCTCGATATAGGTCCGGATCGCCCAGGCGGCCTTCTGGCCCAGAAGATCGCCGAATCCGGGCATCTTGGTGATCCCGTTCTGGGTGTAGCCGTGACGGAACCGTTCGATGTACCACTCATCCCCGTATTCTGCGGCTTCCAGGTAACGCAGGTCCGGCGCCAGCCCGCCCGAGACCACGCCCAACCCATGACAGCGGGCGCAGTTCTGGTTGTACCCCGAATCCCCGATCTTGATCGCCGCCTGCCAGACCTCTTCGCCAGCGACCTCGGCCCGGTAGGGGTTTTCGATCAGCCATTCCTCGCCCACTTCGGGCAGGGCATCGGTATTGACGGGCTGCGGCGCCACATCGCCATGGGCACTGGCCATGCCGGCCCCCAGAACGATTGCCAGCGCGCCGCCCTTGATTGCGTCAATCATCATCTGTTCCTCCAGTATCCTCGCTCGGGTCCGGTGATACCGCCTGATTTTCCCTGCCGGTATTCGACCTTGGTTCCATGTGGCGGGAAACTTGGACTTTGGTCGAATAGGAACATGCCACCCGGCGACAATAACCTGCCCTACGGGAGAGGATGCAGACAATGAATTTCCTTGTAAAAAGCGCGGCTCTGCTGGCGTTCGGCACCATGGCCTGTGCGGCCCAGGCCGAAGCGATTCTGGCTGTCGGATATCTCAAGCAGGCGGTGGTCGCGCCGGCGGTTCTGTCGAACCTCGACCCGGTCCCCGAAACACTGGGCGTGGACGGTGCACGACTGGGGCAGGCCGACAACCAGAGCAGCGGCCGGTTCCTTGGCCACAGCTATGTTCTGGACGTCAGCGAAGTCGATCCCGGCGGCGATCTGCTGGCGGCAGCGCGCACGCTGCTGGCCACCTCGCCTTACCTGATCCTTGACGCGTCTGCGGACGATATCCTTCGCGTGGCCGATCTGCCCGAGGCGCAGGATGCGCTGATCTTCAACGCCTCGGCCCAGGAGACCCGTTTGCGTGATGCCGAATGCCGGAGGAACCTGTTCCACACCTTGCCCTCGGCTGCGATGCGCGCGGATGCACTAATGCAGGTGCTGATGGCCAAGCGGTTTTCCAGGCTGGCGCTGGTCGCGGGCGAACATCCGGCGGACCGTGCCTTTGCGGATGCCTTGCGGCGGTCGGCCGCCAAGTTCGGCCTGAAGATAACAGGCGAACGCGAATGGCGATTCGATGCCGACATGCGGCGCAACGCCAGCCAGGAAGTTCCGCTGTTCACACAGGACCTGCCCGAACACGACGTGCTTCTGATCGCCGACGAAACCAACGATTTCGGTCGCTATATTGCGTACAACACCTGGTTGCCGCGCCCTGTCGCCGGGTCTGAGGGAATGGTGCCGGTCGCCTGGAGCCGCGTGGTCGAACAATGGGGCGCGGCCCAGTTGCAATCCCGCTTCGTCAAGCTGGCAGGACGGGACATGAAGAACCGGGACTATGCCGCCTGGGCTGCAATGCGCGTTTTGGGCGAGGCATTGACCCGGACCGGCAGCACCGATCCCGCCCAACTGCGCGCCTATATCCTGTCGCCAGAGTTCGAACTGGCGGGGTTCAAGGGGCGACCGATGAGCTTTCGGCACTGGAACGGTCAGTTGCGGCAGCCGATCCCGCTGGTCACCGACCGCGCCGTGGTGATGCAGGCGCCGGTCGAAGGGTTCCTGCACCAGCGCAGCGAACTCGACACGCTGGGCATTGACCTGCCCGAATCCCGTTGCACCGCCTTCAAGGAGTGAGTGATGAGACTTGCCGTATCCCTGCTTGCCCTTGCGCTCGCGGCACCGTTGAGCGCCGAGGAAATCTGGGTCACCAACGAAAAGGATGACACAATCAGCGTGATCGACGTCGCGACGCTGGAGGTCGTGCGCACCATCCCGACCGGCGAACGCCCGCGCGGGATCACCTTTTCCAAGGATCACAGCCGGGTCTACATCTGCGCCTCGGACAGCGACACGGTGCAGGTGATGGACCCGGAGACGGGCGAGATCCTGCATGACCTGCCCTCGGGCGAGGATCCCGAGCAATTCGTGCTGCATCCCAACGACCGGCATCTCTACATCGCCAACGAGGATGATGCGATCACCACGGTCGTAGATACGGAAACACGCCGGGTCATCGCCCAGATCGATGTGGGCATCGAACCCGAAGGCATGGCGGTCAGCCCCGACGGCAAGATCGTCATCACCACGTCGGAAACCACCAACATGGCGCATTGGATCGACACCGAGACGCGCGAACTGTTTGCCAACACACTGGTGGATTCGCGCCCCCGCCACGCCGAATTCGTGCATGGCGGCACGGAACTCTGGGTCAGTTCCGAGATCGGCGGCACCATCACCGTGTTCGACGTGGCCAGCCAGGCCGAGAAGGCCAAGATCGCTTTCGAGGTCAGGGGCGTGCATCCCGACCGGGTACAGCCGGTCGGTTTTCGACTGACCGCCGACGAGAAGACCGCCTTTGTCGCGCTGGGCCCGTCCAACCATGTGGCGGTGGTCGATACCGCCACCTACGAGGTCCAGGATTACATCCTGGTGGGTCGGCGGGTCTGGCACATGGAATTCAACACCGACAAGTCGCTGCTGTTCACCACGAATGGCGTCTCGGGCGACGTGACGGTGATCGACGTGGCCCGCCGCGAGGCGATCAAGACCATCAAGGTGGGCCGCTTCCCGTGGGGGGCCGCGCTCCGGCCCGGCACGTGATCACAAGACAGGAGATCCGACATGAAGAAATCAACGGCATTCGCCGCCCTCCTTGCCATGGCCGCGCCTGTGGCAGTGCTGGCCGATGACGATGACAAGCCCGGTTTCGGCATGGCCGGCCTGCTGTCCGCCGGCAACAAGGAAGACCTGCCACCGGTGATCCTGTCGGCGGGCATGCCGCTGGCGGACGCGCCCTGGGAACTGAAATCGGGCACCTATTACGAGTTCGAGATCCAGGGCGATGGCAGCCAGGAACTGGCTCTGATCGGCCCGGAGTTCTTCCGTGCCATCTGGATCGACGAGATCGTGGTCGAAGGGCTGGAAATCCGCCCTCTCGGCCTCGACTCGATCGAATTCGACGAAGCGGGCGAGATGGAAATCGGGTTTGTCGCGATCAAGCCGGGCAGCTATTACCTGAAAGTGCCGGGCAGTACCGGAGAGACACAGAGGCTGGAGATCACCATCAAGTGACAGGATTGTCGATCTGCAACCTGAGCTACAGCTACGGGACACGACGGGCACTGGATGATGTGAGCTTCGATGTGGGCGCCGGCCAGTTTGCCGCGCTGCTCGGGCCCAATGGTGCAGGCAAATCGACTTTGTTCTCTCTGCTGACACGGCTCTTTGCAGCGCCGGACGGGCGGATCGAAATTGACGGCCACGATCTTGCGCGCGCGCCACGCGCCGCGCTTGCCAGAATCGGGGTCGTCTTTCAGCAGCCGACACTGGACCTGGATCTCTCGGTGATGCGCAACCTGACCTATTTCGCGGCGCTGCACGGCCTTTCCGGCCGAGCGGCCCGCAGCCGGATCGAAGCCGCGCTGGAGCGGCTCGGTATGGCCGAGCGCGCGCATGAACGGGTGCGCGACCTGAACGGTGGCCACCGGCGGCGGACCGAGATCGCGCGCTGCCTGATCCATTCGCCTTCGGTTCTGCTGCTTGACGAACCTACTGTGGGGCTTGACGCCGCCAGCCGAAAGGCGATCACCGACCATGTACATGACCTGTCGCGCGACATCGGGCTCACGGTACTATGGGCCACGCATCTGACAGACGAGATCAAGGATGACGACCGGTTGCTGATCCTTCACCGGGGACGCTTGTTGCAAAACGGGTTCGCTGGCGATTTGCGAGGTCCGCTTCCGTTGCAGGAACATTTCTTGATGCGGACCGCAGAGCAGCGATGACCCATGCCCTTGTCGCCCTGAACGCCATTGTCCTGCGCGAGGCACAACGTTTCGTCCAGCAGCGAGGGCGGTTCGTGGCGGCACTGGTACGGCCGCTGATCTGGCTTCTGGTCTTTGCCGCCGGTTTCAGGGCCGCGCTGGGCCTGTCGATCGCCCCACCCTACCAGACCTACATCACTTACGAGGTCTACATCGTGCCGGGTCTCTGCGGCATGATCCTGCTGTTCAACGGGATGCAGTCGAGCCTCAGCCTGGTCTACGACCGCGAAATGGGCTCGATGCGCCTGCTGCTCACTGCACCATTGCCGCGATGGTGGCTGCTGTTCTGCCGGCTCGTCGCATCGACGGCGATCTCGATCCTGCAGGCCTATACCTTTCTGGCGGTGGCGGCGGCATTCGGGATCCGAATGCCGGCCAGCGGATATATCGCGGTGCTGCCGGCGCTTGCGATCACGGGAATCATGCTGGGTGCCCTGGGGCTGGCGTTGTCCTCGCTGATCAAGCAACTCGAAAACTTCGCCGGGGTGATGAACTTCGTCATTTTCCCGATGTTCTTCCTGTCGACCGCGCTCTACCCCCTGTGGAAGATGGCGGAAAGCTCGACCCTGCTGCGCGATATCTGCGCGGTGAACCCCTTCAGCCACGCCGTCGAGTTGATCCGCTTTGCCCTGTACGGCCAGTTCAATGCAGGGGCGCTCGGCTGGACGGCGCTCGCGGGCATTGTCTTCTTTCTGCTTGCGGTATGGGGATATGACCCGGCGCGCGGCCTGCTTCGACGCAAGGGATGACGGACGCACCGCCGGGGATGCGCCCGGGCCCCGATTCTGATAGGCTCGGTCGAAGAGGAGACCTGCGATGATCCGGAAGACCGCCCTGTTCGCCCTGCTGGCCAGCCCGCTTGCGGCCGAGGACCTCAGCCAGTACGGATCGCTCAACCCCGACGAGATGACCCTCTCGCGCGAGGTGGAGCGCGCCGCGGAGGGACAGACCGGCATGGTGACCTGTGCCATGGGCTACCTGATCACCAAGAAAGGCGATCACGCGGATGCCCGCACCGTCTTCGAGGCCTGCGCCGAGGCGGGCTATACCGGGGCAATGACCTGGATGAGCCAGATGGAGAACAACGGGCTTGGCGGTGAATATAATCCTGATTCCGCCGCCGAATGGGACCGCCGCGCCGCCGAGGCGGGCGATCCCGTGGGCAAGTTCAACTACGGGCTGGCCCTGATCCGGGGGCACGGGGTTTCGCAGGACAGCGCCCTGGGGAAGAGATTGGTGGACGAGGCCGCGCGCGAGGGGCTGGACGTGGCCCGGCGCTTGCAGGCAGCGGGCTATGATCCGGACGAGGTCACGCCCGACGCGGACAACTGGAAATACGCCCCGCTGTTCTGATCCGCCTGCGCCTTACGACGAAAGCACAAATGCAATCGGGACGGACGGCTGCTAGGTTGAGCCCGGAAACGCGCGATAGGGACCGCTTTTGCGGACACGTCATTAGGAGACACAGATGAAATTCGTCCCCTTCGCGCTGGGGGCGTTGTTCCTGGCAACGCCTTGTCTGGCCGAATCCGAAGCCACTTTCGAAAAGATAAAGATCGACGCGGGCGCCGCGCTCTACGATGCCGAGTGCCGTCGCTGCCATGCCTCGGACACAGCGCACGACAGCTATGGCCCGCCGCTGGAAAACGTGATCGGGCGCGGTGCCGGCACTTATCCTGACTACGACTACTCGATCGCGCTGGAGGCATCCGGCATCGTCTGGACGCCGGCGGCGCTGCGGGCCTGGATGGAGGACAACAGCGGCTTCATGCCCGGCACCAAGATGCGCCATGTGGGCATCGAGGATCGCACGGTACAGGATTTCATCCTGGCCTATCTGGCCAGCATCTCGGATCGCGATCCGAGCAAGATATCCGAGTAGACCGCCTCGGAAAGCCGGGTCCGCCCTAGTCTCGGCGGGTCCGGCACTGTTGGCCGCGGCGCTCTTGGACGACCAGAGAGGGCTGCCAGTGCGACTCGGGACCAGCCGGGTGCAGGTGACCAGGCCGAATCGGGCGCAGGGCGCCCTCCGGGGACGGGATACCACGAGGCTGCATTCGATCTCGTGCAGCACGCCCCCGGCCGGTTCCCGTCGACTGCAAGGCGTCGAGAGAAACTGATTGCCCGAATGCGGCGTCGGTCCAGATCGCGAAACAGCATGGATTGACCTTTGGGCAACCCTCCTACGACCTTTGTGCAATTTCGCGGAAACGTGAAGGTTCCAATAATGATGACCAGCCAAACGCCCAGTCTTGCGGGGTGGTCAGGCTTGGAGAGGATGCAAGGGAGGAATACGATGAACCGTTTCATCATGGCCGCGGCTGCGGGTCTGATTGCCGCCACTGGCTGGCAGTCCGGCGCTCAGGCCGGCGTCACCGAGGAAGACCTGGCCCAGGACCAGGCAAATACCAGCAGCGTGCTGACCAATGGCATGGGTCGCCACCTGCAACGCTACAGCCCGCTGGAAACGCTGAACAAGGACAACGTCAAGAACCTGATGCCCGCCTGGGCCTTCAGCCTTGGCGGCGAGAAGCAGCGCGGCCAGGAAACCCAGCCGCTGGTGCATGACGGGATCATGTACATCACCGGCTCCTACAGCCGCCTCTATGCCATCGACGTCAAGACCGGCGATGAGATCTGGCAGTACGACGCCCGGCTTCCCGAAGGCATCCTGCCCTGCTGCGACGTGATCAACCGAGGCGCCGCGATCTACGGCGACAAGATCTATTTCGGCACGCTGGACGCACGCATCGTGGCGCTGGACCTCAAGACCGGCGATGTGGTCTGGAACAAGAAGATCGCCGACTACAAGGCCGGCTATTCCTACACCGCCGCGCCGCTGATCGTGAAGGGGCTGGTGATCACCGGCAATTCGGGCGGTGAATTCGGCATCGTCGGCGAAGTGCAGGCCCGCGACGCCGAAACCGGAGAAATGGTCTGGACCCGTCCCGTCATCGAAGGCCACATGGGCACGTTGAACGGCCAGGAAAGCACCATGACCGGCACGCTGAACGCGACCTGGCCGGGCGACATGTGGAAGACCGGCGGCGGCGCAACCTGGCTGGGCGGCTCGTATGACATCGAGACCGACACGCTGGTGTTCGGCGCGGGCAACCCCGCCCCGTGGAACAGCTGGCTGCGCGATGCCGGCCAGAAGAACGACGGTTCGGGCGACAACCTCTACGCCGCCAGCCGGATCGGCATCAATCCCGACAATGGCGAGATCAAGTGGCATTTCCAGACCACTCCGCGCGAAGGCTGGGACTATGACGGCGTCAACGAAATGGTCGCCTATACCGACCGCGACGGCAACAAGCGCTGGGCCACCGCCGACCGCAACGGGTTCTTCTACGTTCTGAACCGCGAGGACGGCAAGTTCGTGCGCGGCGTGCCCTTCGTCAAGGACATCACCTGGGCCTCGGGCCTTGATGAGAACGGCCGCCCGATCTTCAACGAGGACAACCGCCCCGGCGACCCGGCGGCCGCAGCCGACGGCGCCAAGGGCGAGGTGATCTTCGCATCCCCGTCCTTCCTGGGTGGCAAGAACTGGATGCCGATGGCCTTCAGCCAGCGGACCGGCAACTTCTACGTGCCTTCGAACGAATGGGGCATGGATATCTGGAACGAGCCGATCACCTACAAGAAGGGCGCGGCCTATCTGGGCGCGGGTTTTACCATCAAACCGAACTACGAGGACCACATCGGCAGCCTGAAGGCGATCGACCCGGATACCGGCGAGCTGAAGTGGGAATTCAAGAACGACGCGCCGCTGTGGGGTGGCGTCATGACCACCGCGGGCGGCCTGGTTTTCACCGGCACCCCCGAGGGCAAGTTCATCGCCTTTGATGACGAAACCGGCGAGATCCTGTGGTCCTTCCAGACCGGTTCGGGCATCGTGGGTCAGCCCATCACCTGGGAAATGGACGGCGAGCAGTATGTCTCGGTCATCTCCGGCTGGGGCGGCGCGGTGCCGCTGTGGGGTGGCGAGGTCGCCAAGAAGGTGAACTACCTCAACCAGGGTGGCACACTCTGGACCTTCAAGCTGCCCAGACAGCTGGCCTCGAACTGATCCCGAGACCGCCTTTTCCGACAATCGGGCGCGCGCCTATCCGGGCGCGCGCCTTCGTTTTGGCCACCGAACCGGCTTTGCAAATGCGATTCTGAGACCAACCCGGGCATTCGACCTTTGGCCAATGGCCTTTCTCCCCCGCCTTGCTACACTTTACCGGACACCTCTAGTAATGGCCGGACACATGCAGACCCCGCCCCTCAAATCCGCCGCAAAGACGTTTCAAAAGGCGCTGATCGTGGACGATCATCCTCTTTTCTGCGACGCGCTGTCGATGACGCTGCAGGCGGTGTCATGCATCAGGACCGTGGAGACGGCCGCCCGGCTGGAGGATGCGCTGGAGCTTCTGGCCGACATGTTCCGGCCGGACCTCGTGATCCTCGACCTCAACCTGCCCGATGTCGAGGGGCTGGACGGGCTCGTGCGGATCAGGACCGCGGCCCGCGTTCCCGTGGTGGTGGTGTCCTCGATCACCGACAACCGGGTTATCTCGGGCGTGATCAGCGCGGGTGCTTCCGGGTTCGTGCCGAAACATTCCCAACGCGGCGTGTTCCGCCAGGCCATCGACAAGGTGGCCGCCGGTGGCGTCTTCACCCCCGAAGGTTTTGTCCATCTCTCGGGGGGCAGCGATGAAGGACCGGACGTAGACGATGCGCTGGAACGCCTTTCGGCCCTGACCAACCAGCAGGCCCGTATCCTGCAACTGGTCTGCGAGGGCAAGCTGAACAAGCAGATCGCCTATGACCTGTCGATCGCGGAAACCACGGTCAAGGCACATGTCACCGCGATCATGCGCAAGCTGGGGGTCCAGAGCCGCACCCAGGCGGTGCTGATCGCAAAGAAGACCAGTTTTGCGAGTTTCTTGCCAGAAGGCCAGAAACCGGCGTAACCTGTAGGCAGGTTGCAAGGGAGGAGCGCTTGGACCTAAAACCGGGTCCGGTTCGCGCGGCTCAGACCGCGCCTCAAGTGTTGCGCACCACATCGGTGCGCCACGATCATCCGCATGCAATCGAGTATATCGCCAGCCAGATCGACCGGGGCGACCTGGAACTCGTCATCCTTCTGGTTTCGCACGTGGCCGACTTTGACACCCTGCTGCGTGCCGCCGGCGAGATCCTGCCCGGCACCGTGGTTGTGGGTTGCTCCACTGCCGGCGAGATTTCCGCCGATGGCTATGCCGATGGAGAAATTGTCGCCATCGGTCTGCCTCGCGAAAACTTTCGGGCCCGCGCGACTCTGATCCCCGACCTCGCCGACTATGATGCGCAAACGATCATCGACCGCATGATCCAGACCAGGAACGACCTGGCCATGGCACGCCCGGACTGGAATCACGAGTTCAACTTCATGTTGATCGACGGTCTCTCGACACTCGAAGACCGGCTGGTCTCGGATCTGGCGATGGGCCTGGGCCCGGTTCCCCTTTTCGGAGGTTCGGCCGGCGACGGTGAAACCTTCACGGAAACCCGCGTGTTCTTCGAGGGGCAAGCCCATGCCAACGCCGCCGTCCTGATGCAGGTGCGGACCCGTTGTCCGATCCAGGTTTTCAAGACCGACCACCTGATCCCGTCGGACCAGCGCATGGTGGTCACCGGGGCCACTCCCGAACTGCGCACGGTGCACGAGATCAACGCCGAACCCGCGGCGCGCGAATACGCGCGTATCCTGGGCAAGGACCCGGAACAATTAACCACCTTCACCTTCGCCGCCCATCCCGTCGTGGTGCGGATCGGCGGGCAGCATCACGTCCGTTCCATCCAGCGCGTCGCCGAAAACGGCGACCTCGTGTTCTTTTCGGCCATCGACGAAGGCCTGGTCCTGACCCTAGCCCAGGCGCGTGACATGCGCGAACACCTGCGCGAGGAACTGGCGCGGCTGTCCTCCAACCGGCGACCCTCGGTCATCCTGGGGTGCGACTGCCTGTTGCGGCGTCTCGAAGCACAGGAAAACCAGGTGATCGGCGCGCTGTCGGAAATCCTGCGGGAAAACAACGTGATCGGATTTTCGACCTATGGCGAACAGTTCAACTCGATGCACGTCAACCAGACTTTGACGGGTGTCGCCATCTATCCACCCGAAGAGCAGTGATCCGTGATGCCAGCCAGTCTTTTGAATCCCAACGACAGTGCGGAAAGGCAGATAGAGAAACTGGTCAAGATCAACGGTGCCCTGATGCGCCGTGTCGAACAGGCCACCGATGTCTCCGGGGCGGCCTATGCCCAGTTCGAGCGCGCGGCTTTGCTGGAGGAAGAGGTCCGCAACCGCACCCGCGACCTCGAACATGCGCTCGACCTGCTGAACGAATCGAATGCCCGGCTGGCCGAAGCCAATCGCGCCACCGAAGAGGCCCGGTCCAACCTGGCCAATGCGATCGAAACGGTGCAGGAGGGTTTTGCCCTGTTCGATCCCGACGAACATCTGGTCATGTGCAACTCGCGC
The DNA here is from genome assembly GCF_900101475.1 of Ruegeria marina. Taxonomy (GTDB): domain Bacteria; phylum Pseudomonadota; class Alphaproteobacteria; order Rhodobacterales; family Rhodobacteraceae; genus Ruegeria_B; species Ruegeria_B marina. The sequence continues at coordinate 327,324 of NZ_FMZV01000005.1, read as the reverse complement.
TTCGGCCTGCACATGCCCGATATCCGGGACCGGTTCCGCCCCGGCATCACCTTTCGTCAGTACGTGGATCTGGTCAGCGGCTCCCAATACCTTTCGCTGCCCGAGAACATGAACCCGGCCGATTGGGCCGCGCGCCGCATGAAACGGCACCAGGACGATCACGTGATCTTCAATGTGCGCATGGTCGGCAGCCGCTGGGTCCAGGTCAGCGAACACCGGACACCGGATGGCGGCACGGTGATCCTGCAGACCGATGTCAGCGACATCATGCGGCTCGAGCGGCAGGAGCGTGAACGGATGCTCGATGACCAGGCCCGTCTGGTCCGCGCAACGCTGGAACATCTGGATCAGGGCGTGTGCATCTTCGACAATCAGGCCCGTCTCGCCGGATGGAACCAGCGAGTGGGCGCGATGCTGTCGATCCCTGCCCGCAAATTCTCGATGGGAACGCGGTTCTTCACCCTGTTCGAGGGATTCGCGCAGGGCTCATCCTATTCCAGTGGCATCACCGAGTCGGATATCCGCGACTGGATCACCACCAGCGACAGTCGCCCTCCGATCAGTTTCGAGATCCAGCAGGGACAGAACAAGACGCTGGCGGTGCATGCCCAGGAGATGCCCGACAAGGGGTTCGTGATCTCGTTCACCGACGTCTCGGCCGAACGCGCCGCGGTGCGCGCCATCCAGCAGGCCAACGAACTGCTCGAGGCGCGGGTGGCCGAGCGGACCCTGGAGCTGGCCGACGCCCTGACCGAGGCGGAACGGGCCAACGCCTCGAAGTCGCGCTTTGTCGCCGCCGCAAGCCACGACCTGCTGCAGCCTTTGTCTGCGGCCAAACTGTACATGGCCTCGATCGAACCCGGTCAGGATGCCGAACGGCTCCACCAGATCGCCGAAAAGGCCCGCCGCTCGCTCGACAGCGTCGAAACCATCCTGGAAGCGCTCCTGGACATTTCAATGCTGGACTCGGGCAAGGCCGAGGTCCATCGCGCGCCTGTCCCGCTTGGCGTGATCCTGACCCAGCTTGCCGAGGAACTGGGTCCGACCGCGCGCGCCAAGGGATTGGAACTGAAGGTCGTTGCGACCAGCGCAATCGTCCTGTCCGACGCAACCTATCTGCGCCGGATCGCCCAGAATCTGATCGGCAACGCAATCCGCTATACCCGGACCGGAAAGATCGTGGTCGGCGCCCGCAGGCGCAGCAAATCCGTCCGCCTCGAAGTCTGGGATACGGGGCCGGGCATCCACCCGGAGCAGCGCGACGTCATCTTCCGCGAATTCCAACGGCTCGAAACGGCCGCCTCGGCCGCCGAAGGCATGGGGCTGGGGCTGGCCATCGTCGAGCGTGCCTGCGCCTTGCTGGGACACCCGCTGGACCTCGTATCCAGTGTGAACCGCGGCTCGGGCTTTCTGGTGGAACTGGCGCTTGCCCCTGCACCGGACTTCACCGCGCTGAGCCGCAGGCGCACCCCGCCTGATACCACGCCGGGCCTGGACGGGCTGATCGTGCTGCTGGTGGAGAATGATGCCGAATTGCGCAATGCCCTGACCATTGCGCTGGAAAACTGGGATGTCTGCGTACTGCCGACCTCGGACGCGACCGAGGCGCTGGAACTGATCAGGGACGAAGGAATCCATCCCGACGCGATCATCGCGGACCTGCAACTGGACAAAGGTGAGCTGGGCACCGATCTTCTGTCCGATATCCGCGCACATCTGGGTCCGGTTCCCTCCTGCATCATCACGGCATCCCGCTCCCCGGCGGTGATCGACACTTGCGTCCGGCACGGCTGGCAGCTGTTCCACAAGCCGGTCGCTCTGGATACGCTGCGCAACTTTCTGACAACTGCGGCAAGAACCGGTGCCGGGACCTGCGGACATTAGACCAAAGAAGCATTGGCCTGCGACCGAGTGTCAATTATCGTGATCCGAAGACAACCATCCATTGGAGGAGTAAAGATGGCTTGGACTGCCCCGAAGCTTCGTGAAGTCAACTGCGGCATGGAAATCAACATGTACGCCCCTGCAGAGGATGAAGGCGGCCGCGGGGCCGACCCGATCCTGTTCTGATCGTCCCGCCGCGGAGGCCCTGACAGATGCGTATTCTTGTCTTGGGTGCCGCGGCCGGCGGAGGCCTACCGCAGTGGAACTGCGGCTGCGTCAACTGTGTTGACGCGCGCGCCGGTCGGCTCAAGCCGTCCGGCCAATCTTCGTTGGCGGTCTCTGCGGACGGTCGCCAATGGTCGATCCTGAACGCCTCGCCCGACATTCGGCAACAATTGCAGGACAGCCCTGCCCTGCATCCGCGCGGGTTGCGCGGCAGCCCGATCGCGTCCGTCCTGGTCACCAATGGCGATATCGACCATATCGCCGGCCTGCTGTCGCTGCGCGAGCAGACGCCGTTTGTCCTTTGCGCCACCCGCGAAATCCATGCGGTACTGGACGGCAACCGCATCTTCGACGCGGTCTCGCGTGAAAAGGTGCGCCGCCATCCGGTCGCGCTCGACCAGCCATTCGACCTGCACGACGGGTTGGAGGCGATGCTGTTCGCTGTTCCCGGCAAGGTGCCGCTCTTCATGGAAGGCGACGTGGTGGATACCAGCCTCGTAGGCGAACAGACCGTGGGCGTCCGGCTCAGTGACGGCCGGGCGGTGGTCTACTACATTCCCGGCTGCGCCCATGTGCCCGACGACCTTCTGGCACGGCTTGGCGACGCCGATCACCTGCTGTTCGACGGAACCCTCTGGGACGATGACGAGATGATCCGAAGCGGCACCGGCACCAAGACCGGCCGCCGGATGGGCCATATCTCTATCTCGGGACCAGACGGCTCCATTGCCCGGCTTGCCGGGGTCGAAGCCGGCAAGACCTTCATCCATATCAACAACACCAACCCCGTCTGGCGTCCGGACCGCCCCGAAAGGGCGCATGTACTGGCCCAGGGCTGGCAGGTCGCCGAAGACGGACTGGAGATCGTCACATGAGCCGCGAAAGCCTGGAAGCGCGCCTGCGCGCCATCGGAGCGGAACGCTACCACGACAAGCATCCGTTTCACCACAAGCTGCACAGCGGCGGCTGCACCCCCGATCAGGTGCGCGCCTGGGTTATCAACCGCTGGGCCTACCAGGCCGCCATCCCGATGAAGGACGCGGCCTTCATGTCGCGCTGCGACGATCCCGACATCCGCCGCGAGTGGCGCTCGCGGATCGAGGATCACGACGGAGGCGTCGACGAGGGCGGCGGGCTGCGCCGCTGGCTGAAACTGGCCGAGGCGGTGGGGCTGGATCCCGATTACGTGGCCTCGGGCCGGGGCATCCTGCCCGCGACCCGCTTCGCGGTCGAGGCTTATGTCCACTATGTGCGCGAAAAGCCATTGCTACAGGCGGTGGCCTCGTCGCTGACCGAGCTTTTCGCCCCGAAGATCCATGAAAACCGGATCGAGGGCCTGCTGAAACACTATGATTTCGCCAATGACAGCAGCCTCAGCTATTTCCGCAAACGCCTGACCGAGGCACCCAAGGAAGTGGCCTATGGGCTGAAATGGGTGCTGGATCACGCCGACACGCCCGAGAAGGAGGACATGGCCTGCGCCGCGCTGATCTTCAAGACCGACGTGCTCTGGGCCCAGCTCGACGCGCTCTGGGGCGCCTATGTGGACGGTCACCTGCCCCCCGGCGCCTGGCGTCCCGGCGAGGGCATGACATGAGCCTGACCATCGCCGAAAGCGACCGCACTTGCACGTTGGCCATCGCCGACAGCGACCGGCCCTATCTTCCGCGCGGCGTGCGCCTAAAGGCAGACAAGGTCCGCGGCGGAACGGTCCTGCTGGCGCCGGAAAAGGCGGTGGCGCTGGACGCGATCGGCGAGGCCATCCTGAGCCGGGTGAACGGGCAGGCCCGCCTTGGCGAGATCATCGACGATCTCGCCGCCACCTACAATGCGCCGCGCGAGCAGATCGCCGGTGATGTGCAGGTATTTCTCCAGGGCTTGCGGGCCCGCGTCTTCCTTCAGGTGAAGTCATGACCGTACCGCCCCCCATCGCGATGCTGGCCGAGCTGACCCATCGCTGCCCGCTGTCCTGCCCCTATTGCTCGAATCCGGTCGCCTTGCAGGGACGCCAGTCAGAACTGGATACCGCCACCTGGGCCGATGCGTTCCAGCAGGCCGCCGAACTGGGTGTCCTGCAACTGCACCTCTCGGGGGGCGAGCCGGCCTCGCGCCCTGATCTGGTGGACCTGACACGCGCCGCCCGCGAGGCCGGGCTTTACACGAATCTCATCACCAGCGGCATCGGCCTGACCCCGAAACGGCTCGATGCGCTGGAGGCAGTCGGGCTGGATCATGTCCAGCTCTCGCTGCAGGGCACCCATGCCGACCTGGCCGACCGCATCGGCGGTTATAAGGGCGGTTTCGCCCGCAAGATGGCAGTGGCGCAGGAGATCAGGGATCGCGGCATTCCCCTAACGCTGAACGCCGTGATGCATCGCCAGAACCTCGACGATCTGGACCGGACCATCGAGATGGCGGTTGAACTGGGCGCACGGCGGCTGGAGGTCGCCTGTGTGCAATTCCATGGCTGGGCGACCCTGAACCGGGCGGCCCTGCTGCCGACCCGCGAACAGACCGAGGCCACCAAGCGCAAGGTGGCCGAGGCCGAGGCACGTCTGCGCGGGGTGCTGGCCTTCGATTTCGTGCCACCGGACTACTACTCGGACTTTCCGAAATCCTGCATGGGGGGCTGGGGCAGCACGGGGCTCAACATCGTCCCCGACGGCAAGGTCCTGCCATGCCATGCGGCCGAGACCATCCCGCATCTGCAGTTCGACCGGATCACCGACCGGCCCCTGCGCGAGATCTGGTATGACAGCCCGGCCTTCAACGCTTATCGCGGCACCGATTTCCTGCCCGAGACCTGCCGCAGTTGCGAACGGGTCGGCATCGACTTTGGCGGCTGCCGCTGCCAGGCCCTGGCGATTGCCGGCGATGCGGCGGCGACAGATCCGGTCTGCCGCAAGTCGCCCGATCACCATCGGGTCACAGCGTTGCTGGACGAGGCGATGCGCGACGCGGACGGTGCCGATTTCACCTATCGTGTCGCGCCCCGCTAGGCTGTAGTCATCGCGGCAGGCACCCGCGGTAGAGGTCAAGCACCGGATCGTTGTCCAGGTCCACGTCGCCCAGACGCAGGACCGCCCCGGCGGCCACGTCCCGACGCAACCGCACACGGTGCGCCAACCCGATTGGCAACGCATCCGTCGCCTGACCGATGGGCAGGGCCTTGCCCCAGACGGTGTAGCCGCCTTCCCCGTCCAGCATCTCGCCCGCTTTCAGGGGCCGCTTGGCGACACTGGCCACGGTGCCCCGCATCTCGCGCGACATGCCGGTGGGCTCGTTCCGCAAGGCCGCCGACAGGACGGAAACCGACAATTCCAGCCCGATCAGGTGAAAGGGCTTGTACATCGCCGCGAAACGCCCTGTCGCATCGGTCGGCAATCCGTACTGCCGGAAACAGGCGGCGGCATAGTCGTTCGGGGCTTCGAGCACCACGTAAACCCCCCAGCGCAGGTCGCGATAGACCGGGCGCCCGTCCCGTTCGAGCGAGGAGATCGTTTCGACCATACCGACCCGATCCAGTTGCCCGCCCAGCGCGCGCGGGCGCAGCACATGCGCCAGATCGTCGACCCCGCAGGGTGGAAAGGAGAGGCCCCGTTCAGGCACATCCAGCCCGCAGGCATTGGCGATGGCCACCATCTCGATGGCGCTTTTGGTCCCGTCGAGAAAGGAATTAAACATCTTCGGGTTCATGCCGGCCCGTGCCGCCTCTTCCGCCGTCAGGCCATAATGGTCCCACACCCCGTCCGGAGTGACATCATGGTAGGCAGGCAGGTATTTCGTACCCTTGCCCGCCGCCGCGACGCGAAAACCGGTGGCGCGCGCCCAATCGACCATTTCGGCAACGAGCGCGGGTTGATCGCCATAGGCCATGGAATAGACCGTGCCCGCAGCCCGTGCCGCGCGCGCCAGCGCCGGGCCAGCCAGCACATCGGCCTCGACATTGACCATCACGACATGTTTGCCTCCGGCGATGGCGGCCTGCGCATGGGCGATGCCGGCACGCGGGTCGCCGGTGGCCTCGATGATCACCTCTACATCCGAACGGCCGGCAAGCGCGCGGCCATCCTCGACAAAGGCGGTGGCAGCGATCCGTTCCTCGCTCCAGCCCACGGCCCGGCAGGCCGCGCGCGCCCTCTCCGGGTCGAGATCGGCAATCGCCGTCACTCTCAGGCCGGCAATCGTCGGCACCTGGCTGAGAAACATCGAGCCGAACTTGCCCGCGCCGATCAATGCGGCATTCACGGGATTTCCTGTTTCGGCGCGTTCGCCTGCAAGACGCGCAAGGTTCATGTCATTTCCTTCCTGTGGCCCGGTTCCGACAACGCCATTCCGCGGGCATCCATCACCGCCTGCGCCCAATCGGCAGGCCGCTCCTGCGGCAGGTTGTGGCCTGCACCCCGAAAAACACGGTAGTCGAACGCCCCGGTGAAATGGTCGCGATGCCCGGCCGTTCCGGCGTTGACCCCGTCGCTATCGCCATCGATGGCCACCGTGGGCACGCCAATTGACGGCTGGGCCACAAGTTGCGTCTCGATATGGGCATAGGCCGGATCGCCCGGCACCAGTCCGAACCGATGGCGGTAGGAATGGATCACCACTTCGACGAAATCGGGGTTTTCAAAGGACGCGGCGGTCCTGTCAAAACTCGCGTCATCGAAATCCCACCGCGGCGACCACATCCGCCAGAGCGTGCGCGCCATCGCCCGCCGGTCCCGCGCCAGACCCCGGCGCCCGCGCTCGGAGTGGAAATAGTACTGGTACCAATAGCTCGCCTCGATCTCGGGCGCTTCGGGCTCGCCCGAACGGGGAATGTTCTGAATGTTGTAGGAATTGCCGCTGACCAGCGCCACGACCCGATCCGGCCACAGCGCCGAGACCACGCAGGCGGCCCGGCCGCCCCAGTCATACCCGCCCAGCACCGCCCGTTCGATCCCCAGCGCATCCATCAGCGCCAGCAGGTCGGCCGCCAGCGCCGCCTGTTCGCCCGAGCGGGGCGTCTCCGGCGACAGGAACCGCGTGGGCCCATAGCCGCGCAGCCAGGGCCGGATCACCCGCGCGCCGGCATCTGCCAGCAGCGCGGCGGAGGCGGCAAAGGTCTCCACGTCATAGGGAAAGCCATGGCTCAGGATGCAGGGCCAGCCATCCACCGGGCCAGATTCCAGATAGGCGATGTCCAGAACCCCCGCCCTCACTGATTTCCTGTGCAATCTTCCGGTCTCCAGACGCCGCCGTTTCGCCTGCAGATTGCGCGCAAAACCGCCATCGTGCAAGCCCGCCCTAGGGCGCGAAGCCGCACCGCCCTAAACGGTATGGCAGTGCATACCGGAATCGCGCTAAACCCCGCGGGAACCCCCTGTTCGGCGCTCTGCAACCCACGACGGTGAAACAGGAGAAACAGGCATCCGGGCACGGCCGTGGCAGGCATGCCCCGGCAGACCCAGGAGGAATGTCATGGGCGTAATCCGCGAAAGCGACCTGATCGAAAGTATCGCCGAGGCGCTGCAATACATCTCGTACTATCATCCGACCGATTTCATCAGCGCCATGACCAGCGCCTGGGAGCGCGAGGAAAACCCCGGCGCCAAGGCCGCGATGGCCCAGATCCTCGTCAACTCGCGCATGTGCGCCATGGGCCGCCGTCCGATCTGCCAGGACACCGGCGCCGCCAATATCCATGTCAAGATCGGCGTGCAGGCGAAAACCGATTTCACCCGCTCGCTGCAGGAAATCTGCGACGAGGGGACACGGCAGGGCTATCAGCGTGACACCAACCCGCTGCGCGCTTCGGTCGTGGTCGACCCCTTCGGCACCCGCAAGAACTCGGGCGACAACACGCCCTGCATGCTGACCGTCGAGATGGTGGCGGGCGACAAGATCGACGTCGAGGTTGCGGCCAAGGGCGGCGGTTCGGAAAACAAGTCCAAGTTCACCACGCTGAACCCCTCGGGCAACGTGGCCGACTGGGTGGTGCAGACCGTCGAGACCCTGGGCGCGGGCTGGTGCCCGCCGGGCGTGCTGGGCATCGGCGTCGGCGGCAATGCCGACAAGGCGATGGCCCTGGCCAAACAGGCGCTGAACGAACCGCTGGACATGGCCGACCTCTTGCGCCGCGGCCCTTCGGACAAGACCGAGGAACTGCGGCTGGAAATCTACGAGCGCGTCAATGCGCTGGGGATCGGCGCGCAGGGGCTGGGCGGCGTGACCACCGTGCTTGACGTCAAGATCAAGAGCTTCCCGACCCATGCCGCCTCGCTGCCCGTGGGCCTGATCCCCAACTGCGCGGCCACACGGCATGTGCATTTCACCCTCGATGGTTCCGGCCCGGCCGAATTCACCCCGCCGCCGATGGACCTCTACCCGGAAATCCTGCTGGAAAAGGCCGGGGCGCAGGCGACCAAGCTGGACCTCGACAACCTGACGGACGAGGTTCTGGCCTCGCTGGAACCCGGCCAGACGCTGCTTCTGTCGGGCACGCTCTATACCGGGCGCGATGCGGCCCACAAACGGATGATCGAGATGCTCGACCGCGGCGAGCCGCTGCCGGTCGATCTGAAAGGCAAGGCGATCTACTACGTCGGACCGGTCGATGCCGTGGGCGACGAGGCCATCGGCCCCGCGGGCCCGACCACCTCGACCCGGATGGACAAGTTCACCGACCGTATCCTGGCTGACACGGGACTCAAGGTGATGATCGGCAAGGCCGAGCGCGGCCCGGTGGCGCTGGAGGCGATTGCTAAGCACAAGGCGGCCTATCTGATCGCCGTCGGTGGCGCGGCCTATCTGGTGTCCAAGGCGATCAAGGCGGCCAAACCGGTGGCGTTCCAGGATCTCGGGATGGAGGCGATCTACGAGTTGAAGGTCGAGGACATGCCGGTGACTGTTGCAGTCGACACCCAGGGCAATTCGATCCACATCACCGGCCCCGCCAGGTGGCGGCGCGATCCGGTCGCCGCGAGTTAAGCAGACCAAAGCCGCCCGGCATGTCCGGGCGGCTTTTTCAATCGAACTGGCGTTGCGACACGCGCACCTGATCCTCCAGTTCGGCCGAAGGGAACAGGATAACACGGTCCCCGGCCTCGACACCCGACAATATCTCGGCCTCGCGCCCATTGTTCTGCCCTACCTCGACGCCGGTCAGAACCGCGCGGCCATCGCGGACCACAAACACCGCCCAATCGCCGCCGTTCCGGAACAGCGCCGCCGACGGGGCAACCAACGCATCCTCGGTATCCCAGACGATGATGCGCACCTCGACCCGGTACCCGTGGCCCAGAGAGCGGCGCTCCTCCGCCGGCGTTGCGATCCCGATCGTGACCTCGACCCTTTGCTCCTCGACTCCAAGCGCCGAGAACTTGGTATAGCCATAGGGATCGATCCGACTGACGCTCCCTTTCAGATCGGTTCCGCCGCCCCAGTCGGTGATGATCACCGGATCGCCCAGCTGTGTCCGCACCGCGTCCGAGGACAGGAGTTCAGCCATCACCTCCAGGTCGCCCTGAATGTCGCCGATTTCCAGGATCGGCTCGCCCGCGGGCAGGGTCGTTTCGCTTTTCTGGAAAACCTTCAGGATCGTACCGTCGATCGGCGCGCGCAAGGGGATGCCGTACTCTGCCTGAACACTGTCTGCCAGGGCGTTGGCCAGAGCAATGTCATCGAAACCGATCAGCTGCGCCCGGGCATTCGCGAGTTCCGCTTCGCGCATCGCGATTGCCGCCTGAACCGTGTCCAGGTTCGCGCGTGCAACCCGAGCAGCCTGTTCGGCACGCTCCATCGTCACCTCGCTGGCAACCCCCCGCTCGACCAGCGTTTTGGCCCTCTCCAGATCGCTTTCGGCAAAGTCGTACTTGGCCTGCGCCGCGTTCAGATCGGCATGGGCAAGCCTCAGCGCGGCTTCGGCCGCGGTCACGGCGGCATGGGCCTGTTCACGTGTGCGGACATCCAGAACAGACGGTTTCGCCGGGCGCATCTGCGCGACCACGGTTTCACCGGCGGTGACCCGTTCACCCGGCAGCACGGTCACCCGTTGCAACTCTCCCGCCACGGGCGACGAGACCACGTAAGGTTCCTTGACCCGGGTGCGGCCCTCCTCGTCGATAGTCACCATCATGGGCCCCCGGCGCACCTCGGCCATGTCCACCAGGACCGGGCGGGGCCAGAATGCAAATGCGAGAAACCCGCCAACCAGGAGAATTGCCATTGCGGTCAGGACTGTGCGGGAAACCCTTTTCTTTTGTCTCGGCACGCTCATCACTCTCTGCTTTTCAGGGCCTGAACCAGGTCAGTACGGTCTATATCGCGTTTCACCGCCCAACCCGACACCAGAGCGGCCAGAATGACGATCGCAGTCGCCTGGCCGAAACTTGCAAGGCCGAAACTGGCGGGAATCTGGTAGAGGTCAGTGCTGAACCCGGCGGAAACCGCAAAGCTCAGACCGTAGCCGCCAAGTGCGCCAACAGGCAATGCCAGCAAGGTCACGAACGCCAGTTCCCCCAACAGGACAAAGGCGACCTCGGATCGGGTGAAGCCAAGCACTCGCAATCCCGCAAGATCGCGTTCGCGTTCTGCCTGCGCCACGCGCGCGGCGTTGTAGATGACGCCGAAGGTTATCACCCCCGCAATCGCCGCCATGACATAGCGCATCGCACCCGCGCCCTGATCCATCATCTTGCGAAGGGCCGCGCGGCTTTCGGCCTTGATCGCGACTCCGGCGACCTGTGGCATGTCCTTCAACCGGCGATAAGTCTCGTCGGCCCGGCTGGCATCGACCCGCAAATAGGCGCCCGAGATGCGGCCCGGTTCCGACAGGAGCCGGTTGAGTGCCGCAATCTGCATGAAGGCCGGAGACCCGATCAGGGATTCGGCAACCGCCGAGACCTGAACCTCGACCTTCGGGCGCCGCCCCTCCCGAACATCCAGCGTCACCATCTGCCCGGGGCCGACCTTCAATTCCTGCGCCAGACCGGTGGCCAGGATCAACCCGTCGCCCCGGATGGCGATCGGCCTGGTACCCGCGTCGACCGCCCGGTAAAGCCGCGGCTGCTCGACCATCCCGTTTATCACACCGCGATAGCTGTTCCTGCCGTTCACCATGACCGCGTCCACGACCCGAAACGGTTCCACCTCGATCACGCCAGGTAGAGCGGCCAGGTCAAAGCGGACCTGTTCGGCCACGGGATGGATGAAAGACACCATAAGGTCGCTGCGGTCTATGTCTCCGAAAGTCAACTCGACCATGTCATCGAAACCGGCCAGAATCGAGGCCATCGCCGCAGCCAGCGCGGTGGCGGCCCCGACCCCGGCCACGGCCCCGGACATGCGCAACGGTTCGCGCGCCAGACGGCGCAGAACCATGCGCGTCGGTTGATCCAGCGCCCGTGCCAATGCCCCCCCGAACGGGCGCGCCCGGCTGAAATCCGCGGGCGCCGCAGGGCGCATCGCGACCGCCGGTGTCAACTCGAAGACCCGGCGCAATACAAGCAGGCCCCCCGCCGACGCAGCCAGCAGGCTGGCCCCGAACCCGATCGCGAAACTAGACGGGTCCAACCGGAATACCAGGAACGGGAACTTGTAATAGAGCAGGTAAACATCGACCAGCGCCCGCCCGGCCAGAATTCCGGCGACGCCCCCAAGAACCGCACCGCCCAGGCTGATGATCATCACCAGTCTGAGATAGTGCGAGCCGACCTCCCAATTGCTGTAGCCGAACGCCTTCAACAGTCCGATTTCCCGCCTCTCCGCCTGGATCATGCGCGAAATGACGATGTAGAGAAGAAAGGCCGCCACCGCCATGAATACAGGCGGCACGACGTGAGAAACCTGACGCAAGCCATTGATTTCCTGCGTAATGTATGTGTCCGATGGAAGATCCGCAAGCGCAAAGGCGCCCGCCCCGCCATAGTTTTCCAGCAGGTGGTCTACCTCCGCGATCACGCCGGCCGCTTCGACCCCGCGCGCGGTCGACAAAAGGACCTCGTTAAAGGCCCCTTCCATGTCGAAAACCGCCGCAATCGCGTCCGGAGCCATCAAGAGCACGGCAAACCGACCATCATCGGGCACCATTTCCCCGGGCGCGGTGGTGTACAGGAACTCGGGCGACATCGCGAGGCCGGCAATCCGGAACGCGTGCCGCGCGCCGTTCATCGTGGCCTGTATCCGGTCGCCCGGACCCAGCCCATGCGCCTTGGCAAAACTGTCCAGCAACAGGATTTCGTCTGGCCTGTCCCCGGTGAGCGCACGGCCGGCGGTGACCAGAACGGCATTCAACCGCGGCAAGTCCCGCAACGACAGCGCGCGGGCGCGCACCGGAACCGAAACGCCCGGCAGGTCGATCCGGGCGGCGCCGGTCACCCGGAGCTCGACGGCGGCAACACCCTGAATTTCCTGCAAGTCCTCCAGCAACCGCCCCGGAGCGCGGGTGACCGGCGCATAAACGTCGGCCAGCCGATATCGCTCGTAATAGGCCCGCCTGGTTTCTTCCAGGCTGACGACCAGTCCGCTTTGCATGACCTGAAGCAGAACGCCGACCGCGACGACCAGCGCAATGGCAATCGCCTGACCCTTTATCCGCAACAGGTCGCGAGCCAGCTTTCTGGTCAGAGGGGCCATGCCACGCCTACCATTCGATCTCCTCGGGGCGCAATTTCCTGTCGTTTTCCCTGACCTCGACCACTTGCCCGTCGCTGAAGCGGATCACGCGGTCGGCCATTGCCGCCTGTGAGGCCGCATGGGTAACCACCAGCACCGTCGCGCCAAGAGTCTCGTTGACATCGCGCAAGACCCTCAGGACCGCGCGGCCCGTGGTGCTGTCGAGCGCCCCGGTGGGCTCATCGCAGAACAGCACGTCCGGCTGTTTTGCCACCGCCCGGGCAATGGCGACGCGTTGCTGTTCGCCGCCCGACAGTTGCGAAGGAAAATGATCGGCGCGTTCGGACAATCCGACTAGGGCCAAAGCCTTGTCCGGCTCCATCGGATTGCGGGAAATCTCTGTCACCAGTTCGACGTTCTCGCGCGCGGTCAGGCTCGGCATGAGATTGTAGAACTGAAAGACAAACCCGACATGGTCGCGCCGGTACCTGGTCAACTCTCTGTCGGACATCGTGGTCAGTTCGCGGTCCCGGAACCGGGCCGTCCCCTCGCTGGCCCGATCCAGCCCCCCGATGATGTTGAGCAGCGTCGACTTGCCACTTCCGGACGCGCCAAGCAGGACAACGAATTCCCCCTCCGGGATGTCGAGATCGACACCCCGCAGGGCATGTACGGCGGTTTCCCCCTGACCGTAGATCTTCTTGAGGTTTCGAATGGTATACGTGTTCTCGGTCAAGACCGCACCTTTCGGCTACCTTCGGGCGATAAGCCTGCCCAGCGACACACATGTGCCCGGGGCCAGTCTAGGACTGCATGGCACGCTTCAGCAAGGCAGGCGGGCAAATGCCGGAACACGGGGCGGCGATACACCACACGCCGCTTGCCAGTCGCTAGGAACGCACGGCATTGTCATCCGGAAAGCGGCCCGGATCAGACTGGATGCGGGCACGATAGGCGGCGATTTCCGTCGAATGCTGCCGGGTCAGGTCGATATCGTCCCAGCCGTTCAACAGCTTGGTCCGCCAGACCTCATCCAGTTCGAAAGGCACCGACAGGTCCGCGATCGTCAGCAGCCTGGCCCCCAGATCGGCAGCACCCTGTGCTGTCCCGGTCGACAGGACCTTTGTCAACAAGGCCGCATCGGCCTCGGCCACCCTGGCCGGCAGCAGACCGTTGTTGACCGCATTTCCCGCGAAAATATCGCCAAAGCTTGGCGCCGCGACAACACGCACACCGGCATCGACAAGCGCATAGACCGCCGCTTCGCGCGATGAACCGCTGCCGAAATTGCGCCCCGCCACCAGGATGGTTGCGTCCGGATGGGCGTTGAGCGGAAAATCGGGGGCCGGCTCACCCCGGGCATTGCGCCGGACATCATGCAGCAGGAACCGGCCATAGCCCTGCGTGCGCGGGGTCGACATGAAGCGCGCCGGGATCAGCTGGTCGGTGTCGATATTGGCCATCGGCAGCAACACCGCCTTGCCACGGGTCACGGTCCATCCGGCCATCAGAGCGCCCTCCCCTTCAACAGCGGCCTTACGTCGCTCAGCGTTCCGGTGACGGCTGCCGCCGCCACCATGGCGGGCGACATCAGATGCGTGCGCGCGCCCTTGCCCTGACGGCCGCGAAAATTGCGGTTGGTGGACGAGGCGCATCTCTTCCCCGCCTCGACAAGATCACCGTTCATACCGACACACATGGAACAGCCCGACGCGACCCATTCGAGCCCCGCCTCGACGAATATCCGGTCGAGCCCCTCCTGTTCGGCCTGCGCCTTGACCCGCGCCGATCCGGGCGACACCAGCCCGGGCACCCGCGCCTTGCGCCCGGCCAGCACCGCGGCGGCGGCGCGCAGGTCCTCGATCCGGCCATTTGTGCAGGACCCGATGAAGATCTGGTCGACCGGTGTGCCTGCAAGCGGCCGCCCCGGCACAAGCCCCATGTAGTCGAGCGCGGCGCGGGCGGCCTGTGCCTTGGCAGGCGGCAGGCCCTCGGGGTCCGGCACCAGCGCGTCGATGGGCAGGGCCTGTTCCGGGCTGGTGCCCCAGGTCACGATGGGCGCGATTTGCTCCGCCGAGAGTGCGACATCGCGGTCGAACCGGGCATCGGCATCGCTCGCCAGATTGCGCCAGTTGTCCAGCACTCTTTGCCAATCGTCGCCGTGCGGGGCATGGGGCCTGCCGCGCATATAGGCAAATGTCGTGTCATCCGGCGCCACCATACCCATGCGGCCGCCCCCCTCGATGGTCAGGTTGCACAGGGTCATCCGGCCCTCCATCGAAAGGTTCCGGACGGCGCTGCCGGCATATTCCACGGCATGGCCTTGGGCCCCATCCGCCCCAAGCCGCGCGATCCAGTTCAGCGCGATGTCCTTGGCCGAAACACCGGGCGGCAAATCACCGTCGACGGTGATCCGCAACGCCTGCGGCTTGCGCTGCCAGATTGTCTGAGTGGCCAGGACATGGGCGACTTCGGTCGCCCCTATGCCAAAGGCCAGCGCGCCGAACGCCCCATGGGTCGAGGTATGGCTGTCCCCGCAGGTGATCAGCAGGCCGGGCAGCGTCAGGCCCTGTTCCGGCCCGACCACATGCACGATCCCCTGATCGGGGTCTTCGAGGTCAAACAGCCGCAGCCCATGCCGGGTGGCATTGCCGCGCAGGGTGTCGATCATCCGGGCAATCGCCGGATCGGCCATCGGACCCGTCCTGCGCGTCGGCGCATAATGATCTACCACCGCAAAGGTCAGTCCGGGTTCGGCCACCGGCAGACCCCGCTCGGCCAGTTTTGCAAAGGCGTGGTGCGATCCCTCGTGCACCAGATGCCGGTCGACCCAGAGCAGCGAGGTGCCGTCCTCGCCCTGATGCACCTCGTGCAGCGACCAGAGCCTGTCCAGCAGGGTCAGCGGAGCATTCATCGGGGCGTCTCCTCCAGCGGGGTAATGGCCGGCTCCCAATGGCGGCCTCCTCCATGGTCCACCCGCGTCAGGCTCATGTCGAGGCGGAACATGTCCGGGCGGTAGAGACCGGACAGGAACTCGACCCCCCGCCCCCCGGCATCGCGAACGATCCGGTCCAACGACAACAGCGCCGAGCCTTCGGGCACGCCGAGCGTCGCGGCCACCTCGGGCCCCGCAAGGGCGGCGGATACGGACTGCCGGGCGTCGGCGATTTTCACACCATTGCGTTCCAGCAGCACATGCAGCGGTTCACTGGACAGATCGGCATCCGATATGCCCGCTGCGATCCGAGCGGGAACAAAGGTGGTAAGGTGAGAATAGGCTGTCCCGCCTATACTGCGGGTCCGCCGGGCGATCTGCACCGTCTCGCCCGGTTCCAGCCCCAGCGCCCGCGCCACGTGTTCCGGTGGCTGGTCGATACGGCTCGACAACAGCCGCACCTCGGTCTTGCGCCCGATTTCCACCAGTTGTGGCAGCAGGGTCGAGAAATCCATCGTGACTTGCTGTGGCGCCGTTGAACGGGGCCGGACACGGGTACCGCTCCCCGCGCGCCGCGTCAGAAACCCGTTTTCCGCCAGAGCATCGAGAGCCCGGCGCACGGTCACGCGAGATACTCCGAAATCCTCGGCAAGCTGTTCTTCGCCCGGCAGTTTCTGGCTTGGCTCCAGCCGACCGGCGGAAATCCGTTCCAGCAGCGACAGGTAGACCCGGCGCGATTTCGCGCCCGTGGGCAACCGCGCCCCGCCTCCGGTTTGTATCCCTGCTTCTGCCATTTTCGGCCGTTTGAAAGGAAAGAATTGCCTCTCACTATATCCTGGTTAATTGTATTATCAATGATACAGCTTTCCATCCGGGGAGGGATGCGATGCCGGTGGTCGAACTGCACCTGATCGAAGGATATGGCGAAGAGGACAAGCGCCGCCTGGGACACGCGCTGACGGATGCGGTCCGCTTTGTCGTTCCCGCAGCACCCGAGGGCGTGGTGGTGATGATCCACGAGATGGCGCCAGATGCCTATTTCCGGGGCCGCACCACCAAGACGCCCGCTCCCGCCCTGCCCGACCCGGCCGAGGTGGTGCGCCGCTATCTGGCCGCGATGGAGGCACGCGATCTCGACACCGCCCGCGCCATGCAGGGGGATGGGTTCTTGATGCAGTTTCCCGGCACCGGCCCGATGACCGAGTTGTCCGACCTCGTCGCCTGGGCCGCGCCGCGATACCGGTTCGTGACCAAGACCTATGACGGGTTCGACGCCATGCCCGGCGCGGCCGACGCGGCGGTTGTCTATTGCTACGGCACGCTGTCGGGCGAATGGCTGGATGGCTCCGCATTTTCCGGCATCCGCTTCATCGACCGGTTCGAACTGGTGGCAGGCCGGATCACCCGTCAGGACGTCTGGAACGACATGGCCGAAGTACGGGGGCGCACATGAGCGAAATCGACCCGATCACCCTGTCGGTGCTGGCCGGGCGTATGGAACAGATCGCCGACGAGATGGACGCGACCCTGTTCCGCGCTGCCTTCAACCCGATCATCGCCGAGGCGCATGACGCCAGCCATGGCCTCTATCACGCCGAAACCGGCGACACGCTGGTGCAGGGCAAGTCGGGCCTGCCGATCTTTGTCGGTGTCATGTCCTTTGCCGTGAAGGCGGTGATCGAGAAGACGACCAAGGACGGCGACCTGGCCGATGGCGACATCTTCATCTTCAACGATGCCCATATCGGCGGTACGCATCTGAGCGACATGCGCCTGGTGCGCCCCTATTTCCGCGAAGGGAAACTGTTCTGCTGGCTGGCCTCGGTCGGGCATTGGCACGATGTCGGCGGCGCGGTGCCGGGCAATTACAACCCCGCCGCCACCGAGGTGTTCCAGGAGGCGTTCGTGCTGCCCCCGGTGCGGCTGGCCCGTGCGGGCGTGGTCAACCAGGACATCATCGACATCCTGCTGCGCAACACCCGCCTGCCGCAATCGGCGCAGGGCGATCTGAACGGCCAGTTGGGCGCGCTGGATCTGGGCGCGCGGCGGATGGACGAGCTGTTGGATGAGTACGGCGCCGACACGGTGCAGGCCGCGCTTGTCGCGCTGGGCACCCGGGCGGAACTATTGATGCGCTCGGAGCTCGCGGCCATTCCCGACGGGCGCTGGGAGGCCGAGGATTTTCTGGACAACGACGGAATTGCCGACACGCCCCTGCCGATCAAGGTGGCGCTGAGCGTCACCGGCGACCGGATGCATCTGGATTTCACCGGCTCGGCCCCGAAATGCGCGGGCCCCGTCAACATCGCGCTTCCCACCACGATTGCGACCGTATACGTGGCGATCAAGCATATCTTTCCGCTCCTGCCCGCCAATGCGGGCGTCATGCGACCCATCGACGTTACTGTCCCTCAGGGCTCGATTCTGTCGGCGGAATTTCCAGCCCCCACAGGCGGCTATACCGAAACCATCCTGCGAATGATCGACGTGGTATTCTGCGCATTTGCCCAGGCGGTGCCGGACCGGGTGGTGGCCAATGCCTATGGCACCATCAATGCGCTCTCGATCGCCGGGCGGCGCAGCAACGGCAAGCCATGGGTAATGTTCAGCTTCTACGGCGGCGGCCATGGCGGATCGCCCGAAGGCGACGGGCTGAACCACGGCAATGCGCCGATCTCGACTGCGACCATCCCGCCTCTGGAAATCCTTGAAGCCGCCTATCCGGTGATGTTCCGGCAATGGGCGCTGCGGCGCGACAGCGCCGGCGCGGGTCGGCATCGCGGCGGGCTGGGCGCGGTCTACGAGATCGAGGTGCTGGAGGAAAACGGCGCCGAAGGTTTTCTGTTCGGCGAGCGCGGCCGCTTTGCCCCCAAGGGCGTGGCCGGTGGGCAGGAGGGCGCGCTGAACGTGTTCTCCTACCAGCAGGACACGGAGTGGCCGCACCCGCCGCTGGTGTCGAAGATGCGCGGCATCCGCCTGAAACAGGGCGAGGCGGTGCGGCTGGAAACCCCCGGTGGCGGCGGCTACGGGCCGCCCTCTGAACGCGACCCGGCCGCCGTGGCGCTGGACGTGGCGCGCGACTATCTGAGCGCGGCCGAGGCCGACCGCCTTTATGGCAGCACCTGGCGCGAGGCAACCCGATGAGTGGCAAGATGATCGGCGTCGATGTCGGCGGCACCTTCACGGATATCTTCGTCCTGGATGAAAGCGACGGATCGGCCCGCGTCGGCAAGGTGCCGACCTCGCGCCCCGACCAGTCGTCGGGTTTCCTTCAGGGTATCACCGAAGCGGTCGCCGATATCGGCGGCGTCGGCGTGGTGGTGCATGGCACCACGGCGGGCACCAACGCCCTGCTCGAACGCAAGGGCGCCCGGACGGGGGTGATCTGCACGGAAGGGCTGCGCGACGTGCTGGAAATGCGCCGCCGCGACCGGCCCCGCACCTGGGGCCTGCGCGGCAATTTCGAGCCGGTGGTGGACCGGCGCGACCGGCTGGAGGTACCCGAACGCACGCTGGCGGATGGCACCATCCGCACGCCCGTGGACCTTGACGCAGTGCGCGCCGCCGCCCGGCAGCTGCAAGACCGGGGCTGCGTCGCCGTTGCGGTCTTGTTCGCCAATGCCTATGCCAACCCCGCCAACGAGGCGGCGGCCGTGGCCGCGCTACGCGAGATCTGGCCCAACGAACATGTCTCGGCCTCCTCCGAGATCCTGCCCGAGATCCGCGAATACGAGCGGTTCTCGACCACCGCGCTCAACGCCTATCTGCAACCCGAGGTCTCGGGCTATCTCGGGCGGCTGGGGGATGCGCTCGACAAGGCCGGGTTCGGCGGCGAATTCATGATCGTGCAGTCGAATGGCGGGGTCATGGACGTTGACACCGCCTGCCGTTTCCCGATCCGCACCGCCCTGTCGGGTCCGGCGGCAGGGGTGATCGCCGCAGGCTATATCGCCCGTTCAGCCGGGTTCGACAACGTGATCACCGGCGACATGGGCGGCACCAGTTTCGATGTCTCGCTGATCGCCGAGGGACGGTCGATGCTGGCACCGCAAACCTCGATCGACTTCGGCATGGTGGTGCGGACCCCGATGATCGAGATTACCACCATTGGCGCGGGCGGCGGCTCCATCGCCTGGGTCGACAGGGGCGGACTGCTGAACATCGGCCCGGAAAGCGCGGGCTCGGACCCGGGGCCGGTGGCCTACGGGCTGGGCAACGACCGCCCCACCGTGACCGATGCCAACGTGGTGCTAGGCCGCATCGATCCCGAGAATCCCATCGGCGGCAAGCTTTCGCGGCTCGATGTCGAGGCCGCCGCGCGCGCCATCGACGCCCATGTCGGGCAGCCGCTGGGACTGGATACGCTGGCGGCGGCCGAGGCGATCCTGCGGGTCGCCAATTCGCGCATGGCCGGGGCCTTGCGGCTGGTCAGCATCGAGCGCGGCTTCGACCCCAAGAAATTCGCCTTCATGCCCTTTGGCGGCGGGGGCGCGCTGCACGCGGGGGCGATGCTGGCCGAGGTGGGAATCGCCCGCGCCATCGTGCCGCGCTATCCCGGCGTGACCTCGGCGCTGGGCTGCGTGATCGCCGACATGCGGCAGGATTTCGTGCAGACGATCAACGCCATGCTCGACGGGTTGGACACCGGCGCGCTGGGCGCGGTGATGCAAGACCACCACGACCGCGGCATGGCAATGCTGGAAGCCGCCGGAACCCGGTTCGAGGCGCGCGAGGCGAGGTTCGAACTTGACATGGCCTATGTCGGGCAAACCCACACCGTGCCGGTGCCGATCCCGGTCGCGGTCGCCGAGGGCAAGGTTCACCCTCCGACACAGGACGAGATCGGCGCTGCTTTCGATGCCGTCTATCGCGATACGTTCGGACGCCTCCTGCCCGGCGGCGTGCGGCGCATCCTCAACCTGCGCAGCGCGGTCACCGGCCTGCGGCCCAAGTTCGACCTCGCCACGCTGGCCCCGACAGCGACGGACCCGGCCCGGCCCAAATCCACCCGCAAGGTGCATTTCGGCACCGGCTGGCAGGACACGGCCATCTTCGACCGCCTCTCGTTGCCGGTCGGAACGTTAATTTCCGGCCCGGCGATCCTCGAACAGCCCGATACCACGGTTCTGATCGAACCGGGGCTGGTGGGACGGGTCGATCACCTGGGCAATGTCATCCTCGAAACCGGACCGGAGGCAGGCAGATGAGCGACCCGAAAGACTGGACCCTGACGCAGACCGCCCTGCTGACCATCGACCTGCAAAACGACTTCCTGCATCCCGATGGCGCCTATGGCCGGGCCGGACAGGGGGCGGCGGCCATCGCCGCGCTGCCCGCCCGCATCGCGCCACTGGTTCAGGCACTGAGGGCAAAGGGCGGGCTTTACATATCGGCCCAGTTCACGCTGGTGCCCGGCCCGGGTGGCGACCCCCTGATCTCGCCCCATCTCAAGGCGCTGCGCCCCTTTCTGAAGCGGGGAGATTTCGCGCCGGGCAGTTTCGGCCACCAATTGGTCGATACGCTGCAACCCGCCGATTTCACGGTCGAGAAAGTGGCCTATTCCGCCTTCTACCAGACCCGGCTGGAATATATCCTGCGTGCGATGGGCATCCGCCAGTTGATCGTCGGCGGCATCGTCACCAATGGCGGTGTCGCCTCGACCCTGCGCGACGCGCATCTGCGCGACATCGACACCGTGATGCTGACCAATGGCTGTGCCGCCTTCCGCGACGAGGTCCACGACGCCACCCTGCTGTCACTGGGCACGGTCACGCATCAGATGACCTGCACCGAGGCGCTTGACTGGCTGGAGGGCGCGGCATGACGCTCAGGACAAGACTGCTTTCGGACAGGATCGTCCTGGCGCCCGGCATCTACGATGGCCTGACCGCGCTGATCGCCGAGCAGGCGGGGTTCGAGGCGCTCTATCTCAGCGGCGCGGCGGTTGCCTATACGCGGCTCGGCCGGCCCGATATCGGCCTGACCTCGGTCACCGAAATGGCCGAGACCATGAGCCTTATCGCCGACCGGACCAACCTGCCGGTGATCATCGACGCCGATACCGGTTTCGGCAACGCACTGAACGCCCAGCGTACCATGCGGCTCTATGAACGTGCAGGCGCCGCGGCGCTCCAGGTCGAGGACCAGACCTATCCCAAACGCTGCGGCCACCTGAAGGACAAGGCGCTGATCCCGGCCGCCGAGATGGCGGGCAAGATCGCCGCCATGGCCGACGCGCGCCGGTCCGACGACACGCTGATCATCGCCCGCACCGACGCCATCGCGGTCGAAGGGTTCGACACGGCGCTGGAGCGCGCCGAAACCTACCTGGCCGCCGGCGCCGATGTCCTTTTCATCGAGGCCCCGCAGACCGATACGCAACTCTCGGCCATCGCGGACCGGTTCGCGTCACGCGTGCCCCTGCTGGCCAACATGGTCGAGGGCGGGGCAACGCCGATCCGTTCGGCCGAAGCTTTGCAGGCGCTTGGGTTCCGCATTGTCATCTTTCCCGGCGGTATCGTGCGGGCGCTGGCCCATGCCGCGCGCGACTATTACGGCAGCCTTCACGCGCATGGCACCACTGCACCGTTCAGGGAGCGAATGTACGACTTTGCCGGACTGAACGAAGTGATCGGAACCGGCGAGATGCTGGAGCGTGGCAAACGCTATGACCCCGGACAGTGAACCGCGCGTAGCGCCGCCGCCCGCGATCTTCGATGTGGCGTGCCAGACGGTGATCATCGGCGCCGGGGCCTGTGGGCTGGTGGCAGCCCTTGCGGCGCGGGAAGCCGGACAGGAGGTTCTGGTGGTCGAAGCCGATGCGCTGCCGCGCGGCTCGACCGCGCTTTCGGCCGGGCTGATCCCGGCACCAGGCACGTCGATGCAGCGCGCGGCGGGCATCGAGGACAGCGCGGCACTGTTCGCGCAGGATATCCAGGCCAAGGCCAAGGGACAGAACGACCCGGAGCTGGTCGAAACTCTGGCTGCCGGGGCCGGGCCGGTCATCGACTGGCTGGCCGAGCGCCACGGACTGCCGTTTTCGATCGTCACCGATTTCGACTATCCCGGCCACAGCCGGCGCCGAATGCATGGCCTGCCCAGCCGGTCGGGGGCCGAACTGATCGACGCGCTGCGGCAGACCTGCGAGGCGCAGGGAATCGACATCGTCTGTTCCCGCCGCGCCCGTGTCCTGCACATGGAGAACGGCCGGGTGCGCGGGGTCACTGTCTTCGGCCCGGACGGCACCGGCGAAAGCATCGGCTGCGACCGGCTGATCCTGGCCTGCAACGGGTTCGGCGGCAACCGGCACCTGGTGGCCAGCCACATGCCTGAAATCCGCGAGGCGCTCTGGTTCGGTCATGACGGCAACCGGGGTGAGGCGGTGCTCTGGGGAGAGGCGCTGGGGGCCGATCTGCGGCATCTCGGGGCCTATCAGGGGCACGGTAACGTCGCCCACCCGCACGGCATCCTGATCACCTGGGCGGTGATCACGTCAGGCGGGGTGCAGGTCAACCGCGACGGCCGGCGGTTCTGGGATGAAGCCCAAGGCTATTCCGAGGCCGCACGCGCGGTGATGGCCCAGCCGGGGAGCGAGGCATTTGCGATCTTCGACGCACGTATCGCAGCCATCGCCCGCCAGTTCGAGGATTTCCGCCGCGCCGAAGCCGCAGGCGCGATCCGGCAGGCGGAGACGCCCGTGGCGCTGGCCCGGCTGCTTGGCCTGCCGCCCGACACATTGGCCGAGACGCTGCGCGACCTGCCGAAAAACGGAACAGATACATTTGGCAGAACGTTCCAGCCCCCGCCCCTCGCCCCGCCCTATTGCGGCGTGCGCGTGACGGGCGCGCTGTTTCACACCCAGGGCGGCTTGCGCACCGACGCGCAAGCCCGTGTCCTGCGCCCCGATGGCCAGCCGGTTCCCGGCCTTTTCGCCGGCGGCGGCGCAGCCTGCGGCATGTCGGGCAGCGGCGACAGCGGTTACCTGTCCGGCAACGGCCTGTTGAGCGCGGTCGTCCTGGGCCGGATCGCGGGAGCATACAGCGAGGCTCAGGCTTGAACCCGCCCGCAAATCACCATCTGACATAATCGACCAAAGCCGAGGATCACATGCGCCCGACACCCTACCTTGCCCCGATGCCCCTGCGCGGCCGCATCGGCAGGCCCCAGCCCAAGGGGCTGCCGGTCGTCAACATGGGCTACAATGAACTGCCCTATCCCCCCCTGCCCGCAATCCGCGCCGCGATGGAGGAGACCGCCGCCTGCGCGCAATCCTACGGCAGCCCGCATTGCGACGCGCTGCGCGATGCGTTGGGGGCGGCACATGGGCTCGATCCTGAACAGATCGTCTGCGGCAATGGGTCGGAGGAGTTGCTGGACGTCATCGCCCGCTGTTTCGCGCGGCCCGGCGACGAGATCCTGATCTCGGAATTCGGTTATATCCAGTTCGCGCTGACCGCCAACCGCGTGGGTGCAACACTGATCAAGGCGGGGGAGCGCGACTATTGCAGCGATGTCGACGCCCTGCTGGCGGCGGTCACCGACCGCACCCGGCTGCTGTTTCTGGCCAATCCCAATAACCCGACCGGCACCATGCTGGAATTGGACGAGCTGGCCCGTCTGGCAGATGATCTGCCTGCGCAGGTCGTGCTGGTCCTCGACCTTGCCTATGGCGAGTTCGCCGCTCCAGGCTATTGCTCGGCGGTGCACCAATTGGCCGCCCAATTCGAGAATGTCGTGGTCACGCGCACGTTTTCCAAGGCCTATGGCCTTGCCGGCGCCCGCGTCGGCTGGTGCCATGCGCCCGGATGGATGGTTCCGGTCCTCTATGCCGCGCGCGGCATGGGAACGGTCAATGCGATGGCGCAGGCGGGGGCGGTGACGGGTCTTGCCGATCCGGAGGCCATCCAGGCGCGCGTCGACGCGATCGTGTCGGAGCGTGAACGCCTGAGCGGCGCGCTTGGGCAACTGGGGCTGGTTGTCGTGCCGAGCCGCACCAATTTCCTGATGGCAAGGTTTCGCGAGGGCGATCCGGCCCGGACCGAGGCGCTGGTCGAGCATCTGTTCGAGGATGCGGGGATCGTCGTCAACCGCACCCGCGAGACGGGCCTGGAAGAGTTCTTCCGCTTCTCGCTGTCGCTGCCCGAGCACAACGACCTGCTGCTGGACAGTGTCCGCAGGTTCATCGGACCCACTTCGTGAGGACACACGTGGGGGGCTAGCCCCCCACACCCCCCAGAGTATTTCCGACCAGAAAGAAGCAGGCGCGCGATTTGCGGCACGCAGTCATTCGCCCTTGACCGGCATCTTGTCGAGGTGCCGCAGCATGGCGGCAAAGGCGCCGATGCGTTCCTTCTGGTAGGCCGCGACATCAAGCCCGTCGTAGTCGAGAAAGCCCTGCCCGTCACGCAGGCCGCGCCGGCCCTCGGCCATGTTGGTCTCGATGATCCCGGGGGCGGCGAACCTGTCCTGCCCGGTGGCGCGCGTCATGTAGCGGCTGGCATGATAGAGGATATCGCCACCACCCCAGTCGATGAACTCCAGAAGGCCCAGCACCGCGAAACGGAAGCCGAACCCGTATTTCGTGGCCTTGTCGATATCGGCGTTGCTGGCGACGCCCTCTTCGACCAGGCGAGCGGCCTCGTTCATCGCCAGCGCCTGGATGCGCGGCACGATATAGCCGGGGCTGGCGGCACAGGTGACAGGCACCTTGCCGATCCGTTCGAGCAGGCCGATGAGCCGCGCCGTCACCGCCGGATCGGTGGCATCGCCCGGCGATAGCTCGACCAGCGGCACCAGATAGGCGGGGTTCAGCCAATGGGCGTTCAGGAACCGTTCGGGCGGCGAGACGAAACCCTGCAGATCGTTCGACAGGATGGTCGAGGTGGTCGAGGCGATGACCGCATCCGGGTCGGCATGACGCGACAGGGTATCAAAAACCTCGCGCTTGGCCTCCAGCGTCTCGGGCACGCCTTCGAAGATGAAGGGGACGCCGTCCAGCGCGCGCGCCAGATCATCATGACCGTGAATATGGATGCGCGCCAGCATCCCGTCGGCCTCCTCCGCCCGCATCAGCCCGACCTCGGCCATCAGCAGGAAGATCGAACGCAGTTCAGCCAGGATTTCCGTCTTGAGCCTGTCGAACTGCTGCGCCGATCGCGGCTTGGCGTCGATCAGGCGGACCGGATGGCCGGAATAGGCGAAGGCCACCGCCATGCCGCGGCCCATGCGCCCTGCCCCGACCGCCGCAATGGTTTCCCGCTCTACCATCTCAGGCCCCATCCCGCAGCAGGACCTGCAAACCGGCGCGGTCCAGTCCGGCCAGGCGCAGGTTTTCCAGCGTCCGGCCCGTCTGGCGGAAATCGTCGTCGCAGATCGCCGAGCCCAGCGCCAGCAGCCCGGTGGCCGTGGGCGCCGGCACCCCGGCCCAATCCGCCACGGATACCAGCAAGGCCAGCCCCACCGCCACGTCCTCGCGCATGTAGCGGTGTTCGGTCAGCACGAGATGCTCGCGCCAGTCACCGCTGTCGACCAGCTTGTCATGGGCAAGGTTGCCATACATCCAGTCCGAGGTCTCGTAGTGATCGGCCAGCGGAAAATGCGGCGCGCCATAGCCCAGCGCCTCGCGCACCGCCATCCGCTCGGCATCCAGCCGGGTCGTGACCCGGCGAATGGCGGGTTGGGTGCCTTCGTTGTGAATGTCCCAATGATCGAAATGCTCGATCGGGCCCGCGTTCATCACGATCAGCGGCGGGTGGATAATGGGGCCTGCGTTCATCAATGCCCCCGAGAGCGCGTCGCCCGCCGGCTCCACCGACGGATAGGCCCGCGCCAGCACCGCATGGGCATGGGCCGCGTTGCGCAACGGGTAGACCCCGGTCGGCAGGCGGGTGGCGCGGGTGGTGATGGCGATGGTGTCGGGTCCATGCAACCGCGTCAGATAGGGCAATGTGCCCGCTTCGGCCCAGCTGACATCGGCCGGGTTCCCGGCCTTGTAGACGATATCGGCCATCAACCAGCTGCCAAAGCTGCCCGGCGGCAGGAACACCACCTGCCCGTCGGTCAGATGCGGCGCCATCGCCGCCGCGATATCGGCTTGCGCGGTTGCCGGTGTCGGGCAGACGATCAGTTCAGCGCCGCGAAGCACTTCTCCGATATCTTCCGTGACCAAGCCGATGCGCACCGGCCGAACGCCTTCGAAATCCTTCAGGTTGATCGTGCTGCCCCGTGCCTTCAGGTCCGCCTGGGCGCGCGCATTTCGCCGCCAGAACCGCACGTTGTGCCCCTGAACCGTCAGATCAACCGCAGCGGCAGTCGATCCGTTACCGCCGCCGAGAACCGCAATTTCCATCACCTGCTCCTGTATCGGATGTCACCATGCCAGACTACATGCATGAAAAATCATATATCAAGGATATTTCTATTGCATTGCACCATGCGGGCAGTCTTACATGAA
Organism: Ruegeria marina; assembly: GCF_900101475.1. Classification (GTDB taxonomy): domain Bacteria; phylum Pseudomonadota; class Alphaproteobacteria; order Rhodobacterales; family Rhodobacteraceae; genus Ruegeria_B; species Ruegeria_B marina. The sequence goes on along the minus strand of NZ_FMZV01000005.1, from coordinate 300,238 downwards.
AATGCATAGAAGTCGGGACCGACCGACCTAGCTACACCTCGGGCCAGGGACCGTTCGAAAGAAAGCGGCCATGGCCCGCCGGATCAACAGGGAGTTGTGACATGAGAATCTTCAGCCGGCTTTCCAGCAAAGCCACTTACCTTATGGCGGCAGCAGCCGTCGCGGCCATCACCACCCCGATCGCGGCCAAAGCCGAGGACCGGGTCAGCGCGGTCCATGCCTTCCCCGAATTCCTCGTCTATACCAAGACCTTCCTCGCGATGGTCGCGGACATCAACGAGCGCGGCAAGGGCATCGTGCAGATCGACGTGCGGGGCGGACCCGAGGCGATCGGCATGTTCGAGCAGCCCGCCGCAGTGCGCGACGGCGTGGTCGACATGGTGCATACGCCCGGCAGCTTCTATGGCGCCAACGTGCCCGAGATCGACGCGATGGTTGCGTCGCGCGTGACCCCGATGGAGGCCCGCGCCAATGGCGGCGCGGCGCTGATGGACAAGGCGCATCAAGAGCGCTTCAACGTCCGTCACCTGGGTTGGATCGACGGCGGCATCAAGTTCCACATCTACATGAACAGCGAGCCCAAGTTCCGTGACGATGGCATCCTGGACCTCACCGGCGTCAAGCTGCGCGACAACCCGATCTACCACGCCTTCTTCGAGCAACTGAACGCAACCACCGCGTCCATGCCGGCGACCGAAGTGTACTCGGCGCTGGAGAAGGGCGTTGTCGACGCGGCAGCCTGGACCGAGATCGGTATCCCCCAACTCAAGTGGAACGAGTTCCTGAAGTATCGGGTGGACCCGACTTTCTACAACACAGATATCGGCGTGATCTTCAACCTCGACGCCTGGAACGCGCTTTCCCCGGAAAGCCAGAAACTGATCGAAGAGGTCGTGATCGAGTGGGAAGGCAAATCCTATGCCGACCGCCAGAAGGAAGTCGAAGCGGATGCCAAGACCCTGGCAGATGGCGGCATGACCTTCGTCGCCCATTCCGCCGAAGCGGGCGAAGTCTATCGCAAGATGGCAGACGATGCGGCCTGGGCGCGGATGTACGAGCGCATTGACGGCGGCGGCGCCGGGGCCGAGACCTACAAGGGCCTGCGCAAGACCTATGCTCTGGACGAGTAACACACCTGGAGACAGGCCGCGGCTTTGACACCGCGGCCTGACCCCGCAAACAGAGCCAGGAAATGATGCGCCTGATCGACCGTATTTGCGACCTGCTGGCCATATTGGCCGGTATCTATCTGGTGGGGATCATGTTCGGAATCGTGATCAGCGCGCTGGCCCGCACGCTGAATCTGTCCGGTTCATGGTCCAGCCATATCTTCACCTTCACCGAATTCGGCCTGCTCTATATCGTGATGGCCGCCTCGCCCTGGCTGGTGCGCCATCGGGGCCATGTGTTCATCGAGCTTTTGAGCGCGGCCCTGCCGCTCCGGATGCAGCGGCCCTACAGCCGGATGATCTCGGCGCTCTGTGTCGTGATCTGCCTTGTGCTGGTCTGGTACACGTGGGGGGCCACGGCCCGGGCCTGGAAGTTCGGCGATGCCGAAATGCGCAGCCTCGACATGCCGAAATACCTGCTACTGGGCGCCATGCCGATCGGGTTCGGCCTGATGGCAGCGCAATTCCTGAGGTTTGTCTTCGGACCCGAGACCATGCACACCGGCGAAGCGGGCGTGCACGAATGAAATCCAAGAATACAAAAGGCGCAGGCAATGGAATGGTATGAAGCGCTCGTCTTTCTGCTGGGCATGATCCTGTTCTTCATGGCGCTCGGCATTCCGGTGGCGCTGGCCTTTCTCGCGGCCAATATGATCGGGGCGGCCTATTTCATGGGCGGACGCGGCGATATCGCCAGCCAGATGGCGCGCGGCATCGGGCAACTGGCCAACAACGCGATCCCCACGGTCACCAGTTTCAACCTGATGCCGGTGCCCATGTTCCTGCTGATGGGCGAGATCTTCTTCTTTACAGGACTGGCCAACCGCATGTTCGGCGCGGTGGACCGGCTGATGGGCAAGCTGCCCGCGCGCCTGTCCTTCGTCACCGTGGCCGGCGGCACCGCCTTTGCCACCCTGTCGGGCTCCTCGATGGGCTCGACGGCGCTGCTGGGCTCGCTGATGGTGCCCGAGATGCAGAAACGCGGCTACAAAAAACATATGGCCATCGGCCCGATCCTGGGCACCGGCGGGCTGGCGATGCTGATCCCGCCTTCGGCACTGGCCGTGCTGCTGGCGACGCTGGCGGAACTGGATATCGGCGACCTGCTGATCGCCGGCATCATGCCCGGCCTTCTGCTGGCGATCTTCTACGCGATCATGATCCTCGGCATGGCGCTCTACGACCCCAATGCCGCCCCCGCCTATGAGGTGGAAAGCTCCAACTGGTCCGAGAAACTACGCCTGCTCTTCGTCGATATCCTGCCGATGGTATCCATCGTGATCGGCGTGATCCTGGTGATCATGTTCGGTATCGCCACACCATCGGAAAGCGCAGCCTTCGGCTGTCTCGGCGTGATCGTGCTGGCCGCGCTCTACCGCTCGCTGACCTGGGACGGCATCGTGAAATCCGTCGCGGGAGCGCTGAAAGTGACCACCATGGCGCTCTTGATCATCTTCGGTTCAGCAACCTTCTCGGCCCTGCTGGCCTTTTCGGGCGCGTCTTCCGGCCTGATCCGCTGGGCCACCGGGTTCGAGCTTGAACCCATCACCATGCTCTTGATCATGTTCGCCATCCTGCTGGTGCTGGGCATGTTCATGGACCAGCTCAGCATGATGCTGCTGACCGTGCCGATCTTCTTTCCGCTGGCGCAGACGCTGGGGTTCGACCTGATCTGGTTCGGGGTGATCGTGCTGCTCGCGCTCGAGATCAGCTTCACCACTCCGCCCTTCGGCCTCCTGCTCTTCGTGATGAAGGGCGTGTCGGCACCGGGCACCAGCATGCGCGACATCTATGTGTCGGCACTGCCCTTCATTGGCTGCTCGATGCTGCTGGTGGCGCTGCTGATCCTGTTCCCCGGCATCGCACTTTGGCTGCCGGGGCTGGGACAATGAGAATACCCGCCAAGGGGCTTACAGCCCCTTGGGATGGGTCAGGAATTCCTCGATGATGTGGTCGGGCGCCTTGGTATAGTCTCCGACCCGGCTCACGCCCTGTCCGGTCAGCCGTTTCAGGCCGACTGCCATCTCGGCCATCTTCACCGCGATCGGGATGCCGTTGACCACCGGCGCGCCGTCGATCTGATGATCGCGGAACTGCGAGAACAAGAGCATCGGGATGCCGCCGCCAGGGATCAGCACATCTGTACCCGCCGCCACCAGCGGCCGGCCCAGCTCCTCGAACAGCCGCTTCACTTCTGCGGCCTTCCCGGCATCGCCATAGGCCCCCAGGATCTGCCCCGGCTCGAATGTCATCGCATGTACCCCGGTCACCCGCTCCCGCAGCCCGTACTTGCCGATCTGGTGATGGAACCAGGGGATGAAGCGCGGGTTGATTGTGACGATACCCAGCCGCTGCCCCATCTGACAACACCACAACATCGTCGCCTCGCCCAGCCCGATCACCGGGATATCGACCACCGACCGAGCCTCGTAGAGGCCCGCGTCCTGGAAATGGCCGACGATGAAGGCGTCATAGCCTTCCCGCTCGGCCCGGATCGCGTTGCAGATCATTTCGCGCGCGCAGCGGAATTCGACCAGAGGGTGGGCATAGCTGTCGAACGGCGTGATGCCCCGTATATCGACCTGGGTCTCCGGCCCCGACACTGCGTCCAGATGCGGCTGGAGCATGTCCCAATACTCCGCCCCGTTCTCGTAATCCACGTAACTTTGATACCAGAGTTTCATCGCCTTCCTCCCTGATCAGCGCCCCGCGACAACTTCCGGGCGCCTCTGCTTCATTCTGGTTCCAAATACTCCGGAGCGCGAGGCGGAGCCTCGCAAGACTTTACCCGGCAAAAGACCGGATCGTCTCGAGCGCCCCGTCGAGCGCCTTTCCTTCCTCATCCTGCAAGGCCGCCTCGCGCAACCGTCGCACCCAGTCGGCAGCATCCGCCCGCCCGGCAACCAGACCGGCGCCAGCCATCACCTTGTCGAACTTGGACAGCCCGCGCGCATGGGTGTCGGAATAGCCCTTGATCAGCCTGCGGCAGCGCAACAGCTCGACCGCCAGATCATAGTCGCCATCGAGAGTTTCGCCGACCTTGCGGAGCCATTCGGCCAGATGCGCCTGTTCCTGCGCGTGCCGGAGCGTACGCCGCCGATAGCCCCTCAGCCCGGCCAGCAGGTAGAGTTGCAAGAACCCTCTCAGCCGGTCGCTGCGAATGCGGCGGCCCCGGTTGAACCAGCGATCAAGCCGCGCCATCCAGGCCTCCGACGCCTGCACTCTTGCGCCAAGGCCCGCCGGCAGCATCGAGGCGATTTCCTCGGCGCGCGGATGCAGGAACTCGGTCACCTGCATCGCCTGCGCCTGGGTCCGCCCCATCTCGGCATCGATCCGCGCCCGGCGCGCGGCACGCGTCTTGCGGTCGGCCACCCGGATCACATCATCATAGGCCATGGCATTGGCGACATGCTTCGCCGCCTCGACGGTCAGCGCGTGACCTTTCGCCGGATCGTCGCGCCCGGCCAGTGCCGCGAGCCGATCGAGATACTCGGCGCCATAATTGCAGTCCTGGAATGCCACAACCTTGCGCAGCCCGGCGCGCGCCATCTCCTGCACCGTTGCCGGCAGAGCGTCTACCCGGCGCTCCAGCGCCTGCCACGCGGCCTGGTCACGGGCAGGTCCTGTTGGCGCCTTCTCTACCGGCGCTGACGGTTGGGCGTTCTCGGAAGCGGTCGGGTTGACCATGGCCTCGAACCCGGCGGCAAAGGCGGCGAGGCTAGCCTCCACGCCCTTGCCCGAGGCATGGATTGCCGCTTCGAACTCGGCGCGCGTAAACGGCAATGCGCCCGACCCCGCCAGTGCTCCGAACAGGCTGGCCGAGATGACCGAACCTTTCGCGACCGCCAGCCGCTCCATATCGGCGCTCAGGAACCGTCGCGCCGCGACTTCCGCAGCGGCCATCACCTCCTCGGCCGCCGCGATGCCATTGCCCGGCACCATCTTTTCCGACACAGCCAGCGCCCGGTGCTCCGAAGCGATCAGCACCGTCCGGTCCGGTGTCACGAAGCCGCGCTGAATGGCGCGGCCCGCCTCCATCATCTCGGCGGCGATGACGATGTCCACGTCTCCTGCCGCAGGGGCCAGGGAAAAGACGGGGTGCTCGACCCCTTCGGGCGCGATCTCGACATAATAGATGGTGGCCCCGGTGCGCTGCGCCACGCCCGCGACAGAGGTCGCCTGCACCGCGCGGCCCGCCGCGCGGGCCACCGCCTCGATCCAGCCGGTCAGCACGCCGCCGCCCTGCCCGCCCACCGCCATGATCACCAGCTTGGTGATGGCTCGGGCGCTGTCTGCGCCCTGCGGCGCCGTCACGCTGTCCATCCGGGTCATGCGGCATCTCCGAAATCAAGCACCCGCCGGGCGCGGCGCGCTTGCAGCCAGGCGATGATGCGGCTGCGCCAGCCTGCCAGCAATGCCTCCCACCGCCCCGGATTGTGCACCAGATCGGCGCGATAGAACGAGGGGCAGAGCACCGCTGCATCCGCCACCTCGCCGCAATTGCCGCAGCCGACGCAGGTCTGGTCGATGCTGGCCACCGGATCATCGCGCAGAGGGTCGTCAAGCGTCTTGAGCGAGAGCGAGGGACAGCCCGAGAGCCGGATACAGGCGTGATCGCCGGTACAGATATCCTCGTCCACTCCGAACCGGGGCGCCTCGACCCGGCGCCCCTCGCGGATCGCCTGGGCGCGCAAGGGTTTCTCGCGCCGCTGCCGGTTCAACATGCATTCGGACGAGGCCACGATCAGCTTTGGCCCGTCGTAGTCGGTGGTCAGCGCCTCGCGGATGGTGTCGCGCATATGACCCACGTCATAGGTGCGGTCGATCTGGCGCACCCATTTCACCCCCACCCCTTCGAGCGCCTTGGAAATCGGGTTGCCGGTCGCCTTGGATGGATTCCTGGCGCGCGAAGAAAGCACATCCTGCCCGCCGGTGGCCGCCGAGTAGTAGTTGTCTACCACGATGGCCACGCTGTCCGACCGGTTGAACACCATGTTGCCGATCGATGAGCTTAGCCCGTTGTGCCAGAATCCGCCATCGCCGATGAAGGAGACCGCCCGCCGCGCGCCGCCGCCGTCAAACGCCGCGTTCGAGGCCGGGCCAAGCCCATATCCCATGGTCGAGCCGCCGATCTCGAAGGGCGGCAGGGCGGCAAAGAGGTGGCAACCGATATCGCCGGTGATCTGGTGCTTGCCCAGTTCCTGCTCGACCAGCTTCATCGCGGCAAAGATGGGCCGTTCCGGGCAGCCGGTGCAGAACCCCGGCGGCCGGATCGGCACGGTTTTCGACAGGTCCGGCTTCTCGGGCGGCAGTGCATTGGGGGCGATGACCTGCCCGGGCAAAAGCTGCGGCACGGTGTCCTTCAGAAACCCCGCGATCCCGTCGAGCATGATCTGGCCGGTATATTCGCCCGCCATAGGGAAGAGGCCCTTGCCATGCAGGCGCACCGACGAACCTGCCCGGTGCAGCATCGCCGCCAGCCCCTGTTCGATGAATTCGGGCTGCCCCTCTTCGACCACCAGCAGCGCCTCCTTACCGGCGGCGAACCGCAGGAACTCGTCGCCGACAAGCGGATAGGTCACGTTGAGCACATAGATCGGGATCGCCGAACGCCCTTCGATATCGGCAAGGCCCAGCCGTTGCAGCGCGCGGATCACGCCGTTGTACATGCCGCCCTGCACAACCAGACCCACCGGAGCGATCTCAGGTCCAAACACTTCGTTCAGCCCCTGCTCGATGATGAAGCGTTCGGCCGCGGGCCAACGGTTTTCGACCTTGTCGCGCTCGTGCTGATAGGACATCGGCGGCAAGACCACGCGGGCGAAATCGCGGCGCGGATCGGACAGCGCCTCGCGCACACTGAGCGGCGGGCGCACATTGTCGGCGCAGTCGAACTGGCCGGTCACGTGGCAGGAGCGGATCCGCACCATCAGCATGACCGGCGTGTTCGACGCCTCGGACAGCGCAAACCCCTGTTTCACCGCCCGGACGATGGACGGCAGGTTCGGGCGCGGATCGAGCAGCCAGAATTGCGACTTCATCGCAAAGGCATGGCTGCGCTCCTGCATGATCGAGGAGCCCTCGCCATAGTCCTCGCCCACGATCACCAGCGCGCCACCGGTCACGCCCGACGATGCCAGGTTGGCCAGCGCGTCCGAGGCCACGTTGACCCCCACCGCGCCCTTGAATGTGACCGCCCCCCGGATCGGATAGTGCACCGAGGCCGCCAGCATGGCGGCGGCGGCGGCCTCGGAGGCGTTCGCCTCGAACCGCACGTCCAGCTCGCCCAGCAACTCCTGCGCATCGGCCAGAACATCCATCAGGTGGCTGATCGGCGCGCCCTGATAGCCGCCGACATATCCCACGCCGGATTCAAGCAGCGCCTTTGTGATCGCCAGAATACCCTCGCCGGTGAAGGTCTCCCCCGCCCCGAGCTTGAGGTCCTGCACCTCGCGTTTGAAGGATCGCTCCGCCATGCCGCCTCAGAACTCGTGCACGCGGATGTTGGACAGCATCCTTTGCAAGGTCGACAGGAATGCATGACGTTCCGACGAGGAAATGCCCTTGAACATCCGGTCATGGCTGGCGCGCATATGCGGCCAGAGCCGGTCATAGACCGCCCGCCCCTCGGGCGTCAGATAGATGCGGCTCGACCGTTGATCGTCGCTGTCCACCTCGCGCCGCACCAGCCCGTCGGTCTGTAACCCGTCCAGCGCGCGCGACAGGGTGGATTGTTCGACCACCGCGTAGACACCCAGCGCCCCGATGGGCAGGCCATCCTTGGCAGACAGGATTGCCAGCGCCCGCATCTTGGCGGTGCTCAGCCCCAGCGCTGTCATTTCCTTGCGCAGGTTCGCGTTGTAACGCCCCATGATGCGATTCATCAGATAGGGCGCATAACCATCGAGGCCGATCTCGGCCAGTTCCCTGAGGTGTTCGCTGTGATCGGTCGATTCGGCCATCTGGGTCTTTCGGTCGTTTTCCGCAACCAGAGTTCCCCAAGTTATATGCAAATGCAAGTAACTTGATCCCCTCGCCCGGTTTAGCAGCACCGATTTCCCGCTTCGGGCTTGCCAAAGGCGTCCGGCCCGGCAATCAGGGGCAAGACACAAAAGGACCAGCCAAAGGACAGACCCGCATCATGGACAAGATCTTCATCACCGAGCGCGAGCTTCGGTTCGGCGACTGCGACATCTCGGGAACCGCTTATTTCCCGTCCTATCTGGATATCCTGAATGGCGTGAACGAAGAATTCTGGGCGGTGATGGGTTTCCCGTGGCACCACATCATCTGGAACGAGCGTTGGGGCACGCCCACGGTGCACCTGAGCTGCGATTTCTCGAAACCCTCGTTCTTTGGCGAAACGCTGAAATTCGAGGTAGGGGTGGTAAAGGTCGGCCGTTCTTCGGTCACTGTCCGTCACCGGATCAGCTGCGGCGCGGAAATCCGCTGGTCCTCGACCCAGGTCCTCGCCGCCAGCGACCTCGACAAGCATATTTCGATTGCCTGGCCGGATGCCATGCGCGAGGCGCTGCAAGCACGCCTCGCAACCCCCGAAGAACTCGGGTTCTGACCTACATCTGCCCCGGCAGATAGAGCGCCAGCGCCGGCACCGCCAGCAACAGCGCCAGCCGGATGATGTCCACCACCCAGAACGGCGTGACCCCGCGAAAGATCGTGCCGGTGGTCACGTCGCCCACCACGCCCTTGAGGACGAAGACATTCAGCCCCACGGGCGGGGTGATCAGGCTGATTTCGGTCACCACGACAACGATGATGCCGAACCAGATCGGATCGTAGCCCAGCGAAGTGACCAGCGGAAAGAAGATCGGCACGGTCAAAAGCAGCATCGACAGCGACTCGAAAACGCAGCCCAGCAAGATGTAGATCACCAGGATCACCGCCATCACCTGCCAGGGGCGCAGGTCATAAGCCGTGATCAGGTCGCTCAGCGCCGCGGGCAACCCCGCCACGTTGACGAAGTTCGAGAATATCCAGGCCCCGATCAGCACCGCAAAAAGGCTGGCTGCGGTGATCGAGGTTTCCAGCAGCACCTCCAGCGTGTCCTTCAGGCTCAGCCGCCGCCGCGCCAGGGCGATCAGGAAAGCGCCCATTGCGCCCATCCCCGCCGCCTCGGTGGGCGAGAAATTCAGGTTCAGCGGCGGCACGTCGAACAGGCCGTAAAGCCCGCCGATCACCAGGAAGAACAGCAGCACGACAGCCCAGACCTCGCGCAGGGCGGCCAGACGCCCACGCATCGAAACGCGCGGGCCGGCGGGGCCGGCTTCGGGGGTGCGCCAGACCGTGAAACGGACCGCGCAGAGATACAGCAGGATGCCCAGCATACCGGGCACGATCCCCGCGACGAACAGCTTGCCGATCGAGGTCTCGGTCAGCAGGCCGTAAATGACAAGGATCACCGAGGGCGGGATCAGGATGCCCAGCGTGCCGCCCGCCGCGATGGATGCGGTGGAAAGCTCGTCGGAATAACCGAAGCGGCGCATCTCGGGCATGGCGACCTTGGCCATGGTGGCCGCAGTGGCCAGCGACGAGCCCGAGATCGCCGCAAACCCGCCGCAAGCCACGATGGTCGCCATGGCCAGACCGCCGCGCAGATGGCCGAGAAAGGCGTTCGAAGCGGCATAGAGTTCGCGGCTGATGCCCCCCTTGTTCACGAACAGCCCCATCAGGATAAAGAGCGGCACGACCGACAGGCCATAGTCCTGGCTGGTGTCGATAATCAGCCGCGCCACCATCGAGATCGAGGCCCGGAAATTGCTTTCCAGCATGAAGCCCACCATGCCGACGAATCCCATGGCAAAGGCGATGGGCACGCGCACGAGGATCAGGATCAGAACCGCGGCAAAACCGATGAGGGAGGCGGTCATGGCGCGCTCCTCGCCAGGCGCGGCGCCACGATCAGCAGCACGCCGCGCACCACCAGCACCACCGCCGTGACCAGTGTCATCGCCGCGATGAACCAGCCGACGACATGCAGCGGCAGGCGCAGGTACTCCATCACGTCACCGTAGGATCGCGACCGTTCGGCCAGGTCGAACACCCGTTTCGCCGGCCAGAACAGAAGCGCGCCACAGAACAGGCAAACCGCCGCATCCCGCCAGCGCGACAGGCGAAACCGGCTGAACGCGCCGTCCAGCAGATCGACGCTCACATGGGCATTCCGGCCCGACAGGACCGGCATGACCGAAAATACCATCACGGCCATCAGGAGCCGTGTCAGATCGGCCGCCACCTCGATCGGCGCATTGAAGACCGAGCGCAGGACCACATCGGCAAAGGTCATGACCATCAGCACGAACAGCGCGGCCGAGGCCAGAAGCCCCGGCAGCCAGACGGAAAGGGAGAAAAGTCGCATCATTTGGGCAATCGCAAACCTGCCGCCCCAGGGACCGGAGCGGCAGGTTCCTTGTGTATCAGTTCGCGGCCATCTCGGCCTTTACCATCTCGTAAGCGGCCTGCGCGTCCACGCCTGCGGCTTCGAGTTCGGCCAGGACCTTGGCGGTCACCTCCGCCGCGATCGCGGCGAACTTCTCCTGATCCTCGGCCGAGGCCTCGACGATCTTCGTGCCCTCGGCCGACCTGGTCGCTTCATAGGCGATCATGTCCGACTTGTCCCAGGCCGCGCCCGCCATCCGGCTGGCCGGTTCGCCGAACACCTTTTCATCCAGCGCCGCCTGCACATCGGCGGGCAGGCTGTCGAAGGTTTCCTGGCTCATGATGATCGCGAACGACCCGCGATAGAACCCGCCGGGCATGTCGTAGAGGTTCTTGGCCACCTCGTTCAGCTTGAAACCGACGCGCTCGCCCACGTTCATCGCCACCGCGTCGGCGGCCCCAGATTCCAGCGTCTCATAGACCTTGGGCGCCGGCACGTTGATGCCCACCAGACCCAGTGCCGCGCCGACATCGCCCGCGACGCCGCCGCCGATCCGGGTCTTCAGACCATTCAGATCAGCCAGCGTGGCAACGTCCTTGCTGGTGTGGATCTGGCCCGGACCATGAGTGTTCAGCGAAATCAGCTTGACGCCGCGATGCTCGTCCAGCTTGGCCAGATGCGCCTCGTGCACACGCCAGTAAGCGACCGAGGCAGCCTCGGCATTGCCCTCGAATCCGGGCAGTTCGATCAGCTTGGTGCCGATGAACCGGCCCGGCTGATAGCCATGGAAGATGATGGCCATATCGGCGGCACCGTCCTGAATCAGGTCCATTTGTGCCGGCGGCGGCGCCAGGCCAAAGACCAGCTCGCCACTGACCTGCCCGCCGCTGGCCTCTTCGATCATGCCGATCAGCCCTGCAAAAATCTCGGTGTTGATCCCGTGGGTGGGCGGCAGCCAGGTGGAAATGCGCAAGGTTGTATCGGCGGCCCAGGCGGCCATGCTGGTGCCGGCGCAGATGACCGCGGCGGCAGCAAGACGTGCGAAATGCTTCATGTTATCCTCCCTCGTGATGCTGAGCCCGGCCAGCCCGGGCCATACGATCCCTCGGCAAGCATCACACCGTGCCTCGATGCTTGTCAAGAAATATGAAATTGCATGTATTCTGCGTCATGCCGGATCCGGCTTGTCCAGCACGTCCAGAAGCGTCCGTAGGACGCCCTTGATGCGGGCGGCATCGGTATCGGCCAGTGCCGACAAGAGCCGGGTTTCGTGCCGGCGGGCATCCTTGACCAGGGATTCGGCCAGGTCCCGCCCTTCTGCGGTCAGACGCACCCGGACCCGCCGCTTGTCGTTGGCGTCGGCGCCCCGAGTCACCAGTCCGCGCGCATCCATCTGGTCGACGATTCGCGTCATCCGCGACTGTTCCATCAGCGAAAGCCGGGCCAGCCGGGTGATCATCATCCCGTCATTGTCAACGAGGCAGGCCAGCACCCGCCATTCAGGTACCCGCAGCCCGCGTGCGCGAACATGATCGTGAAACTGCGTGCTGGCCTGCTCGCTGGAGGCCGCGAGAAGATACAGCAGGTATCCCGAAACAAAGGTGTCGTCTTGCGTGTCTGTCATGGGGTCTGAATTTGTCTTGACTCGATTTATATGATTTTTCATATTTTCGACAGGGAGGCGCCGAGATGCTCGACTTGAGAATTGCGCAGAAACTGGCCGTGACCAAGCGGATTTCGGCATTCACCCTGGTCGCGGCCGGTGGCGAGCCCCTGCCGACCTATACCCCCGGCGCCCATATCGACGTTTCGACACCTTCCGGACCACGCAGTTATTCCCTGATCGACTGGCCCGGCGACACACCGGGCAGCTACACCATCGCGGTCCAGCGCGAGGACGAAGGCGGCGGTGGCAGCAGGGCGATGCATGCCCTGTCCGAGGGCGACAGGGTCGCAGCGACGGAACCCGGCAACGATTTCGAACTGCGATCCGAAGACAAGCCCGTGGCCCTTCTGGCCGGCGGCATCGGGGTGACGCCGCTGATCTCGATGGCGTCGGCGCTGCGGGCACAAGCGCGGCCCTTCGTCTTTCATTATGCCGGGCGCAGCGCCGAAGCGATGGCCTGGCTGGACCGGCTGAGCGATGATTTCGGTCCAGGTTTTCATGCCCATTTCGACGATACCGCGCCATTGGACATGACCGCGCTGATGGCCGGGCTTTCAGGCCACGCGCTTTATGTCTGCGGCCCCAGGGGCATGATCGAGGCCGCCCGCGCCGCCGCCGAGGCCGCAGGCATCGCCCCCGCCGACATCCATGTGGAGCTTTTCACCACCGCCGCGCCCGCCGCGGGTGACAGCGCCTTCGAGGTGGAAATCGCCTCGACCGGGCAGGTTATCCCAGTGGACGCCGGCCAAACCATCATCGAAGCGCTGGAGGAAGCCGGGCTCGACCCGCTCTATGATTGCCAGCGCGGAGATTGCGGCATCTGTCAGACCGGGGTGATCTCGGGCACGCCCGATCATCGCGACGTGGTGCTCAGCCAGGCCGAACGCGACAGCGGCAAGGTCATGCAAATCTGTGTCAGCCGGGCGCTCAGCGCGCGCCTCGTGCTGGATATGTAAGGGAGGAAGGCATGAACGCGGACGATATCAGGGCCATGGTGCAACCCGGCCGGGTCCATCGCGACGTCTATATCAGCAATGCGGTCTACCAACTGGAAATGCGCCACCTCTTCACCAATGCCTGGGTCTTTGTCGGCCATGACAGCCAGACTCCGAACAAGGGTGACTACATCACCACGCAAGTGGGTGACCAGCCGGTGATCATGGTGCGCCACACCGATGGCGAGGTAAAGGTTCTCTACAACCGCTGCCCCCACAAGGGCACCAAGATCGCCATCGACCGGGCCGGCAACACCGGCAAGTTCTTTCGCTGTCCCTATCACGCCTGGAGCTTCAAGACCGACGGCTGCCTGCTCGCCATCCCGCTGAAGAAGGGCTACGAGGGCACCGGCCTGTCCGAGACCCAGAACGGCAAGGGCATGCAGGCGGTCGGCGCGGTGCACAATTACCGTGGCTTCGTCTTTGCCCGGCTGGCCGAGGACGGCATCGGGTTTCAGGACTTCTTTGGCGGCAGCCTCAGTTCCATCGACAACATGGTCGACCGTGCGCCTGCGGGACGGGTCGAGATCTCCGGCCCGCCGCTGCGCTACATGCACAAGTGCAACTGGAAAATGCTGGTCGAGAACCAGACCGACACCTGCCACCCGATGGTCGCGCATGAAAGCTCGGCCGGGACGGCGGTGAAGATCTATGAACAGATGGGCAACCCTGAGCCGCGCCCGCCCGCGATGCAGATCATCGCGCCTTTCATGTCGCCTTATGAATTCTTCGAGGATATGGGCATCCGCACCTGGCCCAACGGCCACGGCCATACCGGCGTCAACATGTCGATCCATTCGAAATACGACGCCATCCCGGGCTATTTCGAGGCGATGGTCGAAAGCTATGGCGAGGAGCGCGCCAAGGCGATCCTGGACGAGAACCGGCACAACACGGTCTATTTCCCCAATATCATGGTCAAGGCGCCGCTGACCCAACTGCGCAACTTCATCCCGCTGGGGGCCGACCGGACGCTGGTGGAAAGCTATGTCTACCGGCTGGTCGGCGCGCCCGAGCAACTGACCGCGATGTCGGCCATGTACAACCGGATGATCAACGCCCCCACCTCGATCGTCGGCCATGACGATCTGGAAATGTACGAGCGCGCGCAGGAGGGGCTGCACGCCGAGGGCATGCAATGGGTCGATATCCGGCGACTGCACACCGGGCCTGAGGATTTCGAGACCGAGGCGGTCGAGAACGGCACCACCGAACGGCAGATGCGCAACCAGTTCCACGCCTGGGCCAAGTTCATGACCATGTCGATGGAGGACGCCCCCGGCGTCGCCGCTGAATGAGCGAGGGGAATGGAACCATGACCACCCGCGACGACGTGATCGACTTCATCTATGCCGAGACCCGGATGCTGGACGAGGGCCGCTATACCGAATGGCTCGACCTGTGGCTGCCCGACGCGGTCTACTGGATGCCGCTCGACTACAAGCAGGCCGATCCGGTCAACGCCACCTCGTTCCTTTACGAGGACAACTTCATGCTGCGCCTCAGGGTCGAGCGGCTGAACGGCGAGCGCACCTTCTCGCAGAAACCCAAGTCGCGCTGCCACCACGTGATCCAGCGGCCCTTCGTTGATCTGTTCGAACCCGAGGCGGGGCGGTTCCAGACCGTGACCAACATGCATTATGTCGAAACCCGGCTGGACGAACAGCAATTGCTGGCGCTGACAGTGACGCATGATCTGGCGATGGTGGATGGGGCGTTCCGCATCGCGGGCAAGAAGGTCGAGTTGCTGAATTGCGACGCCGCCTTCGGCAATATCCAGCTCCTGCCATGAGCGCCGAAAGCGTCTATGCCGCCATTGCGGCCACGGCGGCGCGCTGGCCGGACCGGCCGGTGCTTGAGGTGCTGCCCGGAACGGCTGCGACCTATGGGATCGAGGCGGGGCCGGTCTCCTACGGCACGTTCCTGGTCCGGGTCGATACCCGCGCCGAGGTGCTGGAACGTGCCGGATACGGACCCGGCATGCGCGTCGCTGTGCTCTTGGAAAACCGCCCCGAGTTCTTCGAGGTCTTTGCCGCGCTCAACCGCATCGGCGCCTCGATCGTGCCGATCAATCCCGACCTGCGCGCCGCCGAACTGGAATACCTGCTGGGCCATGCCGAACCCGCGTTGGTCATCGCTCTGCCCGCCCGCCTTGACGAACTGCGCGCCGCCGCCGCGGCGGCGGGCCTCGCGGCCCCGGTCATCGGGGCCGATGACACACCGCCCCCGCCCCGCGCAAATGCCGCCGTGGCCGAGCCCCTGACCGGAGAGGCGCGCGAGGCAGCGGTGCTCTATACCTCGGGCACCACCGGCAACCCCAAGGGCTGCGTGCTGCCCAATGCCTATTTCCTGCTGGCGGGCCGCTGGTATGCCGATTTGGGCGGCGTCGCCTCCCTGACCGAAGATGGCGAGCGGATGATCACGCCACTGCCCATTTTCCACATGAACGCGATGGCCTATTCCTTCATGGCGATGGTCACCGTGGGCGGCTGCCTGATCGCCCTCGACCGGTTCCACCCGTCCAGCTGGTGGGCCGACGTGACCGCCGCGCGCGCCACCTGCCTGCATTACCTGGGCGTCATGCCCTCGATCCTGATGTCCTTGCCCGAGGCGCCAGAGGAGCGGTCCCATCAGGTGCGCTTCGGCTTCGGCGCCGGGATCGATCCCAAGCTGCAGGCCGGGTTCGAAGCGCGCTTCGGCTTTCCCCTGATCGAGGCCTGGGCGATGACCGAAACCGGCGCCGGCGCGGTGATCGCCGCCCACACGCCCGACCGGCTGATAGGCCAGTCCTGCCTTGGTCGGGCCGAAGGTTGGGTCGACGCCCGTGTCGTGACCGACACCGGGCAGGACGCGGCTCCGGACGAACCCGGCGAGCTGCTGGTGCGCAACGCCGGTCCTGATCCGCGCTACGGCTTTTTCTCGCACTATTACAAAAATCCCGAAGCCACCGCCGAAGCCTGGCAAGGCGGCTGGTTTCACACCGGCGATATCGTGCGCCGCGATACCGGGGGCCGGTTCTTCTTCGTGGACCGCAAGAAGAACGTGATCCGCCGGTCGGGCGAAAATATCGCCGCGGTCGAGGTCGAAAGCGTGCTGATGCGCCACCCTGCCATTCAGGCGGCAGGCGTGGCCGCCGTGCCCGACGCGCTGCGCGGCGACGAGGTCTTTGCATGTCTCAAGGTAGCCGACCCCTCGCCCGAGCTGGCCGTTCAGATCGCCGATTGGGCGCTGACCCAGATGGCCTATTACAAGGTGCCGGGCTACATCGCCTTTGTCGATGCGCTGCCCCTGACCCCCACGCAAAAGATCCAGCGCAAGGCGCTGAAGGAGATGGCGCAGGCGCTGCTGGACGATCCCGCAACCGTGACCCTCACCCATCTCAAGAAACGGCAGGTGGCGTGATGGCGCGGCCTGCCTCTTATGAAGGGGTGGCGCTGGTCGCGCCCTTCTCGACCCCCTATCAGCGCTATTCCATCGACACCGCGCATCACTGGATCGCCACCGCCTTGCGCGGATCGCTGCAGGCGGCGGGGCTGAAACCGGCTGAACTCGATGGGTTCTCGGTGTCGTCCTTCACGCTTTTCCCTGATACCGCCGTAGGACTGACCCAGCATCTGGGCCTCTGCCCGCGCTGGCTCGACCATATCCCGATGGGCGGCGCCTCGGCAGGCGTGGCGCTGCGCCGGGCGGCGCGCGCGATACAGGCGGGCGATGCCGAGATCATCGCCTGCGTCGCGGGCGATACCAACCATATCGACAGTTTCCGCCAACTCCTTTCGAGCTTCTCGCGCTTCGCCATGGACGCGAGCTACCCCTATGGCTACGGCGGCCCCAACGCCAGCTTTGCCCTGCTCACCGACCGCTACATGACCGAATACGGCGCCACGCGCGAGGATTTCGGGCGCCTCTGCGTGGCCCAGCGCGACAATGCGCTGAAAAACCCGAACGCGGTGATGAAGAAACCGCTGACCATGCAGCAATACCTGGACGCCCGCCCTATCGCCGAACCGATCGCGCTCTTTGACTGTGTGATGCCTTGCGCGGGGGCCGAGGCGTTTCTGGTCATGTCCGAGGAGCGCGCGCAGTCTCTTGGCCTGCCCTATGCAAGGCTGGCGGCAGCCATTGAACGACACAATGCCCATGCCGACGACCCGATCCAGCTGCGCGGGGGCTGGACGATGGATGTGGACGTGCTCTGGGATCAGGCTGGAATGGGACCGCAGGAGATGAATCTGGTGCAGACCTATGACGACTATCCTGTGATCTCGATGATGCAGATCGAGGATCTGGGGTTCTGCGCCAAGGGCGAGGGCCCCGCGTATCTCCGCAACAAGGATCTGACCATCTCGGGCGACTTCCCGCACAACACCTCGGGCGGCCAACTGTCGGCTGGTCAGGCCGGGGCGGCGGGCGGTTTCATCGGCATGGTCGAGGCGATCCGCCAGGTCACCGGACAGGCCGGCGGCACACAAGTGCCGGACGCGGAACGGGCGCTTGTGTCGGGCTTTGGCATGATCAACTTCGACCGGGGCCTGTGTTCCAGCGCCGCAGTGCTGACCACCGGAGCGCGCGCATGACCCATCCTCTGGCCCCGCCACCCAAGAAAAACCCGCAGAAACGGTCGGTTTCACCGACCCGCCCGCCCGAGGTGCGGTCGCGTGCCGCCCTTCACCTGACCGCCGCCGCCGCCGAGGGGCGGTTCGCCCTGCAACGCTGCGCCGAATGCGGCAAGGTGCAATACCCGCCGCGCGACGCCTGTTCCGCCTGTCTGTCCACCGACCTGCCGTGGCAGGACATGGCGCCGGGTGGCACGCTGATCGCCGAGACCACGGTGCAGACCTCGCCCCGCCTTTACTTCCGCGAGCGGATGCCGTGGCGCGCGGGCACCGTGCAGCTCGATGCAGGCCCCACGGTGCTGGCCCATATACATGGCGACGTGGCGCGCCACGCCCGTGTCCGCGTGGTGGCCCGGCTTGACCAGGCAGGACAGGGCGTATTGGTCGCCCTGCCCGAAACCGACACCCCGAACATGGAGGACGATCCGCTGATGCGTGCCCTCTCTGCCGATCCCAAACACCGACGCGTACTGATCACCGACGCCCGCAGCGCGCAGGCGCCCGCGCTGGCCCGCGCCCTGAAACAGGCGGGCGCCGCGATCATTTTCGCGGGAGAGCCGGAAAGCTGGCGACCCTATCCGCAGCGCGCCGAACTACAGGCGCTGGGGGTCGAAATCCTGCCGATGGATGTGACCGACACCGCATCCGTGCAGAAACTGGCGGGCGAGATCGGCGGCAAGACCGATATCCTGATCAACACCGCCCGCTTCCTGCGCCCCGGCGGCGTGCTCGACCGGGGCGACACCGGCTTTGCCCGCGACGAACTGGAAGTGAACTACCTCGGCCTGATGCGGCTGGCGCAGGCCTTTGGCCCCGGCATGTGCGCCCGCGCCGCCGACGGAGTGAACGCCGCCGCCGCCTGGGTCAACCTGCTCAGCGTCGGCGCGCTGAGCAACGCCCGCCCCTTTGGCGCCTATTCCGCCAGCCAGGCCGGGGCCTATTCGCTCAGCCAGTCGCTGCGCGCCGAATTCCGGCCCTCGGGGCTGAGGGTGATGAACGTCTTCTTTGGCCCCACCGAAGAGGACGACTGGTACCAGCCGCTGCCGCCGCCGCGCGTGACGGCGCTGGCGCTGGCGCGGTCGGTCGTGGACGGGCTGCAACGGGGATTGGAAGACGTCTGGTGCGGCGACATCGCTCAGGACCTGCGCGACCGGTTCCGCCGCGACCCCAAGGTGCTGGAACGCGAAATGACGCTGGGAGGAGAAGGCGCATGAGCACGCTTGCCAATTTCGCCTCCCGCATCGCTACCGGTGAAATCCGGGTGGTGGACCTCACCCATACGCTCGACCCCGATTTCCCGGTCATCATCCTTCCGCCCGAGTTTGGCCAATGCGCCCGCTTCCGGATGGAGGAGATCAGCGCTTATGACCATCGCGGCCCGGCGTGGAAATGGCACAATATCTCGATGTCGGAACACACCGGCACCCATTTCGACGCGCCCGCGCACTGGATCTCGGGCCGCGACCTGCCGCGCGCGGCGGTGGACGAGATCGCCCCGGCCGATTTCATCGGCCCGGCCTGTGTCATCGACTGTTCCGAAGGCGCGGCGAGAGACGAGGACTTCGAGCTGACCGTACCGCTGATCGAGGCATGGGAGGCCAGCCATGGCCGCATCCCGTCCGGGGCCTGGGTGCTGATGCGTACCGACTGGTCGAAACGGCGCGGGGCCGAATACCTCAACATGCGCGAGGACGGGCCGCATTCGCCGGGGCCGACGCCGGAAGCGATCCGCTTCCTGATCGACCAGCGCGACATTCGCGGCTTTGGCGTGGAAACCGTGGGCACCGATGCGGGACAAGGCAGCCACTATACCCCGCCCTACCCGGCGCATTACTACCTGCACGGCGCGGGACGCTTCGGGCTGCAATGCCTCTCGGACCTCGACCAGCTACCTGCAACCGGCGCGGTGCTGATCGCGGCCCCCCTGAAGATCAAGAACGGCACCGGCAGCCCGCTGAGGGTGCTGGCGCTGGTGGAGGAGACATGACCCATACCGCCGTCATCACCGGAGGCAACAAGGGCATCGGCGCGGACCTGGCGCAGGCGCTCCTGGCGCGCGACTATACCGTCGTCTCGATCTCGCGCCACGCGCCCGAATTCACCCATACCCGCCTGTTTTCCGTCGAGGCCGATCTCCTGGACCCACAGGCGGTGGCCGAGGCCGCAGCCCAGGTGGCCGCCAACCACGAGGTCACCCACCTGATCCACAATGCAGGCCTGATCTGGCCCAACCTGATCGAAGAGGCCGAACCCTCGGACATCACCGGGCTGGCGCAATTGCACCTCGGCTCGGCGCTGACACTGCTCAAGGCGTTCCTGCCCGCGATGAAGGCGCGCCGCTTTGGCAGGGTGATGTTCAACGGATCCCGCGCGGCGCTGGGCGCACCCACCCGCACCGCCTATGGCGCCACCAAGGCCGGGATGATCGGCATGGCCCGCACCTGGGCACTGGAACTGGCGCCGCATGGCATCACCGTCAACGTGGTGGCGCCGGGGCCGATCCTGACCGACAATTTCTGGGGCATCGTGGAAAAGGACAGCCCGCAGCAGCAGGCGCTGGCCCAGCGCATCCCCGTGGGCCGCATCGGCCGGGTCGATGACGTCACCCGCGCCTTCCTGTTCTTCTGCGACCCCGAAAACAGCTTTGTCACCGGCCAGACGCTCTATGTCTGCGGCGGAGCAAGCGTGGGTTCCCTGCAGATCTGACCGCCCCCGCCAAGGGTCGCCCGATTTGTTGCGAGGGCACCATATCCGGTGAAAGACGCTTCGAACCGCCGGCCTCGGCCAGCAGCGGCTTCGACGGTATCGCTTCATTCCGGGTCATCGAACGCAGGTGCGGCGATCGGGATGTCCCGAGCCGCGCCAGGGGCAATCCTTGGTCAAGGCGCACTCAGGAAGGCAGACCGCCGGTTATCACCAGTCGACATCGAAGGCGCGGACAACATCACGGATCTGCTCGTCGCTCAGCAGACGCGGGTTCATGCCCCGCATGAGCAGCGCCAGTTTCGCGGTTTCTTCAAGTTCCTCCATGGCGAAGGCCGCCGCCCAAAGGTCCTTGCCCGCGACCACCGGTCCGTGATTGGCCAGCAGAACGGCCGAACGTCTTCCGGCCAGCCCCCGCACCGCCGCCCCCATCGCACTGTCGCCCGGCAGGAAAAAGGGCAAAAGCTGAACCTTGCCCAGTCGCATCAGCGCATAAGGTGTCAGGGCGGGCAGCACGTTATCGGGGTCGGTGTCCGGCAACATAGACAAGGCCACCGCATGTGTCGAATGCAGGTGAACGACCGCTCCGGTCTCGCTGCGCGTTTCGTAAAAGGCCGAATGCAGCGGCATCTCCTTGGTCGGGGCATCGCCACTCAGATGGTGCATGTCCGCAGACAGAAGGCTTATCCGGGCTGGATCTAGAAAGCCCATCGAACTGCCGGTGGGAGTGACCAGCAGGGTCCCGTCCGAAAGCCGGACCGAAATATTACCCGAGGCACCACAGGTCAGCCCCCGGTCGAACATCGACCTGGCGATACGGCAGATATCCTCGCGGGCGCGGGTCTCTTCGCTCATCTGCCGCCCTCCATTGCAGCAAGGGCGGTTTCGAAAAACTGCTCGTCTCCGAAGTTCCCCGACTTCAGCGCAAGGGCCAATTGCCTGCCCTGCACGTGAACCAGAGGCACCCCCGGTGCGATCCGGCGTCCGATATAGAGTACCCGCGCGCCTAGACCCGACACCACCGCGCCCGAGGTCTCTCCCCCCGCGACAACGATCCGGGACACCCCGTTTTCGGCAAGAATGCACGCAAGCCGGGCAAACAGCATTTCTATGGCATGTGCGGACGCCTCTCGCCCAAAGGCCTGCTGAGCGTCCAGAACCGCTTGCGGATCGGCCGAGGAGTAGACCAGCGGCACACCGGCCTGACCAAGCACCCAGTCGGCCAGTTTTTCGGCTGTGACCGATCCGTTCATGACCGCCTGCGCCGACACTTCGATCGACGGATGCCTCTCGCGAAACCGGGCCACCTGCGCTCGGGTCGCGCGCGAGCAGGAGCCGGAAAGAACGACACCCGGGCCAGAGACCGGATCCCAGGACGGCTCGGCACGAACGGCGCCATGGTTCGCAGGCAACCCCAGCGCGATACCCGATCCCCCGCACAGCAGCACCTGATCCCGCGCAGCAGTTCCGATCGTGAACAGGTCGGCATCGCGGATCGCATCGACAATCACCATGGCAGGCGTTTCAGGCAGCGCGGCAAGGATTGCGTCGCTGCCCCGGGCGACCACCTGTGCCGGCACATGTGCGACCGGCCATCGGGTCTGCGCCGCGAGAACCCGACGCAAGTCGGCATCGGTCATCGGGGTCAGCGGATGGTCCTGCATCCCGCTTTCATTGAGCAGCCTGTCCCCCACAAAGAGATGGCCCTGGTAAACCGACCGGCCATTTTCGGGGAAGGCAGGGCAAACCATGATATGCCGCGCGCCCAGACGGCCGGCCAATGCTTCAAGCACCGGGCCGATGTTGCCCTGCGGGGTACTGTCGAAGGTCGAGCATACCTTGGACACGATCTGACCACAGCCCTGCGCCAGCAGCCAGTCGCAGGCGGCAAGGCTCTCGGCCACGGCCTGATCCACCGGCGCGGTGCGCGACTTCAGCGCCACGACACCGGCCTGAAGCCCGGGCTCGGCCGCAGTGTCTGGGACGCCATTGAACTGCGCCACGCGGAATCCCGCCTCTGCCAGGGTCAGCGCAATATCCGAGGCTCCGGTGAAATCATCCGCGATAATGCCGATCTGCATTCCAGCCTTCTTTCTGTCCCTTGACGGCACTCTACTGTATCCGCCGCAAGCGGCGGCACTGAATTACTGCATGCATGGCAAAGTACCTTTCGGAACGATACCGCCAGACCATGGGTCAGCGCGACCCGTTCCGGCGCGAAGCCCGGCATGACCACGGCGCCAGTTGCATTTGCGTCTCAGGCTTAGCCGCAATCAGACACCAAGGCTCTTTCGGCTGGTTTCCCAGCGCCGCCCGAACTCTGCGGCAAGGATCGAAAACTCTTCGCTTTCCAAGATCTGCGCCGCCTCCTCCATGCGCGCCAGTATCGCCTGCAACCCGTTCAATCCGAGGACGGCCGCGCTGCCGGCCACCTGATGACACCGTCGCGCCATATCGCCACGGGCGCCGGCGCCGGCAAGAGGGGTCGAGATATCATGCAGCAAATCCGCGCATTCGCCACCAAAGAGATGCAACAGCTTCGAAACTTCGACGTCCCCCAGGGCTGTGCGCAATTCCGCAAGCCGATCCTCGATCTGCGAGGCGGGCGTCGGGTCTTTCTGCTCCCGGTCCGCCACGACTTCGGACGGCAGACCGGACAGATGGTCGCGAAGGGCCTGGAATGTCAGCGGCTTTCCAAGAACGCCGTTCATTCCGGCCACCTTGTAACGTCTGGCATCGCCGGGCAGGACATTGGCGGTAAACGCGACAATCTGGGACCGGGCCGAAGCGCCGTCGCCCTCGCGGATCCGGCGGGCGGCTTCCAACCCATCCATGACCGGCATGCTGATGTCCATCAGGATCAGGTCGAAAAACCGTTTCGATGCCTCTTCCACAGCCGAATGCCCGTCCCGGGCGGCGGTTACCCGGTATCCTTCGCGTTCCAGCATCTCCACAACGACTTTCAGATTGATCTCGTTGTCTTCCACCACAAGGACATCCTGTTTCGACAGGGGACCCTGAACCAGCGTTTCCAGCGGCCTTGCTTGTGGACCGGATGCCCTTGTGACAGGGATCTGAATGTAGAATGCACTGCCTTCGCCCGGTTCACTGGCCACGCCAATCTCGCCGCCCAGGTTGTGAGTCAACCGGCGTGCGATCCCAAGGCCAAGCCCCGTTCCGCCGGCGGCACGATGAAACGAGGCGTCGGTCGTCCGGAAATCCTCGAAAACCAGATCAAGCTGGTCTTCGGGAATACCGATACCGGTATCTATCACCCTTACTTCCAGCAGGCTGCCGGTGCCATTGTCCGACGGGCCCGCGAATGAAAGCTCCACCTCGATGTCTATCCGGCCATTTTCGGTGAACTTGATCGCGTTTCCCACCAGATTGAGCAGGATCTGCTGCAAGTGCTTCGGATCGGTTTCCACCCAGGGCGCTGCCGTGCCGACCCAGCCCCATGCGATGGCATTCCCGCGCGCGGCGGCGCTGCCGCCCTGGCTGTCGACGATATCCTGCAAAAGTTCGTCGATGCACACCTTTTCGATGTTCACCGAGACCTTGCCCGCTTCGAGGCTGGCAATATCAAGAACGGCGTCGACATGACTCATCAGCAATCGGCCCGAAATATCCATGCTGCGAACGTAGCGCGTCTGCACCGGCGAAAGCTCGGTTTCCTCCAGCAAGGAAAGGTTTCCGAGCATGCCGTTCAATGGCGTTCGGATTTCATGGCTCATGACCGTCAGAAACTCGGCCTTGATCCGCTCGCCCTCCAGGGCGTGGTCGCGGGCCGCGATCAACTCTCTTTCGTCGGCGATCTGGCGGGACATGTCGCGGATGAAGCCGACGATGATCAACTCGGGGCCGTCAAGGGCCGTCTGAACCGTCAATTCGATCGGAAGCACCTCACCGTTCCGGCGCATCGCCTTGAACCGGAACGGTTCCTTGCGCGCGCCCTGACCGTCACTCTCCTGCTTGAGGTTCCTCATTTCGCGCAGATAGCTTCTGCGGATGCCCCTTGGGACAAGTATGTCTGCGGAATCGCGCCCGATCACATCCTGGGCGGAATAACCGAACATCCGCTCTGCTGCCGGGCTGAACTCCCTGATCCTGCCGGCACTGTCGACCACGACCACCGCGTCCTGCGAGGTGGATAGGATCGTTGCCATCCGCTGGTTCATCTGCTCGACCTGGAATCTCCTCCTGAGAGTCCGGCGATTGACGATCAGCAAGTAGAGGCTGACGGTGGTCAGCGCCGAGAACAACAACACGACCAGCACCAGCAGGCGCCGCAATGTCCCCGCCAGGGCTTCGCGCCGCAAGTCGGACTGTTCGGCGAACTGCACCAGCCCCTGTACGGACGCGGTGCGGACGGCGGGCTGGATCATGGAAAACGCGTGCCGCATTGCGGGCAAGGCAGCGACAAGATCGGTGTCGGTCCCGTCGATCACCGCAAGATGGGCATGCATGACCCGTTGCGCCTGTTGCATCGTGTCCGAGAAAGCAGGATCCTTGTTGAGCTCGGCAAAGAGCCGGCCGCTCGACAAGGTCGCTAACCGGCTGAAAAAAATGTCGAAGGCTTTTCTGACGGCATCAAGATCCTGGGGGGAAACCTGTTCCGGGTTCAGCGCCATGACCTGCTCAACCGCGACTTGCAGGCCAAGCAACTCGACTTCGGCCTGGGAAAGCGTCCACTGAACATTGTCCGAAGTCGCCGACTTCAGGCTTTCCACATCCCGCAACGCCTGATTTGCAAGTTGCGACACCAGCACGACGGAAAATGCCAGGCCCAATCCGACGATTGCGCCCAGAACCAGATTGCCACGCTCACGCGGTCGGGAAAAACTGCTTTCGCCCTTCACACCATACCTTGCCGACTTCGCCAGACAGCTCTCCAACGCCGGATCATATCAGGCCTCAGCCTAATCCGTCACTTCTATCCTGTCCAATTGCCAGATACTGCGAGTATAGACCGTCTCCGATCTGTATGCCTCATCGGAGTCATAAGGATAAACGATCCACAGCGGTCCCTTGTCCCGCCGTGACATGGTCTGTCCATTCATCTCGAAAGCCAGCAGGGGAACATTGGGTTCGATTGTTTCAACCGGTATATCGACCGCATACTCGTTGATGGCCCGGGCCCGCAGCACGCCATCGGTCACATTCAGAAGCCGCAGGATCTCCTTCAGCGGCACACCCGTGAACCGCGTGACGCCCTCGGTCCACAGGGTCGTTGTTTCGTAGCTGACCTGGCGCATCCCCCGCAGCATCTGAAGATCGAATTGCGCGACCGTACCGGCGTTTGCGTTTCCGATATTGCCAGAAACCTCAAGCACGATTTCTTCTGTCGGCACGGCAAGAGGTTCGGCGCAAATCCCGGATGAGGGCAACAAGGGGAACACGGCCAATGCGATCGCGGTTAGAAACCCCTGCCGTGTCAACATTGCCTCTGCTCCTTGTTCGTGGCCAAAGTATGAACCAGGCGTCTTCTCCTTACAGCGCGGTAAAAGAATAGAACATTATCCGAAAGTATAGCGCAAATTAAAGGCTTCGCCCCTGAGTGATCTGTTGTCGGGCCAGCCTGTGCAATCCTAATCCCAACAGTGGCCAGAGGCGCTCGGGATGCGACACGTTCTAGAAAAGACCGGCTTCCTTTCCGATCATGGCGGCTTGGGTGCGGTTCCTGGCCGACAACTTCCGGCACAGCGTCTTGACGTGCAACTTGATCGTGACCTCCTGTAGTTCCAGGTCTCTCGCGATTTCCTTGTTCGACTGGCCGCGACACAACCCTTTCAGCACCTCCACCTCGCGGCGGCTGAGAAGTTTCGCGATCGGATGGTCCTCCGCGACATCCTCGGTGGTCATGAAATCCGCGGGCACAAAGGTTTCCCCCGCCACCATGAACCTGATGGCATTGATCAGCGATCTGGCGCCAATCGTCTTTGGCAAGAATCCGGCCGCCCCTGCGTTCAAGGCTTCCTGGGCGACGGTTCGCGGTGCGGTTCCGGACATGATAGCCACAGGCTGACCATCGCCGGCTTGTATCGCTTGCGCCAATCCTTCCAACCCGTTCATTCCCGGCATGGAATAGTCGAGCAGTATGATGTCATAGAGTGTCTGGCGCGCCGCGTCGCAGGCGGCAAGCAGGTCGGGCACCGCGGTGACTTGCATGTCGACCTCGGTTTCGATGAACGCGGACAGCGCATCTCGCACAAGGTCATGATCGTCGGCCAACAGTACTTTCATATCTTACTCATATGTCGAAAGTGATGTCTTTATTCATGAACGGCTGCGCGTTCCACCAAAGGAACCAGCCGGCAAACAGCGACATTCAATACAACGCGAAGCTTTGTCTCTCGGCCCCGACTATAACATGAATTACTCGTGGACCCACGCTTTTGCAACATTCACTGCAAAGGCCGGTGCGTGTGAAACTCCGCCCATTCAACACCTTGTCCCGAGCACCGGCTGGTTGCCGCGCCGGTCACGAATGTTCTTCGGCTGCCGTCGCAGCAAGCGCCCGGTTATACGCCTTGAGCGCGTCAATGTGATAAAGCGCACCCACTGCGGTTTCGCTCCCGCTCTCTTCTCGGACAACCACCGGGATACAGACGTGTTCATCCCGGTC
Organism: Ruegeria marina; assembly: GCF_900101475.1. Taxonomy (GTDB): domain Bacteria; phylum Pseudomonadota; class Alphaproteobacteria; order Rhodobacterales; family Rhodobacteraceae; genus Ruegeria_B; species Ruegeria_B marina. Next base: position 273,067 of record NZ_FMZV01000005.1, on the reverse strand, counting down.
GAACAAGGGCATCGCGGCCTCCAGCGTGGCACTTGCCGGAACCGAGATCCCCTGAGCGACAAGCGCCTCGCACTCGGCAGATCCGATGCAGCGCGGATCGCCCAGCGGGCGCATGACCGAACCCGCCCGCAGCATTGCCAGCAGATAAGCCTGCGGGCCGGCAGCAAGATGGACATTCCGCCGCTCCAATTGCGTCAGGAAGAAAGAACGGTCCACCAGTCGCGAGGCCAGCGCCGTGGACATGCTGACCGACACCATCACCGCCAGTCCGATCTGCCAGTCCCCGGTCAGTTCGAACACGATCAGCGTAGTCGAGATCGGTGCCCCCAGTACGGCCGCGGCGACCGCTCCCATCCCGGCATAGGCATAAAGCGCATGGGTGCCGGAGACTTCCGGCAACAGGCTGGTGGCAATCAGTCCAAAGGCCAGCCCGGTCAGCGCACCCACCATCAGGGACGGCGAAAAGACCCCGCCCCCCATCCTGCCTCCCATGGTGATCGCCAGCGCGGCAGTCTTGACCACGGCAAAGAGAACCGCGGTTCCCAGCGCAAGATCACCGCTGAGCGCCCGGATCGTGGTTTCGTATCCCACGCCGATGATATGCGGGAACCAGATCGCGACCAGTCCCAGCAGGGCTCCGGCGACCGCCGGACGCAGCCAACGCGGCAGGCCGATCCGGTTCTGCACATGGGTGCCGAACGTATCCGCGAAGAATATTGCCCGCATCAGGAGCAGTGACACAAACCCGCAGATCAGCCCCAACAACAGGAAAGCAGGCAATTCCACATAGAATTGCAGCGAACCGGGAGTTTCCAGAACGAATTCGGTCACGTCGCCGCGCTCCAGGCGATTGACCACGGTTCCGGCCACGGCGGCGATGGTGATGGGGGCGAAAGCATGCACCGCGAAATGCCGCAGGACGACTTCCAGCGCGAAGAGGGCACCCGCGATCGGCGCATTGAAACTGGCCGAGACCGCGGCGGCCACGGCACAGCCGAGCAAGTCGCGCCCGGTAATTCCGTCGGCGTTGATCTTCTGGCAGACCCAGGTCGAGATCACGCCGGCCATGTGAACCACCGGCCCCTCGCGCCCCGACGACCCGCCGGAACTGAGCGTGATCAACGATGCGATCATAGAACCGATGCCCGCACGGATTTCCACCCGGCCATCGGTCAGCGCCGCCCCCTCGATGACATCGGCAACGGACCTGCACCGGCCGTCAGGGGTCGTCCGGTGCAGCACCACACCAACCACCAAACCGCCGACAGCAGGAATGAGCAGGATCCAGTACCACGGCAAATGCTCTGCGAAGCTGTGGAGGAAATGCACATCCTCTGTTCCGTAAAGAGCGGCCTGCAACCAGTTGATTCCCTTTCGAAATCCAACAGCCGCAAGACCCGCCGCGATACCTATGACAAGCGCGATGAACCAGAATTGCACCTGGCTGGGTCCGCGGTGACGCAAAACACGCCAGGCATCTGCGATTTCTGCCTTCGCCTGCAGCATCTGCTGCTTCACAACAGTAAGGATCGTCTGGGTCATTCTGCGCTCGGCGAAGTCTTTCTTCCTTAGTAGGGCAGGCCGCAGCGCCAGAAAAGCGGGTTTCCCCAAGGTCTCACCTGCTTGTCGGCAAGTGTTGCGTAAGGATCAGGAGGCCAGCAATGCCCTTGCCGCCGCCCGCGCCGCATCGGTGATCGTGTCTCCGGCGACCATGCGGGCGATCTCGTCGACACGGTCCTCTGCACCCAGCGGAACCACCGTCGACAGGGTCGCGCCATCGGCCACGTCCTTTTGCACTCGCCAGTGATGTCCGCCCCGCGCCGCCACCTGGGGCGAATGCGTCACCACCAGCACCTGCCCGCCCTCGGCGAGCGCCGCCAGCCGTCGCCCGACCGCATCCGCCGTGGCGCCGCCGACGCCCCGGTCGATCTCGTCAAAGATCATGGTCACGCCCCGGTCATCGCCATGCAGGCAGACCTTGAGCGCCAGCAGGAACCGGCTCAGTTCCCCACCCGAAGCAATGCGGTTGAGCGGCCCCGAGGGCGCGCCGGGGTTGGTCGCCACCTCAAAGGTCACCGCATCCCGCCCCTCTGGCCCCGGTTCCGACGGTTCCAGACGGGTCTGGAACACCGCGCGCTCCATCTTCAGCGGCGTCAGTTCCGCCATCACCGCCGCATCGAGCGCCGCGCCCGCCCCAAGCCGCGCCTGCGAAAGCGCGCCGGCTGCCGCGTCATAGGCAGCCTCGGCCGCCGCGAGTTCCTTCGACAAGCCCGCCAGATCCGCATCCCCCGCGTCCAGCGCCGTCAACCTGGCCCTGAGCGTATCGGCATGCCCCGCCAGATCATCCGGCAAGACATCGTATTTGCGCGCCAGCGCGCGGATGGCGAAGAGGCGTTCTTCGACCTGTTCCAGTTCCATCGGGTTGAAATCAAGCGCCTCAAGGCAATCCTCGACACCCGAGAACGCCTCGCCCAGTTCGATCATCGCCCGCCCCAGCGCGGCGATCGGCGCCTCCAGCCGGCCCCCGGCCTTGTCGCTCACGCCTTCCAGCCAGCGCAAGGCATCTCCCATCGCGCCTTCGGCCCCCTCATTGCCAAGCAACTGGAACGCGCGGGCCAAGTCGTCGCGGATCCGTTCGGCCCCCTGCATCATCCGGCGTTGCGCATCCAGCGCCGCCTCTTCGCCCGGCTGCGGATCGAGCTTGTCCAGTTCGGCCACCGCATGGCGCAGGAAATCCTCTTCCGCCCGAACCGCCGCCAGCGCCGCTTCGGTCTGTTCCACCTTGCGGCGGGCGCGGCTTCTGGCGCTCCAGCTGTCACGCACCTGAACTAGCAACGCCTCGTGCCCGGCATAGGCATCCAGCATCGCGCGGTGGCCGCGCGGATTCAGCAGGCCACGGTCGTCGTGCTGGCCATGCAGTTCCACCAGCGTCTCGGAAAGCGCCCGCAGCACCTCTCCGGAACAGCGCCTGTCGTTGACCCAGGCGGTCTTGCGGCCATCCGCCGTGTTTACCCGCCGCAGGATCAGCTGTGCGCCGCCCGGCAGCCCCGCCTCGGCCAGGATCCCATGCGCCGGGTGTCCATCGGACAGCTGGAATTCCGCCGTCACCTCGCCCTGCGCCGCGCCCTGCCGCACCAGTTCCGCCCGCCCGCGCCATCCCAGCACGAACCCCAGGCTGTCCAGCAGGATCGACTTGCCCGCCCCGGTCTCGCCAGTCAGCACGTTCAGACCCGGTTGGAGCTCAAGCTCCAGCCGGTCGATGATGAGCATGTCCCTTATCTCAAGCGCCCGAAGCATCGGCAGCACCGCAGGGCGGGCCAGAGGCCCGCCGCCCCCTTACAACCACTGGCCCTTGATCGACTGGCGGTAGATCTGGCTCAGCCAGTTATTGCCCGGATCGCGCATCTTGAGCCCGCGCGCTGTCAACAGCCTGTAGCTGGCCTCGTACCATTCCGAGGACTGGTAGTTGTAGCCCAGGATCGCGCCCGCGGTCTGCGCCTCGTCCACCAGTCCCAGAGACAGATAGGCTTCGACCAGACGGTGCAGCGCCTCGGCGGTATGAGTCGTGGTCTGGAAATCCTCGACCACCACACGGAAGCGGTTGATCGCCGCGGTATAGTGCTGGCGGCGCAGGTAATAGCGGCCGATTTCCATTTCCTTGCTGGCCAGATGGTCGAACGCCAGGTCGAACTTCAGGATGGCCGAAGTGGCATATTCGCTGTCCGGATAAACCTCGATCACCGTCCTCAGCGCCTGCAACGCCTGGAACGTCAGGCCCTGGTCGCGGCCAACCTCGTCGATCTGGTCGTAATAGCTGAGCGCCAGCAGATACTGCGCATAGGCGGCGTCTTCATCCGCCGGGTAGAAATCGATATAGCGCTGCGCCGCCGCGCGGCTTTCGGGATAGTCCTTGCCCGCATGGAACGTGAACGCCTGCATGATCAGCGCCCGCTTGGCCCAATTGGAATAGGGATAGAGCCGTTCGACCTCGGAGAAATAGAAAGCCGCATCGTCCGTGCGCTTCTGCGCCAGCTCGTATTCGCCGCGCTCGAAGATCTGCTCGGGCGTATAGGCTTCGAGATTCTGCGTCCGGTCGGCCGCCGTGCGGAACGCGCCCCCGCTACATGCCGTCAGAACCGTCGCCAGAAGTAATGCGCCGATAACCCTGGCCCCTGCCCTGCTGCCATTCATGCCGCTTGTCCTTGTCGTCCTGCGAGCGGAGTGTGTCCCCCTGTTGCGCCTCGGTCTAGCACATTAATTTCCGCTGCAAAACGCCCTAAACGCATCGCCCGGCTTCACAGCCGGGCGATTGAACCTGTTCGATGCGCAAGCGGACTTTCCGACGCAAATCAGGCAACCTGAGGGATTTCCGACCAGATCAGGCCCTGGCCCGGCAACAGCGCCGCCTGTTCCGGCGAACACAGGATCGGGCGCACCGCGCCGGGGGTTTCGAACAGGGTCCGCAACAGCGTATTGGTCAGCGAATGTCCGGCCTTCTCGCCGACATACCGGCCCAGAATCGGCCCGCCCGCCATGTAGAGATCTCCCAGCGCATCCAGCATCTTGTGGCGCACCGCCTCGTCGGCATGGCGCAACCCGCCCGGCGTCAGCACATCCGCGCCATCAACCACCACGGCGTTTTCCAGCGTACCCCCCAGCGCCAGCCCGTTTGCGCGCATCGCCTCCACATCCGCCCTGCGGCAGAACGTGCGGCTGTCACTCAGTTCTCGCACAAAACTGCCGTTGCGCATGTCCATCCGGCGGGTCTGACGACCGATCGCGGCATCTGCAAAGTCGATGGTGAATTCGATCTCCAGCCCATCCGCCGGCATCAGGGTGGCGCTGGCTCCGTCCTTTTCGACCGTGATCGTCTTGAGCACCTGATAGGCCAGCACCGGCGCCGCCTGCTGGCGGACGCCACGCGTCATGATCCCGCGCACGAAGTCCACCGACGAGCCGTCCATGATAGGCACTTCGGGACCGTCGATCTCGATCAGGGCATTGTGCACGCCGCATCCCGCCAGCGCGGCCATGATGTGCTCGACGGTCGACACCGAGACCCCGGCCTCGTTGACGAGACGGGTGCACAACGGGGTGCGTTCCACCAGGTCATAAATTGCCGGGATCATGGAATCGCCGATTTCGATGTCTGTCCGTTTGAACCAGATGCCATGACCTGCCGCGGCGGGTCTGACGGTCATCCTTGCGGGTGCACCGCTGTGAAGTCCGTTTCCGACGAAGGTCACCGAGGTTTTCAGCGTATGTTGCAAATTCGGCCTCTGGGCACTGTTTACAGCCTCTGCGAGCTGTGTTGCATCTCAGGTAAGCGACCGCCCCCAAAGCCTCAACTCAATCTTTGTAACCGATTGAAACAGTTTGGTAACAGATCGGCAAAACTCTGCGTATGGTGATCCAACCCATTGTTAATGAAACAGAAAAGGCTGCCAAAAGGCAGCCTTTTCTGTTTCAGTTGTGACCGCTATCAGTTGGCTTGACGCCGCAGGAAGGCCGGAATTTCGATCCGTTCCCGATCCGGATCGGGTTCGGCCCGCGCGGCGGCGGTGGAGTCACTCTGGCGCACCACCGGTTGCTGACGCGCCGGGGCGGCAGGCCGCTCCGCAGGCATGTCCGGGGCATGGCCGGTCATGCGGTCGATCAGACGGTTGAACCCGAATCGGGGTTTCTCGGCGCTGGGCTGAGCAGTCGGGCGCTGCCCCTGCTGAGGAGCATGCGGCACTTTTTGCGCGGCGGCCTGAAGACGGCGCAAGGCTTCCGGAGACGGGGTGCCCGGTGCAGGCGCGCGCGGCGCGACATAGGTTTCGGCCGGTTCTTCCTCGACATAGGAACGCGGGTTGAATTCCGGAACCTGCGGCTGATAGGCGGGCGGCGGCAGGCCATCCTCGTCAACCAGTTCCGGTTCCTCGGCTTCGAAGATATCCTCGCCCAGGTCACGCGCGGCGACTTCCTCGACCTCCATGCCTTCAAACAGGGTCGGTTCTTCGGCGGTCTCGGCCACCGGCGCCAGCTTCTCCAGCGTCAAAGGCGCCTGCTTCTCCTCGGCGGCGATCTTTTGCTTGAGCGGTGCCGTCATCGATCGGCGCGGCACCGGCATGTCCGCATTGACATCGACCGCGTCGATCCCGGTGGCGACCACCGAAACACGCATTGCCCCTTCGAGCGAGGTATCGAGCGTGGAGCCGACAATGATGTTGGCGTCCGGGTCCACCTTTTCGCGGATGATATTGGCCGCCTCGTCGAGTTCGAACAGCGTCAGGTCGTGTCCGCCGGTGATGTTGATCAGAACGCCCTTGGCGCCGTTCAGGCTGATCTCGTCCAAAAGCGGGTTGGCGATTGCCTTCTCGGCGGCCTGTACGGCGCGGTCCTCGCCCGAGGCTTCGCCAGTCCCCATCATCGCCTTGCCCATCTCGTCCATCACGGCGCGCACATCGGCGAAATCGAGGTTGATCAGGCCCGGTCGCACCATCAGGTCGGTCACGCCCTTGACGCCCTGGTAGAGCACGTCATCGGCCATGCTGAACGCCTCGGTAAAGGTCGTCTTTTCGTTGGCAAGGCGGAACAGGTTCTGGTTGGGAATGATGATCAGCGTGTCCACGACCTTTTGCAGCGCGTCAACACCGTCCTCGGCCTGACGCATGCGCTTGGCACCTTCGAACTGGAACGGCTTGGTCACGACGCCAACGGTCAGAACGCCAAGCTCACGCGCCGCCTGCGCAATGATCGGCGCGGCGCCGGTTCCGGTGCCGCCGCCCATGCCGGCAGTGATGAAGCACATATGCGCCCCGGCAAGGTGGTCCACGATCTGCTCGATGCTTTCCTCGGCGGCGGCGGCGCCAACACTGGCCCGCGCACCGGCACCCAGACCTTCGGTAACCTTGACGCCCAACTGGATCCGCGATGGCGCCTTGGTCTGTTGCAGCGCCTGCGCATCGGTGTTGGCGACGACGAAGTCGACGCCTTCCAGCTGTTTCTCGATCATGTTGTTGACCGCGTTTCCGCCAGCCCCGCCGACCCCGAAAACGGTGATCCGCGGCTTCAACTCTTCCTGTCCGGGCATCGAAAGGTTCAATGTCATGCTCTGTCCGCCTGTTCTACACCCTGCCTTTGCAGAGATTTTTCTTACCTATCCACAGGCAATCCTACCGTTCTCGGCCCGGTTCGTCACGCGCAAAACGCAAAATCGACACAAAATATGGAAAGATTCTGGCCAGAGACGCGGTATTTCGCCGATCACGGCAGATATTGCGGATCTCGCGCAAGCAGACACAAAAAGACAGACCCCCGCACGCCATCAGCGGCGGGAATCACAAGTTAGGAATTTCCGAGGGACCTGCTCGCCCCATCAGGCGCCGCTTGCCGGGCGCTTGCCTGTTTCTTATCACGGCGCAATCGGTTTGTCACCGCAAAGCTTTGAAAAACCACCGAAGCAGGCGCCTACCAGTTGTCGCGGAACCATTTGACCGCGCGCCGCAGGGAGCGGGCCGGATAGCGATCGACCGGCACCTCGAAATCCCACCATTCGTCCTGCGGGTGGGCGGCGAACAGGCTGAGCCCGACGACCGACGAGAAACCCGGCCCGGTCGCGGATTGCGGCAGCCCATGCACGCGCAGCGGTCGGCCAAGCCGCACCCGCTGACCGAGAATGCGGCTGGCCAGGCCATCCAGCCCCATGATCTGGCTGCCACCGCCGGTCAGGACGATCTGCTGACTTGGCAAGTGGTCGAAACCCGCAGCGTCAAGCCGCACCCGCACCTCTTCGAGAATTTCCTCGACCCGCGGCCGCATGATGCCGATCAGCTCGGCCCGGCTCACGGTGCGCCGGTCGTGCTCCCAGTCGCCGGTATCGCCGCCGATATCTATCATTTCTCGGTCATCCGCGCCGGTGGCGTGTACCCCTCCGGAAAAGGTCTTGATCCGCTCGGCATTCGCGGTCGGAACGCCCAGGCCCATCGAAATGTCGCCAGTAACATGGTCGCCGCCCATGCGGACGCAATCGGCAAAGATCATGTGCTTCTTGAGAAAGATCGAAACGCTGGTGGTTCCGCCCCCGAGATCGATGCAGGCGGCGCCAAGTTCCTGCTCGTCCTCGACCAGGGCGGAAACCCCGGAAACGTAACCCGAGTTGGCGATCCCGGCCAGTTCAAGATCGCAGCGCTTGATGCAATGCGCGAGGTTGCGGATGGCGGTCGAGTCCACCGTCAACATGTGCATGTCGACGGACAGGGTTTGCCCCAGCTGGCCACGCGGGTCGATGAGACCCGAGCGATTGTCGAGTGCGAAATTCACCGGTTGTGCATGAAGAACCTCGCGCCCGGCGCCGTATTCGGGCACTTCGCAGGCGTTCAGCACCCGGCCGATTTCGGCCTCGGTCACGACCTGGGTTTCCAGTTCGACCTCGGCATCAAGACCATAGGACCGCGGGTTCGCCCCGGAAAAACAGGCGATCACGTGATCGACGCGGATGTCGGCCATCTTCTGCGCCGCCTGAAGCGCGGTACGGATGGCGCGCTCGGTCTCCTGCATGGCTGTGATCTCGCCAAACTGCACCCCGCGCGACCGCGTTGTCGCGGCGCCGATCACCCGGAACCCCGTCTGCCCCGCCATGGACCCAACCGAAGCGTCGTCGCTCAGCCTGCCCGACCCGTCAAAGCGCAGCACTAGGCAGGATATCTTCGAACTCCCCACATCCAGAATGGCGACAACGCCCCGCTGTATGGCTTGCTGGCGCATCTGACGCATTGCACGTTGCGACTGATAAAGATCCGTCATCATCTGTCTTACTGCCCGTTTCCGCTCGTTTTATTGCTCTGCCACCATTCGGCATTGGCCGCCTCGGTCATTCTGATCGTGGGTCTCGCGCCCAACCGCATGTCGATATCGGCGACATCCCGTTCCAGAAGATCCTGCACCTCGTTCACCGCCAGAACCCGCTCCAGCGCCTGTACCGGCCGTTGTTCCGGCAACAGGATGCGCTGGCCACGGTCCAGAACCACATCCCAGCGCCGCTCGCCGATCCGGACAAGGCCGCGCATCCGGTCGCCCAGCGGCTTGGCGGTTGCAAGCAGCCTGAGCGCCTCCTCCACGTGCTTGTCAGCCCCCTCGCCTGCGACCAGGGGCAGGTCGGAGCGATCGCCGCGCGCGGCAAGGTCATCCACATGCGCCCCGGTTTCATCCAGCATTTCCAGCCCGCCGCGCGTTCTCCAGATAACCGCCGGCTGTCGCTCGACCACATCCACCTGCAGGATGCCACCGGGCCTTATGCGCACGCTGGCGTTCCTCACCGGATCAAGTCCGGTGATCACCTGCCTTATCTGTTCGACATCCAGATCGAAGGAACTGACAGGAAAGTCGATCGGCACCACCTCGCGGATATCCGCGGCCAGGTTGGACCCCGCCCCGTCGATCGCCATCAGTTTGACCATGAACTCCGGCCGTTCCTGGATCGAGGCGCGCACATCGGCGACAAAGGCATTCAATGCGTCGCGACGCTTTTCGCTGGCCAGAAACCCGCTGCCCAGGGCAAAGACCAGGCAGAAGGGGACCCCGATGCGCAGACCCAGGCGAATGCCGGGCGTCAGCATCCAGCGCTGCATCCGGTAGCTCAGCCGCGACGGGGCCGGGTCGGATTTCCTGGCGCCGGATTTGAGACGCGTCAGCCCCTCCAGGCGAATGGCCGAACCCGTAGCTTCCGCATCCCCTGCGGCGCCGAATTCAGCGTCTTGCCCGGCCGGAAGGTGCGGGCGAAACCGTATTGGCAAAAGGGTGCGCTTCAGCGATTGCACGAGGCGTCCTCCACCAGCCAGGCGCAGAGCTGCCCGAATGTCATCCCCAGCGCCGACGCCTGTTCCGGTGCCAGCGAGGTGGGCGTCATGCCCGGCTGCGTGTTGGTTTCAAGCAGGTAGAGCCCATCGGCGCCGCGCGCCTCGTCCCAGCGGAAATCGGTGCGGCTCACGCCCCGGCACCCCAACGCCCTGTGGGCACGCAGCGCATAGTCGAGGCAGAGGTCGAAAATCTCCTGCGGGATCTCCGCCGGCACCACGTGGCGCGACCCGCCCGGCGCATATTTGGCGTGATAGTCGTACCAACCCTCGGTGATGATATCGGTCACCGTCAGCGAACGGTCGCCCATCACCGTGGTCGTCATCTCACGTCCCGGCACGTATTGCTCGACCATCACCTGCGCCGGCATCTCCGGCGAGAGCTGCGGCGGCCGGTTGGCGCTTTCCTGCACGATATAGATCCCGACCGAGGAACCCTCGTTGTTGGGCTTGACCACATAGGGCGGCGCCATCACATGCGCGGCCTCGACCGACCCGCGATCCGCGATCACGCTCTCGACAACCGGAAGCCCTGCGGCCCGGTACACGTCCTTGGTGCGCTGCTTGTCCATCGCCAGCGACGAGGCCAGAACCCCGGAATGCGTATAGGGGATCCGCAGCCACTCCAGCAGGCCCTGCACGCAGCCGTCCTCGCCCCAGCGGCCATGCAATGCGTTGAAAACGACGTCGGGCGCGATCTCGCGCAACCGGTCGCACAGGTCCGGCCCCGCATCCAGTTCGACCGCGTCGAACCCTTCTCCCCGCAGCGCTGCGGCACATTCACGTCCGCTGACAAGCGACACCTCGCGCTCGGCCGAGGGTCCGCCCATCAATACCGCCACCTTGGGGTGTGTCCCGCTCGACTGACCCAACTCAGTGCCTCTGTGTTTTCCAGGTCTTATCTTGTGACCCGTTGCTGTCCTGATCCCCGGACTCCGCCCCTGTACTTGCCTGAAAGGGTTAACGGTTTCGGGGTTTTAGTCTTGTCGCGGATCTCCGACCCGCATGATTTCCCACTCTAGCGTTATGCCGCTGGTGTCGTAAACCTTTTTTCGCACCTCCTCGCCCAGACCTTCGAGATCCGAGGCCGTAGCGCCACCGGTATTGATCAGGAAGTTCGAATGTTTCTCGCTCATCTGCGCCCCGCCTCGGCGCGCGCCGCGCATCCCGGCGTCATCGATCACCTTCCAGGCCTTCAATTCATGCGTGTCATCCGCCCGCCCGGTCGAAGAAAACCCGGCCGGATTGCGAAAGGTCGATCCGGCGCTGCGGTCTCGGGTGGGTTGGGTCTCGTCGCGTTTTTGCAGCTGGGCCTCCATCCGGGTATGCAGTTCCGCCGGATCGCCCTGCGGCCCGCGCAGCACCGCTGAAACCAGCACCGCGCCCTCGGGCAGGTCGGACTGGCGATAGCGGAAATTCAGGTCATCGGCGCACAGTTCGGCGGTCTCGCCGGCGCGCGTCACCACGGTCGCCGAGTGGAACACATCCGCCAAATAGCTGCCATAACAGCCCGCGTTCATTCGCACCGCCCCGCCGATCGAGCCGGGAATGGTCCGCAGGAACGTCAGGTCAACGCCCGCATCCGCCGCCTTCTTCGCCACATGCGCATCCAGCGCCGCCGCCCCGGCGGTGACGGTATCGCCCGTCACCTCGATCCCGTTGAAACCCCGCCCCAGCCGGATCACCACCGCGCGCAAGCCGCCGTCCCGCACGATCAGGTTTGACCCCACGCCCATCGGGAACACCGCCACCGCTGGCGGAAGGTCACGCAGAAAGCTTTGCAGATCCTCCATATCGGCAGGCTGGAACAGCCAGTCCGCCGGTCCACCGACGCGCAGCCAGGTCAGTTCCGACAGCGCCCGGTTCGGAGTCAGCCTGCCGCGTATCTTGCTGGTGTCAATCATCTCTGCCTGCCCGTCCTGTTCGCACCCGGCATGTAACCCGGATCGCCCCCCGCGAACAACGGCAAAGCTCAGCCCGGTCGCCCCGTCCGGCCCAGCTGGGCCGCACCGCCAAAAATCGCCAGCAGGATGACATAGAGCAACAGCTTATCGGTCACGCCTGCGCCTCCAGCAGCCAAAGGCAGCGCCGGCAAGCAGCCCCAGCGCCAGCGGCAGGCAGAAGAGGACGCCCACGATGCCCGGGCCCATCCCTTCCCATCCGAAAAGTTGCGAGTGAAACACCAGCAGCCAGGCAATGGCCACCGCCGCCAGCGCGGCCAGTACCGCCCAGATCGCGGCCCCGATCCGCGCCAGCACAACGCCCGCGCCGATCCCCAAAGCCAGCAATCCGACCGGTATCAGGAACTCCGGGTCCACCGCGATCAGGGCCGCGGACGCCGCAGCCAGCGGCCCAGGTAGATCACCGGCCAGCGCAGCACGGACATGCCACCTGCCAGCACCACCAGCCCGATCCACGGCCCGTTCTCATAGGTCACATAACCCAGGATCGGAATGCCCACCGCGATCAGCATATAGGCATTGCGCCAGTGATGGTCGCGGCTGGGCAGCATCGCGATGACATTTGCCGCCACGGCCCAGACACAGGCCAGGATCAGCGACAGGCTCATTCCGCTGACTCCCGCCCGCGGCCCGTGGCCCTGCCCCAAAGGTAGCGCAACGGGTTTCGGAACATCGACACGAAAGCCGCCAGCGCCAGCAGCCCCGGCAGCACCCCGTGCTCGTAACCGATGAACAGGATCAGCATCGGCGCAAGGATCAGCAGCGCCAGTCCCGGCGCGTATTGGCGCCGCAACGGCAGCAACGCCACACCGGTCGCGGCCAGCACCCAGGCGGTGCCCAGAATGATCGACAGGCTCATGTCACCCCCTTCAATGCAACCGCAAGCGCCCCGAGCGACAGGACCAGCCCCACCACCGGAACGGCCATCGGCACCCGGAACCGGGCCTCGGGCTCCCGCCTTTTCTGGACGATCAGCGCCGCGTTGACCAGCGCAAACACACCCAGCAGGATCGACGAGGTGGTCCCGGCCAGCGTTTCAAGCGGCACATAAAGCGCGCAAAGGATCACCGCCGCCCCGACCAGCACCGTCGCCAGCACCGGCGTGCCAAAGCGCGGATGCGCATGGTGGAACCGGCCCAGCGCCGGATGGCGCCCGCCCAGCCCGTAGAGAACCCGCGCCGCCATCACGATCTGCGCCAATATGCCGTTCAGCGCCGCGAAGACGGCGATCGCCGACAGGAACCTCGCATCGCCGCCGCGCGTCACCTGCCAGATCAGCGCCAGCGGGCTGCGCGACTGGCCCAATTGGTCAAGCGGCACCGCCCGCACCGCGGCAAACGCCACGAGGCCATAGAGCAGAGAGGTCAGGACCAGCGCGTACAGGATTGCACGCGGCAGGGTGCGCTCGGGGTTCTCGACCTCCTCGGCCATGTTGACGATATCCTCGAATCCGATGAAGGCAAAGAACGCCAGAATGCCGCCCAGCCCGATCCCGGCCCAGACCGGCGCCGCGGGCGCCGACCAGTCCGGCGAGGCCTCGGCCCCCAGCCCCGCCCAGATCACCAGCACCAGCCCGCCCAGTTCGATCGCCGTGAACACCGCCGCCAGCGCCAGGCTTTCCAGCACGCCCGCCACCGCGACCAGCGTCAGTGCCACGCCCAAGCCCACCATCGCCCAGACCGGATCGACCGAGACGATCCCGGTCAGGTAACCGACGCCGCCGCGCAGCACAGCACCCGCCGACACGGTGCCCGCCGACACCACCGCCAGCCCGACGAGCAGGGCCAGCGCCCGGCTGTTCAGCCCGGCGCCCACATAGGCCGCCTCGCCCGCAGCCTCGGGCAACCGGGTCGAGAACTCGGCATAGCTCAGCGCCGTCGGCGCAGCGATCAGCCCCGCCACGACAAAGGCCAGCGGCGCCCAGATCCCGGCATCCGCCGCCACCGCGCCCACCAGCACATAGATCCCGGCCCCCACCATCACGCCCACGCCGTAGGCGGTCAGCAATCCCAGACCGATCCGGCGCTTCAACGGGGGTTCCGTCATCTCGGCTATCCTTTCAGGCGCCCCGGCAGGTTGTTGGCCCACGTGCTGATGGTTCCCGCCCCGAGACAGACCACCATGTCGCCCGGTCGGGCGTATGCGCGCACCAGTCGTTCCAGATCATCCTCGCACAGGATGGCGCTGGCATGGCGATGACCATGCCGGATCAGCCCGGCGACCAGCGCGTCGCGGTCTGCACCTTCGATCGGATCTTCTCCAGCGGCATAGACCTCGGCGATGGCCACCACGTCGGCCTCGTTGAAACAGGCGCAGAACTCCTCGAAGAGATTATGCAGCCGCGTGTAACGATGCGGCTGGTGCACCGCGATCACCCGGCCCGAACTGGCCTGGCGCGCCGCCTTCAGCACCGCCGCGATCTCGACGGGGTGATGACCGTAATCGTCGATGACGGTAACGCCGCCGACCTCGCCCACCTTGGTGAACCGCCGGTTCACTCCGCCGAATGCGGCCAGCGCCGCGCGAATGTCTTTCCCCGCCATCCCGAGATGGCGCGCAACCGCGATGGCAGCGAGCGCGTTCGACACGTTGTGGTCCCCCGGCATCGGCAGGGTGCAGCCCTCGATCACCGCGTCCTCGTATTGCAGGTGCACGTCGAAATGTGCCACCCCACCCTCGTAGCGCAGACCCGCCGCGCGCACATCCGCCTGGGCGTTGAAGCCGTAGGTTCGCACCCGGCGGTCGGTGACCCGGCCCACCAGCGCCTGCACCTCGGAATGGTCGGTGCAGCATACCGCCAGCCCGTAGAACGGGATGTTCGACACGAAGTCGAAGAATCCCTTGCGCAGCGCCTCGATCGAGCCCCAGTGCTCCATGTGCTCGGGGTCGATATTCGTCACGATGGCGATGGTGGCGGGCAACCGGTTGAACGAGCCGTCGCTCTCGTCGGCCTCGACCACCATCCACTCGCCCTGTCCCATCCGCGCGTTCGAACCATAGGCATGGATGATGCCGCCGTTGACCACGGTCGGGTCGAACCCGCCCGCGACCATGAGTTCCGCCATCATGGTCGTGGTGGTCGTCTTGCCATGCGTTCCCGCAATCGCGACGTTCGATTTCAGCCGCATCAACTCGGCCAGCATGTCGGCGCGGCGCACCACCGGCAGGCCGCGCGCCCGCGCGCCATCAAGTTCCGGGTTGCCCGGCTTGATCGCCGACGAAACGACCACGACCGCCGCCTGGCCAAGGTTCTCGGCGCGCTGTCCTGTAAATATTTCCGCCCCCAGCCCGGCCAGCCGGTCGGTGATTTTCGATGCCTTCAGGTCCGAGCCCTGCACCCGGTAGCCGAGGTTCAGCAGCACCTCGGCAATACCCGACATGCCGATACCGCCGATGCCCACGAAATGGATCGGGCCCACATCCTGCGGCAGTTTGGTTGCTGGGGTCATCATGTCTCCTTTTCGGCCAGCTGCTCGACCAGCTGCACCAGGCGTTCGGTTGCATCCGGCGCGCCCACCGACAGGGCCGCATTGGCCATCTGCAGGGCCGCGTCCGGATTGGACAGCACCGCGGCGATCTGCGCCGACAGCGCCTCGACGCTCAGAGCGCTTTCTGGGATCAGGATCGCGGCATTGGCGCCGGTCAGCCCGCGCGCATTGGCGGTCTGGTGATCGCCCGCCGCCGCCGCATAGGGGATCAGGATCGAGGGCCGCCCGATCACGCTGATATCGGCCACGCTCGACGCGCCCGCCCGGCTGATCACCAGCTGCGCCTCGGACATGCGCCGGGGAATATCCTTGAAGAAGGGCTGCACATCGGCGTCGATGCCATGGGCGGCGTAGAATTCGGTCACCCGCGGCCCGTCCTCGTCGCGCGCCTGATGCGATACCCGGATGTACTGTCGCATTTCGTCCGGCAGTGCCGCGATGGCCTCGGGCACCACATCGCTCAGAATGCGCGCCCCCTGGCTGCCGCCCATCACCAGAACCGACATCGGATAGGGACCGGGCGCGATATAGGCCGCACCGGCGCGCTCCAGCACCGCGCCCCGCACCGGATTGCCCACATGTATGCCATTGGCGCCCTCGGGCAGATCCGTCGGCCAGACACCGCAGGCCACCTGCGCCACGCGCTTGGCGAACATCTGGTTCACCCGCCCCAGCACGCCGTTCTGTTCATGAATCATTCGGGGCACGCCCAGCAGCGTCGCCGCCGCCAGCGCCGGAACCGACGGGTAACCGCCAAAGCCCACCACCACGTCAGGCCGGTCGCGGCGCATCTGCCGCGCCATCGACAGAACGCCCGCCGCGATACGGGGCGCAACCATCGCCTTGGCCACAAGACCGCCCCGCGCGAATGTGGCGCTCGAAACCTGCACGATCTCGGTCGTGTGCGGAAAGCCCCCGGTATAGCGCGCACCGCGGGCGTCGGTGGACAGGCGTACCCGCCAGCCCTTGCGCAGCATCGCCTCGGCCAGCGCCTGCGCGGGGAACATGTGCCCCCCGGTTCCGCCTGCCGCGATCATCAGGTATTTCTGCGTCATCCTGCCCGCCCGTTCATCTGCCCCGGCTGTTCCGGGCCTGTATCATCCACGCCCGCGCAACAGATCGCCGAGCTCTCCCTGCGGGCGGCTGCGGGTGAAACACAGAAGCATCCCGACCGCAATACCGCCCGCGATGAGGGACGAGCCGCCATAGCTCACGAACGGCAGCGTCATGCCCTTGGCGGGAAGCAGTCGCACCGCCACGCCCATGTTGATCATCGCCTGCACGCCAAAGATGCAGGCCAGGCCGGTCCCGGCAAGACGGATGAACATGTCCCGCTCACGCATTAGCCGAAACAGCGAGCGCACCACGATCAAGGCATAGAGCGCAATGATGATCAGCACCAGCACCAGCCCGTATTCCTCGGCCGCCACCGCGATGATGAAATCGGTATGCGCATCCGGCAGCGACCATTTCACCTGCCCTTCGCCAACGCCGACGCCGAACAGCCCGCCCTCGCGGATCGCGTTGGTGGCATATCCCAGCTGGGTCGTGGGATCGACATCGGGGTTCAGAAACCCGTCGATGCGGCGGGCGAAATGCTCGGAATTGGAATAGGCCACCATGCCGCCCAGAACCACCACACCGGCCATCATGACCAGCAGCAGCATCGGCGCGCCGGCCACGAAATACATCACACCCCAGCCGAACAGCACCAGGCAGGCCTGCCCGAAATCCGGCTGCATCACCAGCATCATCACGATCGCCATGCACAGCGAGAAGGACCACAGCCGCCCCGGCGGCCCGTTGATCTCCTGCGAGGCGGCAAACAGCCAGGCCGCCACCACCATGAACCCGGGCTTGAGAAACTCGGAGGGCTGCACCGAGGCGAAGCCCAGCGAATACCAGCGCACCGCACCCTTGCCGAAATCGGTGCCGAAGACGGGCAGAAGCGCCAGCGCCACGAAGGAGCCCAGAAAGCCCAGCACCGCCAGCCGCCGCACCAGCGTGGGCGACATCATCGAGGTGAGCAGCATCGCCAGAATGGCCAGCCCGCCAAAGAAGGCCTGCCGCTGAACATAGTGGAACGGCTGGAAATCGTTGCGCGCAGCCAGCGGCGGCGAGGCCGCAAGCCCCAGGAGCAGCCCGATCCCGAACAGGATCAGCACGCAGGACATCGACCATTTGTCGAGCGTCCGCCACCACTTGGGAAGAATCGGTTCGCCGCCCCGTTCGGGGACGGCCCCATACACCATGTCGGTCATGCCACCACTGCCGTTTCTGCCTCGTTCGCGCCCCTGTTCGGGGTCTTCGTGCCCGGTTCGCGCCGGATCTGCGGCCAGAGTACTGCAAAGGCGCCATTCGTGCCAGCCTCTTTGTCTGTCGGCGGCATGGTTCCGCCTTGAAGCGTCAGTCGTCCTTGACCGTCCCCCTGCCGATCCCCAAAACTCCATCCGAACCGCGACAATGACGCGTTTTGCAAACGCGGATACCATGAGGGACATCCGCACCCGGCCCAGTGCGCCCAACGCCGGGACCGGCCTCGCAACACCCTGAACCACCAGTCTTTTGCGGCGGATCGCGTCGCGAACGGAACAGACGCATCGGCCAGCCGCAGCCAACATCGCGCGCAAACAGGCAGAGGGCGCGCGGCATGAATTACTCGACAGGTGTCATTCTGGTGGCGGCCGCCGCCATTCTCTGGTCGCTGCTGGGCCTTGCCATCCGTCAGATCGAAGAGGCCGGAACCTGGGCAATCCTGTTCTGGCGCTCGGCGGCGATGGTGCCTGCCCTGCTGGCCTTTGTCGCATGGCGCAAGCGCAAACCCATCGTTCCGGCCCTGCGCGCCACCGGACGGGCGGGGCTGATGGGCGGGTTCGGGCTGGTGCTGGCCTTTTCGGGCGCGATCTTCGCCATCCAGTCCACCACCGTGGCCAATGCCGTGTTCCTGTTCGCCGCCTCGCCCTTTCTGGCTGCGGCGCTCAGCTGGGTGGTGCTGCGCGAAACCGTGCGGCCCGCCACCTGGCTTGCCATCGCCTTCGCGCTGGCCGGTCTGGTGGTGATGGTGCGCGAGGGGCTGGCGCTCGGGGCGCTGGCCGGCAATCTCGCCGCGCTCGCCTCGGCGCTCGGCTTTGCGCTCTTCACCCTGGCGCTGCGCTGGGGCCGCCTGGGCGACATGATGCCCGCCGTCGCCATCGGCGGCATGTTGTCGATGGTCGTGGCGCTGGTGATGCTTGGGCTCACCGGCCAGCCGCTCATCGTGCCCGCCCGCGACATCGCCATCGCCATGGCGATGGGCGCGGGGCTGCTGGCGGTGGGCATGGCGCTCTACACGATGGGCAGCCAGGTGGTGCCCGCCGCCGAACTGACGCTGATCACCATGATCGAGTCGATGCTGGCGCCGGTCTGGGTCTGGCTGCTGCTGGGCGAAGAGGCCAGCCCCGGCACGCTCTCGGGCGGCGCGATCATCCTGGGCGCGGTCGCGCTCAACGCGCTCAGCGGCATGCGCCGCAAACCCGCGATCCCGCCGATGGCCTGAGCCCCCTTGCCAAATCGCGCCGCTTGCGGCACCCCCGGCACATGCATCTGAACACGATCATCCTGGGTGCCGGGGCCGCCGGCATGATGTGCGCGGCTTTTGCCGGGCCGGGCACGCTGGTGCTCGACCATGCCCGCGCACCGGGGGAAAAGATCCGCATTTCCGGCGGCGGGCGGTGCAACTTCACCAACCTTCACGCCGGGCCCGAGAATTTCCTGTCGCAGAACCCGCATTTCTGCAAATCGGCCCTGGCACGCTACACGCAGTGGGATTTCATCGACCTGGTGAACCGCCATGGCATCGCCTGGCATGAAAAGACCCTGGGCCAACTGTTTTGCGACGGCTCGGCCAAACAGGTCATCGCCCTGCTGCTCTCGGAGATGGAGCGCGCGGGCGCTACCCTCTGGCTGAACACCAGCCTCAAGGATCTGTCCCATGCCGATGGGCGCTTCTCCCTGACCGTCGAGCGCGAGGGCCGGACGGAACGCCTAAACGCCCGCAACCTGGTGCTGGCCACCGGCGGCAAGTCGATCCCCAAGATGGGCGCCACGGGCCTGGCCTATGACATCGCCCGGCAGTTCGGCCTGCCGGTCACCGAAACCCGCGCTGGCCTTGTCCCCTTCACCTTTCCCGAGGGCCGGTTCGCCGCGCTCGCCGGTGTCGCCCTGCCCGTCCGCCTGTCGAACGCCCGCGCCAGTTTCGACGAGGCGCTGCTCTTCACCCATCGCGGCCTCAGCGGCCCGGCGGTGTTGCAACTCTCCTCCTACTGGCGCGAGGGCGAGGAGATCCGGATCGACCTGGCCCCGGACCAGGACCTCTACACGGCGCTGCGCGACCAGCGGCAGGCGGCAGGCCGCCGCGACCTGACCACCGAACTCGCCCGCCACCTGCCCGCCCGCCTGGTCGAGGCGCTGGCGCCACAACTGGGTCTGGCCGGGCGCCTCGCCGACCAGTCGGACGCCACCTTGCGCGCGCTCACCGACGCGCTGCACGACTGGCGCCTGACCCCTTCGGGTACCGAGGGCTACCGCACCGCCGAAGTGACGCTCGGCGGCATCGACACCGACGCGCTCCATGCCCGCACGATGGCGGCGAAATCCTTTCCCGGTCTTTATGCGATCGGCGAGGCGGTGGACGTCACCGGCTGGCTCGGCGGCTACAACTTCCAATGGGCCTGGTCCTCGGGCCACGCGGCTGGCACGGCCATAGCCGGGCGCGCCGCCTGAACATTGTCCACTCGGGTGTCCGACCGGCTTGAACGCCCAAGGGCGACGGGCCGGCAATCCTTGATCCCATCCAAATCCGAATGCGGTCAGATCGGGGCCGGCGCATCGACCACAGGGGCGATTTCTGCTAGGATCCCGCTCTATCGGGGGAGGACGCTTGCATGCTGAAATTCGGTCATGACACCGCCCGCGTTCTGGAAGACGCCTATCAGGGGGCCGATATCACCCGCAGGCGCCGCGCCAGTTTCGACACGCTGGCCCCGGCGCCCGGCGAAAGGCTGCTTGACCTGGGATGTGGCAACGGGCTGCTCACGCTCGACCTGGCCCGCGCCGTGGGTGACAGCGGCCATGTGCTCGGCCTCGACCCCAGCCCCGACATGCTCGACCTCGCGCGCGCCCGCTGCGCGGGTCGCGGCAACGTCGGTTTTGAGCAGGGCCGCGCCGAAACGCTGCCCTTCGCCGATGCCAGCCTCGACGGGGCCGTGTCCCTCCAGGTGTTCGAATATTTCGACGACATGCGCCCCCCGCTCTGCGAACTCTTTCGTGTCCTGAAACCCGGTGGTCGGCTAGTCATAGGGGACATGCACTGGGACACGCTGACCTGGCACAGCGACGAGCCCGCGCGGATGGCCGAGATGTGCCGCATCTGGGATCGGCATGTCGCCTGCCGCGATGTGCCCGCGCGGCTTCCGGCAGTGCTGACCGAGGTCGGATTTCGCCTGTTTGCGGTGACGCCCGTCCCCTTCAGCGATACCCAACTGCGCCCGGACGGGCTGGCCGCGATGATGATCCGCCTGATGACCGGCTACGCGGTGCAGACCGGCGCCATGACCGACGCCGATGCCGGCGCATGGGCGAAGGAACAGCGGGACCTGGCGCGCGACGGCCGGTTCTTCTTCTCCCTCACCCATTTCGTCTGCCATGCTCAAAAGCCCTGATCCACGGAAACCTACGCGTTTCCGATGGGAAACGTCGCAATCGGCAAATGCAGAATCGCGGCCACATCCTATATCCCCCTCATGAGCACGCCCTATCGCCTCCATTACGCCCCCGACAACGCCTCGCTGGTGATCCGCCTGGCGCTCGAACACCTGGGCCTGCCCTACGAGACCCGGCTGGTGGACCGTGCCGCAAGAGCGCAAGACACGGCGTTGTATCGCGCGCTCAATCCCGCCGGGCTGATCCCGGTGCTGGAAACCCCGCAAGGCCCGATCTTCGAGACGGCGGCGATCCTGTTGTGGCTCGCCGATACACATGGCGGGCTGGCCCCCGCGCCGCAGGACGAAGACCGCAGCCTCTTCCTGAAATGGCTGTTCTTTGCTTCGAACACGCTGCATGCCGATCTCAGGATGCTGTTCTACCCCGAGAAATACATCGCCGCCGACCAGGCCGAAACGCTGCGTGCGGGCCTGCGCCCGCGGCTGGCAACGCATCTGGCGCTGCTCGACGCCGTTGCCGCCACCGCGCCGCGCTGGCTCTCGCCCGCGGCGCCCTCGGCGCTCGGCTGGTATATCGCCTGCCAGATGCGCTGGATGGCGCTTTATCCCGCAGCTTCCGACCGCGGCTGGTTCCGCCTCTCCGACACGCCGCATCTTGCCCGCATCCTGACCGCGCTCGAAACGCATCCCGCCACCCGCGCGGCGCAATCCGCCGAAGGGCTGGGCGACACGCCCTTCACCTCACCCCGTCACCCAAACCCGCCAGAAGGCTCGGCTACCTGATATGTTCCTCTCCGTCTTCGACATGTTCAAAGTGGGCATCGGCCCGTCCTCGTCGCATACCATGGGGCCGATGGTGGCCGCCGCGCGCTTTCTCGACATGATGCGCGCCTCGCCCTTCGCCTTTCACGGCGTCAAGGGGTCACTGCATGGCTCGCTGGCCTTTACCGGGGTCGGCCACGCCACCGACCGCGCCACCATTCTCGGGCTCGCGGGATTTGTCCCCGACAGCTATGACAACGAGAAGGCCGAAGCCACGCTGACCGCGATCCACGCCACCCATACGGTAACGCCCAAGGGGCTGCCGGTGCTGGCCTTCAACCCCAAGACCGACCTCGTCTTCGACTACGACCACGCCCTGCCCGGACATGCCAACGGCATGATCCTGATGGCCACCGACGCGCAGGACGACGTGATCCTGCGGCAGGTGTTCTATTCGGTTGGCGGCGGCTTCGTGCTGACCGAAGAGGAACTGGCCCAGGGCAAGGACACCAACGACGGCCCGCCGGTGCCATTCCCGTTCAAATCCGCCGCCGAGATGCTGGAAATGGCCGCCGCCTCGGGCAAGTCCATCGCCCAGATGAAACGCGCCAACGAGATCGCGCGCGGCTGCGAGGTCTCGCTCGCCCGCGGCACCGCGCGGCTCTGGGAGGTGATGAACAACTGCATCGAACGCGGACTGGCCACAGACGGCATCCTGCCCGGCGGCCTCAAGGTGCGCCGCCGCGCCAAGGGCATCCATGACGCGCTCATGGCCGAACGCGGCATGAACCTGAACGCGCCGCACACGATCAACGACTGGATGAGCGTCTACGCCATGGCGGTGAACGAGGAGAACGCCGCCGGTGGCCAGGTGGTGACCGCGCCCACCAATGGCGCGGCGGGCACCCTGCCCGCGGTGCTGCGCTACTATCTCGACCATGTGCCGGGCGCCTCGCCCAGCCATATCGAGGATTTCCTGCTGACCGCCGCCGCCATCGGCGGGCTGGTCAAGTACAATGCCTCGATCTCGGGCGCCGAGGCCGGTTGCCAGGCCGAAGTCGGCAGCGCCGCCGCCATGGCCGCCGCCGGCCTTTGCGCGGTGATGGGCGGTACGCCCGAACAGGTGGAAAACGCCGCCGAGATCGCACTGGAACATCACCTCGGCATGACCTGCGACCCGGTCAAGGGGCTGGTGCAGGTGCCCTGCATCGAGCGTAACGGGCTCGCCGCGATCAAGGCGGTCTCGGCGGCCAGCCTCGCGCTGCGCGGCGATGGCAAGCATTTCGTGCCATTGGATGCCTGTATCGAGACCATGCGCCAGACGGGCCAAGACATGAACGAGAAATACAAGGAAACCTCGCTGGGCGGGCTGGCGGTCAACGTGCCGAACTGCTGAGACCGGCTCAGATCGCGACGGCCTGGAACAGGTGCGCGGTCTGCGGCATCCGCAACTGGCCGTCTTGTTCGAACCTGCGCACCTCGGCCAGAACCTCGTCGATGATCCGCCCGATCACCGCTTCGCCCGCCTCCAGCAGCGCGGCCTCGTTCGGCGTCGCCAGCAGCTCGGTCCGGATCGCGCCCTTGTCAAAGGCGATCCGGCGCTCCACCGTCAACGGCTCGGGCGCCGGGCAATCATATCCCGCGGCCGAGATCATCTCCGCAATCATCTTGGCGTCATTCCAGGCGAAAGGCTCCACCGCCTTGTCAGCCGCGGCCTTGTCCATGTGCCGCTCCAGCGCAGCCCCTATCGCCTGAAAAAACGGCGGCGTTCCGGCCCAGCATGTCAGCACCAGCCGCCCGCCAGGGGCGGTCACGCGGCGCATTTCCCGCAGCGCGGCCGGTTTGTCGGGAAAGAACTGTATCCCCTGTTGGCAGAACAGCAGGTCAAACGCCGCATCCTCGAAAGGCATGTCCTCGGCCGGAGCCACGACATAGTCGATCCCCAATCCACCGGCAGGCCCCCTGTCCCGCGCCACCGCGATCATCGCCGGGTTCAGGTCGGCGCCCGTCACCCGCCCCGCCGGACCGACCCGGTCCCGCACCAGCCGCGCGATCACGCCCGTGCCGCAGGCCACGTCCAGAACCCGCGCCTCCGGCGCAATCTCCACCCGCGCCAGCGTCTGCCCGGCCATCGGGCCAAAGATCGCCGGAACCTTCCTGGTGTCATAGGCCTCGGCGGCCGCGGTCGAAAGATGAAAGCTGTTATCCGATCCCATGGCCATCCTGCCTTTCAGACCTGCACCCCCAAGTCTAGCAGAAATCCCGCGCAATCCTAACCGGATATGTCACGCCCGCGATCCGATCTGCCGCAACGGCATGGCTTCTCGGCGGACATGCAACGCAGTAGCGTTTGCGAATGACCCATGACCGCCCCGTTCTTGGCATTCTCCTGATGCTCGGTTTCTGCATCCTCGCCCCCATGGGGGACGCGGTGGCCAAGCTGCTGGGCGCCCATGTGCCGACCGGACAGCTTCTGCTGGTGCGCTTCGCGATCCAGGCGGTGCTGCTGATCCCGCTGGTGCTGGTCACCGGCCGGCCCTGGCGGATGCGGGGGCGGCTGTTGCGGCTGACGGCGCTGCGCACCGGCCTGCATATCATCGGCATCTGGGCGATGTTCACCGCCTTGCGTTACCTGCCGTTGGCCGATGCTGTCGCTATCGCCTTCGTCATGCCCTTCATCATGCTTCTGCTGGGCAGATACGTGCTGGGCGAAGAGGTCGGCGCGCGCCGGATCATCGCCTGCGTGGTGGGGTTCATCGGCACGATGCTGGTGATCCAGCCGAGTTTCGCCGAGGTCGGCTGGCCCGCGCTCCTGCCGCTGGTGGTGGCGGTGGTCTTCGCGCTTTTCATGCTGGTCACCCGGCAACTGGCCAAGGACACCGACCCGATCGCGCTCCAGGCAGTGTCGGGCCTAATGGCCAGCGTGGTGCTCACCCCGGTCCTGTTCATCGGCACCGCCGCCGGGGTCGGCCAGCTCAGCTTCACCCCGATATCGGGCAGTACGCTCTGGCTGCTTCTGGCCATCGGCATTCTGGGCACCTGCGCGCATCTGCTGATGACCTGGTCGCTGCGCTATGCGCCTTCGGCCACGCTGGCGCCGATGCAATATCTCGAAATCCCCTTCGCCACGTTCATCGGCTGGCTGGTGTTCAGCGACCTGCCCGATGGGCTGGCGGCGCTGGGGATCTGCATCACCGTCGCCGCCGGCCTTTACGTCATCCTGCGCGAGCAGGCCATCGCCCGCTCCCGGGCGCAAGCAACGCCTGGATGACCGCATCCAGTGCCGTGCGCGGCAACATGACCAGCAAGCCCGGTGCCGCCGTCTCGATCCGAAGCGGGCCCGTCGCGCTGTTCGAGGTGCCGATGACCCCGTCCGGCGCCATTTCCAGCCCGTCGAGCGGCCAATGCAGCCCCTGCGACCGCGCCGCCACCCGCGCCATCGGGAACACCGAGACCAGATTGCCCGGCTCCAGCGGCAGTTCCAGCAGCGGCGGCGCCAGGAATACGATCTGCTCAATCCCGATGAGGATGCAGCGACGGTCGGCGCGCCGCACCAGGGTGTTGAAGCTGGCCAACTGGTGATCGACCCGGCTTCCCGTGAAGCCGACGCCCAGCACCAGAGGCGCATCTATATGGCGCAATGCCTTGTCGAAATCGGTACTGTCCTGCTCGGCGATCTGGTGCAGGCGCTCGATCGGAACATGTGCCCGCTCCAGGTCGGGCAGGCTGTCCATGTCGCCGATCACCGCGTCCGGCATCCGGCCCGCCGCCAGCGCAACAAGCGCGCCGCTATCGGCTGCGACCAGCAAACTGGCGCGATTCAGCGCCAGGTTCAGGTCCTCCGGCCCCACATCGCCCCCTCCGACAAGGGCAACTGGCCCGGAAGACCGAACAATCGCGGCTTTTTGCCCTAGATTATCGCCCATTTTGGAAACAGGACATATTGTGGTCACAAAATGATACGCTCATTTGCACAGAATCGGGCCGAATTTGACGCCCAGGGGATGGTAAACGGTTAGCCACAACTATGTAGAGGACGAGCATCCCATGGTACAGAACAACAAGGTCTTGACCGTCTCGTATGGGACTTTTTCCTGTACTCTCGAAGGGTTCGACGACTCTTTCGAGACGATGAAGGCCATTGCCGAGTACTTCCGGGACCTGGCCGCCGACGACCGATACTTCGGCGCGGAACCGCCGCAACCCGATGCCGAGATGCTGGCGCGCATCGCGCAGCGCGAAATCTCGCGCCAGGTCGAGGCACGCCGCGAAGCCACTGGCATCGTCCTGCGCGCCGCGGAACCGATCGCTGCCCCCTTTGCCGCACCCGCTGCCGAAACCACGCAGGCCGAAACCGCCGCCGCCCCCGAGGCCGAAGTGGTGGAAGAGCCGGATATCGCAGACGAAGCGCCCGCGGAAGAAGAAGCTTTGGTCGAAGATGTACAGGACGAACCCGCTGCCCCCGCAGTGACCGCCGAAACGGCCGAAGCCGAAGCCGAAGCCGAAGAGTATCTCGCCGAGGACGAACCGGAACCCGTCACGCCGTCGCCAGAGGTCGCCAGCGAGGAACAGCCGGCTGTCGCCGAAAGGACATATGACGAAGAGTTCGAAGACGCCGACGATATCCTTGCCGGCATCGCGGCCCGGATCAACGACGACGTCGAGACAGAAAACTGGCCCGAGACCTTTGCCATGCCCGAGGCGGAGCCGGTCGAGGAAACTTCGCCCGCCCGGCCCGCTGCCGATTCGATCGCCGCCAAGCTTCAGCGTATCCGCGCCGTAGTTTCGCGCAACGAACAGTCCGCGCGTGTCGAACCGGACTATTCCGAAGACGAACATGCCGAAGACATGGCTTCGGAAAACATCGTCCCGGAAACCCGGGCGGATATCCCCGGCGCACCCGAGGCCGATTACGGTTTCGACACAGATGAGGACGAGGGTCTGCCGACAAGCTTGTCGGATGAATACGAGGACGAGCCGGAGGCAGCGCCCAAACCGCAGGTCGCCGTGCGCGTCGCCGTGATCAAGGGGGCCAAGACCCCCCAGGCGGAACCGGAGCAACCGGAAGAAGAGGCCCTTGTCGGCTCATTGTCGCCCGAAGACGAAGAAGACCTCTTGCGTGAACTTGCCGCTGTCGAGGCCGAATACTTTGCAGGCCGCGACGTGTTCGAAGATGAGGACGAAGACCAGATCGAGGAGGGTGCCGAGGACTATCGCGACTCTCTTTTTGCCGAGGCAGACGAAGACGCCGATGAAACCGATCTGGATGAAAGCGAAGATGCTTCTTTCTTTGCGGACGATCAGGATGAAGACACGGATCAGGACGAGAACGACGAAGGTACCCTTCGCGCCGAAGCGGATGATGTCTCGCGGCTGATGGCCGCCGCAGATGAGAAACTGGGCGATCCCGATCTCTCTAGCCAGCGGGAAACCTATTCGCAGATGCGGGCCGCCGTTGCATCGACCCACGCCGAACGCTCGGCTGGCGGTACCTACGGAACCCGGACCAACGACGATGACGACTACCGCAAGGACCTTGCCGAAGTGGTCCGTCCGCGCCGCCCGGTTGCTTCGGGCCAGGCCCCGCGCAGCCGCGAGGAGGCGCGCCCGGCGCCGCTCAAACTGGTGGCCGAACAGCGGATCGACACTCCGCGCGCGGCAGCCACGCGCGGGCCGGTCCTGCCGCGCCGCGTGGCAAACCTGGTCAGCGACGACGCCCCGGCAGCTGCAACCGAAGGCAACTTTGCCGACTTCGTTGCCGAAACCGGGGCCAGCGGACTGCATGAGCTGCTCGAAGCGGCGGCCGCCTACATGTCCTTCGTCGAACGTCGCGACCATTTCTCGCGCCCGCAGCTGATGAACAAGGTCCGCCAGCTCGACGATCAGGAGTTCAACCGCGAGGACGGGCTGCGCTCCTTTGGCCAGCTGCTGCGCGAGGGCAAGCTGAAGAAGACGGCCAACGGCCAGTTCACCGCCTCGGGCCAGATCGGGTTCCGCCCCGACAAACGTGCCGCCAGCTGAGAGCATCCACAAAAACGCAAAACGGCGCCGCGATGGCGCCGTTTTTCTTTGCATTCACACCTTGAGATCAAAAGCCCCTTTGCGAAACCTCGGCAACGATAGGGCTATTCGTCGACATCGTCCACATCCGCCTGCCCGGCCAGCGCCCGGCGCACATGGCTCCAGCTCAGGCCCACGCCCAGCACGATCGACAGCGCCAGGATGCCCAGCCAGACATTTGCGGTGTTGTTGTCCAGATGCAGCAGGCCGAGGTCGAACAGCACCCATAACAGAGACGCCACAACCGACAGGACAAGCGCCATGCCGAACGGGCCGATCGAGCGGAGCGTGGCGCGGATATAGATGATATAGCCGATGGCCAGCAGCAAACCGCTGAAGACCGCGATCGAAAGATGGGTCTGATAATGCCCATAGGTCCAGTGTACGTAGTTGAGTTCCGTCGGGTTGTAGGTCAGAGCCAGCAACACGAAGGCAAACAACCACCTCAGGAATACGCCCATATTTCCAAGCCGCCTTTGACTTTTTTGCCGCCGAGATTTGCTCAAATGCGCGAATCTGTCCAGTGATTCAGATCACATGCGTCGAAAATGCGGTTTCCCTGCCGCGCGCGCACCGGTATATGGACGCGGGTTTGTAACACCAGCAAAGGACCAAATATGGCCAATGTCGTCGTTGTCGGCGCCCAGTGGGGCGACGAGGGTAAGGGCAAGATCGTGGATTGGCTCAGCGAGCGCGCCGACGTGATCGCGCGCTTTCAGGGCGGTCATAATGCCGGCCATACGCTGGTGATCGACGGCAAGGTCTACAAGCTGCACGCGCTGCCCTCGGGCGTGGTGCGCGGCGGCAAGCTCAGCGTGATCGGCAATGGCGTCGTGCTCGATCCCTGGCACCTGGTGAAGGAAATCGCCACGATCCGCGCACAGGGCGTCGAGATCACGCCCGAAACCCTGATGATCGCCGAGAACACGCCGCTGATCCTGCCCTTCCATGGCGAGCTCGACCGCGCCCGCGAAGAGGCCGCCTCCAAGGGCACCAAGATCGGCACCACCGGCCGCGGCATCGGCCCGGCCTACGAGGACAAGGTCGGCCGCCGCTCGATCCGCGTCGCCGATCTCGCGGACGACGCGACCCTGACCGCCCGTGTCGACCGCGCCCTGCAACATCACGACCCGCTGCGCAAGGGGCTGGGAATCGCCCCGGTGGACCGTGACGCGCTGCTGGCCACGCTGCGCGAGATCGCGCCGCAGATCCTGCCCTTTGCCGCGCCGGTCTGGAAGGTGCTGAACGAAAAGCGCAAGGCGGGCAAGCGCATCCTGTTCGAAGGCGCGCAGGGCGCACTGCTTGACATCGACTTCGGAACCTATCCCTTCGTTACCTCCTCGAACGTGATCGCGGGCCAGGCCGCGACCGGTGTCGGCATCGGCCCCGGCGCGATCAGCTACGTTCTGGGCATCGTCAAGGCCTATACCACCCGTGTGGGCGAAGGACCGTTCCCCTCGGAACTGCACGATGCCGATGGCGAACGTCTGGGCACCCGTGGCCATGAATTCGGCACCACCACCGGGCGCAAGCGGCGCTGCGGCTGGTTCGATGCGGCCTTGCTGCGCCAGACCTGCGCCACCAGCGGCATCAACGGTATCGCCCTGACCAAGCTGGACGTGCTCGACGGGTTCGAGACGCTCAAGATCTGCGTCGGCTACGACCTCGACGGCGCCCGGCTCGACTACCTGCCCACCGCCGCCGATCAACAGGCACGCTGCACCCCGATCTACGAGGAAATGCCCGGCTGGTCGGAATCGACCGAGGGTGCGCGCAGCTGGGCCGACCTGCCCGCCAACGCGATCAAATACGTGCGCCGCGTCGAAGAACTGATCGAATGCCCGGTTGCACTGCTCTCCACCAGCCCGGAGCGGGACGACACCATCCTGGTGACCGACCCGTTTGCCGACTGATGGCGCTGAGCTACAAGGCCCGCCGTCGCTGGGCGCTGGTGATCCTGCTGGTGGGGCTGCCGCTCTACGTGGTGCTGGCCGTCACCCTGACCGACTGGTTGCGCGCCCGGTTCGACGGGCTGCCAATGCTGCTGGAACTTGCCGTGTTCGTCGTCCTCGGCCTGCTCTGGGCGCTGCCGTTCCGGTTCGTGTTCCGCGGGGTCGGTCAGGCCGACCCCGACGACAAGGGCTGATTCCCGGCATCACTCCGCCAGTCGCACCGGCTGGCCATGCGGCGTCGACAGATAGGCGCGCTCCCATTCGGCGCGCGCCTCGGCGCGCTCCTCGGGCGCGGCCTCGCCCGCCTCGTCCAGCAACATCTCCAGCGTCTCCAGCCAGGCGTTGAAGTAATCCTCGCCCCCATCCAGGTCGCGCGACAGCCCGTGCCGTTTCAGCGTGGCGGAAAACCGCGCCACCCACTCGGCCCAGGTGAACCGGCCCGCCTCGTTCAGATGCACGGTCAGGGCAAAGACCTGCGCATGCCAGGGCTCGGCAAAGACCGGCTCGGACGCGGCAATGTCGGGACAGTCGTTCATGCCGGCTCCAGGTAGCTCTGCCACAGGTCCAGCACCACCTCATCCCCCGGCGCCTCGGGATCGGCCCACAGCTCCGACGCCGGGAAAGCCACCGCATAGAGCGGCTCGGGCGCCTCGCCCAGCCGGTGAGCATTGCTGTCGGGCAGGACATGGCTGCCGTGTTTCCGCACGATTCGCCCACGCGCGCCCGCCGCATAGGCGGGAAGCCTGGTATGGCCGCCATCGACCAGCCGGTTCGCCGCCGGGCGCAGGGTGCGCACCGCCTGTCCCACCTCGAACCGGGACGCCACGTTCGACGGGCGCTCCGACGGACCGCCGCGCGCCAGCACCGCCGCCACCGCCTCGGCCTTCAGCACGCGGTCGGCCAGCGGATGCGGCGCATCGCCCTCCTGACCGCTCAAATCTTCCTCGGTCAGCACCCCGGTCTCGACCAGCAGGTCGGCCAGCGCCGCGATCCATTTCTCGAAATAACTGAAGCGGCCATAATCGGCGGGCGACAGCCGCTCGCGGGCATGGCGCGAGACGTCGATGTTCCACTGTCCCAGCGCCCCCGCCGCCAGCGTCAGCGCCAGCGCCCGCGCCTGCCAGTCGCCCAGCTGCGGGATGCCGTCGGCCTCGGGCACCACCGCGCCATCGCCGAACCGCCCGCCCATGTCATGCACCCGCGTCATGCCGGCACCCGCGCCAGGCCGGTGCCGATCATGCTGTCGCGCGTGACCAGCGCGGCCAGCGCCGCCTCGTCCATGTCCGCGCTCCCCTCGGGCCGCATCGGCAGCACCAGATAGCGGATCTCGGCGGTCGAATCCCAGACCCGCACGGCGGCCCCCTCGGGCAGGGTGACCCCGAACTCGGCCAGCACCTTGCGCGGCTCGCGCACCGCGCGGGCGCGATAGGCGTCCGATTTGTACCAGCCCGGCGGAATGCCGAGCAGCGGCCAAGGGTAGCAGCTGCACAGGGTGCAGACGACCATGTTGTGGGTCTGGAGAGTGTTCTCGACCACCACCATATGCTCGCCCTGCCGCCCGAAATAGCCCATCTCGGCCACCAAAGGCGTAGCATCCGCCAGCAGAGCCGCCTTGAAATCCGGGTCGGACCAGGCCCGCGCCACCACGCGGGCGCCATTCTGCGGCCCGATCCGATTCTGATAGGTGTCGATGATCTCGTCCAGCGCCGCCGGGTCGATCAGCCCCTTGCGGGTCAGGATCGTCTCCAGCGCCTTGACGCGCAGCGCCGGGTCGGAGGGAAGCAGGGCATGCGGGTGGTCGTGATGGTCATGTGGCATGCGTGGCAGACTGCCGCCCCGACGCTGCCCTGTCCAGCCCGTTTGCAGTGATCACGCCCATCGCCACGCATGATCCCATTCGTGGCTTGCCCCTGCGGGCAAACTTGCATAGATACCACGCGATACTCGCCACCGGCCGCAGGAACACCATGGAAAACGTCGTCCTCATCATTCACCTTCTCCTGGCTCTGGGCCTGATCGCCGTCGTCCTGATGCAGCGGTCCGAAGGTGGCGGCCTGGGCATGGGTGGCGGCGGCGGTGTGATGACGGGCCGCGGGGCTGCAACCGCGCTGGCCAAGGTGACCTGGGTGCTGGCAATCGCTTTCATCATCACTTCGATCACGCTGACGATCATCGCCGCGCAAAAGGCAGCAGGCACCTCGGTCATCGACCGGCTCGGTGTGCCGGCGCCCGAGGCCTCCGAACCGGCAACCCCCAGCGTTCCGGCCGGCAGCGACCTGCTTCCGCCCGGCTCGGGGGACAACGCCCCGCTGGTGCCCAAGGCGGACTGATCCACTACAGATTGCCCGGCAGGTGAGAGCCGCAACAGCATCTTGCGGTTCTCTTGCGCAATTGGCGCGAATCCTTTATACGTAAAGTCCCGTGATGCTGCGGTTTTTCCGAAACCGCCGGGCAGCTGAATTCTGACTTCTCACGGGGGCAGCCGAACACTCATGGCGCGTTTCATCTTCATCACCGGCGGTGTCGTTTCTTCGCTTGGCAAGGGTCTGGCCTCGGCCGCATTGGGCGCGCTGCTGCAAGCGCGCGGATTTTCCGTCCGCCTGCGCAAGCTCGACCCCTATCTGAACGTCGATCCGGGCACCATGTCGCCCTTTGAACATGGCGAGGTCTTCGTCACCGACGACGGCGCCGAGACCGACCTGGACCTCGGCCATTACGAACGCTTCACCGGGGTGGCCGCCCGCAAGACGGACTCGGTCAGCTCGGGCCGGATCTATTCCAACGTGCTCGAAAAAGAGCGCCGCGGCGACTACCTCGGCAAGACCATCCAGGTCATTCCGCATGTCACCAACGAGATCAAGGATTTCATCTCGATCGGCGAAGACGAGGTCGATTTCATGCTTTGCGAGATCGGCGGCACCGTCGGCGATATCGAGGGCCTGCCCTTCTTCGAGGCGATCCGCCAGTTTTCCCAGGACAAGCCGCGTGGCCAATGCATCTTCATGCATCTCACACTGCTGCCCTATATCAAGGCCTCCGGCGAGCTCAAAACCAAACCGACCCAGCACTCGGTCAAGGAACTGCGCTCCATCGGTATCGCCCCCGACATCCTCGTCTGTCGCTCCGAAGGGCCGATCCCTCAGAAGGAACGCGAGAAACTGGCGCTGTTCTGCAACGTGCGCCCCGACGCGGTGATCGCGGCCCAGGATCTCTCCACCATCTACGACGCGCCGCTGGCCTACCACGCCGAAGGGCTGGACCAGGCGGTGCTGGACGCGTTCCAGATCAGCCCGGCGCCGAAACCGGACCTGACGAAATGGGAAGATGTCAGCGACCGCATCCACAACCCCGAGGGCGAGGTCAAGGTCGCCATCGTCGGCAAGTACACCCAGCTCGAAGACGCCTATAAATCCATCGCCGAGGCCCTGACCCACGGCGGCATGGCCAACCGGGTCAAGGTCAAGATCGAATGGGTCGATGCCGAGATCTTCGACCGCGAAGATCCCGCCCCCTATCTGGAAGGCTTCAACGCCATCCTTGTGCCCGGCGGCTTCGGCGAGCGCGGCACCGAGGGCAAGATCAAGGCGGCGCAATATGCCCGCGAACACCAGGTGCCCTATCTCGGCATCTGCCTCGGCATGCAGATGGCGGTGATCGAGGCCGCGCGCAACGTCGCCGGGATCGCCACAGCCGGCTCCGAGGAATTCGACCACGAAGCCGGTGCGAAACGCTTCGAACCAGTGGTCTATCACCTCAAGGAATGGGTGCAGGGCAACTACAAGGTCAGCCGCAAGGTCGATGACGACAAGGGCGGCACCATGCGGCTCGGCGCCTATGACGCGGTGCTGGCAAACGGCTCCAGGGTGGCCGAGGTCTATGGCACCTGCAATATCGAGGAACGCCACCGCCACCGCTACGAGGTCGACATCAAGTACCGCGACAAGCTGGAAAAGGCCGGGCTCAGGTTTTCCGGCATGTCACCCGACGGCCGCCTGCCCGAGATCGTGGAATGGGCAGATCACCCCTGGTTCATCGGCGTGCAATACCATCCGGAACTGAAATCCAAACCCTTCGCGCCGCATCCGCTCTTTGCCGATTTCGTGCGTGCGGCCAAGGAAAGCTCACGCCTGGTCTGACCCGGGTCGGGGGGCGCTGCCCCCGTCGCCTGACGGCGACTCCCCCGGAGTATTTCGGACCAGAAAGAAACAGGTGCCGGACAGGCTTTCTTTCTGGTTGGAAATACTCCGGAGCGCGAGGCGGAGCCTCGCCTTCCGCGCCGGAGGCGCGGCATAAAAAGAGCGCGCCGCAGGCGCTCAACCGGAAAACGATCAGTGCCGCTCGCGCCAGACCTCTGCCAGTACCCGCATCCAGTTGCCCCAGCAGATCCGCTCGATCCGGGCGGCGGTGTATCCGTGCTGCTCCATCGCCTGAACCAGCGCAGGAAGATTGTCCACCGTGTTCAGCCAGCGCGGCGGCGTGCAGCCGTCGAAATCCGACCCAAGACCCACGCCCTCCTCGCCCAGCCGGTCGATCAGATGATCGAGCTGCGCCAGCAGGAAACCCGGAGGGATGTCGTCATCCGGTCGCCCGTCCGGCCGTACGAAGGTCGATTCGTAATTCAGCCCCGCCAGCCCGCCGCTTTCGGCCATGATGCGCAATTGGGCGTCCGTCAGGTTGCGGGCGTGCGGCACCACCGCGTGGGCGTTCGAATGGGTGGCCACCAGCGGACGTTTCGAGATTTCCGCCACATCGCGGAAACCCGCCAGATTCAGGTGGCTGAGATCCACGAGAATGCCCATCTCCTCGCAGCGTGCGATCAATTCGCGGCCACGCTCGGTCAGCCCCGGTCCGATATCGGGACCCGAGGGATAACGGAATGGCACCCCATGGCCAAAGACGTTGGGTCGGCTCCAGACCGGCCCGAGCGAGCGCAGGCCCAGCGCATAGAGTTCTTCCAGCTCATGGAAATCCGGCCCGATCCCCTCGGCCCCTTCCAGATGCAGGATGGCCGAGAGCACGCCATCGGCCCGGGCGCGGGCGATCTGCGCGGTGCTGGTGCAGATACGCAATGCGCCGAACTCCTCGAGTGCCAGGAGCGTATCCGTCTGCGCGCGGATCATCTCCCAGGCCTGGGCATCGGGCACCGGGTCGGGCAGCGGCACATCGTACTCGGACCCGAGCGCGCTGAAATCGGTCAGCCCGTCCGAACGCGACCAGAGCGCGAAGAATCCCCCGCCGAACCCTCCCTTGCGCGCCCTTGGCAAGTCCATCTGGCCGGGCAATCCGGTCAGGAACCCCGGCGCCGCGGCCCGGCCGCCAGCCCGGCTCAGTTCGGTGAGCACGTCGTTATGTCCGTCGAAGATCAGCATCTGGCACCACTTTGCCGAAATCGCCGCACCGCACAAGCGGGATTGCACAAGCCCGCGTTCCCCGGCAGGTTGACGGCACAGAGAAGGAGCTAAAGATGACCAAGGGATACTGGGTCGCCCATGTCGATGTGGACGATATCGAAACCTACAAGACCTACATCGCCGCCAATGCCGCCCCCTTCGCCGAATACGGGGCGCGCTTCCTGGTGCGGGCGGGGGATTACGAACAGACCGAGGGCCATTGCCGCGCCCGCACCGTGGTGATCGAGTTTCCCAACTACGAGGCCGCGCTGGCCTGTTACCACAGCCCCGGCTACCAGGCTGCCAAGGCGCTGCGCGATCCGGTTTCGACCGGCGACATGGTGATCATCCGGGGCTATGACGGGTAGTTCACGCTTGGAGCCCCGCAAGATATGGGATAAATTCGCGTCATGCTGAAAAAGTTGTTCCAGGCCTTCCGCCCGCCCGCGCCCATGACCCTGCCCGACCCGGACGCCGAACTGGCGCTTGGCGCGCTGCTGGTGCGCGTGGCCAAGGCCGACCGCGACTACCAGGTCGAGGAGATCAGCCTGATCGACCGCATCCTGGCGCGGCTCTACCAGCACAATGCGATCGAGGCCGCAAAGGTGCGCGCGACCTGCGAGAAGCTGCATGCCGCCGCCCCGGACACCGACACGTTCGGCAAGCTGATCCGTGAAACCACCGGGATCGACGAGAGGCTTGCCGCGCTCGACGCGCTGTGGGAGGTGGTACTGGCCGATGGAGAGGAGCGCGAAGGCGAAGTCAAGATCGTCGAGGAAGCACGCATTGCGATGGGACTCAGCGGCAAGGACAGCGACGACGCCCGTGCCCGCATTCTCGCCCGCCGCGACGGCTGATCTTGGCGCGGCGCCCAACCCGTCCTATAGCTTGGCCATGTTTCGCGATTTCCTGAACCGGCTGTCCCAGCCGCAGCCCGCCCCGCTGACCGACGACGATGCCCGCCTGGCGCTGACCGCGCTGTTGGTGCGCATCGCTCGGTCCGACAACGATTATGCCGCAGCCGAAGTGGCGCGCATCGACCGGATCACCGCCCGGCGCTATGGCCTTTCCCCGTTCGAGGCCGCTGCCCTGCGCGCACGGGCCGAAACGCTCGAAGCCGAGGCCCCGGATACCGTCCGCTTCACCCGCGCCATCAAGGAGGCGGTCGGTTACGAAGACCGCCGCGCCGTGGTCGAGGCAGCCTGGTCTGTGGTGCTGGCCGACGGCCAGCGCAGCGGCGAAGAGGACGCGCTGATGCGGCTGGTGGCCAACCTTCTGGGCGTCAACGACCGGGATTCCGCGCTTGCCCGGCAGAAGGCGGCGCAGCAATGACCGCGATGCTCGGCATGTATGACCTGCCGCCGTTGCGCGACGCGAACGACCGGTTCTGGGCGCTGATCCGCGCCGCGTTTGGCGAGGGTCCCGATCGGCTCGACCGCGACCGCGATTTCTGGGAGATATGGCAGGATCCCGACCTGGTGCTGGCGCAGACCTGTGGCATGCCCTATCGCACCCGGCTGCACGGAACCGTGCAACTGGTTGGAACACCCGACTATGGCCTGCCCGGCTGCCCGCCCGGACACTATTGTTCGGTCTTCGTGGCGCGCGCCGACGATGACCGCGACCTGGCCGGACTGACGGGCGGCACATTCGCCTATAACGAAGCGCTGTCGCAATCGGGCTGGGCTGCGCCGGTCAACCATCTGCTGGCACTTGGGCTGCGGCCCGAAACACTGCTGCAAACCGGCGCCCATGCGCTATCGGCGGAGGCGGTGGCGAACGGGGCAGCCGATCTGGCGGCGCTCGACGCGCTGACCTGGGAACTGCTCCGCGAACACACCGGGCTGGGCGGTCAGCTTCGCGAGGTGGCGCGCACAGCGCCCACGCCGACCCTGCCCTATATCACCGCATTGCGCAGCGACTCCGCCGCCATTGCCGCCGCCGTGCGCGTCGCGATCGCGAATCTGTCCCCCGATGACCGGGCGGCCCTGCATCTGCGGGGCCTGGTCGACATCCCGGCGGCGACCTATCTGTCCGTAGCGAACCCGCCCGCACCGGACGCATTTAGCCCTCGGGACTGACCATTTCGGCAGCTTCACTGCGCAAACCGTCGTTTTGAACGTTGCAATATGCCGAAAATTCGGACCTAGTTACGCCCTGAAAACGAGAACAAAAGCACCGGGACGACACGTGACAGACAATCCCCCCGTCATCCAGATCAAGGACCTTCACAAGGCATTCGGCCAGCTCGAAGTGCTAAAGGGCGTCGATATCACCGCCCATCGCGGCGACGTGGTGTCGCTCATCGGGTCGTCCGGTTCGGGGAAATCCACGTTGCTCAGGTGCTGCAACCTGCTCGAGGACAGCCAGCAGGGTGAGATCATCTTCAACGGTGAACCGGTGCGCTGGACGGGCAGCGGCTCCAACCGCCGCCCCGCCGACCCCAAGCAGGTGCTGCGCATCCGCACCAATCTCAGCATGGTGTTCCAGCAGTTCAATCTCTGGGCCCATATGACCATCCTGCAAAATGTGATGGAAGCGCCGCTGCACGTGCTGGGCCGCGACCGCCACGAGGTCGAGGACAGCGCGCGCCGCTATCTCGACAAGGTCGGCATCGGCGACAAATGCGACAACTATCCGGCGCAGCTTTCGGGCGGCCAGCAACAGCGCGCCGCCATCGCGCGCGGTCTGTGCATGGAACCGCAGGCGCTCTTGTTCGACGAACCGACCTCGGCGCTCGACCCCGAGCTGGAGCAGGAGGTGATCCGCGTGATCAAGGACCTCGCCGCCGAGGGCCGTACCATGATCATCGTCACCCATGACATGAAGATGGCCGCCGATATCTCGTCCCATGTGGTGTTTCTCCACCAGGGCCTAATCGAGGAAGAAGGCTCTGCCGAAGAGATTTTCGGCGCGGCCAGATCCGAACGCCTGCGGGGCTTCCTTTCCGCCACACAGGCCGCATAAACTCAAAAACACAAAACTCTAAGGGGAGTGTCTCACAATGAAAAAACTGATTCTGACCGCCGCAGCGCTGGCGCTCACCGCCGGCATGGGCATGGCCCAGACCGTGCGCATGGGCACCGAGGGCGCCTACCCTCCGTACAACTTCATCAACGACAAGGGCGAGGTCGACGGGTTCGAGCGCGAGTTGGGCGACGAGCTTTGCAAGCGCGCCGAACTGACCTGCGAATGGGTCAAGAACGACTGGGATTCGATCATCCCGAACCTGGTGTCGGGCAACTACGATACCATCATCGCCGGCATGTCGATCACCGACGAGCGCGATGAGGTGATCGACTTCACCCAGAACTACCTGCCGCCGACCGCCTCGGCCTATGTCGCCACCTCCGAAGATGCCGACCTGTCGGGCGGCGTGGTCTCGGCCCAGACCGCCACCATCCAGGCCGGCTACATCGCCGAGAGCGGCGCCACCCTGGTCGAATTCGCGACCCCCGAGGAAACC
The DNA here is from genome assembly GCF_900101475.1 of Ruegeria marina. Lineage (GTDB taxonomy): Bacteria > Pseudomonadota > Alphaproteobacteria > Rhodobacterales > Rhodobacteraceae > Ruegeria_B > Ruegeria_B marina. Next base: position 234,453 of record NZ_FMZV01000005.1, on the reverse strand, counting down.
ATCGCTGCCGTCCGCAACGGCGAGGCCGATGCCGTGTTCGCCGACAAGGACTATCTGGTGCCGCTGGTCGAGGAATCGAACGGCGAGCTGATGTTCGTGGGCGATGACGTGCCGCTGGGCGGCGGCGTCGGCATGGGTCTGCGCGAAAGCGACGGCGAACTGCGCGGCAAGTTCGATGCGGCCATCACCTCGATGAAAGAGGACGGCACACTGAACGCGATGATCAGGAAGTGGTTCGGCGAAAACGCCGCCGTCTACGAATAATCCCGACACCGGCCGGGGCGGTCCTGTTGCAAGGCCCGCCCCGACCCCGCGCCATCGCCGCGCCACGCCCCGCAAAGGCTCTCCGATGTTTTCCTACTGCGCCGATCCCGACACGCTTGGCACCTTCCGCTGGTTCTCCTGCTACCTGACCAACGGCGTGCACCTGTCGTTCTACATGTCCTTCGTCAAGGTGCTGCTGCTCCTCTTCATCACCGCACCGGTTGCGCTGGCGATGGGATTTGGCGGCGCCATGGCCACCCGGGCCCACCTGGCCCCGGTGCGCTGGCTGGGCGAGGGATATATCGCGATCATGCGCGGCGTGCCCGATATCGCCTTCTTCCTGTTCTTCGTGATCGCGCTCGACCAGGCCTTCGAATGGACCCGCCACCAGGTCCTGTGCCCCGAATGGACCGACCCGATCCGCCAGGGCAACGACTTCCTCGTCTGCCCCGCCGCCAAGCTGCCGCTTGGCACCGCGCCGGAATGGATGCACCAGAGCTATTCCTTCTTCCTCGCCGTCATCACCTTTGCCATCGTCTTCGGCGCCTTTGCCGCCAACGTGCTGCGCGGCGGCATGCGGGCCGTGCCCCATTCGCAACTGGAAACCGCCGCCGCCTATGGCATGAGCCGGCGCCAGACCTTCTGGCGCATCCTTGTCCCGCAGATGTGGATCTATGCCCTGCCCGGCCTGTCGAACCTCTGGCTCATCCTGATCAAGGCGACGCCGCTGCTGTTCCTGCTGGGGATCGAGGACATCGTCTACTGGGCGCGCGAGATCGGCGGCACCAAGACCTCGCGCTTTACCGACTACCCGCACGACGACTGGCGCATGTGGTACTTCCTGTTCCTGCTGGTCTTCTATCTCAGCTTCACCCGCATCTCTGAAATCCTGCTGGAGCGGCTGACCGTGCGCCTCAGCCACGGCCAGGCCACCACCGGCGGCGAGGCCCTGCGCAAGGAGGCCGCGGTATGAAGAACTGTCTCGACACCATCCAGGATTACGGCTTGCGCTCGATCGGCATCGGCGAGCGGCTGCTGCCGAAATCCGACTTCACGCTCTGCGAACAGTTCACCCTGATCGGCTCGGGCATGATCTGGAACATCTATTTCGGGCTCATGGCGCTGGTCTCGGGCTATTTTCTGGCCGTCACCCTGGCGCTTGGCAAAAGTTCGTCCAACCGCTGGGCGCGCAAACCGGCGGAATGGTTCATCTTCATCTTTCGCGGCTCGCCGCTCTTCATCCAGTTCTTCTTTGCCTATTTCTTCTTCCTGTCGCTGAAGAAGAGCTATCCGATGTTCGACATGCTCACCTCGGCCTGGGCCGGGGCGCTGATCGTGCTGTTCATGAACACCGCCGCCTATTCGGCCGAGATCTTCTACGGCGCGCTGCGCGCCATCCCCAAGGGCGATGTCGAGGCCGCCGATGCCTATGGCATGAGCGGCTGGCCCCGCTTCCGCCGCATCATCTGGCCAACCATGATGCGGCTGGCCTGGCCTGCCTACACGAACGAGGCGATCTTTCTCTTCCACGCAACAACGCTGGTCTTCTTCTCGGCCTTCCCGGCCTGGCAGCAGCGCGGCGATGCGCTCTATTATGCCAGCTATTTCGCCGACAAGACCTTCAACCCGTTCATCCCCTACCCGATCCTGGCGTTCTACTTCATCCTGCTGACGCTGACCGTGGTGGGCGTGTTCGGGGTGATCAACACCCGGCTCAACCGCCATCTGCCCGCGGAGAGGCGCGCCAAGATGCGCTTGCGCCTCAACCTCGCCCGCTGAGGTGCATTGATGCATGTCGTGGTGATCGGAGCCGGTATCGTCGGCGCATCCATCGCGGATCAACTGGCGGCGCGCGGTGCCCGTGTCACGGTGTTCGACCGCGCAGGCCCCGGCGCCGGTGCCTCGGGCATGTCCTTTGGCTGGATCAACGCCGCCGCGTCAGAGAGCGACACCTACTTCCGCTTTCGCCTGGCCGCCGTGGCGCGGTTCCGGGCGCTCTGCGACACGCTCGACCTGTCAGACGCGGTCACCTGGAACGGCTGCATCTGGTGGGAGGATGAGGGCGACGCCTTCGACGTCCATCTGGACGCCATGGCACGCTGGGGCTACGACGTCTCATTGATCGGCCCGGACGAGTTCACCCGGCTGGAACCCAATGTCGCCAACCCGCCCGAGCGGGCGATCTGGTGCCCCTCCGAAGGTGCCGCCGAACCCGACAAGGTGGCGCGCGCCCTGCTGCGCCGGGCTGCGGCGAATGGCGCCCGCCTGATCCTCGGGCGCGAGGTGACCGGGCTGTTACGGACAGGCGACCAGGTGACAGGGGTGCAGACCGACCTCGGTCCGATGTCCGCCGATCTGGTGGTGGTCGCCGCCGGCATCCGCTCGGGCGCGCTGACCGGCCTGCCGATGAACAACCGCCCTGGCCTGATCCTGCGCACCGCGCCCGTCGCCCCGGTGATCAGCCGCATCGTCATGTCCTCGGACATCCATTTCCGCCAGGCCAGCGATGGCCGCCTCTATCTGGGCGAGATATTCTCGGGTGGCATCGCCACCGAGACGCTCGACTTTGCCAGCGACCTCATTGACGAGCTGATGGACCGCCTGCGCCGCCGCCTGCCCGACGTCGCGGATCTCCACCTGGAACAGGCCGCCCTGGGCACCCGCCCGGTCCCCGCCGACGGCTTTCCCGCCATCGGCCCCGTGCCCGGCCACGACGGGCTCTACCTTGCCACCATGCACAGCGGCGTCACCCTCGGCCCGCTTGTGGGCGAGCTTGTTGCGCGCGACGTGCTGGAGCAGGACAGCGACCCTCTGCTCGCGCCCTACCGTCCGAACCGACTCTTCTGAGCCTCTGAAGCCCTGGTACAAAACGGTCAATTCACCTCCGAAAGGCCGTACAATACGGTCAATTTCGGTGTGTCTTGCGATCCGCCGTTGGCAGCCAAATCAAAGGGGCAGGAAATAGAGCTTGCCAGACCCCCCGGACTGGTAGTAGGAATTTGATCAAATCTAACAGACATCGCATGAGAAGGTCCCATGCAAGCCAAGAACTGGCTGCGGAAACATCCGCAGGTAAGAACAATTCGCGTGGCCGCAGCCGATCTGAACGGCCAACCGCGCGGCAAACGCGTCCCGGGACGGTTCGCCGAAAAGGCGATCGAAGGCGGCACCCGCTTTCCGCTGTCGGTGATGAATCTCGACATCTGGGGCGAGGATATCGAGAACAGCCCCCTGGTGCTGGCCTCGGGCGACCGTGACGGAGTCCTGCAACCGACCGAACGCGGTTTCATGCCAATGCCTTGGCTCGACACGCCGACCGGGCTTCTGCCGATCTGGATGTTCCACGAGGACGGCCGCCCCTACGAGGGCGACCCGCGCCACGCGCTGAACACGGTGGTAAAACGCTACAAGGCGCGCGGGTTGAACCCGGTCGTCGCGGTCGAGCTTGAATTCTTCCTGATCGACGACAGCGGCCGCCACCTGCAGGTGCCGCAATCGCCGCGCTCGGGCAAGCGCCGCAAGGCCGGCGAGATCCTGTCGCTGCGCGCACTCGACCAGTTTGATCATTTCTTCACCGAGCTCTACGACGCCTGTGAAGTCATGGACATCCCCGCCGACACCGCCATTTCCGAAGCAGGCGTCGGCCAGTTCGAAATCAACCTCATGCACCAGGACGACGCCTTGCGCGCCGCCGACGATGCCTGGCTTTTCAAGATGCTGGTCAAGGGTCTGGCCCGCAAGCATGGCTTTGCCGCCAGTTTCATGGCCAAACCCTACGAGGATTACGCTGGGTCAGGCATGCACATGCATTTCTCGGTTCTTGACGACGAGGGCAACAACATCTTCGACGATGGCACCGAACGCGGCAGCGATACCCTGCTGCATGCCGTGCGTGGCTGTCTGGATGCGATGAGCGGCAGCACCTTGATCTTTGCTCCGCATGACAACAGCTATGCCCGGCTGGTGCCCAACGCCCATGCGCCCACCGGCGTGGGTTGGGCCTACGAGAACCGCACTGCCGCCATCCGCATCCCGTCAGGCAGCCCCGCCGCGCGCCGGATCGAGCACCGGGTTGCCGGTGGTGACGTCAATCCCTATCTGATGATCGCAGCGGTCCTTGGGGCGGCGCTGAACGGGATCGAGGACGGACAGATGCCGCCCGCAGCAGTGTCGGGCAATGCCTACAACGCGAACTTGCCGCAGATCCCCGACAGCTGGGAGGCCGCAATCCAGGCCTTCGAAAACGATCCGGCGGTTGCGCGCATTTTCGCACCCGAACTGATCCGCAATTATGTCATGACCAAGCGGCAGGAATACCGCTACATTCAGGAATTGACCGAGGCGGAAAAGACCGAAGTCTACCTGGACACGGTCTGAGGCAACCGTTCGCCGGGCAATGCCGGGGCCCTGATCCGGCAGAAAACACACTTGGTGATACATGAAAATTGGCATTCTTCTGACCGGCCACGCCCCGGACGCGCTGATCGACGCGACCGGCGATTATGACGCATTCTTCGAACGTCTTCTTGGCCGCCAGAACTTTGAATTCGCGACCTATGCAGTGGTGGACGGGCAGTTCCCCGACAGCGCCGGCGCGGCCGACGGCTGGCTGATCACCGGCTCGCGTCACGGGGCTTACGAAGACCACCCCTGGATCCCCCCGCTCGAGGCGCTGATCCGCGAGATCCGCGACCAGGGCCAACCGCTGATCGGGGTCTGTTTCGGCCACCAGATCATCGCCCAGGCCTTGGGCGGCAAGGTGGAGAAGTTCAAGGGCGGATGGGCTGTCGGCCCCACCGAATATGATCTCGACGGCGAGTGCGTCACCGTGAACGCCTGGCATCAGGATCAAGTGACAGCCCTGCCCGAAGGTGCCCGTGTCCTGGGCTCCAACGCGTTCTGCCAGAACGCGATGGTCGCCTATGGCGACACTATCTGGACCATTCAGGCGCATCCTGAATATGATAATACCTTCATAGAAGGGCTGATCCGCACCCGCGGACGCGGCGTTATACCCGATACGGTGCTGAACGACGCAACCCGCAGGCTGGACACGGCGCTGGACAGCCCCGCCATCGCTGAGCAGATGGTGGAATTCTACAAGAAAGCGAGGGCCTGACATGGCCGACTGGACTGAACATCTTCCCGATGCCGCAAAGGCATACCTGGAAAACCGCCGCCTGGACGAGGTGGAATGCATCATCTCGGACCTGCCGGGCATCGCCCGCGGCAAGGCCGTGCCCGCCAGCAAGTTCGCCCGGCAGGACTATTTCCACCTGCCCGACAGCATCTTCTACCAGACCATCACCGGCGACTGGGGCGATGCGGCGGGCGAAGAGGGCTTCATCGAGCGCGACATGATCCTGCGCCCCGATTACTCGACCGCCACCGCCGCCCCCTGGACCGGCGACTGGACGCTTCAGGTGATCCATGACGCCTATGACCGCGACGGCGACCCGATCCCGTTCAGCCCGCGCAACGTGCTGAAACATGTGGTCTCGCTGTATCATGCGCAGGGCTGGAAGCCGGTCGTGGCGCCCGAGATGGAATTCTATCTCGTGGCCCGCAACCTGGATCCGGCCAAGGAGATCGAACCGATGATGGGCCGGTCGGGCCGCCCCGCCGCCGCGCGGCAGGCCTATTCGATGACCGCGGTCGACGAATTCGGTCCCGTCATCGACGACATCTACGACTTTGCCGAGGCGCAGGGGTTCGAGATCGACGGCATCACCCAGGAAGGCGGCGCCGGACAGCTGGAAATCAACCTGCGCCACGGCAGCCCGGTCAAGCTGGCCGACGAGGTGTTCTATTTCAAGCGCCTGATCCGCGAGGCGGCGCTGCGCCACAACTGCTTTGCCACTTTCATGGCCAAGCCGATCGAGGATGAGCCCGGCAGCGCCATGCACATCCACCATTCGATCGTGGACCTGAAGACCGGCGAGAACATCTTTACCGGGCCGGCGGGCGGCGAAACCGAAGCGTTCTATCACTTCATCGCCGGGTTGCAGAACCACATGCCCTCGGGGCTGGCGGTGATGGCGCCCTATGTGAACTCCTACCGCCGCTACGTGAAGGACCACGCCGCCCCGATCAACCTGGAATGGGGCCGCGACAACCGCACCACCGGCATCCGCGTGCCGCTGTCCGGCCCGTCGGCGCGCCGGATCGAGAACCGCCTCGCGGGCATGGACTGCAACCCATACCTCGGCATCGCAGTCTCGCTGGCCTGCGGTTTCCTCGGCCTGATGGAAGAGAAGCGCCCGCGCAAGCAGTTCCGCGGCGACGCCTATGAGGGCGACGGCGATATCCCTCAGGTGATGGGCGATGCGCTAGACATGTTCGAGGAGGCCAAGGATCTGCATGATGTGCTCGGGCCCGAGTTCGCCCGCGTGTACAGCATCGTCAAACGCGCCGAATACAACGAGTTCCTGCAGGTGATCTCGCCCTGGGAACGCGAACATCTGCTGCTGAACGTCTGATCAGCCGCCGACTGTTCTCCCTGTGATGCGGGAAGGGCTTGCCCTTCCCGTTTTTTTTTGCCCGATCGGCGGTTTTTTGTATGGCTGTTCAGGATTTTCTTGGTTCCGTTACACAACTGTTTTACATTTCTGAAAGGTTGAATTCGGGAATCTCAAATATGACACTACCGCCCAACGTACATGACGCCGAACCCATTCCCGCCGCCGCGCGCGAAGCAATCGACGCGCTGATGCAATCGGGCGACCTGTTCCGCTACACCGCGCCGCAGGATGCGCCGGTGGCGCTGCTCGAGGCGGAGTTTGCCGAACTCCTCGGGGCAAAATACGCGCTGGCGGTCTCGTCCTGTTCGGCGGCGCTGTTCCTGTCGCTCAAGGCGCTGGGCCTTCCGCGTGACGCGCGGGTACTGATCCCCGGCTTCACTTTCGCCGCCGTGCCCTCCTCGGTCGTGCATGCCGATTGCGTGCCCGTGCTGTGCGAGGTCGGCGCGAACTATCGCATCGACATGGCGGATTTCGCGGCCAAACTGGATAGTGTCCAGGCTGTCATGATCAGCCACATGCGCGGCCATACCTCGGACATGGACGGCATCATGGCGCTGTGCGATGCGCGCGGCGTCCCGGTCATAGAGGACGCGGCGCATTCGCTCGGCACCACCTGGGCTGGGCGCAACATCGGTACAATCGGTCGGGTCGGCTGTTTCTCGTTCCAGTCCTACAAGATGATCAACGCCGGCGAAGGCGGCATCCTGGTGACCGACGATGCCGATCTGGTGGCCCGCGCGGTGATCATGTCGGGCGCGTACGAGCATAACTGGAAGAAACACAAAGGGCCGGAGGGGCAGAACTCGCCGGAACTGGCCGAGGCCTTTGCCCGCTGGCAGAACAAGTTGCCGCTCTACAATCTGCGCATGTCGAACCTGAGCGCCGCGGTGATCCGCCCGCAAATCCCCGAACTGGCGCGGCGGGTGCGCGACGGGCTGATCAACCACGATTATGTGGCGAGCCGCCTCAATGCCTCGCCCTTCATCGAGGTTCCCGCGCCGCTGGCGCCGGAACGGCGCGCGCCGGATTCGATCCAGTTCAACCTGGTCGGGCTGGACGAGGCCGAAACCCGTGCCTTTGCCGCCGCCGCCGAGCGGCGCGGGGTCAAGGTGCAGGTGTTCGGCCTGAGCGAGGACAACGCCCGCGCCTTCTGGAACTGGCAGTTCCTGGGCGATGTGCCCGACCTGCCCCAGACCCGCGCCATGCTGATGCGCGCCTGCGACGTGCGCCTGCCTGTACGCCTGAGCCGTTCGGAACTGGACGTGGTCGCCGATATCCTTCTGGCTGCAATGACCGAGGTCACCGGCCCCGCCCGGGCCTACGGCACCTGAAGCCGCGCTGGCGGCTTCATCTTTTCGCAAATACTCCGGGGGAATCACCGCGTGCGGTGATGGGGGGCAGCGCCCCCTTCCCTTTTGGGCCCGCGCGAACGCGCTCCCTGCTGCACTCCCGTCCCCGAACCCGCGCCTCAGGCCCGGAGCTCAACTCAGCTTGGACAGTTTCTTCTGCAACTCGGCCAGTTGCTTCTTGATCTCGTCGAGATCCTCTCCCCCGCCAGACTTCTCGCCCTCATCCTGCTTGCGACCCGGCCCGCTCCAGGTGCCGCTCAGACCGCCGGTCATTGCGCGGATGAAAGCCTCCTGCTGGGCCTTGAGCGCCTCGAACCCAGGCATCTGCGACATGGGGTTCATCGCGTTCATGTTCTCCATCAGCTTGGATTGGCTTTCGCGCAACATGTCAAAGGAGCTTTGCAGGAACTGGGGCATCATGCCCCCGCCGGGCACCATGTAGCTGCGCACCAGATCGTTGAGCACGTTCACCGGCAGCACGTTCTCGCCCCGGCTTTCGTGCTCTGCAATGATCTGGAGGAGATATTGCCGCGTCAGGTCATCCCCCGTCTTCAGATCGACGATCTGCACCTCGCGACCCGCACGGATGAAGCCGGCGATATCTTCCAGCGTTACGTAATCGCTGGTTTCGGTGTTGTACAGTCGCCGGCTGGCGTAACGCTTGATCAGCAGCGGCTTGTCTCCATCGCCCACGGCGAACCCTCCCCATTTTTTGGCGTTGCGGCAAAGCCTATGCGAGTGCAGCACAAAAGAAAAGAGAAAGGGCAGGTCTTTCGACCTGCCCAGCGGTTACGCACCAAGGGGGGAGGAGAGAGGGTGCGCCCCGCGCTTTCGCTTATTTTGCAGCTGCGGCTTTCTTTGCAGCGGCGGTCACCTCGTTGGTGGCCTTCTTGACGGCGGCGGTTGCATCTTCGGTGATGTCCTTGCCTGCAGCCATCAGCAGCTCGACGGTATCCATCTGCACTTTCTTGGCCACTTCAGCGAAGGCGGCCATGTTCTCGGCGGCGACTTCGGCCGATGCGCTTGCGAAATCGGTCATCGCCTTCGCATAATCTGCCGGCTCAGCCTTTGCTTTCGACATCTCGGACAGCTTGGCCAGGGTTTCCTTGGTCCACTTGCTCGAGATCTCGGCCGACTTCTCGGCGGCTTCCAAGGCAACGCCCGACAGCTTCTCGTTCAGGGCTGCAGTCGACTTGAACGCGTCTTCCATTGCCTTGGTGTCAACCGGGAATGCACCCATCATGTCTTTCATGATGGCGGAAAAATCTTGTGCCTTTGCCATAATCTCAATCCTCTTTGCCGGGTCCGGGCCCACCCCAGTTCCATCGGCTTGAGAGGAATATGCTTTCTGCAGCGCAGCATTTCAAGCATTTTTTGCTGCGCTGCAGAATAAATTTTCATGACACCAATAAAATCAAGCGCTTGCCTTTGCCACGACATAGGTTCCCGGTGCCGGACACAGGCGCGGATGTTCCGAATCGCCAGTATCGCGGGCCGGCACCTGCTTGCCCGAGCGCTTTTGCATCCAGGCGTCCCACATCGGCCACCACGAGCCTTCGTTGAAATCCGCCTCCGCCAACCAGGTATCAGCATCGGCGTTCAGGTCAGGGTTGGTGTAATGGCCATACTTCTTCTTGGACGGCGGGTTGACGATGCCGGCAATATGACCGGATTCCGAAACCACGAAGGTCTTGGATTTCGACCCCATCCTCTGGACACCGCGATAACAGTCCTTCCAGGCGGCGATATGGTCCGTTTCGCAGGTGATCGCCATCAACGGCACATCCACATCGCGCAGATGCAGCTTGTGGCCCATAAGTTCGAACCCGTCACCGGCGAATTCGTTGCGCTGGCACAGGCCGCGCAGATACTGTTTGGCCATCTTGCCGGGCAGATTCGCCCCGTCCCCGTTCCAATAGAGCAGGTCAAAGGCCGGCGGGGTCTCTCCCAGCATGTAGCTGCGAATGGCCGGAGTATAGATCAGGTCGTTGGACCGCAGGTACGAAAAGGTGCGCGCCATGATCCAGGACCGCAGCACGCCGTCCTTGTCCACCTGCTCCTCGATCCCGTCGATGAAATCGTCCTGCAGGAAGGGGGTGAACTCGCCCTGATCCGAGAAATCGGTCAGCGCGGTGAAGAAGGTCGCCGATTTCACCGACTTGTCGCCGGTCTGTTTCATCAGCGACAGCGTCAGGCTCAGCGTCGTGCCGGCGATGCAGTAGCCGACAGCGTTGACCTGCTTGACCTTGCAGATCTTCTTGACCTCGTCGATTGCGGTCAGGAAACCGTCCTGAACGTAATCCTCCAAACCCACATCGGCATAGCTGGCATCCGGATTGACCCAGCTGACGACAAAGATCGTGTAGCCCTGTTCGGTCACCCATTTGATGAAGCTGTTCTGCGCCTTCAGATCGAGGATGTAGAATTTGTTGATCCAGGGCGGGAACAACACGATCGGCGTTTCATAGACCGTTTCGGTGACCGGCTTGTACTGGATCAGCTCCATCATCCGGTTGCGATACACAACGTCACCCGGCGTGGTGGCGATGTTTCCACCGATCTCGAACGCGCTTTCATCCGCCAGCTTGACCACCAGCTGGCCATCATTGGCCTCGAGATCCTTGATGAGGTTCTCCAGCCCCTTGAGCAGCGACCGTCCTTCGGTTTCCACCGCACGTTCCAGCGCATCGGGGTTGGTGCCGAGGAAATTGGTCGGCGCCATCAGGTCGATGATCTGTTGCGAAAAATATCGCAGACGCCTGCGGTCCTTGTCGGGCAGGTCCTCGACCGAGGCGACGGCCTGCGCCAGCGCGGCCGCGTTCGTCTGATATTGCTGCCGGATGAACCGGAAATACGGGTTGGTTTCCCACATGGGGTGAGCAAAGCGTCGATCCTTGGGAGCATCTTCGCCGTCCTCGACCTCGCCGGTCATCAACGCCTGCTGGGCTTCGGCAAAATTCATCACCGACTTGCCCCAGAACTCCAGTTGCTGCTCCAGCAGCTTGGCGGGATTCTGCCAGGCCTCGGTCCAATAGGCCGTTGCTGCCCGTGCAAAAAGCTCTTGATTCGGAGCGTCCAGGGCCGGGGTATGTGGCTTCTTTCCGGCCATGATCTCGACCAGCCGTTTGGACAGTTCTTCGACTTTCCCCATATTTTCCTTGAGCTGTTCGAAATGCTCGCCAGTCAATTCCGGCGCTTCACCGTCACTTGTTGTCATTTTAAGGAATCCCCCTTAACCTTGCTGCCATGCAGAATAGCGTCGTGGGCGTCGGGGGGCAAAGCGACGAATGGTCCGAACTCTATGGGTGTGGCTTAGGAGGCCCATTTCATGCGCTATATGATGACCTACGACTTGATGGAAACCCTTCGAAACACCAACCAATGGCTTGGGGCAACTGCCAGCGCAATGGCGTCTTACCCCGCCTTTTCGATGACTCCAAACCCCGCATTCAACTGGCTGGCCGCCTGGGGCGAGGTGACCGAGCGCACCTTCCAGCGCATGGTCGTCAAGCCTGACTGGGGTATCCGCACTTTCACCTGCGAGGACGGCAAGGATCACCTGGTCGAGATCACCACGGTGGTGGAACGCGATTTCGGCGACCTGGTCCATTTCAATGTTGCCGGCCGCAAGACCCAGCCCCGCAAGGTTCTGATCGTGGCACCGATGTCGGGGCACTACGCAACACTGCTGCGTTCGACGGTCAAGAGCCTGCTGGTCAATTGCGAGGTCTATATCACCGACTGGCACAATGCCCGCGACATCCCGGTGTCAGCCGGTAAGTTCGACGTCGAGGATTATACACTGTACCTCGTTGATTTCATGCGCGAACTGGGCCCGGACACTCATGTAGTCGCTGTCTGCCAGCCGGCACCGCTGACGCTGGCCGCCACCGCCTATCTGGCCGAACTAGACCCAAAGGCGCAGCCCAGCACCCTGACCCTGATCGGCGGCCCCGTTGATCCCGACGCAACCCCGACCGAAGTGACCGATTTCGGCCGCCGCGTCACCATGGGCCAGCTGGAACAGTCGATGATCCAGCGCGTCGGCTTCAAGTACAAGGGTGTTGGGCGCATGGTCTATCCCGGCCTGTTGCAGCTCGCCTCCTTCATGTCGATGAACGCCGACCGCCATTCCAAGGCCTTTTCGGAGCAGATCTATCGCGTGATGCGAGACGAGGCGTCGGACCACGACGCGCACAACCGGTTCTACGACGAATACCTTGCAGTCATGGACATGACAGCGGAATTCTACCTCTCGACCGTCGAGCGGGTGTTCAAGAAGCGCGAGATCGCCAAGAACAAGTTCATCGTGGCCGGTCACAAGGTCGACATTTCCAAGATCACCGATGTCGCGGTCATGACCGTCGAAGGCGCCAATGACGATATCTCGGCCCCCGGCCAGTGCATCGCCGCGCTCGGCCTGTGCACAAGCCTGCCCGACAGCATGAAGGCCAGCCACCTTGAGCCCGGCGCCGGCCATTACGGCATCTTCGCCGGCCGCAGCTGGCGCGACAATATCCGCCCGCTGGTGATCGACTTCATGAACACCAACGCGCGCAAGGCTCGTCAGGTCAAGGCCGCCAACACGAACTCGGCCGCCTGAGAATGCCCAGACGCCCCGCCCGGCCGCTGGCATTCGCCTGCGCGTGCGGGGCGCTCGAAGGACACCTGACACCGGCAGCGGTGCAATCGGGAACGCATGTGGTCTGCTACTGCGCCGATTGCCGGGCAGGTGAGGTGTTCTTCGGCCAACCGGACCCCGCACCCGGACCGGTCGACATCTTCCAGCTCAGCCCAGATGGGATCGTGATCGAGAAAGGCCGCCAGCATCTTGCATTGATGCGCCTGTCGCCCAAGGGTTTGCTCCGCTGGTACGCCAATTGCTGCAACACTCCGATCGCAACCACCCTGAAATCCCCCAAGACCCCCTTTGCCGGGTTCAACACCCGCCGTCTTGCCGACATCGCGGCCCTGGGACCGGTCAGGACCAGGGCCTTCGTGCCGCAGCCCGGCGGCGGCCACAAGCATGTCAACATCGCGCCGGCCGTCTATGGCCTGTTTTCGCGCATGCTGGCCGCGCGACTATCGGGCCGCTGGCGCGAGACCGCTTTCTTCGACACCGCAACTGGTAAACCGGTTGCCGAAGCCCGTATCCTGACGAAAGAAGAGCGGCAAGCACTCTATCGCTGAGCCCTCAGGCCGTCAGCCAGGCGCGCAGATACTCGGTCACTGTCTCGGGCGTCTCCAGCGTCGGCAGATGGCCCGCATCCTCGATCACCCGAAGTTCGGCCCCTGCGATCAGTTCTGCCAGAAAACCATGCCTCCTGACCGAGGTCATCCGGTCATGCGCGCCGCACAGGATCAGCGTCGGGACCTTGATCTTGCGCAGGGTCCCCTGCTGATCGGGCCGCCGCTGCAACGCTTTCATCTGGCGCACGAAGACATCGGGTCCCAGCCCGACGCCCATGTCGCGCAGCAGATCCAGAACCGCCATCCGCCCCGGCCCTGGCGCCAGCGTTTCGGGGCGCATCATCTGGGCCAGCGCCTGGTCCAGTTTGCCCACCCGCGCGCTGATCATCAGCGGCTCGCGCGCGGCGGCCATCTGCGGCGTATCGGTCGTCGCGTCGGTGGACATCAGGCACAGCCGGCTGATCCGCTCGGGCGCACGCCGCATCAGTTCCATCGCCACGATGCCCCCCATGCTGAGCCCGGCCAGCGCAAAACGGGCGGGCAATTGCGGCAGGATCGCCCGGGCAATATCCTCGATGCGGTCGGACTGGGTGATCGGGCAGAAGGTGACGGCACGATCCTGCGACAAATGGCGAATCTGATGCTCGAACAGCCGCACATCACAGGCCATGCCCGGCAACAGAACCAGAGGTTCGGTCATTGTCATCCCTTCCGCCACTCTCGTAAACCACCGGCACAATGAGCAGTTTCGGCGGGCCGGGCAAGTCCCGTCAGGGGTATCGAATGCCACGGAAGGGCGGGAAATCGGCATAGGCCGCTTGCCGTTCGGCCAAAGGCACCAGCGGCGTATGTCCTGCGACAACCAGCCGCCCGCGCGACGCGATATAGCTGTCGATCCGCCGCAGGGGCGTCGGACGCCACACCAGGTTGAAAGCGCAGAGCCGGGGAAAGAACCAGATCTCGGAATAGTCCAGATGATCGTGCAGCCACCACGCAAGATCGCGCCAGTCCCGTCCCTGCGCATACCGGTCGGCAAACCACGGAATTATGATCGAGGCTCCGGCAACGCGCGCCTCTCCCCGGCCCCTGTCCCAGATGTGGCACTCCAGTGGGTGATCGTTGCGGGCACAGTTCAGCCGGTTTTCATTGCCGAACTGGTTCAGCGTGGCCGAGCGATAGCCCGAGCGTACCGCGATGCGGCCAAAGGTCTCTTCCAGCGGATCCATCAGTGCTTCGCAGAACGCCCGCCCGGTCTCGATCGCCAGATCGGGGTCGTCAGGGATATTCTGTTTCTCGTGGAAATTTCCGATCTCGGAGTACAGGAAATCGCGCATGAAGAAATGCCGCGACAGGCGCACCCGACCCAGCGTCTCCAGGCTCCACATGCTGCCCGGACGGCGCATCAACCGTAGCCGTTCCAGCGGAATTCGCCGTTCGGCCCCAGCGCCGAGAACGGGTTGTGCGCGATCTCCCAGATACTGCCGTCCGGCGCGCGGAAATAGCCGATGTAGCCGCCCCAGAACACCTCGTGCCCGGATCTCAGGATGTCGGCCCCCGCCGACCCAGCCCGTTCCAGCAGCGCGTCGACCGCCTCCGGGCTGGACAGATTATGGCTCAGCGTCACCGCGCCATGTCCCAACCGCTCCTGCGGCACGCCGATGTCGGCGGCCAGCGCAGCCAGCGGATAGAGCCCCAGCGCCTGCCCGATCAGATCGAACACGACAATGCCCTCGGGTGTTTCCACGCGCTGCCAGCCCAGCGCTTCGTAAAACGCCGCCGCCGCCTCCAGGTCGGCCACCCCGATGGTGATCAGGCTGACACGTTGCTCCATCATTCGATCCCCTGTGCCTTCAGCCAGTCCAGCATGCCGGCCACCGCCGCGTCGGTCTGGCCCGGGGACATGATATCGCCCGCCACCACATGCGAGGACGGGTCGTCCCCCGGACCCATGGTCACGTTCCGTACCTCGACCGGCCCGCCCCAGCGCGCCGCCACCTGGCGGGTCAGGTCGGGGCGCACCACCTTGTCGTCAGGCGAGAACCAGAACAGCGCCGGAATTTGCGCCAGGGAAAAATCAAGCCCCACCACCGCCTTGACCAGCGCCGCCATCGGCACGACAGCCTCCCAGGAATAGCGGCTGGTCCAATAGGTGTTCTTTGCCGGATCGGGGCTGCTGACATCCCGTTCGCCCCCCATGACCAGCGGCAGCCAGTACCGCGCGCCCGGCAAGCTCGGCACAAAGGCCAGCGGATCGTTCACCCCGAAATTGGGCGAGACCAGGATCATCGCCACCACATCCGCCGACATTTCCGGATCAAGCGCCGCCGCCGCCGCCAGCGTGCCGCCGGTCGAGGTGGACAGGACGATCACCTTTTCGCCGACAGCCCGGCCCGCCGCCAGCGCCTCGGCCGCATCCCGCATCCAGCCCGATGCGGTGCCTTCGGTCATCGCCGCGCTGCCGCGCCCGTGCCCCTGCAACCGGGTATAGACCAGGTTCGCATCCAGCGCCCCGGCGATACGGTCGGGAACCGGGCGGATCTCCTCGGAGGTGGCCGAGAACCCGTGCAGGTAGACCACCGAATAGGGCGTCCGCCGCTCGTATCCGCCCGGCGCCCAGATTACCCGTTTTTCAACACCGGGCGTGATGTCGGAAAACCGCGACTCGACACTTTCGAAATAGACCTGCACCCCTTCGCCGAACCTGCGCGGTTCGAACCCTGCGGCCAGGTCGACCTTTTCATAAGGTCCAAGCCACCAGACCAGCCCGCCCGCCAGCAGCAAGAGCGCCAGAACGCGCCCGAGGAACCGGCCCGGGCGCCGCATCAGCCATGCCCCCGAACGACAATCACCGCATCTTCGATGATCTTCAGGCAAGTCTCATCCGAGAACCGGTGATCGGCATCCTTGACGAGCAACAGCCGCATGTCGGGGCCCGTCGCATGCTGTAAGAGCCGGATGGCCGTTTCGACCGAGACCGCCGTGTCGGCGGTGCCTTGCAGGAAACGGACCGGAAACGGCAGGTCGAGCGGCGTGCGCAGCACCAGATGGTCGCGCCCGTCCTCGACCATCCGGCGGGTGACGACATAGGGCTCCATGTAATCCGACGGCAATTCCACCCGCCCGACAGCCATCAGCTGCACCTTCTGCGCCCCGTCGAAACCGGCCCACCAGCCGTCTTCGGTGAAATCCGGCGCGGCGGCGATGGTCACCATACCAGCGATCCGCTCGGGCCGCGCCCGCGCCAGCAACAGCGCCTGCCAGCCGCCCATCGACGATCCGACCACGATCAGCGGGCCTTCGGTGAGCTCGTCGATCACCGCCAGCGTGTCCTGATGCCAGTCGCCGATGGCGCCCTCGTCGAAAATGCCCGAGCTTTCGCCATGCCCCGAATAGTCAAACCGGAGAAATCCGTACCCCCGCCCCCGCGCCCAGGCTTCGAGATGCACCGCCTTGGTGCCCTCCATGTCGGATTTCAGTCCACCAAGGAACACGATGCAGGGTCCCGCCCCCGGCGTCAGGTGATAGGCCAGCCTGCGGCCCTGCGGCGTATCCAGAAAGATGGTGGCGCTCATTCGGTTCTCCAGCTGCGGCGTTGGCCAACCCGCCACGGTCGCAGGCGACAGGGCCGGTCAGTCCACCACCATCCTGCATGTCACCGCCCCGAAGGCAAGCCGCCCGCCCGACATCTTCCCGTAGCAAACGGGAAGCCCATACGGCCCGGCGCCACGGCGCGCCGCCCGCTGTCCTGTGATCGCTTGACAGGCCGCAGCCCACCTGCCAAATCGGGCGCACACCATAACCCGCAACCGGGCGTTCAGTGGGCGCCAAACCGACGAGGAGCCGCCAGTCATGGCCCAGATCTCTCTCACCTTCCCCGATGGCAATGCACGATCCTACGACGCAGGCGTAACGCCCGCGCAGGTCGCCGCCGACATCTCGACCTCGCTGGCGAAAAAGGCCATTTCGGCCACCGTCGACGGCAAGCACTGGGACCTGCAATGGCCCATCGCGCAGGATGCCGCCATCGCCATTCACACCATGGCCGACGAGGCGCAGGCCAACGAACTGGTGCGCCATGACCTTGCGCATATCATGGCCCGCGCCGTGCAGGAAATCTGGCCCGCCACCAAGGTCACCATCGGCCCCGTCATCGAGAACGGCTGGTATTACGACTTTGACCGGGCCGAGCCCTTCACCCCCGAAGACCTCGGTCAGATCGAGAAGAAGATGAAGGAGATCATCAACCGCCGCGACCCGGTCACCACCGAGGTCTGGGATCGCGAGCGCGCGATAGAATTCTACAAGGCCTCGGGCGAACCCTACAAGGTCGAGTTGATCGAGGCCATTCCGGGCCACGAGCCGATCCGCATGTACTGGCACGGACACTGGCAGGATCTCTGCCGCGGTCCGCATCTGCAACATACCGGCCAGGTTCCGGGCGACGCGTTCAAACTGATGTCCATCGCCGGCGCCTATTGGCGGGGCGACTCGAGTCGCCCGATGCTGCAACGCATCTATGGCGTCGCCTTCACCAACAAGGAAAAGCTGAAGGCATATCTGCACATGCTGGAAGAGGCCGCCAAGCGCGACCACCGCAAGCTGGGCCGCGAGATGGATCTCTTCCACATGCAGGAAGAAGCGCCGGGCCAGGTGTTCTGGCACCCCAACGGCTGGACCATCTACACCACGCTGCAGGACTACATGCGCCGCCAGCAGCGCCGCGGCGGCTATGTCGAGGTGAACACGCCGCAGGTCGTCGACCGCAAGCTGTGGGAACGCTCGGGCCACTGGGAGAAATATCAGGAGAACATGTTCATCGTCGAGGTGGACGAGGAGCACGCCCGCGAAAAGGCGGTGAATGCGCTCAAGCCGATGAACTGCCCGTGCCACGTGGAAATCTTCAAGGTCGGACTGAAATCCTACCGCGACCTGCCGCTACGGATGGCCGAGTTCGGGTCGTGCAACCGCTATGAGCCCTCGGGCGCGCTGCACGGGATCATGCGGGTGCGCGGATTCACCCAGGACGACGCGCATATCTTCTCGACCGAGGAACAGATCGAAAGCGAAACGGCCGAATTCATCCGCTTCCTCAGCGCGATCTACAAGGACCTCGGGTTCGAGAGCTTCAAGGTCAAGTTCTCGGACCGGCCCGAGACCCGCGCCGGCTCGGACGCGGTCTGGGACAAGGCCGAAACCGCCCTGCTGTCGGCCACCCGCGCCGCCGGGATCGAGCCCGAAATGAACCCCGGCGAAGGGGCCTTCTACGGGCCGAAACTGGAATTCGTGCTGACCGACGCCATCGGTCGCGACTGGCAATGCGGCACCTTCCAGGTCGATTTCGTGCTGCCCGAACGGCTGGACGCCACCTATATCGGCGCCGACGGGGCCAAGCACCGGCCGGTGATGCTGCACCGGGCAACGCTGGGCTCGTTCGAACGCTTCATCGGGATCCTGATCGAGGAACACGCCGGCAAGCTGCCGTTCTGGCTCGCACCGCGCCAGGTGGTCGTAGCCTCGATCATATCCGAGGCGGACGATTACGTGCACGAGGTCGTGGCCGGACTGCGCGCCGCAGGCGTCCGCGCCGAGGCCGATACCCGCAACGAGAAGATCAACTACAAGGTCCGCGAGCACTCGGTGGGCAAGGTGCCGGTGATCCTCGCCGTCGGCCAGCGCGAGGTCGAGGAGCGCACCGTCAGCGTCCGCCGCCTGGGCGAAAAGGAAACCCGGGTGCAGCCGCTCGCGGATGTTACAAGGGATCTGGCACGCGCCGCGACACCGCCCGACCTGCTGTAACAATTGTCACGAAACACCTTCAGGCCGGACCGCATCCCGCGGGCCGGCCTGAAACATTTTATCGGGACGACACCGAAGAATCCCTTTGATTTCCGGCGATACTTTCCAACACTTGCTGACAGGAATGTGAGACACGGGGTCGTGAATTCAAACGGCGCCATGGGTGCATTACCTTTGACCTGTCCAAGAACGACACATCACAAGATCACAAAGGATGAACGAGATGTCGAACACCGCAAAGACCCTGGCCGTCGCTGGCGCCGTTGCCGCAGCGCTCGCCGCCACCACGGCCACCACCGCAAGCGCACAGGCCAAGGAAAAATGCTACGGCGTAGCGCTGGCAGGCAAGAACGACTGCGCTGCTGGCCCAGGCACCACCTGCGCCGGTACCTCGACCGTGGATTATCAGGGCAATGCATGGACGCTGGTCGATGCCGGCACCTGCGAGAACATCGAACTGCCCGCTCAGGCTGACGGCACCCCGCGCAAGGGTTCGCTGGATGCGCTGACGCGCGACATGCCCGCGTAAGGTCCGAAAAGTACGGGGGCGGGCTGCCCACCGGCCCGCCCTTCTCAATGCCTCGCCGGGATTGCCGAAAGGAGCCTCTCATGCCCGATGGTTCGCGCGCCCCAAGCGGCCTGCCGCCCCTGCCGGGCGTCGGCTACAAACCGCAGCATTTCGCCGAAATCCTGGACACGCCCGGCCCCGTCCGCTGGTTGGAAATTCACGCCGAGAATTACATGGGTGCGGGCGGTCGGCCGATTGCCCAGTTGCGGCACCTGTCCGAACGATTCCCCATTTCCGTTCACGGTGTCGGCCTGTCGATCGGCGGAGAAACCCCGCTGGATGCCGATCACCTGGCCCGTCTGAAACACCTTGTCGGCTGGCTGAACCCGGCCAGTTTTTCCGAACACCTGGCCTGGTCCACGCATGACAGCCATTTCCTGAACGACCTGCTTCCGCTGCCTTATACCGATGCCACGCTGACCCGCGTCTGCGGCCACATCGACCAGGTGCAAGAGGTGGTCGGCCGCCGGATGCTGCTGGAGAACCCCTCTTCCTACCTCGCTTTCGCCGAAAGCACCTGGTCCGAGCCCGATTTCCTGCGCGAGATCGCCCGGCGCACCGGCTGCGGCCTTCTCCTGGACGTGAACAATGTCTTTGTCTCGGCCACCAACCTGGATTTCTCGCCGCAAGGATATATCGATGCCTACCCGCTCGACCATGTTGGAGAGATCCACCTCGGCGGTCATGACGAGGATCACGACGACCACGGCCGCCCGCTGTTGATCGACAGCCATGGGCGCGAGGTGGTGGACCCAGTCTGGTCCCTGCTGGACTACGTGCTTGACCGCTCCGGCCCCAATCCGATCCTGATCGAATGGGATACCGACGTGCCCGACTGGCCCATCCTGCGGGCCGAGGCCGCGCGCGCCCGAACCGCGCTGGAGCGCTTACCGGCATGACAGTGACACAGGATGAATTCCATGCCGCTCTGCTTGATCCGGGCCGGGCGATCCCGGAGGGTTTGCGCGATGCCGATGCACATCCCGCAGGCCGCCGGTTCAACGTCTATCGCAACAACGTGGCCGTGTCGCTGACCGAGGCGATGCACCAGGCCTTTCCAGTCATCACCAAGTTGCTGGGCGCGCAGAACATGGACGGGCTCGCGGGTATCTTCCTGCGCCTCCACCCGCCCTCGTCGCCGCTGATGATGTTCTATGGCGCGGCGTTTCCCGAGTTTCTCGCGGGGATGGAGCAACTGTCGCACCTGGGTTACCTGCCCGATGTAGCGCGGCTGGAACTGGCCATACGCCATGCCTATCACGCCGCCGACAGCTCCCCGCTCGACCCGCAGGCGCTGGCCATCGACCCGGATGCGCTGATGGCCGCACACCTGTCCTTTGCCCCGGCCATGCAGGTCGTGCGCTCTCCCTGGCCGATCCACGCGATCTGGCGGTTCAATACCGAAGAAGGCGCGCCGAAACCGGAACCGGGCGGTCAGGATGTGCTGATCACCCGGCCCGAATACGACCCGATCCCGCAACCGCTGCCCCCCGGCGGCGCCGACTGGATCGAGGCCCTGCAAGCAGGCGCCAGCATCGGAGCTGCATTCGAAGCTGCCGCCGAAACGACATCCGATTTCGACCTGGGCGCCACATTGGCCCTGCTCCTCCAGGGCGGCGCCCTCACCTCACTCACAGAGGAAGGACAAGACCATGAACCCACTCGTCTCGATCCATGACAAGGTCTTTGGCCTTGTCGAAACCGCCGGAACCTGGCTGTTGCCGCTGCTGGCGCGCTTCGTGTTCGCCGCCGTGCTGCTGGTCTATTACTGGAATTCGGGCCTGACCAAGCTGGGCGACGGGCTCTTCGGCCTGTTCAGCCCCTCGATCGGCGCCTACAGCCAGATCTTCCCCAAGCAGCTCGAGGCGGTCGGCTACGACGTCTCGCAACTGGGCCTCTCCCACTGGGCCATAGTCATGGCCGGCACCTATGCCGAATTCCTCCTGCCGCTTCTCATCGTCATCGGCTTGTTCACCCGGCTGGCCGCGCTCGGCATGATCGGCTTTGTCGTGGTCCAGTCACTGACGGACATCTATGGCCACGGCGCGACCGATCTGGCCACATTGGGCGCGTGGTTTGACAACCAACCCAGCAGCGTGATCATGGATCAGCGCCTGTTCTGGGTCTTCACCCTCGGCATCCTGGTGATCCGGGGCGCGGGCGTCCTGTCGGTCGACGCCCTGTTGCGCAGCAGGGCGCAAAACGTCGCCACGGCCTGACGCCGCTTTCGGCCCGCGATTCATGCGGGCCTTTTTCATTCAGAAATGCGCCTTTTCTTCGTCCGGCTTGCCGGCGGCCACCGCCAGGACACCCGCGACCCCGGCAAAGGCGATGGGGAACATGGTGAACACATTGAAGCCAAAGGCATGGTACATGCCCGCCGCCGAGACCAGCAGCAGCAGCCCGCCCCACAGGGCCCGCGCGCGCGCCATCGCACCGCCCGCAATCGCCAGCATCGGCGCGATGACCGAGGTCATCTGAACCAGATCGGTATTGGCCACCTGTTCGGCGACGCCCTCGATCTCGCCGAAGTATTCAACCGCTTCGACATAGCCAAAGCTGACAAAGCCCACGATCATTCCGATCAGCCCGGCTATGATTCCCAGCACCAGCGCCGCATTGCGCATTCCATGACCTCCATTCCGATACGGCGTTCACATAAGGCCCCACTCAGTCCACGCCAAGGGCGCGTCGTGTCTCGGGAGTCCAGCCAAGGTGAAATTCCCCCTCGGCCTCGATCAGGGGACGTTTCATAAGGGCCGGGTGTTCGGCGATCAACTCCAGCGGGTCGCGCGACCGTTCGTCCGCGTCCAGCCCGCGCCAGGTCGTTGACCGGGTATTCAGGAGTTCGGCGCCAAAGCGCGCCCAGGCGCGTTGGAGCGTCACTCGGTCCAAGGCTTCGGCCCTGACATCGACCAGACGCGCATTTGGCAATGACTTCAACGCCTTGCGGCATGTATCGCAATTTTTCAACCCATAGATCAGCATGACCCCTCCACTCCGATCGCCCAAATATCGTGCAAAAATACCCGCGCACAGTGCCTTTTTCTTGATTTTTGCAGGTACCATGCAATCTTGAGGCCGGAACCGCCAGCCTTGCATCTCTTTCCTTGCGCGCAGGGGACGAGCCGGATCGCAGACGGTCGCCCGCCCATAGCCCCGCATAATCGGGGAAGACTTGAACGTTAGAAGGAGACACGGGACATGCCTACCGGCACCGTGAAATGGTTTAACGCAACTAAAGGTTACGGTTTTATTGCCCCTGACGGCGGGGGCAAGGATGTTTTTGTTCATATTTCTGCCGTCGAACGGTCTGGTCTGACAGGATTGGCAGACAACCAGAAAGTATCGTTCGAATTGCAGGATGGCCGTGACGGCCGTCAAATGGCTTCGGATATCAAGCCGCTATAGCCGAAAACCAAGACATGATACCCAGTCGGCGGCCGACTCGCTTGGCCGCCGCAGGGGTGACAATGTATTCCGCATAGAATTTTCCGGGAACACCTGAAGCTCAAGTATCGCCTGACGTCACAAGCCACCTTCGATGCAAAGGTTTCCGGCTGCTTTCAGGCCGGGTCACGCGGCGGCGCCGGTGTCCATGCCTCTCCCATGGCGACGATGCAGGACAAACCGGTGGCGTAGGTTACCACCATGGTCCAGTCTCCGCGGCTATCGGTCCAGACCTCCATGATCTGTTCCGGGCCGCGCAGACCGGTGGCTGTTCTTTCGCTGGCAAACCGGTGGTTCAGCCTGTCATGCAAGACCTCGGTCGGTTCGCAGAGGATCTCGGCGATCGGGCTTGTCGCCCAGGCCATGCCCGAGCAGACCAGAAACCAGCAGAATGCAATCAGGTGTTTCATGACACCAGTGTAACGCATTCATGACAGCTTGCATATACACCGTATATACCAAGATGCCGATGGAGCCGGCGATCAGGATCGCCCGATAACCTCCTGAAACTCGCGCCATTCCCGCGCGGACAATCCCGAGGTTTCCTGCGTGACCGCTTCGCCCGCCAGCATCCGGCGCAGGCAATCGACCATCTGCGCCGACAGGTTCACGGCGCCCAGCCGGTAGTCCTCGAATGCCTTGTAGGCAAAAGGCACCCAGTCAGCCACGATCCGGCACATGGTTTCGGCATAGACCCGGATCTCGTACTGGGCATGAGCATCGGCGCGCAACCGCAGAAAATGAAACAAGTTATGCAGATCCACCTTCCAATACCACTGGGTATAGATGTTCGCCGGCAGGTTCATCCGCGCGAGTTCGCGTGCCAGCCCCTGCTGGCCGTCCTGGCCGATCATCGCCTCGTAATTGTCATAGCAGCGGGCGCTGTCGGCCTTCAGGATCTCCAGCACACGTGCCGCCTCGGCCCCCTCCAGCGTGTCGCCGCGCCCCTGGTTGTTGACCGCCGATTGCGCCGCCACATGCTCAGGCGCCGGAATATAGAATTCGCGGTCGAGGATCGAGTAGCGGGCTGAATACTCGTTCACATTGGCGGTCCGGTGCCGGATCCACTGCCGCGCGACAAAGACGGGCAGTTTCACATGCAGTTTGATCTCGCACATCTCGAACGGGGTCGAATGCCAATGCCGCATCAGGTAGCGGATCAGCCCCTCGTCGTTCTGGACCGACTTGGTGCCCTTGCCATAGCTTACCCGCGCCGCCTGGCATATCGCCGCATCATCGCCCATGTAGTCGATCACGCGGACAAAACCATGGTCCAGCACCGGATGCGCCGTGTAGAGATGCTCCTCCATGCCTGGCGAGACCACCCGGCGCGTCATCGCGGTCTGTGTCCGCTGGGCATCGATCTCGGCCAGTTGCTCAGGCGATAGCGGCATCGGGGATCCTTTCACTAGATGAGTCGCCAGAATACTATATCTTGCTCAGACGGGCACTGGAACCGCGATATAAGGTATGGCTTTTTGGGCACCCTGGCTGAAGCATTCGCCGATACATTGTTTGAAATGATTGACTTTCACCAGTCGAACCCGGACTATCGGCCAAAAACCAGTCAAAGAAACATAGAGGCAGGCAGTGATGAAACCCTATCTCGTTGCGATGGCAACGTGTGTTGCCCTGTCCGCCTGCGGCGGATCAAACGCTGTTTTCGGAACGGGCGATGGCACCGATGGCGGTGGAGGAACTCCGGCGAACCCCGTCGTTCCCGCGGATATTGCCGGAAACATTACCAGCATCTCTTATGATCCGGACAACCAGACCTTGGTGGTGCGGGGCGCAGGGCTCGACGATGTCGCCTTTACCGATGTCTATACCCGCAAGCCCGCGCTCGACCGGCCCGGCTATGAAGCCTATACCGCCCAGGACGGCTCGCTGACGCGTCACTTCACAGCCTATGTGCGCGAAATCGACGGCACATATGGCGCCGTGATCGGCAGCGGCGGGCAGTTCAATACCGTCATCCAGGGCACCCAGTTCGGTCGCGACGGCGCATACGATCCGCCGGCAACGACCCCAAACGGCGGCGTGGTCTCTTACGCCGGCAATTACATCGGGGTCCTCAACAGAAATGGCAGCGGCGAAGACCTGTTGCCCGTCACTCCGGGGACGGACCCCTCTGTGATACCAGGGCAAGTGGCCGAGGTCACTGGCAACGTCCTGATCAACGCCGGTTTCGGCGACACCCAGAACCAGGTGGATGGTATCATCTACAACCGCCAGATTGCCGATACGGGCCTGTCGATGGAGGACCTGTCATTGCGGCCAACCGAGATTACCTCGAATGGCACCTTTACAGGAGAGGTAATGACACCTGATCTGAGAAACGTCGGCGGGTATGCCGGACTTTTTGGTGGCCAGGATGCCTCGGTCGTGGCGGGTGCCCTCCATGTCGAGGATCACGTCGGTGCGCTCGAAAACGAAGTCGAATACGGCACGTTCGTCCTGGGCGTCTGCGGTGGCCCGAATGCCGATCCGCTCTGTGATCAGCCGAACCCGTAACTGGATGGCGGCGACGCTTGTCGCCGGTCTGGCCGCGCTGCCCGTTTCAGCCGCCGAACCGGAAACGGTTCAGCGGTTGACGCTTGACCAGGCCTTCGAGATCACCTTGCGGGCCTTGCGAGACGACCGGCCCGCGCTGGCCCTGCAAATGTCCGAGGGGTTGCTGTCGGCCGACCAGCACAATCCCCTGCTCCACTATCTCCAGGCCAGCGCCTATGCGCGCTTGCAACAGCCCGATGCCGCCCGGCGATCCGCCGCGCGCGCCTATCGCTTTGCCGAAGGCCAACCCGACAAGTTCCGGGCGGCGCAGATGGCGGCCCGCAATGCGCTGGACGCCGGTCAGCCGACCCGCGCGCAATACTGGCTGCGCCTGACGGCCCTGCATTCGCCGGACGACAACTCCGACAGGCTGATCGCCCGCGACTATGGCATCCTGCGTCGCATCAATCCCTGGTCGTTTCGCATCAGAACCGAAGTGCGGCCGTCCGACAACGTGAACAACGGCGCCGACAGCGCGCGACAGATCATAGACGGCGAACCGGTGATCGGCTCGCTCAGCCCCTCTGCCCAGGCATTATCCGGGACAATCGGCATCATCGACCTGACCAGCGCCTACAGGTTCCACCGCTCGGATACTGCCGAAACCTCGGTTGCCGGGCGGATCTTCGTTCAGCGCGTAGCCCTGTCTTCGGAGGCAAAAGCAGCTGCGCCCGGCCTGAACAATTCCGACCTAGCCAACACATATGGCGAGATCGGGTTGAAACACGGGTTCAAGACCGGGGCGGGCATCTCGGTGATCCAGGCCGTCTGGGGAACCAGCTGGGCCGCCGGAGAGCGCAGCTACAACCTGGCGCGGCTGGAAGCATCGTACAGCCGGGCAATGGGCAAGGGGCGGGTGACGTTGGGTGCACTGCTCGAAACCCGGTTTTCCGCACGCTTTGCCACCCAAGAGGCCGATATCCTGGGCCTGAACGCGCTGTTCACGCACCCGCTGGACAATGGCGACCGTATCACCCTCAGCCTGGCCTGGCGCAATACCGATGCGGTCTCGCCCAACGGCACGTTCCGCGCCGCATCGGCCCGGGTTAACTACGACTTCGGAAAATCGCTCGGGCCGGCGCGGATCAGTGCGGGCCTGACCGTCGGGCAAACCGATTATCCCACCTACATCCTGTTCCTGCCCTCGATCAACGGTTTTGGCCCGGTTCAGGACGGCCGCGAGGAAACCTCGGTCTACGGTGATCTGAACCTGACCTTCGACCAATATGACATTGCGGGATTCGCGCCCGTGCTTCGGCTTCGCAGCGGGCGCAAACAATCCAACATCTCACGTTTCGACATTCGTGAAACCTCGATTTCACTGGGGATCGAGTCGAAGTTCTGATCCGCGCTGGCAATGGCGGCGCGGGCTGCTAGGTTGCTTGCAGGAAAACCAATCCGGAGATCGCCCATGAGCCTCAAGTATCTGCACGTCATGGTCCGCGTTAAGGACCTCGAAAAATCCATGGCCTTCTATGAACTGCTCGGCCTGCGCGAAATCCGCCGCTATGAGAGCGAACAGGGCCGGTTCACGCTGGTCTACCTGGCCGCGCCGGGGCAGGAAGAGACGCCGCTGGAACTGACCTACAACTGGGACGGCGACGAGGGGCTGCCGTCCGACAGCCGGCATTTCGGCCACCTCGCCTATGGTGTCGACAACATCTACGAGATGTGCGCCATGCTGCAAGAGAACGGGGTCACGATCAACCGGCCGCCGCGCGACGGACGGATGGCGTTTGTCCGCTCGCCCGACAACATCTCGATCGAGTTGTTGCAGAACGGCGAGGCGTTGCCGCCGGCAGAGCCCTGGGCCAGCATGGAAAGCACTGGACACTGGTGATCCGGGCGGCGTTCTGGGCAGCGGCCCTGCCGTGGTTTCCGGTCGAGGCGACGGCGTCCGACTGCCGCCTTGCGCTGGCGCTGGCGCTGGATGTCTCGCGCTCGGTCGATGCGCGCGAACATGCGCTCCAGCGCGGCGGGCTGGTTGCGGCCCTTAACGCACCCGAGGTGCGCCGCGCCTTTTTCGCCGCACCGCTGCCTGTGGCGCTGGCCGTCTACGAATGGAGCGGACCGGCCGACCAGCACCTTCTGATGGATTGGCTGCTGATACGGGCGCCTGACGATCTGGACAGGGTGGCAGACCGCCTGGCCAGCGCCCCGCGCGCCGGCACCGATGCGCCGACCGCCATGGGGCATGCCCTTCTCTATGGCGCGGCCCTGATGGCACGCGGCCCCGACTGCCTGTTCCGCACCATCGATATCTCGGGAGATGGCGAAAACAACGAAGGCCCCGGCCCCAGTCAAGTCTATGCAACCGCCGAATTCGCTGGAATAACCGTGAACGGCCTGCCGATCAACGGCGCCGAATACGAGACCGAGATCCAGCTCATCCCCTGGTTTCTTGACCACGTGCGCCACGGTCCCGGCGCCTTCATCGAGGTTGCCCAGGGGTTTGCCGATTTCGAACGCGCCATGCGCGCAAAGCTCGAACGCGAGCTTTCGGGAATGGTCATCGGCATAGCGCTGCCATGATCCGGCTTATCGCACTTCTCCTCTGCCTCGGCGCCGCGCAGGCGCAGGCCGCCTGTCGGCAGGCGCTGGCACTGGGACTCGACGTCTCCGGTTCGGTTGATGCAACCGAGTACCGACTGCAACTCGACGGGCTGGCCGCCGCCCTGCTGGCGCCGGACGTTCGGGAAAGGCTGCTGGCGATGCCCTCGGCACCGCTGAGGCTGGCCGTGTTCGAGTGGAGCGAACCGGGGCACCAGCGGCTGATCCTGGACTGGCGTGAAATCCGCTCTGCCGGCGATATCGCGGCGACCGCCGCGCAGCTTGCCGGCACAACCCGCGCGCCCGCGCCACCTGGCACCGCCATCGGCCCTGCCATGGCGCATGGCGCAGCCCTGTTGGGGCAACAGCCGGACTGCTGGAAACGCACGCTGGACCTGTCGGGCGACGGCAAGCACAACATGGGCCCGCACCCCCGCGACATGCGTCGGGCTCTGTCAAACCGGGGGATTACCATCAACGGTCTGGTGATCGGCGCCGACAGCACGGATGCGACCGACCGTCGCCAGGTCGAGATCGGCGAATTGTCCGCATATTACAAGGCCTGGGTTCTGACCGGCCCCGATGCCTTTGTCGAGGTTGCGCTGGGATACGACGACTATCAGCGCGCGATGGAGCGCAAACTGCTGCGCGAACTCGAGGGCCTGGTCCTGTCCGCACTGCCCGACGGTGGCGCGCAAGCTCTGCGCGACTGACAAACCCGCGATTGATTGCCTCCCCGCTGGCACAACACTGCCGCGTTCCTGGAACACCGGCACCGGCCAGGTTTGCCCCTGTCCGTTCGCCACGCCGCTGGAGCTTCTCGGCCACCTATCGCCGCTGCGCTACCGCGCTTGGGCCTTTCGTGATCGGCAACGCCATCCGTTTCAGGTGTGCCGGAAAATCTCCGGCCGCGCTCAATAGATGTAGCGAATCTGGTCGGTCCAATACCGTTCCACCCGTTTGAGGGCACTGGTGATCTCCATGACTCCTTCGGGCCCCAGCACGCCACGGCTTTGCAGCCCCTCGGCATGGCGCTGAAACAGGTCGGTGACGATATCGCGTATCTCGCGGCCACGCTGTGTCAGCCGCACCCGGACCGACCGCCTGTCGATCTCGCAGCGCTGGTGGTGCATGTACCCCATCTCGACCAGCTTCTTCAGGTTGTAACTGACGTTGCTGCCCTGATAGTAACCGCGGCTCTTCAACTCGCCCGCCGTCACCTCGTTGTCGCCGATGTTGAACAACAAGAGCGCCTGCACGGCGTTGATCTCCAGCACGCCGACCCTTTCGAACTCGTCCTTGATCACATCGAGCAGCAACCTGTGCAATCGCTCGACCAGCGACAGCGCCTCCAGGTACCCCGCCATGAACCCTTTTCCGCCGGCCTGCCCAACCTGCATTTCCATACTCATCCGTCTCTCCGACTCGCCCGTGCCTGAAAAACAGACTGGGCAGAAAAGCCAAAGATTCAGTTAAGTCGAAATCTGTGTTATTTTTGAAACGTTTGCGAGATGTCGTGGATCAGGTCGCGAAACCCTTCGGGTGCCGCGACCTGGCCCGTGACCCATTGATACAGGTCCTGATCGTTTTCGTGCAGCAGCGCGTCATACAGATCCAGCGCCGCCGCATCCATGCCGGCCAGATTGCGTTCCGCATAGGCCGACAGGATCAGATCCATCTCCTTGATTCCCCGCCGCATCGACCGCATCTGCATCCGCTTGATGCGGTTTTCAGGGGTTTCGGTCACGCTTCAACCTCCATCTTGCGCCGCACCGCCTTTTCCAGCTTGGCCACGCGGCCGGACGCCCCCTGCAACTGGGTCCGAAGCTCGCGCAGTTCGCCCAGCAGCGCCGCCATGTCGCGGTTGAAGTCATCCTCTTCGCCCGCCATGTCCATGCCCTGACCTTCGCCGGTGATCAGCCACATGATCGACACGTTCAGCATCCCCGCCAGCATCTGCAAACGGTTGGCGCGCGGTTCGGCCAGATCCTCTTCCCAGCTTGCAATGGTCGATTTCTTGACCCCCAGCCTCCGGGCCAGTTGCGCCTGCGTCATGTCCGCCGCCTCGCGCGCCGCGGCCATCCGGTCACCAAAGGTCGCCGCATCCGGCCCGTAGTAGTCAATCGTGTCTGTCATCACCCTGCTCCTTCCGGTCATCCATGTGCTTGATCGCCGCACGGGCGCACCCTATGACAGTCCGGCCCAACATTCAAACCGAGGCCGACCATGCATTTCCTGTCTGCGACATTGTCCCGCGTCAAACCCTCGCCCACTGTCGCCATGACCGCCAGGGCGGCCGAACTCAAGGCCGCCGGGCGCGACATCATCGGTCTCAGCGCCGGCGAGCCCGATTTCGACACGCCGCAGAACATCAAGGACGCAGCCGTCGCCGCCATCGCCGCAGGCAAGACCAAATATACTGCCCCCGACGGCATCATCGAGCTGAAGCAGGCCGTCTGCGCCAAGATGAAACGCGACCACGGGCTCGATTACACGCCCGCGCAGGTCTCGGTCGGCACCGGAGGCAAGCAGACGCTCTACAACGCCTTCGTGGCAACGCTGAACCCCGGCGACGAGGTGATCATCCCCGCCCCCTATTGGGTCAGCTACCCCGATATGGTGCTGCTCGCGGGCGGCACGCCCGTGGTGGTCGAAACCTCGCTCGACACCCGGTTCAAGCTGACCGCGGAACAGCTCGAGGCCGCGATCACGCCCAACACCAAGTGGTTCATCTTCAACTCGCCCTCGAACCCCACCGGCGCGGGCTACAGCCGGGCCGAGCTCAAGGCGCTGACCGATGTGCTGACGCGCCACCCCCATGTCTGGGTGATGACCGACGACATGTACGAACACCTGGCCTATGACGGCTTCGAGTTCTGCACCCCCGCCCAGGTGGAACCGGGGCTCTACGACCGCACGCTCACCTGCAACGGCGTGTCCAAGGCCTATGCCATGACCGGCTGGCGCATCGGCTATGCCGCCGGTCCCGTCGAACTGATCGCCGCCATGCGCAAGGTCCAGTCGCAATCCACCTCGAACCCCTGCACCATCAGCCAATGGGCGGCGGTCGAGGCGCTGAACGGCACGCAAGACTTCCTGGCCCCCAATGCCGCGCTGTTCAAGCGCCGCCGCGACCTCGTGGTCTCGATGCTGAACGCCATCGACGGCATCGACTGCCCGACGCCCGAGGGCGCGTTCTATGTCTATCCCTCGATGGCCGGGCTGATCGGCAGGACCACGCCGGCCGGCACCCTGATCGACAGCGACGAGACCTTCTGCACCGCCCTGCTGCAAGAGGCCGATGTCGCCGTCGTCTTCGGCGCCGCCTTCGGGCTTTCACCGAACTTCCGCGTCAGCTACGCTGCCTCGGACGCGGCCCTGACCGAGGCCTGCGCCCGCATCCAGCGCTTCTGCGCATCGCTGGTCTGAACGGCAACGACAAGGAGAGGCCGCGCATGGGCGCCGAGCTGCCAGACTACTATTTCCGGATCCGCGAAAACGGCGCCTTCGTGTTTCGCGTCGATACCGAGAACCGCCAGCGCCGGATCGAGATGGACCAGATCGCCATCGTCAACATCAAGAACGGCGAAGTGAAACCCCATGGTGGCCGCGACCTCACGCCCGAGGACATGAAGGCGATCAAGCGCTGGATGGCCGACCGGACCGAGCTGCTGGCCCGCCGCGACATCGACGACATCCTCCGCGCGGTGGACTACCTAAACCTGACCACCCATTGGGTCCAGTCCAAGGCCACCGACGACCAACTGGAGGAGGTCACCGACTCGCTGCTTCTGGCCATGCACGACCTGCGCTCGGTGCTGGTGCGAAAGAAGGCCGACCGCCTGGCCAAGGGCTGACCGCCGGGCTTGCCAGACCCGGGGAATGCCGTACTGTCACCGCAGGCTTGCATGGGGAGGCAGGACATGGGCTGGCAGGATTATCTCGACACGAACCAAACCCGCTTCGAACAGGAGCTTCTGGACTTTGTCGCCATCCCCTCGGTCTCGGCCAAGCCAGACCACATGGGTGATGTCGAACGCGCCGCCGAATGGGTCGCCGCGCGCCTGCGCAAGGCAGGGATCGAGAACACCGCCGTTCTGCCCACCACCGGTCACCCGGCGGTTTACGGCGACTGGCTGCATGCCGGGCCGGACAAGCCGACGGTGCTGATCTACGGCCATTTCGACGTGCAGCCCGCCGAACCCTTCGACCTCTGGCACAGCCCGCCTTTCCAGCCCGAGATCCGCGAGGGTCGCGTCTGGGGGCGCGGCGCCTCGGACGACAAGGGCGGCATGTTCATCCCCATCCTCGCCGCCGAGGCGCTGCTGGCCACCACCGGCCGCCTGCCCGTCAACGTCAAGTTCCTGTTCGAGGGTCAGGAGGAAATCGGCTCGCCCGACATGCCGCCGTTTATCGAGGCCGAGGCGCGGCGGCTCTCCTGCGACATGATCTTCTCGGCCGACGGCCTGCAATGGACGGCGAACGAGGCGCAGCTGGTGATGGGGCTCAAGGGGCTGGTCGGCGTCGAACTGATCGTCGAGGGCGCGCAGGCAGACCAGCATTCCGGCCTGCATGGCGGCGGTATCAACAACCCGCTGATGGCACTCAGCCAGATCCTCGCCTCGATGAAGGACGCGCAGACCGGCCGGATCACGATCGACGGCTTCTACGACGACGTGGTCGAGCTGACGGTGGAGGATAAACAGGAGATCGCCCGCGTTCCCTTTGACGAGGCCGAATATTGCGCCGAACTGGGCGTGCCCGAGGCGTTCGGCGAAGCAGGCTACACCGTGCGCGAACGGCTCTGGGCCCGGCCCACGCTGGAGCTGAACGGGCTGACCGGCGGCTACCAGGGCGCTGGCAGCAAGACCGTGCTGCCCGCCCGCGCCAGCGCCAAGATCACCTGCCGGCTGGTGGCCAACCAACGCCCCGAGCGCATCGCCGAGCTGATCGCCGCCCATGTCGCGGCCCATACCCCGCCCGGCGTGACCGCGCGCATCGAGCATCTGGCAGGCGATGCCGATCCCTTCCTGGTGCCTCGCGGCCACAATGCCACCCAGGCGGCGGGCGAGGTGCTGCGCGAGGTCTACGGCGCCGCCCCCTACATCACCCGCGTCGGCGGCTCGATCCCGATCATGACACTGTTTCTGCGCGCCCTCGGCGTGCACGGGGTCATGTTCGGCTTTTCCATCGCCGACGAGAACCTGCACGCCCCCAACGAGTTCTTCCGGCTGGAGAATTTCCGCCGCGGCCAGACCGCCTATTGCCGCCTGCTGGAACGGTTGGGGCGCTAGCCGCCGCCCTCCGTCTTCGGTGCATCCTGACCTCCCTGCGGGCAAGCCCGAGCGCTGCAAGGGCGGTCATGTCCACCATGTCAGGCCTTGACCGGGGACGTGGCGGCGCTCCATGACGGCCGGATGGTCGGCAAAACTCCCGCATTTGCCGTGGTCAGCCCTCCTCCCCCCATACCCGCCTGTTGCTCACCCCGGTCCCCGAATTACGGCGGGGCTGGCTCCAACGGGTAGGCCGCGTTCAGCCGATGGCGCGGTTGCCCCGTTTGCCAACCGCCGCACCCGGAACATCCGGGAAAATTGCAAAAATCCGGCCACCACCTGCGCGCCGTCCGGCATTCGGACTGGAATTTGCATCCCATTTGACCGAGGATGAGGTGTCATGAGTGCCGCAGACGACCGGCGGCCCGCGCCCAAAGCGAAACGATGACCAAAAAACTTACTTACAGGACAAAGGACGACCGAAAGGATCAGACCACCGGAACTTGCAACTCTCAGCGCGTAATTTGAGGAGGAATTGCCGTGAATCTCAGACCAGACCCGACCTTTCATCCATCGCCAAAGCTGGCCATGCAGGCCCCGGCCGAAACCCTGGCTTTCACGCTGATGCTCAGCCCCGACGCATCGCAGCCCGATGGCCTCGCGGTCGTCGATGTCGATCCGGGCTCCGGCACCTTCGGCCAGATCCTGCATCAGGTGATCATGCCCAACAAGGGCGACGAGTTTCACCATTTCGGCTGGAACGCCTGCTCCTCGGCGCTGTCGCCCCTGACCGGGCATGCCTTTCTCGAACGGCGCTACCTGATCATTCCCGGCATCCGCTCGTCCCGCATCTATGTGGTCGACGTGAAAGAACCGCTGAAGGCCAAGATCCACAAGATCATCGAACCCGAGGAAGTCTTTGCCAAGACCGGATATTCCCGCCCGCATACGATCCATTGCGGACCCGAAGGCATCTATGTCTCGACGCTGGGCGGCGGCGGCAAGGATGGCACCGACGGCCCTCCGGGCATCTTCATCATGGATTGCGAAACCTTCGATGTCATCGGCCGCTACGAGATCGACCGCGGTTCGCAGGACAAGCAATACGATTTCTGGTGGAACCTGCCGCGCGACTACATGGTCAGTTCGGAATGGGGCCTGCCGCCGCAGTTCGAGAACGGCCTCGTCCCCGAGGATCTTCTGTCCAACAAATACGGCCACCGCATCCATTTCTGGAACCTGCGCGAGCGCAAGAACATCCAGACCATCGACCTGGGCGAAAATCACCAGATGGCGCTGGAAATCCGCCCCGCCCACGATCCGGTCAAGGAATACGGATTCTGCGGTGTCGTGGTGGACACCACCAACCTCGAAGGCTCGATCTGGACCTGGTGGCGCGAGAACGGCACCTGGCATGCGAAAAAGACCGTCACCATTCCGCCCCAGCCCGCCAACCCCGACGATCTGCCCGAGCTGCTCAAGGGGTTCTCGGCAGTGCCACCGCTAGTGACGGATATCGACCTGAGCCTCGATGACAAGTACCTCTACGTCTCTTGCTGGGGTACCGGCGAGATGCATCAATACGACGTGTCAGACCCGATGAACCCGAAACTGGCCGGCAAGGTCGAGATCGGCGGCATCGTCAAGAAGACGCAGCACCCGAACGGCAAGGACTTCGGCTATGGCCCGCAGATGGTCGAGGTCAGCCGCGACGGCAAGCGGGTCTACTGGACCAACTCGCTCTATTCGACCTGGGACGAGCAGTTCTATCCGGGGGAACGCGGCGGCGCGATGGTCAAGGCCGACGTGGGCGCAAATGGCGGGCTTACACTCGACAAGACCTTCTTCGTCGAATTCCCGAAGGGCTACCGCAGCCACCAGATCCGGCTGGAGGGCGGCGACTGTTCGACTGACAGTTTCTGCTACCCCTCGGTCTGATCCTTGGCAGATATCTACAGCACCACGGCGGGCCTCTGGCTCGCCGTGGTGGCAAGCGGGCTCTATCACGGCCTCAACCCCGGCATGGGCTGGCCGCTTGCGGTGTCCGCCGCACTGATGGAACGGCGCGCCGGGGCGCTGTGGCGCGCGCTTGGTGCGCTGGCCGCCGGGCATCTGGCCGCGGTGATCGTCATTCTCCTGCCCTTCGCGGTGATGACCGTGCTGATCGACTGGCAGCGCGAGATCAGGCTTGCCGCCGGGATCGCCGTCATTGTTCTGGGGGCATGGATACTCGTGACGAAACGCCATCCGCGCTTTCTGGCGCGGGTCAAACCCACGCGGCTGGTGCTCTGGTCGTTTCTCGTCGCGCTGGCCCATGGCGCCGCGCTGATGCTGGTGCCGATCTATCTGGGCCTGTGCCGGACCGAAGAGCTCGACACTGCCCACCGGGCGGCCGAGGCGCTTATGTCGAGCAGCCTGTTCATGGCGCTTGGCGTTGCGCTGGTCCATACCGCGGCGATGATCGGCGCCGGTGGCGCGGTCGCCTGGGGCGTCTACCGCTGGCTCGGATTGAAGTTCCTCACCCGCGGCTGGTTCGACCTGGAAAGGGTCTGGGGCGCCAGCCTGATCCTCGTCGGCGTGGTGGCGCTGGCGACCGCCTGACCCGCCCGGTCAGATCAGAGCGGCGGCAGTCGACCTCGCCTCAACCCACCCTGCGGATCGACTTGCCCCAGAACCGCGCCATCAGCAGCGTTCCGGCACAGGCCAGTCCCAGCACCAGCCCAGCCCAGACCCCGATACCCTCCCATTCCCAGACAAAGCCCAGCACATAGGACGCCGGCATGCCCACAACCCAGTAGCTCACCGCCGCCATCACCATCGGCACGGTGGTGTCCTGCACCCCGCGCAACAGGCCCAGCGCCATCACCTGCGCCCCGTCAACCAGCTGGAACAGCGCCGCCATCGCCAGAAGTACCGTGCCGATCGCCAGGATCTCGGGCCGGTTGGGGTCGTCCGGCTCCATGAAGAGCGAGATCAGCGGTTCGGCGCAGGTCAGAAACAGCGTGATCGTCGCCACCGACATCATCAGCGACATCGCGATCACTACCTTGCCGCCGCGCGCCATGCCCGCCCGGTCACGCCGGCCATAGGCGTTGCCGGCGCGGATGGTCGCGGCATTCGACAGGCCCAGGTGCACCATGAACGTGGCCGAGGCCAGCTGAATCGCGATCCCATGCGCCGCCAGCGGCACCGCCCCCAGCCAGCCCATCATCACTGCCGAGGCGGAAAACAGGCTCACCTCGGCCAGGTTGGTCAGGGCGATCGGCACACCCAGTCGCACCACCCGCCGGAACATCTCGGTATCCGGCCGCCAGAACCGGCGGAACAGCGTGTGTTGCGGCAGCACCCGCAGCGCATAGGCCACCACGGCCACCAGCGACACCATCTGAGTGCTGATCGAGGCAATGGCCGCACCGGTTATCCCCAGTTCCGGTGCCCCCCAGTTGCCGAAGATCAGCGCATAGTTCGCCGCCGCATTGGCCAGCACCGACAGCACGGTGATCCAGAACACGACCTGCGTCCGCTCCAGCGCCGCCAGATAGGATTTCAGCACCATCACCATCAGTGCCGGCACCATGCCCCAGCCGGCCACCCGCAGGTAATCCGCCGCCAGCGCGGCAATCTCCACCTCCTGCCCCAGCGCCAGCAGGATCGGCTCGGACCAGATCAGCAGGGGCATCGCCAGCGCCGCAAAGATCAGCGAGGCCCAGAGTCCCATGCGCGTCGCCCGCCGGATGCTGGTCTCGTCCCGTTCGGCGGCAGCAGCCGCCACCATCGGCATCACCGCCCAGCCGAACCCTGCACCCATCAGGAACAGCACGAAGAAATAGCTGCTGCCCAGCGTCACCGCCGCCAGCGCCTCGACCCCGTACCAGCCCAGCATGACCGTGTCGGTCAGGCCGATGGCGAATTGCGCCAGGTGCCCGCCAATCAGCGGCAGGCCCAGGATGGCAATCGCGCGGGCATGGCCGCCATATGTCATGCTCTGCGTCATCCGGTCAGGCTTAGGTGGCGCCTGCGGCAAGGGCAAGCGCGATCTTTCCTCTTTCCGATGACCCTGCCCGTGCTAGGCTTGCCCCAGACGGAGGCTCCCATGTCCGACCCCCTTGACCGACTGATCCCCGAGGCACGCGCCTTTCTGACTGAGCTTGACGCCAACAACAGCCGCGACTGGTTCACCATCCACAAGGCGCGCTATCACGCGGGGCTAAAGGTCCCTGCCCGGATCCTGCTCGACCGGATGGCGGCCCATCTCGGCACCGGCACCGCGACGAAACTCTTCCGCCCCCAGCGCAACGTGCGATTCTCCAGGGACAAGACGCCCTACACGACCCATCTGCACCTGTTGTGGACCACGTCGGACGGCGCGCAGTATTTCTTCGGCATTTCGCCGGACTACGTCGCTTCGGGCGGCGGGCGGATGCGTTTCGACGCCCCCTCCCTTGCCCGCTATCGCGACCGCCTGCCCCGCCTCGGCCCCGCGCTGCAAGCCGAGACCGACGCGCTGGCCGCACAGGGCGCGCGTCTCTCCGAGCCCGAACTCAAACGCCCCGCGCCGCCGGTCAAGGCGAATGACCCTCTTTCGGATCTTGCCCGGCGCAAATCGCTCACCCTCTGGTTCGATCACGATGCCGGGATGACCGACCCAATGGCGCAACTTGTCCGCGACTTCGACCGCCTGAAACCCTTTCAGACGGCATTGACTGCCCTGCTCGCGGACTGACCCATGTCTCACAGCCAGAACCGGATCGACACCGTCCGCCCCGATGCCCCCGAACAGGCCGGATACGGTCCGTTTCCCGTAGGCGTGCGCACGCTCACCTTCGAGATCGCGGGCCAGATCGATGTCGCCCGCGCCACCAAGGACAGCCAGCGCCTCTACGACCGGCCGATGACGGTCGAGCTCTGGTATCCCGCCACCCCCGGCACCGCACCGGGCGGCTCGTACGACACGCTGATCCGCGACGGCCGGACGACCACACGTCTCTTTGGCCGCGCCGCGCACGATGCCGCCCCCGCGCAGGGCCGCTTTCCGCTGGTGGTGATCTCGCACGGCTATCCCGGCAACCGGTTCCTGCTGTCGCACTTGGGCGAAACGCTGGCCTCGCGCGGCTTTGTCACTGCCGCCCCCGACCATGCCGACAGCACCTATGCCGATCAGGGCGCGTTCGGCGCGACGCTCTATCACCGCCCGCTCGACCAGCGCGCCGTGATCGACCATGTCGCCGCAACCGTGCCGCAGGCCGACACCGACCGCACCGGCGTCATCGGCTATTCCATGGGCGGTTACGGCGCGCTGGTCTTTGCCGGTGCCGGCGTCACACCCGCCGCCGCCAGCGCCGATTTCGCACCGCCCGCCGGTCTGTTGTCCCGCCACATCTCCGGCTCGGAAACCCACGCGGCCCTGATCGACCCGCGTGTGCGCGCAGCCATCGCGATCGGCCCCTGGGGCAATCACCGGGGCATCTGGGATACCACCGGCCTTGCCCAACTGGCCAAACCGCTGATGATCATTGCCGGCAGCCTTGACGAGGTCTCGGATTATACCGCCATGCGCGGCCTGTTCGCGCAGAGCACCGGCACCACCCGCCACCTGCTCACCTTCCAGGGCGCCAGCCACAACGCCGCCGCCCCCATCCCCGCCCCGGCCGAGAGCTGGGGCGCATCCCCCGCGCTCGACTTCATCCCGTTCGAACATTACGCCGATCCGGTGTGGGACACGGTGCGCATGAACAATATCGCCCAGCATTTTGCTGCTGCCTTCCTGTCGCTGCATCTGAAGCGCGACAAGACCATGCAAGTCTATCTTGACGACACCTTCGCCGGTTTCGCCCCAGGTTCCGCCCGCGCCCTCACATTCGAGACGCTGACGAAGGGTCACTGAACGCCACACCTTTCCCGACAGCCCGCAACCTGCTTGACTGTACCGGTCAGATCCCGGAGCGCGCCATGCAGACCGAAACCGTATCGCTCAACGGCCAAGGCTTCTTTCTCCGCCGCTGGGGCGACCCGGCGCTGCCGCCGCTCCTGATGCTGCACGGCTTTCCCGAATACGGCGGCGCCTGGGCCGACCTCGCCCCGCATCTCGCCCACCGGTTCCACTGCATCGCCCCTGACCAGCGCGGCTATGGCCAGAGCTGGGCGCCAGAGGGGGTCAAGCACTACGCCGCCTCGCACCTGGTTGCAGACATGGCCGCATTGGCCGAAACCCTCGGCGCGCCGCTCACCGTGCTCGGGCACGACTGGGGCGCGGCAGTGGCCTATGGTCTGGCCATGTTCCGCCCCGAGCTGGTCGACCACCTGATCATCGCCAATGGCGTACACCCGGTGCCGTTCCAGCGGGCGCTGGCGGCGGGCGGCGCGCAATCGGCGGC
This sequence comes from Ruegeria marina, assembly GCF_900101475.1. GTDB lineage: Bacteria > Pseudomonadota > Alphaproteobacteria > Rhodobacterales > Rhodobacteraceae > Ruegeria_B > Ruegeria_B marina. Next base: position 194,565 of record NZ_FMZV01000005.1, on the reverse strand, counting down.
CTCGCAATACATGAACGCCCTGCGCGCGCCCGAGGCCGCGCAACACTTCGCCGCCAATGACTATGCCGCGCTCACCGATTTCTTCACCCGCCATATGGGCGGCCACGCTTGGCTCAGCCCCGAGCGGCTGGCCGCGTACAAGGCCGAATGGGCGCGGCCCGGACGGCTCGAGGCGATGCTGAACTGGTACCGCGCCTCGCCGCTGGTGATCGCCGCCCCCGGCCAGCCCCGTACCGATCTGCCCGCCCTGCCGCTCGACCGGCTACGCGTGCGCTGCCCGCATCTGCTGATCTGGGGGCCGGACGACCGCGCGCTCCTGCCCGAGGCGACCGAGGGGCTGGAGGAGTTCGCCCCAGACCTGACCCGCATCACCATCCCCGGCACCGACCACTGGCTGTGCCATCAGGCGCCCGACCGGGTCGCCGCCGCCATCCTGAACTGGATGCCCCAACCGGAGACTGCCCGATGATCACCGTCCACCACCTTGCCCAATCCCGCTCGCTGCGCATCCTTTGGCTGCTCGAGGAGCTGGGCCTGCCCTACGAGGTCGTCCGTTATGAGCGCGACCCCAAGACCCGCCTCGCCCCGCCCGAACTGCGCGCCATCCACCCGCTGGGCAAATCGCCGGTGATCGAGACCGACGGTATCCGGCTGGCGGAATCAGGCGCCATCGTCGATTACCTCTGCACCCGCCACGCGCCCCAGATGATGCCGCCGCAGGACAGCCCCGCCTGGGCCGAACACCTTGAACTGATGCATTTCGCCGAAGGTTCGGTGATGACGCCGATCCTCTTGAACCTCTATGTCGGCCTATTGGGCGAGGCGGGCGCGCCGCTGCATCCGCGCATCCAGTCGGAACTGACCAGCCATTTCAGCTTCATGGAAGACAGCCTGCGCCCCTCGGGCCATTTCGTGCTGGATGGGCTCAGCGCCGCCGACATCTTGCTAAGCTTTCCGGCAGGTGTAATGGCGCGGCTGGGCCGCGCGGCCGAGTTTCCCCGGCTTGCAGAGTTCGCCGCCACGATGCGGGCGCGCCCGGCCTTCCAGCGCGCGCTTGCCGCAGGCGGCGGTGACTGACCTCAGTCCTGCTTGGCCCGCTGGTCGGGATGCAGGGCGGTGCACAGGATATGCTCGGAATTTTGGATCACGTGATGCGCGCGGCCCACGATCAGCGGATCGGGTCCGCCCACCACCTCCAAGTCCTTGCCGGGATAGTCGATGGTCGACAGGAAATGCCGCATGCAGTTCAGGCGCGCGCGCTTCTTGTCGTTGGACTTGATGATGGTCCAGGGCGCATCGGCGGTGTCGGCGTAAAAGAACATCGCCTCCTTGGCCTCGGTATAATCGTCCCACTTGTCCAGGCTCGCCTTGTCGATCGGCGACAATTTCCACTGTTTCAGCGGATCGGTCTCGCGCGCGGTGAACCGGCGCTGCTGTTCCTCCTGCGTGACCGAGAACCAGTACTTGTAAAGCCGGATGCCCGAGCGCACCAGCATCCGCTCCAGTTCCGGCGTCTGGCGCATGAATTCCAGATATTCGTTCGGCGTGCAGAACCCCATCACCCGCTCGACACCCGCCCGATTGTACCAGGAGCGGTCATAAAACACCATTTCACCCACCATGGGCAGCGCCTGCACATAGAGCTGGAAATACCACTGGCCCTTTTCTTCCCGGGTGGGCTTGTTGAGGGTGACAACGCGGGCCTGGCGCGGGTCCAGGTGATCCATGAACCGGTTGAGATGCCACCCTTGCCGGCGGCGTCGCGTCCCTCGAACAGCAGCACGATCCGCTCGCCGGTCTCCTGCGCCCAAAGCTGTGCTTTCAGCAGTTCCGCCTGCAAACGTGCCTTTTCCGCCTCGTAAGGCCGGAGCGCCAACTTGCGCGCATAGGGATACCGACCGCTTTCGAACGCATGGCGCACGTTCTCGGGCGTCGGAAGCACAACCCGGCCTATCCACGCCGACCGGTGCCTCGCCGCCCCGGCGGGCGCAGCATCCGCTTGCGGAGCCGCCTCCAAGGGCGCCACCAGAGCCGCCGCCCCGGCCGGATCCCCGGCACCGACCCCGATTTCCTTGTCATCTTGTGAAACGATTGGCTTTGCTGTGTCCAAGAGTGCTGTCTCATCGCTGACGGTTCGGACTGTATGGTTAATGCGACGGGGGCAGAGCCCCTACCTGTGCCCCGGGTTTTCCGGGGCGTCCGGATTGCCGGGCGACAGGCCCGGCATGTCACTTTCGGCCCACCCGGAGCGCGGCCGCACCCGGCCAGGGACGGACGCGGAGTTGTCCACAACCCTTAGCGCCCCTCTTTCCCCCGACCACATCACCTGCCATAATGAGGTCCAACCCAAGAACAAGAGCAGCGCCATGCCCGACGATCTTCTCAGCGGAGCCCAGACCGCCACCTACGATGCCTCCTCGATCGAGGTGCTCGAAGGGCTGGAACCAGTGCGCAAGCGCCCCGGGATGTATATCGGCGGCACCGACGAACGGGCGCTGCATCACATGGTGGCGGAAATCCTCGACAACTCGATGGACGAGGCGGTCGCGGGCTACGCCAACCGGATCGAGGTGGAACTGCACGCCGACTACGCCCTGACCGTGCGCGACAACGGCCGCGGCATCCCCGTCGACCCGCATCCGAAATTCCCCGGCAAATCCGCGCTCGAAGTCATCCTCTGCACGCTCCACGCGGGCGGCAAGTTCTCGGGCAAGGCCTACCAGACCTCGGGCGGCCTGCATGGCGTCGGCGCCTCGGTGGTGAACGCGCTCTCCGATTCCATGGTCGTGCAGGTGGCCCGCGACAAGCTGCTCTACGAACAGCGCTTCTCGCGCGGGCATCCGCTGGGCCCGATCCAGCAGATCGGCGCCGCCCCGAACCGGCGCGGCACCACCGTCACCTTCCACGCCGACGAGGAGATCTTCGGCCACCACCGGTTCAAGCCCGCGCGCCTGTTCAAATCCATCCGCTCCAAGGCCTACCTCTTCTCGGGCGTCGAGATTCGCTGGAAGTCCGCCATCGACGATGGCGAAACCCCGCTTGAGGCCACCTTCCGCTTCCCCGGCGGCCTGTCGGACTACCTCAAGGAGACGCTGGGCAGCGCCTCCACCTATGCCGACCAACCCTTTGCCGGCACCGTCGATTTCACCGAGAAGTTCAACACCCCCGGCAAGGTCGAATGGGCGATCAACTGGACCCCCTCGCGCGACGGCTTCATCCAGTCCTACTGCAACACCGTCCCCACCCCCGAGGGCGGCACGCACGAGGCCGGATTCTGGTCCGCCGTTCTGAAAGGCATCCGCGCCTATGGCGAGCTCATCAACAACAAGAAGGCCGCCCAGATCACCCGCGACGATCTGCTCACCGGCGGCTGCGCGCTGGTCTCGTGTTTCATCCGCGAGCCGGAATTCGTCGGCCAGACCAAGGACCGCCTCGCCACGGTCGAGGCGCAGCGCCTGGTCGAAGGCGCGGTGCGCGACCATTTCGACAACTGGCTCGCCGCCGATACCAAATCCGCCGGCGCCATCCTCGATTTCCTGGTGCTGCGGGCCGAGGAACGCATCCGCCGCCGCCAGGAAAAGGAAACCCAGCGCAAATCCGCCACCAAGAAACTGCGCCTGCCGGGCAAGCTGGTCGATTGTTCCGCCACCTCGCGCGAGGGCACGGAACTGTTCATCGTCGAAGGCGACAGCGCCGGCGGTTCGGCCAAGATGGCGCGCGACCGCAAGACACAGGCGCTCCTCCCCCTGCGGGGCAAGATCCTGAACGTGCTGGGCGCGGCCTCCTCGAAACTCGGCTCCAACCAGGAAATCAGCGACCTGACCCAGGCGCTGGGCGTCGGCCTCGGCACGCGGTTCAACGTGGATGACCTGCGTTATGACAAGATCATCATCATGACCGACGCCGATGTCGACGGCGCCCATATCGCCTCGCTCCTGATGACCTTCTTCTTTACCCAGATGCGCCCGATGATCGACACCGGCCACCTCTACCTCGCCTGCCCGCCGCTCTACCGCCTGACCCAAGGCGCGAAACGGGTCTATTGCCTGGACGAGCGGGAACGTGACGAATGGCTGGCCAAGGGTCTGGGCGGCAAGGGCAAGATCGACGTCTCCCGCTTCAAGGGCCTGGGCGAAATGGACGCCAAGGACCTGAAGGACACCACCATGAACCCCGAAACCCGCAAGCTGATCCGCGTCACCATAGACGAGGACGAACCCGGCGAGACCGGCGACCTGGTGGAACGGCTGATGGGCAAGAAACCCGAATTGCGGTTCCAGTACATTCAGGAGAACGCGCGGTTCGTGGAGGAGTTGGATGTTTGATGGAAGTTAAAGAGTTCGAAATCTACCTCAACAACAACTATGGAAGACTTAAGCAGCTTGAGGATTCTACGCAGAAGATTGTAAGGAAGATTCTAGACGACAATGGAGTTGCTTACTTCGACGTCAAACACAGAACAAAAGACATTAAGAACGCGGTCGAAAAGCAACGCGACAAACGATACTCAAATCCAACATCAGATATGACTGACCTTGTAGGAATTCGTGTAATTGTATTCCTTGAGAGCGATATCGAAAAGGCTGAAAAGATACTAAGGGATTCGTTTTCCATTGACGAGAAGAACTGCGTCGATAAGAGGAAGAAATCCATAGACCAGGTTGGATATCGCTCTCTTCATTTAGTTTGCAGCCTTGGCGAGAAGCGCAAAGCCGTTCCTGAGTATTGTGGAATAACAGAGCACAAGTTCGAAATTCAAATTCGCACTCTGCTTGAGCATGCTTGGGCCGAAATTGAGCACAAGCAAAACTACAAGGGAACAAGAACACTTCCAGAAGAACTGCAGAGAAGGCTTATGATTCTCGCTGGAACCTTGGAACTACTCGACAACGAATTCTCTAAAATTGTCGCCGAAGCCGAAGCCTATGGCGAAATGGTCCTTGAGAATAATGTTAGCGTTCTAGATGATAATATTTCAGTAACGTCAGCTGAAACCTTACTGAACGACTTTGCCAGAACGAACAAGAAAGTTGTGCGCTCCATGCAAGCATCGAAAGACGGCATTATTCCTGAGCTCAACGAATTTGGAATAACCAAGAACTCAGAACTCAAAAACTTAGTTGAATCCGTGGGCCAAAAGGCATTACTGGCCGACGAGGACATCACATTGTTTGGATTTTATCGAAATGCGATGATGGCTGAGGACTTTGAAAAGTACTTGGGTACAGCTTACAACAATTCGTTTACTTTTATGCTGGATGAGGTTGATTTTTTAACAAATGTTTGCGGTTACAGCAAGGTCATTGAGAAGATTCAAGAGCATGGAGCCGATTTCGATTCCGTTTACTCCAAAGACGTTTATTATTTCCCTTAGCCAGCGCAATGCCAACGTGTCTAGCGTAGGATTGGAACCAGCGTAGGGTGGGCAGTCCTGCCCACCGCCCTCACATCCCCACAAAAATACCACCCCCATCCCCGTCACCCCCCTTGCGGCACCCCAAACCCCCACATAGATTCCTCCATGCAGGCGGCGGTTGACCGCAAGGCCCCGTGCCCCTGCTGCGTCGAAAGTCTCATCGCCCTGACCCCTTTGGGTCAGGCAACCCTGACACCCAGAGCAACGGCCACGCTACCCTCCCGGCAGGCATGGTGCCCGCCGGACCCGTCAGGAGAAAACCCATGTCCAAGGAAAAGAATCGCGGCAATCGCGAGGCCAAGAAACCGAAGAAGGAAAAGCCCAAGGTCCTGGCCACCGCCGGAATGGCGAAACCTGCCCCCGTTGCCGGCCGCGACAAGGCCAAGTAGCCCCTTGCAATCCAAGCGGGGCGGGATCACTCCCGCCCCTTTTGCATGCCGCCCGGGCGAGTCCGGGCGGTCTAGCCCCGCGCCACCCGGCGGGCGATGTCATTGACCAGCAGGCGCAGTGCCTCGGTCTGGGCCTGGGCCATGGCCTGTATCGTCGATGCCGACATGGGCACCGAATAGGCAAAGCGATGAGCCCGTTCCAGGTTGCCATGCGCCGGCGAGGTCAGGAAGTACTGCCCGGAAAAGCCCAGGTTCTGGCCCGGCACCCCGGACAGACGATGCACCTTGACCGTCACCTGGACATCCGCGGGCGTCTCGAAGGGCCAGGGATCGGCGGCCACCGAGGCGCTCAGCGCCTGGTCCAGCCCGGCGGCCAGCATCTCGCTCAGGGAACGTTCGGGATCGTCGGCCCAGAACCCCGCTCTGGTCGGCCGCAGAACCCCGTCTTCGCCCAGCAAGGTGATCTCGCTGTCGCTCACATAGGCGGGCAGGTCCATCCGCGAGACCTGTACCGTGCGGACGCTGGTGCGATAGGTGTCAACACCGGAAATCTCGGGCAGAAGATAACGCTCCTCGGGTGCACTGCAGGCCGCAAGTGCAATCAGGGAAACGGAAAACAGCTTTTTCATGCGTCAACGTCCTACCAGAAGGGAATTGGGCTTTCGCCGGATCGCCTCGACCAGCGCGTCCAGCGATCTGACCGTCGAACGCAGATCACCGATGGCGGCCTGCACTTCGCGATTGACCGGAGATCCCGGCCCATAAGCGCCGATGGTGGCCTCGGCGGTGTCGGCCAGTTCTTCCAGGCGCCTGGAAAGCTCCGGCAAGTCCTTGACCGCCAGCGCCACGGAATCGGCTGCGGCATTCGCGGTTTCCAGGGTGCGGTTGAGGTTCCGGACCGCGCCGCCCTCCTGCAATTCGGCCAGTACCTGCTGCACCTGCTCCAATGCGCCCGAGAGCGCGCCGGGCACCTTTTCCATGTCCTCGTTGCGCAGAAACGCATCGGCCGATTGCAGGACCTGATCCGCCGAGGTCACGACCTCGTTGAGCGGCAGGTCATTGGCCGTGGCCACCAGCCTGTCGATATCATCCAGCAGCGAAGGCAGGCCGGCGCTGGCATCCTCGACATTGGCCGCCGCCGCGCGCAGGTCGTTCAGGGCGTCAATCAGGGTTTGCGAGACCTGCTGTTCCTCGAATTTGCCCAGCGTATCGTTGACCGAACCCGCGGCGGTTTCAATCGACGCCAGGGTTTTTTCCGCCTGTTCCAGGGCAGCGGAAAGCGTTGCGGGAACGCGCTTTACGTCATCCTCCTGAAGAAACGCATTGGCGGTTTGCAAGACCTCTCCGGCCGAGGCCACCACCTCTTCGAGCGGCAGTGCATCCGCCTTGGCCACCAGCCCGTCAATACTGGCAACGAGACCCGGTAGTTCCACGCTGAAATCCGAGACATAGGTGGCTGCCGCGCGGACCTCTTCGAGCGCCGAAACCAGTTTCTGCACCCCTTCCTGCCCATTGAACCGGTCCAGCACGGCATTGACCGAAGCCACGGCCTGACGCAGATCGTCCGGCAGCGCCCGCAGGCTTTCCGACGCGGCCACCGAATTCACGTTGTCCAGCACGCTCCGGATATCCGCCGGCAAGGCTCGTGTATCGCCATCGGCCACGATGGCGTTGACATTTTCCAGCAGCATGATGGCGCGTTGCATCAACTCTTCGACCGGCAACGCAGCCACCCGGTCCAGCACGTTCTGCGATGCGACGGCCAGGGTGTCGGGCGGTGTCGGCAACGACGGCATGATCGGGAAAGGCGCGGACTCATGGTCGATGGCGGCAGGTTCAGCCTGATCGTCCTCGACCAGTTGCACCACCAGCCCGCCCGAGAACAACGACGCCGGCATCAGCCTTGCCCGCAGCCCGCCCCGTTCGACCATCGTGGACAAGAGCGACAGGGTATCCTCTGCTGTCCGAACGTCCTGCAGCCCGAGACGAGAGGGTTCGACCGTGTAGATGACCTGCATCCGGATCTCCGGAGAGCCGCCTTCGACTTCTTCGACCTGCGCCGTCAGGTGCTTCACCTGCCCGACCTTTACACCGCGAAACAGGACTTCGGAGCCAACCCTGAGGCCGCGAACCGACCCTTCGAAATTCGACATCACCTCGACGGTTGCCTGAAGCGAATCCCCCAGCAAGCTGTCGCGGGCGGAGGCTTCGTCCGGATACAGATCGAACACGGGCCGGCGACCGACGGTTTGTCCACCGGACATCGGCGTGTCGAATGCAATCCCGCCCTGCAAGAGCGACGCCAGGCTGTCCACTTTCAACTGCACACCGCCCTCGCCCAGTTCAAGGCCGATGCCGGATACATTCCAGAACCTGGTGCCAGAGGTGATCATCCTGTCGTATGGCGCCTCGATGAAACCGCTGATCAGAACCGAGCCGCTGAGCGGATCGAACCGAACCGCAGCGACCTTGCCCATGGGCACGCCCTTGTGGAGGATCGGCGCCCCGACCGAGACCGAGCCGCTGTCGGGCGAGACCAGTACAACAGCCCTGCCCTTGGTCCCCGGCGGTACCGCCGGAGCAGTTGCCTCGGCAATGAATTCGCGGGCCTGGGGACCGGGTTCCGCATCCCAGTCGGCGGCGATGTAAGACCCTGAAAGCAAGGTGTTCAACCCGCTGATACCCGCCGGCCCGACACGCGCCGTCACCAGCCAGAACCGGGTGCCGGTATCAAGGTACCGCGCCAGGTCGCGATTGATCTCGGCATGGGCAACAACCTGTTCAAGGTCATCGCTGAACTGAAGAGACTGCACCGTGCCGACAACGACCTCCCGGTAGCGGATCTCTGTCTTGCCCGGCTCGATCCCGGTTGCGTCGGCAAATGCGATCCGGATCGGAATGTCTCTGGTCGAGTAGCTTTGCCAGACAAGCCCCAGCGCTCCGGCCACGGCAGCCACCGGCACCAGCCAGACCAGCGAAATGCTGCGCCAACCACGTTCGCGCCGGGTCTTGATCTCCGGCTGCGTGAGCGTCGGGTCGTCATTCATTCTCTACACCATCCCAGATCAGCCTGGAGTCCAAGGCCTGCGCCGACAGCATCGTGCAAATCACTGACAGCGCAAAACAGATCGCTCCAACTCCGGGCAGAAACGCCAGGATCGCCCCCAGATGCACCAGACCGGTCAGCAAAGCCACCACAAAGACGTCAATCATCGACCAACGCCCGATGAACTCCACAAATTCATAGAGCAGATGCCGCACGCGCCTGTCGAGTTGCCAGTGAAACTGGATCGACAAGGCGAGAATCGCGATCACCAGAACCTTGAACGCGGGGATCACGAAACTTGCCAGAAAGATCACGCCGGCAACCAGGTAATCGCCGGATTCCGCGAACACGACAATTCCCTCTAGGATCGTGTGCCCCTCTTCATGGCCGAACACCTCGTTGCTGATCAACGGATAGAGATTGGCCGGGATCAGGAAGAACACCCCCGTCACCAGCCAGGCCCAGAGCTTTTGCAGGCTGTTCGGCAGGCGGCCGTGCAAGCGGGCCCCGCAAGTCCGACAAGACCGGGATCCCTTGTCATGGACCGCCCCACAATTGTGGCAACCGATCCAGCCCATGTCGCGCGCCCGCATCACGAATTGCGCCCTCCGATCATGGCCCAGATCGTCCAGCGGCAGACCGAGGCGTTCTTGAGCGCAAGAACCAGCACCATGACGCAAAATATCCAGAACGCCGCCCCGAAGCTCACCCGCGCCAGCCCCGCGACCTTCACCAGGGCCACACCGGTTCCGATGATGAAGACCTCGGTCATGGCCCAGGGGCGGATTGCTTCGGCTAGGCGAAAAACATGGCGCGCGGCCCTGGGCGCACGGTTACGGCGCAGCCCCCAGACCACATAGACCAGCGCCGCCGCGCGCAGCATGGGAAGCCCTATCACGAACATCGCCACCGCGATTGCCAGCAGCATGTACCACCCATGTGCCAGTTCACCGATCATCCCGAGGATGGATATTTCGTTGGCAAGGCCCTGCCTGGACAAGGTGAGAAAGGGAAACCCCAGCACGGCCAGCATCAGGATGGCCGAGGTCAAGGCAAGGGCCAGCGTACGGTCCAGCGTGTCCCGGCGCGGCGCGATCAAGGCGAAATGACAGCGTTTGCAGCGCGCGACTTGCCCCGGAGCAACCGCAGCCGCAACATGCAAGGTGTCGCAGGACGGACAGGCGATCAGCCCGTCGGGGTCCGACGCAAAAAGCGCCCGCCAGGCTTTCTGCTCATGCTCTGCATGATTGTCCTGCATTCTCGCCGCTCCAACAGCAATCGGCATCTGCGCCAGTCCCCGTCATTCTTGCCGATACACCGGCACGGACAAGTCCTTATCGCCTGTAGGACTTCTCCAGACGCTCGGGCGACACCCCTGCAAAGTAGCGCGCGAGAGTCCAGAGGTTTCGTGCACCCCGCCGAATCCAGCCGCCTTTCAGGTATCGCTCGGCCCCGGTGACGACGTGCAATGGCAGCAGAACGGGCGCAATCGGCAAGGCGCGGACCAGATGCACGTCCTCCATCAACGGTTGGTCGGGATAACCGCCCGACTTTTCGTAGTCGGACTTGCGCAGCAAGAGCCCCTGATCACCGTAAGGCAAATGGAACACTTGCGTCCGCAGATTGGCCCAGCCCGCGACCAGACGGGGCGCAAGCCCCCGGGCCCTGAAGGCCAGCCTGAACGCGGCTGGCGATTTACTGGACATCGTATGGGCCATCACGACCTCGGCCCAGCCCGGATCGGGCACGGAGTCCGCATGCAAAATCAAGAGCCATTCTGCCCTGGCCGCCGCACATCCACGTCGCAGTTGCCCGCCGCGCGACGGCTGGCCAAGGATCACTTCTGCTCCGGCCGCCTCGGCAATCTCCCTGGTGCGGTCGCTTGATCCCCCGTCACTGACGATCACTTCACGAACAAGGCCCGAGGGCAGCCCCTCCATCAAGGCTTCGAAGACGCGGGCAAGCGTACCCTCTGCCTGATAGGTGGGGATCACGATGCTGAGTATGGCAGGCAAACACTCTCTCCTCTGGCCTCTGGTCAGTCAGGCGGGTTCTCCTATATCACGAGGTTCATGGCGATGACGAGGACCACCAAAATGCCAACCCGACGCATCCTTCGATTGACCGGTTCCGAGGCCGAGAGCTTCCTTCAGGGTTTGGTCACCAATGATGTTCGCAAGCTGGACGCGGGCTTGGTCTATGCCGCGCTTTTGAGCCCACAAGGCAAGTACCTGGCGGATTTCTTCCTGAAACGAGACGGTGAAGGCGTCCTGCTCGACGTCGCCGAGGAACTGGCCGACGGTTTGGCAAAGCGCCTGTCCATGTACAAGTTGCGCGCTGACGTGACCATCAGCAACAGCGGCCTGCACCTGCAACGGGGTACCGGACCCGCTCCCGACGGCGCCCTGCCCGATCCGCGCCACCCTGACCTGGGATGGCGCGCATATACGGATGCAGAGGAAAGCGACGACGGCAGCGACTGGGACGCGATCCGGGTCGCCCATTGCATTCCCGAAACCGGCATAGAACTGACAGGTGACAGCTATATCCTGGAAGCCGGCTTCGAGGCGTTGAACGGTGTCGATTTCCGCAAGGGCTGTTACGTCGGGCAGGAAGTCACGGCCCGCATGAAACACAAGACGGAACTGCGCAAAGGTCTGGCGCAGGTTTCGGTCGAAGGACCTGCAAGTCCCGGAACCGAAATCACAGCAAATGGAAAACCGGTAGGCATGCTGCACACGCGGGCCGGCAACCACGCGATCGCCTATCTGCGTTTCGATCGGACGACCGGAGACATGCAGGCCGGAGAGGCCCGGGTACAAATGCCCTGATTGATATTTTTTGCACCGCACGGCAGGATCCCGCAAAAGTCGCAGGGGAACGGGGATGTTACAGCTTTATGCCGCGATCTGGCGGGTCAATGCGCGCCGGCAGGTGGTGCTTATCCTGTTATCCCTGGCCATTGCCGCGCTTGCCGCAGTGCCGCTTGAATTTCAACGGGACATCGTCAACCATCTGACAGAGGCGTCGATCGACACCAGCCAGCTGTATCTCCTCGGGGCGGGCATGGGTGCGGTGATCCTGCTCAGCCTGTTCCTGAAATTCCTGTTGGGGTTTCTTTCCGGGTCTATGGGTGAACATGTAATCCGATTGCTCCGCAAGCGTCTGATCTCGCGCGCGGTTGCCGGGGACCACCACATGGGCCAGGGCACTCTGACGGCCGCGGTAACTTCCGAGGCCGAGGAACTGGGCAAATTCGCTGGTGGCGCCTTTGCCGACCCGGTGGTGCAAATCGGCACGCTGATCAGCGTGATCGGCTATATTTCATCCACCCAGCCCGGGCTGGGTCTGATCGCGGTTTTGATGATCTTACCGCAGATCGGCGTCGTCCTGTTGTCGCAGACACAAGTGAACCGTTATGTCGCGCACAGGGTAAAACTTCTGCGCTCTGCAAGCGACCAGCTGAGTTCACATGACATCGCGGCCGTGGTCGCCGAGGTCGAGACCAAGTTCGACGAGATCTACACCACTCGCCGCAACATGTTCCTGTGGAAACTGTCCACAAAATTCGTTCTCAGCGCGATCAACGGCGCGGGCACGGTTGCCGTGCTGATGCTGGGCGGCTTGCTGGTACTGCAAGGACGGACGGATGTCGGAACGGTGGTGGCCGCTGTCAGCGGCTTGGGGCGGATTCAGGGTCCCTCGACGTTTCTGATCGCATTTTACCGTCAGGTCAGCGCAAACAGAATCAAGTTCGAGCTCTTGCGAGACTTGATCGGCCAGGGTGAGGCCACACCCGGATAGGCCCCAAAAGAAAAAGGGCCGCCACAAGGACGACCCTGAAACTCCGTGTGACGCGACGTTATGCGCGCTCGGAATACTCCATCGTCTCGGTGTTCACGATGATCATTTCATCCTGTCCGATGAACGGGGGAACCATGACCTTGACCCCGTTGTCCAGAAGCGCCGGCTTGAAGGAGTTGGCGGCAGTCTGGCCCTTCACCACCGGCTCGGTCTCGACGATCTTGCAGGTGACTTTCTGCGGCAGGGTCGCGTTCAGCGCCTCGTTCTCGTAGAACTCGACGAGAATGGTCATTCCATCCTGAAGGAAGGGCCGCCGCTCACCAAGAAGTTCGGCAGGCAATTCGATCTGTTCATAGGTTTCCGCATCCATGAACACCAGCATCCCATCGGATTCATAGAGAAATTGCTGGTCTTTCTGTTCGAGGCGGACACGCTCGACCTTGTCGGCCGACCGGAAGCGCTCGTTGAGCTTCGTGCCGTTGCGCAGGTTGCGCAGTTCGACCTGGGCAAACGCGCCGCCCTTGCCGGGCTTCACGTGGTCGACTTTCACGGCCGCCCAAAGGCCACCGTTATGCTCCAGAACATTGCCTGGGCGGATTTCGTTTCCGTTGATCTTGGGCATGACATAATTCCTTCACACGACGGTTGATGCACCCATTTGCGCCCCTATATCTGGCGGGACGATCCCTGGCAAGACAACGACACCTAGTGCTGCACACGCAGCAAGATATGCAAGAGATGCAAACCATCTATGCAATTAAAGGGTATCCGAATCGTGCCCGATCAGTCATAAGGAACGCCACGCCGAAAATTGCAAGAGCAAGAACAACAAGGAAGACGAGATGAAAGATTTCGTTGACGGCACTGCCTACAACAACGAGCAAGGCAACCGTGCCCGGAAACTCTTTGCGGCCGTTGTGTTGGCCGCGCTGGACGACGCCATCGCCGATGACAAGAAATACGGCAATGGTCCCGAACAGATTGCCCGCTGGGCCCGGTCGCGCGACGGGCGCGAGGTGCTGAGCTGTGCCGGTATCGACCCCAACGAACGTGTGGTTCGCGGGCTTATGGAATTCGTGGGCCGCGGTGTGCGGACCTCGGTCGCGCTGTCGCGCGAGGAAAGCGAGCGTCGCAACGCCGCACAGGCCGAAGCCGCCTGAAGCAATTCCGGTTCATGACAAAAACGCGCTCCGTGGGGGGGCGCGTTTTTTCTTGAGTCCCCGCGTGACGGGAACCGGTTGGCGAATGCCGCCGCGGGACTGTTCAAGACCCGGTTTTTCGGATCATCTGCCGATACCTTAGTTTGGGAGCATGCATGGTTCGCGCGATCATGATTCAGGGAACCGGCAGCAATGTTGGCAAGTCCATGCTGGTGGCCGGGCTTGCGCGTGCCTTTTCCAGGCGGGGATTGCGGGTTGCCCCGTTCAAACCGCAGAACATGTCCAACAATGCGGCCGCGACCGAAAACGGCGGCGAAATCGGGCGCGCCCAGGCGCTTCAGGCGCGTGCGGCGCGACGTGTTCCGCACACGGACATGAATCCCATCCTGCTGAAACCAGAGACGGACACCGGGGCGCAAATCATCGTTCAGGGCCGGCGCGCGGGCACGATGAAAGCCGGAGATTACCGAAAGAACAAGTCGCATCTTCTTGAGAAGGCGATGGAAAGCTTTCACAGATTATGTGCAGATGCCGACCTTGTACTGGTCGAAGGCGCCGGTAGCCCGGCGGAAACCAACCTGCGGGCGGGCGACATTGCCAACATGGGATTCGCCTGTGCCGCCGGGGTGCCCGTGGTTCTGGTGGGGGATATTCATCGCGGCGGGGTCATTGCCCAGATCGTGGGCACACAAGCCGTTCTGGACGCTGAAGACCTGGCGCAGGTTCGCGGCTTTGCCGTCAACCGGTTCAAGGGGGACATCACCCTCTTCGACGAGGGGCGCGACGACATTGCCCGGCGGACCGGCTGGCCATGCCTGGGCGTGGTGCCCTGGTTCAACGATGCCTGGCGCCTGCCCGCCGAAGACATGATGGACATACGTTCAGCCGCAGGCGGTGCCTGCAAGGTGGCGGTCCCGCAACTGGAGCGGATGGCGAATTTCGACGATCTCGATCCGCTGGCCGCCGAGCCGAACGTGACAGTCGAGATCATCGCGCCGGGCCGCCCCCTGCCCGGCGACGCCGACCTCGTGCTCTTGCCCGGCAGCAAGTCAACCGTCGGCGATCTGGCCTTTTTCCGCGCCCAGGGGTGGGATATCGACCTCTACGCCCATGTCCGGCGCGGCGGCCATGTGCTTGGCCTATGCGGCGGATACCAGATGCTGGGCCGGAGCATCGACGACCCGGAAGGAATCGAGGGCCGCCCGGGCAAGACCGAAGGGCTGGGCCTTCTGGACGTCCAGACGGTGATGACCAGCGAGAAACAGGTGACCCTGCGCCATGCCGTCGCGCTGCCCGGTCGCGAGCCCGTCAGCGGCTATGAAATCCACATTGGCCGCACCGATGGACCCGATTGCGCACGCGCCTGGCTGGAAATCGACGGGCGCCGCGAAGGCGCCGCCTCGGCCGACGGCCGGATCCGGGGAAGCTACCTGCATGGGCTGTTCAGTTCGGACGCGTTTCGGGCCCGATATCTGGGAGATCTCGGCTACGAGTCGCTGAGCGGATACGAGGATGGGGTAGACTCGGTGCTCGACGCCCTGGCCGACCATGTCGAGGCGCATCTTGACCTTGATCTGCTTCTGGAAATGGCCGAACCCCCGCGCCTGCGGTGATCACTCGAATTCCTGAGCCGTAAGCGCCCGATGAATCTCCCTGCGCACCAGCTTGCGCACGTTTCTCGTGATCCGTTCGCCCAGCGCGCCCTGAAGCTCCTCGCGGACGATATCGGCAACCAGTTCACGCAGGCTTTCTTCGTCGAGATAACCGTCTTCCGGCGACAAGATCGAACGCTCGTCGACGATATCGTGCTCTCCGGATTCGAACTCATCTTCCGTTTCGTCACGCGGTACGGGATCGAAGCACGCCAGCTTGTCGGCTCCATCGGTCTGGGGATCAGGCGTCGCCTCGCGCTCCAGGTGATCCTGCCATTCCATCGCCGCGCCGCGCGTTCCGGAATAGGCTTCTTCACTCAACCCGTCAGGCTCCCAATCATCATCGGTCTGGGCGATGACGGCTTCCAGCACTTCTATTCTGGCGCTCAAGGTCGTTTCGGGTTCAGCCTCATCCTGCTCATCGAGAGGGACGTCAAGGGCTTCGTCACCATGGGCCTGTTCGGCAAACGCTTCAGGTTCCTTGGACTCCGCAAGGTCATCAATGTCTTTTCCGGCGGCTTCGGCCGCTGAATACAGTGTCGCCTCCGGGTTGCTCCATGGAGCGACCGGCTCCCGTTTTTCCGTAGCCTCCTGACGATTCTCTCGATCCGAGACGGCCGAGGCCTCGGACACGTCTTCGTCCCGGTCCGCGACCCGCAATGCCGGCGTCAGCACCAGCTTGCCCGGTCGAGCGGTAGAGACGCTGGTTTCGCGCGTCTCAAGCCGACCTTCTTCGCTTACCAATCTGCGGATCGAGGACAATACATCCTCGATCTCTACTGTCTTTGCAGGATCAGACATGTGTTACTACCACTCTTGGCCTCGTAGTCGAGTGTAGCGAAGATCCGACAATCCGACAACCGATGGCGAGGATTGTTATTTCTTGCCCAGTGCTTCCAGGACACGGTCCAGATCGCGACTGCGTTTCGAAATGGCGGCGGGAGCATCCTTGACCAGGTTATAGTAAAGCGTGGGGTCGTAGATCTGAACCGCCAATCCAAGGCGTTCCGCAGTCAGCAGCCCCTGGGCTACGAGCAACTGGTAAGCGGCCAGAGATCGCTCGGTCTGGGCAGAGACCTGCGACAGTTGGGCATCAAGCAGATCCTGCTCGGCGGTCAGCACATCCAGCGTGGTCCGCGCCCCCAATGTGGCTTCCTCCCGGATACCATCAAAGGCAACCTGCGCCGCACGCACCCGTTCGTTCGAGGCCGTAAGGCTCGCAGTCGCAGTCTGGAACCGCACATAGGCGTCGCTGACATCCTGTGTCACATCTCTCTGGACATTCAGCAGATTGGCCCGCGAGGCATCCCTCTGCGCCATCACGCGCCTGATCTGAGCGTTCAGCCGACCGCCGGCATAGATCGGCTGTGACAGGATCACGCGCGCCGACGCGGTGTCGCTGAAGTCCGTTCCACCAAAGTCATCGTTGAACCCGACATTGGCTTCGAACTGAACCGTCGGGCCAAGGCTGGCACGCTGGCGTTGAACCCCCAGGTCAAGTGCGCGTACCTGGTGCTGCGCCGACAACAGGGATGGATGGTTGCGCTGCGCCAACGCTTCGGCATCGGACTCGGACCGGGGCAGGCTCGGCAATCTAGGCTGACCCGAGGTTCGGCCCGGGTGGCGTCCGACCGCATTGATGTATTCGGCATGAGCAGTCGTGAGAGCCCCGTTGGCATCGGCAAGATTGGCACGTGCATTGGCCAGACGGGATTCCGAGAGTGCGACGTCGGTCCGGGTGACCTCGCCCACTTCGAACCGATCCTGAGAGGCCCGCAATTCCTCGCCCAGAAGCCGCACGGCGTTTTGGCGGATCGCGACGGTTTCTTCCTGCAATAGCACGTTCAGATAGGCCGTGACGGCGCGGAACAGAACCTGCTGTTCGATCTGCAGCAGTGCTTGCCGGGTCGACAGGACCGTTTCCTGGGCCGCCTGCTTACCCAGAACAGACGCACCGCCATCATAGAGCAGCTGCCTCAGCTCCAATCCGGTAAAAAATCCATCCGGGTGTGACGTTGTCGACGCGAGCGCGTTTCCGGATCTCGTGTAGCTGCTTTCCAACCGCGAGATCCAGTTGATGATCGGGCGCAGGGCTGAAAGGGCGATGGCGACGTCCTCGTCGGCAGCCCGCAAAAGCGCCCGGTTCTGCTCCAGAAGACCACTGGTGTTATAGGCGCCGATCAATGCGTCGGCGATATTGTCCGCTGCCGCCGGTTTCGGAGCCAAGGCGAGCATGGCCACGCTTGCCGTCAGCGCGGCCAATCCAGACAATCGTCCCGTTAGCCTTCCCAGCATGAATTTCGCCTCCAATATTCATTTTTATGCCTGTAACGCCGAGCATGACGCCATGACCGGAAAAAGCAAGGCCTGTGCCCGGTTTCACCGCTGCCTCAGAGGACGAATTCCTTGGCACGTTGGAATCCGGGCAACACCGGAGCCGTGGCGTTGAACACGAACCGCCAGGAAACCTGACCGCCGACCTTGAGCCCCAGACGAACCGCGCCCAGCGTGCCTTCCATGAACAAAGCGACAATACGGCCGCCGTCCTTCAATTGGGAGATCAGCGTTTCCGGAACCGATTCGACTCCCCCCTCGATCAGGATCACGTCATACGGGCCATGTTCCGCCGCGCCTTGGGTCAGCGGCCCGTTGTGCACGACAGCATTGTCGACACCGGCCTCCGTCAGCAGGCTCTGCGTCTCGTCAGCCATCCCCTCGTCCTGCTCCACAGCGATGACCAGCTGTGCCAGCCGCGCAGACACCGCAGCCGAATAGCCCAACCCGCTTCCGACATCCAGGACCACTTCGTCCCCGGCGATATTGGCGGCATCCAGCATCTTGGCAAAGGTGCGCGGTTCCAGAAGAGAACGTCCGCCTCCCAATGGCACCAAGACGTCGGCATACGCCGCTTCGCGTTGCGCATCAGGAACAAAACGCTCGCGCGGGACCGTCAGCATCGCCTGGATTATCGGGAACTTGGTCACATCCGAGGGGCGGACCTGGGTATCCACCATCATGCGGCGGCGGTCATCGAATTCGGTCATATCGACGCTCTCTTGCAAATTTCCTATGCGGCTTTTGCCACAACGACACAGAAGCGGCAACGTCCCATCGCCGCTCCATCCGCGGCAGAGCAGCGCGACCGGCGCGAAACCGGCCCGTTGTCATCATCAAATAGTTAAAACAAGCACAGCAGAGGACTTGCACCGGCCAAGACCATCATATAGACCGCAACAACCACAGCGGCACGGCGAGTTGGCGGAGTGGTGACGCAGCGGATTG
Organism: Ruegeria marina; assembly: GCF_900101475.1. Classification (GTDB taxonomy): domain Bacteria; phylum Pseudomonadota; class Alphaproteobacteria; order Rhodobacterales; family Rhodobacteraceae; genus Ruegeria_B; species Ruegeria_B marina. The sequence continues at coordinate 175,816 of NZ_FMZV01000005.1, read as the reverse complement.
CAAATCCGTGTACACCGGTTCGATTCCGGTACTCGCCTCCATCACATTGCAACTCCCTTGAAGTTGACAGAGCCGATGTGGCGGCCGGGTGATGCGCATGCGCGGATGTGCCGGGGCAGGCCGAAAGTTTTCCCGGCTTTCATCCCAAACGATTTGTTGCAGCTTTCGGCGCGCTTTGCGCAGGGTCCGATCGCAAAGCAGGAAAACATATACATTCAGCTATATGAATGCTATTCTAGGTCAGGCAGCGGGATTAGGGAGGAACGCATGCTTGACACACAGAACCTCGACAATGCCAAGAGCATGTCGATCATCGTGACCAAGGGATCTCTGGACTGGGCCTACCCGCCCTTCATCCTGGGCACGACCGCCGCCGCGATGGATGTCGAAGTCACCATGTTCTTCACCTTCTACGGACTGACCTTGCTGAAGAAGGACTTGAACCTGAAATTCACCACGCTCGGCAATCCGGCGATGGAAATGCCGATGATGGGCATGCACATGCCGATGCCGAACATGATCGGGATGGTGCCTGGCGTCGGCGCCGCGGCCGGCAAGATGATGAAGAACCTGATCAAGAAGAAGGGCGTCGCCTCGATCGAGGAGCTTCGCGAGGCGGCAATCGAGTCCGAGGTCAAGATGATTGGATGCCAGATGACGCTCGACCTTTTCGAGTATGACCGCAAGGACATGATCGACGAAATGGAGATCGGCGGGGCCGCGACTTACATGGAAAAGGCGCTTCGCTCGGATATCAACCTGTTCATCTGACAAGACAGCAGTCCAAAGGGAGGAATACGATTGGCGGACCAGACACTCAACGCGGAAGGGCTGAACTGCCCCCTGCCGATTATCAAGGCCAAGAAAGCGCTCAAAGGCATGAGCGCGGGGCAGATTCTGGAAGTGCGCGCGACCGATCCGGGATCGGTCGCAGATTTCGCGGCCTTCTGCAAGCAGACCGGCAATGAACTCATGAGTTCGAGCAGCGAAGGCGACATCTACCGGTTCGAGATCAAACGCGCCTGAGAAAGTGTGTTCAGGCCGATCCCCGCGCCGATGGCGCGGGGATTTTCGTTTCACGGCAAGCCGCGACGAAACCGAGAAACCGGGCAACCCAAGGTGTCGCCGCGGTATTTCGCAAGTGAATGAAACCCGCGGTGGTGTTTGACTTGACCACCCCATCGTGTGTGCCGTCGATGCCCCGACCGCGCAGGATACGGCGCGCGAACCGGCCGGATGTCATGTTTTCGAGGCTGGCATAGTGAAACTCATGCGCTTTCGTCTCTGCCGCACCCGCTGACCAGAGCGCGGTGTTCGTGGCAGCAAACCGCACATAGCCCCTGCCCTGCGGCCGCGCATGCATCACCGCGTCGGCCTCAATAAATCCAACCATCGGGCGGGTCTCGTCCCGCCAGCTTATGGAACGGCACAGATACATGAGCCCGCCACATTCCGCATAGGCGGGCAAACCACACTCCAGTGCTTCTCTGACCGACCTGCGCATCGCGACATTCGCCGACAAGGCGCCCATCTGCGTTTCAGGAAAACCGCCCCCGATGAACAAGCCATCGATTTCCGGAAGCCCGGGATCACGAAGCATGTCGATGGGGACAAGCTGGGCGCCAAGCGCTTCGAAGGCTTCCAGATCATCCGGATAGTAGAACCCGAAAGCCGCATCCCGCGCGATGCCGATCTTCAGGCCCGCACCGACACCGCGCAAATCTGCCGCTTGAGCGTCAGCAAGCTTCAGTTTGCCGATGCGCTTGGCAGCACCCGATACGCGGTCAAGATCGACCGAACTTGCGATGATGCGCGCAGCCCCCTCAAGAAACTCCTCCACACCCGAAAGCTCGGCCGGCACCGTCAGCCCAAGGTGACGTTCGGAGATATCGAGTTCCGGGGTCTCCCGGATTGCTCCCAGGACATCGAGATCGGTGTAGCTTTCGACGGCCTGCCGAAGTTTGCGTTCATGGCGCGTTCCACCCGTTCGGTTCAGGATGACGCCGGCGATTTCCAACCCATGATCGAAGCCGACGTAGCCCTGCAACAAAGGGGCGATGCCGCGGGTCATTCCCCTGGCGTCGATCACAAGCACCACAGGGGCGCCAAGAAGATGCGCAAGCGCGGCATTGCAGTCTTTTCCCTCCGGGTCGAACCCGTCGTAAAGCCCCTTGTTGGCCTCGATCAAAGCCAGATCGCTGCCAGCGGATTTTGCCGCAAAGAGCCGAAGGATTTCTGGCCGGGACATGGTGTTGAAATCGAGATTGTAGGCTGCGCGTCCGGCCGCGCGGGAAAGCCACATGGGGTCTATGTAGTCAGGTCCCTTCTTGAAGACCGAAACCGTTTCGCCACGCCGCCCGAACGCCGCGGCCAGCCCCGCGGACACAACCGATTTGCCCGACGACTTGTGGGCCGCCGAAATCATGAGGCGGGGCACGGTCACAGCGGCCCCCGCAGGAATGTCCGGTCGCGCGCCTGCCACATGTCGGCTGCCATTTCGTCGGCTTCCGCCATCGCGCCGGCACGCCCCATGGTCCGTAAGGTGAGCGCCAGCGTGCCAATGATCGAAGCCTCGGCATAGGCGTCCGACTCATCGCCGCTCCAGACGGCAAACAGGCGATGCGGCTCCATTTCCGTGTCGGCAGGCTGATGCGCCTCGCCGAGAAGCGCGGGCCAGGTTTCGACAATCGGCTCGGCGGCTCCATGCGTTGTCCAGACCTGCGTCGGCTTGTTCGGGCGCCGTTCGATCTCGCCGCCCTCTCCACGGAACACCGCCGCATGCGGCTGGCCCAGGATACGCGCCGCACCGGAATGAATGTCCATGAAGCCGCGATGAAATATCCCCTGCATCATGGCTGGTGCATTGAACGGGTTGATCATCCGGGTAAAGGAATGCACCGGCGAGCGCAGGCCGAAGACCGGGCGCAATTCGATCAGGTGGCGCAGAACCGGGCTCATCACCTCAAGCGGGATATAGGTGAAGCCGCGCGTCTCGACCTGAGCCGCGGCCTCGCACAGGCTGGAAGCCACCGGCATGCCCAGCATCTCGATCACCCCGCGTGTATATACCCGGCCCGGTGTATGCCCTTCGGTCCCATGCATCACGACGCGGCTCCCCCGGCTGACCAGGGTCATCACCGACAACACGAACCAGGGCAACTGGATGCGCTTGCCCGCGTAGGAGGACCAGTCGAGATCGACCTGTGGCAGAGTCTCGGGCAAATCCAGCCTTTCGCGGGCGGCCCGGGCAAAGCCGGCGATTTCGTCGGGAGATTCCTCCTTCAGGCGAAGCAACATCAGGAATGCCCCGATCTGTTCGGGCAACACCTGCCGGTCCAGGATCATGCGCATCGCATCCAGCGCCTCGTCATGGGTCAGATGCCGTTGCTTCGTCTTGCCGCGCCCCAGGATGGCAACGAAGCGGGAAAACGGGTGCGGCGCCATCGGATCCAGCAACATCGGCTCAGACCTTTGTAACCGGATTGGTATCGGACAGGTTCGACGGAAGGATACGCAGGATCTTGGCGGCCACCCCCGTTGCAAGCAACGCAAAGGCCACGCCCCCCAGCCCCAACAGGATTTCCGGCAGTCTGGGGGAATAAGCGGCGATTTCGCCATCGAAAAAGCCGGACGTCACCGCGTAACCGGGGAACAACTCCATCGGATAGGCCTGCCCACCGATGACGATGACATAGATCTGGCCCAACCCGCCAAGGATCACGAGACCGCACACCAGGGCCGCCAGGCCCGGTCGGTTCACCCGGCCGGAATAGATCATCATCAGCGGAACCAGCCCGCCAAGGAAAACCTGTACGCCCCAGAACAGCCCGGTATAGACCCCGCCGTCCCGCAGGATGAAGCGTTCGAACCCTGCGTGTTCCGCCGCGTAGAGGTTGGTCAGGTGCTGGACCAGGGTGAAATACAGCACCACGGCGACGAAAAGACCGAGCAGCCGGATCATGCCGGCAATCCGTTCCGGCCCCAGGACACGTCCGCTGAGGGCGCAAAGCGCCTGTAAAACAACGACATAGACCGCCAGCCCCAGCGCAAGGGACATGGCGATGAACAGGGGCGCCATGATCGCCGCGTCATAACCCGGCCGCGCCACCAGCCAGCCAAAGATCGAGCCCGTACCGGTCGTGAGCGCCAGTCGCCAGACAAAGGCCAATGTCCCGACCGGCCTGGTCCACCGGGGATGCACGGTCCGGTCCATCTGGACCCAGAGATAGACGGCCACCACCGCAACGAACCCGGAATAGAGCAGGATGTTCCAGGTAAAGATCGAGCGGAAGTTGAAATGGGTGAGTTGCACCAGCAATCGGTCCGGGCGCCCCAGATCGAGCACCAGGACCAGAAGCCCCCCCGCCAGCAACGAGATCGCCAGCACGCCCGACAATCGCGACAGGGGCTTGTACGCCGCATTGTCAAAGACGCTTGCCATCGACGCCACGTTCAGCGCCCCCGAGGCCGCCACGATCAGGAAGATTGCAAACACATGCGGCATCCCCCAGACGATCTGGTTGCTCATGCCGGTCACGACATGACCGTTGTGCTCGACATGGAGAAAGGCCGCCAGACCCGCCGCCAGAAATGCGCCCAGCACCAGGCCCGCGCTCCATACGGCCCGCGTTGCGGGAACCTCCCTGTACAATGTCCGGTCAATCGCCATGGCTCAGATCTCCCTGTAGCGGACGCCCGGATTCAGATCGAGATCGGGGCGCAGGGCCACCGAGGGGTACTCGGCAAGGCGGCGCGAGATATCGCTGTCCGGGTCAAGCAGGTCGCCGAAAACCATGGCGCCGTGGCCGGCCGCCGCGCAGGCCTCGACACAGGCGGGAATGCGCCCGGCATCGACGCGATGCACGCACAGGGTGCAGCTTTCCACCGTTCCGATCCCGCGCGGGGCGTGGGTCTTCTGATTGGTGACAGGCTCATGCACAAAGGAGCGCGCCTTGAACGGGCAGGCCATCATGCAATAGCGGCAGCCGATACAGATATGCTTGTCGACCAGCACGATGCCGTCCTTGCGCTTGAACGAGGCGCCGGTCGGGCAGACATCGACGCAGGGCGGGCTTTCGCAATGCTGGCACATCACCGGCAGGCTGGTTTCCCGGCCGCTGCTCTTGTCCTTCAGGGTGACCTTGCGGATCCATTGCACATCGGTCTCGGCATGGCCGCTGCCCTTCCAGCCGTTCTCGTCCTGACAGGCGGTGATGCAGGCATTGCAATCGGGCGCGCATTTCGACGCGTCGATCAACAGACCCCAGCGTTTGCCAGCATCGGCAGCGGCTTGCGCCTCGCTGCCGCCAAAGGCCATCAAGGTCACACCGGGGGCAAGCTGCATCGTCGCCAGTGCCGCGCCGCTTCTCAGGAAATCCCGGCGCGAGACATCTTTCTTGGCACCGCAGCTCATTGCCCCGCCTCCCGCGCCCCGAGATAGGCCACCAGCGCGCCCACATCCGCTCCAAGTGCCGGGGACAAAACCCCGCCCAGCGCCGCATGGGCGGGCGGTTCCTCGACCCCTTCGGGCGTCGAGCGATGACAGTCAAAGCAATCGACCCTGACCGCGACATAGTCATGGCAGCTGCGGCAGAAATGCCGCTCGTCGGCATAGGTCACCGGCGTGCCGGCCTCGTCCTTGGTCGCATGGCACTCGAAACACCCGCCGAGCGAGGCGTTCTGCTCCCGCTTGCCCTCGTACATGGTCACGTCGCGGTCATGCCGCATCATGCTCATGTGCCAGCGCCGCATGTAATCATTGCCTTCGGGATGCGCCTCACCCGTCGCCTCGGGGATCGCAGGACCATAACCGCCCTGCCCCTCACCGGCCCAGACCGCCGAGGCCAGCATCGCGATCAATCCGGCGATCAGCAGCGACGCGCGCATTCTCACTCTCCAAGCCCCATCTTGATATAGCCGGTCGGGCAGACATCGGCGCAGATGTGACAGCCGATGCAGCGGGTATAATCGGTATCGACATAGCGCCCGACGGTACGGTCGGATTTCTTGACGCGGAACACCGCGTCCTGCGGGCAGTAGATCACGCAATTGTCGCATTCAAAGCACATGCCGCAGGACATGCAGCGCTCGCCCTCCTTCTGCGCCTGTGCCTCGGTCAGACCGACGATGCGCTCTTCGAAATTGCCCAGGACCGCATCGGCGGCAATGTGGATTTCTTCGCGGTGCTCGCGCCCGACATATTTGAAATGCCCCTTGAACAGCTCGGTATGCGGGATGATCTGCGAGCTGGACCGATCCTCGTAATTGTGGATCGCATAGTTCGCCGTATTCGTGCCGCGCGCCTGCATGTGATCGTAAGGCGATGGGGTCTTGCCCCGCTGGTGCAGTTCCGCCAGCAGGTCGAAGTGATGCACATCCACCTTGGGACGGCGCGCAATCTCACCATCGTCGAGGAAATCGGTGATCGCGTCGGCGGCGATACGGCCCTGCCCGATCGCAGTGGTCAGCAGATGCGGCCGCACGATATCGCCGCCGGCAAAATGCTTGTCCCGTCCCTTGACCTGATAGCCCCCGGCGATATCGATGAACCCGCGCCCGTTGTCCAGCGCCTCGACCCCGGTCAGGTCGCCCATCTGACCAATGGCCGCGATGATGATATCGGCCTCCAGTACGAACTCGGTGCCTTCGACCGGTTCGGGCACATTGCCCTTCATCTGGCACTCGCACATCCGCAGACCCACGGCCTTGCCGTCTTTCAGGATCACCTCCAGCGGCATCACACCGCCCCTGATCTCTATCCCTTCCCGCTTGGCATCCTCGCGTTCGCGTTCGGCGGCGGTCATCTTCTCGACCGGGAACAGAGAGGTCAACGTCGCCTGCATCCCCTCGCGCGTCAGCGACGAGGCGACATCATGGCTGGTAAAGTCGATCAGCGCGCCATCGTTGCGCTCGGGCAGGTAGTCCTTGGTGATGTGGCCCAGACGCCGCGCGACCGAGGCCACGTCGATCGAGGTATCGCCGCCGCCGACCACCACCACCCGGCGCGCGGTGCCCAGCACATAACCCTGGTTGAACGCGTCGAGGAATTCGATCCCGTTGATGCAATTCTCGGTCCCTTCCCAGCCGGGGATCGGCAGCGGACGGCCCGATTGCGCACCCATCGCCCAGAAGATCGCGTCGTAAGACGCCTCCAGTTCCTCCATCGGGATATCGGTGCCCACGCGGGTGTTCACCCGGACCTCGATACCGAGATCGAGAATGCGGTTGATCTCGGTGTCCAGCATGTCGCGCGGGGTCCGGTAGCCCGGAATGCCATAGCGCATCATGCCGCCCAGCTTGTCATTGGCCTCGAACAGCGTGACAGCATGCCCGTCGAGCCGCAGGAAATAGGCCGCTGACAACCCCGCAGGCCCGCCGCCGATCACCGCAACGGACTTGCCGGTATCCGCCCCCGGTGCCGCGTGCTTGACCCCGTTGGCATTCGCCCAGTCGCCCACATATTGCTCGACCGCGTTGATGCCAACGAAATCGTCCACCTCGTTGCGGTTGCACCCGGCCTCGCACGGGGCCGGACAAACCCGCCCCATGGTCGCCGGAAACGGGTTGGCGGCCGCCATGCGGTGAAAGGCGTATTCCTGCCATTCCATCCCCTCGACCGGGGGCTTGTCCATGCCGCGCGCAATGGCCAGCCAGCCGCGAATTTCGTGTCCCGACGGGCACGACCCCTGACAGGGGGGCGTCTTGTGCACATAGGTCGGGCATTTGTGCGAGCGATCGGCGTTGAAGATCTTTTCCTCCAGATCCCAGTCCGATGCGGTCTCACCTTCCTGAAACCGGCGGAAGGTCAGCGCCTGGTCTTCGTGGTCCTTCATCTCGTCCTCCTCCCGTTCGCCTTCGTCTCAGGCGTCTTCCGCCTCGTCCTCGTCCTCGCCCTCCTGACCGGTCAGGATGATGGCGTTCGACACCAGCTGATGGACCGAAAGGATCGCGTCCATCTCGTAGCCGTATTTCGGCATGACCTTTCCGAACTGCGTCTTGCAGATGGCGCAGATCGCGGCCATGTGGGTCACCCCGTGTTCTTCGGTCACGTTCTGCAAGGCCTTCATTCGTGGCGCCGACCCCTTGATCCGCAGGTCCAAGAGATCGTCGGTCAACAGCCCGCCCCCGCCGCCACAGCAAAGCGTGGCCTCGCGGATCGTGTCGGGCTCCATGTCGAAGAAATTGTTGCAGACCGCCCGGATGACATTGCGCGGGATCTCGAACTGGCCGCCGGGATAGTCGCCCATGCCGCTCGCGCGGGCGACGTTACAGCTGTCGTGATAGGTCAGCCGGATATGGTCGTTGCGGCTGGGATCGAGCGTCAGCGTCCCCTTCTGAATCTCGTCCCAGGTGAATTCCAGGATGTGCTGCGGCACCGGATAGGATTGGTCGAGGAAATCCCAAGGACCCGCCAGCGTGTTCAGGAAGGAATAGGCCACCCGCCAGGCATGACCACATTCGCCAAAGATGATCCGCTTGACGCCCAGGTCCTGCGCCGCCTTGCGGATACGCAGGCTGATCTCGCGCATGTTCTCATACGACCCGATGAACAGGCCGAAATTGGCGGCCTCGGAGGCATAGGAACTCAGCGTCCAGCTGACGCCCGCCTCGTGGAACACCTTGGCATAGCCGATCAGCCCTTCGATATGCGGCTCGGCAAAGAAATCGGCCGAGGGCGTGACCAGCAGGATATCGGCGCCCTTTTCATCCAGCGGCAGGCGCACCGAGACGCCGGTATCGTCCTCGATATCCTCTTCCAGATCCTCCAGCGTCGCCCTCAGCGCCTTGGGGTTGAGACCAAGGTTGTTGCCGATATCCTTGACCTTGCCGATGATCTCGTTGGAATATTTCTGCCCTACCCCGACGCTGTCGAGGATCTCGCGCGCCGCCATGGTGATCTCGGCCGTGTCGATCCCATAGGGGCAAAAGACCGAGCAGCGGCGGCATTCCGAACACTGGTGGTAATAGGAATACCACTCGTTCAGCACCTCCTCGGTCAGGTCGCGCGCGCCCACCAGCCAGGGGAAATGCTTGCCCGCAAAGGTGAAATAGCGCCGATATACCGAGCGCAGCAGATCCTGCCGCGCCACCGGCATGTTCTTGGGGTCGCCGGTGCCCAGGAAATAGTGGCACTTGTCGGTGCAGGCGCCACATTTCACGCAGATATCCAGATAGACCTGAAAGGCGCGGTTCTTCTCGGCCAGCTCCTGCATCTTGGCCAGCGCCTTTTCCTTCCAGTCCGGCACCAGCTCGCCGGGAAAGCCCAGTTTCGCTTGGTGCTCTGCCTGCGCGACAAAGGGTTTCGTCCCCTCCATCGCGCCCCGTTTCAGACAGGGAATGTCCAGCGGAAAGGCAAGCTCCGGGACCTGGGTATCGCCGTCGGGCATGGCTCAATTCTCCATCTTGGCGGCCCAGGGCGCGACATGGCGCACCTCGCGCGGGTTGTCGATCTGGTTGCGGCTGGGGCTGAAAAACACGCCCGGCGCATGCAGGAGCTTCGAGATCGGAAACACGATCATCAACACGATCACCAAGCCCAGATGCACCAACAGGGTCGGATCGTTCGGCAGATCGCCCACCCGGAACCGCATCAGCCCCAGCATGTACGCCTTGACCGCGACGATATCGGTATGGGCGACAAAGCGCGTCATCGCGCCCGAGGCGCCAATGCCCATCAGCAGCGCCAGCATCAGATGGTCCGAAGGGTTCGAGATATAGCGGATGCGCTCGACAAGGATGCGCCGCGCCCAAAGCCCGGCCAGACCTGCCAGCATGGCAAAACCCGCATAGGTGCCCAAGGGCTGCACGACCTCGACCCAGCCCCAGACCGGTTGCGTGAAATACCGCAGGTGCCGTGCCAGAACCAGCCACAAGGCCATGTGGAACACCCAGCCGAAGAGCCAGATCCACTTGTTCGACTTGTAGAGGCTCTCGAATAACACGACCTCGCGGATCACCCGCAGGATGACGCCCCCGCGTGTTTTCGGCGCGGGCGTCGTCGGTATCTTGAGCGGGGCGGGAACGCGCGCATAGATCCTGATTTTCCGCACCACACCGATCAGCAGGATCAGTGTCGCGACATAGAACAGGATGGCATAGACAGTTCCCAGCACGCGGGTTGCTCCTTTGGCGCCCCCTGAACAGTCAGTGGGCGATGTTAGCCTGTTTGCCTCAGACGCAGCCGGTCGGCTTGGGCAGACCGGCGATCTTGCAGGCCTGTTTCGCCGGGCCATAGGGGAACAGCTCGTACATGTACTTGTTGTTGCCCTTGTCCGGGCCCATCGACTTCTTGATCGCCTTGATCAGCACCCGAACGGCCGGTGCGATCTGGTACTCGTCGTAATACTCGCGCAGGAAATTCACGACTTCCCAATGCTCGCTGGTCATGTCGATATTCTCGGTCTTGGCGATCTCTTCAGCCAGTTCCTTGGACCAGTCGCTGAGCGTGGTGATATAGCCCTCTTCATCGTGTTCGATGGTGTGGCCGTTGACCTGGTATGACATGGTTCTTTCCTCTTCCTGTTCAGGCCCGGAACCGCCGGGCATATCTTTCAAAGCCAGGACTGCGTCCGGTCGTGTTCCGTGACGAGGTCGACGAAACCGTCGTATCCGACGGGCTGCGCCCCCGAGATCAACTTGCCCGCGTCGATGCCGCGCGCCTTGAGATCGCCTTCGAGCACGTAGAGCGCCACCTCGCCCATCCGGGCCTTGACCTCGGACGCCATGGCCGAGCCGTCGAGCGCGCCATAGACAGCATCCTCGATCAACAGGACGGCATCGCCGGTCAGACAATGGCCTAGGCAACTGGACAGGGCCGTGTTGCCGAAGGGTGACTTGTTCACGGTGTGCAAGGTTGACATGTCTACCCCCCTAGAAACTCAGCACGACGTCCTGATCGGCCATGATCTTTGCCATCTCGGCCCGGCTGACGACGCGGATCGAGGGTTTCTCCTCCCAGTCATCATCCTCGTCCTCATAGGTGATCTCTTGCAGATCGCCCTCGGACAGGCCGCGCGCTTCCAGCGACTCGCGCTCGACATAGAGCTTGGTCACCTCGTAATCGCCCAGCGCCCGGAACGTCGGAGAGAAGTTCTTGACCCCGATCGCGTCGGTGTTCTGGCCGCGGGTCAGCTGGAACACCCCGTCATCGAGAAAGGCCAGCGACACATCCTGCTCGAACGCCGCGCCGATCAGCACAACTTCGAGGCTTTCCAGCGCATAAATGGTGCCATAGGGCGGCTTGCGGTTCACGTAGAGGAATTTCTTGGTATCCGACATCGCCCTGCCTCAATCCCCGAACGTCACCAGCCGGTCGGTCTGGATCCCCATCTCGATCAACTGCCCAAGACCCGAGATCCGGAACCCCTCGGCGATGTTGTGGGCATCCTTGCCCTGCCGCCTGGCCTCGTTCTCGTCCAACAGCCCGCGCCGCTGCGCCGCCGCGATACAGACCACAAGGTCGATACCGTGGTCCTGGGCGAGCGCCGTCCACTGTTTCTGGATATGGCGCTCGTCCTGCGGCGGCACCGACAACCGGGTCGAGACATTGACCCCGTCATGGTAGAAGAACACCCGCGGCACCTCGTGCCCCTTGTCCAGCGCCGCCTTCACGAACTGATAGGCGGTATCGGCGGCCTGGTGGGTATAGGGCCCTTCGCTGACGACTACTCCGATCTTCACGTCCGAACCCTTCCCGTCAGAAATGCAGATGGGCGGACATGTTCATCGTCTTGCGCGCGCCGGTCCACGTGTCCAGATGGTGCTTGGTAAACGCCAGTTCGGTCATCTCGAAGAACCGTTTCCAACCGATCCGGTCGATCCACTCGCCCATCCGTTCCCAATGCTTGGCGTCGTGCTTGTAGGCTTCGACGATCCGGCGTACGACCTCCTTCACTTCGGGCCAGTGCGGCGCGTTGTTGGGCAGGTTGGCGACCGCCAGCTTGTGGAAAGTGGGCTTGGAGCGCGCATTCGAATGCTTGCCCCCGACCCAGACCGCGATCTTGGTCGAATCCGCGCCGTTGATCTGCATTGGCGGACAGGGCGGATAGCAGGCCCCGCAGCAGACGCATTTCTTCTCGTCCACCTCCAGCGACGGCTTGCCGTTGACCATCGCCGGGCGAATGGCCGCGACCGGGCAGCGGGCCACCACGGCGGGGCGTTCGCAGACGTTGGCGACCAGATCGTGGTTGATCTTGGGCGGCTTGGTGTACTGCACGTTGACCGCGATATCCCCCTGCCCGCCGCAGTTGATCTGGCAGCAGCTGGTGGTGATCCGCAGCCGGTTGGGCATCCTTTCCTGCACGAACTCCTTGTGCAGCATGTCCATCAGCCCCTTGACCACGCCCGAGGCATCGGTGCCGGGAATGTCGCAATGCAGCCAGCCCTGCGTATGGCTGACCATCGAGACCGAGGCGCCAGTGCCGCCGACCGGAAATCCGGCCTCCTCCAGCGCGGCGATCAGCGGTGCGACCTTGCCCTCGTCCGCCACCATGAATTCGATGTTCGACCGCGTGGTGAACCGCACATGGCCATCGGCATAAGCGTCGCCGATGTCGCACAGCTTGCGGATGGTGAACACATCCATCTGGCGCTGGGTTCCGGCGCGCACGGTATAGATCACGTCGCCCGATTTCGCGACATGGCGCAGCACGCCGGGACGCGGCCGTTCGTGCCAGTCCCAGTTGCCATAATTGGCCTTCATCACCGGGTGCATGTACTGGAACGGGTCCGGAACGCCAACCTCGTCCGGGACGCGGGGGGTCTTTGCCTGGGTCGTCATCTCTCTCTCCCTCCTGGCCTGGACTTACTCGGCCGCCGTATTGCCCGCCTTCTCGGCGGCCATCCGGTCGAACCATTTCGCGGCTTCCTCGTCGAAATCATCGGTGCGCACATAGCAAGAGGTGCGCGGATGATTGACCATGTTCGGGTCGGGCTCGATCTCCAGCGCTTCCAGGAAGGCCGGCAGGCCGATCCGGTCGATGGTCTCGCCGATCCGCTCGTGCTCCAGCGCGTTGTCGGCAAAGAACTCGACAACGTTCTGGGCGAACTCTTCGAGCTTTTCGAAATCCTCGTCGGTTTCCAGCTTCATGAAGGGCACCACCATGATCCCCATCAGGTCACCGATCTTCAGCGCCCGCTTGCCCCCGATCATGATCGAGATACCGCGATCGTCGCCGGGGCTGAGCGCCTTGGTCATGACGTTGATGCAATGCATACAGCGCACGCAGGAGCGATTGTCGATCTCCAGTGTGTCGTCATCGTTGAGCGAGATGGCCCGCGTCGGACACATCGAGACAACCGTGTCGATCGTGTACTTGCGCCCCTTCTCCCTGACGTGCTCCTTGACCTTTTCCTGGTCGATCTTGATGTCGTCGCGCCAGGTGCCGATCACCGCGAAATCGGCCCGATGGATGGCGTTGACGCAATCGTTGGCACAGCCCGAGAACTTGAACTTGAACTTGTAGGGCAGCGCCGGACGGTGCATCTCGTCCAGGAGCGAGTTGATGATCGTGCGATGGGCGCGCACCTCGTCAAAGCAGGACTGTTCACAGCGCGCATGGCCCACACAGGACATCGCCGTCCGCAACGCGGGCCCGGCCCCGCCAAGGTCGAAACCGATCTGGTTCAGCTCGTCAAAGGCCTTCTGGGTGTTCTCCGTGGTGCAGCCCTGGAACATGATGTCGCCGGACTGGCCATGAAACGCGATCAGGCCGGACCCGTGCCGCTCCCAGATATCACAGAGCTTGCGCAGGATGTCGGTGGAATAATGGAACCCTGCGGGCGGCATCACACGCAGGGTGTGAAATTCCTTTGATTCCGGGAACTTGCTGGCCACTTCGGAAAACCGCGGGATGATCCCGCCGCCATAGCCAAAGACGGACACCGTGCCGCCCTTCCAGTATCCCATACGGTTCTCGTAGGAATGATTGAGCTGACCCAGAAGGTCATTCATGATCTTCTTGTTGCCCTCAGATCCTTCGTCGCGCAGCCGCTTGATACCGGTGACGAAACTGGGCCATGGCCCGTCTTCGAGCTCGTCCAGCAAGGGTGTCGGGTGGATCTTGCGGTCCTCTGTGTTTGCGTCCTTGTCGTCTTTCATGGCGTTCTCCCTGTCTCCGCCTTGAACCGAACTTGCCGGCGCTGCCGCCGTCTCCGGCCGAAGTCCCGTAAATTCGGGATGTTTGAGGCCGGCCGGGCGTTTCATGTTGAAACATCATTACATAATAATTTACGAATATGGAGAGATACGCAAGAATTAGTGCAGCTTCGCGCAACAATATTGCGTTGCAGCATTTCGCGCCGCATCGCCGCATCGCGACAACGAAGCCAGAAAGTCGGGAACACACAAAAGCTTATGGAAAACCTGACAAACACGATAAGAAATTTCGACTGGACGGACCTGTCGCAAAACGATCGTTGGGAAAACTGGCGCACGGCAAAGATTCGCGTGTCCCAGACCCTGGAACAGATCGAACCCGTGTCCATTGCCGCGCTGGACAAACCGGACCCGCAGGCTGTGGCCGCAATCGAATGGCGGTGCAGCGTCCAGAATTTCGCGATCTACCGCACCGGGAATCACGATCCCCGACTTGAATATACCAGCGCCTCGCTCCTGCGCTTCGCGGGCCAGCTCGGGCTGAGCATTGCCGAGAACCATCGCTCGGCGGGCCTGTCGCATGTGGTGGCGCTCAGAACCTCGTCGGGAGAAGGCAAGAAGGGATACATCCCCTACACTCCGCGCCCGATGAACTGGCATACGGACGGATATTACAACCCGCCCGAACAACCGGTGAAAGGCTTCATCCTGCATTGTTTCCAGCAGGCCCTGTCCGGCGGAGAAAACCATCTGCTCGACCCGGAAGTCGCCTATTTGCGGCTGCGCGACGAAAACCCCGACTATGTCCGCGCGCTCATGCATCCGGAGGCGATGACCATTCCGGAGAACAGGGAAAAGGACGGAACGCTGCGCCCGACGTCGACGGGCCCCGTGTTCCACTCGGATGAGGCCACCGGGCGGTTGCAGATGCGCTATACCGCGCGCACCAGGTCGATTGCCTGGCGGGACGATCCGGCAACCCGAGCGGCCGCGGATTGGCTGCGCGACTGGCTGGGCTCTGGCGATCCGCTGATGCGCAGCATCCGGTTGCAGCCGGGACAAGGTATCGTCTGCAACAATGTGCTGCATGACAGGACTGGGTTTACAGACGGTGAAGGCGAACAGGCCCGCGTCATCCTGCGGATCCGCTTTCACCAGCGAGTACGGGAGGATTTTCGTGGCGCAGCTTAGCGATCTGATCATCGGCCACCCCGAAGTGGCCTCGTTCCGCGAATTGATCGCATTGGTGGAACACGCCGGCACATCCGGTCAGATGTTCCTGGAGTTCGACGTCAAGCCGGACTACCGCGACACGCCGCGCAACTGGCAATGGGTACTCGAGGCCGCGTTTACCAGGGGGGCGGACACATGACCGACAAGGTGACCGAGATCGCGCAGCTGGATCTGCCCTATAGCCGCAAGGCGTCGATCCGGCTGGTGGAGTTCGACAGTGGCATGAAACTGGTCCGGCTGGTGCTGCGCGAGGGCACCCGGATCACCCAGGTCGATCTGGACGCCGAGAGCGCCCTCCGGCTGAGCAGAACGCTGGCCGAAACCGCCGACCGGCTGTGAGCATCCGAAAACACTGCGACACCACCGCCCACATCAATGACCAAAGGAAGACCGAATGAAGAAGATCATCCTCGCACGCCTGTCGCTGATCACCCCTCCGGGCAGCCGGACGGATCTGCTGACCTCGGGCATGATCCTTCCCGATCAGGTCATGGTCGAAGGCGGCAAGGTCGTGATCCCCGTCAATGTCCCGCCCGATTACCCGGGCGACCTGGCCGAGGTCCAGTCCCTGATCGAGGACAGGTTGCACAGCCTTGACGGCATCGAGAACCTGCTGGTCGTCCTGACGGCCGAGCGCCCCGCCGCGCCTCAACCCACAGCCACCGAACCGCCGAAGCTGAAAAAACGCCCGACCGAGGCACCTGGGCGTGACATGCGCCCGCATTCGGCGGCCGTGCCGGGGATCAGGACCATCATCGCGGTCGCCTCCGGCAAGGGCGGCGTCGGCAAATCGACCACCGCCGTCAACCTGGCGCTGGCGCTGCGGTCGCTGGGCCTGCGCGTCGGGCTGCTGGACGCGGACATCTACGGCCCCTCGATGCCCCGCCTCCTGGCCATCACCGAACGCCCCCGGATCGAGGATGACGTGGTCCACCCGGTCGAGCAATACGGCATCAAGGTCATGTCCATGGGCTTTCTCATGCAAGAGGAAAGCCCGGTGATCTGGCGCGGCCCCATGGTCGTCACCGCCCTGATGCAGATGACCCGCGAGGTGAACTGGGGTGAACTGGATGTTCTGGTTCTGGACATGCCGCCCGGCACCGGTGACGCACAGCTGACAATGGCGCAACAGGTGCCGTTGCAGGGTGCCGTGATCGTCTCGACCCCGCAGGACCTTGCCCTGATCGACGCGCGCAAGGGGCTGAAGATGTTCAAGCAGGTGGATGTTCCGATCCTCGGCATCGTCGAGAACATGTCGACCTTCTTCTGCCCGCATTGCGGGCAGCAATCCGACATCTTCGGCCACGGCGGCGCCGAGCAGGACGCCCGCCGGCTGGGCGTGCCCTTCCTCGGCGCGATTCCGCTGCACATGACGATCCGCGAGATGTCCGATGCGGGCACGCCCGTGGTGATATCCGAACCCGACGGGATCCATGCCCGGCATTACCGCGACATTGCGCTGAGGGTCGCCACCCGCCTCTTCCCCGAGGAGGATGACGACTGATTTCAGGCGATGGCTTCCATCGTCTTCACCCCGGCAACGCCGCCGAGCACGATGGCGGCGAAGGTGATGAGCGAGCCGACGGCCAGGGTCGATACGCCGGTCAGCGCCTGTCCCACCGTGCAGCCCAGCGCCAGCACGCCGCCGATCCCCATCAGGGCCGCGCCGAACATGTTCCGGATCGAATCCGCCTGATCGGCAAAGGTGGTCAGGTGCAACCGCCCCATGGACAGCGCTCCCGCCAGCCCTCCGATCAGGGCGCCGGCCACGGTGACAATCCCGAAGCCCGGCGCGCCCAGCGCGGTATAGCGCATCAGGTAGTCGATCGAGTCGCCCACCGGCCGCACGTAGCTGAGCGAAATCAGCGTCGGGTTGTCCGCGAACTCGTCAAAGGTCAAACCGGTCAGCACCCACCCCAGGACGACACACAGCCCGATACCGACGCCCGCCACAAGATTGCGCGGCGAAGTCCTGAAGCTGGCGCTTGCAAAACAGAACGCCAGCAGCCCTGCGACCACGATCATTGTGCTTGCGGTTGTCGCCGCGTCGACCGGGATCCCGGTCAGGCCGGACAGGACGGCGCCGAGGCTCTGATCCTCCATGCCGGCTCCGGACAGGTCTGCCGACAACGGATCGAAGATCGCAACCCGCAAGGGCCCTAGCAATCCGCCGATGGTCATGTAGCCGAAGATGCCGGTGATCAGCAGAACCACGATCGAACGCAGGTCTCCTCCCCCTGCCCGCACCAGGTTGCGACTGATACATCCGCCCGAAAACACCATGCCGAATCCGAAGATCAGGCCGCCCGCGATATTGGCCCCCCACCCCAGGCTCGGCGTCTGATACATTGACAAAGTCATGTCCGCGATTGCCGCGCCTTCGATCAGCCAGACCCCGAAAACCGCAATGGCGATCGCCAGCAGCCATGCCCGGAACCGGTTCCAGTCCCCGAACGACAGGATGTCCGAGATCGATCCCATGGTGCAAAAATTCGTCCGGTAGACGATGAAGCCAAAGGCGATGCCGATCAGCAGCCCGCCCCAGGCGATGTAAAAGTCAGCCGACTCGACCGCCAGCTCTTTCCACGTTTCCACCATCGCGCCCTCTCTCCTCCCAGAAGTGTTGCGACCGCAGGCAATCCCCGGAGATAACAACACATAAAGATCGTAGAATGTTTCTATGTTATCTGTCTACTATCGCGTCTTCCGTTTTCCATCCGCGCTCTTCAAGTCTGCAACGATCGCATCAGTGCGGGGCGCTGTCCGGCACAAGATGCAGACAGGCAGGCAAAGGCGGGCTATTCTGGCCCAAACTTCAGATCCGGGACACCAAATGACGAAACTCTGGGAATTGACTGCTGGCGAAATCGCAGAGGCGGTACGCACACGGAAATTGACTGCGGTCGAAGTGACCGAGGCGCATTTGCAGCGTCTCGAGCAGGTGAACCCAAGGATCAACGCCGTGGTGCACGAGTTTCCCGACGAGGCGATCGAGGCGGCACGGCAGGTTGACGCTGCCATCGCACGAGGTGAAGATCCCGGTCTTCTTTGCGGGGTTCCGGTCACAATCAAGGTCAATGTCGACCAGAAGGGGCATGCCTCGACCAACGGGTTGCGGCTGCAGGAAAACCTGGTCGCGCGGGATGACAGCCCCGTTGTTGCCAACATACGCAAGGCCGGGGGCATAATCGTCGGGCGCACCAACACGCCGGCCTTTTCACTGCGATGGTTCACCAAGAACAACCTGCACGGACAGACACTCAACCCCAGAAACAAGGCGATCACGCCGGGCGGTTCGTCTGGCGGCGCATCCGCGGCCGTGGCGGCAGGGATATGCACTGTGGGGCACGGCACCGACATCGCAGGGTCCGTCCGATATCCTGCCTATGCCTGTGGTCTGCACGGACTGCGCCCCACCTTCGGAAGGATACCGGCCTACAATGCCAGTGCCGCCGACCGGTTCATCGGCGCGCAGATCATGGCGGTTTCCGGCCCCATCGCCCGCAGCATAGCGGATATAGGATTGTCTCTTGCTGCCATGGCGGCACCGGATCCTCGCGATCCGTGGTACGCGCCGGTCCCAACAGCACCGCGCGACTTTCCCAAACGTGCGGCTCTGACCCTCGCGCCCGACGGCATGCCCGTCTCCGAAGAGGTACGCCGGACGCTGCTCGCTGCGGCAGAGGTTCTGAAAGCCAGCGGATGGGACGTCACCGAGATGGATTGCCCGCCGATCCGGCAGGCAGCCGACCTGAATGCGCAGCTCTGGATGGCGGATACGTTGTTCGGCGCCAGGGAGATGATCGAGAAAGAAGCCGAACCCGACTCTCAGTTCGTCTTCAAGCAGATGCTGCGGAGCGCTGGCAAAGTCGATTTCGAAACCCTGATGAAGGCATTGCAATCGCGCGCCGGGCTTGTACGCGCCTGGGAGCTTTTCCATCGCGATTATCCCGTTCTGATCTGCCCCGTTTCGGGTGAATTGCCTTTTCCGCAACAGTTGGACGTGAGCTCGGAGGAGGCGTTTTCAAGGGTTCTGGAGGCGCAACTGACGCAACGAGGCCTGCCGGCGATTGGAATGCCCGCCCTGTCCGTCGCCATGGGGGATATCGGCGGTAGCCCAACCGGCATCCAGTTGGTCGGACCGAAGTATCGCGAGGATATCCTTCTTGCAGCGGGGGCCGACATCGAGGCGGCCGGATACCGCCCGACGGTCGCCACACCAGACTGGGGTTGAACAGGCGCCAACCCGCAAGATTGCGGACTCGCCAGAAGGATACTTCACAAGGCGTTGATTTTACTGGTGCCCCCACACGGCATCATATCTCTATATCTTGATGTTCCACCCTGACCGCGAAACCGCCCTAACGGAATATTTTTATGGGCTTACCTGTTTCAAGGTATTCCACCGTGACCCGCCTTATACTATATATTGAGGGTGGACAGAAAGGGGGACAGAATGCCCCGCACCCTCAACAAGCTGAACGACAAGGCGGCCAAGGTTGCGCAGCCCGGAAAATACTCGGATGGTGGCGGCCTGTGGCTGCACAAGCGGCCTGACGGCGGCGCGCAATGGGTTCTTAGGGTTCATGTGCATGGGCGCAGGCGCGAAATGGGACTAGGCCCCTACCCCGAAGTATCGCTGAAACAGGCACGGCAGGATGCCGAACAGGCCCGCGCGCTTGTGCGGCAGGGGTTGGACCCGATCAAGCAGCGGGAACGCCAGCGGCGTGAACAGGCGCGCAACATGCATCTACTTGCCGATGTTGCCCGAGACGCATTCGAAAGCCGCAAGGCGGAACTAAAAGGCGACGGCACGGCGGGGCGTTGGTTCAGTCCCTTGGAACTGCATGTGCTGCCCAAGCTAGGCAAGGTACCTGTGGCCGATCTGGACCAACAGGATATCCGCGATACGCTGGCCCCGATCTGGCACGACAAGGCCGACACGGCGCGAAAGGCGCTCAACCGTCTGAGCATCTGCCTGCGACACGCGGCGGCGCTGGGCTTGGACGTCGATTTGCAGGCCACTGACAAGGCACGCGCCCTTCTGGGCAAACAGCGCCACAAGGCCCAGCATATCCCCGCCCTGCCGTGGCAGGACGTACCCGCTTTCTATCAGAGCCTGGACGGCGGCACGATTACCGAACTGGCCTTGCGCCTGCTTATCCTGACGGCGGTGCGGTCTTCCCCAATCCGGCATATCCACCTTGACCAGATTGACGACGATATCTGGACCATCCCGGCTGAGGCGATGAAGGGCCGCAAGGACGCCACCAGCGAGTTTCGCGTTCCCCTGTCAAAAGAAGCCTTGCGCGTGATTGAACAGGCCAAGCCTTTCGCCCGCGACGGCTTTCTGTTCCCCAGTGTCCGCAAGGGCGTCATATCCGACATGACCATGAGCAAATTCATGGAACGGCGCGGCATGGCCGAACGCCCGCACGGCTTCCGGTCCAGTTTCCGCGATTGGGTGGCCGAGACGCAAAGCGTCCCCTTCGAAGTGGCTGAAACGGCGCTGGGCCATGTCACGGGCGGCACGGTGGAACGGTCCTACCGTCGTACGGATTACCTTGAACAACGGCGGACGCTGATGGAGCGGTGGGCTGATCGCCTTCTATTCGAGGGCGATGTTGTAATTCATGGGAAATTTGCTGCTGCCGAGCAATGCCATTCAAGCGGGAAAAAATGATAATTCATCGACTTTCCGCGACGGTGTGAACCTTTTGCGAAGCGGCGAAGGAAGGCGTAATCTCGATGCCTTAGGCGCACACCATAAAGCTAAATATTGAAGCCTCATCGGCTTGAGCCACCAGATATGGCAACCGTCCACAGAGTTATGCACAGCCTATCCCCAAGAACATACAAATTGGCCGAATGCTCATACTCTGTTAAATCAAGGAACCGGGCACAACAGTGCCCAATGGCAACACAGGAAGCGTAATGAAACTGATCGGATTTAACGAACTGCGGAACAAGTTGGCCGGACGGGGTCGAAGCTCAATCTACAGGGATATCTCGCTGGGCCGCCTACCAAAGCCGCGCAAGCTTGGTTCGCGCCTGTACTGGGTCGAAGAAGAAATCGACGCAATGATTTCAAACCTGACTGAGTAAGACCCACCCCATTCCACGCAAGTTGCATGGGCAGGGGCGGGAATATATCTTGGCGGATACTCCCCCTTCATACGCCCAGCGCTTTCGTGGATCAAGCACGGAGGCCGCAATGGCTGACAAAACCGACTGGGGCGATGCCCCATTCACAATCTTTTTGGACACTAGCGAGACGCTCGCCATAACGGTTTCAGGCCGCGACCGATGGGCGCTGGAATGCTTGATTGCATCGGGAGAACAGGGCTGCACCCCCATAGACACCCCCGGCCCAAGGTGGAGCGGCTACGTCCATAACTTGCGCAAGCTGGGCGTGCCTATTGAAACGGTCACAGAACCGCACGGCGGCCCGTTCAAGGGAACACATGCCCGATATGTCCTTAAATGCCGCGTAGAGCCCGCTAGCGGGTCGGAGGCGGCGTAATGAAGCACAAGGCACCGGACACCCCGCATGAGCGCCTGGAACGCCGTCTGCGCCATCAATACGGCCTTCCAGAACACCTCGCGCGCACCATCGCAGATCTGCGCCACAACAAGGTGGTGAACTAATGGTCCGCAAACCATACAAGCATCACAAGAAAGGAGTTGGACGTCATGTCCAGCTTCTCGAGTGGCTGCAAGCGACGGAGGCATGGGCAACCATGCCTCCCGGCCCCCGTGCGCTCTATGTCGAGTTGAGGCGACGCTATAACGGTAGCAACAACGGCAATATCATCCTGAGCCATAGGGACGCAGCCAAAGCGTTGAACGTGCACCGCAATACGGTCGGACCTTGGTTTGATATTTTGCAGGAACGCGGCTTCATCCGCTTGACACAAGCGCCGCACCTTGGCCCATCAGGGATAGGCAAAGCGTCGATCTGGGCCTTGGAGGAATTGCCCACAACAAACGGCAAGCCCGCCGGAGTAGCCTTCGTCAAGTGGCGGGAAAACAAAACCCCCGCACAAAAAACAGGACGCCCCGACACAAATATTGTGACGCTTCGCTCCAAAACCGGTTCAGGCGGGGGCTGACTGTCACAGCCTTTGTGACGCGGAAGCCCGAAACCCAAGTTTTCGCGTCACAAAAACCCGGACATATATACATCTAGCCATAGGCTACTGTTCGTGAGACGTTCGACTAGGCACGGGATACAAAGAGGCCAAAGCTGCCTGACGCAGCAGGGACAGAACGCATATCAAAAGACTTCCGGTGGGCGTTCGTGTGGAGAGGCTCAGATCTAAACTTGGGAATTATTCGAGTTCTCTAAAACTAATTACTTCTGGACGGCCTCCCCACAGTATGCAGTGTCGCAAAATACTGCGGTTTTATCTACTCTCACCGGCGAACAAGTCTGTCTTCATTTTGACGACAATGTGGCCACATTATGGCCGCGCAGCTGATCAAAGCCCTGTTCGATGGGCAGTGCCTTGCCCACCAAACACCAACCTACCGGAACTTAAAGACAATCACTTCGGGTTTCGTCGCTTGTTCGTCGCTTCTGGTCCGAGCCGCACACCTCAATCGCATGTGCAGATACTGGCAGGACAAGAAAAAGAAGCGCCATAGGTCTAAGCATGAGGAGAACACCGCTTGTATGCTAAAATGAGCCGTAGCTAAGCAAGCCGCCTATGAGCGCGGCAGCGACACGACCGCCCGAGTTTTGCGGATCGCCGGGGGCGAGGGAAAGAGCCCCATGCCGCCATGTTCTTGGCGCACGCTGGCGCTCGGGTAAACGGTCAGCACCTTGCGAATGGCAGGAGCGAACTTCTTGTTGAAGTCCTTCGGGCATTTGTATTCCTGCCCGAACTGGTCGCGCAGGTTCTTCCCGTAGAGCTTGACGCCGTTACCCTAGTGGTCGCCACCTAACAGAAGATACCCTGCGGACGCAGGATGTCGGACACTCTTCCCGCTTCCGGTAGCGACATGGTCTGATGACCGCTTCGAGCCCAAGAAGACATTTGAATCAGTTTTTTAGTCGGCCGACTGAAGGCTCGGTCGACTTGCCGGAAACCGGCTAAGGGCAATCTAGCAGTTTTTGAACCATCAAAAGTGCTTGCATTCGACCCGAGCTTGCGTGCGATATCCACAATGCATTTGGCCCAGTTTTGATGTTTCCGTTACTATCCAACACTTGGTTTTGATCGCGAACAACGTCCCACCTTTTTTCAAACAGCACCTTGCAGATGCAGTCGAATTGCTCGGCGTTCGGCGGCACGAAGAGCTCAGACTGTAACCCACAAGTAAACTCGGTAACATCATCAAAGCTGCTGAGTTGTTGGGCATTAACTCCTGGCGCAAGAGCCAAAGCTAACAGAACTGCCGTACCTAGTTTGCGCATTGAATACTCCCTTAGTCGTATCTTTCAGTCGGCTTGCGAAAGATGTCAAACTGGTGCTTACAACGTCCCGCCATTTTTGTCGGGTAATACCTAGTCGGACATTCCGAAAAGAGGCGGTCCTGACGACGAACGTTGCCTCTTCAGAGGGTGGGCCGCAGCAACTCCTAACGTTAGAAACGTGGTAGCTGTCCAAAGTATGGGCAGTTAGCTTGCATGAAAAGTCGTCTTTCGTGTTATGGAACGTCTGATCAACGGCTTTGCGAGCGCGAATACGCTGGCTTGCGGGTAGTTCGTGCCCTTTGACGTCCCGTTTTCAGCATTGCCCGCACTGTTTGGCCGTCGGAGCGGCCCTTTCGTGGATTTCGGGCAGACTTCCTCATGCCATCAGCCGTCGTCGTACGAGGAACAGGTTGTCGAGAGCGAACAACGTAATCAGATGCGCCCGGTTCTTGGCCATCCCGCGATAGCGCGTCCTCACATGACCGAACTGGCGCTTGATGACGCGAAACGGGTGTTCGACCTTGGCGCGCACCATGGCAATGATCCGGTTGATCTTCTCGTCGATCGGGTCGAGCTTGCCGCCCTTGGGCGCCTTGCGCATCACGCCCCACACCTTGCCATCTTTGCTGAAGGCGGCCTCGCGCTCGGCGCTGACATAGCCCTTGTCGGCATCGGCGGAGCTCCTTCAGTCGATGCCTGCACCCTACCAGATCATGCCAAAAGCGGCGGGTTTTTCAGACGTTCCTTATGCATCAAACCGGCATCAGATCCCATAATGACCGAAAATAGCTCAACATCGCGTTCAACACCCTTCAAGCTTATCTTTTTGTGAGGCTCGCACTCGAACTGATCCTTTACGAGTTCGAGAGTTTCGCCTGTTATCGTCACCCCGTCTGGCGCCCCAAATTTCTCGATTCGGGCAGCGATATTCACCTCCAACCCCACGATTGTGTAAGCCATGCGCTCGTCGGAGCCGAAGTTGCCGACGTCGCAGGCGCCGGAATGTATGCCAATGCGCATATGAAACGGTTGCGTATAGCCCAAACCTCGCCATTTCGCTCTGAGGCCGTGCATTCGGTGCTGCATTTCGATGGCCATCGTGACGCAGGAAACGGCGTCTTGGTGCTCTCCATTGCTTGTCGGGTCGCCGAAGAACATGACAACTGCATCGCCGACATACTTGTCCAGCGTCGCACCGTGACGCAGTCCAATGGAGGAAATTTCCGAGAAAAAGTCGTTCAGGATGAACATCAGTTCGTCCGGCCTCATTTCAGTGGACAAACGGGTGAATCCAACAATGTCTCCAAAAAATATCGTCAGGAGTTTTCGTTTGGCTCCAATCGACCGCCCGTAATTCCCGACAAATTCAGCATTCCACAACTGGCGGGGCAAATACTTGGCGAGTGCCGCGGATACAACTTCCAACCTTTGGTTCTTTGCCTGTAAAGAACTGGCCAACTCTTCCAACTGCATGATGCCCCGAAGTCGCATCCGGTAGATAGCTGACGCGACAGCTGTCAAGCCCAGCCCCGTGAACAGAAGCGACCACGGTAGCCAAAGGTCGCGCGGAGTTGGCCATCTTGGCGGGGGCTTGATGACGACTTCCCACTCTCGGTCCGCGACCCAAATGAGTTCCGATACGAATGGCCGGGATATGGCATCGACGACTGCCGGCTGAGCGGCGGGAGAGGCTTGGCGCGCGAACACAAGCTCCTGCCCCTCGCCGTCGAGATTTGCAAAGACATAAATCCCTCCGAAGGCAGGTGTGTCTGTCCAAGGGCTGACGGCCGTGCCAATCAGCTCAGGGATTTGCACGACCGCCAAAACGAAACCCAAGAACTGTTTTTCCACCTGGCCCGGCGTCTTGCCGGATTGGCCACGTTCAAAGACCGGAGCTACCATCAGGATTCCATGTTCCCCGTTGGAACTTTGCACCAGAGATACAGGATCAGACACCACCAATTGGCTCGTTTGCCGGGCACGTACCAGAGCGGCAGACCTCGTTGTTTCCGACATCACGTCAAAGCCAAGTGCGCCTTCGTTGCCCGCAAGGGGCTCCACATAGTAGACCGGAAAGTATTCGGACCGTAGCGCTGCCGGCGCCAGCCTCCCATCAAAGGTGCGTTCCCTGATTTGAAACTCTGGCAGGCCGTCCAGGCGCGCGCTTAATTCGTAGATGTCGCGTTCTTCGGCCAACACATTTGGCAACCATTCCAGCGCCTGTATGTCGCGGTTCCGCGACAAAATAAAGGATGTGAAGACTTGAAACTCCCGCCTGGTCACATGCTCAGAGCTTTCGTAGTACGCGACAAGAGACTCAACTGTCGCCAGAATTGCCTGAATCCGGTTGTTGATTGCCAATATCGGTTGGTTTGCAGTTATTTCAAACTTGGCAATAAGACGTTGTCGTTCAGCATCGGAAGCGTAAAGAAACAGGATAAAAGAAAGACAAACACCAGATACGGCAAGCGCTACGACCGGCAGCCACTTTCGTATCAGCAGTGGCTTCAACACCGAATAGAAAATCGTAGCTGTCATGACCCGCCCTCGCTGAGATGCTCGGACCGAATGTCGATCGTGGTGTTCGCCCAGACAGTGAGACTCACTGTGAGTTCACCTTAACATAGACTGAAGGCGTTTTCTGTGACACGGGTTACAATGCCACTTGACCTCGAATTATCTTCCTGACCTGCCGCCCCCACAGCGCCTCGGCAGTTGGGGAACGTCTGAAAAACCTCGCCCTCGGATCGGCTTGGGTTAGACTGTGCGGGACCACGATGGACGCTCCCCGGTGATGCCGAAGAAGCGAGGTTTTTCAGACCTTCCTTATGCATTTTTAGCGAACATTCCGTTTTTCGTATTTGTCACTTGCGCATCATACGTTCACCTTGAGTGCTGCCGAGATGAGTCACAAGCATCAAAGCGCAGATACACTGCGCAAGCCATCCTAAACACCTCGTCCTTGAAATTCATAGAAGGGCCTGCTGCGCATTCTCGATTATTGCGCTCGTACGAATACGGCGAAAGGGTCGTCTGCGCTGTCATTACTCGCCTCTTGAAACACCTTCCCCCGTTCCGTGGGGCTGGCTCCGACCTTGCCGACCGCTGTATTCGCCGCGTTGATCATCGCTCCGGAAACAATCTCGCCAGACTTCACAGTCTTGCGGATCAAACCAACTGCGTTTGCCATCATCTCAAGTGCAAACCGATCCTCAGAGACCAACCAGCCCATCGAAGCCGCTGCTTCGAGCCAAACGTCCTTCGCGTCGTCTGTCAGTTAGTCTGGCGGTTTGCCAACTGGATTGCTGCTGACATTGGGTTCAGAGCGTGCACGAAAACGCTGCGGGTCTTTCGCAGCAGCGCCCGTCAGTCTAGCTTTGGATAGTGGTGTTCTTGGTCTCGGCATTTGTTATAGTATAACAAATGAATTGCGGACGTACAAAAGCGCCTACCCGCCCGGTGGCCCCATTGACGACTCCGGAAATCAGAACCACCCCAGGCCCTTTCCGTTTTCTTAACATCGCCCACGGAACGGACGGGGCAACTCACTGTCTGGTGTCAAAGTTATCCAAAAAACTCCCCACACAAACAAGTTGCTCTTGCCGGGCAAGCCCCCCCGCACACTGGCAAATCACCATCATCAAAGTCGACCATCCTCCAGTTGATCGATATCAAAGACAACACTCTCACTGTTGCTGAAGGATATCAAACTGAGCTCCAGCGCAGTAGAGATTTTAAAAATGCGTGCAGTGGATAGCTATTCTAAACAGTTGGAGAGCAGCCGTAGTTCCTTTCCAACTTATCAGATCTATGAAATTGCTGATCTGTATCCAATATGGCAACCGGATTCAGGCCCAAATTCCCTATTGACCTTTGGCCCCAGAACCGAAGTCCTTAATTTAGATGGCAGTTACACAATATTTGAGGTCCATCGCTTTAGATACTATGGGAGCACCCAGCCAACTTCTCTCGACCAAGTTGATACATCTCTCTTATACGGATACGTAATAAGCATTACTGCTTTGGAAATCGAAGCACCAAACCAACACATTCGATCAATTACAGTGGCATTTATTCCATTTTCTGAACTTATCGAAGTAATCAATACAGGGAATGCTGACGCGCTTTTAGAGTTTGCTCTTGATGCAGACCGGCTACATGTAATAGACCAATCTCATTTGGATAATAATTTTCGGGGAACTCAAAGTGATGACATTTTTGTAATAGACAGCATTGACGAGTTTGGCGGAAATAATTTGATCTTCTCTTATGGCGGTCAAGACTTTGTTGAGGCTGGCTCTGGAAATG
This sequence comes from Ruegeria marina, assembly GCF_900101475.1. GTDB lineage: Bacteria > Pseudomonadota > Alphaproteobacteria > Rhodobacterales > Rhodobacteraceae > Ruegeria_B > Ruegeria_B marina. Next base: position 147,761 of record NZ_FMZV01000005.1, on the reverse strand, counting down.
ACACTGTATTTGGTGGATCAGGTGGAGACGTCATCGGGGGACATATTGGAAACGACTTAATTAATGGAGAAGATGGGGAGGATGGCCTTTACGGGGGAGTTGGAATTGACACTATACATGGTGGCCCGGGAAATGACTATATAGACGGGGGACCACACGAACACTATGGTCAACCGGATACGTCTGCCAACCTTTTATTTGGAGATGAAGGGAATGACCGAATACGCACTGGAGGAGCGGGAAACGATACGGTTTACGCTGGGCCGGGAAATGACATAGTAGAAGCATTTGATGGAAACAACTTCTTAGGCGGGGGTTCTGGTAGAGATCAAATTTGGGCAGGTGGCGGCTATGATACATTGTTCGGCGGTGATGGTGATGATGAATTAGCCGGTGGCTTGGAGAGCGATGAACTGCACGGTGGAAACGACAATGACTTAATTTTTGGAGGCGACGGACACGATAGCATTTGGGGGGATTCCGGAAATGACACGTTGAACGGAGGTCCTGGAAACGACGGCCTCTATGGTGGCGAAGGGGACGATCATCTCTCCGGCGGTGTTGGTGACGATTTTCTGTTGGGCGGCGGTGGCAATGATGGACTTTGGTGTGGAGCGGGTGACGACACAGCTGACGGCGGCAATGGGGCTGAAACGATAGGCGGTGCGGGCGGCAACGACTTGCTAGCGGGTGGACTTGGCAATGACGAACTCTGGGGCGCGGCTGACAACGACACACTGTCAGGAGATGATGGAGCTGACACGCTTGGGGGCGCATCAGGAAATGACTCACTTACAGGTGGATCGGGGGCGGACGAGATTTGGGGTTCGGTAGGAAATGATACGCTTGACGGAGGAAACGACGATGACAGCGTCGGTGCGGGGCTTGATGACGACTTGGTCTCAGGCGGCGCAGGTAACGATCAAGTGTTCGGCGGGTTGGGCAACGATACCGTGTTCGGTAATGACGGCAACGATACGCTTTTTGGTGCTGCAGGCGACGACATAATCGACGGTGGCGTTGGTGACGACGAGATTTATGCCGGTCCCGGTGCCGACCGAATTGTTTTTTCGCCCGGTGAAGATACAGTATTTTTCTTTTCGGCTACTGAGGACCGGGTCGATATTTCAAGCGCGACAGGGATTTCAGATTTTTCCGACCTTCAGTCCGGCCACATGACAGAAATCAATGGCGGTACGTTAATCGAAGACGATTTCGGAAATAGCCTTACCCTTGCCGGAATAAGTATCTCTGCGTTGGGTGCAGAGGATTTCATTTTCGGGTAGTCGCGCGAAGTTCCTCTAGGAGCTTTCGCGGGCTTGGACCGCACAACTGAATCACACGTGCTGATTCTGGCAGGACAAGAAGAACAAGCGCCATGGGTCCAAGCATGACATCGAACACCGCTTTTTGCTAAATTGAGCCGTATCTATGTAATAGTGGGTATGATGTGATGAAGACTGGCGCGGAACTGAAGGTGAAACGAACCGAGGCCGGGTATTCTCAGCGTCAACTGGCAAGACGCGCCGGGCTATCTCACAAGGCGGTTCAATACTGGGAGAGCAAGTCAAGGCTGGACCTGACTGCCTATGGCATTAGGGCTATCTTTAGGGTTCTGGGCGTCGAAGTTGGCGAAATAAGCAACCAGTACGCGCGCGCGCGTTATGGAGTCTTAGACCCAAGGGCCACGGAACGCCTCTTGCTCGAAATAGCGCCAGGCATGTCAAAGGCATTGCGCAAGCGGTTGGCATATCGGCGCGTAACCTGCGGAGCCAAGACCCGCAAGGGCCACCCCTGCCGAGCGAAGTCAGAACCCGGACGGGATAGATGCCGGTTTCACGGCGGGCTTAGCACTGGCCCCAGAACGGAAGCTGGACGAGCCAAAATATCAGCGACTCAGAAAGCAAGATGGGCTGCATACCATCAGCAGCAAAGGGGATTGAAGGGGGGATAGACGCACAAGTCAGCGACGCAAGTTATTGTTTTAAATGTGTAAATAGATTTTATCTGGTGCCCCCACACGGACTCGAACCGCGGACCTACTGATTACAAATCAGTTGCTCTACCAGCTGAGCTATAGGGGCACTGGCTTCCGAATAATTGCACTGCACGGGAACTGCAAGCCGGAAAACTGCGAAGCCAGGAATTCTGCGTTGCAGCCGCGGGCCCCCGCATACAACGATTTGACTGTGGCGCGGCAAGTCTGTACTCAGGACGTATCCAATTGTTTTCAAAAGGAAGCCCGGCACCAATGCAAGTGGTTTTCCATACCGGGGCCCATGGAACCGATGATGAACGGCTGATCAAGTGCCTGCTCAGCAACAAGGAACCCTTCTCGCAGAAAGGAATTGCCGTTCCCGGACCCGCTCAGTATCGCGGTTTGTTCAAGAAGGTCATGTCTGCACTCGATGAAGTGCAAACGGACCCGGACCCCGATGCCCGCGAAGTCCTGCTCGAAGCGATTCTGGACGGCGAAGTCGCGGATCGGGTCATATTTTCAGACAGCAACCTCTATGGCACCCGATGGTCGGCGATCGGCAAGGGCGTGTTCTATCCGCGTGCGCCCCAGAGGCTTGCCTACCTGCAGTCGATTTTCGCCTATGATCAACTCGAAGTGTTCATGGCGATCCGCAATCCCGCCAGCTTTGTACCGAACGTGTTGACCGCGCTTCCCGAAAAGGGCGTGGCCGAAGCGCTGGAAGGGCTGGACCTCGGCCTGTTGCACTGGACGCGGATGGTACAGTCCATTCGCGATGCCGCGCCAAATGTGCAGCTGACGATCTGGTGCAATGAGGATACCCCGCTGATCTGGTCACAGATCATCCGCGACCTTGCTGGCCTGGAACACGGAACCAAGATTGTCGGCGGGTTCTCCCTGCTGTCCGAAATCATGTCGAAAGAGGGCATGCTGCGCTTTCGCGCCTATCTCGCCGAACATGCCGATCTCACCGAAATGCAGAAACGCCGCGTCATCGCGGCATTCCTGGACAAGTACGCGGTTGAGGACGCCGTGGAGGAAGAACTCGATCTGCCCGGCTGGACTCATGAATTGGTCGAACGGTTGACCGAGATTTACGACGAGGACGTGTTTTCACTGCAACGCATCCCCGGCGTGCAGTTCATCGCCCCCTGAGGCGACCGGCTGGCGCCGGTCGCGCCCCGGTCACATGCCCAGAGCGGCCTTGTACATTTCCAGCACCGCCTCTTCTTCGGCGATGTCATCCTTGTCGCGCTTGCGCAGGGCGACGATCTTGCGCATCACCTTGGTGTCATAGCCACGCGCCTTGGCCTCGGCCAGAACTTCCTTCTGCTGATCGGCGATGTCCTTCTTCTCGGCTTCAAGGCGCTCGATCCGCTCGATGAACTGGCGCAGCTCGCCAGCGGCGATGTTGTAGTTCGCGTCTGCCTGAGGCTGATCCATCGGTGTTTGCTCCATCGGTCTGGGTTGCGGCGCTTCGCGGGATAACGTGGCGCCGGATTGCCTGCAAGGAGGATTTGGCAAAGCTTGCGCTGTTACCTGCGATCAGCTAACGCAGAACCGCCTCGGGCGGCGATTTCAGGACGATTGAGACACGATCATGCTTTTCGACATCATAATCTGGACAGGGGCCGGCCTGTCGATGGCCGGTCTTGCCGGTCTGGTCTGGTGCATTCTCCGCGTGAATCGAGCGCGCAAGGCAGGGCTGAGCGACGACGAACTGCGCTCGGCCGTTCAGGCGGTCCTGCCGTGGAATCTTGCCGCACTGTTCCTGTCCGTGATCGGACTGATGATGGTCATCCTGGGAATATCGCTCGGCTGATCGCCGCCAAGCCTAGACCGGCATGTTATCGAAATATGCTTCCGCAGCGTCCTCGCACAGCGCAGCGTCCAGACGGCGCAGGCGCGAAGGCAACTTGACGCCCCGCTCGCGAATCTGGTCCATGATCCGGCTGAATTGCGGCTGGATTTCCAAGCGGGTGTCGAGACAGGCTCCCTGAACACGCCGTTCCAGTCGTTCAACCTCACGAATGAGTTCCTGATCGGTCATTTGTCCTCTCCCCTTTTCCGGTAGCCTTCAGATATTGGGTAACAGAAATAAGAAAAACACGTCGAAATGTGCTATCTTCAGTTACCTGGGCACCAACAGCCCGCATGTCCGGCAATTCTTGCGGATGTTGCCCAAAGATGAAGCATTTCGGAAGAAAACGATTTGACCGAGGTCAAGACCAGAGACTTGTTTGCAGAAATCGTCAGGAAGCCATTGCATCACATTCACTTTTGACTATATGTTTTTCGCGACCATGCAGGAGACGAACATGACACCTTTTGTGAAAGCTTTTTTTGACGAGGCAACCTTTACCGTGTCCTATCTGGTCCGCGAACCCGAGGGGCGAACATGCGCAATCGTGGACAGCGTTCTGGATTTCGACCACGCCTCGGGCCGGACCGATACGCAATCGGCGGACGCGATCATCGACTACGTTCGATCCGAGGGATTGAACGTCGAGTGGATCCTGGAGAGCCACGTACATGCCGACCACCTGTCCGCTGCGCCCTACCTGCAGGAAAAACTGGGCGGAAAGATCGGTATCGGCGCGAACATTACGGTCGTTCAGGACACGTTCGGCAAGGTGTTCAACGAAGGCACCGAGTTCCAGCGCGACGGCAGCCAGTTCGACGCCTTGTTCCGCGAAGGCGACAGTTTCTTCATCGGTCAGATGAGGGGAGATGTGCTGCACACACCAGGGCACACACCAGCCTGCCTGACCTATGTGATTGGCGACGCGGCATTTGTAGGAGACACGCTGTTCATGCCCGATTTCGGCACCGCGCGCTGCGATTTCCCCGGCGGTTCCTCGGCCGTCCTGTTCAACTCGATCCAGAAGATCCTGGCCTTGCCGGACGAGACCCGCATCTTTGTCGGTCACGACTACAAGGCGCCCGGCCGCGATGAATACGCATGGGAAACCACGGTAGGCGAACAAAAGGCGCTCAACGTCCACATCGGACAGGGCCGCAAACTCGAGGATTTCGTGAAAATGCGCGACAGCCGTGATGCAACGCTTGCGATGCCCCGGCTTATCCTTCCCTCCCTGCAGGTCAATATGCGGGCGGGCCAAATGCCGCCGCCGGACGAGCAGGGCAACATCTTTCTCAAGCTGCCGGTCAACAAGTTCTGACCGGCAACAGTCAAAAGCGCGAACAGAACAACAGGACAAAATGGAAACGGATTGGATTTGGGGCCTCGTCGGTGGCCTGCTGATTGGCTGCGGCGGAGCTGTCTTCTTGCTCGGCAATGGCCGGATCCTTGGGGCCAGCGGCATTCTGGGCGGTCTCGTCGACGGGTCAGGCCGCTCCAACTGGGCGGAAAGAGCAATTTTCATCCTTGGCGTTGTCGCAGCGCCGTTGCTTCTTTGGCCGCTGTATTCGGTCGAGATTGACACACATGTGACCACGGATGTCTGGGTGCTTGTCGCTGCCGGCCTTCTTGTCGGGACAGGCTCGCGCATTGCCAACGGCTGCACTTCGGGACACGGCGTCTGCGGGATATCACGCTTCTCCCTGCGTGGCATCGTGGCGACCGTCTTCTACATTCTTGCCGGCGGCCTGACGCTGGCCCTGTTCCGCCACGTGCTGGAGGTGATCTGATGCGTCTCTTTCTATCCTTGCTCGCCGGTGCGCTGTTCGGTGCCGGCCTTTTCGTTTCGGGGATGACCGACACACGCAAGGTCCAGGGGTGGCTGGACGTTTTTGGTGACTGGGATCCGACGCTGGCCTTTGTGATGGGCGGTGCGATCATTCCGATGTTTTTCGCCTGGCGTCTGACCACAGGGCGCAAACCGCTTGCCGGCGGCAGTTTCCCGGCCCTGCCTCGTCCCGAACTCGACCATCGGCTGATCGTCGGTTCGTCCCTGTTCGGCATGGGCTGGGGGCTGGCTGGCCTTTGCCCCGGTCCGGCACTGGCCTCGCTCAGCTATGGTGGCGTCGGTGGTCTCGTTTTCTTTGCGGCGATGATTGCAGGCATGTATGTTGCGCCGCGCCTCGGGAGCCAACTGGACAGGCTGGCAGCGACGGCATAAGGAGCAGATATGGATATTCGCCCCATCACACCCCGCTATGCCGTCTCGCCGCAGATCTCGGTCGAGGACATCCCCGCCATTGCCGAGGCCGGATTCACCCGGATCATCTGCAACCGGCCGGATGCCGAAGTTCCTCCGAGTCATCAGGCCGCGGCAATCGGCGCCGCTGCGCGGGCAGCGGGCCTTGAGTTCGAAACGCTTGAACTGACCCATCAGACGATGACGCCAGAGAATATCGCGCGTCAGATGTCTCTGGCCACATGCGACAGCGGACCGGTTCTGGCCTATTGCGCCTCGGGAACGCGCAGTTCCGTGATCTGGGCCCTGGGGCAATGCCCGTCGATGACGGCGGACGAGATTCTGAGCAAGACGGCGGCCGCCGGCTATGCGCTGGACGCCTTGCGCCCGCGGCTCGAGGAACTCTGCACCAGGGCGGTCTGATCCCGGCGTCGGCTAACGCGGATCCGCCAGATCGTCGGCATCATCCAGACCCGCCAGTTCAGTGATTTCCGCCGCAGCCTGTTCCGGGTTGAGCGTCGGCAGCGGGATGTCATATTCAGCCAGATCCGCAAAGCCATCCTCTGTATCCGTGTCGATATCCTCGTAGTCGTCGGGATGGACGGTCCGCGACCTCTCGGGTTTGGCGGCATGTTCGATCACATCAGGATCAGGCAGGTCCTGCATCGTCCTTTGCGGCGACGAAGTATGGATCGTGAAATCGTTCGGACCATTTGAAAGGCTCTGCGGCCCCGGTGGTTTTTCGTTGAGCCGCACTGCCCGCATCCCGCGGCACTGACCCAACCGGGCATAGGCGACCGAACGGCCTTCGATCGTCAGCATCTCGGTCTTGTCGAATTTCGGCGTCTCAAGCGGAAGTAGATCGCCGGGCTGCATTCCGGCAAAACTCGAAAGCGGCAGGCGGATACGCGAAATGACCGCATTGAGTTCGGCGCGCACAACGCCAAACGTATCTTCCATGCGCGGCCCGGCGCTACTTTGGCCTCCGTCCACTTCCTCGACCGCTTCTGGCCTGTCAGGCAGGACCAGTGTAATCTGCCCCTGAGCCTTGCCGCCTGCAATCTCGACGGTCAGATCGAACACCCGGTAAGTGTCGTCTTCCAGCAGCAACAGCACCGCGCGCCGATTTTCGGCCCACGAGCAATAGGCGTAACCCGACAGGCAGATCCGATCGGCGGCCAGTTCGGCAAGTTCCGCAGCGCGCGGCATCAGAACGTCGACAATCGGCGCGGCCATGGCAGCATCCGTGCTGGTGAACGCACGTTCCGGCCCGACCTGCCCGATGACCTGCCCCAAGGTCTGTTGCTGCACCATTGCCGTGACGCACGACCGATCCAGACAGATGGCCCCCAACCCGTCCCCCGGCCCGGAAAGCAGCAGGTAAAGCCGGCCTTCGGGCACCGCGCGCCCGAGTTCGTCAAGTTCGCGCCTGGCTTGGGTGGCTCCGATGACGGACATCGCCAGACCGACAGCATCATCCGCCGCACGCGCGAGGGCCAGTCGCAGCGCACGCAGGACCGAACGCGTGTCGCCCTGCCGTTCATCGCGGGACAGCGCCAGCTTTCGCTCCAACGTCGATCGTGTGTCCGATTGCGTCACCATCGCCCGATATGTTCAAATCGCCTTCTTGCTCCGGATCAGGTCTATCCCCTAAAGGGTTACCAAGCTGTTTATGCCGCACTACTGCGCGGCAATTTCCAGTCCCAAAGGCAAACTGACCCGGAATGCCCCGCCCCCCTGTCCCGGCAGATAAGTGATATCACCGCCCAGGCGCTGCATGATTTCACGGCAGATCGCCAACCCCAAACCCGCGCCGCCAGCCTTATCGGCACCGACCCGCGCAAACTTCTCAAAGATCATTTTCTGCGCATCCGCCGGAACTCCGCTGCCGTTGTCCAGCAGGTCGACGACCACCCGCCCACCGACGTCATGCACGGAAACGGTCAAGGTCGGATCCGCAGCGTCGCAGTACTTCTGCGCATTGGAGATAAGATTTATGAACACCTGGGTTAGCCTGTCCAGATCCGTTTGCAGCACGACCTGTTCTGACCCGCTGTTGCGACGTATGCGCAGCGGCTTTGGCGTGCCGGTCAGAACGGTCGACGCCGCCCTGTCCAGTATGTCCGCCAGCATTCCCTGTCCCAGGTTCAGCGTCACCTGTCCATTCTCCAGCACGCTGAGGTCGAGCAGATCATCCAGAAGCCGCGTCAGGCGCAGTGCCTCGTCGTGAATAATTGCAGCGTACCGGGTGATGTCTACCCGCTCCAGACCGTCGGTATCGCGCAAAATCTCGGAAAACGCCCGGATCGACGTCATCGGGGTGCGCAACTCATGGCTGATCTGGCTGAGAAACGCGTCCTTTTGCAGCGAAATCTGGGTCAGTTTCTCATTCGCATCCCTGAGCTTGCGCGCGGTCCGGCCCAGTTCCGCCGACTTCGCCTCCAGGCGGCTTGAATACTCCAGCAACTGCGCGGACTCGTCGGCGACCGCAAGCAGGTCCTCGACCGAGACGGAAGACCCGCCCACGATCTGCCCGATCATGGCATGCGCCGTTGCGGCACCGACAGATCCCGCAAGCTCCCGTTCGAGCCGTTCCAGAAAGACCGGGGTCGGTTCGGGCAGAAAGGCGCGGCTCCCCTGCGCAGCGGCCTCGGCCTGAAAAAACTCCTGAGCTTCCCGCGCTCCCATGATACGCTGCGACATGATCATCAGGTCCTCGCTCTGCGCCACGGACCCCGTCCAGCCGCGCGGTCCGGCGGAATGCTCGAAGACGTTCACGAACTGCGCCCCCTGCAAACGTTCGAGCGGGCTGGGAAAGCTCAGCAAGGAGACGATGCAGAAAGCTGCGGCGTTCAATGACATCGACCACATGACCGAATGGACCATCGGGTCGAGCCCTTCGATCCCGAACAATGCCTGCGGTCTCAGCCAGGACAGGCCGAACAGCCCCTGTTCGAGTACCGAAGGCGCGAGAACCTCCGGCCCCATGCCGGGCAGAAGCAGCGTGAACAGCCAAAGGACGAACCCGACCGTCAGACCGACAAGAGCGCCGGTACGCGTGGCACCGCGCCAGAACAGCCCGCCGACCATGGCAGGCAGGATCTGTGCGATCCCGGCAAACGCGATCAGACCGATGGAGGCAAGCGCCGCGCCGCCGCCAGACATGCGGTAATAGAAATATCCCAGACCCAGGACCACGGCGATGGACACGCGACGTGCATACATAACGACGGATCTGACATCGCCGGAAACCGAAGCGCCGCCTCCCTTGGCGCTTAGCCAGATCGGCATGACGATATGGTTCGATACCATGGTCGACAGCGCCATGGCCGCGACGATCACCATCGACGTGGCCGATGAGAAGCCGCCCAGAAAGGACAGCATGGCCAACATCTCCTGCCCCTGCCCCAGCGGGATGGTCAGAACAAACAGGTCAGGGTTCGAGCCTTCCGGCAGGATTTCCAAGCCGACAACCGCGATCGGCACGACAAAGAGGCTCATCAGAAAAAGATAAAGCGGAAAGGCCCAGGCCGCCGTGCGCAGGTGACGTTCGTCATCGTTCTCGACGACCATAACCTGGAACATGCGCGGCAGGCACAAAAACGCGGCAGCGGCAAGGAAAGTGATCGTCGCCCATCGACCGTGGTTCACCTGCCATTGCCCGATCGCCGAAGCGTCTATGCGCGCCAGCGTGTCGACGGCGCCGCCGGCGATCCCCCAGACAACGAAGATTCCAACCGCCAGCAGGGCTATCAGCTTGACCACGGCTTCGATGGCGATAGCAATAACGACCCCGTGGTGGCGTTCATTGGTGTCAAGGTTGCGCGTCCCGAACAGGATTGCAAAGACAGCAAGGCCCGCGGCAACCCAGAAAGCGCTCGACTGCTCCACATAGCTTTCGCCCGGGTCCGCTTCGGCAAAGATGTTGAAGCTCAGGGTAATCGACTGAAGTTGCAGCGAAATATAGGGCGTCACCCCAATCACCGCGAGAATGGTAACGCAAACCGCCAGCGTGTTGGACTTGCCATAGCGCGAGGAAATCAGGTCGGCAACCGAGGTCACCCGCTGTGACCGGCCCACCCGGACAAGTTTTCTCAGACCCCACCACCATCCTATCATGACAAGGGTCGGACCGAGGTAGATGGTCACGAATTCAAGCCCGGACCGTGCCGCATAACCCACCGCACCGTAGAAGGTCCACGCAGTGCAATAGATCGACAAGGAAAGCGTGTAGACAAGTGGCGAGCGCAACCACGTCGAACGGCTGGTCGAGGCCCAGCGGTCAGCCGCAAATGCGACCCCGAACAGCAGAACCACATAGCACAGGCAGACCGCAACCAGGACATTGAGCGAGGTCATGGCTTGCGCTCCGCCTCTGCTTGATCGCCCGGCTGCACCATACGAGCCGCAATACCAAAACCTGCACTGATCAGGATCAGCGCCGCCCAGACTCCGAACACATAGGTGATCGCCACCGACATCCGGACGCCCCCTTCGCCTGCATTCGGCCACAAAAGGGGAACCGCGAACAATGCTGCCCCGAGGATCGGCAACAGGCGCGCCGCATCCATCAGACGCCGGCGACGATAGCTCTGCCGTTCCAGGAACACGGGCGGCGGCTGCATCTGGGCTGGATCGCGTTCGCGCCCGCCCGTCATGTCTGCGAGGCCTGGGCGTACAGATCGCGCACGGCCGTCAACACCTCGATATTCGAAAAGGGTTTGGTCATGAACCGACTGACCCCGGCCTTTTCCGCCATGTCGCGGTCACGGGATTGGCCCCTTGCCGTCAGCATCAGGACCGGCAGGGTCTGGGTATCTTCCCGATCTCTCAGTTCCCGGAGAATATCCATGCCGCTCTTGCCCGGCAGCATGACATCAAGAATGACCAAATCGACTGCGGCGGAAGCGATCCTTTCCACCGCGTCCGCCCCATCTGCATGTGTCTCCACCTGCCAGCCTTCGCGCGTTAGAAGAAACCGGATCGCCTCGGCGATATTCGGTTCGTCCTCGATCAGCAGAACCCGTCGGCTCATCCTGGCCCCTTCCTCCCCCAAAAAGGCCGGCGGGCTTGCACCCGCTCGCTTTCCTCAAGTCAGATTAGCCTCCCGGTTGCTTTACTGTCAAAACCCTTCGGAAAGAACCGACGGTTCGCGGCGTGCGTTGCAGTCCCTGCTTGGACAAACACGACAGGACGCACCGACGGGAAAAGCCGCACGATCTTCTTTCTCGGACACCGCAACCGGCAGGATAAGCATGATCGAACGGTAGACGGGATCGCGATCGAAGTCCGCCATCTCGTGCGGCCATGCCACGGCGAGACAGTCGAATTCGGTTGCGTTTCGCCCCAATTGCCAGACCCGGCGCCGGATCGGGACCAAAGGACGGCTCAGGGCGGAAAACAACGGCCAGAGGGGGCAGGATTCCCCATGCCTCGGCAATGCGAACCCTGCAACGGCCTTGCGAAAGAGGATACTGCCGGAGGCGTCGCAGACGACCAGGCCCACCTCGTAGGGCAGAACACCCTCGGGCAGGCTGGCCAGCCTGCGGAACACCGAGGCCAGATCGACATCGAACTCCCGCGCAAGCGCGATCGGGTCCATGCCCAGCCGTTTCAGTGCCTCGACAAAACCGTTGAGCGGCATCGCCTTTGCATCCGCTGCGTAGATGTCGAGCATCCGCAGCGCTATTTCGCGCGCCGCGCCCGAGCGCAACTCCGACAACGAAACCTCCGTGACCGCAAGGCCCCGCTCCAGTTCCGGGAAATGATGTCCGTGCGCGGTCACAAATGCCTCGACCTGCTCGACTGGCACCCCTGTGCGGTCCTCACCCGCCCCTGTGTCATCAAGATAGGAGACCAGCGCCTTCGAGCTTTCGGCAAGCCGTTCGGCATCCTGATGAAGGTTGCGATGGAACCGGTCGCGCCATTCCGCCTCCAGTTCACCCGGTTCCGCCAGGATCGCCGCGGTCGACCGGATGGCTGCTGCGGTAGAGAGTACCTCGTGCAGGGACGCGGCGAGGTTTGGATCGTGAGTAAGCCGGTCAGACAGGGTTTCGACCGTCCGCTCAAGCGAGACCATCCGGCGAAAGAGCCGCGCAAGCAGCTCCGCCCATCCGGGAAAACGCCCCGCCAGTTCGTCGGCGCGATCGGTTTCCGCGGCGACCTTGCTGTCCCCGGCGGCCGCCTCCCGCAATGCGGAGATCAGGGCGGCCTCGGCCCCTTCTGACAGGACCGAGGGCTCCACCGCCAGCTCAGACGCGATATCGACCAGAAGCTTGCCACCGATTCTGCGCCTGTTGTGTTCGATCAGGTTGAGATACGAGGCCGAAATGCCGACCTTGCGGGCCAGATCGGCCTGCCTGAGTCCCACTACCTGCCGGCGTTCGCGGATCCGGCTACCGGTCAATGTGTCCCGTGCCAAGGCATCACCCCCAGGGAATATGAATTGAAATCAACAGGTTTCTGCGCTGCGACATAACAGTATTTACGACCCCCATTGAATCCATGTTGATATGTTTACAGAATTTTCCTTCCATATAAAGGGGTTATTGCGAAATTTTCGAAACTGCCTGCATAGTTAATTTGCACAAATGTGCCTGCGCCGATCGGAAGAGGAGTCGATCGCGCAACCTATCTTGGGAGGAAAGCATGTCGAATAACGAACTTACGCGCCGTGGCCTGTTGCGGACCGGTGCCGTAGCCGGCGCAGGCGTCGCCTTGCCGACGATCTTTACCGCTTCGTCGGCCGCCGCCTACACCAATGAACCCACCGGCGGCACGGTGACCCTGGGCTTCAACGTACCCCAGACCGGACCATATGCCGACGAAGGCAATGACGAATTGTTGGCACAGCAGCTGGCTGTCGAGCATCTGAACGGCGAAGGTGACGGCGGCTGCCTGAACACCTTCACCTCGAAGGCGCTCAAGGGCAACGGCATCCTGGGCAAGAAGGTCACCTTCGTGACCGGTGACACCCAGACCAAGTCGGACGCCGCCCGCGCATCGGCAAAGTCGATGATCGAAAAGGACGGTGCCATCATGATCAACGGCGGCTCGTCCTCGGGCGTGGCCGTGGCCGTGCAGGGCCTGTGCCAGGATGCCGGCGTGATCTTCATGGCCGGTCTGACCCATGCCAATGACACCACCGGCAAGGACCGCAAGGCCAATGGTTTCCGTCACTTCTTCAATGCCTACATGTCGGGTGCCGCTCTGGCGCCGGTGCTGGCCAAGGAGATGGGCAACGATCGTCGCGCCTATCACCTGACTGCCGACTACAACTGGGGCTGGACCCAGGAAGAGTCGATCGTCGCCTCCACCGAAGCGCTCGGCTGGGAAACCGTGAACACGGTCAAGACCCCGCTGGCCTCGACTGACTTCTCGTCCTATATCGCGCCGGTCCTGAACTCGGGCGCAGACGTGCTGGTTCTGAACCACTACGGCGGGAACATGGTCAACTCGCTGACCAACGCCATCCAGTTCGGCCTTCTGGACAAGGTCGCCAACGGCAAGGACTTCAAGATCGTCGTGCCGCTCTACTCGGAGCTGATGGCCGCCGGTGCCGGCGAGAACATCAAGGGCGTGCTGGGTTCGATGAACTACAACTGGCAGCTCGACAACGAGGGATCCCGGGCCTTCGTCAAGTCCTTCGGCGAGAAATACGGCAAGCCGCCGTCGAACTCGGCGCAGACCTGCTATGCTCAGGTTCTGCTCTATGCCGACGCCTGCGAGCGCGCCGGAACCTTCAACCCCTGCGGCGTCGCGGAAGCCCTGGAAGGCTTCGAATTCGACGGTCTGGGCAACGGCAAGACGCTCTATCGCGCCGAAGACCACCAGTGCTTCAAGGACGTGCTGGTCGTGCGTGGGGCGCAGAACCCGACGAACGCATACGACACGCTGGAAATCGTCGAAATTACCCCTGTCGAGCAGGTCATGTATCCGCCGAACCACCCGATGTTCGGTGGCGACGAAGCCACATTGGGCGAGTGCAACCCGGGCGCATGATCCGGGGCCGAGAATTTTCGTCGAAAATTCTCTGACTTCCGCCAACCCGCTCTTCCCGGTCGCAGGCCGGGAAGAGCGAACGCTACCAGCCAAGGGTGGGGACGATGGACGCAATCCTGCTTCAAATTCTAAACGGGCTCGACAAGGGCTCTGCCTACGCGCTGATCGCGCTGGGCCTGACGCTGATCTTCGGAACACTGGGCGTCGTCAACTTCGCTCACGGCGCGCTGTTCATGATCGGAGCCTTCTGCGCCGTCATGCTTCAGCGTCTGCTCAATCTGAGCTTTCAGACAATTGACGAATCCCAAAAGGACTTTCTCGGCAATCCGCTGAAGGTTGATACCCCTTATGTGGAAGCCTGGTTTGGACCGGAAACCGGTGCCGCGATCATCGATTGGTCCGTTCCACTTGCGATCCTGTTCGCCATTCCGATCATGCTGCTCATCGGCTACGTGATGGAGCGCGGACTGATCAAGCATTTCTACAAGCGCCCCCATGCCGACCAGATCCTGGTGACGTTCGGCCTGGCGATCGTGCTGCAGGAAATCATCAAGTATTTCTTCGGCGCCAACCCGATCCAGACGCCGGAACCTTCGGCACTCAGGGGTTCGCTTGATATCGGCGTGATGATCGGCTTCGAGGCAAATGCGATCATCTACCCGATCTGGCGTCTCGTCTACTTCGCCTTTGCAGCGGTGATCATCGGGGGCGTGTTCGCCTTCCTGCAATTCACCACCTTCGGCATGGTCGTGCGCGCCGGCATGGCGGACCGTGAAACCGTGGGCCTGCTGGGCATCAACATCGACAAGCGCTTTACCATCATGTTCGGCATCGCCGCCGGTGTGGCGGGGCTGGCCGGTGTGATGTACGGGCCGCTCAACCCGCCCAACTATCACATGGGGATGGACTTCCTCGTACTCAGCTTTGTCGTGGTCGTCGTCGGCGGCATGGGCTCGCTGCCCGGCGCCGTCGCGGCCGGGTTTCTGCTGGGCATCCTGGAAAGCTTCGCCTCGACCACCTGGGCCACAACGACCATCCCGGGCATCAACCAGATCATCATCTACCTGGTCGCGATCATCATTCTGCTGACCCGTCCGCGGGGCCTGATGGGCCGCAAGGGCGTGATGGAGGAGTAACCCATGCTGGGACTGGACAAGAAAGACACTTCGCTGCTCGTCATCGTGGCAATCCTGACCCTGCTGGCGCCGTTCATCCTGAACCCCTTTCCGTCGGGCAGCGCCATGGCGCAGTTCAACGCCGGCTATCCCGACCTGATGCAACGGTTCGTGATCTTCGGCATCTTCGCCATCGGCTTCAACATCCTGTTCGGCCTGACCGGCTATCTCAGCTTCGGTCACGCGGCCTTTCTCGGGGTGGGTTCCTACTCGGCGGTCTGGATGTTCAAGCTGTTCAGCTACAACGTGATCCCGGCCATCGCGCTGAGTGTCGTCGTGGCGGCCCTGTTCTCGCTGCTGATCGGATATATCAGCCTGCGCCGCTCGGGCATCTATTTCTCGATCCTGACGCTGGCCTTTGCGCAGATGAGCTTTGCCCTGGCCTATTCGGTGCTGTCGAACCCCAAGTTCAACCTGACCAACGGCGAAACCGGGCTTCAGGTCTATGCCGATGACCCGCAGTTGTTCCATCGCGACAGCCTGCCCGACATGCCGCACCTCTTCGGCCTGTCGATGCGCTCGACCTATCATCTCGACATCGGTGCCTGGAGCTTTGACTTCAACGCAGGCTACTACCTGTGCGCCGTGATCATGATGGTCATGTTCTACCTGGCGATCCGCATCTTCCGCTCGCCGTTCGGAATGATGCTGCGGGCAGTGAAGTCGAACCAGCAGCGCATGAACTATACCGGGCTCAATCCGCGCCCCTACACGCTCGCAGCCTTTGTGATCTCGGGCATGTATGCGGGCCTCGCCGGTGGCCTGATGGCCGCGATGGACCCGCTGGCCGGGGCCGAGCGGATGCAGTGGACGGCCTCGGGCGAAGTGGTTCTGATGACCATCCTCGGCGGCGCAGGCACCCTGATCGGGCCGGTTCTGGGCGCGGGTTTCATCAAGTACTTCGAAAACATCTTCTCGAAGATCAACGACAACATCCTGCATCAATGGTTCAGCTTCCTGCCGGACGGGTTCGAGGATTTCATGGTCTTCATCGTGCATCCGTTCATCGGCAAGGGCTGGCACCTGACCCTGGGCATCATGTTCATGCTGGTGGTGATCTTCCTGCCGGGAGGTCTGGTGGAAGGTGGCCAGAGGCTGGGCAACTGGCTGCGCAATCGCGGCAAGGGCGCGGCCGAAGCCAAGACCAAGCAAGAGCCTGCGGAATAAGGAGCCGGGACCATGGGTATTCTCGAAATCAAGAATGTGGGCAAGCGGTTCGGTGGCCTCCAGGCTCTGTCCAATGTCAACCTGAGCGTTGCCGAAAACACGGTGCACGCCATCATCGGGCCGAACGGTGCGGGCAAATCCACCCTGCTCAACTGCCTGGTGGGCAAGCTGATCCCCGATAGCGGCAGCGTCATGTTCGACGGCCAGTCGGTGCTGGGCCGCGCGCCCTACGAGATCAACCAGATGGGCATCAGCAGGGTCTTCCAGACCCCCGAGATCTTTGGTGATCTCACGGTGATGGAAAACATGATGATCCCCTGTTTCGCCAAACGGGACGGCGCGTTCGAATTGAACGCGCTGCCCTCGGTCCGCAACCAGAAGGACGTCGTGGAACACGCCATGCACATGCTGGAAGAGATGCGGATGGCCGACAAGCGTCACATGCATGCGGCGGCGATGTCGCGCGGCGACAAGCGGCGGCTCGAGATCGGCATGTGCCTGAGCCAGGAACCCCGCCTGCTTCTGCTGGACGAACCGACCGCCGGCATGGCGCGGGCCGATACCAACAACACCATCGACCTGCTCAAGCAGATCAAGGAAGAGCGCGACATCACCATCGCCATCATCGAGCACGACATGCATGTGGTGTTCTCGCTGGCCGACCGGATCACGGTCCTGGCGCAGGGCACACCTCTGGTCGAGGACTCGCCCGAGAAGATCAAGGGCCATCCGAAGGTTCGCGAAGCCTATCTGGGCGAAAGCGCGTAAGGGAGAAGATCAATGAACGTCAAACCCGATTTCTCCAAGAATGCCAACCAGGCCACGACGGCGCCGGCATTTCTGTCGGTCTGGGACATGCACGCCTATTACGGTGAAAGCTATATCGTGCAGGGCATCAACTTCAACGTACACGAAGGCGAGATCCTCGCCTTGCTCGGGCGCAACGGGGCTGGCAAGACCTCGACCCTGCGTTCGATCGCACGCACGGGATCGCCCATGGTGACACATGGCGAGATCTGGCTCGACCACCAGCCGTTGCATAGCATGACCAGCTACCAGGCGGCCCAGGCCGGCCTGGGCCTGGTGCCCGAAGACCGCCGCATCATCCCCGGCCTGACGGTCGAAGAGAACCTGCAACTGGCGCAGATCGCACCGCCGGTCGGCTGGTCGATCGAACGTCTCTACGACCTGTTCCCGCGCCTTGGCGAACGGCGCAAGCAGGAAGGTGTGACGCTTTCGGGCGGCGAACAGCAGATGCTGGCCATCGCCCGTGCCCTGGCGCGCGACATCAAGGTGCTGCTGCTGGACGAACCTTACGAAGGCCTGGCGCCCGTGATCGTGGACGAAATCGAAAAGACGCTCATCCACATCAAGGAACAGGGCATGACGACGATCATCGTCGAACAGAACGCCGTGCGTGCACTCGAACTGGCCGACCGGGCGGTGATCCTCGACACCGGCACGATCGTGTTTGACGGAATCGCGGCCGAAGTACTCGGCAACGCCGAATTGCGGGCCGAATACCTGGCGATCTGAACCAATACTCCCCGTCGCGCGAATCCTCGGTTTGCGCCGACAAACTTGGACCGGCCCCCAAGCGGAGCCGGTCATTTTTTCACCTCTTGCCCGGCAGACCGGTGCCTGCCTAAATGCGCGCATGAAGATTTGCGCCATCACGATGGTTTACCGCGACTATTGGGCTCTCGGCCAATGGTATGCTCATTTCTCGCAGCAGCTTGGCGCTGAAAACCTCTATGTCGTGTCGCATGGTGCCGACCCCGAGATGTCCCGCATCTGCCCGGACGCAAGCATCATAACCATTCCACGTGAAGACCTGAGCAATTTCGACAATCGTCGCGGCGACATGTTGAACGCCTTCCAGAACGGGCTCAACCAGGTCTACGACTGGGTGATCCGGACGGATGCCGACGAACTGATCTGCCTCGACCCGGAACGGTACAACGGTTTTTCCGACTTCTTCCGAAAACAGGACGCAAGCGGATTGTTCGCCCTTGGCCTGAACCTTGGCGAGGCAAGGGACGACCCGGTGCTAACCAATGGCCAACCCGTGCTCCGCAGTCGAAACAGCGCGGTCTTTACAGGCAATTATTCCAAGGCCTGGGCCGTCAGGAACCGGGTGGGCCTGAAGCTGCACGGGGTTCAGTTGCGCCCTGCACGGGTGGCACGGTTTCCCTTCGTCATGCCGCGTGGCGCCTATCTGGTCCATCTGAAATATGCCAACACGGCCGAGCTTGCCAAATCGGCCCAACACCGGCGCGAAGTGGCCGACCAGCCTGGCACCGGTACCCCCGGCCCGGCCTGGTTGAACCCCGGCACCGATGCGCGCCGGTTCTTTCAGCAGTTCGAAGCCCTGCCGGAACTCCCCTGGGAAGAGGCGGAACCGCGCGCCTATGCCGATATATCGACCGAACCGGTGCGCGAGGAACAGCGTGGCGTGGTGCGAGCCCGGCGCGACACACCGCGCATCCGCACCCGTCTGCCCGACTGGTTCGCCGGGGTGTGACTACTGAGCGGTCCAGCCGCCGTCGACCGGGATCGAAGCGCCGGTCAGGTTATGCGCGACCGGAGAACAGAGCCAAACCGCCAGCGCCCCGATCTCGGACGGGTCGGAGCCGCGCAGGGACGGTTGCTTTTCCTTCATCAGGTCGGCCATTGCCGTTTCACGGTCTGCGCCCAACGCCTGCATGCGCGCCTCGATCTGGGGTTCTATGATTGCAGTATTGGTCCAGCCCGGACAGATGCAGTTGACGGTGACGGCCCCCTTGGCCCTGTTGCCCTTCGACGCATATTCCAGTGCTGCGACCTTGCTCAGCCCGATCAGCCCATGTTTGGCCGCGACATAGGGTGCCTTCTGCTTCGACGCGACCAGCCCATGCACCGAGGCGATGTTGATCACCCGCCCATAGCCGCGCTCGGCCATGGCAGGCATGGCGGCCTGCATGGTGTAGAAAGCGGCGCTCAGGTTGATGGCCAGGATCGCTTCCCAGGTCGCACCGGGCATGTCCGACAGCCAGCCGGTGTGCTGGATGCCGGCGTTGTTCACCAGAATGTCGGCCCCTCCCCAATGGGCGACCTCCTGCATCATCGCCGCGATCTGGTCCGGTTTCCGCAGGTCGCCGGCAAAGAACTGCGCTTCGGGCGCACCCTTCTCCCGCAGCCCGGCACAGACGGTTTCGGCCTGTGCCGCATCGGCCAGCCCATGCACCGCGATACGTGCACCTGCGGCGGCCAGGGCCTCGGCAATCGCCAGCCCGATCCCCTGCACCGACCCGGTGACCAGCGCCGTCTTTCCCCTCAGATCCGTCATTCCTCGTCCTCCAGCATCCGGCGCAGCTCGGTCTTGAGCACCTTGCCGTAATTGTTCTTGGGCAGTTCATCGAGCCAGCGATAGTGTTTGGGACGCTTGAACCGCGCGATGTTTTCCACGCAGAGCCTGTCCAGATCGCCCGCCTGCGCCGTTCCCACCACAAAGGCCACGACCTCTTCGCCCCATTCGGGATGCGGCCGCCCGACGACCGAAACCTCGCGCACATCGGGATGGGTCAGCAGCACTTCCTCGACTTCGCGCGGGTAGATGTTGGAGCCGCCCGAGATGATCATGTCCTTGGACCGGTCCTGAAGCGTCACGTAGCCGTCGGCATCCATGAACCCCATGTCGCCCGTCATCAGCCAGCCGTCGCGGATCGTCCTGGCTGTCGCGTCGGGATTGCGCCAATAACCGGGCATCACCGCATCGCCGCGCACCATGATCTCGCCCTGGCTGCCCGGCGGCAGCGGCTTGCCCGCCATATCCCCAATTCGCACCTCGACCGGGGCCTGCGCGCGGCCGACGCTGGCCAGTCTTTCGCGCCAACGTGGGTGAGTGCGGTCCGTCACGTCATGGCGCGACAGGGCGGTGATGCCCATGGGGCATTCGCCCTGGCCATAGATCTGAACAAAAATCGGGCCGAAATGATCGACCGCCTCGACGATATCGGCCAGGTACATCGGCCCGCCGGCATAGACCACGGTACGCAGCCCCTCGCCGGTTTCCCCGGCGGCCTTGGCGACTTCGGTCATCCGCTTGACCATGGTCGGCGCGGCAAACATCTGAACCCGGCCGAAATGGCGGGACAGGTCGAAAATCTCGGCCGGTTCGAACCCTCCCGATGCAGGGCAGACATGGCGTGCGCTCCTGAGCACATGCACCATGTTGTAAAGCCCCGCCCCATGGCTCATCGGCGCGGCATAAAGGATCGCATCCTCCGGGCTGACCGAATCGACATCCACCGGATAGGCCAGCGACACTGCCACCAGCATCCGATGGGTGATCATCACGCCCTTGGGCTTGCCGGTTGTGCCCGAAGTATAAAAAAGCCAGGCCAAATCGCCCGGATCGCGCTTTGCAGGTTCGGCGACGGGTCTTGCATCGAATACGGCAGCGAATTCCCCCGAACCGCTCTCCATGACACGTCCCGGCGCGCCCGCCGCAGCAAGGGCTGCCGCATGACCGGACGAGGCAAAGGTGATCGCCGTTCCGGAGTCCTCCAGGATGAAGGCCGCCTCGCGCGCGTGCAGCTTTGCGTTGATCGGTACGGCGGCGGCTCCGGCATACCAGATGCCGTATTGTACGATCAGGTAGTCGGGGCAGTTCTGCATGAAGATCGCGACCCGGTCGCCCGGTTGCACGCCCTGTTCGCGCAGCCAGCCCGCCACGCGCGCGGCGCGGTTGTGGAAGGCCATGTAATCCGCCACCAGATCGCGCCCCGAAAATATGGCGGGTCGCGACCCGTTCAGTTGCGCCTGCCGAGCCAGCCAGTGGCCGATGTTCATGCCTTCACCGTCTCGATGATCGAGGCGTAATTGGCAACGCCCGACCCACCCATGTTGAAGACAAGCCCCAGTTCCGCGCCCGGATGCTGCATCGCATCGGCCAGCCCCAGCACCTGCCGTGCAATCAGCGTGTGCATGGACACGCCGGTGGCACCGACCGGATGCCCCTTGGCCTTGAGCCCGCCCGACAGGTTCACCGGCAACCGGCCGCCGGCATGGACAACACCGCCCTCGAGCACGTCGGCCGCATGGCCGTGGGCGGCCAGTCCCATCGCCTCGTAGATCAGCAATTCGGCAATCGTGAAACAGTCATGCACCTCGGCCACATCCAGATCATTCACGGTAATTCCAGCCCGCGCATAGGCCTGGTGGATTGCCTTGCGCGGCCCCTCGAAGGCCAGAAGATCGCGCTTTGACATGGGCATTACATCGTTGACCTGCGCCACCGCGCGCAGCCGCGCGGCCTTGGTTACATCGCCCAGCATGTCCTCGGCCACCAGAACCAGCGCCGCGGCACCATCCGAGACCAGCGAACAGTCGGTCTTTTTCAGCGGCGCGGCGATGATGGGATTACGCTCGGACACCTGGGCACAGAAGGCCTCGTCAAACGGTTTCTGAAGCTGCGCCAGCGGGTTGTTGACCGAATTGCCATGGTTCTTTGCGGCAATCTTTGCCAATGCCTGGCTCTGGTCGCCGTACCGGTCGAAATAGGCCTGCGCGAACAGTGCAAAGACCCCCGGAAAGGAAAGGCCCGCCTCTTCTGCCTGATAGGCGGCATGGCCAAGGGCTTCGGCAACCTCGGCTGTGGGCAGATGGGTCATCTTTTCCACCCCGATCACCAGCGCCACCCGCGCCTCGCCCGACAGGATCGCCTGACGCGCGGCGAATACCGCAGCCGACCCCGAGGCGCAGGCGTTTTCCAGCCGAGTCGCAGGTTTGAAACGCAGGGCCGGATCGATGCTCATTGCAAGCGATGCCGGAAAGCCGTCGGGCACCAGACCGCCGTTGAAATGCCCCACCCATATGCCGTCGACCGCCTCGGCCCCGATCCCTGCGTCGGTCAGGGCCTCGCGCCCTGCCGCGACGATCATGTCCTCAAGCGACATGTCGGTCAGCTTGCCGAATTTCGTATGCCCCCAACCGGCGATGCAAACCATGGATTCTCTCCCCCGAAAAGATTTGCGCCAAATCCTGCCAAGGCAAAGCTTTTGCTTCAATTCCGTAAAAATACCCGCCACCATACGGATATGAGCGATCCGGCCTTCGAATATGCGCCCATCGGGCTTGTGGAACTGGAAAACCGTGTCATCCGACGGTGCAACCTGCATTTCGCCTCGATGTTCGGGGGGAACGAAGCCGAATATCGCGACATGCCGCTCTTGAGCCTCTATCCCAGCCACGAGGATTTCGAGCGCATCGGCAAACGCGGCCTGCAGGTGATGCTGGAGACTGGGTATTACACCGACGAACGGATCATGCGGCGGCGCAACGGCGACCTGTTCTGGTGCCGGGCACGCGGCAAGTCGCTGACACCGGACGATCCCTTCCGCCACGGGATATGGAGTTTCGCCGATATCTCGGAAGAGCGCCGTGTGGTCGAACTGACGCCGCGCGAACGTGACGTGGCGCTGCTGACCTGCCGGGGTCTTTCGGCCAAGGAAGTCGGCGCCGAGCTGGGACTCAGCTATCGCACGATCGAGGCACACAGGGCCCGGTTGTTGGAAAAGTTCGGCGCCCGCAAGCTGCCGGAACTGGTGGCAAAACTGTCCGGCATGCCGCTCTGATCGCATTCAGGCTCGCAATTTCCCGGCATCGTCCCCATCTTCGCAGGCGATACGGCGCTTTTCATGGGCTGGCGCATGGCCTATAACGCCGCGTAATTCACGAGCCCGGCAGTCAATAACGGGCCAAGGGGAACCGTCGAGGACACTCATGACAGACACCAGACACGAAGCGGACGTGGCATTCATCAAGGCACTGGCCGAGTTGCTGCGGGAAAACGACCTGACCGAATTGCAGGTAAAGCGCGAATATGGCGAGGATGACAGCCTGAACGTGCGGGTCAGCCGCGTGTCACCGGCGCTGGCCGCCGCTCCTGTACAGGTTGCAGTCCCAGCCGCGGCGCCCGTCGCGACAGCAGCCGCGCCGACCGCCCCCAGCGCCGCCCCCGCTGCAATCGAAGACCCGGCCGCCCATCCCGGCGCCGTGACCTCGCCCATGGTCGGCACCATCTATCTGCAGGCCGAACCCGGTGCTGCCCCCTTCGTTTCCGTCGGCGCGAGCGTCTCCGAAGGCGACACCTTGCTGATCGTCGAGGCGATGAAGACCATGAACCATATTCACGCTCCGCGCGCAGGAACCGTCAAGCGCATCCTGGTGGGTGACGGCGACGCCGTGGAATTTGGCACACCGCTGGTCATCATCGAATAAGGGCCGATCCATGTTCGACAAGATCCTGATTGCGAACCGAGGCGAGATCGCCCTGCGTGTGATCCGCGCCGCGCGTGAGATGGGGATCGCCACGGTCGCCGTGCATTCGACCGCCGACAGCGACGCCATGCATGTGCGCATGGCCGACGAATCGGTCTGCATCGGCCCGGCGCCAAGCCCGCAGAGCTACCTTTCGGTTCCCGCGATCATCTCGGCCTGCGAGATCACCGGCGCGCAGGCGATTCACCCCGGCTATGGTTTCCTGTCCGAAAACGCCGGTTTCGTGCAGATCGTCGAAGACCACGGCATCACCTTCATCGGCCCCTCGGCGGAACATATCCGCATCATGGGCGACAAGATCACCGCCAAGGAGACCGCCAAGGAGCTTGGCATTCCGGTTGTTCCGGGATCGGACGGCGGGGTGCCCGATCTGGCTGCTGCCAAACGGGTCGGCGAAGAGATCGGCTATCCCGTGATCATCAAGGCCACCGCCGGCGGCGGCGGTCGCGGCATGAAGGTAGCACGCGACGCCAAGGAGATGGAGCGCGCCTTTACCACCGCGCGGGCCGAGGCCAAGGCCGCCTTCGGAAATGATGAGGTCTATATCGAGAAATACCTCACCACACCCCGCCATATCGAGATCCAGGTCTTTGGAGACGGCAAGGGCTATGCCGTGCATCTGGGCGAACGCGACTGCTCGCTGCAACGCCGCCACCAGAAGGTGTTCGAAGAGGCCCCCGGCCCCTGCATCACACCCGAGGAGCGCGCCCGGATCGGCAAGATCTGCGCCGACGCGGTGGCCAAGATCAACTATATCGGCGCGGGCACCATCGAATTCCTCTACGAGAACGGCGAGTTCTACTTCATCGAGATGAACACGCGCCTTCAGGTGGAACACCCCGTGACCGAAGGTATTTTCGGCATCGACCTGGTCCGCGAACAGATCCGGGTTGCAGCGGGACTGCCGATGTCGTTCACCCAGGATGACCTGCAGATCAACGGACACGCGATCGAGGTCCGGATCAACGCAGAAAAGCTGCCTAAGTTCTCACCCTGCCCCGGTAGGATCACCGCCTATCACACGCCCGGCGGCCTGGGCGTGCGGATGGATTCGGCACTTTATACCGGATATTCGATCCCGCCCTACTACGACAGCCTGATCGCCAAGCTGATCGTTCATGGGCGCGACCGGGCCGAGGCGCTGGCGCGGCTTCAGCGGGCCCTTGGGGAACTGATCGTCGATGGTATCGACACGACAGTGCCGCTGTTCCACGCGCTGTTGAAAGAACCGGATATCCATGACGGCAACTACAACATCCACTGGCTGGAGCGCTGGCTTGCCGAAAACATGCCGGACTGACCAATCAGGCCGGGTTTCGCACCCGGCCTGTTTCCACGGGGGTGGAACGGCATGACGCTTTCGCCCGAACTCCTGCTTCACGGATATTCCATCGGCATCTTTCCAATGGCCGAACACCGCAACGACCCCGAAGTCTTCTGGGTCGAGCCGACCCGCCGGGGCGTGTTTCCGTTGGATGGGTTCCACATTTCCCGCAGCCTTGCACGCCGATTGCTGCGCAATGACTACACCGTGACATGCGACCGCGATTTCGCCGGTGTCCTGAACGGGTGCGCCGATCGCGCTGAAACCTGGATCAACCCTGAAATCCGCGACAGTTACCTGGCCCTGCACAGACGCGGCAACGCGCATTCCATCGAGGTCTGGCAAGAAGGGGACTTGGTTGGAGGGGTTTATGGCGTGGTCCTTGGGGCGGCCTTTTTCGGCGAGAGCATGTTTTCCCGCCGTAGGGACATGTCCAAGATCGCTCTTGCCTATCTGGTCGATCGTCTTCGGCAAACCGGGTTCCGCCTATTCGACACCCAGTTCCTGACGTCGCATCTGGCTTCCCTCGGCGCTGTGGAAATTTCCAGGGCCGAGTATCGCCGTCAACTCGAACAGGCCATTTCGAAAAGGGCCGATTTTCTGGCCGAAATAGACCAGTCGCCTCAGGACGTCATGCAGCGGATGACCCAGACGTCGTAGCGGGAGTGGTCCAGCGCGCTCAGCGCCGGCGATGTTGCGATCATCCAACCGTCGAACAAAGCCTGCCGTTGGTTCCGTTCCCATATGGTAAGATATGCATATGCATCGCCCGTCGGGTTCTCGGAAGGGTAACGGCAATCTCCAAGCGCCACATCGAGACCGTAGATCTCGGCGGTATCGCCGGTTTTCACGTTGAAGTCCTGCGTCTGGCCGCTGACCTTGTCCAGCCCTCGCAGTACCACACCAGTCCCGGAGGAAACCGCCTCCTGAGAAGACGCGGCACCGGCGAGCACCCCCAGGCTCAGCAGACAAACCCGGATCACTGCCCGTCGCCCCCGTCTCCGGCGACGAACTTAACCAGAAGGGAAATCAGGCTCACAGCGCCCTGCGTATCCTCGACCGTATCGCCCGGTTCGAAATAGAAGAGCGATCCGCCCGGCATGATTTCCAGGAAGTTGCCCCCCAGAAGCCCTTCGGACGAGATCACCGCGGCACTGTCGTCGGGTATCTGAATACCCTCAGCCACCGTAAACCGTGTATCGGCCCGATAGCTTTCCGGGTTCAGTTCAACCCCTGTCACCGTTCCGATCTTGACACCGGCAAGGCGCACATCGGTGCCTATGGTCACCCCTTCCAGCGATCGAAAGGACGCCGTCAGCTCATAGCCTGCGCTCCCCCGCGACAGACCCGTTGCCTGGCTCGCATAGACGCCAAAGGCCACCGCCGCGGCCAGAACCGCTCCGCCGACCAGAACTTCAGTCATGTTGTGGCTGGACATATCCGCCTCTTTTACTCCGGGCTCCACGCCTCGTAATCGCGCCGTTCGACCGGCTTGGTCCGACGCAGCGAACCCGCCGGTGCATAGGCAAGCGGCGTTCCGGTCAGGTTCTCCTGATGCGGTTTTTCCCATGCCTTGCGCTTGAGCGGGCGTTCGCTCGGCGGCTCGTCCCAGGTGCGGTGCAACCATCCGTGCCATTCCGGGTCGATCCGGCTGGCCTCGGCCTCGCCGTTGAACATGACCCAGCGCTGGCTGTCATCGGCATTGCGATAGAACGTGTTGCCCTGCGAATCCTCACCGACCTTCTTGCCCTTGCGGGCAGTGTAGATCTGAGTGTTGAGCGTCGACCCGTTCCACCAGGTCACGGCGCGCAGCAGGGTGTTCAGGATTCCCATCGGTGCCTCCGGCAATTTCTCATGTGCAGATATGGCCTATGCGCGCGCCAAGGTCCAGAGCCCTTGCCCGTGACAGGCGCGCGCATCCGTCATTATGGCGCCAGCGCGGTGACCTCGATCTCGATACGGTACTTGGGATCGATCAGACCGCATTCGATCATCGTGGCGGCAGGCGGATTGGCGCCGAACGCCGCGCTCAGAACGGGCCAGCACGGTTCGAACTCGTGCCGGTCCGGAAGATAATAGGTGACGCGCACCACGTCCGCCAGAGAAGCGCCGGCTTTCTCGAGTGCGGCTGAAATCGTGGCGAGTGCAGAGCGCGCCTGTTCGACCACACCATCACCCTGCCCCACGGTTCCCGCCACATGCACGAATCCACCTGCAACCACTGCACGGCAATAACCGATCCTGGCTTCGAACTCGCCGCCGGATGAAATTCTGGTGATCTTCAATTTGCTGTTCCTTCCCTTTTTCAGCCAGCTGGCCAAAGTGAACTTTCCTGTCCGCAATAGTCCGGATGGATCATCCGGAACAGCCCTTTGCGGGATCATTCATGTGAATGGGGCCGCAACGAAAAACGGCGCAGGAGACCCGCGCCGCCGTTTCCTGTGCAAACGGACATCAGCCCGCGGTCGCCGATCCCTTTTCGCTTTCCGTGTAGATCAGCAGCGGTTGCGCCTCGGTGGTCACGGCTTCTTCATTCACGACCACCTTGGTCACGTTCGCCATGCTGGGCAGTTCGAACATCGTGTCGAGAAGGATGTCCTCCATGATCGAGCGCAGCCCCCGCGCGCCGGTCTTGCGCGCGATGGCCCGCTTGGCGATGGCCTTGAGCGCGTCGTCGGTAAAGTCCAGTTCGGTATTTTCGAGCTCGAACAGGCGCTGATATTGTTTCACAAGCGCGTTCTTGGGCTTGGTCAGGATTGTGACCAAGGCATCCTCATCCAGATCCTCAAGCGTTGCCAGAACCGGCAGGCGGCCGACGAATTCAGGGATCAGCCCGAATTTCAGCAGGTCCTCGGGCTCCAGTTCCTTGAACAACTCACCAACGCCACGGTCATCATTGGACCGCACATCGGCGCCAAAACCCATTGCGCTGCCCTTGCCGCGCTGCGCGATGATCTTGTCGAGCCCCGCAAACGCGCCACCGCAGATGAACAGGATGTTGGTGGTGTCGACTTGCAGGAATTCCTGTTGCGGATGCTTGCGGCCACCCTGGGGCGGCACACTGGCCACGGTGCCTTCCATCAGTTTCAGCAGGGCCTGCTGCACACCCTCGCCCGACACGTCGCGGGTGATCGA
This sequence comes from Ruegeria marina, assembly GCF_900101475.1. Classification (GTDB taxonomy): domain Bacteria; phylum Pseudomonadota; class Alphaproteobacteria; order Rhodobacterales; family Rhodobacteraceae; genus Ruegeria_B; species Ruegeria_B marina. The sequence continues at coordinate 119,558 of NZ_FMZV01000005.1, read as the reverse complement.
GGGATTCTCGGACTTGCGGGTGATCTTGTCGACCTCGTCGATATAGACGATGCCACGCTGAGCGCGTTCGACATTGTATTCGCTGGCCTGCAAGAGTTTGAGAATGATATTCTCCACATCCTCACCGACATAGCCCGCCTCGGTCAGGGTCGTCGCATCCGCCATGGTGAAGGGCACATCCAGGATGCGCGCCAGTGTCTGCGCCAGCAGCGTCTTGCCGCACCCCGTGGGTCCGATCAGCAGGATGTTGGATTTCGAAAGCTCGATATCGTTGCCGGCCTTTTGCGAATGGTTCAAACGCTTGTAATGGTTATGAACCGCGACCGAGAGCACGCGTTTTGCGGTGGCCTGGCCGATCACGTAATCGTCGAGCACATCGCAGATATCGCGCGGCGTCGGCACTCCGTCCGAGGACTTCAGCCCGCTGCTCTTGGTCTCTTCACGGATGATGTCCATGCAGAGTTCAACGCATTCATCACAGATGAACACGGTCGGTCCCGCGATCAGCTTGCGAACCTCATGCTGGCTCTTGCCGCAAAAGCTGCAATAGAGCGTATTCTTGCTGTCACCGCCTGAGTTCGTCGCCATGTTCACCCTTTCCGGCTTCTTCCCGGCGTCCCGATCCGGAAACCGGAATGCCGTCTGTTCGTAGAGATTAGGCCAGCACGTTTGCAGCCACAATGTCAAAAAGACCGGCCACCGATCAGCAGGCCGGTATCGGCCTCTTACGCCTCGTCGCCCATCTTGCCGCGGCTTTCGACGATTTCGTCAATATGCCCCCATTCCTTGGCCTCTTCGGGCGACATGAAGTTGTCGCGATCCAGCGCCCGCTCAATGGTCTTTTTGCTCTGCCCGGTATGCTTGACGTAGATATCATAAAGCCGGTCCTTGAGCTTTTGCGTCTCGGCCGCATGGATCATGATGTCGCTGGCCTGACCCTGATACCCGCCCGAGGGCTGGTGCACCATGATCCGGCTGTTGGGAAGCGAGAAGCGCAGGCCCTTTTCCCCGCCAGCCAGCAGGACCGATCCCATCGAGGCCGCCTGGCCGATCACCAGGGTCGAGCATTTGGGGCGGATATACTGCATCGTATCATAGATCGACAGCCCGCTGGTGACAACGCCGCCGGGGCTGTTGATGTAGATCGAGATCTCCTTGTTCGGATTCTCGGCCTCCAGGTGCAGCAGCTGCGCGACCACCAGATGGCTCATCCCGTCGTGAATCGGACCGTTGATGAAGATGATCCGCTCCTTGAGCAGGCGCGAGAAGATGTCATAGGCCCGCTCGCCCCGGCTGGTCTGTTCCACGACCATGGGAACAAGCGTGTTGGTGAAGGTATGGACTGGATCGAACATTCGGGACCTGCCTGCTTTCTTGCGATGGATCGGGACAATAGCCCGACGAGGTTACCCGAGTCTTAGTGTCGCTCTGGGGGGGCCGCAAGAGCCGCAAGGCGAATAACTTGGGTTCACCAGCCTGTCGGGGTTGGCGTAAACGGGATGAATTGTGGCGCATGTTGACCCGCGCGCTTTTGCACAGCACTGTAGAAGCCTGTGAACCCGAGAGGCTGTGGAAAAATCCGACGCTTCCATTTACCCCCCGCATCATGACCCGAGAGCCGTTCGTACAAAAAGGCGCATCCGCCACCCTGTCCCTGGCCTATGACGGGCCGCCGCAGGATTTTCGTTTTCTGTTGTTGCCAAAGGCAACGATGCTTGCCGTCGCGGCCGCGATCGAACCGCTGCGGATCGCCAATCAGCTGACCAAGCAAACGCTCTACACCTGGCACATGATGACCGAAGACGGAACTCCGGTCACCTGTTCGAACGGGCTGCGGATCACGCCGGACCAGGCGTTGGCGCCGCTGCCGCAGGACGCATTCGGCTTCGTCTGCGCCGGGGTGGAGCCGGAAAAGACCTGTTCGCCGGCTGTTTTGGCCTGGCTCCGGCGCGAACATCGGCACGGCCGCTCTCTGGGCGGGATTTGCACCGGTGCCTTTGCGCTTGCCCGTGCCGGCCTGCTGGACGGGCGCAGGTTCACCCTGCACTGGGAAAACCAGCCCGGATTCGTGGAGGCGTTTCCGGCACTGACACCCAGCGCCAATATCTACGAAGTGGACGGACGCATCACCACCTGTGGCGGGGGAAACACCGCCATCGACATGATGCTGGCGCTGATCGAAAAGCAGCACGGCCCCAATCTGGCGATCATGGTGGCCGACATGTGCATCCATATGCGTTCGGGCGGCAAGTCGCCGCAACGCTCGGCCCATTCGGTGGCCATCGGAAGCCGCAACAAATCGCTTCTCAAAGCCATCGAGCTGATGGAATCGGAACTGGAAGACCCGTTCACGAATGACGATTTATGCAGCCGGCTGAACATCTCGCGCAGACAGTTGGAACGGTTGTTCAAGCGATACCTCGGACAGGGTCCGATGGCATTCTACATGGACCTCAGGATATCCCGCGCCTTCATCTATCTGAACGAGACGAACATGACGGTGGCGGAGATCGCCGCCGCCACCGGATTTGCCAATACCAGTCACCTGTCGCGCCAGTTCAAGGCGCGCTATGGCACGTCGCCCCATTCCTTCCGCAGGGCGTGGTCCTGAGCGGACCACACCCTGCCGTCTGATCAGCCGAACATGTCCGAGGTGATACCGGCATACCAGCCGATGCTTTCCTCGTATGTCTGCATGCGAAGGGCCGCGTCCTCACCGGTCTGGCTCACGAAGCTCGACACGCTGGCAATCTTCTCGTCGGTCGCCTCGTAGGCCGCGCCCACCTTCACCCCATCATCGGTCCCGATCAGCGACCAGCAGGTGTTGGAGTACTTGGCCGGGAACACCTTCGATCCGGTCAGAGCCCCGCGCACCGCCATTGCCGCGACCTTGGCCTGGCTGTTGGCGGAAAAGCCCGACTTCGGCATATCGCCCTGATCCGTCGCATCACCCAGAACGTAAATGTTCTCGTCGAGTCGCGACTGCATCGAGTGGCCGTCGACCGGGGCCCAGTTGCCCTCGGTGATTCCGGCAATCTCGCAGATCCGGCCGGCCTTCTGGGCGGGGATGACGTTGCAGACGTCGACCTTTTCCTCGGCCCCGTCGATGTTGATCGTCATCGCGTCGGGATTCACCGTCACGTTGCCGCCGCCGAAATCCGGGCCGAGACGATCGATCATGCCGCTGTAATGCTTCTGCCAACCTTCTTCGAACAGCGCCTGCTTGGAAAACTTCTCCTTCGGGTCGGCGATCAGGATCTTGGCGGTCGGATTGATCTGCTTGAGCAGATGCGCAACCATGCTGACCCGCTCGTAGGGTCCCGGCGGGCAGCGAAACGGGTTGGGCGGCGCAACCATGGCGAAAACTCCGCCTTCCGGCATCGACTCGATCTGCGCCTTGAGCAGTTCGGTCTGGCTGCCGGCCTTGTAGGCATGGGGCATCTTGTTCTGCTGGGAAACGTCCCAGCCCGGCACCGCGCCATCGACGAAATCGATCCCCGGGCTCAGGATCAGCCGATCATAGGGGAGCACCGCGCCGCCGGCCAAAGAGACCGTCCGCGCATCGCGGTCGATGCCGATGGCCCAGTCGTGAACGACATTGACCCCGTATTCGCTGGCAAGCTTGCCATAGGAATGGGCGATGCTTGAAAGCTCGCGGAAACCGCCGATATAGAGGTTCGAGAAAAAGCAGGTGTAGTAGCTGCGGGTGGGTTCAACCAGCGTCACATCAATTGCACCATCCGAGTCCTTGGCGATGTAGCGGGCAGCGGTCGCGCCCCCGGCCCCGCCGCCGATGACGACGACACGGGGTTTCCCCGCCCCAAGCACAACCGGGGCCTGCAATGCCGCCGCGGTGGCGATACCCGCCCCGATAAAGCCGCGTCTGTTCAGTCTCATGGTTTCCTCCTCCCGAAACGCCAGAGCGCCGGAGGGTTACTCCAGCGCTCCGAAATATGCGGCCAGTGCCGCGATCTCCTCGTCCGACAGCCGCCCCGCCATCATCTGCATGACCGGGTGCGGCCTGATTTTCTGCTTGTAGGCATGCATGGCCAGCACGAAATCCTCGGCCAGCCAGCCCGTGATGACCGGTATGCCATCGTAGTCGCCGTCAAGCTGGTGGCATGTGGTGCACTCGGTCGCCAGGTACTCCCCATATTCGGGATCTCCCACCATCGCGAGAACCTCGGGGGACAGTTCGACCTCCTGTTTCAAGGCGGTTGGCGCGGCTTCTGGAATGTTCTGCGGATTGGCCGAGAACTGGCGCAGATAGGCCAGAACGTCGCCACGATCCTTCGGATCGCTCAGCCCGGCGAATTCCATGTTGGTGCCGGAAACGAGCGTCTTGGGGTTCGTGAGATAGGCGTCGAGATGCTCGAGATCCCAGACCATGCCAGCCCTGCGCGCCCGGATTATCCCCGCGGAATATTCAAAATCCTCGAACTGGGCGACCTTTCGGTCGAAAATGCCGTTCAGGTGCGGGCCGGTTCCATGCTCGGCACCTTTGCCGACCTGATGACATTCAGCGCAGACCTGGAAAACCTCGGCGCCGCGTTCGGGATCGCCGATCCGGAGGGCAGTTTCATCGGCCCAGGCCGCGCCAGCCAGCGCGGCCCAGGTCAGTATCGTTCCTCCCAGAAACCTCACGGTCTACTCGAAGCTTTTAAGATAAGCGATGACCGCTTCTATCTCTTCGTCTTTCTTGAGACCGGCAAAGGACATTTTCGTACCCTTCATGTAGTCCTTGGGCTTTGTCAGGAAGGCCGCCAGTTCCGCATCCGACCATACCAACCCGCCTTCTGCGGCCTCTTGCATCGCCTTGGAGTACTTGAAGCCATCCACATGTCCAGCAGGTGCCCCCACGATACCATTCAGAAGCGGACCTGTCTTGTTTTTTGCATCGGCGCCGACCTGGTGGCAGGCCTTGCACTTCTTGAACACAGACTCTCCCGCCGCCACGAGTTCCGGATCGACCGCGCTGGCCGATGCGGTCTCGGCCGCTGGCTGTTCAGCTGCTTCCGCCGGCGCCTTGACCTCCTCGCGCGAAGGTTCGGGCTTGGTCCGGCGGATCAGTTCCTGCACCTTCTTGGCGCGCGTTTCTTCCGGCGTCACGTCCAGAACCATGGCCCGCATCGTGATCTCGACACTGTCCTTGCAATCGCTCATGCAGGGCTCGTTCGTCCAGAAATGCGCCTCGGCTGTTTCGCGGTCATCCAGGATGAAACCTTCGGCATTGGGCAGTTCGACATCCAGAAGGTTCTCGTTCGACAGTACGAAGTCGTCATCGACCAGGTCGTTCGAATAGAGGATGTAAGCCACGATCGCGTAAACTTCGTTCGGCGTCAGGGTCTGCGCGTTGCCGAAAGGCATCGACCTGTTCACATAGTCCCAGGTGGTCGTCAGGTAGGGCCAGTAGGATCCGACGGTCTTCAGAGGATCTTCGCGATCGAGCGTGCCCTCGCCACCGGCCAGCTTGGGCCAGTTGTCGACGCCTTCGGCAAAGTCGCCGTGACAGATGGCGCAATAGTCGGCAAAGATCGCCTCGCCATCCTCGACCGAGCCCGATCCTGCGGGCAGACCGGTGCCATCAGGGCTGACGTCCAGGTCCCATGCAGCGATTTCCTCGGGCAGCGCCGGCCGACCAAGGCCATAATTGCCCGCCGATACGGGCGCGGCGAGCATCAGCGCCGCGAGCGATGCAGTCAGCGTGAGCTTAGGAAACTTCGACATTTTCGGCCTCTCCGCTTGCCTTGACCCACCAGGTCTGGATCGCGTTGTTATGATAGATCGAGTTCAGCCCGCGTACCTCGCGCAGCTGCGCCTTGGTCGGCTGCACATAGCCTGACTCATCGCGCGCCCGGCTTTGCAGCAGCATTTCCGAACCGTCCCAGTTGATGTCCAGGTAAAAGCGCGTCAGCGCCTTGTCCTGACCCGGCGCCGCCAGGCGCGCAGGTTGCCAGGATATGCCGCCGTCGAGCGAGACATCGACGCCGGTGATGGCCCCTCGGCCTGACCAGGCCAGACCGGTGATCACCAGCGGTCCGGGCCCGTGCGCGATGGGCGCCTGCGGGCTGGGCGACGTGATCACCGACTTGGCGTCCATCACCCAGGTCCACTTGCGGCTTGTGCCATCAGCCAGTGTATCGGTGTATTTCGAGGTCTCTTCGCGGCTTTCGACCGGGCCGTCCATCACCTCGATCCGGCGCAACCACTTGACCCACATGTTGCCTTCCCAGCCGGGCACTACCAGGCGCACCGGATAGCCATGTTCCTTGCGCAGCGCCTCGCCATTGGCCTTGAATGCGATCAGGCAGTCGTCCAGCGCTTTTTCCATCGGGATCGAACGCCCGTTCGACGAGGCGTCGGCCCCCTCGACATAGACCCATTTGTCGCTCAGGTCGCCGGCCGCACCCAGACCCGCCTCTTCCAGCAGGGTCCGCAGGCTGACGCCGGAGTATTCCATGTTATGGATCATGCCATGGGTGAACTGCGCGCCGTTCAGCTGGGCACCGGCCCATTCCATGCCCGAGTTCGCCGCGCATTCGCAGAAATACACATGGTTCTCGCGCGGGAAGCGTTCCAGATCGGCATAGGTAAAGACCAGCGGCTGATCGACCAGCCCGTTGATCATCAGGCGATAGTCTTCCTTCTTCAGCGCGATGGCGCCCGAATGGTGCCGCTCGAAGGCGCAGCCCTGTGGGGTGATCGTCCCGTCAAGGGCGTGGATCGGGGTGAAGTTGATCGAGCTGATCGTGTCGGCGGTCAGCCATTCCACGTTGCGGCGGATCACGTCGCCCTCGTATTCGATGGGCAGGCCATAGGGGGACGCGTCGACACCATCGCCAGTGGCGCGCGCCCATTCCTGCACTTCGGTGATCAACGGATCCGGTGTCGCTGCGCGGGACGCGCCGGCGGCCACCGCCCCGGCCCCGACCGCTGCAACACTGGTCAGGAACTGGCGGCGCGACGCGCCTTTCTTGCCAGAGCTTTCACTCATGAATGCCTCCTTTGTAAATCTGCCTCCTGCTTCGGGGGCAAAACCTTGGAAATCATCGAAATGCGGACGCGTTACGCCCCCACCACCTCGACCGATGTGTTAGGCGTCACCGAAACGGTGCCCAGCTTGCGGATATGGCTTTCCACCACATCCCAGATCTGCGGGCCTTCGGTGCCTTCGTTGACGCTGGCCCATCCTGCGACCGTATAGCTTTTGGCCGGGTCGATCTTTTCGCCTGTCTTCAAAAGCGTCATGTCGGTTATGCGGCTGCCCTGCGGCTTGCTGACGTCGATCCGATACCCCAGGCCGCCCACGCGCACCATGTCGCCGCCTTGCTGGTAATAGGGATCTGGGTTGAACAGGTTGTCGCCCACGTCCTCGAGCACGACGTGCAGGAACTCGCCCGTCATCTCGGTACGATAGGCCGCGCCATAGCTCATCGAGGTGACGTTCCAGATGTCCTCGCGGGTGATCTCCTGCCCCGGCAGGATCGACGGCCCCCAGCGCACGCCGGGTGACATGGCGATATCGGCCTCCCGCTCGCTCAGCAGCGCGTCACAGATCAGGTCATCCCAGCTGCCGTTGAAATTGCCGCGCCGGTAGAGCAGCGAATTCTCATCGGTCCGCCCGATCACCTCGCGCAACTGGTCGATATGCGGTTCGCGCTGCGCGTTGATCAACGCCGTAACCGCGGGGTCGGGTGCGATCACGTCCGAGAAGATCGGGATCAGCTTGTGCTTCAGGCCCATCATCCGGCCATCGCGGATATCCAGATCGACCCGGCTGACGAACTTGCCGTTCGAACCGCTGGCGATCACATAAGTCTGCTCCACCTGCACCGGCTCGGGCAGGGCGTCATGAGTGTGGCCACTGAGAATGACATCGATGCCGGTGACCCGGCCGGCCATCTTCTTGTCCACGTCAAAGCCGTTATGGCTGAGGACGACGACCACTTCGGCGCCCTCGGCCCGGACCTCGTCGACCATGGCCTGCATGTTTTCTTCGCGGATGCCGAACGAGAATTCCGGGAACATCCAACCGGGGTTGGCAATCGGCATGTACGGAAAGGCCTGGCCGATGACAGCGACCTTTACACCGCCGCGCTCGAAGAACTTGTAGGGTTTGAACAGTTCCGACGGTTCGTCCCATTCGGCATCAAAGATGTTCTGGCCCAAAGCGGCAAAGGGCAAGCCCTCGACCAGTTCGGTGACCCGGTCGGTGCCGAGGGTAAACTCCCAGTGGAAGGTCATTGCATCTGGTTTCAACGCATTCATAACGTTGACCACATCCTGTCCTTCGGTATGGAAACAGGTGTAGGAGCCATGCCAGGTGTCGCCGCCATCCAGAAGCAGCGCATCGGGCCGGTCGGAGCGGATCGCGTTGACAACGGTGGCCACGCGGTCCATGCCGCCCATCCGCCCATAGGCACGGGCCAGCGCCGAAAAATCATTATATGTAAGAGCATAGGCCGAGGGGCTGCCATCCTCGATCCCGTAGAACCGGCGGAAATCGGCGCCCGTGATATGCGGCATCTGCCCCTTGGCCGCGCCGATCCCCAGATTGACCTCGGGTTCACGGAAATAGATCGGCATCAACTGCGCATGAATGTCGGTGATATGGATCAGCGTCAGATTGCCGAAGGTCTCGAATTCCAGAAGCTGGTCCTGGGTCAGCGCCTGCTGCGCTGCCAGCCGGGACCAGTTGCCGAAACCCGAAGCCCCGACCAGGGCCGAGGCTGCCATCGAAACCTGGAGGAAATCGCGACGTGAGATCATGGGTGGATGCTTTCCGTTCTTGGTCACATTAACATTAAATTCACATGTGTGAATTTATAATAAGGATAAAGACCCCGCGCCGACATCTGCGACACGGGGTCCTCGGTTCAGTTGCGGACCGACGGTCCTTCGACCGACAGGCCGTTGCCGCGGCTGGCGACATAGAGTTCCAGAGCGACAAATTCGGGGCTGCCCGGCTTGAAGGTTTCCGCGCGGGTGTCGCGGATACACCCTTTGAAGCGGTCGTGTACCGAGTTCAGCTTCGTGTTCTTCAGGCGATAGGTCGGGAACCCATTGATCTGACCCTGGCTGAGGTGGTCGGCACGGATCATGTTGCCCCAGTTGTCCTCATGACAGTTGGCGCAACTCAGCTCCAACTGACCGTACCGGGTGTAATACATCTCCTTGCCCTGTTCCCAAGCGGCCTGAACGGGTCCGTCGATGGCCACGTTCACCGGCAAGCCGCGCGACTGCATCGCGATCAAAGCCGACATTGCGGTCATTTCACCGCCCTCGTACTTCCATGCTTCGGCACCCATGTTCGAGGTCCGGCAGTCGTTGACCTGCATTTCCAGCGTGCGCACCTCGCCGGCGGCTTCGTTCCATTTCGGATAGACGGCCCGTACACCCACCATGCTGTCTTCGACCGCGTTGTGGCAAGACGCACAGGACTTTCCTTCCGAGCCGTCGACCGTGTCCCACACTTCGCGCGCGACATCGACGGCCGCCATGCCCGGGTTCTCGAAATCGTCCATTTCAAGCGCCTGAGTTTCGTCCGAGCGGAACCGCCAGCCGGAATAGATCTCGGGCAGCGCACCGTCGAGGTGGGCAGGCGCGGCAGTCTTGGTGACGATATTGATTTCCCCATTGATGACCAACTCGTCCTCATCGGGGCCAGCCATCACCGTCAAAGGCGCGGCCACCAATGCGGCAATCGCGGTCATTGCCTTGAATCTCATCCAATTTCCTCCCTTGGGTGATTGGCCCACGCCCGGCCACAGCAAGCCGGGCGAAAGCATCATTCTTTTTGGACCGCGGATCAGGCGATCGTGATCGGCTTGTTGTCGTTGTAGACAGAGCCGTCGTCGTCATACCAGGTGAACGCGAACTCGCCCGCTTCGGGCACTGTCGCGTTGAACTCGAAATACGGATTCGTGGAAATCGCCGGCTCCATCTTGATATCGATGACCGACTGTCCGTTGAACTCGCAGGTAAAGCGGTTGATGATCGAGCGCGGAATGACGTTGCCATCCTTGTCCTTGCGCTGACCGCTTTCCATGTCGTGGCTGATGAGGGTCTTGATCGTGACTGCCTCGCCGGCCGCAGCCGATTTCGGGACCTTCACGCGGGGTTTAACACCAGATGCCATTTGTCTTGTCTCCTGATTATCCGGAAGGACGGCTTAGCCGCCGCAGCCCCCGATTGTCACTTTCACGGTCGAAACGGCCTTGACGAAAGAACCGTCGGCCATCTTGGCAACCGCGATGACGTCCTGCGTTCCGGCAAGACGGATGCGGGTCGCCGCCGACTGAGTGGCGGCGAGCGGGCCGAAGTTGAACTGGGCCACACCCGGAGTCGGGTTTCCGGCGGCCAGCACAAGGATCGAGACCGCGCCCGGCGCGCTCACTTCGATCGGAACGGTATTGCCGTTTTCTGCAATCTCGGGCGCGGTCAGGGTCAAGCCAGCCTCACCCGTGTCGGCACCGCCAGTGAACTCGGCGATCCTGTCCTCGACTGCTGCGTTCGCCCGGAACGGCAGAACCGTCAGGGCCGCTGCGCCCAAGGCCAAGCCGAGGGTATCACGACGCGTAAAGTCCATCGTATTTCTCCTTTGATACAAGCCCTGCCCCTGGGACAGGACCGATTAATCCTTCAGGGTCGCAAGAAACGCGACAACATCTTCGATCTGCTGAGCGGTCAGCAGCGGCGCAAGCGGGCCTTCTGCGGCCTTTCCGGTAAAGGCATCGCCCGGCCGGATATAACCATCGACCTTGTAGAAGGCAGGCATCATCGTGCCTTCAAAGGTCATCTTGGCATTCGCGACAAGCCCGCGCAGCTCCGCCTCGGTCCAGCGGTCGCCCGCACCGTCAAGCGCCGGCCCGATCTCACCGTGGAAAGGCACATCGGCCAATGCGGATACCTGATGACAGGCCACGCAATTGCCAAGACTGCGCTTACCCAGAACATTGGCGCCCTCGGCAGGGTTACCGGGCACACCAGTCAACGAAGCCTCGATAGCACCGCCCTCGGTGTAGATGACGTCGTTGGGCGCAGTCTCCGCCGCCCATGCAGCGCCACCAATCAGTCCGGCAGCCAGCGTCAGCGTTGTCAGTTTCATGTGTCCTCCCTTGGTTGCCGCGAGTCTTTGCCCGCAGCTCTTCTCGCCTTGTATACCGTAGGCTACGGAGAGCCAATACGCAACATCAAATTCACGAATGTGAATTGTTATTTCATTGCAAGGACCACCACCGGAAATTTCGAAAAATTTCACTTGATTACAGTGATCGTGGGGCCTTTCAGCGGGTGTCGCCGTCGTTGCGCTCCTTGATCATGCGCGCATGGTAGCGCTGAAAATCCTCTTCGGACTGATCGAGATATCGCTCTTCCTTGACCCAGGTCATCATGTCCAGAGTCGTTCCGGCCGAAAACGCTCCCGGCATCACCGAAACGGCCTGGTCGACCGCCGAAACGCTTTCCTCCAGCACCGGCGGCAGGAAGATCATCGTCGGCGTGAACAGGACCCGCCATTTCCGGGTGGCTTCCTTTTCCGTCAGAGTTTCGCCATCGGTATCCACGATCTCGATATCCCCGTGCAGGTTGATCTGCACCGGAAAGTAGGTCTCTTCCAGCAGAGCCAGAACCCGTGGATCGGTGAAGGTATTTTCGTGCATGTCCCTGCAATAAAGGCACCCGCGCTGTTCGACCAGCAGCAAAAGCCGCTTGCCCTCGGACTGCGCCTCGGCGTAGTCCTCGCGCAGGTCCTTGAACGTGTCGCGGAGCCATTCGGGCTTGTGCAGGCCATCATCACCCATTTCGACCGCATGCGCCGCGGTCGCAAGACCCAAGGCCAGAATCGCAGCCAGAAGTCGTCTCATCGTCTTCCTCCATTTGTTCACGGTCGTCACCCGACCGACGAAAACCCGGGCATCCAGCGAATCATCGCCTCGGCAATCCAGGTCACGCCGCCGGTGGCAATGAGGATAGCAAAAAGGATCAGCATCGCGCCCATGCCTTTTTCGACCCATGTGAAAGCGGCCCGGTGGCGCTGCACCCAGGCCAGGAACGGTTTGGCGAAAAACGCGGCAATGACGAAAGGCGCCGTCATCCCCACCCCGTAGACCAGCAGCAGCAGGCCGCCCCTCCAGACATCGCCCATTCCGCTGGCGATCATCAGGATCGAGGCCAGCGCCGGCCCTACACAGGGTGTCCAGCCGAAACCGAAGGCCAGGCCCATTGCATAGGCCCCGAAAACCGTCGAGGCGGAAGCGCTGCTTTCAAGACGTGCTTCACGATAGAGCAAGGGAACGCGGATGACCCCGAGAAAGTGCAGACCGAAGATCAGCAGGATACCGGCGGCGCCCCAGGCCAGCATGTCCATATATGTCGCAAACAGACGGCCCAAGGCGGTGGCGCCCATTCCCAAGGCCATGAACACCGTCGTCACACCCGCCGCGAAACACAAGGCGGAGTTGATCAGGCGACGTTGCGCGCCGGGCTCGATTCTACCATCGGCACGCAATTCGGCGATGCTCAGCCCCCCAAGGTACGACAGGTAGAACGGCACCATGGGCAGGATGCAGGGCGTAAAAAAGCTCAGCAATCCGGCAATCAGAGCCCCGAGGAACGAAATCTCCAGCATCTCACCTCCCTGTGAGAGCAGCCAAGAGTCGCAACTCTTGAATTATTCACACATTCAAATTACGTTGTGAGAAGCAAAAAGGTCAACGGGTCTCACATGTACAAGTTTCGAAATCTTCTTGCCGCGATCGGCCTGACGATTGCAGGTACACCGCTTTGGGCGGCGGATCTCGTCATGGTCGAACAGGCGGGATGCGAATGGTGCGCGCGGTGGAACAAGGAGATCGGAGACATCTATCCGCTGTCCGCCGAAGGTCGTTTTGCGCCGCTGAAACGCGTCGATCTGCGCGCGATACCTGCTGATCTTGAACTCAGCCGCCGGGTCGTCTTCACACCGACCTTCATTGTCGTGGAGGACGGGCGTGAAATCGGCCGCATCGAAGGCTACCCCGGAGAGCATTTCTTCTGGCCGGTGCTTGAAAAACTGCTGATCGAACAAACAAGCTTCCAGCCACCCGTGCCGGGCAGCAGTTGAGGCAAACCGGAACCACATGAGATCAAATTCGCCGAAGCCGGTGGAACAGATCGACAAATAGAATTAAATGCGCGCGAAAGCGCTGGTAAAGGGCGTAACGGTTGCAGACCCCCGGATCTCTCCTACCGGGAACGAGGACAAAAAAGATGGCACTTCCGAAATTTTCGACCGATATGGCCGAAGAAGAACTCGACAAGATGGTGGACAACGCCACTCTTGCGTCCAACTTCCTCAAGGCGATCAGCCATGAAGGCAGGTTGATGATCCTCTGCCATCTGGTTTCCGGCGAGAAATCCGTGACCGAACTCGAAGACCTTCTGTCCGCCCGGCAGGCAGCGGTGTCGCAACAGCTGTCGCGACTGAGGCTCGAAGGCCTGGTGGTTCCTCGTCGCGACGGCAAGGCCATCTATTATCGTTTGGCAGACGACCGCCCGCGTCGCATACTGGAAGTGGTATACGAGCTTTTCTGCAACGCCGACTGACCGACCGGACAGACCGCTGCAACAGGCTGACCGGGCGCGACAGCGGGAGGAACACATGCTTGCATGGATGAGCGACAGCCAGGCTGTTGCGCTGGTGGGATTGGTCGGAGGCATCGCCCTCGGGCTGGCTGCCCGTCTGGGCCGCTTTTGCACCCTGGGTGCGATCGAGGACCTGCTCTACGGCGGTTCCGGTGTCAGGATGCGGATGTGGCTGCTGGCCATAGGGGCGGCCACGTTGGGCAGTTTTGCCCTGACCGGTCTAGGACTGCTTGACCCGTCTGAAAGCTACTATCTCTCGATCCGCTGGATGCCGCTTGCCTCGGTGGTCGGCGGGCTGATGTTCGGGTACGGCATGGCCCTCTCCGGCAACTGCGGCTATGGCGCTATCGCGCGTCTGGGTGGCGGCGACCTGAGAGCCTTCGTCATCGTGCTGGTCATGGGCGTGTTTACCTATGTCACGCTTTCGGGTCCCCTTGCTCCGATTCGAAATGCCTTGTTTCCTCAGATCGAGGTGGCGGGGCAGATTCCCCCTGGAATTGCCCATTACGCGCAGGCGGCGACCGGGTTGCCTCTCTGGAGCATCGGAGCGGCGCTCGGGCTTCTGCTCTGTGTCGGCGCGCTGTCTTCGTCCTCTCTGCGGCAGGAACCAAAGTCCATTTTCTGGTCCCTGGTGGTAGCCTTCGCGATCGTCTCGGGCTGGGCCGGAACGCAATGGGTCGCCAACCACGGGTTCAATGCCGAACCGGTGGTGTCGCACAGTTTCTCCGCCCCCGTCGGCGAGACCATCCTGTTCGCCATGACCGGGTCGGTCCGGCCGCTGTCCTTTGCCGTGGGATCGGTGGCCGGGGTCTGGCTGGGTGCATTCATCGGGTCGATGATCCGCGGCCATTTCCGGTGGGAAGCCTGCGAGGATCCGCGCGAATTGCGCCGCCAGATCATCGGGGCCGCGATCATGGGAACCGGTGCCGTCATCGCCATGGGGTGCACCGTGGGACAGGGTCTGACGGCCTTCAGTCTGCTATCCTTCAGTGCACCAGTAACTTTTGTGGCGATCTTTGCCGGGGCCGCTCTGGGCTTGCGTCAATTGATCGAGGGGTTCAGCCCGGCGGAATGACCGCCCGTCAGTTGCCCGCGCATTCCACAAAACCCGCCCCCATGTCGCGCAGCAGTTGCGCGTAGAGGTCCGGACCTGGGGTCAGATGCGCGCCGATCGGGTCCAGGACCAGAATGCGCGTGTCCGTTCCTTCGATGACGGTCTGCAACACACCGGTGTTGAACTGAGGCTCGGAAAACGCGCAGGCAATGTCCTTTTGCCCGATCTCCTCGCGCAGACGCGCCAGCCTTGCAGGGCTCGGGCTGCGTGCGTCGCTCAGCGACACGGTGCCCGCGAGCGTGAGCGAGAAACGCCGCTCGAAATACTGGTAGGCATCGTGGAAGGCGATGAAACTCCGCCCGTCCATTGGTTGAACCGCCGATGTGATTTCGGCGATCGACACTTCGAGCCTCTCCACGGCGGCGACGGCGTTCGCCCGGTATGTCCCGGCATTCTCCGGGTCGATGGCCGCCAGTTCCTCGGCCAGCGTCGCCAGCCATGCTTGCCCGTTGCGAGGGTCGAGCCAGGCGTGCGGGTCCACACCCTCGTGGCCATGACCATGGTCATGGCCATGGTGCTCGTCCTCTTGCTCCCCATCGTCGTGGTCAAGCACCCGAAGCGGAAGGGTCTCTGTCGCAGCCAGGTCGAGCAGAGTGACATGACGTGCACTCGCCCCAAGCGCCTCCAGTGGCTTCTCGAACCACGGTGTAAGCTGCGGTCCCATCCAGACCACAAGATCGGCTTGTTCCATCGCGCGCGCCTCGGACGGGCGCATCGCATAGCTATGGGGTGAGGCTCCCGGATGCACGATCAGTTCCGGCTCTCCTACCCCGATCATGACTTGCGCGACCAGCGAATGAACCGGGGCTATGTCGACAACAACGCGCGGGACATCGGCAACCACGGGCACGGCAGCAGTGAGAAACAGCGAAACGAGGCAGGAACGGAGCATGTTGGTCCTATCAGTGACATGTTATTCTATAACAGATGACCAGGGTTGATATCCGAGATGTTATAACATATCAACCCCTGCACTCCATCAGGGGAACACCCGTATGACAGCCATCGGTTTCGAACAGCATGATCACAGCCGCTGCATCGCCACGGCGCTGGCCGAGGCCGAAGCGCGCTGCGCCGATCAGAAACTGCAACTCACCCCCGTTCGTCGCCGGGTACTCGAGATTCTCGTGCAGCAGCACCGCGCCATGGGCGCTTATGAGATCCTCGACATACTGGCCGCCGACGGTCTGGGATCACAGCCGCCGGTCGCGTATCGGGCGCTCGATTTTCTGGTACAGAATGGCTTTGCGCATCGTATCGAACGGTTGAATGCCTATACCGCCTGCGCCCATCCCGAGCAGGACCATGTCCCGGCCTTCCTGATCTGCCGCAACTGCAAGGCAGTGGCGGAAGCAGAGACGGAACTGGAACAGGGCCGTTTGGGCAAGGCCGCCGCCACGACCGGGTTCGCGATAGAACGGATCGTGGTCGAAGCCGAGGGGCTGTGCCCTGCCTGCCAGGAATTCGCCGCATGACCGCCGATGCCGGTACACCCGTGATCGAAACCCAGGGGTTGGGTGTGCGCGTCGGTGGGCGCACCGTGCTGCAAGACGTATCGATGGCCGTTGCGGCCAACGAAATCGTCACCATCGTAGGCCCCAACGGATCGGGAAAATCCACGTTTCTTCGCGCCTTGATCGGGGCGGTGCCGCTGAGCGCCGGTCGAATGCAACGTTTGCCCGGCCTGAGGATCGGATATGTCCCCCAGAAGCTGTCGATCGATGCAGCGCTGCCGATCACCGTCAGACGGTTTCTGAGCCTGCCGCGTCGCGTCACGGACAGCGTTGCGGGCGAGGCACTGGCGCGCGCCGGCGTGCCGGAGCTGGGCAAGGCGCAGATGGCGGACCTCTCGGGGGGGCAGTTCCAGCGGGTCTTGCTGGCGCGCGCCATTCTGGAACGCCCGCAGCTGTTGTTGCTCGACGAGGCGACCCAGGGTCTTGATCAACCCGGGGCCGCCGCCTTTTACCAGCGGATCGAAGAAGTGCGCCGCGAGCTTGGCTGCGCGATCATCATGGTCAGCCACGACCTGCATGTGGTCATGGCGGCGTCCGACCGCGTGCTGTGCATCAACGGGCATATCTGTTGCGAGGGCACGCCCGAGGTCGTGGCCGATGCCCCGGAGTACCGCGCGCTGTTCGGGACCGGCACCAAGGGCACTCTGGCCCTCTATCGGCATCAGCACAGTCACAGCCATGACGCCGATTGCGCACATGATCACCAGCCCGGAGTATCCTGATGCTGAACGATTTCATGGTCCGCGCGACCCTGGCCGGAATGGGGATCGCGGCGGCCTCTGCGCCGCTCGGGTGTTTCGTGGTCTGGCGGCGCATGGCCTATTTTGGTGAGGCCACCGCCCACGCCGCGGTTCTGGGTGTGGCGCTGGCGCTTGCCCTTTCGGCACCGGTCCTGCCGGCGGTCATCCTCGCCTCTCTGGCGATGGCTCTGACTGTCGTGCTGTTGCGCGGCCACGGATACGCGATGGACACTTTGCTGGGCGTCATGGCACATACCGCGCTGGCGGCAGGCATGGTCGCCGTATCGTTGAACACGAACGCCCGGCTTGACCTCATGGCCTTCCTGTTCGGCGACATCCTGGCGGTCACGCCCGGCGATCTGGCGGTGATCTGGGGCGGCGGCATTCTGGTCATCGGGCTTGTCGCATGGCACTGGTCCGACCTGCTGGTCTCGACCCTGAACCCCGACCTTGCGCGGGCTGCGGGCGTCGATCCCGCAAAGGCGGAACTCTGGCTGACACTTGCGCTGGCCCTTGTCGTGGCGGTCGCCATCAAGGTCGTCGGCGTATTGCTGATCGCGGCGATGCTGGTGATCCCGGCCGCAGCGGCCCGGCCTCTGGCCCGAACCCCCGAGGCGATGGCCTTGGGCGCAGGCGCAATCGGCGCCGCCGCCGCTCTCGGCGGCCTTTACGCCGCATACTGGTTCGATACCCCCGCCGGGCCGAGCATCGTTTGCGCCGCCTCGGTGATCTTTGTGCTCACGACCCTTGCGCGAAGTGTCGCCCGGCACCGCTAGGGCCTCTGGTCCAGCCCGGGCGCGACTGATAGAGAAGCCCTGAAACCAGATGGAGGCCGGAATGATCCGCATCGTTGTGATCGGTGTGATGCTGTTGACGCTCGCCGCTTGTGAAACGGCGAAGGGGGCGGGACGGGATATTCGCAAGGCGGGGAATGCGATCGAGAACGCCGCGACGGATTTGCAGAAGCAGTTCTGACCCAATCGCGAATGCCATATCTGGGGCGAGTGGAGCAGCCGACACCGATATATTGTTGCATCCCATAGGCGCATCGGGTAGAGGTTAACCACAGGTGCAACAGACGCGGCATTGCATCCAAGGACACGGACAACGGGGATCAGCCAAGCAAGGCCGATCCCCGTTTCTGCTTCAGACCAAGGTAAGCCCTTGAAACAACTGCCAGAATAGAAAAAGGCGTCAGGTGCTCAGACGCGGTCTTTGCATGCATCCCCAAGGACACGCCCTGACGCCTTGCCGAGCGAGGGCGAACCCCCGTCCGGTTTGCCGATTAACGTCCGCAAACGTCAACCCGCCCGCAAGACCCGTGTCAGAGATGGCCCCTCGCCCGGCTCCGAAGACCCTGTGCGACGCGCCACCTCCCGGTAAGCTCCTGACTTTGCTGCGTTTCCCCTAAGGTCCCCGCTGCGCCGCCCGGCCCCCTGGCCCCTGCGTCCCGCTTCGGAAACCGAGGCTCCGTTGCGGTAAGACAAATCTGGCACCCCACCCCGCTGCGAGGCAAGAAAATAGCACCGCAGCATGAAAATTCGCCGGGGATAACATGGGGATAAGCGGTGGCGGCACCTGTGGACAAGGCCGACAAATCCAGCCGCGCGGCAGGGTTGCAGGGGGACAGGGGTTAACGCGGAGCCAAGCCCCGGTTTCTGCGCCCGCAAAGCGGATCGTACGCTGGAATCGGGCCGTTTTAACCGAATTGTCCCAGCCTCAGACCCCTGATTGACCGTTTTGTACAGAGGAGATTCGCCATGTACATCCCCGTTTCCGAGGCCCGCTCGCAACTGGGCCAACTCGTCACCCGGGCGCAGGACCCGCGCGCGGTGATCGTGCTGACCCGCCACGGCCGCCCGGTGGCAGCGCTGGTGTCGATGCCCGAGGTGGAACGCATCTGGGACCTGGGCGACGACGCGCGCACCGGCTGGCGGCACGTGCTGGCGGGGATGCGCGGCTGGTGGCACCGCCGCCCGACGGTGCCGGGGATGGAACCGGGGCCGGACGGGAATTATGTCACCGCGCGCGAGGCGGCGATCCAGGTCCGCAAGATCCAGATGACCCGCGCCCAGGAACGCCGGATCCTGAAGGCGGGCGGGGTCGAGGGGGTGGAAGGCGGCGAGGTTGCGGGGGAAGTTAGGAAGGGGTGGTTTTGGTGAGGGGGGGGTGAGGCCCGTCCTGGAAACGGTCCAGTGGACCGTTTCAGGGCCGAACGGGCGGAGCCCCGGGGCGCAGTCGCAAATGCGACGGCGGATCAAAGCACGGAGGGCCGCGCCGACCCGAGGGGTGGCGCAATCGCGCCGCCCCATGGGGGCGGGTCGGCGCGGCCCGGCCTGTGGCCGGGCGGTATTGTTGGATTGCAAACAGAAATTCTAACTCGGGATTATACAACAGCCTGCTTTTACTGATCTTTTTGCAAAAAATCAGTTAGAAAAATCTGGTAGATAGAGGCGATTGATGGACGAATTATTCCCTGACCGGGGTACAGCCATAGAAGGCTTGCTGCCAAAAGAATTCACTTATTTATTGGGACTTTATCTGCAAACCTGCGCGCATATCGAGTTGTTAACAAGCGCTCTGGTTGTTTTCCTCGGAGGATTAAGGCTGGAAAATGAAAATTGGTTTGATGCATACTGCCAGGTGAGAAAACTCACCACGAAAGAGCTCAACAAAGAACTCAAGAAATCTAGCGAGTTGGCGAAAGAATTCGGGTTTTCTGAAGACTTGTACGCCTTATCTGATTGGATCGAGAGGTTTGTCCAAAATCGGCACATGGCCGCACACGGTGCTTTCTTTGGAACGTCACAAGGATTCTTACGAGTGGACTATGTGACCAACATTGGCTCGAGGAGTAACCCTAAGTTTAGGCGCCAAACTAGTGCCGTGACACGAGAACTGGTCGATGAAGCTCTCAAGGACGCTGACCGAATTTACCTGATAGTCTTGGGAATGATTGGCCTTATCCGAAAAGATCTACCAATTAGCGTACACCACGCCATATTGCCGATAGTTAAAAACCCAAATGAGCAAGCGTAGGGTGGGCAGTTTGCCCACCGCACGGGCGCATCAACCATGGTGGGCAGGACTGCCCACCCTATGGGGGCGAGGCCTCTACCGGGTGCCGCACGCCTACGCGCCCTGAAAACAAAGCCAAACTCCACGGTGTGGGCACGCAGTTGGCTGCGCCAACCGCTTTCGCACACCGTCACTCAAAATGAACAGCCTCAGCTGTCCATTTTCAGGGCGGAAATAAACGCTTCCTGCGGGATATCCACCTTGCCGAACTGGCGCATCTTCTTCTTGCCCGCCTTCTGCTTGTCCAGCAGCTTGCGTTTGCGGGTCGCATCCCCACCATAACACTTGGCGGTCACGTCCTTGCGAAGCGCCGAGAGGGTCTCGCGTGCGATGACCTTGCCGCCGATGGCCGCCTGGATCGGGATCTTGAACATGTGGCGGGGGATCAGGTCCTTGAGCTTTTCGCACATGGCGCGGCCGCGCGCCTCGGCCCGGTCGCGGTGGACCATGGTCGAGAGCGCATCGACCGGCTCGTCATTCACCAGGATCGACATCTTGACCAGGCTGTCCTCGCGGTAGCCGGTGAGCTGGTAGTCGAAGCTGGCATAGCCCTTGGTCACCGATTTGAGCCGGTCGTAGAAGTCGAACACCACCTCGTTCAGCGGCAGGTCATAGACGACCATGGCGCGGGAGCCGGCATAGGAGAGGTCGGTCTGGATGCCGCGGCGGTCCTGGCAGAGTTTCAGCACGTCGCCGAGGTATTCGTCGGGCACGAGGATGGTCGCCTTGATGCGCGGTTCCTCGATATGGTCGACCTTCGACAGGTCGGGCATGTCGGCGGGGTTGTGCAGCTCGCGCATCTCGCCGTCGCGCATGAAGACGCGGTAGACCACCGAGGGGGCGGTGGTGATCAGCTCGATATCGTATTCGCGTTCGAGGCGGTCGCGGATGACCTCGAGATGCAGGAGGCCCAGGAAGCCGCAGCGGAAGCCGAAGCCGAGGGCGGCGGAGGTTTCCATTTCATAGGAGAAGGAGGCGTCGTTGAGGGCCAGTTTCTCGATGGCGTCGCGGAGGTCTTCGAACTCGGCGCTATCGACCGGGAAGAGGCCGCAGAACACCACCGGCTGGGCGGGTTTGAAGCCGGGCAGCGCCTTGTCGGCGCCGTTGCGGTCATTGGTGATGGTGTCGCCGACGCGGGTGTCGCGGACCTGTTTGATCGAGGCGGTGAGGAAGCCGATCTCGCCCGGGCCGAGCTCGTCCACCATCTGCATGGCGGGGCGGAAGACGCCGATGCGGTCGACATGGTGCAGGGTGCCGTTGGACATGAACTTGACCCGCATGCCCTTTTTCAGGACGCCGTCCATGATGCGGACCAGCACGATGACGCCGAGATAGCTGTCGTACCAGCTGTCCACCAGCATCGCCTTCAAGGGCGCGTCGCGGGTGCCCTTGGGCGCGGGCAGGTGGTGCACGATGGCTTCGAGCGTTTCGTGGATGCCGACGCCGGTCTTGGCGCTGACGCGGATCGCGCCGGATGCGTCGATGCCGATCACATCCTCGATCTGTTCGGCCACCCGGTCGCAGTCGCTGGCGGGCAGGTCGATCTTGTTGAGGATCGGCACGATCTCGTGGTTGGCGTCGATGGCCTGGTAGACGTTGGCGAGAGTCTGCGCTTCGACCCCTTGCGTGCTGTCCACCACCAGAAGCGACCCCTCGACCGCGCGCATCGAGCGGCTGACCTCATAGGCAAAGTCGACATGGCCGGGCGTGTCGATCAGGTTCAGCACATACTGCTCGCCATTGTCGGCGGTATAGTCGATGCGGACCGTGTTGGCCTTGATGGTGATGCCGCGCTCGCGCTCGATATCCATGCTGTCGAGCAACTGCTCCTTCATGTCACGATCCTGCACCGTCCCGGTCTCCTGGATGAGCCGGTCGGCAAGGGTGGATTTGCCATGGTCGATATGGGCGACGATGGAGAAATTGCGGATATGAGCGAGGTTTGTCATGGATTGGGCATATGATGAGGAATCTTGGTTTGGTCAAGGTGGATCAAGAGCCTTCAGTTGCCGGAATTGATCCTGAGACGAGCCAATCGGCGGATGCTGGCAAGGGCTTCCTCGGCGACGGGACGGGAAGGCTGCCCACAAACATCCTCGCGGCATGCCTGAAGGCGCTCCCCCACCAGAGGACAGGTGACGCAGGCGCGCATCATTCATCCACCAGCCATACATTCCGATTGTCGCACCCGATTGATCCGCGCGCGCTCTTTTGTCATAGTGTGGCCCGAGAGACGGGGCGGCAGACCCCGCAGCAGAGCAAGAGGCCAAAACGTGAAACGGTTTTTGACGGGGGCGGTCTGTGCCGCCCTGATGAGCGTGACGGCGCCGGCACAGGTTTTTGCGGCGACCGGAGGCATTCATGATGCCTGCCGCCAGAGCGGCCGGTCCGAGGCGACCCCGCAGCGGTGCAGTTGCATCCAGCAGGCCGCCAACAAGTCGCTGACCCGGTCCGACCGGCGCAAGGTCGCCAAGTGGTTCCGGGACCCGCACCAGGCGCAGGAAGTGCGGATGTCGGACAAGCGCAGCGACGAGGCACTGTGGAAGCGCTACAAGGCGTTCGGAGAGCTGGCGCAGGCGATCTGCCAGTAATCGAAGACGGCGGACGGCTGGCTTGAAGCCCGCCTTTTGTTTGCTCAGCCATTGCCGACCTGTCGCAGCACGGGGCGCAACTTTTCCAGACGGATATCCGCCGTGCGGGCGTGGCCTTCCATCCCCTCGGCGCGCGAGATGACAGCGGTGGCGCGGGCGAGTTCGGGCAGCGCCCGCGGCTCGACCTGCTGCCAGGTCACGGTTTTCAGGAACTTGTGTACGCTTAGCCCGCCAGTATAGCGTGCCGCGCCCGAGGTGGGCAGCACGTGGTTGGGCCCGCTGGCCTTGTCGCCGAAGGCCACGGTGGTCAACTCGCCCAGGAACAGCGAGCCATAGGCCGAAAGGCGGCGCCGCCACCAGTCGAGATCGGCGGCCTGCACATGCAGGTGCTCGGGCGCGTAGCGGTCGGCGGTAGCGGCCATCTCCTCGCGATTAACGCACAGGATCACCTCGCCCAAGGCATCCCAGGCGGCCTGGGCGCTGGAGCGGTTGGGTTCGGGCAGTTCGGCGATGCAGGCGGGAATATGGGCCAGCACCGTCTCGGCCAGGGTCCTGTCGTCGGTGACCAGCCAGACGGGTGAGTTGTAGCCATGCTCGGCCTGGCCGACCAGATCCCAGGCAACGGTCAACGGGTCGGCGGTGGCGTCGGCGATGACCAGGCTGTCGGTGGGCCCGGCGAACATGTCGATACCGACCGGGCCGAACAGCTGGCGCTTGGCCTCGGCCACGAACTGGTTGCCGGGCCCGACGAGGATATCGGCGGGCGGGGCACCGAAGAGGCCAAAGGCCAGCGCCGCCACCCCCTGCACCCCGCCCAGCGCCAGGATGCGGTCGGCGCCGGCCAGCGACATGGCATAGAGGATCGCCGGATGGATGCCACGCCCCGGCTGCGGCGGCGAGACGGCGGTGATACGCGGCACGCCCGCGGCGCGGGCGGTGGTGATCGTCATCAACGCCGAGGCGATATGGGCATAGCGCCCGCCCGGCACATAGGCCCCTGCCGCCGCCAGCGGGATCTGTTTCTGCCCGGCGATCAGGCCCGGGCGCAGCTCAGTCTGGAAATCCAGCGCCGAGGCGCGCTGCGCCTCGGCGAAACGGCGGATGTTGTCATGGGCGTAACGGATCTGGGACTTGAGGTCTTCGGGCACCTGGTCGCAGGCGCCGGCGATCTGCTCGGATGTGACCACGATATCGCCGGTCCAGCCATCAAGACGCGCGGCATAGTCACGGGCGGCAACCTCGCCTTCCAGTTTCAGACGGGCGAGCATCACCTGCACGACGTCGGACGCATCCCCCTGCGCCGAGACTTCAAGCCCGGGTGCGGATTTCAAAACGGTAATACTCATTCGAGAGCCTCACGATCATTACTTGACGTTTGGTCAACTTATATTAAGAAAAAGCAAAACTGCCGGGAGCGACCGAAATGCTGATGAAAGGCGTGACCCTGCGCGGTCTGGAAGTGTTCGAGGCGCTGGCGCGCTCCGGGTCGGTGGCGCAGGCCTCGGAACTGACCGGGTTGAGCCAGCCGGCGGTGAGCCAGCAGCTGAAGAATCTGGAACAGGCACTGGGCAGCGATCTGGTGGACCACGGCCGCCGCCCCATGGTGCTGACACCGGCGGGGCGCGCGTTTCTGCCGCGGGCAGAGACGGTTCTGAGCGAGCTCCGGCTGGCGCAGAGCGAACTGACGGTGATGGACCTGACCCATCTGAGCACGCTCAGCATGGGGCTGATCGACGATTTCGACAATGACCTGACGCCGCGGCTGGCGGTACTTCTGGCCGACAGCCTGACCAAGTGCCGGTTCAAGCTGATTACTGCGCCCAGCCACGAGATCACCGAGGCGATGAAGGCACGGCGTCTGCATATTGCTGTCGCCGCAACCGCGGGCGAGATGCACGAAGGCGTGGTCGAATATCCGCTGGTGCGCGACCCGTTCATGATCGTGGCGCCGCGCGGGGTGGTGCCCGAGGGCGGCGACGTGATGGCGGCGCTGCGTACCATGCCCCTGCTGCGCTATGCCCGAGAGCAACTGATCAGCCGCCAGATCGAAACCCAGCTGGCCCGCCACAAGCTGGAGTTCGAGGAACGGTTCGAAATCGGTTCGCACCTGGCGCTGATCGCGATGGTGGCCCGGCGCGTGGGCTGGGCGGTGACGACGCCGCTGGGATACATGCGCGCGGCCCGGTTCCATGAAGAGATCGACGCCTTTCCCCTGCCCTTTGCCGCGTTTGCGCGCACCATTTCGCTCTTTGCCGGATCCGACTGGGCCGACCGGGTGCCACGCGACGTGGCGCAGACCATGCGCCGGCTGGTGCAGAGCCAGATGATCGACCCCGCAGTCGCCCGGCTTCCATGGCTTGGCGGCCAGCTCAGGGTGATCGAGGACTGACGGGCACGCATGGTCCCGGGCATCCATATCCGAAAAACTTTGGTTTGAGGTCATCTGAAGCCTGCCGGGATGCTGACCCCCCGCATTGAGCGCAAGGCGCGCGGACCCGGCAAGAGGCGGCTTGCAAGTTTGCACAACAAGAACGGCCAGTTTTGGAATTGCTTAAATCCCGGCCGGTTTCCCCGGACCCCCGCCTTTTGTGCCGCCGATCCGGGGCCAGTTTACAAACTGGTGGCAGGCCGTCAGGGGAGTTGGGATTGACAGACTGCGCTTGGGTCGATCCTGGTCAGTGGCCCAGATGTTTCCGCAACCCGGCCGCCGCGGCCCGGATCAGGTCGAGCGCGCCGTCGAAATCGCGGGTGTAGTAGGGATCGGGCACATGGGTTGCCCCGGTTTCGGGCGCGAACTCGGTGAAGAGCCTGACCGGAGTCGCGTTGCCGGCGGGACGCAGCGCCTCGATATCCGCAATGTTCTGCATGTCCATGCCCAGGATCAGGTCGAAACGGGTGAAATCGGCCGCGGTGAACTGGCGCGCCCGCAGGTCCGACAGGTCGATGCCGCGCGCCTGCGCCGCCACCTGCATCGGACCGTAGGGCGGCTCGCCCACATGCCAGTCGCCGGTTCCAGCGCTGTCGGTCTGCGCGTCGGGCATCAGCACGCGAAAAACGCCTTCGGCCGCGGGTGACCGGCGGATGTTGCCAAGGCAGACGAAGAGGATACGGTGGGTCATGCGGGGCTCCGTTTTGCCCCGATCATTACGCGAGGGTCCTGGGATGGAAAAGATCGTCATACTGACCGGCGCGGGTATATCGGCTGAAAGCGGGCTGGGCACGTTCCGGGACAAGGACGGGCTGTGGGCGAAATACGCGATCGACGACGTTGCGACGCCCGAGGGTTTTGCCCGCAACCCGGTGCTGGTGCACGAGTTCTACAATGCGCGCCGGGTGAAGGCCGCCGCCGCCCGACCCAATGCAGCGCATCAGGTGCTGGCGCGCCTGCAACGGGACTGGCCAGGCGAGGTGGTGATCGTGACCCAGAACGTGGACCGCCTGCACGAGGCGGGCGGCGCGCAAGACGTGATCCACATGCATGGCACCCTTGCGGGGGCGCTTTGCGCCGCCTGTGGCCACCGCTGGACCGCACCCGAAGAGATGGACACTGCCACCCCCTGCCCCGCCTGCACCCGCCCCACCGCCCGGCCCGATGTGGTGTGGTTCGGCGAGATGGCCTATTTCATGGATGCCATATATGACCACCTGGCGGGCTGTTCCGTGTTTGCCGCGATCGGCACCTCGGGGCAGGTCTATCCGGCGGCAGCCTTCGTGAACGAGGCGACCGCGGCGGGCGCGCGGACTGTGGAGCTGAACCTGGAGCCCTCGGCCGTCGTGTCGAGCTTCGACGAGACCCGGTTCGGCCCGGCCAGCCAGATCGTTCCGGACTGGGTGGCGGACTTGCTGGAGGGGCCGAGATGAGCGGCTTCCTGATCCTGTCGGATTCCGAACTGGCCGGCCTGGGGATAACGACGGCCGAGGTGCTGTCGGCGCTGGAAAACGCAATCGCGGCGCAGGTCCGGGGCACGGTGAAGGTGGCGCCGAAATCGGCGGTGCTGCCGGGAGACGGGCGCTACGTGATGACGACGCTGGCCACGGGCGATGCGCCGGACCTGACGGTGGTCAAGTCGGTGATGGTGAGCCCGCGCAACCCGGCCCGCGGCCTGCCCGGGGTCGAGGGCGTGGTGCTGGTGCAGGACAGCGAAACGGGACAGATGCGGGCGCTGATGCAGGCGGGGTGGCTGACGGGCGTGCGCACGGCGGGGCTCAGCGCGCTGGCAGCGCGGCGGCTGGCCGATCCGGCGGCCGAAACGATAGCCTTCGTAGGCACCGGGGCGCAGGCGCGCAGCCACCTGGCGGCATTCTGCGACCTCTTCCCGCTGCGGCGGGCGGTGCTGCTGGGGCGCGGCGCGGGAAACCTGGAGCGGCTGGCCGCGCTGGCCCGGGCGCGAGGGCTGGAGGTCGAGATCGCCAGCGCACCGCAGGCGGCGCTGGCGGCGGCCGATATCGTGGTCTCTTCGGTGACGCTCGCCTACGGGATGGAGCCGTTCCTCGATGCCCGCTGGCTGAAACCCGGCGCCTTTGCCGCGATCACCGATGCGGGCGTACCCTGGCGGGCCGAAGGGATGGCGGCGCTGGCGCCGCTTTACATCGACGATCAGGCGCAAGAGGTCGACAACCCGCGCCCGATGGTCGATCCAGCGCTGGTGGCCGGGGACCTGGCGGCGCTGGTGACTGGCACCGCACCGGCCCGCGCCCCGGCGAACCGGGCGGGTTTCGTGTTTCGCGGCATGGCGATCGGCGATTTTGCGATAGCGGCCCAGGCGCTGGACCGTGCCCTTTCGGCAGGGGCGGGAACGGTGTCGGATTGGGCCTCCAGGCCGGGGGAAGGCCCGGCCTGACGCATGGATGAGGGCTGCAGCGCAGCCTGAAGACAGGCGTGCCTGCGCGTTCAGTTCTTTTTCATGTGGCCGTGGCCGCCATCCTGGCGCTCCAGGTCGACGGGGACCTCGATCTCGATCTCGCCGGCCTTTTCGAACAGCAGCGTCAGCGGCACCATCGCCCCCTGCTCAAAGGGCGCCTTGATGCCCATGAACATCACGTGATCGCCGCCGCGCGCCAGCGCATGCATGCCACCGGCAGGGATCACGAAGCCTTCGGGGACGTGCATCATCTGGGCGACACCCTGATCGTTGATCTTGTGGGTGTGCAGTTCCACCCGGGCCGACACGTCCGAGCGGACATCCATCAGCCGGTCGTCGGTATCGCCGGAATTGTGGATCACCATGAAGGCGGCGCCCGCCTTGGCATGGGCGCCGGCCGAGCGGGCATAGGCGTCGTCGATGATGATGTCCCCGGCCAGCGCGGCGGTGGCAAGGCTCAGGGATGCGGCGGCGGCCAGCAGTGCGGATTTGAACGACATGGGTCTCTCTCCTTGGTCATGTCCTGATTGGTCTGATTTGGGTCGGATCAGACCGGGACAGGCGGCGCGCGGGCCGGAACGGCCGAGAGCGTGGCGGAAATCAGGCTGGCCCGGGTGCGGTCGGGCTGCGATGCGGCGCGCTCGGGCAGGACTGGCAGAGCCATGACGTCAGGCGTCAACGCCCCCAGCAGGGCCAAGGCGAAATCGGGACAGTAATGCGGCCGGGCCGTGGGCTGCCCGTCTTCGCCCATATAGAGGATCACCGGGCCGGAGCCGGTGCAGATCTCCATCTGCCCCACTGCGGCATTCATGCCGCGGGAATTGGCCAGCCCCTGCCCGGTCAGCGCCAGCAGCGCAGCCAGGATCACGGCTAGGGAGATGCGCAGACGGATCATCATTGCCGTTCTGCTAGCGCGTTCGCGAGGGGGAACACAAGGCGGCATCGGGCCGCTGCGACAGGCGGACGCTTTGCCCGCGCCCAACACGCGGAAAACCCCGCACCGGTTGGTACGGGGTTTTCTGCGATCCAGTGTCCTGGGGTCGATCAGGCCGAGGCTTGTGCCTTGGCGATCTCTTTCTTGACCTTCAGGGCGTTGTCGGACAGGTCCTCGTCCTTGGCCTTGGCCAGGAAGGCGTCCAGACCGCCGCGGTGGTCGACCGAGCGCAGGGCAGCCGCCGAGATGCGCAGCTTGACGCCGCGGCCCAGGGTTTCCGACTGCAGCGTCACGTCGTTCAGGTTGGGCAGAAAACGACGGCGGGTCTTGTTGTTTGCATGGCTGACATTGTTGCCAGTCATCGGGCCTTTTCCGGTCAGTTCGCAACGGCGCGACATGGTCTCTTCCTTCGTATCTGGTGGCAGACGAAAGGCGCCTGCCAAATCACAAGGGGCGCAACCCGAAGTCGCGCCCGAAAACTGGTTGGATGCGTGTAGTGGGAATCGCGCGGGGGGTCAAGACGGCTGGCGCGGATTCTTTGCCTTCGCTGCGACCGCCCCCGAGGGCCCCGGGTCCGGCATGTTCCGGGCCACGGTGTTCTTGGCAGGCCAAGCCCATCAATTCACCTTCAGATAGGCCAGCATCTGCTCGGCGGCGCTGGCCGGGGTCATATCACCCACGGCTGCAGCGGTGGCCAGCCGGTCCATCTCGGCCCGCGCCTGCGGCGTTTCCAGCCGGGCCAGCAGGGCGTGGCGCACCTCCTGCCCGAACCAGAACCGGGCCTGCGCGGCCCGGTTGTCCTGCCAATGCCCCTGCGCCTTGCGCCATTCGACCAGCGCCTGCATCTCGGCCCAGGCCTCGGCCAGCCCGTGTTCCTCGACCGCCGAGACGGTGAGAGCCTTCGGGAAATGCTCCGGATCCTGCGGCCGCTTGCGCAGCAGGCGCAGCGCGCCGGCATAATCGGCACAGGTCCGGGTGGCGACCGGTTTCAGCGGGCCGTCGGCCTTGTTGACCAGAATGATGTCGGCCATCTCCATGATGCCGCGCTTGACCCCCTGCAACTCGTCGCCGCCCGCGGGCGCCAGCAGCAGCAGGAACAGGTCGGACAGTTCCGAGACCACGGTTTCTGACTGGCCGACGCCCACGGTCTCGATCAGCACGACATCGAACCCCGCCGCCTCGCACAGCGCAACCGCCTCGCGGGTGCGCCGCGCGACGCCACCCAGGTGGCTCTGGCTGGGGGAGGGACGGATAAAGGCATTGGACTCGCGCGAGAGACGCTCCATCCGGGTCTTGTCGCCCAGGATCGAGCCGCCGGAGCGAGCCGAGCTGGGATCAACCGCGAGGACCGCGACGCGCAAGCCCTGCCCCACCAGCATCATGCCGAAGCTTTCGATGAAGGTGGACTTGCCAACCCCCGGCGTGCCCGAAAGTCCGATCCGGAGCGCCTGCCGCCCTGCGCGCGCCAGCCGCTCCAGCAGTTCGGTGGCGTCGACCCGATGGTCGGCGCGCCGGCTTTCCACCAGCGTGATCGCCCGCGCCAGCGCCCGGCGATCGCCCGAGAGTATCCTGTCGCCAAGCTGTGTGATATCCATGCCGATCCTCGCGAATTTTGCCCTGAATGGCGGAGCGGGCCGGTGTTTGTCCAGAGCCTGTCGTCCGGATGCGCCGGATTGTCCCTGCGCCGGGGACCCCATCGCAGTCAATCGCCCCAGAGCGCGGCCGCCTCCGGCGGGAGTATTTTTCACCAGAAAGAAGCCCGAACGCTTCTGCTTCTTTCTGGTTGGAAATACTCCGGCGGGTCGCCATCCGTGGCGCCAGTGGCTCGAACCCGGATGGCGACGGGGCCGCAATTCCGGATTGGGGCCTAGACCTTTGTCCCGTACTGTGGCGATAAGATGGACATGACCCGCCTGCCCATCGAAGACGCCCTGCCCGATCTGCTTTCCGCCCTGCGCCTGCGGGGACGTGCGGTCCTGCAAGCCCCACCGGGGGCGGGCAAGACCACGCGGGTGCCGCTGGCCATATTGGAGGCCGGGCTGACGCCCGGACGGATCGTGATGCTCGAGCCGCGCCGGCTTGCGGCGCGGGCGGCGGCGGAACGGATGGCCGAAACCCTGGGCGAGCCGTTGGGCCAGACCGTGGGCTATCGGATCAGGGGCGAGGCCAGGATTTCGAAATCGACCCGGATCGAGGTGGTTACCGAAGGCATCCTGACCCGGATGCTGCAATCGGATCCCGATCTGCCCGGCGTCGGTGCGGTGATCTTCGACGAATTCCACGAACGCTCGCTGAATGCCGATCTGGGTCTGGCGCTCTGCCTGGAAGTTGCGGGCGCGCTGCGCGAGGAGCTGATCCTGCTGGCGATGTCGGCAACGCTGGATGCGGCCCCGGTGGCGGAGTTGATGGAGGCGCCGCTGGTGACATCCGAGGGACGCGCCTTTCCGGTCGAGACCCGCTGGCTGGACCGTCCGCTGGATCCGCGCGTGCGACGGGTGGAGGCGCTGGCCGATCTCGTCGTACAGGCCGAGGCGGACACCCGTGGCAGCCACGGCGGGCTGCTGGTGTTCCTGCCCGGCGAGGGGGAGATCCGGCGCGCCGAGGCGCTGCTGTCCGCGCGCCTGCCAAAGGACTGCGCGATCAGGCCGCTGTTCGGGGCCATGCCCTTCGGCGCGCAAGGCGCGGCGCTGGCCCCTGTCGCAAAGGGGCGCAAGGTGGTGCTGGCGACCTCGATCGCCGAAACTTCGCTGACCATTCCCGACGTCCGGGTCGTCGTGGACATGGGTCAGGCACGGCGGGCGCGGTTCGATCCCGGCTCGGGGATGTCGCGGCTGGTCACTGAACGGGTGACGCGGGCCGAGGCGACCCAACGCGCGGGGCGCGCGGGGCG
The DNA here is from genome assembly GCF_900101475.1 of Ruegeria marina. Lineage (GTDB taxonomy): Bacteria > Pseudomonadota > Alphaproteobacteria > Rhodobacterales > Rhodobacteraceae > Ruegeria_B > Ruegeria_B marina. The sequence continues at coordinate 88,212 of NZ_FMZV01000005.1, read as the reverse complement.
AGTGACCGAGGGCGTCTGTTACCGGCTCTGGACGCGCGGCGAGGAAGGGGCGCTGGCCGGGTTTCCGCCGGCCGAGATCGAGGCGGCGGATCTGGCCGGCCTTGCGCTGGAACTGGCGCTCTGGGGGGCCGAGCCCGAGGATCTGCCGTTTCTGACCCAGCCCCCCGAGGGCGCGCTGGCCGAGGCGCGGGCGTTGTTGGCCATGCTGGGCGCGCTCGACGGACGCGGGCGGATCACCGAGCACGGCCGCGTACTGGCATCGCTGCCGTTGCATCCGCGGCTCGGCCACATGCTGGCCATGGCCGGGCGGCAGGCGGCGCCGCTGGCGGCGCTGATGGCCGAGCGCGACCCGCTGCGCGGTGCGCCCGCCGATCTGGAGTTGCGGCTGGACGCCCTGCGCGACCCGGCGCGGTTCCGGCGCGAGCGGCCTTATGAGATGAACATGGCGGTGATCGACCGCATCCGGGGCGAGGCCAAACGGCTGGAGCGGCAGGCAGAGACATCGCCCGAGGCGATGAGCCCGGCGGCGATGGCCGCGCTTGCCTATCCCGACCGGATCGGCCAGCGCCGCAAGGGTGAGGCGCCCCGCTTCGTCCTGTCGGGCGGCAAGGGCGCGGCGCTGGACCTCGGCGAGACACTGGCCGGCGCGCCCTATCTGGTGGCCATCGACACCGATGGCGACCCGCGCGAGGCGCGTATCCGCATGGCCGCGCGGATCGGCGAGGCCGAGTTGCGGACACTGTTCGGCGACCAGATCACCCTGGTCGATACTTGCGAGTGGTCGCGGCGCGAACGCCGGGTGATCGCACGGCAGCAGGAGCGGCTGGGCGCGATCACGCTGAGCGACCGCCTCTGGAAGGACGTCCCCTCCGAGGCCGTGGCCCGCGCGATGCTGGACGGCGTGCGCGACCTCGGTCTGCGGCCGGAGGGGGCCGCGGCCCGGCTGGCGCGGCGGGTGGAACTGGTCCGCGCCGGGGGCGCGGACCTGCCGGATTTCTCGCAAGCCGGGCTGATGGCCAGTCTGGAGGACTGGCTGTTGCCGATGCTGACCGGGGTACGCAGCGCCGAGGACTGGAAACGCTTCGATCTGCTGCCAGCGCTGAAGGCGCGGCTCGACTGGGGACAGAGCCAGGAACTGGAGGCGCGCGCGCCAGGAGCATTCGTCACGCCCCTGGGGCGCAAGGTGCCGATCGACTATGAACATGAGGTGCCGGAAATCTCGGTCCGCCTGCAAGAGATGTTCGGGGTGACTCAGCACCCGATGGTGGCGGGCGTGCCGCTGAAGATCACGCTCCTGTCCCCTGCCCAGCGCCCCATCCAGATCACCCGCGACCTGCCGGGATTCTGGGACGGCTCCTATGCGGATGTGCGCAAGGACATGCGGGCGCAATATCCAAAACACCCCTGGCCCGAGGACCCGCGCGCCGCCGATCCGACGCTCAGGGCCAAGCCGCGGGGCGGCGCCTCTTAGTCGGGCCCGAGGTCAGTAGCGGCCGGACAAGCCCACGATTGCATCGTGCAGGCCGTACTCCGACGCAAGGGCCTCGGGGCAGAGTTCGAAGATTTCCCGCGGGAAGGCGCGGCGCGCGCGGTCGTCCTTGGTCTCGGTCTCGGGCAGTGGGGCCGCCTGGGAGCGGCGCCAGGACAGCGGCCGCGCCAGAAACGCGCACATGATTTTGAAGCGGGTCGGAAAGCTGTCCTGCATGGCCATCCCGGCCTCCCCTTGCTTGGGCATCACACAAAGAACATTAGGTGGCGCGCAAGCGGCATGGTATACACGACGGCGTTGCGCGGTTCTTCGGAAATGAAGAGGTGGTCGTTGAACTGGTCGGACATTCGCGTCTTTCTGGCAGTCTACCGCGAGGGATCGACACTGGCCGCGTCGAGAGTGCTGGGGGTGTCGCAGCCGACCGTCGCCCGCCAGATCGAGACGCTGGAGCATCAGTTGGGGCTGACGCTGTTCGAGCGCGATACCCGCGGGTTCCGCCCGACTCTAGTGGCGCGGGACCTGCTGCCGCAGGCGGAGATGCTGGAAGCCTCGGCCAGAAACCTGGAGGAGGCCGCGACCAAGGCGCGCAAGTCCAACGCCCGGCCGATCCGGATTACCGCCCCCAACCGGAATTTCTCGCCGATTTTCACCAAGATCCTGTCAGATTTCCGTGACGGGCACCCCGAGATCCGTTTCGAATTGATCTCGACTTATGACATACTCGATCTGGCGGCGGGAGAGGCCGACATCGCCATCCGTATCACGCCCCAGATCACCAACGAGCGGCTGATCTGTTCAAAGCTCACCGACGTCAAATCGGCCCTTTACGCATCGCGCGACTATGCCGCGCGCCATGGGGTACCGACGGGGCCCGATGATTTCGCCGGTCATACCTTTGTCATCTACGACCCCATGCCGGGGGCCATGCGGCTGAACAGCTGGCTGATGGAACGGATTTCGCCCGAGCAGATCGTGGCGCGCTGCGGCGAGCCGGAATCGGTGACCGCCAGCATCGAGGCGGGCCTGGGCATCGGTCCGGTGGCGATCTTGTATGCCACCGATTACCCGACGCTGGTGCGCTGTTTTGATCCGGTTCCGGACACCGACAGCACTTCGTGGCTGGTGATCGGCCCGGACGCCTATCGCCGCCCCGAGGTCCGCGCCTTTGTCGCGTTCTTTGCGCCCCGGTTCCGCACCGCCTATGTGGCGCAGCGTGAACAGGCGATGATCGCGCAGGCCTATCGGCCGGAGCGCTGAACCGGGCGGAGCAAGGGGGCGCTGCCCCCTCGGCCCTGACGGGCCTCACCCCCGGAGTATTTCGGACCAGAAAGAAGCAGGAATGACGGGCTGTCAGGTGCCGCTGCGGATCATGTCGGCGGCTTTTTCGGCGATCATGATCACGGGCGAGGCGGTGTTGCCGCTGACGATCCTGGGCATGATCGAGGCGTCGATCACCCGCAGCCCGGAGAGACCGTGCACCCGCAGGTCAGGGGCGACCACCGCCATCGGGTCCCGGCCCATCTTGCAGGTGCCCACCGGGTGAAAGATCGTGGTGGCGATATTGCCGGCCTCACGCAGCAGATCGGCATCGCTGGCGATATGCGGGCCGGGCAGGAATTCCTGCGGCCTGTAGGGCGCGAGCGCCTTTGCCGTCATGATCCGGCGGGCCTGCTTGATGGCGGCGACGGCGACCTGCTGGTCGCGCGGGGCGCTGAGGTAGTTGAGCCGGATATGCGGCTGTTGCCCGGTGTCCGCGGTGGTGATGTGGCAATCGCCGACGCTTTCGGGGCGCAGGTTGCAGACCGAGACGGTGATGGCCGGGAAGGGGTGCAGCGGGTCGCCCAGCCGGTCGGTGGAGAGCGGCTGCACATGGTATTCCAGGTCGGGGGTTTCCAGGCTGGGATCGGATTTCGTGAACATGCCGAACTGGCTGGGCGCCATGCTGAGCGGCCCCGAGCGGGTCAGCGCATATTTCAGCGCGATACCGATGCGGCCGGTGAGCGAATTGGCCGTCTCGTTCAGGGTGGGCGTGTTCGACACCTTGAACACGGTGCGGATCTGCAAGTGATCTTGCAGGTTCTCGCCCACGCCGGGCAGGTCGTGCACCGGGGCAATGCCCAGCGCCGAAAGGCGGTCGGGCTGGCCGATGCCCGAAAGCTCCATCAGCTTGGGCGAGTTGATGGCGCCCGCGGCGAGCAGCACCTCGGCCCGCGCGATGGCGGTATGGTCCGCCCCGTTGTGGCGGAAGGCGACGCCGGTGACACGCTTGCCGTCGAGGATCAACCGCTGCGTTTCGGCCCGGGTCAGCACCCGCAGGTTGGACCTGTTCATCGCCGGGCGCAGGAAGGCCTTGGTGGTGTTCCAGCGCACGCCCTTTCTCTGGTTGACCTCGAAAAAGCCCGATCCCTCGTTGGTGCCGCTGTTGAAATCCTCGGTGGGCTCGTATCCGAATTCGCGCGCGCCCTGTTGAAAGGCACGCAGGATCTCCCAACTCAGGCGCTGGGTGGTGACCTTCCACTCGCCCCCTGCCCCGTGCAGGTCACTCTCGCCCTTGTGGTGATCCTCGGAGCGGCGGAACCAGGGCAGAACGTCGTCCCAGCCCCAGCCGGTATTGCCCATCTGCCGCCAGCCGTCGTAGTCGGCGGCCTGCCCGCGCATGTAGATCATGCCGTTGATCGAGGTGCAGCCGCCCAGAACCTTGCCACGCGGATAGACCAGGCTGCGACCGTTCAGGCCGGGTTCGGCGGCGGTCTTCATCATCCAGTCGACGCGCGGATTGCCGATGCAATAGAGGTAACCCACCGGGATATGCACCCAGTGGTAATGGCCCTTGCCGCCCGCCTCGAGCAGCAGGACGCGCGTCTTTGGGTCGGCGCTGAGCCGGTTGGCCAGCACGCAGCCGGCGGTGCCACCCCCCACGATGATGTAGTCGTAATCGCCTGCAAGCTGCTCGGTCATGTCACTCTCCCTCGTCTGCCAGCTTGCCGATCGGGACGGGGGATGCAATGGGCGTGTTCGATGCCCGCCGCGCATTCGGGGGCGCGGCGGGAACCGGTGTTCATCAGCACGGGTATCAGTCGGCCTTGCTGCCGGCGATGACCTTCCACAGGATCGCGCCGAGCGCCCCGCCGATCAGGGGCGCGACCCAGAACAGCCAGAGCTGCGCCAGCGCCGGACCGTCGGCGAACAGCGCCACGCCGGTCGAGCGGGCGGGGTTGACCGAGGTATTGGTCACCGGGATCGACACCAGGTGAATGAGCGTCAGACCGAGGCCGATGGCTATGGGCGCGAAACCCGCCGGGGCGCCCTTGGACGTGGCGCCGAGAATGATGATCAGGAAGAAGGCAGTGAGCACCACCTCGGTCACCAGGCCCGAGATCATCGAGTAGCCCTGGGGCGAGGCCGCGCCATAGCCGTTGGAGGCAAAGCCGCCGACGCCCGCAAAACCGGCACCGCCGGAGACGATGATATAGAGCACCAGGGCAGCGAGTATCGCGCCGACAACCTGCGCCGCCCAGTAGGGCAGGAGCAGTTTGCCATCGAAGCGGCCCGCCACCATAAGGCCCAGCGACACCGCCGGGTTGAAATGGCCGCCCGAGATATGTCCCACGGCATAGGCCATGGTCAGGACGGTGAGGCCGAAGGCCAGGCTGACGCCTGCCCAGCCGATCCCGACGTCTGCGACCCCGGCCGCGAGCACGGCGCTGCCGCAGCCGCCGAGCACCAGCCAGAAGGTTCCGAAAACTTCTGCAATCAGTTTGTTGGTCATTGAGTTCTCCCTCGGGGAAACCGGTATTAAAAATTACCTTGCCGCAGAGAGCGCGATCCGCCGGATACAAGGCGAAAAACGCTTGCGGATCAGCCAGTAAGTCCAAAGATTTATTGTTGTGTCAACTTTCTTGATGCCGCCGGAACCGGGTGAAGCGCATTCTGCTGTCGGGGCGTTCCGCAAGCCGGGCCGGTCACCAGTCGAAATGCGCCTCGCCGGGCCTGTCGATGCGTTCGAAGCCGTGGCGGCCAAAGGCGTCACGCTGGGCCTGGATCAGGTTCGCCGTGCCGCGCGGCTGCGCCAGGCTGTCGGCCCAGGCCAGCGCGGCGGAGAGCGCCGGAACCGGCAGGGCCGTTGCGACCGCCTGCGAAACGGAGGCACGCAGCGCAGGCAGAACCGAGGACAACAGATCGGCGGCCTCGGGGGCCAGGTAGATTGGCCCGTCGCCCGCGCCACGCAGGATCGGCGCGAGGCGGTCGAGCAGGTCAGAGCGGATGATGCAACCCGCGCGCCAGATTTCGGCGACGCGGGCCAGATCGAGCGGCCAGCCGTATTCCTCGGCGGCGGCGCGCATTATCCCGAACCCTTGCAGATGGGCGATCAGGCGGCCCGCCTGCAACGCGTTTTCAAGCTGTTCCGGCTGAAACTGCCTCTGCCCGGCAGGCTTGGCGCCAGACAGGCGCGGCAGGCCGGACCAGCCGCGCGCGGCCACGGCAGCCTCGATCACCGAAGCGGATTGGCCAAGGCGCAGCGCCTCGATCACGGTCCATCGCCCGGTGCCTTTCTGCCCGGCCCGATCCCGGATCAGGTCGACCATCGGCTGCCCGGTTTCGGGATCGACCGCAGCCAGAACCCGGGCGGTCGTTTCCACGAGGAAGGACCTGAGCGGGCCCTTGTCCCACTCGGCAAACAGCGCGCCGATGCGGGCGGCGCCCCAGCCGGCGCCGTCCCGCATGAGACCGTAGACCTCGGCAATCATCTGCATGTCGGCATATTCGATGCCGTTGTGCACGGTCTTGACGAAATGCCCCGCGCCATCCGGCCCCATGTGAGCGACACATGGATCACCCTGGAACCGCGCGGCGATGGGTTCGAGGAGGGGGCGAAGCAGGCTCCAGCTATCCCGCGAACCGCCCAGCATCATCGATGGCCCGTTGCGTGCGCCTTCCTCGCCGCCCGAGACGCCAAGGCCAACGAAGCCGATCCCCTGCCCGGTCAGGGCGGCTGTCCGGCGGCGGGTATCGTGAAAATCGGAATTGCCGGCGTCGATCAGGGTATCGCCCGGTGAGAGAAGCGGCAGGAATGTGTCGATCATCGCATCGACCGGCGCGCCCGAGGGGATCATGAGGAGGATCAGCCGCGGCCTCGGCAAAGACAGGACCAACGCGGCGGGGTCTGCACAACCGGTGATCCGGTCCGCCAAAGGCCCGGCCCGGTCAAGGAAGGGCGCGAGCCATTCGGCTTCGCGATTGGCGACGGCTATGTCGATCCCACGGCCGGCGAAATTTAGCGCCAGAGCACTCCCCATGGTGCCCAAACCGTATAGTCCGATCCGTGGTTGCCCCATCCTTCCTCCGGTCTCGCTCTGCTGCGGTTTCAGGATGCGCGATGCGTGTGGCCTGTGCAAGCGGGTGAACCCAGGACACCGACAGACGGGAAAAACAGTTGAATCCCGGCGCAAAAAGAATATTTCATGAACATATTTCCACGCGACACAAAAAAACAAACGTCAACCCAATCGGAGGTGGAGAGCATGAGAACCAAGGTCAGTCGCGCATGGGCAGAATTGGTAAGCCCCATCCTGAGGCGCCCCAAGAGGGCACAAGTTGCGGCGCTGTGCCTGCGCCCTGTCGCGCAGGGACAAGAGGTTCTGCTGATCACCAGCCTGGACACCGGGCGCTGGATCGTTCCGAAGGGCTGGCCGATCGAAGGCATGAGCGGGGCCGAAACCGCGCTCCACGAAGCCTGGGAAGAGGCGGGCGTCTCGCGTGCCGAGGTGACGGACGAGCCGGTCGGCGTGTTCGGCTATGGCAAGCGGCGCAAGAACGGCACGGTCGAGCCGGTGGAAACCTATGTCTATCGGGTGGATGTCGCGGAACAGTCCGATGAATTCCCCGAAGCAGGCCAGCGCACCCTGCGCTGGGTCGCGCCGCTGGAGGCAGCAAACATGGTTCAGGAGCCGCAGTTGCAGGAATTGCTGCGGCAATTGTAACAGTCCGATTACACTTTAATGACAGCCTGGTTGCGCTGAAACCTCAGGCGGTCTATGGCATCCTGCGACATTCCCAGGCCGGATGACGCAGATGACCGAACCCACCGCAAGACCCCAGTGGGGCAGGCTCGACGCCGACCTGAACCGGATTTCCCGGATCGAAGTGGCGGCGAACTACGTGACCCGTCCGCTCGTTGCCCCCGGCATCGCGCTGGCTTTCATCGTCGTTGCCGCATTGGCGGCCATGGTGGCCTTTGGCCATGCGCCCGGCGGGTTCGTCGTGGTCGCGGCGGCAGCGTTCGGCGCCTACATGGCAATCAACATCGGCGCCAACGACGTCGCCAACAACATGGGGCCGGCGGTAGGTGCGGGCGCGTTGAGCATGGGGGCGGCGATCGCCATTGCCGCCGTGGCCGAAACCGCAGGTGCGCTGCTGGCGGGCGGGGACGTGGTATCCACCATCTCCAAGGGGATCATCGACCCGCATTCGGTCGAGGATGCGCAGGTCTTTGTCTGGGCGATGATGGCAGCGCTGATTTCCTCGGCCTTGTGGGTGAACCTCGCCACCTGGATCGGCGCGCCGGTCTCGACCACCCATTCGGTGGTCGGCGGCGTGATGGGCGCGGGCGTGGCGGCGGCCGGCCTCTCGGCGGTGGACTGGTCGACCATGAGCGCGATCGTCGCCAGCTGGATCATCTCGCCCGTGCTGGGGGGCGGCATTGCTGCGATGTTCCTGGCCCTGATCAAGCACCGTATCCAGTACCAGCCGGACAAGATCGCGGCAGCACGCAAATGGGTGCCGATCCTGGTGGCGATCATGGCCGGAACCTTTGCCACTTACCTGGCGGTCAAGGGGGTCAAAAAGCTGGTCAAGATCGACCTGCAGATGGCCCTGCTGATCGGGCTGGGCACGGCCCTGGTCATCTGGGCCGTGACCGTGCCCTGGGTGCGGCGCAAATCCGAAGGCATGGAGAACCGCACCCGTTCGGTCAAGGCGCTGTTCGGCCTGCCGCTGGTGTTGTCCGCCGCCCTTCTGAGCTTTGCCCATGGCGCCAATGACGTGGCCAATGCCGTCGGACCGCTCGCCGCCATCGTGCATGTGACGTCTGCCGGCAGCTTTGCCGCCAAGGTGGCTATCCCTTCCTGGGTGATGGTGATCGGCGCATTCGGGCTGTCTTTCGGCCTGTTCCTGTTCGGTCCCAAACTGATCCGCATGGTGGGCAGCCAGATCACCAAGCTGAACCCGATGCGCGCTTATTGCGTGGCGCTGTCGGCCGCGATCACGGTAATCGTCGCCAGTTGGCTGGGTCTGCCGGTCAGTTCCACCCATATCGCCGTTGGCGGCGTGTTCGGGGTCGGGTTCTATCGCGAGTGGCATTCGGAAAAGCGGCTGCGCGCATTGCGAGACCGCCGCCCGGCCGAGCTCCGCCTGCCGCAGGAAGAGCGCCGCCGGCGCAAGCTGGTGCGCCGGTCGCATTTCATGACAGTCGTTGCGGCCTGGATCGTCACCGTTCCAGCGGCGGCGCTGATGTCTGCGCTCATCTTCATCCTGCTCAACCAGATCACCTGAGCACAGGACCTGTTCAGCCGCGTATGTCCTGCGGGGTCAGTCCGGGCAAACCGGGGCCTGCCATTTCGGCCCGGCGGACAAGTCCGGTAATGCGCTCGGCAAGCGGCGCGGGCCGGTCCCACGCTTGCGCAAGACGCAGGATCTCGCCTTGCAGGCTGTCGATCTCGGTCATCCGTCCTGCCAGCAGGTCATAGGCCATCGAGGTGCGGGCGGCGGGGTCGACGGTCAGCATACGGGCCGCGATGCGCCGGAACAACGGGGTCGGCAAGCGCAGGATATGCGGGCTGGTCCAGACCGGGAGCGGCGTGGTCGAAGCCACGGCAATACCCGCAGCGCGCAGCACGCCCAGCGCCTCGGCCATCTGGTCGGCCATCAGGCGGCGCCAGTCGCGGTCGGCGAGTTGTTCCACCAGCGTCAGCCCCGACAGCGCATTGAGCGCGTTGTTGAGATTGACCACCAGCTTGCCCCATTGCACCGCCTCGATCCGGGCGCTTTCGATCACCGGCAACCCAGACACAGACAAGGCCGGGCCGAGCCTCCCCGGACCGGGCCCGATCACGATGTCACCGGAGCTGGCGCGGTGCCAGACACCGGCGCCCGCGGGCACCACGTTGAACGGCACCATGCCCGCGCGCAGGTCGCGCCCCGGCATGGCCGCGCGCAGGATCCGGGCGTTTTCAACCCCGTTCTGCCAAGACACCACCGGCACGACAGAGGGAGCATGGGTTGCGATATCGCCGGCGATGCCGGCGGTCGCGGGTGTCTTGACGGTGACAATCACCGCTTCCGCGTCGGACAGGCAGGCCGGATCCTCCGCCAATGTCAGACCATCGACGGCGATATGCCGTTCGAGGCCGGAGAAATCTGTCACCGTCAACCCGTGGGCCCGGATCTGGTCCAGCACGCGGTCCCGCCCCCAGAGCGTGACGGCATGCCCTCCGGCCGCCAGCAACCCGCCACAGAAACAGCCGATGCTGCCCGCACCGGCGATGACGATCCGCATGGTTTCCTCTCTCGCTTGACAATGCGCATCATGCGCGTGCCAAGACAGCCGCGCAACTGGTCAAGCTGCTGGTCGGCCGCGTCTCGGGAGGCGTTGGTCAGAGGCCCAGCGTTTCATCGAGCCCGAGCATGATGTTGAGGTTCTGCACCGCCGCCCCCGAGGCGCCCTTGCCCAGGTTGTCGAGCAGGGCGATCAGCACCGCGCCGCCGGTGTCGGGATTGCCATGCACCGACAGTTCCAGCCGGTTGGTATCGTTCAGGCGGCGCGGGTCGATCCGGGCGCCGTAGTGATCCGGCTTGACGACCGACACGAAGGCGCTGCCGGCGTAATGCTCGGCCAGGGCCGCGTGCAGGCCGGCGCTCTCGCCCGGTTCCAGGAAGGGCAGCGGCACCTGCACGATCATGCCCTGTTCGTAGGGGCCGACCGAGGGCACGAAGACGGGCCGCCGCGACAGGCCCACATGCGCGATGATCTCGGGCAGGTGCTTGTGCCGCTGGTCGGTGGCATAAACGAAGGGGCCGTCGGTCTGGCCGCTCTGGAACTCGGCGATCATCGCCTTGCCGCCGCCGGAATAGCCGCTGATGGCATTGATGGCGAGCGGCGTTTCGGCGGCGATCAGCCCGCGCTTGACCAGCGGGTGCAAGAGCGCAATGGCGCCGGTGGAATAGCAGCCGGGGTTCGAGACGAACTGACCGCTGGCGATCCGGTCGCGCAGGCCGCTGTCCATCTCGGGGAAGCCGAACACCCAGTCCGGGTCGACCCGGTGCGCGGTGCTGGCGTCGATCAGGCGGGTCCCGGTGCCAGCCAGTTGCGCCACGATCTCGACCGCCGCCGCGTCGGGCAGGCAAAGGATGCCGACATCGGCCTCGGCAAAGGCGGCCAGCCGCGCGCCGGTATCCTTGCGCTCGGCCTCGCCCAGGGTGACGAGACGGATATCGTCCCGCCCTTCGAGCCGGGCGCGGATCTGGAGGCCGGTGGTGCCGACCTCGCCGTCGATGAAGACCTTGTGTGTCATGTTCAGTCCCCCGTGTTGAGGAGTGGGTATGCGATGATCTGGCCGAGTCCGGCCATCGGTTTGGTTCAGGTTGCGCAGGCGCGAGATCAGACCCCCAGGCACCAGCGCATGATCGCCTTTTGCGCGTGCAGCCGGTTTTCCGCCTCGTCGAAGACGACAGAGTTCGGGCCATCCATCACCTCGGAGGTCGCTTCCTCCTCGCGGTGGGCGGGCAGGCAATGCATGAAGAGTGCATCCGGCTTGGCGTGGCGCATCAGTTCGGCATTGACCTGGTAGGGCCTGAGCAGGTTGTGCCGGCGTTCCTTGGCCGATTGCGCGTCATGCATCGACACCCAGGTATCGGCCACCACCAGATCGGCGCCCTCGACCGCCTTGTAGGGATCGCGCTCGATCACGATCGTCGAGCCCTTGCGGCGGGCGAAGCCCACGAACTCTTCCTTGGGGTCGAACTGGGCCGGGCCGGTGAAGGTGAGATCGAAGCCGAACTGACCGGCGGCATGCAGGAAGGAGGAACAGACATTGTTGCCGTCGCCGGTCCAGACCACCTTCTTGCCGGCGATCGGGCCGCGGTGCTCCTCGAATGTCAGCACGTCGGCCATGATCTGACAGGGATGGGTGCGGTCGGTCAGCCCGTTGATGACGGGAACATCGGCATATTCGGCCATCTCGGTCAGCACCGTCTCGTCGAAGGTGCGGATCATGATCATGTCGACGTAGCGGCTGAGCACGCGGGCGGTATCCGCGATGGTCTCGCCGTGACCGAGCTGCATGTCATTGCCCGAAAGCACCATGGTCTGCCCGCCCATCTGGCGCACGCCAACGTCGAAGGACACGCGGGTCCGGGTCGAGGGTTTCTCGAAGATCAGCGCCACCATCCGGTCCTTGAGCGGCTGCGTGTCATCGGGCGCGGCCCTGGGCCGGCCGAGGCGGGCCTTTTTCATGGCACCCGCCTGGTCGATCATGGCGCGCAGGTCGGCAGCGTCGGTCTTGTGGATGTCGAGAAAGTGATTCATGGCGTTGGACTTTCGTCTGCCCGGGAGATGGGGCGCTGCCCCCGTCGCGCCATGCGCAACTCCCCCGGAGTATTTTCGAAAAGATGAAGGTCAGGAGGTTGCGAGCTGTTCTTCAACCTGTGCGGCGGCCTTGTCGAGGCGGATCATGGCCTGTGCAATGTCGTCCTCTGTCAGCGTCAGGGGCGGCAGAAGGCGAATGACGTTATCGGCAGCAGGCACCGTTATGACCAGATTGTCATAGCCGGCCTTGACGACGTCAAGGTTGGACGCCTTGCATTTCAGCCCCAGCATCAGGCCAGCGCCGCGAACCTCTTCGAACACCTCCGGGTGGTCGGCGACCAGGCCTTCCAGCTTTTGCCGCAGCAACCCTGCCTTGCGGTTGACGCCTTCGAGAAAGGCCGGGGCGGTGATGTGGTCAATCACCGCGCAGCCCACCGCGCAGCCCAGCGGGTTGCCGCCATAGGTGGAGCCATGCGTGCCCGCGGTCATGCCCGAAGCGGCCTCTTCGGTGGCCAGCACGGCACCCAGGGGAAAGCCGCCGCCGATGCCCTTGGCGACCATCATGATGTCGGGTGTGATGCCCGCCCATTCATGCGCGAACAGCTTGCCGGTGCGCCCCATCCCGCATTGCACCTCGTCGAGGATCAGCAGCAGGCCGTGATCGTCGCAGATCTGCCGCAGCGCCTTCAGCTCGGCATCGGGGACGGGGCGAATGCCGCCCTCGCCCTGCACCGGCTCGATCAGGATCGCGGCGGTCTTGTCGGTGATCGCGTTGGTCACGCCGTCGAGATCGCCGAAGGTGAGATGCACGAAACCGGGCAGCAGCGGGCCGAACCCCTTGACCATCTTTTCCGAGCCAGCGGCGGCGATGCCGGCCGAGGACCGGCCATGAAACGAGCCGTCGAAGGTGAGGATCTCGACACGCTCGGGCTGGCCCTTGTCGTAGAAATACTTGCGCGCCATCTTGACCGCCAGTTCGCAGGCCTCGGTGCCCGAATTGGTGAAGAATACCGTGTCGGCGAAAGTATGCTCCACCAGCTTGTCGGCCAGCGCCTGCTGTTGCGGGATCTGGTAGAGGTTGGAAACATGCCACAGGTTCTGGGCCTGGTCGGTCAGCGCCTTGACCAATGCCGGATGGGCATGGCCCAGCGCATTCACCGCAATGCCCGAGCCGAGGTCGAGGAAACGTCGGCCGTCCGCCTCGGTCAGCCAGGCGCCTTCGCCCTTCACGAAGTTAAGCGGCGCGCGGTTATAGGTCGGCAGGACGGACGGAATCATGGGATCATCCTTGTCTGATGGTTATCCCCGATGCAGGGCATAGCGGGGCGGTCAGGTCAATGTCTGTAACGGGATATGCGCGGAAAACACGGGCGCGCATGGATCAAGAGGCCGCTCAGGCGGCAGCACGTCGGCGTCGAAGGGACAGGATATGGACGAGTTTGATCATGGCGCGCTCCATAACGGAGGATTCGCGCAAAGAAAACCCCTTTTGGAGGGTCGCATGCAACAAAATGGCAATCCGGCCACGCGCAGCGGTCGAGTCGCCACGTCCGGCGGGCAAAGATGCCGGGAATGCCCCTGGCCACCAGCGCCTCGACACGCTGGTAACGGAATTCCCCGCAGTCGCGTCCGGGTGATCATGGGCGCCATTCGCGGCACGGCGCGCACCAAATCGCGCCGCGCCGCCCTTGCGCCTCGCTGACGACACCAGCCGGACCCATCGTTTCCTCTTGTCAAGCGCGCGGTACTCGGTCACCGCTGGCGCATGTTCGAAGCGAAACCGCAAAACCCCGCGCTGGCCGCCGCGTTGATCTTTGCCGCCACGGCGTTCATCGCAGGCACCACGCTGCTGGCCAAGGCGCTGGGAACCGGCACGCTGGGGCCGGCACTGCCGGCCCTGCAGATCAGCCACGGCCGCTTCCTGTTTGCCTTCCTGGCCATCGGGGGCGTGGTGATGACCCTGCGCCCCCGCCTGACGCGGCCGCATTGGAGGCTGCATCTGGGCCGCACCACCTTCGGTTGGGGCGGGGTGACCCTGATGTTTGCCGCTGTCGCCTATATCCCGATGTCCGATGCCACGGCGATCGCCTTCCTAAATCCCGTATTCGCAATGGTCCTGGCAATCCCTCTGCTGGGCGAACGGGTTGGGCCATGGCGCTGGGGCGCGGCGGCGATTGCCCTTTGTGGCGCGCTCATCCTGCTGCGGCCGGCGCCCGGCAGCTTCCAGCCCGCCGCCCTGCTGGCACTCGCCGCGGCCGCCGTGATGGGAATGGAACTCATTTTCATCAAGAAGCTCTCGGGGCGGGAACGGCCGATCCAGATCCTGCTGGTCAACAACGCCATGGGGCTGGCGATCGCCAGCGCCGCGGTCTGGCCGGTCTGGCAGCCGCCCCTGCCCGGCCAATGGGCGGCGCTGGCCGGAATCGGGGGGCTGATGGCTTGCGCCCAGGCCTGTTTCGTCAACGGGATGGCGCGGGCGGATGCCTCCTTCGTGGCGCCGTTCAGCTACGCCACGCTGATCTTTGCCGCCCTCTATGACATGATCGCATTCGACGTGATCCCTGACGCGATCAGCATGACCGGCGCCGCCATCATCCTGACCGGCGCCCTGGTCCTGGCCTGGCGCGAAGGGCGTGCCGCGCGACGCTGACTACGGTTTCTTTCTGGTCAGAAATACTCCGGGGGAGCGCCGCCCAGAGGGCGGCGCGGGGGCAGAGCCCCCTGCGGCATCACGGTCCGTTTTTTCGCGGCGCTGGCCTTTGAGCGACGGATGTGTCGCAAATCTTCGCGACCGCGATCCCAGTGATGCCGATGCTGAGCCCGTTTTGTAGCAAAGGTTGCCATTATGCATGAACGCCGGATTCCCGAATGGGTGCGCCATTCTCCCGCCCCCTCGGTGCGGGATTTCGGCATAATTGCCGGGCTCGAGGCAGTGGTCCGCGGCATCCTCATCTCGGTGTTTCCGCTCGTGATGTACCGTGCGCTCGGCAGCGCCGAAAACGTGTCTCTCGCCTATTTCCTGATCGGCGTCCTGTCGCTGGTGGCCGGGTTGATGGTGCCCTTCCTGATCCGTTTCGTGCCGCGCCGCTGGTCCTATACGGTCGGCGCGCTGCTGTTCGTGATCGGCGCCGTCCTGGCGGTTCGGGGTACGCCCGAAGCCGTGGTCGCCGCGCTCGCCTGCAACGCGGTGGCCGCCGTGGTCTGCTTCATCTGCTTCAACGCCTATGTGCTGGATTACATCGAGCGGGTGGATCTCGGCCGGTGCGAGACCAGCCGGATGTTCTACAGCGCGATGGGCTGGACGGCAGGTCCGATGGCGGGCGTGCTGCTGATGGAACTCTGGGCCCCTGCCCCCTTCGTGATCAGCGGCGCGGCCGCGGTGATCATGCTGGCGGTGTTCTGGATGCTGCGGATGGGCAATGGCAAGATGATCACCCGCGCGCGCGGCCCGGCGCGCAATCCGCTCGCGTTCCTGCCGCGCTTCTTCGCGCAGCCCCGGCTGGTGTCGGGCTATCTCTTTGCCATGATCCGGTCCTGCGGCTGGTGGGTCTATGTGGTCTACCTGCCGATCTTTTCCATTGAATCGGGCATGGGCGACAAGGTGGGCGGCATCCTGCTTTCGATCACCAACGGGATGCTCTTCCTGGCGCCGCTGATCCTGCGCTGGGTGCAGCGGCGGTCGCTGCGCAGCGCGGTGCGCACCGGTTTTGCGGGCGCCGGTTTCTGCTTCGCGGCAGCCGGTTTCCTGTCCGGCTGGCCGCCGCTTGCCGCGATCGTGCTGATGCTAGGATCGTTCTGGCTGATCGTGCTGGACATCTGCGCCGGGCTGCCGTTCCTGATGGCGGTGAAGCCCTCGGAGCGGACCGAGATGTCGGCGATCTATTCCAGCTATCGCGACGTTTCGGGGATCATGACGCCGGGCGCCGCCTGGCTTGTACTGATGGTGGCGCCGGTGGCCGGCATCTTCGTCGCCGGCGGCACGGCGCTGTTCGGCGCCTTTGCCATCGCCGCGCGGCTGCATCCCCGGCTGGGCCGGCCGCGCATCCCGCTGGAGCCGGGATCGCTGGCCGACGCCTGACGCCCTTGCATCACGCCTTCAGGCGGTAACCTTTCCTCAGCATCGACCAGGCCAGCAGGCAGACCGCGAAGGTGGCGGCGACGCAGACCGCGGCCCCCAGCGCGGGCGGGCTGTCGGAGGCGCCGATCACCGCAAAGCGCAGCCCGTCGATCAGGTAGAACACCGGGTTGGCGTGGCTCAGGAACCAAAGCGCAGGCGGCAGCACCTCGACCGAATAGAAGGTGCCGGACAGGAACGCGAGCGGCGTGACGATGAAATTGGTGATCGCCGCCATCTGGTCGAACTTGTTGGCGTAGATCCCTGCCACAAGCCCCAGCGCCCCCATGAAGGCCGCGCCCAGCGCGGCATAGAACAGGGCCAGCACCGGATGCTGCGCGACCAGCCCCAGCAGCAGCGCCAGCGCGACCGCTATGGCCAGGGCCACGATCACGCCCCGCGCCACCGCGCCCGCCAGATAACCCAGCAGCAGTTCCAGCGGCGAAAGGGGCGGCATCAGAGTGTCAACGATATTGCCCTGCACCTTCGAGATCACCACCGAGGACGAGGTATTTGCAAAGGCGTTCTGGATCACCGTCATCATCAGGATGCCCGGCGCCAGGAAATGCAGGAAGGGGACGCCCATGACCTCGCCCCGGCCCGAACCGACCGCGAGCGTGAAGATCATCAGGAACAGCCCGGCCGTCACCAGCGGCGCCAGCAGGGTCTGGGTCCAGACCACGAGAAACCGCATCACCTCGCGCGCCGCAAGGGTATAGAGCCCCAGCCAGTTGATGCGCCCAAAGCGGCGGACCCCGGGTTCGACCGTCTTGCCGTTCATGCCATTCTCCTGTCGCGATCCGATTCGAAGTGCCTTGTAACTCGGGCCGCAGTGGCTAGAATAGGGCGCTGAGACGAATTCCGGAGGCGGCCACAGCGCATGGGGCCGCTTTTCCCGCTTTTGAGAGGCTGACATGTCCTGGACTGACGAGCGCGTTGAACTGCTCAAGAAAATGTGGAGCGATGGCCAGTCGGCCAGCCAGATCGCCAAGGAACTGGGCGGGGTGACCCGCAACGCAGTGATCGGCAAGGTTCACCGCCTGGGTCTGTCAAACCGTACATCGGGCCCCGCGGCGGCGCCCGCACCGGCCAAGCCCGAAGTCAAGGACAAGCCCGCGGCCAGCGCACCCAAGCCCGAGGTCCGGGCAAAACCCGTGCCGCGCACGGAACCTGCGCGCCCCGCCCCCGCGGCGGCGGCCGCCGATCCACAGCCGGCCGAGGCCAAGCCCATTCCGCCGCGCAAGCAGATCATTCCGGCAGGCCAGCCGCTGCCACCGCAGCCTTCGGCCAACGAGATCAGCCCCGAGGCGCTGGCCAAGGTCAACGAGGTCGAGAAAAAGGCCAAGAAACTGACGCTCATGGAGCTCACCGAACGCACCTGCAAATGGCCGGTGGGGGACCCCGCGACTGACGACTTTTGGTTCTGCGGCCTGCCGGTGCAGCAGGGCAAACCCTATTGCGAGGCGCATGTGGGCGTGGCCTTCCAGCCGATGAGCGCGCGCCGCGACCGGCGCCGCTGAGACTTGCATGGGCCGAAAATGGACTGGTCCGGGATCTTGACCCCGGACCATTTCTTTTTGCGGAAAACCGCTTTTGCGTGCCGTCAGTTGGTTACCGGCGCCGACGAGGTGAAATCGGGGATCACGCTGGTCGATGCCGCATTCGGTTCGATCCCCGGCCAATTGCCATCGGCCTTGTCGATGTTGCCGGGAATATCCTCTTCCCAGAATCCCACCACGTTCCGGGTGATGTTCAGATAGAGCTTGTCGTCGACGATGCGCCACAGGTTCGGGTTGCCCGGAACCTTGCCACCCTTGGACACGCCATAGGCGCAGTGTCCGTCAAACTGCGGCGCATAGAACTCCGGATCGGCGAGGAACTTGTCGCGGTTCTCCTCGGTCGAGAACGCCCAGGTCGCGCCGTTCCACTCGGCCGTGATCGAAGCCTTGCCCTTGACCCCCTCAGGCTGGGCAAGACCGACGGCCGATTGGGTTAGGCCGTGATAGGCCACCACATCATAGCCCGACACCGCGTATCCGGTGCCGTCGACATATTGCTCACCGGCAAGGGCCGGCAGGGACAGCGCCGTGGTGGCGACCGTGGCAAGGGCAAAAACGAAACGTCTCATCAACGGGTCCTTCCGTATGGTTCATGGCCGCATGCACCGGCCAGTGCCCAGAGATTACCCTTGCCCGCATGATTTCGCAGCGCCGCTCGCGCGGGTGTGAGCGGGAACGAGGTTTCGTGATTGCGGCCCGGGGAAATGTTTCAATTCCGCATTACATCCCGACGTCAGAATGATCGTCCCTTGTGTCTCTGCCAGGGTTGGACTTTGTTGAGCGAAACATTAGCTGACCGGGTGTCGGGTGTCCGGTCCCGTCGCAAGCGAGAAAGGTTCCGCATGAGTGAAACGTCAAACTATACGCCGCCGAAAGTCTGGGTCTGGGACAAGGAGAGCGGCGGTCAGTTCGCCAGCATCAACCGCCCCATCGCGGGACCGACCCATGACAAGGAACTGCCGGTCGGCGAGCATCCGTTCCAGCTCTACTCTCAGGGTACGCCCAACGGGGTCAAGGTCACTGTGATGTTCGAGGAGCTGCTGGCCGCGGGTCATGCAGAGGCCGAATACGATGCCTGGCTGATCCAGATCGGCAAGGGCGAGCAATTCGGATCGGGCTTTGTCGACATCAACCCGAACTCGAAGATCCCGGCCCTGCTGGATCGTTCGGGTGCCGAACCGGTCCGTGTGTTCGAGAGCGCCTCGATCCTGTTCCACCTTGCCGAGAAATTCGACGCCTTCCTGCCCAGGAGCGGCGCGGCCCGGACCGGAGTGATGAACTGGGTGTTCTGGCAGATGGGCAGCGCGCCTTATCTGGGCGGCGGGTTCGGTCATTTCTACGCCTATGCGCCCGAAAAATGGGAATATCCGATCAACCGGTTCGCGATGGAGGTCAAACGTCAGCTGGACGTGCTGAACCGGGAACTGGCGAACAAGAGCTTCATCGCCGGCGAAGACTATACCATCGCCGACATGGCGATCTGGCCATGGTACGGACAACTGGCGTTGGGCCGGCAATACAGCGCGGGAGAGTTCCTCGATGTCGAAAGCTACGAGCATGTGCAGCGCTGGGCCAAGGCGATCGACGCGCGCCCGGCGGTCAGCCGGGGACGCATGGTGAACCGGACCGCCGGCGAGCCCAAATACCAGTTGCGCGAACGACATGCCGCCAGCGATTTCGACACCCGCACCCAAGACAAGCTGGAAGCGGCGGAATAACCGCCGCCCCTTGCGGGCGGGCCAGGCGCCCGCCTGTGGTCATTTCAATCGCGGCGGGCGACCCGGGTCCATGCCCGGAGCTGACGGCGCACTTGCAGGGGCCACAGGTTTGGGCAATTCGAACCGCAGCCCCACACGCGCCAAGGCAGCGGCCATCGGGTCGCTGGCGCTGAAAAAGCCGACGTCCATGGCCCCGGCCTCGATCCCGGAAAAGGTGAGCGCTTCGGACGCCGCCTTGGCCAGCGCCGCTTCGGCCCCTGCCACCGCATCGACAAATCCCAGAAGATGCCCGCGCGCGCCTTCGTGATAGACCACCCCCGCGAGATAAGCCCCCTGCGCCAGACCGGCGGCGCTGACGAGCTTGGCATCGAGGGCGGATAGCAGCGCCTCGGGCAGCCCGCCGGGCGGCGTGACCTCGGATATCCGCGCCTCGACATGGTCCGGACGGTTGCCCAGCGTTGCATCCAGCCAGGCCAGCGCCTCGGCCGGGATCAGCATGGCCGAAGGCGCCACGTCGAGATTGAGGCCGAGCCCCACCCCCTGCCCCGCCAGCATCGCCGCGAGCACCCGACCAGACAAGGCCGCATAGGGCGCCGGCCGGCCGACAAACGCGGCCAGGCGGTCCTCGCGGTCGAAGGCGAGTACGAAGCGGCCATCGGCGAGGTCGAAGAGTTCGGGCGAAAGATTCTCGTCGCGCGCCTCCTCGGTCAACAGCAGGAACAGTTCGGCATCGCCCAGCCGCTCGAAGAAGCGCAGGCGGGCGGCGTCGCTCGACTCCATTTCCGCATGGGCGCGGTCAATCGGGGTTTCCGGGGTCATGCAGCACCTCCTTGACCCGTGCGCGCAGGACCGGCAGCAGGTCGGTCTGGAACCACGGGTTCTTCTTCAGCCATCCCGTATTGCGCCAGGACGGATGAGGCAAGGCAAAGACCCGCGGCGCATGGTCCCGCCAGGCGGCGACCGTTTCGGTCACCGGCCCGCGCGCGCCAAGGTGGTAGCGATGCGCGTGACCGCCCACCAGCACGACCAGCGGCAAATTGCCCAGTTCTGCCATCACCCGATTGTGCCATGTCCTTCCACAAATCGGCGGCGGCGGCAGATCCGAGCCCTTATTGTCGTAACCCGGGAAACAAAAGGCCATCGGAACAACCGCCACGCGGGAGAGGTCGTAAAAAATATCCTCGCCGATCCCCAGCCAGTCGCGCAGACGATCACCCGACGGATCGGTGAAGGGGCGGCCGGTCTGGTGTACGCGCGCACCCGGCGCCTGTCCGGCAATCAGCACACGCGCGCCGGGCCGGAACCAGACCACCGGACGCGGGACATGGGCGGTAGCCGTCCCGGCAAACCGTTCCGCACACAGCCGGCAGGCACGGATATCCTTGGCCAGTTGGGTTTCTGCCGGTGTGTCCGGGACCATGTTCCTCTTGCCTCGTGGAATTTGAGCGGCCAGCGCAAGATAGACCATGGCCCTCTTGCCTCCAACCGTCAGAGAGCTGCACGATATCTCAAAACCCGCCGGACCGGCGAAAGTCCATCAGTTTTCCCTGCGGGAATCGCATTGAAGATTTGTTTCGGATTTCGACATAATGTAGCCCAAATCCCCCTATAGTCGGAGGTCAGTCTCCGTGCAGGCGGGAACCGGGTAGGCGCCCATCAGGGACGGAACTGCAAAAAAGAAAACATGGGCCGCAGCAGACAGCAGATGCTTGAGTTCGAGAATGTCAGCAAGTCGTTTTGGACCGGATCGCAGCGAAAGGTGATCCTGGACCGGGTTTCGTTCCGGGTCGAACTGGGCAAGTCGCTTGGCGTGCTCGCACCGAACGGGACCGGCAAGACGACCCTGATCAACATGATGGCAGGGCTGGAAAAACCCGACGAAGGCGTGATCCGGAGGTCCTGCAACATTTCCTTTCCGCTGGGCTTCATGGGCGGCGTCATCGGCCGATTGTCCGCCATGGAAAATGCCCGCTACATCGCTCGCCTCTATGGCATGGACCCCGACTACATCGAGGCGTACTGCCGGTGGCTTTGCGGGTTGGGCGAATATTTCGACCAGCCGCTAGGCACCTATTCCTCGGGCATGAGGGCGCGGTTCTCCTTTGCGCTAATGCTTGCGCTTGACTTCGACATGTACCTGATCGACGAAGGCATGCCGGCCTCGACAGACGTCGAATTCAACAAGAAGGCCGGCGCGATCCTGGAAGAACGCCTGCGCACAACGACGATCGTGATCGTCTCGCACCAGGCCGCGACGCTTGAGAAATTCGCACGCCAGGCCGCTGTTTTGATGAATGGCCAGTTGCACATGTTTGACTCGTTGGAAGAAGCGAAACAGCTCTATGACTACGAAACCCAAAGCTAAGAAATTCCGCATCCGCCGTACCGGCGGTGTGCCGGAGGGCGTGCAGCATGCCTCTGCCGCCGGGGGTTCTGCAGCCCAGACGAGCAATGTCGCGCCGCTGCGCCCGCTTGTGACTCCCACACGCCCGGCAACCGGAGCGACGCGCCCCGAAACCGCGAAGGAAGACGTCAGCACGCGCGTCGCGCCAGAGGGCAAGGCCTCTGCGCCGATGCAGGGTCAGGTCTCTTCGGCTGCGGAAACCGGCGCCGAGACCGAGATCGACGCGATCAAACGCGAAGGGCTGACCGGCCGACAGTTGCGTATGGCGCGTCGGCTCGCGCAGAAACACAATCTCCCGGTCATGTCCGATTACGATGCGGTACGTCAGCTGCGCGCGCGGGGCATAGACCCGCTGGAGCGCGGCAACATGCTGGATCTGGTGGTGCAACGCGGCGAAAAGACTGCCGAAAAACCGGAGCCCAAGGTGCAGCTGCCGCAGACCATTCAGCCGCGCCAGACGCTGCCATCGACAGAACTCAGCCCGACCCAGCGGCGCGAGATGGAGATTGGCAAGATCCAGCAGGACATCATGCGCCGGCGCCGGCGCAAGCTGATGCAGCTGGTGACCCGGCTGGCGGTTTTCGTCGGGCTGCCGACGCTGATCGCCGCCTATTACTTCTATGCCGTCGCCACCCCGATGTATGCGAGCAAATCGGAATTCGTGATCCTGCAGGCGGATGGCTCGCTGGGCGGGCTGGGCGGCTTTTTCGCGGGCACCCAGTTCGCCACCAGCCAGGATTCGATCTCGGTCCAGTCCTTCCTGGAATCGAAGGAAGCGATGTTGCAACTGGACCGCGACCGCGGGTTCAAGGCGCATTTCCAGCAACCCTGGATCGACCCGATCCAGCGCCTCGCCCCGGATGCCACGAACGAGGACGCCTACAAGATCTACAGCCGCATCGTGAAGATCGGCTATGACCCGACCGAAGGCGTGATCCGGATGGAGGTCGCCGCCCCCGATCCGCAGGTGGCCACCGAGTTTTCGCAAAGCCTGCTGACCTATGCCGAGGAGCGGGTGAACAACCTGTCCGGGCAAAAGCGCGAAGACCAGATGCGCGAGGCGCGCCAGAGCTTCGAGGATGCCCAGGCCGAACGGCGCAAGGCACAGGAGGCGCTGGTCGAGTTGCAGCAGAAGGGCGCGCTGCTTGATCCCGAAGGCGTGATCGCAAGCCTGCGCGGCCGCATCGACCAGGTCGAAGTGCAGATCCAGGAGAAGGAATTGCAACTGGCGGCCCTGCTGGACAACGCGCGTCCGAGCAAGGCCAAGGTCGACGGCACCCGTGCCGATATCGCGCGATTGAACGATCTGCTCGACGATCTGAACGCCGAGATGCTGGATACCTCGCGCGGCGAAAACTCGCTGGCGCGGCTGACCGTCCGAATCCAGATGGCGCAGGCAGACCTCGCCACGCGCGACATGATGCTGCAATCGGCGCTGCAACAGATGGAAACCACCCGGATGGAGGCGAACCGGCAGGTGCGCTACCTGACAGTGTCGGTCAACCCCGTGCCAAGCGAGGAACCGAGTTATCCGCGCAGTTTCGAAAATACGATTTTGGCATTCCTGCTCTTTGCTGGTATCTACCTGATGATCTCGCTCACCGCGTCGATCCTTAGAGAACAGGTATCCTCGTAAGCCCATGAAACATGTCAAAATCGCCGACCTGACCGTTGGCAACGACCTGCCGCTGACCGTCATTGCCGGCCCCTGCCAGCTGGAATCCGCCGATCATGCGCAAATGATCGCCGGCACCTTGAAAGAAGCCTGCGACGCCGTCGGCGCGCAATTCGTCTTCAAGGCAAGCTACGACAAGGCGAACCGCACCTCGTTGAGCGGCCAGCGCGGCCTGGGCATCGACGCCGGGTTGAAAGTGCTGGACGACATCCGGCGCGGCATGGGCATACCCGTTCTCACCGATGTCCATACCGAGGCCCAATGCGCCGTTGCTGCGGCGGCGGTGGACGTGTTGCAGATACCGGCCTTCCTGTGCCGGCAGACCGACATGCTGCTGGCTGCGGGCGCGACCGGTGCCGTGATCAACGTCAAGAAAGGCCAGTTCCTGGCGCCCTGGGATATGGGTAATATCGTCACCAAGATCGAAAGCACCGGCAACGACAGGATCATGCTGACCGAGAGGGGCGTGTCTTTCGGCTACAACACCCTTGTGGCCGATATGCGTTCGCTGCCGATCATGGCGCAGACCGGCTATCCTGTGGTCATGGATGCCACGCATTCGGTGCAGCAGCCGGGCGGCCGGGGCGGCTCTTCGGGAGGGCAGCGCGAGTTTGCGCCGGTCATGGCGCGGGCGGCGGTGTCCCTGGGCATCGGCGCCGTTTTCATCGAAACCCACCCCGATCCCGACAATGCCCCCAGCGACGGGCCCAACATGATCCATCTCGATCAGATGCCGGCCATGATCGCCACCTTGATGCGCTTCGATGCGCTTGCTAAGGCAGAGCCCATTCGCATCTGACAAGAAACCAGAGAATTTGACATGACCAAACCGCTTTCCGAGGTGACACCCAACACCTGGAGCTTTCTGCGCGACGCAATGATCCGGCCCACCGGGTTCCGGGAATACGATGCCCGCTGGAAATACCCCGAAGAAATCAACTTGCCCGGCATGACCGCGCTGGGACTGGGCCTGGGCACGCAGATGCACCGCCGCGGCATCGCGCCGGTCATCGCGGTCGGCAACGACTATCGCGACTATTCACTCGCCATCAAGAATGCGCTGATCCTGGGCCTGATGCAGGCCGGTGTCCAGGTCAAGGACATTGGCCCGGCGCTGTCACCGATGGCCTATTTCGCACAATTCCACCTGGATGTGCCGGCGGTTGCGATGGTCACGGCCAGCCACAACCCGAACGGCTGGACCGGGGTCAAGATGGGGTTTGACCGGCCATTGACCCACGGACCCGACGAAATGGCCGAACTGCGCGACATCGTGCTGAACGGCGAAGGCGTCGCACGCCCGGGTGGCTCCTATGAATTCGTGGAGGGCGTGAAGGAAGCCTATATCGACGATCTGGTCGGCGATTTCCGCATGTCCCGTCCGCTCAAGGTGGTCTGCGCCACCGGCAACGGCACGGCCTCGGCCTTTGCGCCCGAGATCTTCGCGCGCATGGGGGTCGAGGTGGTGCCGAGCCACAATGAGCTCGACTATACCTTCCCCCACTACAACCCGAACCCAGAAGCCATGGAAATGCTGCATGACATGGCCGACATGGTCAAAGCCAGCGGCGCCGATCTCGCGCTGGGCTTCGACGGGGACGGCGACCGCTGCGGCGTGGTCGATGACGAGGGCGAAGAGATCTTTGCAGACAAGGTGGGCGTGATCATGGCGCGCGACCTGTCGAAATTGTATCCCGGCGCCACCTTCGTGGCGGATGTGAAATCCACCGGCCTGTTTGCCGCCGACCCCGAACTGAAGAAGAACGGCGTGGTCGCCGACTACTGGAAGACCGGTCACAGCCACATGAAGCGGCGGGTCAAGGAGATCGGCGCGCTGGCGGGGTTCGAGAAGTCGGGCCACTACTTCCTGGCCGAACCGATCGGGCGCGGCTACGACTGCGGCATGCGGGTGGCGGTCGAGATCTGCAAGCTGATGGACCGCAACCCCGGCAGCCGCATGTCCGACCTGCGCAAGGCGCTGCCGCGCACCTGGTCGACGCCGACCATGTCGCCCTATGCCGCCGATACCGAAAAATACGCCATTCTCGAACGGCTGGTGGAAAAACTGGCCGCAAGGCATGCGGCCGGGGACAGTTTTGCCGGCAAGGCGATCAAGGAAGTCGTCACGGTCAACGGCGCCCGCGTCATCCTCGACAATGGATCCTGGGGCCTGGTCCGCGCCTCGTCGAACACGCCCAACCTGGTGGTGGTCTGCGAAAGCAGCGAAAGCGAGGCGGAGATGCGCGCCATCTTCGCCGAAATCGACGCGGTCATCCGCACGGAACCCGGCGTCGGGGACTACGACCAGACCATCTGAGCGGGTTTCGGGGGGGGAGGCGCTCCCGCCCCCTCACCGGGTTTCTCTGGCGAGAAACCCGTTCGGGCTTGGGCCGGGCCGCGCCTGCGGCGCGGCATATTCAGGCGAGGCTCTGCCTCGCGCTCCGGAGTATTTCCGACCAGAAAGAAGCCGGATCCGCGCCTTCTTTTCCGAGACACCCGGGCAGTGCCCATGCCCGGTTGCACTGCGCACTCTTGCGGCATTGGCGAGGCGTCTGCTGCGGCTCTGTTCCGACAGGCTCTAGTTCTTGCCGAGCAGCTTCAGCAATCCCTTGGTCGCTTCCTGTTCCAGACGTTCCCTGATCAGGTCTTCGACATCCTGGCCAGGCTGGATCTCGGTATCCAGTTCCTCGCCCAGTTTGCGCCGCAACTCCTCCTTGGCCTTGTCTTCGAGTTGCCCCGCCTCGAGACCGGTTGCCTTTTCGATCACCTGTGTCAGATCGGGCCGAATGGCAGGATTGGCCCAGGGGCCGACAATCCGGACCGGGACCGCAAGGCCCTGGCCCGCGTTTGCACGAAGCGCAACCGGGGTGAAGAGATAGTCGATATCGCGCGCGCCGAGGCCGATGCGCCCCTCGCCGTTGGCCTTGAAATTGTCCAGCAGCATGAGGAGGTCGCCATTGAAAACATCCCCCTTGTCGATCTTGTAGCTTGCCGAAAGGCTGTTGAATACGGTTGCCCCGCCGCCTGCCCCCTGCCCCATGAGGCTGTCCAGATCGAACCCGGAGATCACGCCGCGCCCCATCTGAATGCTTCCCTCACCGGACAGGGACCGCATCAACTCGTCTTCGCTTTCGCCAACGCCAAGAAACCGGAGCGTACCCGAGGCAGCGCCCGAGAGGCGCTGGACTCCCGCCAGTGTGGACAGGACCTGTTGCATCTCGACCCCTTCGACGCTGATGTCGCCGGCCATCGACAGGCCGTTCCTGTTGTTGGCGACAAGCTGGCCAGTGAGTTGCCCGGAAAACAGGGAAACCGGCTGCATCGCCAGAACCGCGCGGTTCTGGTCGAGGGACAGCGTCAGGTCGCTCGCCCCCAGTGACAGGCCTGGCAAGGCGATAGACTGTGCGACCAGACGGATGGAACCGTTCGCAAGCGCGAGGGCCGAGGCGTCGATCGGCGCCCTGGACCAGCCACCGGAGCCGGCGGCCGCAGCGGGAGTTTCACCTGACGCGGAAAGACCGGTCAGGTCGAGCGCGTCGGCCGCAAGCCGTGCGGTCACCTGCGGCGGATCGGCTACGGTGACATCGGCGGCGCCCGTGAGCCGGTTTCCGTCTAGATCCATCGCCAGATCGCGCAGGGCCAGCTGGCCGTTGGCGGTATAGGTGATCTGGGCGCTGACTTCAGCCTTCTGGCCCAGACCGCGCGCCAGGGTCGTGCCCGGCTGACCGAAGGCCGCCAGCATTCGGGCGCTGTCAGTCGTCCACAGGCTGGCCTTGCCCGCCATGTCGCCGTTCAGCGCAGCATGACCGTCGAAGATGATCAGGCTGTCCGGACCCGTCATCTGTATCTGCATGGCAGTAACCTGGCCCGACGAAAAGGCCGGCAGATTCGGCAAGGTGAGATCGACGCCGATGCCATCTGCGCCCAATGCCAGTCTTGCCTGCAGTTTCAGCGGCGCATCCGGAGCAGGCCAGCTTGCCGTGATGTCCACATTGGCGAAGTCGAAACGGGTCTGTGCATCTTCGGTAAGGATCAGGCGGGCATTCTTCAATTCCAGCCGGTCCAGCGTGATGAGACGCGGCTCCGATGCGGGAGTCTCGGTACCTGATCCGGCGGCCAGGGTTTGCGTGGGCGCGAATTCCCAGTTGACCTTGTCTCCGGCGGTTTCCAGACGCAGAAGAGGATCCTCGGCGACGATCCCGGTTATCCGGACATCTCCGGCAAGCAGTGCCGGCGCGCTGACGCCAATGGCCAGACGGCTGGCCGTCAGCATTGGCTGATCACCCGCCCAGGGCGCATTTCCCAGGACGACGGGTCCCGTTTCGACCCCCAGAACGGGCCAGAAGGTGAGACGGACCTCGCCTGTGAAGCTCAGCTCCCGCCCGGTTTGCGCCCGGATCTGATCTGCCGCGAGACGCGCCAGCTTGTCCCCCGGCAACAGGAGAACGGCCCCGGCCAGCGCCACCGCCGCCAGGACCAGGGTGATCAAAATGCGAACCAGCCATTTCATGCAACTGCTCCCCGTCGGTCTTGTGTTCCCGGTATGGCAAACGGACTGCGCTTCTACAACATTTGCAAGCCGCAGAGTTCCCCACTATATGCGCGCCATGAGCACGAACCCACCGAACCTGCGGCCCGACCTGGCGCCTGCCGCCCGCCTGACAGACACCGCCCGCCCCGGCCAGCCGACCATCGGCATGGTTTCGTTGGGCTGTCCCAAGGCGCTGGTCGACAGCGAACGCATCCTGACGCGGCTCAGGGCCGAAGGATATGGGATTTCTCCGGATTATGCAGGAGCCGATGCCGTGATCGTGAACACCTGCGGGTTTCTCGACAGCGCCAAGGCGGAAAGCCTGGAGGCGATCGGCGAAGCGTTGAAAGAAAACGGCAAGGTGATCGTGACTGGCTGCCTGGGCGCCGAGCCGGACTATATCACCGGGGTGCATCCCAGGGTTCTGGCCGTGACCGGACCGCACCAGTACGAACAGGTGCTGGACGCGGTGCACGGGGCCGTTCCGCCGGATCCCGATCCCTTTGTGGACCTGTTGCCCTCCTCGGGCATCAAGCTGACGCCAAGACACTATAGTTACATGAAGATATCAGAGGGCTGCAATCACAAGTGCAAGTTTTGCATCATCCCGGACATGCGCGGCAAGCTGGTGAGCAGACCCGCACATGCTGTCCTGCGCGAGGCGGAAAAGCTGGTTGAGAACGGCGTTCGGGAACTGCTCATCATCTCTCAGGATACAAGCGCTTATGGGCTGGACCGAAAGTACGACGTGAACCCGTGGAAGGACCGCGAAGTGCGCAGCCACATCACTGATCTGGCCCGCGAACTGGGGCAACTCGATGCCTGGGTCAGGCTGCACTACGTCTATCCCTATCCACATGTTCGCGAACTGATTCCATTGATGGCGGAATCGGCTTCCAACCTATTGCCATATCTCGATATTCCGTTTCAGCACGCGCATCCCGACACGCTGAAACGCATGGCGCGCCCGGCGGCGGCGGCGAAAACCCTGGACGAGATTGCCGCCTGGCGCGCGGTCTGCCCCGAGATCACCCTGCGATCGACCTTCATCGTCGGCTATCCCGGTGAAACCGAAGAGGAATTCCAGACGTTGCTCGACTGGATGGACGAGGCGCAACTGGATCGCGTGGGATGTTTCCAGTACGAGAACGTCGCAGGCGCCCGGTCCAACGATCTGCCCGATCATGTGCCGGACGAGGTCAAGCAGGAGCGCTGGGACCGGTTCATGGAAAAGGCGCAGGCGATTTCCGAGGCCAGGCTGGCCGCCAGGGTGGGCCAGACAATTCAGGTGATCGTGGACGAGGTTGATGACGAGGCCGCAACCTGCCGCACCAAGGCCGACGCGCCCGAGATCGACGGAAACCTGTTCATCGACCAAGGGTTCGAAGGTCTGAAACCGGGCGATATCGTGACGGTCGAGGTCGAGGAAGCCGGGGAATACGACCTGTGGGGCCGTCTGGCTGGCTAAGGAACTGCCAAAATGGCCGTCCGGCCAGACAAGTTAAAAAACTGCCTGTCCCGGCCCCTTTCCACGCCTGCCGCTCACGCTAGACTGTCCTGCGACAGCAGCCAAAAGGAGAGCCAGATGTCCGACGCGCCGCATATTGCGCAGAAAGCCTCGTTTCCGGTCGAAGTGGCCGAAGGGAAAACCTATTTTTGGTGCGCCTGCGGCAAGTCGCAGAAGCAACCGTTCTGTGACGGATCCCACAAAGGATCGGAGTTCTCGCCGGTGAAGTATACGGCGGAGGCGGACAAGAAAGTGTTCTTCTGCGGATGCAAGCATTCGGGCAAGGCACCGTTGTGCGACGGCACTCACAAATCCCTGTAACGCATCTCCCGAAAAGCCTTGATCAGCGCAGCCGGTTCAGCAGATCCGCATTGACGCAGAAGTCAGGCGCGGCTGGCGCGTTGCAATTCTGCGTTGCCAGCCAGTGCTGACACCTTTCGCTGCAATCGGCGGCACGGCACCGGGCGACGACCTCGGCATAGTCGTCTTGAGTCACCTTGCCCTGGATCATGGCCTCAGAGAAGCTGACTCCAAGCGACCGCGCGACAGAGCGCGTCAGCCAGAAATGCCTTTCGATATCACCGAGGGGAATTTGCGGCATTGGGGCTCTCCGTAACTGAAAGGTCAAGGTTGCAGCCGGCTGAGCAGATCACGGTTGCGGCAATACTCGGGCGTTTGCAGCGCGTGGTCACGCGTATCCAGCCATCCGGCGCAATGATCGGGGTTGCTGCATTCAGTGCACGAGAGAACCGCATCGGTAATCTGGTCTATACTCAGCTGGCCCTGAATAGCGACCTCCTGCAGATCGTGACCCAAGGTGCTGACCATGTTGTCGAACAACTGGGCGTGGTGCTTGAGAATCTCGCGGTCGGCCATTTCGTCCTCGACAGTTCGCTGGTTTCAACATGCCGAGGGTAGCTTGTGGCGCAGCGGCCGCGCCTTGACACAGGTCAAACAGCCAATCCCAGATGATCGAGATAGGCGCGGGTCGCGTCCTGCACGCGGCGAAAGCGGTCTCCGCCCAGTTTCTTGCCGCCGTACCAGCGGGTCACCACGATGACATGGTCGGTCAGGCCGGCCCGCTCCATCATCCTCAGAATCACCATAGCCGCGCCGGTTTCGCCGTCATCTGCCTTGAGCGCGCCGGATGGCAACACGGCCGCCCAGGTGTTGTGCGTCGCCTTGGCATAGGACTTGTCCGATTTCAGGACAGCCAGCACCGCGTCAACCTCTTCCCGGCTGCGTGCTGGTGCGCCGCTGACCGCGTATTTCGACCCGCGATCCGTCAGGACGACGCCCAATCGGGTCGGGTCGGTCATTGGACGAGGCCCAGATTGGCGGCGGTGCGCTGCACGACCTGGATGCGCGCGGCATTGGGCGGATGTGTACCGAGGAAGCGGTCGCCGGGGTCGGGAATGCGCGAGAAGAAATGCGCGCCGACCAGGGGGTTGTAGCCCGCGCGATAGGTAATCAAGGTCCCCAGTTCGTCGGCCTCAAGCTCGTAATCCTTGGAATAGGTGCGCGCCCCGACCATCGCGCCGATCTGGGTGGCGGCGTCGATGGCCGAGGCATTTCCCCCGGTCAGACCGGCCAGCCCGGCAAAGACGATCGCGCCTGCGGTGGCATTGGCCTGCTGTCGGGCCAGATGGCCGCGAATGTGGTGTGCCGCCTCATGTGCCATGACAAAGGCCAGTTCGTCGGCATTGCGGACGGAATCGATCATCGCGCGGGTAAAGATGATCACGGGCCGACCTTCGCGATCCACGGTCTGATAGGCATTCACCGGCGCGCGGGGATTTGGATCGACCTCGATCCGGAAATCGCAGCGCATTCCGCTGGTGCGGCGCTGGCACTCGTTCACAGCCACCGGACGCAGGTTGGCGCTGACCGTTGAAAACGCCGCCTGAGCGCTGGCGGGGCTCAGTGCGGCACCACCGGGCGCCTGGCTCAGCGGGACTGGCGCAGAGGTAGGGGCCGGCGAATCGCAGGCCGACAGAAACAGGGCAATCAACAACAGGACCCGGCGCATGAATTTCCTCGTTTCCGTCTGGATCATTGGAATCTACCCAAAGCGGCACCCGGCTTCCAGCCCCGGGCGTCTGTCCGCTTGCAAAGGCGGCGGAGCGCCGCCACTCTGTGGTCATGTTTAGCATTGAACACGAATTCGACTCGACCGTGATCACCCTTGTCGACGAGGGCGAGACACCTTTGCAAGAGGACGTGGTGATCAATTCATTTGCCGAATGCGTGACGTTGGAACAATATGACGCGCGCACGGATACGATGCAGAAGATCACCCTGTCGCCCGAGCAGTTGCGTGATCTTGCTGCCGCGCTGGACCTGCCGGAAGGGGTCTATCAACTGCGCGAAATGCCGCCGGAGAGTTAGCCTTCAAGACAGACGAATGTCTTGTCGCGCGCGGTCTGGCCTCGGCGCAGGTGAAGCCGGCTGGGCGCGATGCCCATGGCACGCGCCAAGAGCTTGCGCACCGCCTCGTTGGCCTTTCCGTCCTCGGGCGGGGCGGTCACCGTGACGCGCAGGGTTCCGTCGCGCAGGCTAAGGCTATCGCGCCTGGCCTTGGGTGTCACACGAACATTTACCTCTCGACCGGCATGGGCGAGATGTTTCAGGTCCAGCAGCGCATCTGATTTCAGTTTGGCCATGCCGCGGGTCTACAGGATTGTCGGCTGAAAACCCAGATTGCGATTCAGTACCATTCTTCCCCGCGTGGACCCAGGTAATAGGCTTTCGATGCCGCCCTGACGCTTTCATCGCGCGGCGCGGTGGGCGGCGGCAGACTGCCAGGCCAGGCCTCCGGCGTCGGTCTGGCCGCTGCAGATTGCCGAGGTTCGTTCACACAGGCCGCCAAGGCAGACAGAACCAGAGCCGTTAAGAAAAGTGGTTTCATTGTCAACTCCGTGGGTTTCGAAACAGATGGTACCATCTTGCCCCTGATTTTCCCTGGCCAAAGCTTTTGATCACGCAGGATTTACACTTGAAACTCGGACGTGGGTGCCCGAGATACGGAAGGGACAGTATGTGAAAAGGATTTACATATGCCGCCGCGCAACGATGCCGCCCTTGAATTTCTTCTGACCCGCCGCTCGCGTCCGGCAAAGACGCTGACCGCGCCGGGACCGTCCCGCGCGGAGCTTTTGCCGATCCTCACCGCCGCGGCGCGCAGCCCCGACCATGGCAAACTGGAACCCTGGCGGTTCATCGTGCTGGAGCAAGGGGCCATGGCGCGACTGGCTGATCTGGCCGAAAAGCGCGGGCGCGAACTTGGAAAGTCCGACGAAGACCTGGTCAAGGGGCGGTCGCAATTCGACCAGGGCATCCTGGCTGTCGCCGTGATCGAAGTGCGCCGGCAGAGTGACAAGATCCCGGCGCTGGAACAGACCTATTCCACCGGCGCGGTATGCCTTGCACTGCTGAACGCGGCGCTTGCCGCCGGCTGGGGCGCCAACTGGCTGACCGGCTGGCCCTCGCATGACCCGGCGTTCTGCGCCGAGGGGCTTGGGCTGGCGGAACACGAGCGTGTGGCCGGGCTGATCCATATCGCCACGGAAACCAGCGCACCGCCCGACCGGCCGCGCCCGGATCTGGATGCAATCACCAGCTGGGTTTCGGAATGATCATCATCAATTCCTTTCTGCTGGCACTGGGCCAGATCGGAGATCCGCGTTTTCGCAAAGTCCTGTTGCTCGGGGTCGGGCTGACATTCGCGCTGCTGGTGGGCGTCTATGCCGGTTTTCTCTGGCTGATCCAGACATTCATCGGCCCCGAGGTGACCTTGCCCGTTCTGGGCGAGGTGACATGGGTCGGTGGATTGCTGAGCGTCTCGTCGCTCTTGTTCATGATGGTGCTGTCGGTTTTCCTGATGGTGCCGGTCGCCTCGGCCATCACCTCGATGTTTCTCGACGAGGTGGCGCAGGCTGTCGAGGACAGGCACTATCGGGGTCTTCCGCCGGTCGCCCCGGTCCCGTTCGGCGAGGCGCTGAAGGATACGGTCAATTTCCTCGGCGTGCTGATAGTGGCCAACCTGCTCGCCTTTGTACTCTACGTGTTCTTCGCGCCATTCGCGCTGTTCATCTTCTGGGGGCTGAACGGATTTCTGCTTGGGCGCGAGTATTTCACCCTTGCAGCGATGCGCCGGGTGGGACGCGATGGCGCCCGCCGGCTGAGGTCGCAACACCTGATCACGATCTGGGCGGCGGGGGTCCTGATGGCGGTGCCCTTGTCGGTACCGCTGGTGAACCTGCTGATACCGATCCTGGGGGCCGCGACCTTCACCCATATCTTTCACGCCCTGCATGGAAGATGAGCGCGCGGGCGCTCATTCAAGCGGCGGCATCACCTTGAGCAGGTTGATGTCGTCGACCGATATCCAGCCCGAGAGGATGATTCCCGCGATCACGCACCAGAGCACCGCCGAAACACCCGTGGTGATCCAGGCCTTGCGCCGGAGATAGTGATGTTCGGGAGCGCCGGCATGAGTGCCGGGCACGATCTCGCCCAGATCGCCCTGTGTCCTGACCCGGATCGGCAGCACGATCAGGAAAGTCATGAACCAGATCACCGAGAACAGGACCAGTGCGGATGTGATCGACATGTTCGCCCTCTTTTTGACTTACCCGTATATGGGTCAGACCTGCTCCAGTTCCACCAGGCAGCCGTTGAAATCCTTGGGGTGCAGGAACAGGACCGGTTTGCCATGGGCGCCGATCTTGGGCTCGCCCGTCCCCAGAACGCGGGCGCCGGTGGCCTTCAGGTGGTCGCGGGCGGCCAGGATATCCTCGACCTCGTAGCAGACATGATGAATGCCGCCCGAAGGGTTCTTTTCCAGAAAGCCGGCGATGGGGCTGTTTTCGCCCAGGGGATAGAGCAGTTCGATCTTTGTATTGGGAAGTTCGATGAAGACAACCGTCACGCCATGATCGGGCTCATCCTGCGGTGCGCCCACCTTGGCGCCCAGCGCGTTGCGGTACTGTTCGGACGCCGCGGCAAGATCCGGCACGGCAATGGCGACATGGTTCAAACGGCCGATCATGATCATCCTCCAGGGTTCGTCGGTTTGACTGCCTTATGCGGCCTGCGGACCCGCTGGGCAAGTGCGCCAAATCGCCCATTAACCTGCCATTAGCCAGAGTGACCTAGCGTTGACCCTGTCTGCCGAAGGAGCACACCATGGACGATTCTGATCCCTTTGTCACCGCGACCCGACTGCCTGCCGGTACCCGCCCCCTGCTGGGGCTGACGATTCTCGTAGTCGAAGACAGCCGTTACGCCTGCGAAGCGATGCGCCTCTTGTGCCTGCACAGCGGCGCCCGCATTCGACGGGCGGATTGCCTGAAATCGGCGCGTCGGCACCTGCAGATCTATCGTCCCTCGGTCATCGTGATCGACATGGGCCTGCCGGATGGATCGGGGGCGGACCTGATCGAGGAACTGGCGCAGGCCAGCCCACGCGTTGGCGTGATCCTGGGCACGTCCGGTGATCTGGCGGCCGAAGAACTCGCGCTCGACTCGGGCGCGGACGGTTTTCTGGCGAAACCCGTTTCCTCGCTGGCGGCTTTCCAGGCCGAGATCCTGAAACGCCTGCCGGCGGACCGTCAACCATTGGGGCCAAGGCTGCTGTTCGACGAACATATCCGGCCTGACCCCCTCGCCTATCAGGATGACATGGCGCATGTAGCCGATATCCTGAACGAACGCAGCGACGGCCAGACACTCGACTATGTCGCCCAGTTCATTCAGGGGGTGGCACGCAGCGCCGAGGATCATGTCCTTCTGACCGCGGCGCAGGCTCTGGCGCGCAACCGCGCGCACGGCGCTCCGGTCACCGCCGAAGCGGCCAGGGTGGCGGGGCTGGTACAGGACCGGCTGCATCAGAAAAAGGCGATCTGACATCCTGAACGCCTTTTGGGTCGCCGGCATCAGCCTGATCGCGGTGCTCTGGATGCAGCACCGCCGCCCGACGGTTTTGGACCTCCCAGCCATCGGGCGAGAACGTCCCCCCATGTGTCGCGCCGCAGCGCCCCGGACAGGCCGGAGTAAAGCAACGGCCCGGCGTCCATGACCTGCCCGACCAGCCACTGCGCCTGCGGACTGAGCGACAGACGCCCATCCGGCGACCGGTCGGACACCGGAGCGCTGTCATCGCACAATCGCAACTGGCCGGTTGCAATGGCAAAGGCGTGCGGATCTCGCCCCCGATGGCGCGATCTCGGGCGAGAGCGCGAATCCGCCACGGATGTCCGCAAGGGGGAGAGAACCGCTCGGCTCCGATGCCTCGGTGACTTGACGCGCGCAGGATGCCACCGTTTCGCGCCACCGATGGAACGGCCTCTCGCTCACCGCGGATCTGCACGGGTTTCCGCCCTGCCGGAAAGGAAAAGGGGAGATGCATTGCACCTCCCCCTTCAATTCGGGTCGAAAGTCCCCGGGATCAATCCCGCGGGATGACACGCAGCCCCAGTTCCATCAGCTGGTCCGAAGTCGGGTCCGAGGGCGCGGCCATCATCAGGTCCTCGGCGCGCTGGTTCATCGGGAACATGATGACCTCGCGGATATTGGCGGTATCGGCCAGCAGCATCACGATGCGGTCGATCCCGGCGGCACATCCGCCGTGCGGCGGCGCGCCGAAGTGGAAGGCGTTGAAGAGCGCGCCGAACCGTGCCTTGACCTCGCCCGCGCCATACCCGGCCAGTTCGAAAGCCTTGAGCATGATTTCGGGCTTGTGGTTGCGGATCGCACCCGAAACCAGCTCATAGCCGTTGCAGGCCAGGTCGTACTGGAAGCCGCGCACCGCCATCGGGTCGCCGTTCAGCGCCTCCATCCCGCCCTGCGGCATCGAGAACGGGTTATGCTCGAAGTCGATCTCGCCGGTTTCCTCGTCACGTTCGTAGATCGGGAAATCGACGATCCAGGCAAAGGCGAAACGGTCGTTTTCGGTCAGGCCCAGCTCGGCGCCGATCACGTCGCGGGCCTTGCCGGCCACCTTTTCGAAGGACTTGGGCTTGCCACCCAGGAAGAAGGCCGCGTCACCCACGCCCAGGCCCAGCTGCTGGCGGATCGCCTCGGTGCGCTCGGGGCCGATGTTCTTGGCAAGCGGACCTGCGGCTTCCATCTCGCCGTTGTCGGCGGCACGCCAGAAGATGTAGCCCATCCCCGGCAGGCCCTCTTTCTGGGCGAATGCGTTCATCCGGTCGCAGAACTTGCGGCTGCCGCCGGTGGGGGCGGGAATGGCGCGGATCTCGGTGCCTTCCTGCTCCAGCAATTTGGCGAAGATGGCAAAGCCCGAGCCACGGAAATGCTCGGAACAATCCTGCATCTTGATGGGGTTGCGCAGGTCGGGCTTGTCGGTGCCGTACCATTTGGCGGCATCGGCATAGGCGATCTGCGGCCAGTCCTGCGGCGCGTCGACCTTGCGGCCGCCGCCAAACTCCTCGAACACGTCTGCCAGCACGGGCGCGATCGTATCGAACACGTCCTGCTGGGTGACAAAGCTCATTTCCATGTCGAGTTGGTAGAAATCGGTGGGCGAGCGGTCGGCGCGCGGGTCCTCGTCGCGGAAACAGGGGGCGATCTGGAAATACTTGTCGAAGCCCGAGACCATGATCAGCTGCTTGAACTGCTGCGGCGCCTGCGGCAGCGCGTAGAACTTGCCCGGATGCAGGCGCGAGGGCACCAGGAAGTCGCGCGCGCCCTCGGGCGAGGACGCGGTGATGATCGGCGTCTGGTATTCGCGGAATCCCTTGTCCCACATGCGGCGGCGCATCGAGGCGACCACGTCCGACCGCAGGGTCATGTTGCGCTGCATCGCCTCGCGGCGCAGGTCGAGGTAGCGATAGCGCAGGCGGGTTTCCTCGGGGTATTCCTGATCGCCGAAGACCATCAGCGGCAGCTCGCCCGCGCGGCCCAGCACCTCGAGATCGCGGATGAACACCTCGATCTCGCCGGTCGGCAGGTTCGGGTTCACGAGGCCGGGGTCGCGGGCCAGCACATCGCCGTCGATCCGGATGCACCATTCCGAGCGCACCTTTTCCAGTTCGGCAAAGACCGGGCTGTCGCCATCGGCGATCACCTGGGTGATGCCGTAATGGTCGCGCAGGTCGATGAACAGCACGCCGCCATGGTCGCGCACCCGGTGGACCCAACCGGACAGGCGGACGGTCTCGCCGACATTGGCGGCGGTCAGGGCGGCGCAGGTGTGGCTGCGATAGGCGTGCATGGGTGTATCCCTTCGGGCGGAGAATTCGTCGCGCCGATACACCGCGCTCAGCACCCGATGTCAAGGGAAGGCAGGGATCAAAACGGTCTTTGAACGTTGCCCGAGTAGAAATAGATGCCCAGCCCCACGGCAAACAGGATGTTTCCGGCGATGGCATGCAGCAGCACCGCGAAAAAGAACGACCCGCGCCGCCGATAGGCCCAGGAAAACAGCAGCCCGCCCGCAAAGGTCATCGCCGCCACGATCCAGCTCCAGTACATCAGATGCGCAAGGGAAAAGAGCGCCGCGTTCAGCAGATGGCTCCCGCGCCCTTGCGGCAGGATCGCATGGTAGCGGCGATAGAACAGCGGGCGGAACAGCAACTCCTGCGGCAGGGCCGACAGGAAGGGGTAGAAAAACCAGACGGCCGCCAGCATCTCGGGGCGACGCCTGGCAAGCGCAAAGGCCGCGTCGGGCCGGGTGGCGTAGATCACCCAGACACAGAGCCCGGTCATTGCCACGGTGAACCCGGCAACTTCGGCCCAGGACCAGTTGCGCCAGTTCCACCGCAACTCGGCCCAGGCAAAACCGGGGGTCAGATGCAGCAGGACAAGACCAAGACCAGTGAAGGCAAAGAGCGCCGGAAACATCATGTCCGGCGGCAGCAACATCGCGATCAACAGCGGTGCACCGATGTAGAACAGTCCGAATTCTGCCCTGAGCCGCAACCGCGCCGGTTCGGACGCGACCGCCGTCTGCAACCTGTCTAGTCGTCCCACATTACCACCCTGATCAGCCCCCGAAGCGAATTGCCGATATAAAGAGATCGGGCCTTGGCGAGATTTCTCAAGGTGATCGGTGTCGCGGTCGCGCGGTTTTCCGTGATCAGGCTTTGACGCAAAACGCCGGGAAGCAGCCCCGAGGACAGCGGCGGGGTCAGCAGGCCCCGCCCCATATCGACAAAGACATTGGTGATCGTTCCCTCGCAGATCTCGCCTCGGGTGTTGAGGAACAGCCATTCGTCGATGCCTGCGGGCAGCTCCGCGCGGGCCCTGTCGTAAAGCGCCCGGCGGCTGGTCTTGTGGCCAAGCCAGGGGTCGTCCGGATCCAGCCGCTCGGGGTGGATCGCGACGCGCCAGAGCGTCGGATTCGGGAGCAGCGGCACCGTGCTCAGTTCGAAGGCCCCGCAGCTATCAAGCGTCAGGCGGCAGCGCCGTGGGG
Organism: Ruegeria marina; assembly: GCF_900101475.1. GTDB lineage: Bacteria > Pseudomonadota > Alphaproteobacteria > Rhodobacterales > Rhodobacteraceae > Ruegeria_B > Ruegeria_B marina. The sequence continues at coordinate 49,200 of NZ_FMZV01000005.1, read as the reverse complement.
TGTCACCAGCAATCGGGGTCAAGGCCCTGGCGGCAGCCGCCGCATCGTAGGGCAGACCAAGCGCTGCTGCCGACCGGGCCATGCGGGCCAGGTGCAGGTCGAGATGCCGTATGCCTTCGCCGGGATGGTACCCGAAGGTCTCGATCAGGCGAAACTCAGGCTCATCTGGCGGACAAAACGGGCCTTCCAAAGCGCTTCCTCATATTCCGACCGGGCGGTGCTGTCCCAGACCACGCCGCCGCCAAGGTTGAGCGTGGCGCTGTCCTGCTCGACCAGCAGGGTGCGGATCGCCACGTTGAATTCGGACCGCCCGTCGGGCGCGGCCCAGCCGATGCTGCCGCAATAGATGTCGCGCGGCCAGGGCTCCAGATCAGCCAGGATCTCCATTGCGCGGATCTTGGGCGCCCCGGTTATCGACCCGCAGGGGAAAAGCGCCCGCAGGATTTCCGAGAGAGTCACATCGGGCCGCAGCGTTGCGGCCACCCGCGACACCATCTGATGAACCGTGGCATAGGTTTCGACATGGAACAGTTCGGGCGCATGAACCGAACCCGGCTCGGCTACCCGGCTGATGTCATTGCGCAGAAGATCGACGATCATCAGGTTCTCGGCGCGATTCTTTTCGTCCCGGGCCAGCCAGGCACGGCGGCGGTCGTCCTCGGCGGGATCGTCGCTGCGGGGCTGGGTGCCCTTCATCGGGCGCGTCTCGATGTGACCCGCCGCATCGGTGCGAAAGAACAGTTCGGGCGAGCGGCAGAGAATGTCGGGAAGACCGGGTTGCGACACGAATACGCCGTGCCCCACCGGCTGGCGTGCTGCAAGTGCGGCATAGAGCGCCGCGCTGTCCCCCGCCACCCGCAGATCGACGGGAAACGTCAGGTTCGCCTGATAGACGTCGCCCGCGCCGATGGCCTGCTTCACCCGATCGAAGGCGCGCGTGTAGCGCGGTTCGGACCACCGCGGCGCAAGATCGGTAATGCCACCGGACGGCGCGGCCTGCGGCAGGGTCTGCGGCCCGTCGTAGAGACCAAGACACAACAGCGGCAGTCGCCGCCCGCCAGGCATGCAGGCGACCAGCCGCGGCTCCAGCGCGTAGCCCAACTCGTAGCTGATGTAGCCTGCAAGCCATGCGCCCTGAGCGCGCGCACGGTCCATCGCCTCGAACGCGTCTGCCACCTGATCAGCAGTATCGGCCCGGATCATGCCCCGTGGAGAGGCGAATCCTGTATCAGGCCCGAGGGGTCCGTGATCGAAGCGAAGCTGCACTACCGGCCTCCGTTTGCACTGCGATTTGGCGTGAGGTGGCGGTATAGAGATTTCGCGCCCGGGTGAAAGAGTCGAAAGCGGCAAAACCGCGCCGCTTTCCGATCCCTCTTGCACCTTTCCCCGAGGCGCCTATAACGCACGACAATTTGAGCGCTGGGCGGGCGCTCGTGACTCGCACAAAATCAAAGGGGCCAGCCATGCCGAAGAGAACCGACATCCAGTCGATCATGATCATTGGAGCCGGGCCGATTGTCATCGGGCAGGCCTGTGAATTCGACTATTCCGGCGCGCAAGCCTGCAAGGCGCTGCGCGAGGAAGGCTACCGGGTGATCCTGGTGAACTCGAACCCGGCAACGATCATGACCGATCCGGGCCTGGCCGATGCCACCTATATCGAACCGATCACGCCTGAGGTGGTCGCCAAGATCATCGAGAAAGAGCGCCCCGACGCGCTGTTGCCGACCATGGGCGGGCAGACCGGCCTCAACACCTCGCTGGCGCTCGAAGAGATGGGCGTGCTGGAGAAATTCGGCGTCGAGATGATCGGCGCCAAGCGCCACGCCATCGAGATGGCCGAGGACCGCAAGCTGTTCCGCGAGGCGATGGACCGAATCGGGCTGGAAAACCCCAAGGCGACCATCGTGTCTGCCCCCAAGAACGACAAGGGCAAATACGACATCCGCGCGGGCCTCGCCGAGGCTCTGGACGCGCTCGAGGAAATCGGCCTGCCGGCGATCATCCGCCCCGCCTTTACCCTGGGCGGCACCGGCGGCGGCGTCGCCTATAACCGCGACGATTACGAGCATTTCTGCCGCTCGGGGTTGGAGGCCTCGCCCGTGGCGCAGATCCTGATCGACGAGAGCCTGCTGGGCTGGAAGGAATACGAGATGGAGGTTGTCCGCGACAAGGCGGACAACGCGATCATCGTCTGCTCCATCGAAAACGTCGATCCGATGGGCGTACACACCGGCGACTCGATCACCGTGGCCCCGGCACTGACGCTGACCGACAAGGAATACCAGATCATGCGCAACGGCTCGATCGCCGTGCTGCGCGAGATCGGGGTCGAGACCGGCGGCTCGAACGTGCAATGGGCGGTAAACCCGGTCGATGGCCGCATGGTGGTGATCGAGATGAATCCGCGGGTGTCACGCTCCTCGGCACTGGCCTCCAAGGCGACAGGCTTCCCGATTGCCAAGATCGCGGCCAAGCTGGCCGTGGGCTATACACTCGACGAACTCGACAACGACATCACCAAGGTGACGCCGGCCAGCTTCGAGCCGACCATCGACTACGTCGTCACCAAGATCCCGAAATTCGCCTTCGAGAAGTTCCCCGGATCCGAGCCCTACCTGACCACCGCGATGAAATCGGTGGGCGAGGCGATGTCGATCGGGCGCACCATCCACGAATCGATGCAAAAGGCGCTGGCCTCGATGGAGTCCGGTCTTACCGGGTTTGACGAGGTTACTATTCCCGGCCTCTCGGTCGGGCTTTGGGACGCGGTCGAGAGTGCGGACGACAAGGCGCATGTGATCAAGGCGATCAGCCGCCAGACCCCCGACCGGCTCCGCACCATCGCCCAGGCAATGCGGCACGGGCTGTCGGATGACGAGATCTTTGGCGTCACCAAGTTCGATCCCTGGTTCCTCGCCCGCATCCGCGAGATCGTCGATGCGGAACGCAGCCTGCGCAAGACCGGCCTGCCCACCAACGAAGAGGGCCTGCGCGCGCTCAAGATGCTGGGCTTCACCGACGCGCGCCTGGGCAAGCTGACCGGCCGGGACGAGGACAACGTGCGCCGTGCCCGCCACAACCTGGGCGTCACCGCCGTGTTCAAGCGCATCGACACCTGCGCCGCCGAGTTCGAGGCCCAGACCCCCTATATGTATTCCACCTACGAGGCCCCGATGATGGGCGAGGTGGAATGCGAGGCACGCCCGAGCGACCGCAAGAAGGTGGTCATCCTGGGCGGCGGCCCCAACCGGATCGGCCAGGGCATCGAATTCGACTATTGCTGCTGTCACGCCTGTTTCGCGCTGACCGAGGCGGGCTATGAAACCATCATGGTCAACTGCAACCCGGAAACCGTGTCGACCGACTATGACACCTCGGACCGGCTCTATTTCGAACCGCTGACCTTTGAACACGTGATGGAAATCCTGCGCGTCGAACAGCAGAACGGCACCCTGCACGGCGTCATCGTGCAGTTCGGCGGCCAGACCCCGCTGAAACTCGCCAACGCTCTGGAAGAGGCGGGTATCCCGATTCTGGGCACAACGCCCGACGCCATCGATCTGGCCGAGGACCGCGAGCGGTTCCAGGATCTGGTCAACCGCCTGTGCCTGAAACAGCCCAGGAACGGCATCGCCAGCACCGATGCCCAGGCACTGGCCATCGCCGAAAGCATCGGCTTCCCGCTGGTGATCCGCCCCTCCTACGTGCTTGGCGGCCGCGCGATGGAAATCGTGCGCGACATGGATCACCTGCGCCGCTATATCAACGAGGCGGTGGTTGTGTCCGGCGACAGCCCGGTGCTCCTGGACAGCTACCTCTCGGGTGCGGTGGAACTCGATGTCGACGCGATCTGCGATGGCGAGGCCGTGCATGTGGCCGGCATCATGCAGCATATCGAGGAAGCGGGCGTGCATTCCGGCGACAGCGCCTGTTCCCTGCCGCCCTACTCGCTGTCATCCGAGATCATCGACCAGATCAAGGAGCAGACCAACAAGCTTGCGCGCGCCCTGAACGTGGTCGGCCTGATGAACGTGCAATTCGCGATCAAGGCCAATGAACAGGGCGAGGACGAGGTCTACCTGATCGAGGTCAACCCCCGCGCCAGCCGAACGGTGCCCTTCGTGGCCAAGGCCACCGACAGCGCCATCGCCTCCATCGCCGCGCGTGTCATGGCGGGGGAAAAGCTCAGCGCCTTTCCGATGCGCCCGCCTTATAAGGAAGGCGAGGATACCAAGATCGCCGACCAGATGACCCTGGCAGACCCCAACATGCCGTGGTTCTCGGTCAAGGAGGCGGTGCTGCCTTTTGCCCGCTTCCCCGGCGTCGATACCATTCTCGGTCCCGAAATGCGCTCAACCGGCGAGGTCATGGGCTGGGACCGCTCCTTTGCCCGCGCCTTCCTCAAGGCGCAAATGGGCGCCGGCATGGTGTTGCCGAGCGAGGGCTGCGCCTTCATCTCCATCAAGGACGCCGACAAGGGCGCCGCGATGCTGGAGGCCGCGCAGGTGCTGGTCGATCAGGGCTTCACCCTTGTCGCGACGCGCGGCACCCAGAGCTGGCTTTCTGGTCACGGTGTGCCCTGCGAGGTGGTCAACAAGGTCTATGAGGGCCGCCCCGACGTGGTCGACATGCTCAAGGACGGCCAGGTGCATCTGGTGATGAACACCACCGAAGGCGCCCAGGCCGTGGCCGACAGCAAGGCGATCCGCTCCATCGCGCTCTACGACAAGATCCCCTATTTCACCACCGCCGCCGGCAGCCACGCCGCGGCCCTGGCGATCAAGGCGCAGGCCGAAGGGGAAATCGAGGTGCGCAGCCTTCAGGGCTAGCTCCCGCTCGGGAGGGGCCGGCACCAGCCCGGCCTCTTCTTTCGGCCCTGCTTCTTTCTGGTCAGAAATACTCCCGGGGGTCCGGGGGACGGCGTCCCCCGGCCTCGGCCACAAGTGCGCCCTCCGGGCCGCAGTCGCCGAAAAGGGCCACGGCCTGCTGTTGACCTGGAACAGGGGTACCCGCAGGCTGCGATCATCGCAGCAGTACAAGGAGCGCAAGAATGCGTCTGGCCCTTTTCCTGACAAGCCTGCTGGCGCTCGGCGCCTGCAATGGCATTCCCCTGATCCCCTTCATCTGAAAGGGCCACCTCGATCACGCTTTCGCTGGCCGCGCGGTCCGTGCATGATCCCGATACAGACATGCCGCGCGTGTCCCCGTGAACATCCATTTCACCTTCGGCACCAATAACCTGGCCCGCACGGTCCGGTTCCATGACGTGGTCTTCGCCGTTCTTGAACAACCCCGCCTGCCCGACTGGCCCGTGGGCTGGGCCGGATGGGGCTCGGATTGCGACGACGGCACCATGGTGGGCTTTCCCGCCCGCGATGCGGCGCAGGTGTGCGCCCTTCACGCAGCCGGGCTCACGCATGGCGGTACCGGCGACGGCACGCCGGGCACCCGGCCCTGTTACACACCCGATTTCCACGTCGCCTGCCTGCGCGATCCGGACGGCAACAAGCCCCTTGTTTCTATCCGCATTACGCGCCCGGGACGGATTGCACGGTGGGAAACGGAAAATCCGCGGCCGATCCGGCCGATTTGACGGTTTCCCTTGGGTCACCTGCTCTTGATCGTTTCACACTTCGCCTGCATTTTGGTCAAATCCTGGTTTTCGAGGTCGCTTCCATGTTCACACCTGCCATCACCGGCACCGGCGTCTTTACGCCCCCGAATGTCATCACCAACGCCGAACTGGTCGCGGCATTCAACGCCTATGCAGACAGGATGAACGCCGCAAATGCCGAAGCCATCGCTGCCGGCGAAATGGAACCGATGCAGCATTCCTCGGAAGAGTTCATCGTCAAGGCAAGCGGCATCGAGAACCGTTACGTGATGGACAAGTCGGGTGTGCTCGACCCCGAGGTGATGCACCCGCTGCTGCGCCAGCGCAGCGATGACGAACCGGGCATCATGACCGAAATGGCGGTGGACGCGGCGAACAAGGCGCTGGCCCAGGCCGGCAAGACGGCGGCGGACGTCGACGCGGTGATCTGCGCCGCCTCGAACCTGGAACGGGCCTATCCGGCGGTCGCGATCGAGATCCAGCAGGCGCTGGGGATCGAGGGATTCGCCTTCGACATGAACGTCGCCTGTTCCTCGGCCACCTTCGGCATTCAGGCCGCCGCCGACATGGTCCGCTCGGGTTCGATCCGCTCTGCGCTGCTGGTCAACCCCGAGATCTGCTCGGCCCATCTGGAATGGCGCGACCGGGATTGCCATTTCATCTTCGGCGATGTGGCCACCGCCACGCTGATCGAACGGATCGAGGATGCCAGGGGTCCGCATTTCGAAATCCTCTCGACCCGCTGCGCCACCCGGTTTTCCAACAATATCCGCAACAATAACGGCTTCCTGCGCCGCTCGCGCCCGGACGGGATGAAGGATCGCCGCGACATGCAGTTCATGCAGAACGGCCGCAAGGTGTTCAAGGAAGTGCTGCCGATGGTCAGCCAGCACATCGCCGATCACATGGACGCAGAAGGCATCGCAAGCACCGATTTGAAACGCCTCTGGCTGCATCAGGCCAACAAGACGATGAACGATTTCATCGGCAAGAAGGTGCTGGGCCGAGAGCCGGAACCGGGTGAACAACCCAATATCCTTCAGGACTATGCCAACACCTCCTCGGCCGGGTCGATCATCGCGTTCTCGCAAAACTCCGATGATCTGATCGAGGGCGATCTGGGCCTGATCTGCTCCTTCGGGGCGGGGTATTCGGTGGGCTCGGTCATCCTGCGCCGCCACGGCTGAGGCGCTGAGGCGACCACGGCCCATCGCAACACCGGCCATTCGGTCGGGTTCGACTCGGGTGCCGGGTGAAAAGCTGCACGAAATCGAAGCACGAGCGGTGCCGGTCGTCTGTCTTGCCCTGTTAATCATGTCGGAATAAACCCCGTCCATGGCAAAGCTTTACTTCAACTTCTCGACCATGAACGCGGGCAAGTCGACCGTCTTGCTGCAAGCGTCGCACAACTACCGTGAACGCGGGATGCAAACCTATCTCATGACCGCCGCAGTCGATGGGCGCGCGGGGCACGGACGCATCGCCAGCCGCATCGGGATCGAGGCGGAGGCGGATGTGTTCGGGCCTCGGGACGATGTCTTTGCCATGATCGAAGCGCGTTTGCGCAAGGGTCCTGTCGCCTGTGTCTTCGTCGACGAGGCCCAGTTCCTCAGCCCCGCCCAGGTCTGGCAACTGGCCCGTGCCGTCGATGATCTGAACCTGCCGGTTCTGGCCTATGGATTGCGGGTCGATTTTCAGGGCAACCTGTTTCCCGGTTCCGCAACGCTGCTGGCGCTGGCGGATGAGATGCGCGAGGTCCGCACGATCTGCAAATGCGGTCGCAAGGCGACAATGGTGATCCGGCAGGATCCCGAGGGGAACGCCATCACGGAAGGCGCTCAGGTTCAGATCGGCGGCAACGAAACTTATGTCTCGCTTTGCCGGCGCCATTGGCGCGAGGCGATGGACGCCGCCGGGCGAGCCATACCCTGATCCGGACAGGCCGACGACGGGCGTGAGCGCGCGCTCAGCTCTTGCCCGAAACGCCCTGCGGAACGGAATTGGGCAGATCACCGCCAGCGACGAAGGCCGCCACGTTGTCGAGCGCCATGTGCCCCATGCTGGTCCGGACCTCTTCGGTCGCGGTCCCCAGGTGCGGCAGCAAGGTCACCTGCTCCATGTCGCGAAGCGCCTGCGGCACAGCCGGTTCGAATTCGTAGACATCGAGACCGGCACCGGCAATCCGCCCCTCCCCCAGCGCCGCGATCAGCGCTGTCTCGTCCACCACTTCGCCCCGGGCGATGTTCACCAGGATACCGGTGGGCTTCATCGCCGCCAGCACATCCGCATCGACCAGATGGCGTGTCTGCGCGCTGCCCGGCACGGCGACGACCAGAAAATCGACCGCCCCCGCCAGTTCCGGCAGGCTGCCCATCCGGCTTGCCGGGAAATCGACATTCTTGTCACTGCGCGCCACATAGGACACTCGCATTCCGAAACCATGGTGGCAGCGCCGGGCAATGGCCTGCCCGATCCGGCCAAGCCCGACGATGCCCACATGTTTTCCGGTCACGTGCAGGCCCAGCATCTGGGTCGGGTGCCAACCTTCCCACTGGCCGGACCGGACCAGCCGCTCACCCTCGCCGGCGCGCCTGGCGGTCATCAGCAACAGCGTCATCGCCACATCCGCCGTCGCATCGGTGACCGCACCGGGCGTGTTGGTCACTGCGATCCCGGCCGCGCCGGCCGCGGCGACGTCGATATGGTTGTAGCCGACCCCGAAATTGGCCAGCAGACGGCATCGCGGCTCGGGAACCGAAGCGAACACATCCGCGCTGAACAGGTCACCCAGGGTGGGCACCACGACATCGAACTCCTGCAAGGCCCGCAGCATCTCGGCCCTGGTCATCGGAGCCGTGTTCTCGCGGATCTCGGTATCGAACTCGGCGCGCGCGCGCGCTTCGACGGCGGCGGTCATCGGCCGCGCGATCAGCAGTTTCATCAATGCATCCTCCCGCCCAGCGGCACTTTTCCATCCGGGCCGATCAACACGATCTCGCCGTTTTCGTCAGGCAGACCCAGCACTAGCACCTCGGACATGAACTTGCCGATCTGGCGCGGCGGAAAGTTCACCACGGCCATCACCTGTTTGCCGACCAGGGTCGCCGGATCGTAATGCGCGGTGATCTGGGCCGAGGTCTTGCGTTCGCCGATCTCGGGGCCAAAGTCGATCCACATCTTGATTGCGGGTTTACGGGCCTCGGGGAAGGCTTCGGCGCGGGTCACCTCGCCGACGCGGATATCGACCTTGAGAAAGTCGTCAAAGGAAATCTCAGCCACGGGACAGCTCCCTGGATCGGTCCGTGGCGGCGGCAACCGCCCGCTCCATCAGGCCGGGAAAGCCGGATTCGGGGTCCATCAGAACCTCGAGCGCCGCCTGGGTCGTGCCATTGGGCGAGGTCACGTTGATACGCAGCTGCGCTGGTGCCTCGTCCGCCGCCTCGGCCAGGGCGCCGGCGCCGGCCACGGTGGCCTTGGCCAGTTTCATCGCCAGATCCGGGGGCAACCCCTGCGCCGCCCCGGCGGCGGCCAGCGTCTCGATCAGGTGAAACACATAGGCCGGCCCCGAGCCGCTGACACCAGTCACCGCGTCCATCTGATCTTCGTTTTCCAGCCGGACAGTCTGGCCCACCGCCGCGAGCAGGCTTTCGGCCCGGTCGAGATCAGCGACGGTGGCGCGGTCATTCCCGATGAGCGCGGTAATCCCGCGCCCGATCGCGGCGGGCGTATTGGGCATGGCGCGGACAATCGGGGTCCGGGCTCCGAGAATCTCTTCGTAGGTCGCGATGGAGGTCCCCGCCGCCACGGACACGAACAGCGTGGTGCCGTTGCCCAGCGCCTGCATCCGTGGCAGCGCTTCGCCCATCATCTGCGGTTTGACCGCGATCAGCACGATGGCCGGATCGGCGGGAAGCTCGGCATTCACATGGACGCCCTGATTCTTGACCCAGTCCGAAGGATAGGGGTCCAGAACCCAGACCGACCCTGCGGGCAATCCGCCCTCCAGCCAGCCCGAAAGCATGGCCGATCCCATTTTGCCACAGCCCAGCAGGACCAGCCCACGGCGCGCGATGTCCGTCATGTCCAAGATATGCCCCTCCCCTGTCATCCGGTTCGGGGCACAGGTTTAAGCCCGGCCGTAAGCCTCTGCAATGGCGACCTGCATCGCGTCGGCTGGGCTGCGGTTGCCCCAGACCATCAGCTGGATCGCGGGATAATAGCGCTCGGCGCTCAGGACGGCCGCGTTGATCATCGTGTCGATCTGCTCCGGACTGGCCACCTGCCCGCCCGCAAGGACCAGGCCATAGCGATAGACCATCAGGTTCTGCGCCGCCCAATAGGTGAAGGATCCGGCCCAGCACTGGTCGTTCATCGCATTCAGGAGTTCGTAGAGCTGCGGCAGTTTCTCGGCGGGCGGCTCCATCTCGAAGGTGCAGATCAGCCGCAGCGTCTCGTCGTACCCGGACCAGGCGAGTGTCAGGGAGTAGGTGCGCCACTGGCCCTCGACGGCCATTGCAATTTGATCATCACCGATCCGGTCGAAATCCCAATCATGGTGCTCGGCCAGATGCTCGACGATGTCGATCGGATGGATATCTTCTTCCAGATAATGTTCGGACAGGGCCATGGTGCCACCTCACTGATCTCTAGCGGTGCGGGGCGGGTAGCGCCCCCAGCGCTAGGTGCCTGCTCAACAGTCGGGGAGTTTTCTCCCTGCCTGTACTAGATATGGTGATACCCAATCGGATTTCTGGCAACCCCTTATTTGGGGATAACCGCAATAAGTTGTGGATGGCAGCAAAGTTGGCCCGAAATAATGGCAGCCACCACTGCGGGTCAGTGGAAGAGGTCTCGCCGCAGGGTCGGCGACAACAGGATTGAAACGGAGAGCGTTTCACGCCGATCGAACGGCGAGGCAGAGGGGTGAGCCTGTCTGGCCGGCTCGTCTTGCAAAATAAGTTCCCGGCAATTGGCGAAGGCGGCCGGTGCAATCCACGTCATGCATACAGGACGCGATCGCCAGCCACCGTCCGGCGGGTCAGTTACCCTGCTTTGCTTCGAGTGCGGCAATGCGGGCGGCCAGCACCTCGTTTTCTTCGCGCGCTTTCTGGGCCATGGCGCGCACGGCGTCGAATTCCTCGCGGGTAACGAAATCGCGGTCGGCAAGCCAACGGTCGATCAGCGATTTCATCGCCGTTTCAGCCTCGTCCCGCGCGCCCTGGGCAACCCCCATTGCGTTGGTCATCAGTTGCGAAATGTCGTCCAGGAACTTGTTTCGGGTCTGCATCTGTCTTCTCCATGTCGAAGTTGGCTTCTATATGGGCAAGAATGGCTGCGGCCTCAAGGTTGACTTGTGCCGCAGCCCAAGGGCATTGAGGCGCATATGCAGGCAGTACTTCGCTTTCCCGATCTTTCGCCCGAACTCTTCTCGATATCCATATTCGGGATGGAGTTCGCATTGCGCTGGTATGCGCTGGCCTATATCGCGGGCATCCTGATCGCCTGGCGGCTGGCGGTTGCCGCGCTGCGGCGGCCAGCGCTGTGGCCCGGTGACAGTACGCCCATGACGCCGCGGCAGGTCGAGGACCTGCTGACCTGGATCATCCTTGGCGTGATTCTGGGCGGGCGGCTGGGGTATGTCCTGTTCTACCAGCCCGCCTATTACCTGGCCCACCCGGCAGAAATCCTGATGGTCTGGCAAGGCGGCATGGCCTTTCACGGCGGGTTGCTGGGGGTGGTGGCGGCGGCATGGATCTATGTGTCCCGGCATGGGGTCGCGCGGCTGCAAATGGCAGATCTCGTGGCACATACGGTGCCGCCCGGTCTTCTGCTGGGGCGGCTTGCGAATTTCATCAATGCCGAGCTCTGGGGGCGCCCTTCCGACTTGCCCTGGGCAGTGGTCTTTCCCGGCGCTGCCGCGCAGGATTGCCCGGATGTCGCCGGGCTTTGCGCGCGACACCCCTCGCAACTCTACGAAGCCGCGCTCGAAGGCGTGCTGCTGGGCGCCCTGGTTCTGTGGCTGGTGTGGCGGCGCAAGGCGCTCAAGCAGCCGGGGACGGTGACCGGGGTATTCATGGCAGGATACGGGCTGTCCCGGTTCATCGTCGAGTTCTTCCGCCAGCCCGACGCGCAGTTCGTCTCTGCCGGCAACCCCCTGGGCCTCGCTTTTCAGGTGAACGGCTACGGCCTGACGATGGGTCAGACCTTGTCCCTGCCGATGATCGCGCTGGGCCTGTGGCTGATCCTGCGGGCAAGGCGGGCAGCGGCATGAGCCTGTTGCCCCTGTTGCTGGAGCGGATCGCCGCCGACGGGCCGATAACCCTGTCGGACTACATGGCCGAGTGCCTGTTGCACCCGGAGCACGGATACTATTCCTCGCGCGACCCGTTGGGCGTGGCGGGCGATTTCACCACTGCTCCGGAAATAAGCCAGATGTTCGGAGAGCTGCTGGGGCTGGCGCTGGCGCAAGCCTGGGTGGATCAGGGCCGCCCTGCCCCCTTCACATTGGCCGAACTGGGGCCCGGTCGAGGTACGCTGATGGCGGACGCCTTGCGTGCAACACATTCCGTGCCCGGTTTTCTCGAGGCGGCGCAATTGCATCTGATCGAGGCGTCGCCGGTCCTGCGCGCGATGCAGTCCAGGGCATTGGAGCCACACTCCCCGGTCTGGCTGGATCATGTGCAGGACCTGCCGCGGCAGCCGCTGTTCCTGATCGCCAACGAATTCTTCGACGCCCTGCCCATTCGCCAGTTCATCCGCGACGGCGCGGGCTGGCGCGAGAGGCTGGTCGGTGCCCGCGACAAGGGGCTGGTCTTCGGGCTTGGCGCGGTGACGCCCCAGCCGGCGCTGTCTTCACGCCTGGACGACACGCGTGATGGCGACCTGGTCGAGCTCTGCCCCTCGGCGGCCGCCATCATGGACCCGGTCGCAGGTCGAATCGCCGGTCACGGCGGCGTGGCCTTGATCGTTGACTATGGCGACTGGCGAGCGTTGGGCGACACGTTTCAGGCAGTGCGGGATCACCGGCCTGCCGATCCATTGACCGACCCCGGACAGGCCGACCTGACAGCGCATGTCGATTTCGAAACCCTGGCGCTTGCAGCACGCAAAGCTGGCTGTTTCCATGCCAGGCTGACCCCACAAGGCGTGTTTCTGGAGAGGCTCGGGATCACGCCTCGGGCGGAACAATTGGCCAAACCCCTGACCGGCGCGGCGCTTGACTCGCTGGTGGCCGCACATCGCCGGTTGACGCACCCCGATGAAATGGGAAACCTGTTCAAGGTGCTGGGAGTGTATCCCGCATCGGCCAACCCTCCGCCGGGACTGGAAAGATGACGCTGGAAATTCTGACTGCCGACAGCCTGTCCTTTGTGCGCCATGGCTTTTTCACCCGCCGCGGCGGCGCCTCCTCCGGGGTATTCGCCGGTTTGAACTGCGGGACGGGGTCGACCGATCAGACCGAAGTCGTTGCACTGAACCGCGCCCGCGTTGCCGAGGCGATGGGTTTGAGCGGGACGCCCTTGCAAACGGTGCATCAGGTCCATTCGAACAAGGTCGCCACCGTGACCGAACCGCTGACCGAGAAACCGCGGGCCGATGCGATGGTCACCAATGTTCCCGGTCTGGCCCTTTCGGTTCTGACGGCCGATTGCCAACCGGTACTGCTGGCCGACCGGGATGCGGCCGTCATCGGCGCGGCGCATGCGGGTTGGCGGGGAACGCTGGACGGCATTCTCGAAGAGACCGTGGATGCCATGGAAGCACTCGGAGCCGCGCGCGAGAGGATCGTCGCGGTGATTGGCCCATCCATCTCGCAACGCGCCTATGAAGTCGGACCCGAGTTCTTCGATGAATTCATGGCCGAAGACAGCGGCAATGCCCGGTTCTTTGCCAATGGGCAGGGTGACCGGATGCTCTTCGACCTGCCGGCCTACGGGCTTGCACGGCTGCGCGCCGCAGGGGTGGGCATGGCGGAATGGACCCGGCATTGCACCTACTCGGACCCGGAACGATTCTACTCGTACCGGCGCGCGACCCATGCACGCGAGGCAGACTATGGACGGTTGATCTCGGTGATCCGTCTCTAGGCCGACAAACCAGGCCGCACCAGCCCAAGCTTGCCACATTCCCGCCGCCTTCCCGGCAATCGTCGGTTGCGGCTTTTGAAACGCGGCAGCGGGCGGGCGCGCGATTCCCTTTGTTTACATGGAAAATCGACGCGCCAGTCGAAAATTCGACCCGCCTTTGCCTCGGGCAGACCGTCCTTCAATTTTCAAGGAACGGCCAAAGACCTGCCCCATTGCCATGGCAATTTTCTTTCAACACAGATGCAAGGCTGCGCATTCGGCACCCGGCCAGGAGACCCAAGATGACCAATACCCGCTACGTCAAATCCATAGTCGCGGCCGCGGCCAAGACCGAGGTCCAGATGCCCTGGACACGTGGCGCCCGTCGTGCGGCTATGATCGCCCGCCGGATTGCCGCCGCGACCCCACAGGCCCGGTCGGCCTGAACCGAATTATCGCGGAGGGCCGCTCGCTTGCCCCTCCGAAGACCCGGGTTCGGGACGCTGCCCCTGACCGGCCCGGCACAAGAGCCCGCCTCGCCCGATCCGGGCGGGGCGGAGCCGGGGCGAAGTTAATGAGTAAGGGCGATAACCTGCCCGAATGGAAACAGTTATGTAGGGACAATCTAATTGGCCACAGAAACACGGGATTTGTTACGGTTTTTTTGACAATTTGAACCGTTACCCGGCATGATTTCAGCCGATTCAGATGAGGACAACTTGTCCGTCTGACGTCGTCGGTGGGGGCCGATGCAGATGCGACCCGAAATGGAAAGGGCCGATAAACCATGACGATTCCCCACTCGCTTGCGCGTGCTGCGCGCAACGCCTTGTATACCAGCCCCATCTTGCAGGATCCGGCCACGTTGCGTGCTCCGCAACGTCCACAGATGCGGCGTTACGAAGTCAGCACGCTTCTGGGCAAGGGCAATGTCGTCCAGACGCGCCATATCGCCCCGGCTCTTCCCTTGTTCGAGGATGCCTTCTGCGCTTTCTCGCGCGGCTCACTGGTCGAGACGGATTGCGGCCCCATGGCGATCGAGGATCTCCTTCCGGGTGACCGGGTGATCATCCAGGACGGTTCGGCGCAGGAAGTGGTCTGGAAAGGCTCCACCGTCATCGTGCCGGGCCGCGCTTCGGCGACTGGCCGGCAATACAAGCTCACGCGAATCATGGCCGATGCATTTGGAATGCAACGGCCGCTGTCAGGCGTGGTGGCAGGCCCCTCGGCTCGGCTTCTTGCCACTCCCGGACATCTGCGCGCGCTGGCCGGTGACGAACCGATGCTGACCCCGATTCAACATTTCATCGATGGCATGGGCATCATCGAAACCGCACCTCCGACACCGGTCGAAGTGTTCCATATCTGCCTGCGCCGCCATGCGGTGATCCGGGTCGACGGGCTGCAATTCGAAACCTACCACCCCGGGGTGCAGGCGGTGCGGGTGCTGAGCCACGCGATCCGCTCGCTGTATCTGAACCTGTTTCATCATGTCGACCAGTTGACCGACTTCGGCCCGCAGGCCTTTCCGCGTGCGGGTGAAGGCGAGATCGACGCAATTTCCGCCTGAGAGGAACCACAATGGGACTGCTGATTCACTGGTGCCTGTGCACGATCGCCGCGGTGGCCCTGCCGCCGATTGTCAACAGGCCGGACCCGGTGTCCGCGCTCAGGCCGTCCGGCTCAGACGCTCCTCGAGAACATCGAAAGGAACGCCGGGTTCGTCCTTGGCCCCTCGAATGACAAGCGAGGTCTTGACGCTGGCAACATTGGGTGTGGTCAACAACTGTCCGGTCAGGAAGCTCTGAAAACTGCTCAGGTCGGGCGCCACGCATTTCAGTATGAAGTCCACTTCGCCATTCAGCATGTGGCATTCCCGGACCAGCGGCCAGTTGCGGCACCGGGCTTCGAAAGCGCTCAATTCCACCTCGGCCTGGCTTTCCAGTCCGACCATCGCAAAAACCTGAACCTCGAACCCGAGTTGGCGCGAATCCACTTCCGCGTGATAGCCGCGGATCAGCCCCTGCTCCTCGAGCGCACGTACACGGCGCAGGCAAGGTGGGGCCGAGATTCCAACCCTCTTGGCGAGTTCGACATTCGTCATCCGCCCGTCGGCCTGAAGCTCCGCCAGAATCTTGCGGTCTATTTCGTCCAGTCGATGAGCGACCATGAAAAGCTCCCGTATTTTTGCAGTTGTTATAGCAGCAGCCAGCGGCTGCGCAATATTATTTCCCAAGCGCGCAATTTTCTGATTTTGCCAAATTCAAGAGCGCTGGTTTCACTGGCAATTTCCGGTCAGATCCCCGGGTACCGGATCATGTGCAAAGGGGTTTAAGACTTCGCTTCGTCCCGCTATATGCGATTTTCGACAGGCGGCGTGCCGCCAGCCTAACGGAATGGGGAAATCATGGCCGAGACACGTCACACCAGGGTTCTGATCATCGGTTCGGGGCCTGCCGGCTATACGGCCGGCGTCTATGCCAGCCGCGCCATGCTGCAACCGATCCTCGTGCAGGGAATCGAACCGGGCGGCCAGCTGACCACCACCACCGAGGTCGAGAACTGGCCCGGCGATACCGAGGTGCAGGGCCCCGACCTGATGGTGCGGATGGAAGCTCATGCCAAGGCAATGGGCTGCGAAATCATCGGCGATATCATCACCTCGCTCGACACCTCCAGCCGTCCCTTTGTCGCCAAGGGCGACAGCGGCACCACCTACACGGCGGATGCGGTGATTCTCGCCACCGGCGCGCGGGCCAAGTGGCTGGGGCTGGAGAGCGAAGAGAAATTCAAGGGCTTCGGTGTCTCTGCCTGCGCCACCTGTGACGGGTTCTTCTACCGCGGCCAGGAGATCGCCGTGATCGGCGGCGGCAATACCGCCGTCGAAGAGGCGCTGTTTCTGACCAACTTCGCCTCCAAGGTTACGCTGATCCACCGCCGTGACGAGCTTCGGGCCGAGAAGATCCTGCAGGACCGTCTGTTCAAGAACGAAAAGATCGAACCGCTGTGGTTCCATGAACTGGCCGAGGTCTATGGCGCCGACAGCCCGCTGGGGGTCGAAGGAATCAAGGTGCGCAACGTCAAGACCGGCGAGATCACCGACATTCCCTGCAAGGGCGTTTTTGTCGCCATCGGCCATGCCCCGGCCAACGAACTGGTCAAGGATGTGCTGGAACTGCACAACGGCGGCTACGTGACCGTCAAACCCGGCTCGACCGAAACCTCGATCCCCGGCATTTTCGCCGCCGGCGACCTGACCGACCACAAGTACCGCCAGGCGGTGACCAGTGCCGGCATGGGCTGCATGGCCGCGCTGGATGCCGAAAGGTTCCTGGCCGAACACGAGTGATCCGGCCCTCCCGTTCGGCCGGGACGACCAGGCGCTCCGGGTCGTGTGCCATCGAGAAGCGCGGCGCTTGACCCAGGCCCGCGCTCGCCACACCATCGCCCCATGACAGCGCGCGACCGCAACCGAGACGCCGGCATTCTCTGGCGGGGCAACTGGGCCACCCGCACCCGGATCGTGACCGGGCTGATCCTGTTCAGCTTTGCCCTCTTCCATTTCCTGAATATCGGGCTCGGGCTGTTCTCGCCCGAGCTGATGCACGGCTTTCAGGACCTGCGCCAGGCCATCACCCGCAGCCTTGCGGGCGAGGCGATCCTGCTTGCCGCGCTGCTGCTGCATGCCGGGCTGGCGCTGGGTAAAGTGGCGACGCGGCGCACCCTGCGCATGCCCGCATGGGAGGCGCTCCAGATCGGGCTTGGCGTGGCGATCCCGCTGCTGCTGATCGAACACATGGTGCATACCGGCGTCGCCCACCGCGTGTTCGGCGTGAACGACCGAATGGACTATATCATGTCGCTGATCTGGGGAACGCCGGACGGCGCGTGGCAGGCGCTTTTGCTGCTGATCGTCTGGGGGCATGGCTGTCTCGGGCTGCATTTCTGGCTGCGCCTGAAACCCTGGTGGCGCAACGCGTCGCACTGGCTGGCGGCTGGGGCGGCGCTGGTTCCTGCCTTCGCCCTTGCCGGCTTCATGGTCGAGGGGCGGCGCATCCGGGCCGAGATGGCCGACCCGGAGACCCGCGCGGCCCTGTTCGAGTGGTTCAACTGGCCCAGCCCCGAGAACTTTGCCACCCTGATCCGCACCGCCACCCTGGCCGACTACGTTTTCTGGTCCATCCTGGCGCTGGTCGCGGCGATCTATGGCGGGCGCAAACTGGTCAACCGCCGCCGCCCCGTGCGCATCCGCTATGTGGACGGCCCCGAGATCACGTCGGCCCGCGGCCCGACGCTTCTGGAAATCTCTCAGGCCAACGGGGTGCCGCACACGGCACTGTGCGGCGGCAAGGGGCGCTGCACCACCTGCCGCGTGGTGATTGAAGAGGGCCTCGATCTGCTGCATCCCCCGTCTGATATGGAACTTGCCAGCTTGCGCGCCGTGAACGCCGCGCCGAATACACGGCTTGCCTGCCAGATCCGCCCGTCCGACCCGGCAACCGTGTTTCGTGTGTTCCGCCCCGAAGGCGGGCGCAATCGGGCGCATGCCAGCCAGGGCCAGGAACGGCAACTGGCGGTGCTGTTCCTCGACATGCGCGGATTTACCGCGCGCACCACCGGGCAATTGCCATATGACGTGGTATTCCTGCTGAACAGGTTCTTCGACGCGATCGTGCCCTCTGTCACCGGAGCGGGCGGAACGGTCGACAAATATCTGGGCGACGGGTTCCTGGCCGTGTTCGAGGCGCGCGACGCCGACACCTCGGCCCGCGCCGGGATCGACGCCGCACGCAGCATCGGCGCGGCGCTGAAGCTGTTCAACCGCACTCTGGCCGCGGAAGGCGCAGCGCCCGTTCGGATTGGAATGGGGTTGCACCTGGGTAATCTCGTGCTGGGCGAAATCGGTGCGGGCGGCCATGCCCCGCGCACCATCATCGGCGACACGGTGAACGCCGCCAGCCGCCTGGAAGCCGAGACCAAGGCATTGGGGGTGGAATTGCTGGTGTCCGAAGCGGTCCTGGTTGCGGCCGGGATCGAAACAACCGGGCTCGACCTGCAGGAATTCACCTTGCGCGGCGTTCCGGAACCGGTGCGCGCCCTTCCCGTATCCGATGCGGCAAGGCTTTCGCTTGCGGCCACCCCGGCGGAACAGCGTTCCGAATAGCCTTGTCTGACGGGCCAAATCCGAAAATCTTTCGCCCATAGGGCAGGAAATCGAAAACATGCTTCTATCTTGTGGTCAAACGGCTCAATTTGTCCTTTGTTGCAAGGCAGACCTAGACATCCGGAGGTAACAGGGTCTATTGCACGGCGGAAATCCAACACGACCGCACCCGAAGTCCAGAGTATTCACATGACCATGTTGAGCAATCTCGCTCCCATTCCGGAGCTCTATGTTTCCTACGAGTCCGCGCAAAAGCTGAAACTGGAAGCCGCCGACCTTCTGAGCCATGATCTGACACCACGTCAGATCTGCGACCTTGAACTGCTGATGAACGGCGGCTTCCATCCGCTCAAGGGTTTCCTGAGCGAAGCCGACTATGATGGCGTGGTCGACAACATGCGTCTTTCGGACGGCACGCTGTGGCCGATGCCGATCACGCTGGATGTCAAGGAAGAGTTCGCCGACAGGATCGAGATCGGACAGGACATCGCGCTGCGCGATCAGGAAGGCGTGATCCTCGCCACCATGACCGTCACCGACAAATGGGTGCCCAACAAGGCGCGCGAGGCCGAAAAGGTCTTTGGCGCCGACGATGTGGCGCATCCGGCGGTCAATTACCTGCACCACACCGCCGGCAAGGTCTATCTGGGCGGCCCGGTGACCGGCATCCAGCAGCCGGTGCATTATGATTTCCGCGCCCGTCGCGACACCCCGAATGAACTGCGCGCCTATTTCCGAAAGCTGGGTTGGCGCCGCATCGTCGCCTTCCAGACCCGCAACCCGCTGCACCGCGCGCATCAGGAACTGACCTTCCGCGCAGCCAAGGAGGCGCAGGCCAACCTGCTGATCCACCCGGTCGTGGGCATGACCAAGCCGGGCGATGTCGACCATTTCACCCGCGTGCGCTGCTACGAGGCGGTGCTGGACAAGTATCCGGCGGCCACCACCACCATGTCGCTGCTTAACCTGGCGATGCGCATGGCCGGCCCGCGCGAGGCGGTCTGGCACGGCCTGATCCGCAAGAACCACGGGTGCACTCATTTCATCGTCGGCCGCGACCATGCCGGCCCGGGCAAGAACAGCCAGGGGCAGGACTTCTATGGTCCCTACGATGCGCAGGACCTGTTCAAGAAATACCAGGACGAGATCGGCCTCGAAATGGTGGACTTCAAGCACATGGTCTTCGTGCAGGAACGCGCGCAATACTACCCAGTTTCCGAAGTCCCCGAAGGCTCGACCGTGCTCGACATCTCGGGCACCGAGCTGCGCCGCCGCCTGCGCGAGGGCCTTGAGATCCCGGAATGGTTCTCCTTCCCCGAGGTCGTAAAGGAACTCCGCCGCACCTCGCCGCCGCGTTCCAAACAGGGCTTTACCGTGTTCTTCACCGGATTCTCGGGTTCGGGAAAATCGACCATCGCCAACGCGCTTATGGTCAAGCTGATGGAAATGGGCGGCCGCCCGGTCACGCTGCTGGACGGTGACATCGTACGCAAGAACCTCAGCTCCGAGCTGGGCTTCTCGAAAGAGCACCGCGACCTCAACATCCGCCGCATCGGCTATGTCGCCTCCGAGATCACCAAGAACGGCGGTATCGCCATCTGCGCACCGATCGCCCCCTATGCCACTACCCGCCGGGCGGTGCGCGAGGAGATCGAACAGTATGGCGCCTTTTGCGAGGTCCATGTCGCAACCTCGATCGAGGAATGCGAACGTCGTGACCGCAAGGGGCTCTACAAGCTGGCGCGGGAAGGCAAGATCAAGGAATTCACCGGCATCTCGGACCCCTATGACGTCCCCGAGAACCCTGAACTCCGCGTCGAGACCGAGAATGTCGATGTCGATAACTGCGCCCATCAAGTCCTGCTGATGCTGGAAAGCATGGGACTCATCGCAGGATGATCACGAAGGCCCGGGAAATCACCTCCCGGGCCTTTTTCCTCTAAAGCAGTGTCAAGGTTCCGATCTGCCGGTTTCTTCAAGAATGATCTGCGCCGCCCGCAACTCGTGATCGGCAAAGGGCGCAAGCTGCTCTTTCAGCGCCCGAAGCGCAGGCAAGCGCGCGGCGTAGTCTTCCGGGTTGGCTTGCAGCACGGCCGCGCGAACCTGCTCTGCAGTTTCGCACAGGATCATTGCCGAAGGATCGACGAAATCGGCGATGTTGGGGCAGCCCCAGTAAATCGGCACGGTCTCGCAAAAAACCGAATCCAACAGCTTTTCCGAAAAGTAATTCCTCTCCCGAACATTCTCGATCACCACGGAATAGCGATAGGGCACCAATCCGTCGGCCTTGCTCTCGAAAGGTCGATAGCCACGTCCCAGAACCGCGACGTCCTGCCCTGTCTCCCGCACCCAATCGACGACCGCATGGCGCAGCTTGTGGCCCTCGCTGTCGCGCTTGGCCGAAGCGATCAGCGAACAGTTCAGCGTCTTTTCCGGCGCCAGGTCGCGCCAGTCCGGCACCCATGTCGTGCCAAAGGGCAGCAACCGCGCGTTGGGCAGGCTGTCCAGCGCCGGCTGGTTGAATGTCAGAACCCTAAAGAACCGCCGCCAGGTCAGCCGCAACAGCGCGTAATGCTTGGCATGGATCACCGAAGGTTCGGCCATGATCAGCGAGACCGCCGCCGCCGTTCCGCGTTGCAGGCGGAAATGCGTATCGGTTCTGGGGTAGACGATCAAATGATCATCGGACCGAAAATCGCCGACAACGCCACCTGCCAGCCGCGCCGGACGGCCAAGCGGCCAGTTCAACTGGTCAACCGGCATTTGCACCAGATGCGGCCCCAGCCGCTGACCATAGGGCAGGATGGCGATGGCACGATCCCGAACCACCGTCATTGCGCCAGCCAGACTTGCCCGCGCATCAGGACAAAGCTTGGCCCGGCGACCTTGATACCGGTCATCGCGTCGGAGGGGCCGACACGGGTCACCCGCGCCCGGCCCGGTCGGCCCATGCCATGGCCCTGTTCGGCGATGAACGTATCCTTGTCCATCAGGCCGTGTTTCCAGAGATAGGCCGCCATCGCGCCCGTGGCGGAACCGGTGAACGGATCCTCGGGCGGGCTCGGCGGCGCGATCAGAAGACGCGCATAGGTGTCACCGGCCCCTGTCGCGCCCGAGAGTGTCACCATGAAGGGTTCAAGCATGTCGGAACCATCGTAACCCTGGCTGGACGCCAGGTCGCGCAGGGCCCCCACGTCAAGGACCGCCGCATCCAGGGCCGCCCTGTCGCGCAGCACCGTTATGCAGAAAGGCAACCCGGTGGAAACCATTTGCGGCGGCGAAACGATGGCGTCGACCGGCAAGCCAACCACCCGCGCAACCAGATCCGCCGGTATCTGCGCCCCGAACTGCGGCGCGACCTGGGTCATTTCGATCTCTTCCCCCGAGATGCGGACAGGCACCAGGCCAGCGCCGGTTTCGAGAACAAGGTCGTCCTTGTCCAGGAAACCGCGCGACCGCAGCGCAGCCACCGTGGCGATGGTGGGATGTCCGGCAAAGGGGATCTCGCGGCTTGCAAGGAAATAGCGCACCCGCACGTCCGCCACATCCGAAGGGCCCGTGAAGGTGCATTCGACCAGCGAGGTTTCACGCACGAAGGCCATGCAGGTCTCGGCATGCAGGCCGGCGCCTCCATGGACCACAGCACAGCCATTGCCGCCAAAGGCCCGGTCGGTGAACGCATCCACCCAGTCGAAATCATGCCACCCCATTGTCCCGCTCCTGGCGTTTGCCGCAGGGCTGCATGTTTCGGCGGTTTCGGACCCGATGTCACGCGGGAAACGCATCCCGGGTCCGGATCACGCTAAATTGGTGGCAAGGTCAGTGCACCGTTACCGGCGACAGATCGTGCTGGCGTGCAAGAACAAAGGCCAGCTTGCGGTCGGCCACCAGCGCCAGGCGCTCGCCTTGCGCGTTGTGAACGGCATAGAGATGGTCGCGGTCGCCCGCTTGCTGGCGAACCTCGTCCGGCAAGTCGGCAACATCGACCGCCTTCACATAGACGATCCGGTCGCCGTTTCCATTGAAGTCTTCGAACTTGTACGGAGTATGCATCACTTACCCTTTCCTGATGTTGATCGTCTGCACCACGGACTGTGGGACCGCGCGGGTCAGGTCGATGTGCAGCAGGCCGTTTTCCATCACCGCCTCGCCCACCTCGACACCATCGGCCAGCACGAACATGCGCTGGAACTGCCTGGCGGCGATTCCACGATGCAGGAACACCCGTCCTTCGCTGTCATCATTCTGGCGGCCACGGATCACCAGTTGACGGTCCTCGACGGTAATCGAAAGATCACCCTCGCCAAATCCGGCAACGGCCAGTGTGATGCGATAGGAATGATCGGATGTCTGCTCGATATTATAAGGCGGATACCCTTCGTTTCCGGATTTCGCCGAACGCTCCAGCAAACGTTCCAACTGCTCGAAACCCAGCATGTGCGGGTATGAGTTCAGAGTAAGCTTCGACACGTTTCTTTCGTCCTTCCTGAAAAGCGACGTTGATGCGCGGTCCCGACAACGGCAACCACCTAGTTGAATATGGGAAGAAAATGCGTCCACTACAAGGTCTGGTCGAAAACAGCGTGAATGCGTATCCTCACCTCTACACTTGGCCCCGTCTCGCGAGTCGCTTCATGAATGCACCCAGTGATCTGTCGATGAAATCCGATGAAGTGCTGCGGGTGGAACTGGAAGTGTTCCGCCGCCAGCATCGCGATCTGGACGAAGCGATCTCGGCACTCGAGGAAAAGGGAACTGCCGATCAGTTGACCATCAAGCGACTGAAAAAGCAGAAACTCAGGCTGAAGGACATGATCGCCCTGATCGAGGACCGCCTGACGCCGGATATCATCGCCTGAGCCCCGTGCCGCATTGCCAGTCGATGCGATTTGGCTATAGTGCGCGCTCCTTTCAGAGCGAGCGGAGCGCATGGCCGAGGTCAAGGTAGGGATCATCATGGGCAGCCAGTCGGACTGGCCCACCATGAAGCAGGCAGCAGATATTCTGGACGAACTGGGCGTGGCCTACGAGGCGCGGATCGTTTCGGCGCACCGGACCCCGGACCGGTTGTGGGACTATGGGCGCGCTGCTGTCGGCCGCGGGCTGCAGGTGATCATCGCGGGCGCCGGCGGGGCGGCGCATCTGCCCGGCATGATGGCGTCCAAGACGCGGGTGCCGGTGATTGGCGTGCCGGTTCAGACCCGCGCCCTGTCGGGTGTCGATTCTCTCTATTCCATCGTGCAGATGCCCAAGGGCTATCCGGTCGCCACCATGGCGATCGGCGCGGCGGGCGCTGCCAATGCCGGGCTGATGGCGGCGGGGATTCTTGCCTTGCAGGACGCGGATCTGGCCGAACGGCTGGACGCCTGGCGCGCCGCGCTCTCGGCCTCGATCCCCGAGGAGCCTGTCGATGAGTGAAGCGTTGAAACCGGGCGCCCGGATCGGCATTCTGGGGGGTGGACAACTGGGCCGGATGCTGTCGGTCGCCGCTGCGCGGCTTGGCTTTGCCACCCATATCTATGAACCCGGCGCCAACCCGCCCGCGGGCCAGGTGGCCGACCGGGTGACCACGGCCGGGTATGACGATGCCGAGGCGCTGGCGGAGTTCGCCGCGTCGGTCGACGTGATCACCTACGAGTTCGAGAACATCCCGACCGAAGCGCTGGACATTCTCGAGGCGCATCGTCCAATCCGCCCCGGGCGCGAGGCACTGCGAGTGAGCCAGGACCGGCTGACCGAGAAGAGCTTTCTGCGCGATCTGGGCCTGATGACAGCCCCCTTCGCCGATGTCACCGATCTGGCGAGCCTTGAGGCGGCGATTGCCAGGAACGGCACACCCGCGATCCTCAAGACGCGCCGCTTCGGCTATGACGGCAAGGGCCAGGTACGCCTGAAAACGCCCGAAGATGCCCCGGCGGCGCTGGCCGACATGGCCGGCGCGCCCGCGATCCTCGAAGGCTTCGTGGACTTCACGCATGAGGTTTCGGTGATTGCCGCGCGTGGGCTGGACGGCCAGGTCGCCTGTTTCGACCCGGGCGAGAACGTGCATCGCGACGGCATCCTGCACACGACCACTGTACCGGCGCGGCTGAGTGCGGCGCAGCGCACCGATGCGGTGCTGCTGGCGGCCCGGATCCTGAACGCGCTCGACTATGTGGGCGTGATGGGGGTCGAGCTCTTCGTCACGCCGGCCGGGCTGATCGTGAACGAGATCGCGCCGCGGGTGCACAATTCGGGGCATTGGACCCAGAACGGTTGCGCCGTGGACCAGTTCGAACAGCATATCCGCGCCGTGGCCGGGTGGCCTCTGGGCGACGGGCAGCGGCATGCCGATGTGGTGATGGAAAACCTGATCGGCGCCGACATGGATCGGGTGCCGGAGCTGGCACGCGAACGCGATCTGGCGCTGCACCTTTACGGCAAGGCCGAGGTGAAGCCCGGCCGCAAGATGGGCCATGTCAACCGGATACAGCGCAACGGCTGACGCGGGCGGCGAAATCCGTCCCGGATTTCGCGCGCGCCGCCGACGGACCGCCGGGCCCGAGGCGGGGCGCAGCCCCTATCGCGCTGCGCGCGATGCCTCCGGCGGGAGTATCTTAAGAAAAGATGAAGCCAATCAGGCCAGAAACCGCGCGGCCACATCACCGGACATGTAGCTGACCCGGCCACCGGCGAAGGTGGCGGCGACCCGGTGGTTTTCCGCGTCGAGAATCACCAGATCGGCGCGTTTGCCGGGGCTCAGCTCGCCCCGGTCGTCCAGCCCCAGAACCCGGGCCGGGCCGCTGCTGACCAGCGCCCAGGCGGCGCCCAGATCGAGGAGCCCGCTGCGCGCCAGCATCAATGCGGCCCGACGCGGGCTCGGATAGTGGTAATCCGAGGCCAACGCGTCGCAGTACCCCATCGCGATCAGGTCGATGGCGCTGGCATTGCCCTTGTGCGAACCGCCGCGCACCACGTTGGGCGAGCCAAGGATCACATGCCCGCCCGCCGCGCGCGTGGCCTCGGCGGCCTCGGCCGTCTCGGGGAACTCCGAGATGCGCAGACCGCGTGCCTGCCAGGCGGCACAGTCTTCGGCGCTGTGGTCGTCATGGCTGGCCAATCGTACACCGCGCCGGTGCAGTTCGGCGCAGAGTGCATCCAGCGCCGCGGGCACCTGCGGCCCGTTAGCGTGCAACCTCTGGAGCAATTCCAGGTGTTTCTCGGGGCTGCGGCCGGCCTTGAGGGCCTGCCCGGCCAGCCGGGGCGGCTTGCGTCCCTCGGCCAGCCGCTCATGCGGCAGGTGGTCGTTGAAGACCACATATGGGACCTCCCACTCCGTCAGCCTGTCCGGCAGCAGATCATAATCGTCGAGCAGATGCGTCTCGAACCGCAGTTGCGGGATCAGATCCGTGACCAGGCTGTCGCGGACCTGTCGGATCGCCCGGAATACGCCCTCGGCAAACTCCGGCCCACGCAAGCCGCCTTCCCAGCTCCAGAACTGTGCCATGACGGCCGTGGTGATGCCGTTGGCGGCCAGTTCCGCCTCGGACGCGACCACACCATCCGCCATTTCCTTCATGGCGCCACGCCGCGGCGCCATATGGCGTTCGAACCCGTCCCCGTGCAGGTCAACGATGCCGGGCAGCACCAGATAGCCTGCAAGGTCGATCCGTTTGCCCGTGCAGGACCCGGCGATACGCCCCTCGGACAGGCAGAGATCGGTTTGCACGACGCCCTCCGGCAACAGTATCCGCGCGCCGGAAAAGGTCAGGGCGGGCGGGATCATCTGCCGCGCTCCGACGGCGAAGCCGAGCAGTTGCCGCTCGGGCACATCTTCTCATAGGTCCCAAAGATCGACTCGACCCATGTCAGGTCCGGGTTGAACCTGCCGTTTTCAAGAAAGAACAGGGTCTGGGCTATCACGCGGGGGTTGTTCATCATGAATGTATGGGTCACTGGAAGCACGATGTGATCGGCCATTCCGGCAACTTTGGTCGAGCTGACGGAAACCTTTCCATCGTCGGTGCCAGGAATGATGGAGGAAAAAACCGGATTCAGGGAGATTTCTCCGGCAATCACCCCCAGCGGAAAATCGACGGCCGGCAGTTTGCGCGGCAGGCTGTCCGGCCCGGTTCCAAGAGCAAGTCCGGCCGGTCCGTTGAGACGTCCGAAAACTTCCCAGGCGCCCAGTTCATCGACTAGTTCGCTGCCCTGGTTCGGCGGGCCCAGCATGACCACGCGCCCCAGCCGCGCCGGGCGATTCGTCAGCAGCCACTGACGGATCAGTATGCCGCCCATCGAATGAGCGACCATATGCACGGTGTCCTCGCCGCACGCGGCCACGGCTGCCGGCAGGGTCTCGTCCGCCAGTTCCGGAATCGGCAGATCGGTCGAAGGATAGCCGGGTCGCACAACGTGAAAGCCGCGCGCCTCGAATACTTCGTCCATCAAGGTGAAAGACGCCTCTGTCCGCGCCAGCCCGTGCAGCAGCACGACGCAATCGGCCCAGAGGGGCACGGGCAGGAGGAGGGAAAGACAGAAAACCACAAGACGCATTGGCGCGAGATACTGCGAAACGGCCTGCTGTGAAACCCTCAACCCGACGGGGTGCGCCTGATCGACAGCGCAATGCCGCCCAACAAGACAGTGCCGCCCAGCAAGAGCCGCAATGGCACCGCTTCACCCAGCAGGATCACCCCTCCGAAAACCGCAATGACCGGCGCCGAGAGTTGCACCGTCGCGGCCCTTGCCGCGCCGAGGTTGGGCAGGATGCGATACCAGAGCGCATAGCCCAGCCCGGACGTGACGGCGCCTGAAAGGACCGCAAGCGCTGCTCCTGGCAAGGTCAGCGTCAAGGGCGCACCCATCAGCAGTATCGCGCAGGCCGTCACCGGCAAGGCGGCAACGAAATTCGCCCCGGTCGCCGCCAGCGCATCCGGTTCGGCCCGACCGGACAGGGTGTAGATCGCCCAACCGAAACCGGCCGAAGCCATCAGAGCCGCGCCTCCCGGATCGACTCGCAAGGCGCCCGCTGGCCAAAGAACCCAGACCAGCCCGGCAAAGGCCAGCACCGCGCCCAGCAGTTGCCGTTGCGTCGGTGGCGCGCCGTTGGTCGCGGTCCAGCCGAACATGGTGATCTGGACAACCCCGAACAGGATCAGCGCCCCCAACCCGGCGTCAAGCGTCAGATAGGCAAGCGAGAAGCCAACCATGTAGAGCGAAAGCGCCGCCGCCCCGACGAGGCGGCGGCGACGGATTACCGGCAGGCGCTTGCCCTGCCCCAGAACCAGCACCGCCAGCATGACGGCGCCAGCCGCGACCCGAACGATCGCAAAGGCGCCCGGATCGCTCCCCCAGCCTGCAACCGCGAACCGGTTGAGGACCGAATTTGCGGCAAAGGCGGTCATTGTCAGCGCCGTCAACAGAAAAAGCTGCATTCCATCACCCTGCACATTCTCCTGGCCATTCTGATCGGGGCCGCACGATCTGTCACGGATGTTCTGCGCCGTACTGCAGGTGACAGCGCCGCTGCCGTGGCGCAGCGGCGCAAGGGTCTCGACCCTGCGGATGTCAGCGGCTCCGCCGATGCACACCAGTCCGGTTCGGCCAGCGCCAGGCGTTCCTTGGGACAGCGTGCATGAGATCGGGAAAGACGGAAGGCGCGAGCGATTTCATCGCGGTTCCATTCCGGCCGGTTTTTCTTGGTCATGACCGAAGATGCAGCCCGCCGGGCACAGACAGGACCGGCATTCAGGTCAATCTCAGCGATGAATTATCATTGCCCTTCGGCGGCAAGGAAAAGGGCCGCGCGATGGCGGCCCTTTCAATTTCTCTGACTTTCGGCAAAATTTCCTTGTGGAAATCCGCCTTACATCATGCCGCCCATGCCGCCCATGTCGGGCATGCCACCGGCAGGTGCTTCCTTCTGCGGCTTGTCGGCCACCATCGCTTCGGTGGTGATCAGCAGGCCGGCAACCGAAGCTGCGTCTTCCAGCGCGGTGCGGACAACCTTGGCCGGGTCGATGACGCCGAACTTGAACATGTCACCATATTCTTCGGTCTGAGCGTTGAAGCCGAACTTGGCGTCGTTGCTTTCGCGGATCTTGCCAGCGACGACAGCGCCGTCGACACCTGCGTTTTCGGCGATCTGGCGCAGCGGCGCTTCGATGGCCTTGCGGATGATGGCGATACCGGCGTTCTGGTCGGCGTTGGCGCCTTCCAGGTCGGCCAGTGCCTTGCCGGCTTGAACCAGCGCGACGCCGCCACCGACGACCACGCCTTCCTGCACGGCAGCGCGGGTTGCGTTCAACGCGTCGTCCACACGGTCCTTGCGCTCTTTCACTTCAACCTCGGTCATGCCGCCGACGCGGATGACGGCAACACCGCCTGCCAGTTTGGCAACGCGTTCCTGCAGCTTCTCGCGGTCGTAGTCGCTGGTGGTCTCTTCGATCTGGGTGCGGATCTGGGCCACGCGGGCTTCGATCTCGGCCTTCTCGCCTGCGCCATCAACGATGGTGGTCTCGTCCTTGGTGATCGAGATCTTCTTGGCGGTGCCCAGCATGTCCATGGTCACCGACTCGAGCTTCATGCCCAGGTCTTCCGAGATCACCTGGCCGCCGGTCAGGATCGCGATGTCCTGCAGCATGGCCTTGCGGCGGTCGCCGAAGCCCGGTGCCTTGACGGCTGCGATCTTCAGGCCGCCGCGCAGCTTGTTGACCACGAGGGTCGCCAGCGCTTCGCCTTCGACGTCCTCGGCGATGATCAGAAGCGGTTTCTGCGACTGGATCACCTGCTCGAGCAGCGGAACCATCGGCTGCAGCGACGAGAGTTTCTTCTCGTGCAGCAGGATCATGGCGTCTTCCAGTTCGGCCACCATCTTGTCGGCGTTGGTGACGAAATAGGGCGACAGGTAGCCGCGGTCGAACTGCATGCCCTCGACCACGTCGGTCTCGGTTTCCAGGCCCTTGTTCTCTTCGACGGTGATCACACCCTCGTTGCCGACCTTCTGCATCGCTTCGGCGATCTGGCGGCCGATTTCAGCTTCGCCGTTGGCCGAGATGGTGCCGACCTGCGCGACTTCGGCGCTGTCGTTGACGGGGCGCGAAGCGGCCTTGATGGCCTCGACAACCTTGGCGGTGGCCAGGTCGATGCCGCGCTTCAGGTCCATCGGGTTCATGCCGGCGGCAACCGATTTCATGCCTTCCTTGACGATGGCCTGGGCCAGAACGGTCGCGGTGGTGGTGCCGTCGCCCGCCTCGTCATTGGTGCGGGAAGCGACTTCCTTCACCATCTGCGCGCCCATGTTCTCGAACTTGTCTTCCAGTTCGATTTCCTTGGCGACCGACACACCGTCTTTGGTGATGCGCGGTGCGCCGAACGATTTGTCCAGGACCACGTTGCGGCCTTTGGGGCCCAGGGTCACCTTGACCGCGTCGGCCAGGATGTTGACGCCCTTGAGCATCTTGTTGCGGGCTTCGGTGTTGAACTTGACGTCCTTAGCAGCCATGTTCTTTCTCCTTGAGAAATTTGATTGGAATGATGCGACCAGATATCAGAGCAGCGCGTGGCTTACTCGATGATCCCCATGATGTCGCTTTCCTTCATCATCAGCAGTTCTTCGCCGTCGACGGTGACTTCGGTGCCCGACCATTTGCCGAACAGGACACGGTCGCCCGACTTGACTGCCATCGCGATCAGCTCGCCGCTATCCTTGCGGGCGCCTTCGCCACAGGCGACGACGATGCCTTCGCTGGGCTTTTCCTTGGCGCTATCGGGGATGATCAGGCCGCCTGCGGTTTTCTCTTCGCTTTCGGTACGGCGAACCAGCACGCGGTCATGAAGCGGTTTCAATGCCATCTTTGCAGCTCCTTGAGGCTCAAAGTTTGTTTCCCTCCCCCTGCTCTGTGCCAGGGGCATTATCACTCGACCTTATTGAGTGCTAACGGCGCATAGCTAGGAAAATGAAAAGCCCGAGTCAACAACTTCGATGTAAAAAATCACCGCCTCCTCATCCGGCGGAGACGGTTTACATCCGTCCGGTCCCAAAGCAGAGTCCCCAGCACGTGGCAACAACGGGAAAACGGGCATGCAAATCGAAGCGAACGGCATTCGGATCGAGGTCGAGGAACACGGGCCATCCGACGGCGTGCCCATGATCCTGATCCGCGGCCAGGGCAGTCAGTTGGCGCATTGGCCCGCCACGTTATACGAGGGTTTCGCCAAGGCAGGATATCGGGTGATCCTGTTCGACAATCGCGACGTGGGCCTGACCCAGCGTTGCCCGGCCGATGGGGTGCCCGGTGACGCGGACAGTATTCTCGACCTGCTGCGCGGCGGCGGCGATATTCCCAAACCCTACGGGATCGAGGATATGGTGGGCGACATCACCGGCCTGATGGATACGCTGGGGATCGAACGCGCGCATATGTTCGGCATTTCGATGGGCGGCGCGGTGCTGCAACAGGTCTGCATCGACCATCCCGAACGGGTTCTTTCCGCGTCCATTGTCATGACCGCCTGCCGCCCCTTCGCGGAACGGGCGCCAAACGACCGCACCATGATGCTGGCGCTGGTCGAGAGCTTGCTGGTGCGCGACATGACGCGGGCGGAATATCTCGATGCCCAGGTCGCCGAACATGGGCTTTGGGGCAGCCCCGGCTATCCGATGCCCGAAGCCGATATCCGCGCCATGGCAGCCCGCGCCTGGGACCGCGGGGTGGATGCCGAGGGCAGAAACCGGCAGGTTCTGGCCATCCTGCACGCATCTGACCGGCGGCCCGCCCTGCGCAATCTAGCCCTGCCCTGCTTCGTGATCCACGGCACCGACGATACGCTGGTCCCGCTTGCGATGGGCGAAGAGATCGCCGCGACCATCCCCGGATCCGAGTTCCGGGCCATCGAAGGCATGGGCCATATCATCACTCCGGCCCTTGCCCCGCTGATCGTCGAACTGGTCACCGATTTCATTGCCCGGCGGGGCTAGTCCCAGCTACAGCCCCAGTGCACGAGCCCGGCGCGCCCCTCCTCGGTCAGGGCGTAGACACCTTTGTCCGCGCGCTCGAACCAGCCATAGTGGTTTTCCCGCATCAGGCGGGTCGCTGCCGGAACGCCGGTCGCCTGCGCGACCGCAGCCCCCCTGCTCTGCCCATGTCGGGCCAGATGTGCAGCGCATCGCAGCGCGTCCTGGCGATAGGCGGTCACGATGCCATGCCGGGTGGCGCCGCCGGCGTTCGGGTCGCCGGCCAGACGGTCGAATTCGCGCAACAGCCGGCCGGTCCGGATTTTCGACTTGCGCGGTCGATGAGGGCCGGGGTCGCAATGCACCTCGACCCGCCCGTCAGCGCGCACGGTCATCAGCCCCAGCCCCAACCGGCGGCATAGCGCCAGGTTGTCCCGCAGGGCCCTTCGCGCGGTCTTGCCCGTCGGCCGCAGCACCGCGACGTACACGGTGTCGGTCAGCGAAAGCCGCGCCACCGCCTGATGAAACAGGGACAAGGAAAACCGCAGCTTGAGTTCCACCACCAATGGCGGTTCGTCCCCACGCCGCGCGACGATATCGGCCGCACCGACTTCGCCCTTGACGACATAGCCCTGCCGTTCCAGCATCTGCTTGACGGGCGGGTAAAGATCCTGCTCGCGTTCCATGGTTGCAGGCTAGGCACAACCGCCCCGCAATACAATCGCGCACCCGGGCATGGCTTGCTCCCGACCGGCGCCGACCCTAGCTGTTGTTGCCAACCAATTTTCAAAGGAGACCTCATGCTGCGTGCCCTGATCCTTTGCCTGGGCCTGCTGATGGCCACCGGGGTCGAGGCCCGCTGCACCGGAACCGATCTGCGCACGCGGCTGACGCCGGAAGGAGAGGCGCGGCTGGCGCGTGAGATCAAGAAGGTTCCCTTTGCCTATGGCAATCACTGGATCGCCACCAAAGGGACGCAGCGCATCCACCTGATTGCCACACAACACACCGGCGACAGCCGGATGCGGGCAGTGATGCGGCGGATCGCCCCGGTAATCGAGACCGCCGATGCCGTGCTTCTGGAGGTGACAGGCAGGCAGCTTGCCACGCTTGAGGATACGTTGCGCAAGACCCCTTCCATCCTGACCATACCACGGGGCGCAGCCGGACTCGACCAACTGATGACGCCGGAGGAATGGAGATTCCTGACCATTCGAATGAACGCGCAGGGCGACGAAGAGCGGGTTCTGAGCCGGTTGCAGCCCTGGTTCATCTCGATGAATCTGTCCCGCTCGGGGTGCGGGGGCCGCGGGCTCTTTGCCTACCGGGGCCTGGATGACCGGATCGAAACCCTGGCCGCGCGCGCCAGGGTGCCTGTCGGAGCCTTGGAAACCGTCGGCTCCGGAATGAGCGCCCTTTCGGCCATCCCGATCCGGGATCAGGTCAAGCTGCTCGTGATGGACATGAAGAGCGAACTCAATTTCGACGACCAGATCGTCACCATGTCGAACGCCTATTTCGACGAGGCTCTGGCCGAGGCGTTGCTGATCGAGGACTGGACGCTCTACCGTGATCTCGATGTTCCCCGCAAGGAAGTGTCGCGCCTGCTGCGCCAGTTCGATGTCCATATTCTGGACAAACGTAACCGCGCCTGGATCTCGGTCATACTGCGCACGAGAGCGCAAACGCTGGTCGTAGCGGTCGGCGCCGCGCATCTGCCGGGAAAATCGGGCCTGCTCAACCTGCTGAAACAGCGAGGCTACAGCCTGTCGCGTGCCGAATTCTGACCATTCCAGAGCGAGCCAAGCGTTTCGGACTATGATGGTTTTCCGCTGCTCCAAAGCGCCGCGCCGGGCGCCTGCATGGGCCGCGACCTCTCGAACGAGATGTGCGCCGAGGTGGAACAGGTCGCTCGCGCTGGCTGGCCGCAAAATCTGTCGAACAACAGGCGCGCGAGATGGGCTGTTCTCAACCGATCCAGACGCTGACACCGGCCACCTGGCAACCTTGGAAGAAACCTGTTTCGGTGCGCGCCTCGTCGGAGTGTTGGATTTTCACGCTTCGATATACAAAAGAGGTATCGACTGACACGTTTGAAATTCGCCCCGATCCGGGACGAAACCTTCGACGCTTTGTTGGAACGGCAAAACCGCAACTGGATGGATCACATCCCGGGAGTCCGCAACGGGACGGCGGTGCGCTGCGCATATGCGCGGCGATAATGGGTTCCCGATCCTGCTGGCCATCGCAGATTATGCGCTTGAACATGACGCATTCCGAGGTGGTACCCTGACCAAGGGTCGCAGCCCGCGCGGCACCCCGTGACAATGTCCGCACGCGCCCCTATAAGGCGCGCAAATTCGACCATTGGCAGGATAGACACATGACCATTCAGGTATTTGGCCACAAATCCCCCGACACCGACTCCACCGGCTCGCCCATCATCTGGGCCTGGTATCTGAACGAGGTGAAAGGTCAGGCCGCGACTCCGGTGCTGCTGGGAGAACCCAACACCGAAGCGGCCTTCATGCTGAGCCGCTGGGGCTTCGACAAGCCCGAGATCATCTCGGACGTCGCCGCCGGCGCCCCGGTCGTGATCGTGGACACCAACAACCCGGCGGAACTGCCCGCAAGTGTCAATGACGCCGACATCC
This sequence comes from Ruegeria marina, assembly GCF_900101475.1. GTDB lineage: Bacteria > Pseudomonadota > Alphaproteobacteria > Rhodobacterales > Rhodobacteraceae > Ruegeria_B > Ruegeria_B marina. Next base: position 14,762 of record NZ_FMZV01000005.1, on the reverse strand, counting down.
GCCAGATCATCGACCATCACGCGCTGATCGGCGGGCTGAAGACCAAGGGCCCGATCGACATCACCGTGCGCCCGCTGGCCTGCACCGCCACCATCATGGTCGATCTGATGGGTGACGATGCGACCCGCATGCCCGAGGCGATCAAGGGCGCTGCGCTGACCTGCATCCTGTCCGACACGCTGGAATTCCGCTCACCCACCACCACCGACCACGACCGCGCCGTGGCCGAGAAACTGGCCGCCGATCTGGGCATCGACATCCCCTCTTACGCGGCCGAGATGTTCGCCGCGAAATCGGATGTGTCGTCCTTCTCGGATGCCGAACTGCTGCGGATGGACTCCAAGGAGTACAATGTCGACGGCAAGGAGTTCCGCGTCTCGGTTCTGGAAACCACCGCCCCCAAGGTTCTGCTGGACCGCAAGGACAGCCTGATGGCGTCGATGATCGACGTGGCCAAGGAAGATGGCGCCGACCAGGTTCTGCTCTTCGTCATCGACATCCTGAACGAGGAAGCCACCCTGCTGGTGCCCAACAATCTGGTCAAGACAGTGGCCGAAAAGAGCTTTGGCGCCGCGGTCTCGGGCGACACCGTCGTCCTGCCCGGCATCATGAGCCGCAAGAAGCAGATCATCCCGAACCTCAAGCTCTGATCCGTTTCGGCTTGCAGACGAAAGGCGCCCCGACGGGCGCCTTTTTCATGTGCCCACCCGAGCGACACACAAGAAAGCAACCGGACTGCGCCATGTCATCAACCGGCGCACCGGGCGCAGGCCGAACAGCTTTCGAGGCCGAAGGGCGCTTTGCCATGGCTATCGCGCGCGGCTTGCGGCATACACATCCCGCACAGCAGAAACTCGGGACGACCCATGACCCAGATCATCAATAGCCTCGCAGACATTTCCGATCGTTATCGTGCCCTGTTCGTCGATCTCTGGGGATGCGTCCACAATGGCGTGACAGCCTTTCCCGCAGCGGTTGCAGCGCTGCAAGCCTATCGCGCGACCGGCGGCAAGGTGGTGCTGGTGACAAACTCGCCCAAACCGCGTGCCGGGGTCGCAACGCAGCTGGTCCAGTTCGGTGTCCCCTCGGATGCCTATGACACCATTGCCACCAGCGGCGACAGCGCCCGGTCTGCCATGTTCCTGGGCGCGGTCGGGCAGAAGGTCTATTTCATGGGCGAGTGGGAGCGAGACGCCGGTTTCTTCGAACCGCTCAAACTGCTCGACGACCCCGTCGAGATCACCCGTGTGCCCTTGCAGGAAGCAGAGGGCATCGTCTGCTGCGGCCCCTTCGACCCGATGGCAGACCCCGAGGTAAACCGGCCCGATTTCCTCTACGCCAAGACAAAGGGCATGAAGCTGCTCTGCGCCAATCCCGACATTGTCGTCGATCGGGGCGAGGTGCGCGAATGGTGCGCCGGCGCATTGGCACGGCTCTATACCGAGATGGGCGGCGAAAGTCTCTATTTCGGCAAGCCGCACCCGCCGATCTACGATCTGGCCCGCCGTCGGCTGCTGGCGCTGGGAACGGACATCCCTGACGGCGACATCCTTGCGATCGGGGATGGCATCCAGACGGATGTCGCCGGCGCCCAGGGTGAGGGGATCGATTCTCTCTTCATTTCCGGCGGCCTGGCCGCATCGGAAACCAAAACTGGCATCAACCCGGATCCGTTTGCGCTAACTGCATACCTGGAAAGGGAAAATCGCACTCCGACTTATACCATTGGACAACTTCGCTGAGCAGAAAAGACTTGATTTTCTGCATCTGCAAAGTAATAAAGTTACCAAAGTCATGCGAAGCCTTGCCTAAAATTGCTTCGCCGTCCTGATTGAGAGGGTGACATGTTGGACAATCTGCCGCGCGGAACGATCTGCATCGAAGACATCGAAATGGGCATGACCCGTTATCTTCGCAAACAGGTGACCGATGCCGATATCGAGATGTTCGCGCAGATTTCGACCGACCGTAACCCGGTGCATATGGACGACGATTATGCCCGCGACACCATCTTCGAAGGGCGCATTGCCCACGGAATGCTGACCGCCGGGCTGATTTCGGCGGTGATCGGCGAGCAGCTTCCGGGCCACGGCACTGTCTACATGGGCCAGTCGCTGAAGTTCCTCGCCCCCGTGCGCCCCGGCGACACGGTCTATGCCGAGGTCAAGGTGATCGACATCGACTTTGCCAAACGCCGGGTCAAGCTGGACTGCCATTGCTCGGTCGACGGCAAGAAAGTGCTTGTGGGCGAGGCCATGGTGCTGGCCCCCTCCCGCAAGTTCGACTGATCGCGCCAACGTTCAGGAAATAGGCGCGGCCGACAAGTCGCGCTTGAACATGCGCAAACCTGCGGGTACCCAACCTGCATGCGTATCATCCGCGACTACAAATTCGTCGAACCTGCCGACCGGGGCGCCAGCGCCGCCATCGGCAATTTCGATGGCGTGCATATCGGCCATCGCTCGGTCATCGAACTGGCGCGCGAGGCGGCACCTCAGGCGCCGCTGGGCGTTCTGACCTTCGAACCGCATCCGCGCGAATTCTTCGCACCCGACAGCCCGCCGTTTCGCCTGATGCGCGGGACCGCGCGCGCGCACCGGCTGGAAAAGCTGGGGGTCGAGCGGCTTTATGAACTTCCCTTCAATGCCGCGCTTGCCGGCCTTACACCGGAAGAATTCGCCCGGCGGGTCATCTGCGACGGGCTGGGGTTGACGCATGTGGTCATCGGCGCCGATTTCTGCTTCGGCAAGGGCCGCAGCGGCGATCCCGCCGACATGGTCCGCTTCGGCCGCGACATGGGGTTCGGCGTCACTGTCGCGCCGCTACTCGAACAGACCGACAGCGTGATCTCGTCGACCGCGATCCGCTCCGCGCTGACTGACGGCCGCCCGCGCGACGCAGCCGACATGCTGGGTCACTGGCACCGAATCGAGGGCGAAGTGATCGGCGGAGAACAGCGCGGACGCGAGCTGGGGTTTCCCACCGCCAACATGTCCATAGACGGGCTGCACCCGCCGCGCTTCGGCGTCTACGCGGTGCTGGTCGACGTGCTGGACGGCCCCCACCGGGGCTGCTATCACGGCGCCGCCTCGGTCGGCGTGCGGCCGATGTTCAGGGGCGAGCAGCCCAACATCGAAACCTTCCTGTTCGACTTCTCGGGCGATCTCTACGGCGCGACGCTCAGCGTCGGACTGGTCGAATACCTGCGCCCGGAAATGACCTTTGACGGGCTGGATGCGCTGATCGCCCAGATGGACGCCGACTGCGCCCGCGCCCGCGACATACTGGCGGCGCTATGAAGGACCCGATCGACCGCGGCGGTCTGAAACCAAGGTTCTGGGAGCGCAAGCCGCTCTCGCGGCTGAACAAGGCCGAATGGGAGGCGCTGTGCGACGGCTGCGGGAAGTGCTGCCTCAACAAGCTTGAGGATGAGGACACCGGCGTCGTGGAACTGACACGGGTGGCCTGCCGCCTGCTGGACGACGAAACCTGCCATTGCACGCAATACCCGATCCGGCACCAGTTCGTTCCCGATTGCATCGTTCTGACACCCGACAATCTCGACAGCCACGCCTATTGGATGCCGCGCACCTGCGCCTATCGGCTGCTGTGGGAGGGCAAGCCGCTCTACGACTGGCACCCGCTGATCTCCGGCGACCCGGAAAGCGTACACCGGGCGGGTGTTTCCGTGCGCGGGATCACCGTGTCCGAATTCGAGACCCCGGAAGAAGACTGGGAAGACCATATCATCGAGGAGCCGATCTGATGTTCTTTGCTTCCGACAATTCCGGCCCGGCGCACCCCGAGGTTCTGACCGCACTGATGGAGGCAAACCAGGGCTATGCCATGGCTTATGGAGCCGATGCAATCATGGATGGGGTCCGAACCCGCATCCGCGAGATTTTCGAAGCCCCCGAGGCGGCCGTCTATCTGGTGGCAACTGGAACTGCGGCGAACTCACTGGCGCTTGCCACACTGTCGCAGCCCTGGCAGACGATCTTCTGTTCGCCGGTGGCGCATATCCACGAGGACGAGTGCAACGCGCCGGAATTCTACTCGGGCGGTGCCAAGCTGACGCTTGTGCCGGGCGGCGACCGGATGACGCCCGAGGCGCTGCGCGGCGCAATCGCAGGCGAGGAAACCCGTGGCGTGCACGGGCCGCAACGCGGGCCGGTGTCGATCACCCAGGTGACCGAGCGGGGCGGCGTCTATTCCATCGCCGAGTTGCAGGCGCTCTGCGCGGTTGCGAAAGAATACGGACTGCCGGTGCATCTGGACGGGGCCCGTTTCGCCAATGCCCTGGTTGCGCTCAATGCCTCGCCGGCGGAAATGACCTGGAAGGCGGGCGTGGACGCGGTGAGCTTCGGCGGCACCAAGAACGGCTGCATGGGGGTCGAGGCCGTCATCTTCTTCGATCCGAAACACGCCTGGGAGTTCGAGCTCCGCCGAAAGCGTGGTGCGCATCTGTTCTCGAAACACCGCTACCTGTCTGCACAGATGGCGGCCTATCTCAAGGACGATCTCTGGCTGCGCTCCGCCCGCCAGGCCAATGCCAATTGCGCGCGTCTGGCGGATGGGTTGCGGGCCGCCGGGGCCGAGTTCCTGCACGAACCGCAGGCCAACATCGTGTTCGCCGCCTTTCCCCGGGCAACGCATCGGCGCCTGATGGCGGCCGGGGCGGTCTATCACCTGTGGGGGGGCACGCTCGACGGGCAGGACGAATCCGAGAAACTGGCCTGCCGGCTGGTTTGCGACTGGTCGATCGGGACCGAGCAGATCGACCGGTTCCTTGCACTGCTCTGACCGGTTGGGGACCGCCCCCTGCCCGCTCAGAGCGGCAGCACGGTGGTCGACTTGATCTCTTCCATCGACAACAGCGCGGTGACGTTGTGCACCCGCACTTCCGAGATCAGCGCCTGATAGAACGCGTCATAGGCGCGCGCGTTCTTCACCCGGACTTTCAGGATATAGTCGATATCGCCGGCCAGACGGTGCGCCTCCTGCACCTCGGGCCGCCCCTGAAGCGCCTTGAGGAAGTTCTTCTGCCATTCCGCCTCGTGTTCCGAGGTGCGGATCAGCACGAAGAAACAGGCCTCGAACCCCAGTGACTCGGGGTCCAGGATAACGGTCTGCTGGCCAATCACGCCGGCCGCCTTCAGCTTTCGGATGCGATTCCACACCGGCGTCTTGGAACTTCCCACCCGGCTGGCGATATCGTCCAGCGACTGGCTGGCGTCGCGTTGCAGCTCGACCAGAATTTTCCGGTCCGTTTCGTCGATGCGCACCGACATTCCTGTTTTCCTTTCTTTTCGAAACAGATGTTCTCCACGCCATCATCAGAAGAACATTTTTCCTTATTTGCCGCAGCATATAGCGTCTTATGGGAAATATTTCTTATATTGACACCAAAGTCAAACAGGAGAAAAGCCCATGGCTCGCGCTTTCACACCGAAGGTGATCACTGCCAATGACCTGATCGCAGGCGATGTGATCTATCAGACCGCAGACGACCGCTGGTCGCGTGATCTGGCCGAGGCCGAGCTGATCACCGACGAGGCGCATGCCCAGCTGCGCCTGCTCGACGCCGTTCGGCAGGCATCGAAAGTGGTCGGCGCCTATCTCGCCGACGTCCGGCCCGGCCCGAACGGGCCCGAGCCGGTTCATTTCCGAGAGGACTTCCGCCGCACGGGCCCATCGAATTACGCCCACGGCAAACAGGAAACCTCTCCGCAGCCCCGGGCCTGAGCCCCAGTCCCATCCCCCTTTAAAAGGCCCCGGTTCGGGGCTGCACCAAGGACAGCCAGACATGTATCGCTATTCCGAGTTCGACACCGCCTTTCTCGCCGCGCGCAACGCCCAGTTCCGCGCCCAGGTGGAACGCCGCATCGACGGCTCGCTGACCGAGGACGAGTTCAAGCCGCTGCGCCTGATGAACGGGCTCTATCTGCAACTGCACGCCTATATGCTGCGGGTGGCGATCCCCTATGGCACGCTGAACAGCGCCCAGATGCGGAAACTGGCCTATCTGGCCGAGACCTGGGACAAGGGATATGGCCATTTCACCACCCGCCAGAACATCCAGTACAACTGGCCCAAGCTGAGCGACGTGCCCGACATGCTGGACGCGCTGGCCGAGGTCGGCCTGCACGCGATCCAGACCAGCGGCAACACCATCCGCAACGTGACCGCCGACCATTTCGCCGGCGCCGCGGCGGATGAGGTGGCCGACCCCCGCCCCTATGCCGAGCTGCTGCGGCAGTGGTCGACCGACCACCCCGAGTTCCAGTTCATGCCACGCAAGTTCAAGATCGCCATCACCGGCAGCGCCAATGACCGCGCGGTGATCAAGGCGCATGACATCGGCCTGCAACTGGTGGAGCGCGACGGCGTGCTGGGCGCCCGCGTCATCGTCGGCGGCGGCCTCGGCCGGACACCGATGATCGGTCAGGAACTCAGCCCCTTTGTCTCCTTCGACGATCTGCTCGCCTATCTCGAAGCCACGGTCAGCGTCTGGAACCAGATCGGGCGTCGCGACAACAAGTACAAGGCGCGCATCAAGATCACCGTCTTCGAGCACGGGATCGACGCGATCCGGGCCAAGGTGAACGAAAGGTTCCTCAAGGTGCGCGGCCAGTTCAAAGGTGCCGACATGGCGCTGCTGGACCGGATCAAGGCGCATTTCGCGCCGCCGGAATTTGTACAAAACGGTCAATCCGGCTTTGAAGACGCGTACAGAACGGACAATATCTTCCGCTCCTGGGTCGATACCAACATCGCCGCGCACAAGCGCGACGACCACGCCATCGTCACCATCTCGCTCAAGGCGCATGGCGCGACGCCGGGCGATGCCACGGCGGAGCAGATGCGGGTGATGGCGGATCTCGCCGAATGCTATGCCTATGACGAGCTGCGCATCAGCCACGAGCAGAACGTGATCCTGCCGCATGTGCCGCGCGCGCATCTGCACGCGATCTTCAAGGCGCTTCAGGAAAACGGCCTGAGTACCGCGAATATCGGGCTTATCAGCGATATCATCGCCTGCCCCGGCATGGATTACTGCGCCCTGGCCACCGCCCGCTCGATCCCGGTCGCCCAACAGATCGCCACCCGGTTCGAAGAACTGAAGCTGGAGCACGAGATCGGCGCGCTCAAGATCAAGATCTCGGGCTGCATCAATGCCTGCGGTCATCACCACGTTGGCCATATCGGCATCCTCGGCCTCGACCGCGCAGGCGTCGAAAACTACCAGATCACACTGGGGGGCGACGCCACGGAAACCGCCACCATCGGCGAGCGGACAGGTCCCGGTTTTGCCTATGACCAGATTGTTCCGGCAATCGAACGGATCGTGGAAACCTATCTGGATCAAAGGCTTGATCGCGAGGAGAGCTTTATCGAGACCTATCGCCGGGTCGGCATGGCGCCGTTCAAGGCGGCGCTCTACCCCGAGGCTCGTGCCGATGCCGCTTGACGAGATCCAGACCGAACTGGGCCGTGACCGGAGCGCGCTCAGCGCCAAGGTCGCGGCGCTCAACGCCCGTTACAAGCACCACGGCGCAACCGACGTGATGCACGGTGCGCTGCGCGAGGCGGGGCATATTGCACTGGTGTCGAGCTTTGGCGCGGAATCGGTGGTGCTGCTGCACATGGCCGCAGTGATCGACCGCCAGGTGCCGGTACTGTTCATCGACACCCAGATGCTCTTTGCGGAAACTCTTGTTTATCAACAGGAGGTCAGCGAACGCCTCGGCTTGCGCAATGTCCACGTGATCCGAGCGGACGCTGACGATGTGGCCCGCGACGACCCTTATGGCGCCCTGCGCCTGCGCGACACGGACGCCTGCTGCACCCTGCGCAAGACGATCCCGCTGCAACGGGCGCTGTCGGGCTACGACGGCTGGATCACCGGCCGCAAGCGGTTCCAGGCGGGCAGCCGCGCCGCGCTCGATTTCTTCGAAGTCGAGGACGGCACCGGGCGGATCAAGGTCAACCCGCTGGCCCATTGGGCCCCCGAGGACGTGCGCGCCTACATGGAGGAAAACCGCCTGCCTCGGCACCCGCTGGTGGCGCAGGGCTATCCTTCGATCGGTTGCGCCCCCTGCACCTCGCCCGTGAAACCGGGCGAAGACCCGCGCGCCGGGCGCTGGCGGGACCAGACCAAGGAAGAATGCGGCATCCATTTCATCGACGGGAAACTCGTCCGCACCGGAGAAAAGACATGACTGTGATCGTAACCGACAGCGGGTTTCAGCCCGAGGACTGGACTGACGGCTTCCTGCCGCTCGGCGAGGCCGCGAATGACATGGTGGCGCTGGACGTGCCCTCGGACGCGGACCCCGACGCGGTGCTTTCGCGGTTGGAACGGGTGCGGATGGTCCGGGTGGATTTCCCCTCTTTCGCCGATGGGCGCGGCTTTACCATAGCGCGTACCCTGCGGTTGGGCGGGTACACAGGCCGGTTGCGGGCCCGCGGTCATGTCCTGGCCGACCAATATGCCATGGCGCGCCGGGCCGGTTTCGACGAGGTCGAGATCGATTCCGCCCTGGCGGAACGTCAGCCCGAGGAGCAGTGGCTGGCGCGCGCCGATTGGCAGGCGCATGACTATCAGGCCCGCCTGCGCGGCTGAACCCGAAATTTCATTCGTGTACTAACAAAAAGGGGAGACAATCCCCTTTTCATGATGTATGTCAAAGACGAGAGAGAGGCGCCGGATTACCGCTCCGGTGACACGAACAATGACCGAGATGAGACCCGTGACCGAAGCCGCCGCCATCAAGGCCCCCACCCTGCCCGACGCCCAGACCGTAACGCAAGTGAAACACTGGACCGACCGGCTGTTCTCGTTCCGCGTGACGCGGCCCGCCAGCCTGCGGTTCCGTTCGGGCGAGTTCGTGATGATCGGGCTGCTGGGCGACAACGGCAAACCGCTGCTGCGTGCCTATTCCATCGCCTCGCCCGCATGGGACGAGGAGCTGGAGTTCTACTCGATCAAGGTTCAGGATGGCCCGCTCACCTCGAAGTTGCAGCATATCCAGCCCGGGAACGAGATCATCCTGCGGCCCAAGCCCGTGGGCACGCTGGTGCATGACGCGCTGTTGCCCGGAAAGCGGATCTGGTTCTTTGCCACCGGCACCGGCTTTGCCCCCTTTGCCTCGCTCCTGCGCGAACCGCAGACCTACGAGGATTACGACGAGATCGTCATCACCCATACCTGCCGCGAGGTGGCAGAGCTGGAATATGGCCGCCAGCTGATCGAGCAGATCCGCCAGGACGAGTTGCTGGCCGAACTGATCGGCGAAGGCTTTGCCGACAAGATCCGATACTATCCCACAACCACACGCGAAAAAAGCCCGCGCATGGGCCGTATCACCGAACTGCTCCGGGACGGCACAGTGTTCAGGGATCTTGGCATCGAAGGCGGCATCAAGCCGGAAACGGACCGTGCCATGGTCTGCGGCAGCCTGGCCTTCAACCACGACATCAAGGCCATTCTCGAAGACTTCGGCCTGACCGAGGGCGCAAATTCGGATCCGCGCGAATTCGTGATCGAAAAAGCCTTTGTTGGCTGACGCTGGACGGGGTCAAAAGCACCTTGCCATCCGGTATCGCGGTATTTTACCGGCCTCCCCGGCGGATGCCGCTTGAAACACTGCGCGGGCCGGTCTATTTTCCGGCCTCGAATTTCTGCTAACAACAAAGGAATGTTCCCATAGCCCGCAGACCGCACAATGCGCCGCCGCAACGCGACACCGGCCCGCGCATCAACGACAAGATCCGCGCCCCCGAAATTCGTCTGATCGGCGCGGATGGAGAGAATGTGGGTGTCGTACACCCCGCCAAAGCCATGGCCCTCGCCGAGGAAGCCGGCCTGGACCTCGTGGAGATCTCGCCGAACGCGACACCGCCGGTCTGCAAGATCATGGACTATGGCAAGTACAAGTACGAACAGCAGAAACGCGAAAGCGAAGCGCGCAAGAAACAGAAGATCATCGAGGTGAAGGAGATCAAGTTCCGTCCCGGCACCGATACGCATGATTACGAAGTGAAGATGAAAAGCGTCGCCAAATTCCTCGAGAACGGTGACAAGGTAAAGATCACGCTGCGGTTCCGTGGCCGCGAACTGGCCCACCAGAACCTGGGCCGTGAACTGCTGGAGCGGGTTGCCGAAGACATCAAGGAAATCGGCAAGGTAGAGAACATGCCGAAGATGGAAGGCCGCCAGATGATCATGATGATCGGACCGCTGCCGAACAAGTGAGCCTGCCAGCGGCTCCCGTGAATAACCCCGTCGCATCCCGGCGGGGTTTTCTGTTGCCGCCCGCATGCCACTGGCACCCGTGCCTTGCGCAATGGATCGGGCGGGACAGAGCTCGGCGGCAGGCGAGAGGGCTACGCGTCACGGCCTGGCCCGAAAGAAGCGCGCTATGCGCGGTGCCGAAATGGCTGGCAGAGGCAGCTTCTCCGGCAAATCAGAGCGCCCCGTCCCAGTCGACCCCGGCCAGGGCTGCACGCGGGGCCGGCCCGGTGCCGACCGCTTTGTAACTGTAACTGCCAGGCATATGACGTTCCAGCTTCCAGCGCGTGACTTGCGCGGCAACCGGTGCGGGAAATCGCGCCCCGAACATGCCGTGCAGCGCCTGATGCGTGGCAGCAGCCGTGCCACGGTCGCCCATCCGTTCGATCTCGGCGACCGCATCTGCGGCATTGAACCCGATCAGGACCGGCACCCGTAGTGCCCGGGCCAGAGACAGCCATTCCGCCCAGAACCCCGGTTGCGGTCCGATCCATCCCGGCCAATTGACAGGGGAATACGCCTTGCCGGTGCGCCTGCGGCAGACAGGACAAATAGGGTCGGATAGAAAAAGGAAGGGCTACGTCATCCACCTAGGCCCGGCGGCACAACCCACCAGCCCCGCCCCTTGTTCCGCCGCCAAGTGCCTGCCTTTTGTCCCGTGGGTCGCAAAAGCCCCCGCTTTTGGGCGGGGGCCTTCGGTTTTGGCTGTTTTTGCGTCCGGGTCAGGATGCGGCCTGGACGGCGCGGCGGGTCATCACGTTGACCAGATGGGCGCGGTAGGGTTTGGAGCCGTGCAGGTCGCCGATCATGCCGTCGGGGTCGACGGCGAGGTCCGTCAGCGCCGCGGGGGTGAAGCTCTGGTTCAGCGCCGCCTCGGCCTCGGACCAGCGGAACACCCCGTCCTCCGAGGCGCCGGTGACCGCCACCCGCACGCCATCGGCGTATTTCGCCACGAAGACCCCCACCAGGGCAAAGCGCGAGGCCGGCTGCACGAACTTCTGGTAATTCGCCGCCTCCGGCACCGGGAAGCGCACGCCGGTGATGATCTCGCCCTCTTCCAGCGCGGTGGTGAACAGGCCCTGGAAATAGTCATCCGCCGCGATCTCGCGCCGGTCGGTCACGATGGTCGCCCCCGATCCCAGCGCCGCCGCCGGGTAGCAGGCCGAGGGGTCGTTGTTGGCCAGGCTGCCGCCGATGGTGCCGCGATTGCGCACCGCCGGGTCGCCGATCCCCCCCGCGAGCGCCGCCAGCGCCGGGTAATGCGCCGCCGCCGCCCGCGCCACCTCGGCATGAGGGGTGCCGCCGCCCACCGAGACCGAGCCGTCGTCATTGACGCAGACGCCCTTCATCTCGGCGATGCCGCCCAGCGACACCAGCTTTTCCGGCGCCGCCAGCCGCTGCTTCAGCGTCGGGATCAGCGTCTGACCGCCTCCCAGCGCCTGCGCGCCTTCCGATGCCAGCGCCGCGACCGCCTCGGCCACGCTGCCAGGCCGCTCAAACTCGAAATTATACATCTCGCTCCTCCTCCAAGAGGCTCCGGGTCCCTGCCCTTTCCTCTTGCTGAAAATATCCCGGGGGTCCGGGGGGCAGCGCCCCCCGGCCGTCTCAGCCGTTCATCGCCGCCCAGACCCGCGACGGGCTCACCGGCATGTCGATATGCGCGACAGTCTTGCCGCCCGATTGCAGCGCGTCGATCACCGCGTTCACCACCGCCGGCGGGCTGCCGATGGCCCCGGCCTCGCCGCAGCCCTTCACCCCCAGCGGGTTGTGCGTGCAGGGCGTGGCGCAGGAATGATCCACCGCGTAGAACGGCACGTCATCGGCGCGCGGCATCGCGTAATCCATGTAGGACGCGCTGAGCAGCTGCCCGGTCTCCGGATCATAGGCGCAGTTCTCCAGCAGCGCCTGGCCGATCCCCTGGCCCAGGCCGCCATGCACCTGCCCCGACACGATCATCGGGTTGACGATATTGCCGAAATCATCCGCCGCGCTGAACCGCTCCACCGTCACCTTGCCGGTCTCGGGGTCCACCTCCACCTCGCAGGCATAGGCACCGGCCGGATAGGTGAAGTTCGATGGGTCGTAGAACGCCGTCTCCTCCAGACCCGGCTCGATATCCTCCAGCGGGTAGTTGTGCGGCACATAGGCCGCCAGCGTCACGTCGCCCCAGGCCACGGATTTATCCGTGCCCGCGACCGTGAACTGGCCGCCCTTCAGCTCGATATCGGCCTCCGAGGCCTCCATCAGATGCGCCGCGATCTTCTTCGCCTTGTTGATGATCTTCTCGGTCGCCCGCACCATCGCCGAGCCGCAGACCGCAAGGCTGCGCGAGCCATAGGTGCCCATGCCGAACGGGATCTTCGAGCTGTCGCCATGCACGATCTCGATCATGCTCTCGTCGATGCCCAGCATCTCGGCCACCACCTGCGGAAACGCCGTCTCGTGGCCCTGGCCGTGGCTGTGCGCCCCCACCATCACGCTGATGCTGCCGGTGGCGTTCACCCGCACCGTCGCCGCGTCGTAAAGACCCGCCCGCGCGCCCAGCTGCCCCACCAGGTTCGACGGCGCGATGCCGCAGGCCTCGATATAGCAGTTCACACCGAGGCCGCGCAGCTTGCCCTTGGCCTCGGACGCCGCCCGCCGCGCCGCAAAGCCCGCGATGTCCGCGATCTCTTCCAGCTTGTCCATCGTGGCGTTGTAATCGCCGGTGTCATAGACCACCGCGACCGGCGTCTGATAGGGGAACTCGGTCACGAAGTTCTGCCGCCTCAGCGCGATCGGGTCCACCCCCAGCTCGCGCGCCGCCTTGTCGATCACCCGCTCCAGCTGGAACGTCGCCTCGGGACGGCCCGCGCCGCGATAGGCATCCACCGGCACCGTGTTGGTGAACACCGCCTTCACGTTCACATAGATCAGCGGCGTCTTGTAATTGCCCGCCATCAGCGTCCCGTGCAGCCAGGTCGGCACCGAGGGTGCGAAGGTCGACAGGTACGCCCCCATGTTCGCCAGCGTCTCGGTCCGGATCGCGGTGAAATTGTTGTCCGCGTCCAGCGCCAGTTCGATCCTGGTCACATGGTCGCGCCCATGCGCGTCCGACATGAACGCCTCCGACCGCGACGAGGTCCACTTCACCGGCCGGTTGATCGCCTTGGCCGCGAAGGTGCAGAACGCCTCCTCGGCATAGTGGAAGATCTTCGAGCCGAAGCCGCCGCCCACGTCGGGCGCCACCACCCGCAGCTTGTGCTCGGGAATGCCCAGCACGAAGGCCCCCATCAGGAGCCGGATCACATGCGGGTTCTGGCTGGTGGTGTAGAGCGTCGACTCGCCCGTCGCCCGCGCATAATCGCCGATCGCCACCCGCGGTTCCATCGGGTTGGCCACCAGCCGGTTGTTCACCAGCTCCAGCGTCGTCACATGCGCCGCCGTGTCAAAGGCCGCGTCCACCGCCGCCTTGTTCTCCTCGACGAAACCCCAGTCGTAGCACAGGTTCGACGGCAGATCGTCATGCACCCTGGCCGCGTCCCCGGCCAGCGCCGCCTTCATGTCGACAACCGCCGGAAGCTCCTCGATCTCCACACCGATCGCCTCAGCCGCGTCCCGCGCCTGCTCGGCCGTGTCCGCCACAACCGCCGCGATCGGGTCGCCCACGTGCCGCACCTTGCCCTGCGCCAGCACCGGGTGCCCGGGCTCGGCCATCGGCTGGCCATGCCGGTCCGTCACCTGCCAGCCGCAGGGCAGACCGCCCACCCCCTCGAAATCGGCGCCGGTGAATATCCGCACCACCCCCGGCATCGCCGAGGCCGCCGCCGTGTCGATGCTCACGATCCGGCCATGCGCCACGTCCGAGCGCAGAAAATGCACGTAAGCCTGGCCGTGAATGTTGATGTCGTCGGTGTAATTGCCGGCGCCCGTCAGAAACCGCACGTCCTCGCGCCGTTTCGAACTCGCCCCGATGCCACTGTCCTTGGGCATGTCTCGTCTCCTCCCAGAAAAAGAATTTTCGCCGAAAATTCTCGGTCAGCCTATTCCGCCGCGATCCCGCTCACGTCCTGACCGGACGCCGCAAGAACCGCCTTGACGATGTTGTGATACCCCGTGCAACGGCACAGGTTCCCCTCCAGATGCGCCCGCACCTCAGCCTCGCTCGGCCGCGGATTGTCCTTGAGCAGCGCCGCCGCCGACATCACCATCCCCGGCGTGCAGAACCCGCACTGAAGCCCGTGATGATCCTGAAACGCCTGCTGCAGCGCGTTCAGCGTCCCGTCCGCCGCCGCCTGACCCTCGATCGTCCCGACCGAAGACCCAGACGCCTCCGCGGCAAGCATGTTGCACGACTTCACCGCAACACCGTCAACATGCACAACACAGGCCCCGCACTGACCCGTGTCACACCCAACATGCGTCCCCGTCAGCGAAAGATGATCCCGCAAAAACGTCGACAACAACGTCCGACCCTCAACCTCTCCAC
>NZ_FMZV01000019.1 GCF_900101475.1 Ruegeria marina | reverse complement strand
CTGCGCATCTACGAGGGCGCATCCGACGTCCAGCGCCTCGTCATCGCCCGACAGACAATGGCAAACTTCAACAGGGGAATTTGAGCATGCTGGGACCTTCGGCGCATGTGGACACGTTCACGCGAGACAATCTGCCGCCGGCCGAAATGTGGCCTGATTTCCTGCTCGACGGGTTCGACTATCCCGAACGCCTGAATGTCGGGGTCGAACTGACCGATGCCATGGTCGCCAAAGGATTCGGCGACCATACGGCGCTGATCGGGAACGGACGGCGGCGCACCTACAAGGAACTCAGCGACTGGACCAACCGGCTGGCGCATGCCCTGGTCGAGGATCTGGGTGTCAGGCCCGGTAACCGGGTCCTGATCCGTTCGGCCAACAATCCGGCAATGGTGGCCTGCTGGCTGGCGGCGACCAAGGCGGGCGCAGTGGTGGTGAACACCATGCCGATGCTGCGCAGCGGGGAACTGAGCAAGATCGTCGACAAGGCCGAGATCACCCATGCGTTGTGCGACACCCGCCTGATGGAGGAACTTGTCGTTTGCGCCAAGACCTCGAAACATCTGAAAACCGTGGTGGGGTTCGACGGGACATCGAACCATGACGCCGAACTGGACCGGCTGGCCCTGCAGAAGCAGGTGCGGTTCGACGCCGTCGACACCGGCCGCGACGATGTCGCCTTGCTGGGTTTTACCTCGGGCACCACCGGCCAGCCCAAGGCGACCATGCATTTCCACCGGGATATTCTCATCATCGCGGATGGATATGCGCGCGAGGTTCTGGGCGTGACCTCCGAAGATATCTTTGTCGGCTCGCCGCCGCTGGCCTTTACCTTTGGCCTTGGCGGCCTGGCGGTGTTTCCGCTGCGGTTCGGGGCGGCGGCGACCCTGCTGGAGCAGGCCAGCCCGCCGAACATGGTCGAGATCATCCAGCAGTATCGCGCCACAGTCTGTTTCACGGCGCCCACCGCGTATCGGTTCATGCTCAAGGCAATGGACGAAGGCGCAGACCTGTCGTCGTTGCGCGCGGCAGTGTCCGCCGGCGAAACCCTGCCTGCCCCGGTATACCAGGAATGGATGGAAAAGACCGGCAAACCGATGCTCGACGGTATCGGCGCAACGGAAATGCTGCATATCTTCATATCCAACCGGTTCGATGATCACAGCCCGTCCTGTACCGGCAAACCGGTCAAGGGATACGAAGTCCGCATCCTCGATGCCGAGGGGAACGAGGCCCCTCGGGGAGAAGTGGGGCGGCTGGCGGTACGCGGCCCGACGGGGTGCCGATACCTGGCCGACGCGCGGCAGAAGGATTACGTCCAGAATGGCTGGAACGTGACCGGCGACAGTTTTGTCATGGACGAAGACGGATACCTGCATTTTGCGGCACGCAGCGACGACATGATCGTCAGTTCCGGCTACAATATCGCCGGTCCCGAGGTCGAAGCGGCGCTGTTGGCCCATCCGGCGGTGGCGGAATGTGGTGTCGTCGGCGCCCCGGACGAGGCGCGGGGCCATATCGTCGAGGCACATGTGGTGCTGGCTGCGGGCTATTCCGCCGATGCCTTGATGGTCAAGACCTTGCAGGACCACGTGAAGGCAACCATTGCGCCCTATAAATATCCTCGTCGCATCCTGTTCATAGACGAACTGCCGAAAACACAGACCGGAAAGATTCAGCGCTTCCGTCTTCGCAAAGACGTGCAGTGAACGAAGGGGCGGCGACCGCCGATCCGGGGGCCAGATCCACGAACAGATCCTGTCGGCTACCGGAACGCGGTGCCGCCGACCTGACGCGGCCGCAGCGATAAACGCCCCGTCACCGGATGCGGAACTTGGATCACATGTTCTGGTTGCGAACGGTCAGATCTGGTGCGGCAAAGGTTCAACACCTTTACACGAAGCCTGTTCCGGCCGGTGGGCGGCAAGGCATTTCGAATGATCGCGCATCCTCGCCAGCCTTTACCCAATTGCGCCAACTGCCGCAGTGCGATTGAACCCGAGACAGCATGGACATGCCGCGGATCGTCGTGGACCGGCAGCACTTCACCGACGCTATCCAGCTCGAACCTCTGTTGCCTCCCGCGCCGGTTTTCGGGACGAAGTTCCGATCCTCTACATGTCATGACCCGCAAGTCATGTAGAGTTCAGGGCAGCGGCAACCTAAGCTCCTGCCGGGACCAGGCCCCGTGCCACCCAATCGTCGAATATCGCCAGTGCACGGTCCGAGAATTGGGGATCGTTGATATGCGCGTCCAGTTCCACCAATTCGGCATTCGCCGGGCAGGCCGACCGGACTTCATCGCAAAAGGCGGCCAGCCCTTCGGCATCGTGCAGCGGTGCGCCCGGCCGATCCCATTCGTTGCAGCCACCCTTCGGCAACAGGATCGTCACCGGACCCGAGGCACCTGCCAGCTTGCCGCAAATGGCGCGGGCGACCTGGCGCCGCTCATCCATGTCCAGAACCGCCGAGGTCAGCAGGCGGTTGTGCGCATGGCTGGGCCGGTCCGCCAATGCTGCCGGCGCCGGCTGCCAGCCGACAAAGTCCACCAAGTCATAGCACCCCGTCGCGACCAGTTGCGGAATGCCACGCCGTCCGGCGTGGGTCATCCGGTCCTCGCCGGCCGACAAGCCTCCGAAGATGTGGTTGGTCACCTCCTGCGGCGCAAAATCGAACACGGCGGCAAAGGCGCCTTCTGCGGCCAGGCTTTCGAAGGCCCGGCCGCCCATGCCCGTTGCGTGGAACACGGCAACTTCGTATCCGCGCGCCTCAAGCGCGGGTTTCAGACTGACCATGTAGCGCAGAACCGTCTTGCCAAAGCTCGTCATGCCGATCAGTGGCCGGTCGCGCACCGGCGCCTCGACCGCACGCGCCGCCCCGAGCACCGCGCCCGCCGCCTGGCTGAGCGATGCCTTGCAGATCGAGTTCAGACCGTAGAGCCCACCTGCCCAGAGGATCATCTGCACATCCGCCGGGATGCGGTCGGGCGGCAGCATCGGGGAGAACGACACGGTCGACACAATGTATTTCGGAACCCCCAGCGGCAGTGCCGAGCAAAGGTCAAGCGCCAGGTCGGTCCCCATCGAACCACCCAGCACGATCACCCCATGAATGCGGCCCGCGCGATAAAGTTCCAGAGCCTTGGCCGCTGCACCGCGCGCCATGATCTGCATCGCAACGTTTTCGTCGCCGCTGTCGATAGCTGCCTGAATCGAACTTCCACCCGCCTCTGCCACTTCGTGTTTGGAAACATCCGTTGGCCGCGACGGATCGCCCAGCACGCTGACATCCATGGACAACACGCCACCGCCCTGCCCCGCGATCACGCCTGCCAGGTAATGCAGTTCATCGTCCTTGGTATCGTAGGTCCCCACGATCAGGATCGTCTTGTCGCTCATCGGTGTCTCTCCTCCGTGAATTCCCTGGCCAACCGCAGGGCCGTGTCCAACATGCGGGCCGATCTTTGCCGCCCGCCCGGTTCGTCGAGCCGCGACATGATCCAGCCCGGATAGGTCAACGCGCGCAACAGCAGCATGAAATCGAGCGTCGCCGGGCGAACCGGACGGCGCATGGCGTAGCCCGCGCACAGGCCCGCGCGAAGGCTGCTGTATTCAGGCTGGCCAAGAAACTTGATCAGAACCGTCGCGAGGTCGAAGTCCCGATATCCCCAGGCACCATCGTCGAAATCAATGAACGCCACGGTGCCCGAATCGAACAACACGTTCTCGGCAACCAGATCCGCATGGATCAACCCCCGGTCGGCATTCGGCGCGAATTCGTCGAACCTAGCCCGCGCCCGGTCGCGGGTTGCGATCATCAGGTCGCGCTGGTCCGCGTCGAGGTCCGGATGCTCCCAGAACCGGCCCCAGAGCGGATCCGGCCCCAGCAGTCCCGACTGCCCCCAGTCGGGGCGCATGAACACGTCAGGTGGAGCCCAGTGGTCGGACAGGTCGTGCAGCCGGGCCATCTCCAATCCGACCAGACGGCCTGTTTCGAAAGGGTCCAGGTCCGGGTCCAACTTGCCGGTCTTTCCGATCGGACGGCCATCCAGCCAGGTCAGGACGCTGACGAAACGCCCTTCGATTTCGCCGAGCAGAGCGCCCGTCTTCTGGCGCAGCGGGCGGGGCGCTTTCAAGCCCCCTTGCCCGAGCATCTCCATCCACGCCAGTTCCGACGCCAGTTCCGTCTCGGTCCTGTATCCGGGCCGGTGAAACCGCAGGGCCAATCGACGAGCACCATCGCTAACCTGCCAGACCTCGTTTTCCCGTTGGGCGGCCAGGGCGAAATCTGCCCGCTCCAGACCCCAGAGTTGCAGTGCCTTGACGACGGTCCGGGTCATGGGGCAAGCGGTGTTTCGGAAAGCACGCGGTCCAGCGTTTCGATCAACTGGTCGGCGTTTTCCCGGCTGAACGGGAGCGGCGGGCGGATTTTCAGCGTGTTATAGTGGATACCCAGGAAATTCAGCAAAATACCCCGCTGCCTCATGGTATTTGCAACCCGTCTGGCAAATGCGGTCGCGGGTGTTTTTTGCGTCCTGTCCAGAACCATCTCGGCGCCGAAGAACAGGCCCGAGCCGCGCACATCCCCGATGCAGTGGTGACGCGCGGCGAGGCTGCGCAGCCCGTCGCGGGCATAGTCGCCAATAACGCGGGCATTGTCCATCAACCCCTCGTCCTGAACCACCTTCAGGGTCGCCAGTGCCGCGGCCGCCGAAACCGGGTTGCCGCCGAAAGTGTTGAAGTAGCGGAACCGCTCGCGAAAGGCCGCCATGATCTCGGGGCTGGTCACGACCCCGCCGACCGGATGGCCATTGGCCATGGGCTTGCCCAATGTCACCACGTCCGGCTGGAAACCGGCCTTCTGATGTCCCCAGAAATCTGTCCCCAAGCGCCCGAAGCCGGGTTGCACCTCGTCCGCGATCACGATGCCGCCCGCGCGGCGCACGATCTCGATCGCAGGTGAAAGCCACCCGGCTTCCAGCGTGGGAAAACCCTCATTGGCGAAATACGGACAGATGATCAGGCAGGCGAGTTTGTGCCCGCGCTCGGCCAGAGCATCGATCTGTTCCTGAACGGCCGCGGCAAAGGCCAGCGCGTGCGCGCTGCCCGAGGCGCCACCCAACGGGCGATAGCTGTCGGGCGCCGGCACAAAGGCCATGTTATCCCAGTAACCACCCGGTGGCGGGTTGGTGCGCGAGAGCTGCGATACCGCCATCGTGTTGCCGTGATACGTATGGTCGGTCGCGATGACCCCGGTGTTCCCAGTGACCGCCTGCGCCATGCGCAACGCGATATCATTGGCCTCGGACCCGGTGCAAGTCAGGATCGCGGTCTTCAGTGGCGCATCAAACGTCGACGTCAAGGCTTCCACATAGTCGAGAATGCCCTCGTGCAGGTATCGGGTATGGGTGTTGAGCGTCGCGGCCTGCGTCGCGATAGCCTCGACCACACGCGGATGGCAGTGGCCCACATGCGGCACGTTGTTGTAGCAGTCGAGATATTTGTTGCCCTCGCTGTCCCAAAGCCAGACCCCCTGCCCCCGGACAACGTGCACCGGATCGTCGTAGAACAGGCTGACATTCGGCCCGAGAAGACGCGCGCGCCGGTCGAGCAAAACCTGAGTGTCCGGTGTCATAGTTGCATCCAGGCGGTTTTCAGATCGACGTATTTTTCCAGCGCGTGCAGGCTCTTGTCATGGCCGTTGCCCGACTGGCCGACGCCGCCCAAAGGCACGGTGCCATCAGAACCGCCATAGGTGTTGACATGCACCACACCGGCGCGAATGGCGCGCACCATGCGATGGGCGCGGCCCAGGTCGGATGTCCACAGGCCCGAGGCCAGGCCATAGACCGTGGAATTGGCCAGATCGACCGCCTCCGCCTCGGTGTCAAAGGGTGTTACGGCCAGAACCGGGCCGAATACTTCCTGCTGGTTGAGCGTGGCATCGCGCGCCACCCCGGTCATGACCGTAGGCTGCATGTAGAACCCGCCCGTCTCTTCCAGAATGCGCCTGCCGCCCAGAACGCAATCGGCGCCCTCGGCCAGCGCTGTTTCGACAAAGCGAAGGTTCTGCGAGAGTTGCGCTTCGGAATGCACCGCCCCGACCGAGGAGGACAGGTCCAGCGGATCGCCCACTCTGAGTGCCTCTGTATGACGGCAGAGCGCCTCGATGAACCTGTCATGGATCGACCTTTCGACGATCAGCCGCGAGCCTGCAACGCAGACCTGCCCCGAATTGCGGAAGATACCCGCCGCCGAAACCTTGGCCGCATGGTCCAGATCGGCAACATCTGCAAAGACCACGTTGGGCGACTTGCCGCCCAGCTCCAGATAGCAGCGTTTCAGGTTCGAACGGGCCGAATATTCCAGCAACCGCCGACCGACTGCGCCCGAGCCGGTAAAGACGAGAATGTCGATATCCATCGACAGACCCATCGCCTCGCCCACTTCCGAGCCCTTGCCGGTCACCACATTGAACACGCCTTCGGGCAATCCCGCTTCAAGCGCCAGTTCGGCCAGCCGCAGGATCGAGAGCGAGGCGCTTTCGGCCGGCTTGACCACGATGGAATTGCCCATGGCCAGCGCAGGCGCGATTTTCCACGCGCCGATCATCAGGGGAAAGTTCCAGGGCAGGATGGCGCCGACCACGCCGACAGGTTCCTTGTGGACCAGACCCAGAATATCGCCGGCGGTGGGTGCGATCTCGCCATAAACCTTGTCAAGCGCCTCGGCGTAGTAGCGGAACGTCCCGGCAGCCGAACCGCTTTCAGCCTTTATCGCCATGCCGATCTCGGTGCCGTTGTCACGTACGCCCTGCACGGCCAGATCCAGCGCTTCGGCCTCGATCAATTCGGCCAGCCGGGTCAGAACCTTCTTGCGGGCGGCGGGTGGCTGGCCTGCCCAGACACGGCTGTCAAAAGCACGTCGGGCGGCTGTAGTGGCGCGATGAACATCTTGGGCACCGCCCCTGGCAATCTGCGTCAGGACGGTTCCGTCGATGGGCGAGATGACATCCAGTGTCTCGCTCCCGGCCTCCAACCGACCGTCGATAACGTGACCGCGCTGGGGAATTGCACGGGTGCGCAGCTTGTCGATACTTGCCTGATCCAACGCCTGGCCCTCCTGGACTGGTTCATTATGTAAACCATCGTTTCAAAAAAATCTTGTCATAGGCATTTCTGTGTGTCAAGCATGAGGGACAATGGATTGCTCGCAAAAAGGGAGAGGCGCCGATGAAAACCGCGAACTTCATCAAGGAACAGAATGCGCGTCAGTTCTGGCAACCGATGACGCACCCTGCCGATGCGCAGGCGAATCCTCCCAAGATCATCACCGGGGCATCGGGCGTTCGTATCCGCGACATCGACGGGCACGAGGC
This sequence comes from Ruegeria marina, assembly GCF_900101475.1. Taxonomy (GTDB): domain Bacteria; phylum Pseudomonadota; class Alphaproteobacteria; order Rhodobacterales; family Rhodobacteraceae; genus Ruegeria_B; species Ruegeria_B marina. The sequence continues at coordinate 82,215 of NZ_FMZV01000019.1, read as the reverse complement.
CATCGACGCTGTCGGCGGCTTGTGGAACGTGAACCTCGGCTACTCCAACACCGCGGTGAAACAGGCTATTGCGCAGCAACTCGACACGCTGCCCTATTATTCCACCTTCCGTGGCACCAGCAACGACGCGGCCATCGAACTTGCCTTTGACCTGTGCGAATTCTTCCAGCCCGAAGGGATTGTCCGGGTCTTCTACACCTCGGGGGGGTCCGACAGTGTGGAATCGGCTCTGCGGCTGTCCCGGCAATATCACAAGCTGCGCGGCGAGCCGCAGCGCACAAAGTTCCTGTCGCTGAAAAAGGGCTATCACGGCACCCATTTCGGTGGCGCGTCGGTCAATGGCAACAACAAGTTCCGCACCGAATACGAACCGCTGTTGCCCGGCTGCTTCCACATCCCTGCCCCATATACCTATCGAAACCCGTTCAACGAGACCGACCCGGCGCGGCTGGCCCAGCTCTGCGCTCAGGCGCTGGAGGACGAGATCGCTTTCCAGGGGGCCGAGACCATCGCCGCCTTCATCATGGAGCCGATTCTGGGCGCGGGCGGAGTAATCCCGCCGCATGAAAGCTTCATGCCGATGGTACGCGAGATCTGCGACCGCAATGGAATCCTTTTGATCGCCGACGAGGTGATCACCGCCTTTGGTCGTACCGGCGCCTGGTCCGGATCGCGGCTATGGGGGGTGCAACCGGACATGATGTGCACCGCCAAGGCAATCACAAACGGGTATTTCCCCTTTGGTGCGGTCCTGGTCGGCGAGAAGATGGCCGAAGTGTTCGAAGGCGACACCAGCGGAAAGGGTGCGATCAGCCACGGCTATACCTATTCCGGCCACCCGGTGGGTGCGGCGGCCGCGGTTGTCTGTCTCAAGGAGACGATCAAGGCAGATGTTGCCGGCAACGCGGCGGCGCGCGGCGCACAATTGTTCGAAGGCCTGAAGGCATTGCAGCAAAAGCACGAGGCAATCGGCGACGTGCGCGGCGGTTACGGTCTGATGGCGGCGGTTGAAGCTGTTTCAGACCGCAAGACCAAGGCTCCGGCAGGCGGTGCGATGATGAACACCGTTTACGAGACCGCCTACAAGGCTGGTGTGATGTTGCGGGTGTCCGGTCCCAACATCATCCTGTCACCGCCACTGGTTCTGACCGAGCAGGATGTTTCCGACATTCTGTCCGCTCTGGATGCGGGCTTTGCCGCATTGGGCTGAGATCGGAAGCCCTGAAAGGCTTGGGTACGCCATGCACAAGATTTGCCTGCGCTGACGAGGATCGACCCTGTTTCAGCGCAGTTTCTGATCGCCAACCGCCAGACGAAATCCGTTCAGAGCGCGGAAAATTACCGTACCAAGCAACACGAGGCTTTCGTACAGGCGCGGGCGCGCGACCCCGCGGCCTCTCTCTGGAGAGTGTTGGTCTGCGCCTGGCCCAGGTGTGAAATGTCAAACTTGATCATGACGGTCAGGCCCAATGTCGGAGTGCATTGCGTGCGATATTCTCGACGCGGATAGCCAGGTCCGGCGGTGTTTTCATCCGAAGGTTTTCGATTGCCGCCGTGCCCGCATCGCATATCAATGCAACCGGTCCTTTCACCCGGGACCGATCGGCGCTAAGCGGGAGCGGACAAACCACGCACAGCGAAAAGGACCCGCCTGTTGACCCGACCCTCCCCCTTGCAGGGAATGGCCTACGCGCTTGCCGGCTTTGCCGTGTTTTCCATCCACGACGCCATGATCAAGGCGCTTGGCGAAGGCTACTCGGTTTTTCAGATCATCTTCTTCGCTACGCTGTTTTCCTTTGTTCCGCTGACAATCACGATCCTGTCGGACCGAAATACAGACACGTTCCGCCCCAACAACCCGGGCCTTGTGCTCTTGCGGTCAGGTCTGATGGTCACGTCGATGGCCACGGCCTTTTACGCCTTTGCCACACTTCCCCTGACCGAGGTCTACTCGCTTCTTTTCACCTTTCCGCTGTTGGTCACCGCGTTGTCGGTGCCGTTGTTGGGCGAGGTGGTGCGCGCACAACGCTGGGCTGCCGTCGCTGTCGGCCTGATCGGGGTGCTGATCGTTCTGCGGCCAGGACTGACCGCCCTGTCGCCGGGCCATTTCGCGGCACTGACCGCGGCCACGGCCAGCGCCCTGGCGACCATCGTGGTTCGAAAGATCGGCAACAGCGAGCGCTCGGCTGTCCTGATCCTGTACCCCATGCTTGTCGGCGTTCTGGCGATGGGGGCGATGCAACCATTCGTCTATCGCCCGCCAGAGTTGCGCGACCTGGCCATGATGGCGCTGGTGGGGCTGTTTTCGGTTCTTGCGCAACATCTGATCATTCAAGCCTACCGGGCTGCTCCGGCCGCGGTGATTTCACCGATCCAGTATTCCCAGATCCTTTGGGCGACCATGTTCGGAATGATCCTTTTCGAGGAAAGTCCCGACATCTGGGTGGGCGTCGGCGCCACGATCATCATCGCATCCGGACTTTTCGTTGTCTGGCGGGAAAGCCGGACCAATGTATCCACGCGCTCACCCGTGCTGCAAAGCACGAACCCGCGCCCCGACGCCGGCCCCTCGCCTTCTCCCAAGGGCTTGCCAACCGAGTGATGGGGTCTGTTTCTAGAGCGAGGCCCGGGCGCCCAAACCACGCTCGACCGCCAGTTTCGCGGCGACCGAAGCAACGGCCAGATCCTGAAGGCCAACGCCTGTTCCATCGAAAAGGGTTATATCAGCCTCCGACCCACGTCCGGGATGGCCACCGTTGATCACGGCTCCGATGGGCGTGATGTCCTCGGCGCCGATCAAGCCCTGAGAGACTGCATGCTGCGCCTCGCCGATGCTGACCGATTGCGCCACTTCGTCGGTAAAGACCGTGGCCCGCGCCAGAAGGGCCGAATCGACCTCCATCTTGCCCCTGGTATCGGTTCCCATGCAGGCAAGATGCGTCCCCGGCCTGATCCAGCCGGACATCAGCAAGGGTTCAAACGCCGAAGTGATAGAGATGATCACATCCGCCTGAGCGCCGAGTTCCTGCGGGCTGACAGCTTCAAATTCAAGTCCGAGCTCTTCGGCCACAACGGCAAGGCGCGGCAGCATCTCGGGATGCGGATTCCAGGCAACCACCTTTTCAAACGCCCGCTGCTCGGCTGCCGCGCGCAACTGGAACGTGGATTGGTGCCCGGCGCCGACCATGCCGAGAACACGCGCGTCTCTGCGCGCAAGATGCGCGATGGACACGGCGGAACTGGCCGCCGTGCGCACTGCCGTCAGGTAATTCCCGCCCACAAGCGCAGACAGTTGCCCGGTATCCGGATCGAACAGGAAAACGGTGGATTGATGATTGGTCAGGCCGCGGTCCATGTTTCCGGGCCAATACCCGCCGGATTTCACGCCCAGCACATGTCCGGCCTGATCGAACCCGGACTTGAACCCGTAAAGGGCCCTGGCATGTCCCAGCGCCTCGCGCACGACGGGAAAATTTCGCGCTTCGCCCCGATCCATCGCGGCAAAAACGGCTTCGACTGCGGCAAAGGCTTCCGCCCGGCCGACGATCTGCTGGCAAATCTCTTCACCGACGATCAGAACCTCGCTCATCACCCGTCCTTTCGTTGTCTTGTCCGACTGTTCACCTGCCAGCGTTCAGTACGCCTTGCCGCGCGCCGAGACCGGCCACAGCGCTTCGACCTTGCCGCCGCGCACTCCGACATACCAGTCATGCACGTTGCAGGTCGGGTCACAGTGCCCCGGGACCAGCCGCAGGCGATCATTGATCTTGAGCACGCCGTGCGGGTCTTCGATCACGCCATGTTCGTCCGAACACTTGATGTATTTCACGTCATCGCGCCCGAATACCACCGGAAGGCCACTGTCGACGGACTGCGCCTTGAGCCCGGCATCGCAGATCGCCTTGTCGGCCTTGGCGTGGCTCATCACGCTGGTCAGGATGAACAATGCGTTTTCCCACTCGCCCTGGTCGATGCGCTGGCCGTTTTCGTCCAGAATACGACCATAGTCAGCGTCCATGAAAGCATAGGAGCCGCACTGAAGCTCGTTGTAGACGCCAGAATTGCTCTCGAAATAATAGCTTCCCGTTCCGCCGCCGGACACCAGTTCAGGGTCCAGACTGGCGGCCTTCAAACCTTCTACGGCATCGCGGACCTGGGCGATCGCGATATCCAGTTTGGCCTTGCGGTCGGCATAGGCATCCATGTGCTGCATGGCGCCCTGATAGGCCTGTATCCCGGCGAATTTCAGGCCGGGCGCAGCGTCAATGGCCTGGGCGATGCGCACGACATCTTGGGTCGTGGTCACGCCGCAGCGACCGGCGCCGCAGTCGATCTCGACGAAGCACTCCAGTTGCGTGCCATTTTTCTGCGCCGCCGCCGAAAGGTCGGCCACGTTGTCGATGTCATCGACACACACGATGGTGCGCGCGCCTGTCAGCGGGATGCGCGCCAACCGGTCGATCTTGAGCGGATCGCGCACCTGGTTCGAGACAAGCACGTCCTTGATCCCGCCGCGCGCGAACACTTCGGCTTCGGACACTTTCTGGCAGCAGACCCCGACCGCACCGCCGAGCCGTTCCTGCAACATGGCCACGTCGACCGACTTGTGCATCTTTCCATGCACCCGGTGGCGCATACCGTGGGCACGGGCATAATCGCCCATCTTGACGATGTTCCGCTCGAGCGCGTCGAGATCGAGGATCAGGCAGGGGGTCTGGATTTCGCTTTCGTCCATGCCGATCGCGGCCGGAATATCGAAGCCGACTTCGAGTTCTGCGAGATTTGTCATGTCTTTCATATCCTTGTTCCTTTCAGACCAGGGTCCAGGGAAGCCTGTCCAGATCGACGTTGCCGCCGGTGATGATGACTCCAACGCGCTTGCCGCGATAGGTGTCCGGGTTCTTCAGGATCGTTGCCAGCGGCACGGCCGAAGACGGTTCCATCACCACCCGCAGGTATTTCCAGGTAAGCTTCATCGCTTCGACGATCTCTTTCTCGCTGGCGGTCTGGATATCGGTCACGAAGTTGGAAACGAAATGCCAGGTGTTATTCTTCAGGGGCACCTTGAGACCGTCGGCCACGGTCTCGGGTGCGTCATCGGCAATGATGTGCCCCGCCCTGAAACTGCGAAAGGCGTCGTCCGCCTGCTCGGGTTCGGCGGCATAGATTGCCACTTCGGGGGCCAGGTTCGACAGAGTCAGGCAGGTGCCCGAAATCATCCCGCCACCTCCGATAGGTGCCACCACGGCATCGAGACCATCCGTCTGCTCCAACAATTCCAGCGAACAGGTTCCCTGACCCGCAATCACGCGCGGATCGTTGTAAGGGTGTACGAATTCACCGCCCGTGGCTTGCTGCACCTGGGCGAAAACCGCTTCACGACTGCTGGTCGAGGGTTCGCATTCGGTGACGATACCACCATAGCGGCGCACCGCGTCCTTCTTGGCCTGTGGCGCGGTGCGCGGCATGACCACGTTGCAGGGAATGCCGCGCCGTCCGGCCGCATAGGACAGCGAAAGCGCATGGTTGCCCGAACTGTGGGTTGCAACACCGCGCCGGGCGACGTCTTCATTCAGGCCGAACACCGCGTTGCAGGCGCCCCGCACCTTGAAGGCCCCCGCCTCTTGCAGGTTCTCGCATTTGAAGAACAGCCGCGCGCCGGTCAATTCGTTCAGATATTCGGAACTCAGCACCGGCGTGCGCCGGATATGCGGCCGGATACGGTCGTGCGCGGCGCGCACATCCGCGATGGTCAGGTCGGCGGCCAGTGTCATTGCATCCAGCATCCTGTCCTCCTTCATGCTGCGGATTTCGCTGCGGCCTGTGCAGGGCGTCGCAAGTATTCCTGCGCTGCCGCGACACCGCTGCCCAGCCGGATCGGATAGTTCAGATCGGCCATGGCCATTTCGATCGTGGCCAGCCCGCTCAGCACCATGACATCCGTCAGACTGCCCAGGTGGCCAATACGGAAGGCCCGCCCGTTCATCTCGCCCAGACCGATGCCGAAACTGACGTCATAGGCGTGAAACGCGTGGTCGGTCAGGGCGTTGCTGTCGAACCCGTCGGGAACGTAGATCGCGCTGACGGTGTCGGAATAGAGTTCGGGGGACTTGGCCACCAGTTTCAGACCCCATGCATCAACCGCCCGACGCACGCCTTCGGCCAGGCGATTATGGCGGGCATAGACATTTTCCAGACCTTCCTCGAACAGCATGTTCAGGCTTTCCCGCATGCCATAGATCAGTTGCAGCGGTGGCGTGTACGGAAAACCGCCCCTGGCATTCGCGCCCATCATGTCGCGAAAGTCGAAGAAGGTTCGCGGCAGGCGCGCAGTCTCGATTGCGCCCAATGCCTTGGGGCTGACCCCGAGGATTGCCATGCCGGTTGTCAGCATGAACCCCTTTTGCGAGCCGGAAACAACGATATCGACGCCCCAATCGTCCATGCGAAACGGAACCGAAGCGAGCGAACTCACCGCGTCGACAAAGAGCAGAGCGGGATGGCCCGCCATGTCCATCGCGCGGCGTACGGCGGAAATGTCGCTGAGAACACCGGTCGCGGTCTCGTTGTGGGTGACCAGCACGGCCTTGATCCGGTGCCCCGTATCGGCACGCAACTCCTCTTCGAACCGGTCGGCCGGCGCACCCGCACCCCAGTCCGTTTCGATGATCCGGACATCGAGCCCGTGCCGCTGGCACAGGTCGATCCAGCGATGCGAGAACATGCCGTATCGGGCCACAAGCACCCTGTCGCCCGGGCTGAGCGTGTTGGTGATCGCGGCCTCCCAGCCACCAGTGCCCGTGGACGGGAAAGTGACCACATTACCATCGGTCGTGTTCAGCACAGTCTTGATCCCGGAAAGAACCGGCGCGAGCGTATCGACGAAATCAGGGGCGCGATGATCACGGGTCTGCACCTGCAACGCGCGACGCAGGCGGTCGGGAATATTGGTGGGTCCCGGAATGAAAACAGGGTTCTGGTCTGACATGGCGGCATCCTCCCTCTATGTGAAAAGAATGCGCTGGACCGGGTAGTCATGCAATTTTTCTGAAAAAGTTTTCCAAATCCAAAATGAAAAACATTATGCATTGTATTTGTTTAATTTTTCGTTTTTCATTTCATCCATTCATGGTCATTTGGAAAAACTTTTCTCTGCACAAATGCTGGTATGGCGCAGAGATGGCGCGGAGAGGGATACGATGAATACGCCAAAACGTGCCCGCGGCCGACCCAGGTCGGCCTTTTCCGAATCCGGCGGTGCGACGCTGCAATCGCTGGACCGGGCGCTGGGTCTATTGGCGACCGTGGCGAGGTTCGGTCATGCGACCTTGACCGATTTGGCCCTGGCACAAGGTCTGCCGGCCGCAACAGCACACCGCATCCTGACCACGCTCCAGAAGCATGGCTTCGTCGATTTCGACCGGCACAGCCAGGAATGGATGATCGGAATCGAAGCCTATCGCACCGGCTCCGCCTATCTGCGCCGGGCCGGTTTGACCGAAATCGGCCAACCGATCCTGCGTGCGCTCATGGAGAAAACCGGAGAAACCGCCAATCTCGCCGTGCCGGATGGAACAGAAGTGGTTTTCATAGCTCAGGTCGAAACCGCCCATCCGATCCGTGCCTTCTTTCCCGCTGGCACCCGATCGCCAATGCACGCCTCGGGAACCGGAAAGGCCATACTTGCGATGATGCCGCCCGAACGGGCGCGAACCCTGTTGCAAAAAGCCGGGTTGCCCGTGTTCACCTCCAAGACCCTGTCCACCCCAAACGCCCTGTTTCAGGATCTGGACCGGACCCGCACGCGCGGCTGGTCGTACGAGGCGGATGAACGCCACGACGGGATGTCCTGCATCGGCGCGGCCATTTTCGACGAGAACGGATTGCCATGTGCCGGGATCTCGATCTCGGGCCCGAGCGGCCGGTTCAAGCCCGACAGCCTTGACCGGCTCGGGCAGGCTGTCGCCGAGGCCGGGGCTGAAATTACTCGACTTACGGGCGGCACCGCTCCGGACCGATCTTCATAGAGACCGCAACAGGATCGCTCCACTTTCCATCGCCTGTGCAATCCGCTGGAACTGCGCCCGCCGCAGATCCGAATTACCAGTCGATCGCAACAGCAGGGTTTGCGCCTCGGCGATGGCATCCGCCGCTTCACGAGCCGAAGACGAGATAGCCGGAGCGACTATCGGATTGATCTTGCGCGTAGTGACCTTGGGCTGGATGCCGGTTCTGCTCAGGGTCTGGGCCGGCGAACTGTCACGGTGGCGCGTGACCAGGCCCGACATCCTGGTCGCTACGCCTTCGAGCGCAACCCTGACTTCCGCGTATTCCCCGGTTTCAGGCAGTGTTTCGACAATCTTCCAGTACTCGTAATTCATGCAGTCGAGGGCGAATGCACGATCGGCCTTCGCCCGGCAGAATTCAGCCGCCGCGTTCAATGCGTTGACGATGCGGCCGGTCGTCGCCGCATTCACCGGGGTCCAGGACGGTATAGTGGCAAGGGCGCTGTCGCTCAGCGCACCACCGCCTTCGCGCACACCTTCGAACTCGGTCGGCCCTTCGACCGATTGTGCGATCCCCATACCAGAAAAAGCTGTGGCGATTGCCAACGCGGTCGGCGCGAGCGTGACCCAAATGATATTTGCAGTACGCATCCGGAAATTCCTCTGACAAAGTGACAAAAGAACCGAAGTCGAAGCGCGAACGCTCCTCCAATACGCCAAGGATACACCCGCAATGCTGTTTCGGCAAAACGATTAGGCAGATCGACGCTCGCCGAATTTCTGGACCGGCGCAGCTACTCGGGGTTATGCTCTGGCTGTACCTGCGGAGCACCTGACGGGACCGCCATGAAACATTTGCTCTTGTGTTTGTTGATTTTCCTTCCGCTTCCGGCGCTCAGCGCCGACCGGGTGGCCCTGGTTATCGGAATTTCGGAATACGAGGCCATTCCACCACTCAAGAACACGCTCAATGACGCCGAGGCCATCGCCCGGACACTCGAGCGGATCGGATTTGATGTCACGCAGCTTTCGGATCCGGGCGGCGACGCGATCCGAGAGGAACTGTCGCGTTTCTCGTTCCGCGCCGAGACTGCGGATCTTGCGCTGATCTATTTCGCCGGTCACGGGGTGGAGGTTCAGGGCGAAAACTTCCTGATTCCGGCCGATGCGCAAGTTGCAAGCAACCGGGACATCCAGGCCCAATCCGTTTCGCTCAAGGATTTTCTGGCCTCGGTGGACAGGGCACGAAAGATGCGGATCGTGATCCTCGACAGTTGCAGGGACAATCCATTCGGGGACAGTTTGGCCTCGGATACGGAAACGACCGGTACTGCTGCTTCCGATGCGGCGCGCAGCGTCGGCCAGGGTCTCGCAGCACCTTCACCGGACCGGGGCACACTGGTTGCCTATGCCGCAAAGGACGGCAACGTGGCGCTTGATGGCGCTGGTGAAAACAGCCCCTTTGCGCTGGCGTTGATCGACAAGATGGACGATCCCGGCCTCGAAATCTCGTTGATGTTCCGACAGGTCCGGGACGAGGTGCTGCGCCTGACCGAGAACCGGCAAGAGCCGCATACCTATGGCTCTCTGTCCGGAGTACCCTTCTTTCTGGCAGGCGGAGGATCGGCTACGGATGCGCCGGGCGGCAAGGCCAAGCTGGCGTGGTCCGCCCTGCGCCCCGACGATGAGGCGCAGTTCCGCCAGCTTGCCGCCGAAGGCGACACCCGGTCGCTTCTGGGGTTGGCCTTCATGCATCTCAATCCAAACGAGGACAGGTTCGATCCGGTCGAGGCGGCGCGCCTGCTGGAACGGGCCGCCAATGCGGGGTCCGCCGAAGCACAATACGAACTTGCGATACAGTACGAGACAGGCCGCGGTGTGGCCGCGGATCAGGTCCGGGCACTGGAACTCTACAGGCAATCCGCAGCGCAGGATTTCCCGGACGCGATCAACGATCTCGGCTTTTTCCACTATCACGGCATGATGGGCCTGCCGAGCGATTCCGCAAAGGCGCTTGCCCTGTTCGAACGCGCGGCGGATTTGCGGCACCCGCAGGCGATGTACAATTTCGCCGCGTTGATCGACGACGGGCTTATTCCGGGGAAAGGACCTAAAGAGGCCGCGCAATACCTGTATCAGGCGCTGAGAGTGGGCAATCAAGATGTTCTGAAGATTCTCACAGAGCATCCCGAAACACTCAAACCGGCCACCCGTCGCGCGCTGCAGGAGGAACTTAAACGATTCGACCTGTACCAGGGGACGATCGACGGCGATTTCGGGCCCGGAACACAGCGCGGCCTTCGCCGCGCCTACGGGCTGGAGAGCTAGCAATCAGGTTCGGGCAAGAAACGGTGGCTGCGTTGCCATGTCAGCTTAGGGCCTGGAATTCCACTCTGCGGTTTTCGTCTGCCTTTGGATCCGCGCTGTTGAATGGAAACCTCTCGCCCATGCCGACAGTCTCGAGCCGACCGGCATCCACCCCGCAGTTTTGAACGAGGTGCCGGGCCACTTCCTTGGCGCGCAGAACCGAAAGACGTTCGTTGTATTCATCCGACCCGGAACTGTCGGTATGTCCCACGATACGGATCACGTTTATGTCGGATGTCCGCAGAACCGTGCACAGTGTTTCAAGTTTAGGCTTTTCCGATTCTGACAGCGCGGCCGAGTCGAACCCGAACTTGATATGAAGATTGACCTGCAATTCTGGATCGAGCTGGCCAAAGACCAGTGGCTTGTTCGGATCCGAGGCCGCAGGTGTCATGCTTTCGCCTGCGGTCGTTGTCTGCCCCTGCACACTGACGGCGGATTCGCTGCTGACATCTTCCACGGTTACAAGTTTCAAGCCGCGCGTTTGCCCCATCCCACTGTCCTGGGCAGCCGAGAACGCCTGTTTCTGTTTCTCGAACAAGGCGCGGAGCTGATCTGCGGTGTAGTCCTGAGCGAGTACCGGATTGGCCAACGCCAACAGGGCGACAGCCAGTCTGAGTGATGTCATGGGCATCTCTCCTTTTCTGAAAAGGCTTTGTGTCAATCTGCAACCAGAGTATCATCAAAGCCGTTTGAATACATCCCATTTGAAAGACCGGACTCGAACCTTGGACCAGATGTTCGCTATAGATGCCGGATGATGACCGGACCGACGACACGCATCCCGGCCGTGCTGCCTCGTGCGCCGATCTTTTTCGGGTCGGGCCTGACCCATGCAGGACGGGTACGGGAAAGCAACGAAGATTCGATTCTTACCGATCCGTCCGGGGTGGTCTGGGCAATTGCCGACGGAATGGGCGGATATGGCCATGGCGATGTGGCATCTGACATCGTCATCGACTGCCTCAGCCAGTTGCAGGACGACGCGCTTGCGGCCCCCGAATTACGGATGCGGCTGGCCGAAGCCAATCGTGAAGTCCTGCTTCGGGCTCGCAATCAACGGCTTGATGGAATGGGCGCGACAGTGGTGGCCATGATGATCCAGAACGCCATTGCCACGGTTGCATGGGCGGGCGATTGCCGGGCCTATCTGTTGCGGCAGGGCGGGTTGCGCCTGCTGACGCATGATCATACGGTTGTTCAGGACATGATCGATCAGGGTCTGCTGGACGCGCGCGACCGCGACGACCACCCCGAGCGTCATATCGTTACGCGCGCCGTCGGCGCCCTGCCCGAGCTTGAGGTGGATACCGTCACTGTGCCTCTCATTTCGGGCGACCGGTTGATGTTGTGCAGCGATGGGCTGACGACCTGTATCGGCGATCAACAGATCGCTTCGATCATCAACGGGGCGACCGATCCCGAAGACGTCTGTGCTACCCTGGTGACAAAGGCACTCGAATCCGGCGCCCCCGACAACGTGTCGGTCATAGCCGTTTTTGCCCGGGACGGATGACATTTGCGGCAAGGAACCCTCATAGGCCCAATCATCATCGCCATCGGCCTGGTGGCGGCAGCAATCGCCTTTGCGGTGGTCGGAGCGGTATTGCAGACTGCGGACGGTACAACCGAAATGCGGCTGAACGGGACCGACAGGGAGATCGCCGACTTGCGTGGCGATATCGCCCGGATACGCGAAAACCAACGCGAGCTTGAGGCCGAAATCAAGCGCTTGACCGAGGACATGAGCCTGATGGCAGGCCTTGCCGCCGAGCGCCCGCCAGTACAGATCGAGGCGGGACAACTGACCGGGCTGGACGAAACCGGGGACCACCAGGAAACCGAGGAGATGACCGAAGAGATGATCCTTGCCAAGTCGAGGTTCAACACTGGCATCACGCAACCCAGGAACCGCGTGATGCTGGAAATTCTTGGACACCCGCGGGACAGCTATTCGACCGAATGCCAGCCGGTCACAAATTCCCGCCTCGGTTCGTTGCTGGAAACCCGGCAAATCGGGCCAATCCGGGTTACGATGATTCGTCCGGCGCTCGAGTCCCTGGAACGGATCATGGTGCGGCTTAAGCAATCGGAACCCGATATTCATGCCGCTATGGGCACGGCGGGCGCTTTGTGTGCAAGGCTGATCAGAGGATCCGCGAGTTCGGTCTCGAACCATTCCTGGGGAACCGCAATAGACCTGAAACTCGAAGGGCGGCTTGACGGATTTGGCGACGGCGGCACCCAGTTCGGCCTGCTGCTCCTTGCCGAACTCTTCAACGAAGAAGGGTGGTTCTGGGGCGCCACGTGGAATCGCGAGGATTCAATGCATTTCGAGGTCGGCGAGGAAACCCTTCGCAAGTGGCAGACCGAAGGAAAGCTTTGATCGATGGGCCGGCATGCGCGCCCTTCGGGTCCTGGCAAAGGCCGACCGTTTCAGGATCTGGCGGGCCCGGTGTTCGCCTTTGCGGACAAGCTGGAGACGCGGGCCCGGGTTGGTGAGCGCACCTTGTGCGAGGAAGCCGCCGCGCTGCTCGACGCTTTCGAAATCCGGCTTCAGGATGCCCGTGTGCCACGTAGCGCGATCAAACCGGCGCGATACGGGCTGGGCGTTCTGATCGACAAACGAGCGCGATCCTTGCCAAGGTTGCGACTGTCGACATGGACGATCCTGGCACGGCAACACCTGTTCGACGGCCGCGAGATGGACCTTCCCCGAGTACAGGATTTTGCCGCGACCGCCCGACGCGAAGGGGGTGAGCTTGCGCCGCTCGGGGAATTCCTGCAAGGGATCGTGGACCAATGCAGGGCCATGCGCCAAGGGTATCAGCGAGAGCGGTCCGGCTGGGGAAAATATGCACTGATCAGCATCTTGTCCTTTTCGACGCTCTTGGCCTGCTATGCGGGGTTTCTTGAATATCGGTACCAAACCGGCGTTTTTGCCGGTTTCAAGCAGGCGACGGCAGCGATCGATCGCTCGACGCCGGTTTCCGCACAGTTGGATTCAAGTGCCGAGGCGCTGGCTCAAGTCGAACGGGCAATGGCCAAGGCCCCTTTCAAGGGCTCCTTGCGCCTGCCGATGGCAGACGCGCTTTCCCGTGCGCAAGCGGCACATCAAGAACTGGTTGCATCACTTTTACCACCTGCCATCGGGATGGCGATCGAGGATCGTCTGGCAACAGAGGGCCAGGGTCTGATGGTTTACGATGCCCTTCGGGCCTGGGCCGTGCTGGTCGGGGACCTGGCATGGCAACCGGCCTACCTTGTTGGCTGGCTCGAGGACAATTCGCCAGAACTTGCGTCCCATGTCGGATCATTGGAAGGACCGCGGACGGGATTGCCCGCTTCGGACCCGGAGTTGATGGAACTGGTGCGCAGCTTTGCCGCCGAAGCGGACGAACCCAGCCGGGCCTGGCTGGAATTGCTCCGCTCGGAAGGTGCGCGGCAATTGCCGCGCTGGCAGGCCAACCAGGCGGTTCCCGGGATCGGCGAGGTTTTGGTCCATCGAACCGGCGCGCCGTTGTCCGAGGGCGTTCCGGGCCTGTTCACGCAGGCAGGGTGGACCAAGGCACGCGAATTCGAACTGGGTCTTGCCGTGCAGGCGGCAAGACTGGCCGGCCCCGTTGTCACCGGCACATCCCTCCAGCCGCGCAATGATACGCCGGACCTGCTGGAAGACCGTCTCTTGACGGAAACGCTGGACGCCTGGAGCAACTGGTTGGCCAATATTCGGGTTCGGCCCTTCGTCGACAGGGAAACAGCCATTCTTGTTTCGGGTTCCCTGGCCAGGTCGCCCGGTCCGCTGGACGCTCTGCTGCGGCACGTCTGGGTGGAAACAGGCGGTGGCGATACAGCCCGCAGCCACGCGCAGCAGCTGCGAACGGCGACCCGTTTCGGGGCAATGATCCAGTATGTTGAAAATGGCCGCCTGGCGGAGATAGCCAGGTTGTTTTCCAGCCTCAACGTCGCATTGGGTTCGATTGACGTGAACGCAGAGCGCGGCAGCGAACGATTGATGAGCGTGCAGGAAAGTGCCCGCTCGGTACAGGCGCTCAAGGCCGCGCCGCGCGTCGTGGTGCAAATCGCCGAGGACGTGCTGGCCCAGGCCGGGCAGACCACCGGTTCCCGCCAATCGAATCCGATCCTTCGGCAGTGGCAACAGGATGTGTTTCCCCTGTGCCGCGAGCTTGTCCTCGGGCGCTATCCCTTTGCCGACGGACCGGATGCCGACGCGCGCGACCTTACGGCCCTGTTCGGCCCGTCGGGCGCCTTTCCGCTGTTCCTTTCGGCCTATGCCGGGCCCTATCTCGATACATCCGAAAGCCCCTGGCGCTGGAAACCCGAAGCCCGGTTTTCGGGGCTGACACCCGAAGGCGCCGCGTTTCTTGAGCGCGCCGCAGTAACATCGCAAGCGCTCTTCGCTCCGGACGGATCGCTGGCTTCGGACATACGGATTTCGGCATTGGCCGAACGGGGCGAAACACTGTTGACGCTGGGTGGCGTGGTCGCGCCGGTTCGCGCAACCGGCGATGCAGCACAGCTGTCCTGGCCTGGACCCGACCCGGAAGCCGGCATCGAAGTCTCCATTCGCCAGGGGGACCAGGCGTCGCGCCTGACCCACTCCGGCCCCTGGGGATTGCACAGGTTGCTAGACGACCTTCGCCTGCGCACCCGTGACGGAGGGCGCCGGGTTCTTGTGGACCTGCGCACCGATAGCGGCCGGGTATTCGTGGAAATGGAGTTTGACCGTGACGTGAACCCAATCTCCGGCCGAACAGCGATAAAGGGCCTGTCCTGCCCTCCTGTCCTTTAGCAGCGTGGAAATTCCATGCAGGACGGGATTTCCGCGCTATACTGGCCAGGATTTGCAGAAGTCTTGGTGGATTGCCGAGGTCAAAATGTTTGAAGCACGAAATATTATCCTCAAGTCACCGCTGCCGCCATCCGACGACGATGGATCTGACGGGCTTCGCTTCTGCAGCCTGAAGGGACGAGATGAAGCCGGAGCGTGTTACCGCTATGAAGTAACCGCTGTCAGCAAGAATCCAGACCTCAAATCCGAAGACATTCTTGGACAGTCCGTCACGGTCCAGGTCAACGGAGAAATAAACGAACGCCATTTTCACGGCTATGTTGATGAGTTCCGGTTCGGGGGTGTCACAGAAGAAGGAATGGCGCGCTACGTTCTGGTCCTAAGGCCAAAGTTGTGGTTCCTTTCGAAGAGCACGGACAATCGAATTTTCCAGAAAAAGTCGGTTCCCGACATTATCGAACATATTCTGGATCAGCATGGTGCCACGCCTTATGAATTGAAGCTGAAAAAAAGCTATCCACCGCGTGAATATTGCGTCCAATACGCGGAAAGCGATCTGAACTTCGTCGAGCGGCTGATGCAACACGAAGGGATCTGGTACTTTTTCGAGTTCAGGGACGGCGAGGAAAAGCTGATCCTTGTGGATGACAATGAGAAACTGGAGACTGCCGATGGTTATGAGATCGTCCCATACCTGATGAACGCGCGCCCGGCGGCAATTAGCGAGGAAGGCATCAGCGAGTGGCACCGCATAGACAGCGTGGTTTCTGCCGGGTGGACACATACCGACTATGATTTCACCCGCCCCTCGGCCGACTTGGTTGCCAAAGACGAAAATATGTTTGAAACCGAATTGGCCGACAGGCAGCGCTACTCCTACCCCGGGTACTACAAGGAACATGCACGAGGCAAGGACCTGGCCAAGGTCCGCAACATCGCCGTGCAGGCCCGGGCGAAGCGCGCCGAAGCGCAGGCGTGGGCACAGGGACCAGCGAGCGGCCACCGGTTCAAGTTGACCGAGCATCCCAGGGATGCGGAAAACGCTGATTTCTTCATTCTGCGAGCCGATTACGACATCTGGGAGGCGCAGTATTTTTCGGGCCAGGGGTTTCGCGGCGCACAGGACGGTTTCGAGGTCCGCTGGCTCGTGCAACCGTTTGACCTGCCTTACCACCCCCCACGCAGGGCCCGCGCCCCGGTCATGCGGGGGCCCCAGACAGCTGTTGTGGTGGGCCCGCCCGGCGAAGAGATCTACACTGACGAGTACTCGCGGGTGAAGGTTCAGTTCCATTGGGACCGTGAGGGGGTCGAAGATGAGCACACCACCTGCTTCATCCGCGTAAGCTCGGTTTGGGCCGGGTCTGGCTGGGGCTTCATCCAGGTTCCGCGGATTGGGCAAGAGGTGATCGTCGATTTCCTGGAAGGCGACCCGGATCAGCCGATCATTACGGGGCGCGTGTACAATGCCGAGCAGATGCCGCCCTATGCGTTGCCGTCCAATGCCACCCAATCGGGCTGGAAATCGAACAGTTCCCCAGGCGGTGGCGGCTTCAACGAGTTGCGGTTCGAAGATGCCAAGGGCAATGAAGAGGTCTACTTCCAGGCGGAAAAAGACCATAACGAATTGGTCAAGAACAACGAAAGCCGGACCATCGGCAACGATTTCTACGAGTCGGTCGGAAATGACGCGCGCCAGGAAGTCATGCACGACCGCAGCGAATACGTGAAGAACAACAAGGACACTACGGTCGATGTCAATCGGACCGTAGTTATCGGCAATAACGATACCGAAACGGTAGGACAGAACAGGGCGCTGACCGTGGGGTCAAACGAGTCAATCAGCATCGGGCAGAATTCGAGCGAAACGATCGGCATTAACCATACCCAGACGGTGGGGGCGATGCAGACAATCAGCGTCGGCGCAATCCGGGTTGATACGGTCGGCGCTGCCGAGCAACGCACCGTCGGAGGACCGCAATCCAACGATATCGGCGCATCAAGGTCGGTTTCAGTCGGAGCTGGCCAGACCCACTCGATCGGCAGCGACGACAGCTGGACCGTCGGCGGCGGCCGAAGCATTGAAGTCGGCAAGGACCTGTCCCAATCGATCGGAAAGAAAGCCAGCTATTCGGTCGGCGAAAACATGACTTTGAAGGTCGCAAAGAAACTGGCCATCGATGCGGGCGACGAGATCCTGATCAAGACAGGGTCTGCATCGATCCTGATGAAGAAGGACGGCACGATCCAGATCAAGGGCAAGGACATCAAGGTGGAAGGCAGCGGCAAGATCGATATCAAGGCGTCAAGCAACATCAAGATAAAAGGTTCGAAAATCGACCAGAATTGAGGCAGGGCCCAAGAAAATTCGCCGAATTTTCTTGGCAGCTCTGCCTCTCACAAATGCCCGAAGAAAACCTCGGAGGGTTCGGGGGCGACACCATCGCACCAGACGCAGGTATGACTGAGCGGGTGATCGGAATGCTCTGGAAGAAAGGCGCTCAACTTTGCAAGCAAAGCGTCCGGGTCCGCTCCTGTCCGGGTCGCTCCTGCAAGTGCCGGTAATATCTGCTCGGCCCATTCGTCGACACCCTTCTGATCCGTGCAAACCTCAGCGCAAGCCGCGAATGGAAAGAGCCGACCTGGCGTATCGCGACTGGCAAGGACAAGCACGGCGATGGGACCTTTCGGCCCCTGCAGCAGGCCACGCACCCCCTTTTCCGGCCAGATCACCCCATCCCTGAGCGCCAAGGCCGGCCCGAGACTCAGCCATCGGTCGAGAAATACGCGCACCCCGGAGCCAAGACCGCGAGTCACAAAATCGCCGTGGCTTGGCAACTTGCCAAAGAACCCGGTCACGTCAGAACCCTTTCGGGCAGGAGAATCCGGAAAACACCGTCAGATCGAATGGGTTCTCGACGGAATTCGCGCGCAATTCGAAGCGGGCGCTGTGCCCGCCAGCGGCCAGACCCAGGTTGAATACTTCCGGCAGGTTCGTGGATTGCAGCCGCCCGGCCCGGATCAGGCGCAGAAATGCCCATGATCCGGTCTGCGACGTAATCTGATCACCCGTGCCGTCGACGGGCGTGAAACTGAGCGTGATCATGTTGGTACCGTCAGGCCCCGGCCAGGTCATGGGCATGGGTCGGGCCGCAGCGTTGAAATAGCTCAGCACCTGGCCATCCACGTTCAGCGTCACCCGTGCGGCGGTAGCACTGAGATCCAGCGGCGTCAGGTTGAACGCCATGACCGGTCCCGATCCGCCGGGGAACAATGCGTTCCGCAGCATCCGGGCATTCTCGAACGGCTTCAGCAAGCCGTCTTCCAGCCCCAGATCGGCACGCCATTGCCAAGGCCGGACGGAATTGTCGATATAGGTCTGCAAGTGATCATTGGTAAATCCGTCGATCAGCCCCCCCGCCCCGAAGAGCCGGGCAAAATCCTGCGTGTTCACATCAATGGCACTGCGCTGGTCGAACGGGTAGCGTCCGGCGGTCGCAGACAGGCAGAAGGGCAGGACATCCGCTTTCCAACGTGCGTTCAACTGATCGACGATGGCGTCGCGGGTTACACTGATCGTGTCGCCCGCAATGCCGCCGATCCAGTCGTCTATCGGGTCGGGCAAACCGGCCGCTTCGTTCACGATTGCCCCAGTCAACAGCGGCAGGCCACCACGCGCCAGAAGCGCCTGTTCGGGGTCCGGGCTGGCGGCTACGGTCTGCAATTCGTTCGACAGGGCCGTCAATGCCGAGACGGCGTCGTCCAGGAGCGGTGGCACGCCGTCCACTTCTTGGACCGTGGCGCGGATCGGAGCGAAATGAAGCGCAACAGGATTGCCGGGCAGCGCCTCGGGTTCGGCCGACCCTCCGGACTTTCCGACTACTTTGGATCCCTTCTTGAGCAGTCCGCCGATTTTTCCCAGCTTCTTCTGCGCCGCTTTCAAAGCCCCTTTCTTGGCCGCATCATTCCCGCCGCCGGTTCCTTCTTCGGGAATCCGGGTCAGATGGGTCTCGGCCACCACAGCAATGATCAACCGCTTGAGCGCGCTGTCCGCCGAAGACAGGTCCTTTAAATTCTGTCGCGCCTGCGGCAGGTCCGAGATCGGAGCGAGCCGCACATCGCGCAGGAACCCATCCCATTGGGCAATGAAATCATCGTAATAGAGTTTCAGGATATCCGCTTCCAGGACCGCGACCGACGCTTCGGCACTTTCAGCACATCCACCGGCAAAAACCTCGCGGTCCAGCACGGCCTGAGCCGCAACCTCGGGCACCAGGGGCAGAACCGTCTGGTGGAACCCGTCAAAAGTGAATGCGCCCGGCAAACCCACACGCAGCGTCTTTTCCGACAAGCGGGTCAGAACGCGCGCACCGTTCGGACCCGTATGTTCCGCCGGTATCCATTCGGGCAGACTGCTGATTTCGGGAAGGGTCAAGAGGTTGCGATAGGCGCGCACCGCAAGCGGAATCGTGCAGATGCTTTCCAGCGCGATCGTGACCAGTTCGGGATCAGGCGCGATCCGGTCGGTTTCCGCTCCGGCCCGTTCAATAGCCGCAAGTTGATGCAAAACCGCCTCTTCGGTCGGGAACGGATCTATGGGTGCAAAATCCGGCAGAACGACCTGCCACCATTCCGCGATATACTCTCCGTCGTAAGGAGAGCGCCCGGTAAACATCAGGTAGGCCTTGAGCGCGCCCATCAGGAACTCCGGGTCGCGCGAGTGCCGCCACATCGTGGCCTCGAGCATGGCCACCATCCGCGGTTCAAGGATGTTTCGAAGCGTACGGTCATAGGCGATGGTCTGTGCCCGCGACAACTCTGCTTCGGCTGTGGGGCCAAGAACCGTGAAAAAACTGTCAGGCACTTCGGCGTTGGAATTCAGCGTTTCGTTGGCCGCCTCCAGGGCCAGGTTCAGATCAAGCGGGTCGGTTGGCGCCTGACGCGAGGCAACATTGGACAAGCGCGCCGACAATTGCGCAAGTTCCGCTTCCTGGCTCCGGATCCCGGCGGAATAGCGTATGTATGAAAACAGGAAGAAAGTTCCGGTAACCACGATGACAAGGGCCGACGCCGCCAGCGTTCCACGCCAGATCCAGCGTCGGCGATCTTCGGCCCTTGGATCGAAGCGACCGATACCTGCCTCCGGAAAGATAAGGTCCGTAAGCAGGTTCCGCAGGAAATACGAACGGCTTTCGCCATGCGCCCGGCGCTCGGGCGCCGGTGGCGCCAATCCTACCGATTGCGCCATTCCCGACAACATCCGGTCGATGGGCGAGCCTTCCTGAGTTCCCGAAGTAAAATAGAATCCCCGCAGCCAGGGGCTGTCTTCATATCGGCTCTCGCCGAACACTGCGTCGATCAACACCTTCATCGGACCGGTCAAAGCCGCGAACTGGCCCGGAAAACGAAACAGCTCGGCCCGTTTCGACAAAGGCAGATCCGCCCCCAGCCGGGCAAGAAGACGCGATTCCAGCTCCTCCTGCAACGCGCGCATCTCACGCTCGACGGTCACCCCGTCAACACGGTCTTCAACCCCCAGGGTGGCCCCCCAGACCTGTTCCCGACCACGTGACGACAGGTCGCCGAAAAACTCTTCGAACCCGGGCACCAGATCGACCTTGGTGATCATCAGGTAGACCGGCAGCTTAATACCCAGTTCGTCACGCAGTTCTGCCAAACGTTTTCGGATTTCCCGGCCATAGTCGCGAATGGCCGCGTCGTTCATCGACAGTTCCTGGACCGACAAAGTCAGGATTACGCCGTTGAGCGCCCTTCGGCCACGGTGCTTGATCAGCAGGTCCAGGAACCCTTTCCATTCGGCCGCATCAACCTCGGGATCACTCATCTGCTGCACATAGCGGCCAGCGGTATCGATCAGAACGGCATCCTCGGTAAAGAACCAGTCGCAATTCCGGGTACCGCCCACACCTTTGATGTCGTCCGACAGGTCGATCGGGAAATGCAGTCCGGATTGACGCAGTGCCGTTGTCTTGCCCGTACCCGGCGGCCCGATGATCACGTACCAAGGCATGTCGCGCAGAAACTTCCGCCCGCCCAGTTTCGAGCGTTTCATCTGGTCAAGAATCGCGCGGAACTTGGCCTGCACTTCTGCCACGTTTTCTTCGCCGGGACGTACTTCCGGGTCTGCGGCAGCGAGATCCGCCACAAAATCGCTGTTCGCCCGGGCCGCACGCAATTGGCGGATCAGCAGGGACAGGAGCCAGAGGATCAGGATCAGGCCAATTACGATCAGCCGAACCATTTCGCTTGCCAAGGGATCGCTGTCGCCAATGCTGACAAGCGGTCCAAAGAACCAGATCAGCGCGCAAAGGACAATCAGACCGACTGCCGTCCAGAAAAGACGGGACAGGAAAAAGCCCAGGACCGATTTCAGTACCTTCATCGCCTAGACCTTCTTTTGCAGGATGATTTCGACGCGACGGTTTCGGGCACGCCCATCCCGGGTCTTGTTGTCGGCGATCGGTTCGGTTGCGGCCCGCCCTTCGGAAACGATGAGGTCCGCCGGGACGCCCGCCGCGACAAGCAGGTCGGCGATGGTGCGCGCCCGCGCTTCGCTGAGCCCCTGGTTCGACTGAAACGGATTTGACCGCTGCACGGGGACGCTATCGGTATGTCCGACCACCCTGACCGTACCGATGAACTCGACATTGCTCGTGATCACGCCGGCAATGGATCGGATCAACTCCTCGTACTCGACGTTCAAATCCGACTTTGCGGACCTGAAAACCTCGGGATCCGTCGATTGCACGACCACGACCGCGACAGAGACGTCCTCGCGCCCGGTCAGCGCCGAAACCTTGTCCTTTGGCGCTGCCTCGGCAACAAGAGGCAACAGTTCCAATACCACCGGCTCGAGAAGAACCGGTTCGGGTTGCGTTGTCTCGATGACCGGACGATAGATGTCCGCCCGCGCCGGCGGCGGCAGAACGGCGGCAAGAGTGTACAATTGTTCACCTCGGGCCGACAGCCGAACACCCAGACCCACGTAAATTGCTGCGACAAGCGCCGAAGCAATCAGCACGATGGCCCAGATCGGCAGAATGAAACCCCTGTCCTCGTCCTCGGCCAGCACACCCTGCCAATGCGGTGACAATGCACGGTCCAGCACATCAGGATCGCGGTTCAACCGGTCAAGCTGGCCGCGCAACTGCATGAGCGCCGCCTCGCCATTTCCACCCTGCACACGGTACTTGCCCCGAAATCCCAAAGCCGTGCAAACCTGCGCCAGTTCCAGCATCTCGGGGTCTCGCTCTGGGTGGCGCATCAACTCTTCGACCAGTTCGAAGTACCGCTCACCCACATCCACGTTTCCATAGAGCGACACCACAAGCGGCAGGCGCGGCCAGCCAGAAGCGCCGCCCCAGGGGGTGTTGATGGCGATGTCGTCAAGCAATGCAGCCACGAACCATGCGCCCTGATCGGCGCGGCTGAGCGGTACGCCTGCCGATACGGCGCTGTCCCGAGCATAGGTCAGATTGTCCAGCAACCGCGTACGCAGGGTTTCGGGATTGTCCGGGGCGGTTGCGCGTTCCAGCTCCGGTGCCAGACCCAGGAGCGGCGCGAAGGCGTTGATCAGCGGGTTGTTTCCGGCCCGGCTTTCTCTCAGGCGTGGTGAAACCCCGGGATCCCCGGCGTCCTGCCCCCCTGCCGCGGTACGAACGGGCGACGAGGATGCTCCGGCCGCGCCGCGCCTGACCGGTCGAACGCGTGTGCGCCCGGCGTCGTTCTTCAGCCCAAATGGATCATCCTTGGTCATGGTCTCACCGTGTCACGGCATAGCAGTCTATCTCGGGTTCGCGGTCGAGTTTTCCCGCAACACCCAGTACGAACCCCGGGGCATCGCGCAGCGCCGCCCAGTGTTCGGAGCTGCGATCCAGTTCGAGGCAGAGGCGTTCGCCATCATACGGGATTTCTCGGGGTTGCGAATGGAGCGGTTTCAACGCAATCCCCGGCAATCGCGATTTCCAGAGCGCGTCGAACTCGTCAGCCGCACCAACCGTGGCCTGATCGACAAAGATCTTGCGCAACATGGCCTCGGACATGTCACCCCCGATCCGCAAGACAATTCGGGAGGAATTCAGGATCTCGGGGTTGTCGATCCGGACCGTCCAGATGTTGTCGGAATGGCGCGAAACCCGCAGCGCGCGGGTCTTGGGTTCGACATGTCGAAGCGACAGGACAAGCGACCGCAGCGTGTTGGCCAGTTCGTCAAAGGCCGGTTGCGGATCAGCATGATCATAGTCCGGCAGCACCGCCATGCGGCGCGCCGAGGCCCCATAGGTGGACATCCGCCCCGCCAAGCCCGCCAACTCGGCATAGAGTTCGGACGGATGGCAATCGTTCTGCTTCAAAAGATGCGCCACCCTGGGACGCGCGGCATTCGCCAGTTCGAGGATAAGCAGGTTTTCCATCGAAGCCCCTGCCCCTCCGATCACCATAGAGGCATGCGCTTCGGCAATCCGGTCCAGGCCTGTCAGTAATTCGCGGAGAAAATCACCGTACCAGGCAACTGCCGACAACCTGAGAGCCGGCGGCAGAAAACCGGGCACCAGTGCCACACCGCCGTCCGCCCCCAGACCTTCCAGCCGTGCTATGGGCAAGACGGTGTAGCCTTTGCCGTCCTCATCCGGTCGCAGAAGCCGGGGCGCGAGGCGGGCGGTTTCGATCTCGGCCGGGTCGGCGCCGTCGCGGATCACATCGCGTACCTCTGCGATTTCACCGCGATAGCGTGCGCCGGAGGGGTCCGCGTGCGAAGGGTCGATTTGCGCGGCTCCCGCCCGTTCTGCCGGTATGGCAAGCGATACGAGTCCCGGCTTCATGCCTGCCGCCACCCGGACAGGGGTGACGTCTGCCGTGGAGTCAGGCAATGAAAACACGGTTCCGTCCGGAAACACACCCTGCGCCGACGAGATGCTGATCAGCCCGGCCTCCAGTGCCGCCTGGTCGAGTTCCAGCCGCGTGAAGCCGAAGCTTTGCCGTGGCATCGCCCCGAGCGCCGCGCGAACCAGCCATTCGCTGTGGCGGTCCTGCTGCTGGAAATGCTGTGTCCTGAGAAACAAGCCCTCGGACCAGACAACCCTGTTCGTATTCGACATGCCTGCCGTTCCCTTCTTTTCTTCAGGCTACCGAAATACCGCCCGCTCCGACAGTCACTGTAAGGCCCCCGCTGCTTTTTGGTGCGGGAACCCGACTGCGAAAGTTCTTGCCGGCGGGCGACCGGAAGCCCGCGACCACCCCGACCGCCGCGACGCCCGGCTGGACCGAAATGACCTTGGTCACCGGAGTGGCGCCCGACACGATGATCTGGTCGGCCCGCACGAAATCCGTGCCCAGTGCGGCGGCGGGGTTTTGCAGGGCGAAGTAGTCCGCGCTGTCAAACGCGCCCGTCCCGGTCATCTGGACAATGGTCAGCGTCAGCGGGCGATCAGCGCCATCCGGCCCCGGATTCATGCCGGGCGTCCCGACAGCCTTGACCGTCAGGTTGGCAGCCGAAGGCCCCAAACATCCCGAAAGCCCGGCAACGGCGGTCACTCCGCCCAGGATCACGAATTCTCTGCGTGCAAAAGACATGTCAGTTCCTCCGATTGTTTTCATATGCTTCCCTGAAATCATGCCCGACCTCGCCCAGGAACTGCTCTTCGGCAGCCCGCGCTATTTCGCGGTA
Source organism: Ruegeria marina (assembly GCF_900101475.1). GTDB lineage: Bacteria > Pseudomonadota > Alphaproteobacteria > Rhodobacterales > Rhodobacteraceae > Ruegeria_B > Ruegeria_B marina. The sequence goes on along the minus strand of NZ_FMZV01000019.1, from coordinate 57,347 downwards.
ACGTTCCTGGTAGAGTTGCCACATCTTGGCGCTGCGTCCGCCGGCGATCAGCTTTTCCAACAGACCGGTTTCCGCGAGCTCACGTTCAATTTCTTCGGGATCGAATTTGTCGATCATCCGCCTTAGTGCCGTTTGCAGCGCTGTCCAGGTCCGCAACTGGTGATCGACAAGATCGCCATATGCCTCGGCCACGGCGCGATCGGGCGGCAAATAACCAGCCCCGCGCGGACGCAACAGGGCCGCAAGCGCCTCGTCTGTCGAGGCCAGAAATTTCAGCGGGTTGACATCTGCACTGGAAATCAGGGTCTGAGCCACCCTGACCTTCTGTTTTTCCTGCGCTCGCGTCCGCAGCAACAGCATCAGCCCGTCCACCAGTTCGCGGAGCCGGGCGCCGACCGCTTCCATTTCCGCTTCAAAGTCTTCCGCTTCGAACCTGTCGGCCTGCAGGCCGAGGCCACGGAACAAGGCGGCCCGAAGAACCTCGGATTCAGCCCCGCCCGCCGAAACCGAAGGCGGTTCCGGCGGCGGAACCGCAGAAACGGGGTTCTCGGCCGCGGCAGGCGGATCAAACCGGACCGGCGTGCTCTCCGGAGCAGGCGTCGCTTCACGCGCCGGCTGCGGCGCGGGCGTGTCGAAATATCCACCTCGCCTGCCGCTGGCTGGAGGCACATCCTGTTCCGGCTTGGAGCCTTCGAAAGCGCGGCTCAAGTCCAGCCCGAACGGGTCTTCCTGCCCGAACGGACGAGGGGTTGCAGGAGGGGCGCTGCGTACCTGCGACCGGTCCTCGCGACGCATGCCGAACGGGTCCGGCAGCGTCTCTGGCCTGCGCGGGGTCTCCGGTATCGGTTCGGCAGACCCAAATGCGAAAGGATCTTCTTTTTTTCCTGTCGCCTCGGTTGCTGGCACTTCGGTCGACGTTTCGACCCGGAACACGAAATCGCCCAGCCGCAGACGCATCCCCTGTTCCAGAGGCACGGAATTTCCCGCCCCGAGCGGATTGGCGGCATTGTCGACGAACAGCCCGCCGCTTGATGCATCCGTGACCATTACCGCGCCATCCTCCTCGCTGAGGATCGCGTGCCGCCGTGACACGAACATGTCCGGATCGTCCAGCCGCCAGTCCGCCTCGTCGCTGCGTCCGATGACAACCTGTCCGCCCGAATAGGGAATCTCGGTAAATCCCTGTGGGCGCGGTGCATTTTCGAGAACCAGCCGCAGCATCATGACCGAACCCTCCGGTCGGGGCCCGTTATCCGCGCAAAACACATGTCGTCGGCGCCACGAGAGAGATCCGGCGCCAGCCACGCGGTACGCCCCAGTCGCGCCGATCCCAGGCGCGCGGCCGGAACTTCTCCGGGGGCCAACACCAAACGCAGATCATAGTCGACGCCCTTGCCCTCGGCAAAGATCACGGCGCGCCGCAATCTCTGCCATGTAGCGTTATCGTCAAGAAATGCCTTGAAATCCGCGAATGAAAGCGGCCCGACCCGGATTTCCGCCCGTGACTGCCGGTCGAAGACCCGTGCGCCGGCCACCGCCCCGCGACCGAGCCCCGCGTGGGCCTGCCCCAGCCGGGTCTGCAGATGCGACGGAAGGGTGATCCAATGACCTGTGAACTCGCGAATGATCACGGGCAATTCCAGCACGGTCGAAAGAAAAGCCGACAACCGGCCAGGGCTTTGTACCTGTTGCACCAGCGCGGTTGCCTGTCGCAACTTGCCATTGTCCAACCGTCGGTCGCCGCTCGCCGTGCCGGGCAGGCCGATCCCGGACATCGCCCGCATCATCGCGCTGACACTGCCGCCGCCCGCGTGACCGACCTGGACATCGGCCCGCGCGTCGGCCCAGGCCCGCCAGTAAAGCGCTATGTGCCGGTGTTGGATCATGTTGATGAAATTCAGGAACGACGTATCTGCGGTCGCACCCGAGGTGTCGCCGGCAAACCAGCGGTTGGACATCCGCTCCATGATCCAGCGCGTCATGTGCAGTGGCATCGGCCCCTCCGGGCCGATCAGCCCCAGGACGTTCACCGCAACCTCAGGCGGGCGACCGTCTACACCACGCTTCACCTCCGCAACGTCGGAGGCCGCGAAAACCAGTCGTGGCGATTGACCCAGACGCGCAGGTTCCGAACCGGGACCGCCCGCACGCCCGAACCGTGCGCCTTCACGTTCCAGAAGCCTCAGCAACTGAAAGAAGTCCATGCGGAGTACGCTGTCGGCATGTTCTGTCAAATCAGAACCCTGCCGCCCGGTTTCATGGGCCATGTAACCTCCAACTGTTGTTGCATGAGCCGGGTCTTCGTCCGGACAAATGAATTGGTGGCCGCAGCGCGGGTAAACACCTGTGCCAACAGGGCCGAAAGCAATAGGGCACTCCCGCCGGAGAGCTGGCTTTCGTCGACGTCGAGCGTAATTTCGGTGCCGTTGCCAAAACAGATCGGTCCGGGCACCTGCAATCTTTCGATCAATGGGCGTGACCCGAGCCCTGCAATCGAACGTCCGTGCCGCGCCAAAGCCGGATCCCCGCGGTCCGCGTATAGCGCGACCATGGCGCGCAATGGTTCGGCTCCGGCGTTGTCTTCGGCCAGCGAGACAAAACCCAGACTGAGTTGCGCGATCCACCTCCAGATCAGATCGTTCATCCGCTCCTCGCCTCCCGGCCCACCCGGGCGGGCACTGCGCAGCGAGGGACGCGGCCGCCGGAAGGGCTGGAGAAGGTTGACGCCACCGACCGGGTCGCCGGTCTCAAGGGTCAGGACCGGCGTGTCGTCCAGAATCGGAAGATCCCTGTTCGTGCACAAGGCCCGGATATCCAGCCGGCTCGGCGGCGCCCCGCCCGGCTTCGCCCCGGCAGGACGCGCCACCGAGATGAACAGGTCGTCTCCGGTGTAGCTGGTTCGGGTCTGACCCCGGCGAAGTTCGTCCTCGCCGGGACGGCGCGGGCGTCGGTCCGTCGTGTAGACAAATCCGCTGTCGGCCTTGTCCTCGAATGAGAAGAGCGGCGGAACGACCGCCTCGGGGCCGTTGACATCAGCGTTCTCGACCCGCAGCAGCCGGTAGATCTCGAAATCGCGTGGCCGCGTTCGGTCGGCATGTACGATATGCCCTGACCGATGCCTGTCGAGCCCGACCAGATTGCATTCGTGTTCGAAAAGATTGACCAGAGGCGCGACAAACAGCCTGAAATCGTCCGCACCGAGATCGCGCAGATTGTCGAATGGCTGACGCAGCAACAAGATCAGTTCCAGATCTGCATCCCCAGCCGCACGGACACTGGTTGAAAGCCCCGCAAGAGTGACGCCAAGGAATCTTTCCGGCATGAGAAAGTATTCCCTGAGCAGCCGATATCCTTCGAAGGCCGGTCGCACCCGCGGCAACAAGGCCTGATTGTCCGAGAGCCCCACCATGGCGGGCGGCGCGCAATGCTCGAATGCAGCGCCTTGCCGGGCCGGCCGTGACAGAACCGCGGCGCCAAACCCGAAGATCGCATCGAACAGCATGGACCCGCGTGAGGCCATGCCGAAATGCAGATCGATCTGGTCCAGGGACAAATCGGCCAGTGCTCCTGGCCCGGCCCGTCCCAAGACCAGCCGGATACCCGCGGCGGCGTCCCGGACAAGACGCTCAGGCACACCTGCCTCGGTCAATGCGCCGACATCTTGCAGATAGGTGGCAGTTTTCAACTTGATCGGCCAAAGTTGCACGTCCTGCGCCGTGGTATAGACCGCTCGTGTGCTGAGACCCTGTTTCAGGCCGGCGACCAGCCGTGTCCCCCGTCTGACCAGATGGCCACCGGTCATGCTTTCCACCTGGGGACCGGGTTTCAGCTGGGCCATCGACATGGCCGGGCCGGGCCCCGCAAGGTCGGGATAAAGCATGTCGAGCAGGTTGCGCACATAGCGGCTGGCCTCGCCATCGACCTTGAGCCTTGTCCGGGCAGCCAGGAAGGCGACACCTTCCAGAAGACGTTCGACGTAGGGATCGGTACAGGGAACACTGTCCAGCGACAGGTTGCGCGCCACATTCGGGTGCAGCGCGGAAAACTCCTGGGCCAATGCCCTGAGCTGGATCAATTCTTCCTCGTAATATTCCAGAAAGGTTTGATCCATCAGATTTCCTCAAGCTGGGTGCGGGCCTGCCCATTATCCAGATCAACGGTTGTCGACAGGCGTAACCTCTCGGGCACCGGCGACAACAAGAGCACCCCATCCACGTCTATACGCATCCCGGTCTTGTCGCCGACACGAACCTTGACCTTGACACTGTCCCGGCGCAGGCGGGGTTCGAACACCTGCAATACCTCTCGGATCTCGCGGGCCAGTTCGTCCTTGTCGAAATCGGTTCCCGACATTCGACCTGCGAATGACGGCACTCCGTAGTTCAGTACGCTGCGCCGCACTTCCGGAAAACCGGCAAGCCTTGCTGCGGGGGTTTCGACAGACAAGGCTTCGCGCTCGGTCATCAGGAAGTCTGCTTCCAGTCGTTCGACGTTGAAAAGCATCTCGATGTCACGACGGACCGCCTCGCGCAGCACATCGGCGGAAACGACGACACCGCGGTCTTCAAGCCGTGCACGAATCGCCAGCTTCTGCTGCAGATGATGCAGCAGAAGCCGGGTCTTCTCGGGTAGATCGGTGCGCTTTTCAATGGCTCGGGGACCACCTGCAACAATACGATCCACATCTTCCATGTTGCCCAGAATGCGCGCGAGTTCCACGCGCATTCCATCAGTTTCCGCAACCAGCCCCGGCAGGTCGTCAACAAGCCGGTCCCAGAGCGATGGCTGCACTGCTTCGTGCCGTGACGTTCTTATGTCGTGGGCCTCAGCCATGCGCCGTCGTCCGCTTCTTCAAATCAGACGCCTTTTGCGATGTCGTATTCGACTTCGTGCTCGTCACCCGCCGAGTGATCGTCGGCTTGCACGACATACTTGATTTTGACCTGCTCGAAGTTAAGGCCACCCTCTTCTTCGATCATGTCATGAACATCGGAACTGTTTCCAAGTACCTCATACTTGGAGATGATGACGTTCGTCATCGTGATGGTCAGATAGTCGAGATGCGCCTCGCCCGAATCCTTGCGCACTGTCAGCACGACTTCGTCGAACGATTTGGCCTGCATGCATGCCAATGCAAGATACGGCGACGACGCATCATAGATCTTGCGGAACTTCAGCGCATCGACACGTGCACGCGCTTGCGAACGACCGCGACCCACCTGGGCAACAGCGGCCTGCTCGATCAGCCACTGGATGTCGTGAATATCGATCTCTTCTTCATGGTCAGCGCGTTGCGATTCCCCGTCGATATCGGGGATTTTCAGATAACCGGTCAACGGCATGGTTCAGTCTCCCTTTTTTCAAGTTGAAGTTAACAAATCAGCCTTTTACGGAGGGCAGCTCCGAGACCAGCCTCAGGCTCGCATTGATGCCTTCGAGTTGGTAATGGGGCCGCAGGAAGAACCGAGCGTTGTAATATCCCGGGCGTCCTTCGACACTGTCCACCTGTACCTCGGCCGCAGCGAGGGGGCGCTTGGCCTTGGCCTTGTCGTCGGCCATGGCAGGGTTGGCCAGCACATAGCGGTTAATCCACTCGCTGAGCCAGACCTGCATGTCCGAACGCTCCTTGAATGTCCCGACCTTGTCGCGCGCAATCGCCTTGAGGTAATGCGCGAACCGGCTGACCGGGAACAGATATGGAAGGTTTGCGGAAAGCCGTTCGTTGGCCTGTGCGTCCGGATCGACCAGACGGCCGGCCCGCGCCTCGTCGTCCTGGAGGCTATGTGCCCCGATGAACGCGGCAACGTCGGTGTTCTTGCGGTGCAGGATCGGCATCATCCCCAGCTTGGCCAACTCCGCCTCGCGCCGGTCGTCGATGGCGATCTCGGTGGGGCATTTCATCGCCACTGATCCGTCATCCGTTGGGAAGGTATGGACCGGCAGGTTTGTGACCGTTCCACCGGATTCAACCCCGCGGATCTGGGTGCCCCAGCCATAGAGCTTGTGGCTGCGGTTGATGTTCACACCCATGGCAAAGGCCGCGTTCATCCACACATAGTGGTCGTGCTTGCCGTCGATCTCTTCCTCGAAATCGAAACCTTTTACCGGCACCGTGTCAGCCCCGTAGGGAAGACGTGCCAGAACCCGTGGCATGGTCAGACCGATATAACGCGCATCCTCGCTTTCCCGCAGGGATTGCCAGCTGGCATAGTCCGGACTCGACACGATCTGCTCCAGATCCTGCGGGTTGGGCAATTCCTGCCAGCTTTCCATCCGGAACAGTTGTGGCGCGGCCGCCGCGATAAAAGGCGCGTGGGCCGAAGCGCAGATGCCGGACAAGTTGCGCAACAGACCCACGTCCTTGGGTTTGTGGCTGAACTCGTAGGCTCCGACGATTGCTCCGAAAGGCTCTCCGCCGAACATCGAGTATTCGTCGCTGTAGACCTTCTTGAAGATCGGTGACTGATCCCACATCTGGCCTTCGTAATCTTCCAGATGGTCCGCCAGATCCTCTTTCTTGATGTTCAGAACCCGTATCTTGAGTTTCTGGTCGGTTTCCGTGTTGTTGACCAGATAGTGAAGCCCCCGCCAGGTACCTTCCATCTGGCGCACTTCCTCGGAGTGCAGGATCTCGTTCATCTGGGTGCTGAGCAGGCTATCGATACCCGAGATCAGCGACTTTATGGACTTGACCGCATTTCCCGAGATCGTCGCCGTTCCGGACCGCTCCTTGGCAGCCAGCGCCAGGTTCTGGACCAGCGACTTGATCTTTTCCCCTTCGCTGTCCTTTACGCGGAAATCCTTCTCCAGAAGGTCGCTGAACTCGCCAAGATCAAGTGCTTCGGCTTCTGCTGCGCCCGCGGCGCCCTGCTTCTGTTCTTCGGCCATATCAGTCCTCGCTTCCGCCAGCATTGGTCTTGACCGCTTCTTCGGCGACCTGGGCCAGGAGCGGTTCGTTGTTCAGCAGTTGCGCGATGCGTTTTTCCGCATCGACCTTGCCGTCCATGTAGCTCAGCAATTCTTCGAGCTGTCGACGCATCTTCAGCAGTTCCGAAAGCGCAGGAACCTGCTCGGCAACCTTGTCCGGTGCGAAATCGCTCATGCTCTTGAAAGTCAGGTCAACGAACATCTCCTCGTCCGCCTCTTCCCCTTCTGCGGCGGGCAGCTTGTTCGGGACCCGCGCCTTTACCCGCGGAGCCAGCGCCTCCATGAACTTGTTGAAGCGCCCGGCGTCGGTTTCGACAAAAGCCCGGTCTACGACCGCCTTCTTGGCTTCGCGCGTCTCGGATGCGCCAGCAAGGTCAGCCATGACCCCCATGACAAACGGAAGCTCGATCGTCGTCGGGCTACCATAATGTTCGACATCGTAGGCAATCTGCACCCTGGGGGCGCGATTGCGTTCGATGACCTTCTGCTTGCTTTCGCTCATTCTCGTGACCTCTCCTGACTTCCCTTACTTCTTCTTCGGCTCTTCCATGCCGGCGACCATCCGGAATTCCTTCAGCCCGGAAGGCGCGACTTCTTCCATCAACTGCACAAAATCCATCGCCACCATTCGGCGCAGACGACGGGCCAGATGCGGAATCGGACTGGACGGTTCGGTACGTTCATAGAACCCGATGATCGCATCGAGGCTCTTTTCGACATCTGCCCGCGAGCTGATGCTGCCAGGCACCCCGGAAGTTGCGCGCGGCGCCGGCGCGCCTCCGGTCGACGTGGGCGCGGGAGCAGGTTCGGCTCCCGCCTCCTGGACAGGGGCCACATCGTTGCCCGCTGCATGGGCGATTCCGGCATTGATCGCAGCCTTGCTGCGTTCCAGGAAATCCGCCAGTTCCGGCAGGGCAAAACCCAGATCTCCGGCCCCGTTGGCCTTTTCGCCAAGGGCCGCTGAAATGGCCGATATACCTGCAAGCGCGGCGGACAAATCAGCCACCAACTCTGCGGCCCGCTCGGCGTCTTCAGCGGCCAGAGCACGGACTGCGGCAGTGACGCGATTGCGGCGTGCGCCGTGCGCCGCGACGATGGCATCCTTTTCGGCCTGGCTCAAACCGGATGCAGCCCGGTTCAGGACATCGAAATCACTCAACAGTCCCTCGGACAGTTCGCGGCCCGTCACCGGCCCGATCCCCCTCGGATTGAGTACGATGTTGAATTTCAGATCTCCGAGCAGGCCATTGTCGTCATTTTCCAGTTGACGCAGCGCATTCAGACGTGGAAGCGCGGCGGCCTTCAGATCGTCCCTGTCTCTCAATGCCGGGTGAAGTGCATCCCAGTGTTGCCGGATTGTCTCGGCCAACATGTCAAATCCCTGGGCGAGCCCGCCGAACCCGTCAAGATTGGCCGCTGCGCGTGTTGCAATCACCGACAGCCGCAGGTCCCGCCCTTGTCCGGCCAGCTCGATCACCTGATCCCACACGTCTTGCCAATCGACCTGCGAAGCACTTTCGTTGACCGAACCATCAGGGTTCAAGCGTTCGGATCGGGCGGCAGGCTGCAAAAGCCGCTCGATTGCGTGAAATGCTGGCTCGTTCCTCAGCTCGATTCCGGCGGGGTTCTCCCCCTCCGGTCCCGCGAGCAGGGCGCCAAAATCCATATCGACCAACCCTCGCAAAAATAAAACAAAATCAATGCGTGTAGTTTTTCAGATGATATTGATTCTTGCAACATTCATGGTTTTTGAGGACCGGTTGCCACGAAAAGATAGGCCCATTCACCTTGGAAATCCGGCGACGACGACAGTCGTTCGAGTGCGTTTTGCAGGAAAACGAGATAGTCCGCCGCAGGTTCCACGACGGGCCGCGGATCCGTGTAAAGCGGCGCGCTGACCGCAATAGTCACAGCGATGTCCTGCCCGAAAGGCGGCGCGATCTCCAGTTTCAAAGGCGTTTGCCCCGCCTCGGCCGCGGGTAGGGAGAACACCGTTCCGGCCTGATATTTTCGAGGAGTCGCCAGCGAAGGAGCAAGATGCAGGACCTGTCCCGCAGCATCGTAATAATCGACGTAAATATACGCGTCATAATCAGGTGCGGTCAGGTCGATCCGCAGCAGATCGCCTTCTGAAAAGGCGTATTCGCGCGCGAAACCCTGTGCCCCGATCATCGCCGCATCAGTATACTGCTCTTCCGACTGGGCCAGGCCGGTCGCCGCAATCTGGCCCAGCACGTTGCATTGCGGACGCGGCAGAATACGCAATCCATCCTCGACGGGCAGCACCGCGCCGAGTTGCGTCCGCAGCGCCGCCATTGCTGGCGCACGCGCGGCTTCTTCGGGCACGTGACCAAGAAGGCGGATTCGTCCGCTTTCAGGATCGAACTCGGTGCGCAGGCGGGCACAGTCAACTCCGGCCATTGCAGCCCGGATCCCGTCGCGCACGCCGGTTGCATCTGACGGTGCCAGAAAGGCCTCCACAGCCAGAAGCCCGGCAGCATCCAGCTCCGGAAGGCCAACCGCGCTCCAGTCGAAAGCAGCCGACAAGTGCACCTGGGGTGGGTCCGACGGCAGAGCCAGCCGCACCGCAGGGACCGCTTCCTTCACTTTCTCGCCGTTCGGCGCCGCGCCTGGCAACAGGGCCAGCGGGGGGGCCGGCAAACTGTCGAGCGGGATCGCAACCGGACGCGAACCTGGAATGGTCTCGGCCATCTCCCGGTGTGCGTGAACCGGATCCGCCGCAGGGGTGGCTTGCCCGATTTGCACCATGGATGGCAGCACCGCACCCAGATCATCTGCCACTGGTTGCGCCAATGCGGCGTTCTGAACCGGGACCGAGGCAGGCCGAGCAAGAGGCGCCTCGCTCGTCACTGAAGGCAACGGCGCATGCCTTGCCGTCAATTGCGTCACTGTTTCCACTGCGACCTCGGCAACCGCGGCGGCGGACACGGAATGCGGGGGCGCGGGCGACAGAACCATGCCGTCAGGAAAAACCGGTCGCGCCAACCCGGTCGGGATGCCGGTCGCGGTTGCTTGCCGGCTGCCGGCTTCAGCCTCGGGTGCATCGGATGCGTCGGGCGTGGCCGATTTTCCCTGAACCTGGGGCACCCGCAGCACCGCCATGGTCAACTCGGCAGGACCGACATCCTGCTGCGGTATTGGACGCGGCGACAGCAGCGCAACGACTGCCAGCAGAAAACCGCCATGCAGCAGCAGCGATGCCGCGCCTCCTGCCGCGACCTGAGTGAGCCGGGTCACCGGACAGGCTCCGGTGTCACGACCAGCACGACCTCGGCCAGTTGTGCCGCCTCGAGCGCCGAAAACAGCGGCAAGACATGCCGCAACGGCGTACCCGCATCGGCATTGACCCGGATGAGATCGACCTGATCGGCCGCGGCCGCGTATCTGACCCGGTCCATCCAGTCGGGTCCGGCCGGACGACCGTTCACGGCCAGGGCACCATCCCGCGCCACCGAAATGGTTACACCTCCACCCGGCATGTCCCGGCCGGATCCCGCAACCGGTGGCGTCACCTGAAACGGCGCCGTTGCATCAAGCCGTGCCACCAGCATGAAGAAGACCAGCAGAAAAAAGACGACATCGATCAGGGCCACCACCGGCTCAGCGCGGGTGGTCCGGGCTCGGCGACGCAGTTTCATGGATGACCTTCGATGCGAATGAGACGAGTCCGCGTGACACCGGCCCGGGCAAGCTCATCCATGACGCTTGCCAACGCCTGGACCGGCGCTTGCCCGGAGGGCAGGACAAGCACGGGCCGCACCGCTCGATCGTCCTTTTGCAACCATTCGGTCAGTTCGTCAGGCCGCAGCGTCTGGCCCTGCACCACGACATTTCCAACTGGTGTCAGCCGCAGCATCAACGGAGCCTCCGACTGCCCGACGGCAACGGGCGGGGGCAAATCCGAGACTTTCGACACCGGAATCATGTCAAGATCGAGATAGACCGACGTGACCATGAAATAGAAAAGCAGGATGAACAGCACGTCGATCAGCGGAACCAGCGTGACCCTGGGCAGGGTTCCGTTGCGACGAACCGGCTTCATCCGCCCGTCCGCCTGCGCACGGCGGCCATGGCGCCGACCATGGTGCGTTCAACTTCCGCTGCGGCAGCATCGGCCCGCGCGGAGAGAAGCGCCGCGCCGACAAGAGCAGGGATCGCCACCACCAGTCCGGCCGCTGTGGTCAGCAGCGCCTGCCAGATTCCGCCAGCAAGTATCGAGGCATTGGCTGCGCCTTCGGCCAACTCCAGGGAACGAAACGACTGGATCATGCCAAGAACGGTGCCTAGAAGCCCCAGAAGCGGCGCTATCATCCCGGCCAGTTCCAGAAACCGGACCCCACGGTAGAACTGCTGCGCCTCTGCATTGCCTCTATGTTCCACTTGCGCCGCCAGGACATCGTGAGGCACGCCCTCGGCAACCAGATCGCAGGCCAGCGAAAGCACCCGATCGGCAGCGCCGGTGCCAGCTGTGGAGGTGGTTTCGCCCTCCGCCAGACGCCGGAGTTGCTCGTCCCGCTGGGCCTGCCCCTTGACCGCGCCGTACAATGCCAAAAGACGCGCAACCAGCACCGTGACCGAGGCCACCGACAAGATGCCCAGCAACGCCAGGACTGGCCCCGCGACTCCCAGCCCGGACATGTCCAGATCACCCATGACTACTTGACCAGAGGCACGGATGCCTTGCTGTCGATTTCGATGATCTCGAAGCAATCGGCCTCGTCCCGGTTCTGCGGTTTGCAGCGTCCGATCTCGTGCAGCAGAATCTCGCCCAGACCATCGCAGCGAGTCTGCGGGAATTCGAAGAGCTTCAGAGTGGTTCGCGCCACCGGCAAGGGCGACGCGTCCACCGTCACCAGGCGATCAATCACCCCATCCGATTGCAGCAGCGCCAGTGACATTTCAAGCGCTTCGAAACTCATGCCGGTCTGGTTGCGGAAAAGGAAATATGCCCGGCAACTGTCGCCTTCACCTGGTTCCAGCTTGTTCAGTTCGACCACAAGAGGTCCTGCAAACTGCGCCAGACCAGCGGTTGGCGCCAGCAGCATCGCGGCAAAGATTTGACGGATCACTCTTCCAACTCCTTCCAGACCCATTTCCGGAAAGACTATCAGAGATTCTCTGCAAGGTCGCCCTGCTTGGAGTTTGGCGATTTGCGGTTGCTGTGAGATACTGCCTGCGATTGTTGTGGAGATTGCCATGCCCGTAACCCGACAGATCGACGGGGTGTCGATTGGTTTGTTCCTGGGGTTTGAGAACAACGCGCCCCTCGTCGTCTTTCCCGGCAACCCGAGCGACCATGCCATCGCTGCCCGCAGCCTTGCCCGGTTGAGCGGTACCGATGCGGGATGCGAAGTCGCCCTGATGTTCGAGGACGGGGATCTGACCCGACCGCTGATCCTGGGTCGCATTCAGGACCCGGCACGCGAACCGGCGGAACCGACTGTCATTCGCGATGGCGAAAATGTTCGCATCACGGCGAACAAACGGCTTGAACTCAGGGTGGGGAAAGCCTCCATCATTATGGAACAGGATGGCCGTATCACGATCCGTGGGACCAACGTCACCTCTCAGGCCAGCGCAGCCAATCGGCTGCGCGGCGGCTCGATACACCTGAACTGAGGTTGCATCGTGGATGGCCGGATCGTCGAAGATGTTGTCCGCGCCCATGCCGAAGGCGCGGCCTTTGCCTGGGCGCAGTTCAGCCTGGCCACTCTGGCGGACCCCTTCGACGAAGCCGTGGTCGAAAAGCGCCGCGCCGAGACCGAAGCGCATCTCGACGGGCTGCGCATTGCCGGCAAGCAGGCATGGCCCTTTCTGATCGATCAGCTGGAAACTTATTCGGAGCGCGGCGAAGCCTTCGCCGCCGCCACGCTGGCTTTCGAACAGTCGGATGCGCGCCGGCTCCGGCAGGTAATGGGCCTCGCGCTGAATGACGATGGCCGCGTTGGCCTGCGTGGAGCGGTGGCCTGGATCGCACCCGAACTGGCCGCAGCACATGTGCGGGAGTGGCTCGACGCACCAGAAGCAAGCCTGCGCTGGCTCGCTGTGTGCGCCTTTGCCGACCGCCATGCCGACCCCGGTGCCCGGCTGGAGCGTCTGTTGTTCGACCCGGATGACGATGTCAGGCAAGCGGCTTGTACCGCTGCCGCGCGCAGCGGACGCCGTGACGTCATTCCGCACTTGCGAAGAATACTCGATGAACAACGGCGGGAACTGGAACTTGCAGCTGTCTCTGCCCTGCTGGAACTTGGCGCCGAGGCCGACGACAGCCTGACAACAGCCCTGCGCCGTGCCGTCCTAGCGGGCGTGAACAGGGTGGAAAGCCTGCGCATGCTGGTTCGGGTCAGCCCTGCGGCAGACATCCGGGCGTGGTTTACAGCCTTGCTCGAAAATGCCGATACGGCACCTGTCGCGGTTCGCGGGGCCGGGATGCTGGGCGACAAGTCCATTGCGCCCTGGCTGGTCGAGAAGATGCGCGACCCGGCCCTGGCCGACGCCGCCGGCTGCGCCTTTCTGGACCTGTTTCCACAGGCCAGAACGGATTGGGACGATCTGACCTCTCTCGAACCCAATGACCACGGCCAGGCGTTTGTCGCGGCGTTCGGAGACGAGATGGAGGTTCTACCGGTGGCGGGAAGAGTTCTGGAATATCTTCGTGTAGCTGGTCTCAAGACCGATCGAACACCTTGAACACGTGGTCAGCGCTGTTCTCTTGGCCCCCAACTCGAGCCCGGATGAAAGCGGCTTAGCCATTCGTCCGCACTGCCCATGTTTTCCAGCCAACCCCCACCGTTGAATTCTCCGATATCCGAGATCAGTCGCCCGGCCAATACCTCTGCCAGAGCCTGGTATGGTTGCAACGGAACCGGCGGCCTGTTCACGTCAAGTATCGCTGGCGCGTCACCTAGCGCATACAGTGTGCCATGCGCGAGATCGAACATACGCACACCTTCCTGGCTACGCAGGCCGGACGCGATTTCCTTGTCCGGTTCCCCTCCCAGGAAATTCAGCCAACACGGCGATTTCACACCTGTTCGCATCAAGGTGAGCGTTGTCTTGAGCGCTTCGACATCAATTCCGTGAAACCGTCGCGCTGCAGCATGGATGTAACGGAAAGCCTCGAACCGAAGGTCCGGTTCATATGTGAACACCAGGCCACCATGACCAGAATGAGCGGGGAGCAGATCACCAAGACGGCAAGCGACATCAATCAGCAGATCCGGCGCTGTATCGATCGGAAAAAGCATGCGCACATAGCCATGCAATCCGGTGTCGCGCCGATGAAGTCGCCTTAGCTCCATCGACCAGGTTCCAGGCGCCTGATCGATTTTCAGGCCATCCCAGATCTGTGCCTTCAAGGCCCGGCCCATCTGGATCCGGCGCCGCGTGGCTTCGAACATTGGCCAGGTCAAACGCCCTTCAGCCGCCGCACGGGCAGATTCGGTAAGTACCGGACTGTCCAGTCGCGACCAGAAATCCAATTCGGATATGGTGAACAACGTCAGGCGGTCCGGCGGGCAGATTTCGCGCCACATGTCCAGCAAGGCATCGAACTCGCCAATCGTCAGCGCATCGTGATAAAAAACGAGCTCAAAGAGAACTTTGAACGCTGGCTTGCCGTTGATCCGGTCGGGTTCGGCCAGTGGCAGTGGCAATTGCATGCACTAACCCTCCTCAGTGCCGTTGAGTTCACGGTCGATCAGCACTTCGACGACTGCAAGGTCGCTTTCCAGCCAATCCACGAGCGAGGCATACCGGTCTATCTCTTCGACCCAGTCATATTCGACATATTCACCCGCCCCCCCTCCGGCCGGGATTTCGTAGAGCACCATCGGTCTTGAATCCTCACCGACCATGACTGGGAAGGCACCATGGCGAAGTGGGTTGTGGGCGGCGAACTCAGTAAAGAGTTCGTCCATGGCATCCATCGCTTCCACGACCCAGCGGGCGCCATATTCGCCGGCGCCCAGGATTTTCGCACGGCCATCCATGTAGTCGAAACCATCCCTGATCGACAAGAACCGGCGAAGATCGACGGGAAGTGGTTTGCCGATCAGCGACTCGGCCCTGCGCAAGTCGTCTTCTGCAGCTGGACCGGGATTCGGGCGCTCGAATGGCTCATCGAACTTCAATGTCTCATATTCCGCTTTGCGGTCGAGCATCCTGGCGATCAGTGCTCGCAGTTCTTCGTCAGTTGCAGGCATCCTCTTGCTCTCAGTCGCAGCAGTCGGGCTTCACCCCGGTGTGGCTGCCATTTGGTTTCGGGTCAAAGTTCTTGAGCGTTGTACCTACCCAGCTGTTGGCCCGGCTCGTCATCCACAGAAGATTGCTTGGATTGGTCGGGTGGCCGCCCAATTGCAGTTCCTGGACGTGATCCGGGCTGAACCCCTTGTAGTCATTGTCGGCGGCCTGTTGCTTCAGTTCCTTCTCGCATTCTTCATCCGCGACCTGAAATCCCATGTCTTCGGGCTTGCCCTCGCCTCCAATTCCTTTCCCCTTCTTCGCCTGACGATGAATGGCGGCACAGGCCGAGTTCCCCTCTTTGCGGGTTGCCTTGTATGCCGCCTTGTCATCGGTAACGCGGCTGAGGTCATAGGCTGGATCCTTCATTGCGGCATTCAGACGCCCGCACTTGGCACAGATCTCCTTTTTCTGGCAGTCCGTGAATTTCTCGCTGCTGGATGCGGGCGCGTCTTCGCACTTGATCTCGAACGGGTTATCCCCGCCATCCAGACCACCAACAGCCGGGTCGAGGTTCCCCGCCAAATCCACGGTATTCTGGTTGTTGTGGAACTTCTTGTCCGTGTGGCGGCAGGCGTTTTTGCCGTCCATCTTGACGTCGAAGGAATAGGTGATCCAGTCGGTCGCCTTCATGTTGACGTTGGATTTGACACCGCCGGCCGTGCCGGGCTCGTCGCCGTTCGAGGACTTGTATTGCGAGCCCTTGATGGCGATCATCTTGCCCATCGCCTTGACCGTGGTCGTCCCGTCTCCCAGCGTTCCCTGGTTGGCGATATTGGGATAGGGGATCGGCACCGGACCGCCGGGCGAGGGTGTCTTGCAGACATCCGGTATGGTTGCGATCGAGATGCCGATCGTCGACTTGTAGGTCAGTCCCAGACCGTTAACCAAGACATGACTAGGCATCGGCATCTCTCCTTGCGTCCGCCACCATCACTGCCGCGCGGCTGCCGTTGTCGGAACTGCCCCAGACCAGCGACAATGGTCCCTTGGCATACCCACGGGCGTGGGCCTCTGCGACCAGTCCGATACAGGCCGGTCCGGTGGCGGCGCCCAGATCGCCCCAGCAATCCGCCGGCGTTTCAAACCCGGCCGCGTCTCGGAACAGGCCGGAGCTGCGCAGGACGGCAAAACCGTATTCATTGCCACGATAACGTTCGCCGTTCATGTCACAAAGGATACGGTCGACCGGATGTTCGGGGTCCGGCAGGTTGTCGCGCATCT
This sequence comes from Ruegeria marina, assembly GCF_900101475.1. Lineage (GTDB taxonomy): Bacteria > Pseudomonadota > Alphaproteobacteria > Rhodobacterales > Rhodobacteraceae > Ruegeria_B > Ruegeria_B marina. The sequence goes on along the minus strand of NZ_FMZV01000019.1, from coordinate 40,934 downwards.
TGGCCAGAACCATGCCCAGCCCTTCTCCGAGGCATATCGTTTCGGTGCCTATCCTGTTTTCCTCTGTACCAGTTTCCGAAGCCAAAACGGATACCAGAGGCGCGAGTCCGAGCCGGGCAGCCGTTTCCGCCCTCGCCATCAGGCAAAAGGCCGCTCCTTCGCCGGGACAGAACCCGTAGATGTTGCCTTCGGAATGGAGACGTTCGGACTCGTCCAGCCACTCCATCGTCTCGGGAACCAGATAGCTGTCAACGCCGCCTGCCAGGCACAGTTCGGCACGACTTTCGGAAAGGGCAACCGCCGCGTGATGGATGGCCATGAGGCCGCCGCAGGTTCCTTCGGCGATTGCTCCGCCCATGGCCGGACGGAGTTGCGCCGCCATCGCCTGGTAGACCGCATCGGCATGCCCGTCCACCTTGCCGGGCCGGCTTTCCCCCGTGGAAAGCAGTAATGTCACTGGCGGAAGGTCTGACACATCGGATAAAGCCTGCAGCGCGTCCCTGGCGGCGGACAGGGCCAGTTCGATTTCCCGATCGACACCATTTGCCTGAGGATCGAGACCGATATCCCGCGTGACCTTCATGCACTGTCCGAACCGGTCGATCATGAAAGGGTGGTCCCCGATCGCCGATATTCCCGCCCGAACCGCCGCCGCCGACGCCGCGAGGGAAAACCCCAGGGGTGTACGCGCCCCAACCGACAGGATCACAACGGACTCCGCCATCATGCGTCCCCCAACCATACACCGGTGCGCCGGATCGAGTCCGGCACACCGGCGCGACGACGCACCGATACGGTCGTCGATTTCAAGCGTTCCTCGTCGTAAGGAACCGGTAGTGCCGAAAGCCAGACAACCGTGAACCGGCGTTCTTCCGGATAGACCCACAAGGAATGGATCTGGGCACCGCTGCGCCGCGTAGGCCGATTGTAAAACTCCGTGACGATGTCGAAGGTCACGCGGGGGATCAGGAACTGCCAGAACCCGTCAGGTGTGAAATTGCCGAGCCGGACATGCTCGTACCCGACCAGCGGCTGGGCGCTCTGCTGGTCGCGCGGAGCCGATTGATAGAACTGGCGGTCGAAATCGAGCGGCAAAAGCGGATCGCGGGTCTTTTCCCAGTGCCCATCATAGGTTCCCGCGTAGCGAACCCTTGGCTGCCAGTGCCGCGCGACCGGGCCGAAGCCTGCCGGACGTCCCCTTCCCGGTCCGGCATAGGGCGCGTCGGGATACTCGAAATTCGGTGCCGGGTGGCCCGCCAGACGCTGGGTATCGGTGGCAAACCCCGTCCCGATTGTGTTTTCCGGTTCCCAGCCGGGGTTTTCCGGATCCTGATCCCAGCCGCCATAGGTGCGACGCCAACTGAGCGGTATCCTGTCAAAATCGCGGGGCGCTCCTATGGCCAACCCGACAGGACCGACCCCCAGAACACGGTCACCCAGCACCCGCACCCGTTTGTCGATATCGGCAACCTTCAGCCGCAATTCGCATTCGACAGCCCGGCCCCCCGGCGCATGGGCCTGCCCGGCGACAAAGACATCCGTTCGTGGCTTGGCGATATTGAGATCGGTGTCTTCGACGAGTTCCGCGGTCGCGCCCGAGCCTTCGTAGACAGGCGACAGGGAAACAGGTCGCTGCTTTTCAGCCGGAGTCTGCACGCCATCCGGCGCAACATCGAAGGTCGCCTTGATGACCACAAGCCAGGATTCCGCTCCGTTTTCGTCGCGGGTCCAGCCGCGTTCGGCGGCAAAAGGGGTATTGTTGAAGAGCAGCCACATACCGGCCCTCAGCATCCAGACCTATTCGAACACGTAGTCAAATCCGCCATCACCACCGGTGACTGTCACCCTGGAAAAGCTTTCCCCGCTCAAACGCCCCTGTAGCAGCCTGCGGCTGAGTTCGGGCAAAAGAGTATTGGTCAGGATCGCGTCGATCATCCGGCCGCCGCTTTCGATCTCGGTGCAGCGCGCCTTGATCAAGTCCATCGCGCCCTCGCCCAGCACCAGTTTGGCATCGTACCCGGCTTCGAGCCGTTTCGCGATCGAGCGCAGCTTGTGGCCGGCAATGGCCTCGATCATTGCATCCGACAGCGGATAATATGGTATGGTAACCACCCGCCCCAAAAGGGCGGCAGGGAAAACCTTGAGCAATGGGGCACGCAACGCTGCCGTCAGTTCATCCTGATCGGCCAGCCTGTTTCCATCCTCGGTCATCGCCATGATTTCATCTGATCCGACGTTCGACGTCAGAAGGATCAGCGTGTTCTTGAAGTCGATTCTGCGGCCTTCGCTATCGTCCATCATCCCCTTGTCAAAAACCTGGAAGAAGATCTCGTGCACATCGGGATGCGCTTTCTCCACTTCGTCCAGCAGGATCACGGAATACGGCCGGCGACGCACCGCCTCGGTCAGGACACCGCCCTTGCCGTAGCCGACATATCCCGGTGGGGCTCCTTTCAAAGTACTTACCGTATGTGCTTCCTGGTACTCGCTCATGTTGATCGAAATCAGATTGTCTTCGCCACCGTACATCTGTTCAGCGATGGCCAGGGCAGTTTCCGTCTTTCCGACGCCGGATGGCCCGCATAACAGGAAAACACCGACCGGCTTTTCGGGCGCCTTCAAACCGGCGGAAGATGTCTGGATGCGGTTCGCGATCATTGCCATCGCGTGATCCTGGCCCACAACCCGCTCGGTCAGTGCCGCCGCCAGTGTCAGTGCACGCTCGGCCTGGCTGGCGAGCATCCGGCCCATGGGAATGCCGGTCCAGTCCTGCACCACAGAAGCAACGGCCATCCTGTCAACCGACGGCAGGATCAGCGGGTTCTCACCCTGTGCATTGGAAAGATCGCCCATCCGGTCGCGCAAAGTCTTTAGCGTTTCTTCGCGGTCAAACACCACTTCTTCGGGCAAATCCGTCTCTGCGGCCTCGACCTCACCCATCTCTTCGGCAGACGCGTCTCCCACATTGCCTGTGTCGTCCACAGCGGCGCCGACACCACGCAACCTGGCCCGCAGATCCAGGATTTCGGCCACAAGTTCCTTTTCCGCCGCCCAGCGTGCATTTGCAGCATCCATGGCCGCACGGGTCGTCTCGAGCGCGGCCTCCACATCCGCCTTGCGCTCGCTCACGTCGATCCCGATTGCCTCTTCGCGCTCGATGATACCCTGCTCGATTTCCAGCGCGGCCAGACGCCGGTCGATATCCTCGACCTCGGCGGGTGTCGCGTGCTGCGAGACCGCCACGCGGGCGCAGGCCGTGTCGAGCAGGCTGATCGCCTTGTCCGGCAATTGCCGGCTTGGGATGTAACGGTGCGACATGGCGACCGCGGCTTCGATCGCTTCGTCCAGCACTTCGACTTGGTGGTGTTTTTCCAGCACGCCCGCGACGCCCCGGCACATCAGCACGGCATTGGCCTCGGAGGGTTCTTCGACCTTGACCACCTGGAACCGGCGGGTCAGCGCCGGGTCGGGTTCGATATGCTGTTTGTATTCCGCCCAGGTCGTCGCAGCAATCGTGCGCAATTCGCCACGCGCCAAGGGCGGTTTCAGCAGGTTCGCCGCATCGCCGGTTCCTGCCGCGCCCCCTGCCCCGATCAGCGTATGCGCCTCGTCGATGAAGAGAATGATCGGCACGTCTGAGCTTTGCACCTCTTCGATCACCGATTTCAGCCGCTTTTCGAATTCGCCCTTGACCGAGGCACCGGCCTGCATCAGCCCGATATCCAGCATCTGCAACTCGACATTCTTAAGTTGTGGCGGCACGTCGCCCTTGGCCAGTCGCTGTGCGAAGCCTTCGACAACGGCGGTCTTGCCCACCCCCGCCTCGCCGGTCAGGATCGGGTTGTTCTGCTTTCGCCGCATCAGGATATCTATGATCTGGCGGATCTCGGCGTCTCGCCCCACCACCGGATCCATCTTGCCGCCGCGTGCGCGTTCGGTCAGGTTGACCGCATATTGCGACAGCGCCGTCTGCCCGCCCGGTTTGGGTTTTGCCTTGGGCGCATCGCCCGCGGCATCGCCGGTACGTTCCAACGAGGCGGCCAGCAACTCGTCAAGTTGCGCGGACATGGTGCCCGCATCAAGTTTGTCGAACTCGAGGCTCATCTTGAACAACAAACCTTCGAGAACCGGAGTCCTGAGCGCAGCCAGCAGGATATAGGCGGACCGGACCTGATCGTCGCCAAATTCCAGAGACCCGAAATTCCACGCTTCCTGAATCGCGCGAAAGATATGGTCCGAGAACTCCTCGACCGAACCCGCCCCGTGTGGCAGGGCATCCGTGGCCCGCAGCATGTCGCCGTCAAGCTTGCCACGGTCCACGCCCGCAGCCTCCAGCAACAAGGCAAAGTCGGACCGTTCGCTATCGGCGAGGGCGGTCACGAAATGCACCAGTTCGACATAGGGGTTGCCGCGCCTCTTGGCGGCCTGCGCTGCCGCTGAAAACGCCTTGAGACAAACCGGATTCAGCTTGCCCACGAGTTCCTTGCGCTTGACCGTCTCCTGCGCAGCACGTGCCGCCATGGCAGACCTCTTATCTGAAAAATGTTGTTGGAACCGGGTTCCGATGAAATAATCGTCCCATTGATATTCCGGTAAGTGTAGGCCGGATTTGTGATTGAATCGACAGTTTTTCTTGGAACCTGCCTCAGCTTACGGAGCCTCTCAGATGATCGATCCGCTGCCCTCCGACATGTTCCGCCCAGGGCAGGTTCTGAACAATACCTACGAGATCGAGGGCGTTCTGGGTCGCGGTGGAACCGGCGAAGTCTATCTTGCGCGCAACCAGATCACGGGGCGCAGCTTTGCGATCAAGGCGCTCAATGCACGGTTCTCCGGCAATGACGATTACCTCGAACTCATGAAGCGCGAGGAAGAGATGCGCGCGATCGTACACGATGCAGTCGTGCGTTACGCCGATTGTTCGCGGGCGGATTCCGGCCAGGTGTTTTTGGTGATGGACTACATTGACGGGCCATCCCTGAACGACGTCATGTTCGAGCGCCGCCCGTCCGATCGCGAATTGATGATCATCGCCCACAGAATCCTGGAAGGCCTGGAAGCCACCCATGCTCAGGGCATCGTGCATCGAGATCTTTCACCCGACAACATCATCCTGCGCGGACGCGAGGCCGAGCGCGCCACGATCATTGATTTCGGGATCGCCAAGGACACCTCTGCCAACGCCCGCACGATTGTCGGCAACGATTTCGCCGGCAAATACGAGTTCGCCGCCCCGGAGCAACTGGACGGCCGCTCGGAGTTCCGGACCGATCTTTATGCGCTAGGCGCCTCGATCCTTGCCGCGGCCAAGGGCGAGATACCCGATGTCGGAAGCACACCCGGAGAGATCATCCGTCGCAAACAGCAACCGCTCGACACTTCGCGGCTGAAGGAACCACTCAAGGGGCTGATCGACTCGTTGAGCGCTCCGAAACTCGAAGACCGACCTGCCTCGGCGACCGAAGCACTTCGGCGGCTTGACCGGATACTGAAACCGCATTCCGCGGAAAAGGCCGGCCGCAAGTCCGGTTCGGGAAGCAAACGAACCAAGCGAGTGGTCCTGGGTCTTGTTCTGTTGGGCCTCGCAGGCGGCGCGACTGGCGGCTACATGTTGTTCGGAGATCGGCTGTTTCCGCCGCCGCTGCCGCTGGCGGCGCCCTACATGTTTTCAGCGGTTTTCGAGAATGGCAGCCTGTCCCTGGCCGCTCATGCCCCCGATGCCGAGACTGCAACCGCGCTCGAAGCCGCGGCCACACGTATCGCAGGCGTGTCACCGGCATCGAACGACATCACGCTGGCGCAGGGCATGCCGGTTCCGGACTGGCCAGCCAAGGCCGAGGAACTTTTGGCACTTGCGGCCCGCCTCGCCCCGTGGCAACTCGAAATCGCAGACACGCAGGCCACGCTGGTCGGGCTTGCCCCAGATCGGGAAGCCCGGGACGCCCTTGAAAGCCGGATTGACGAATGGGAAAAGCTTTCGGGCTTTTCGGTGCGCACGGAACTGGCCGCCGGTCCCGAAACGCTGACGGCGGCCGACGTCCAGAAGCTTGTCGATCCGCTGGCGAGTTGCGGCCCGCTGACCCAGACGGATGGCGGCGATGCAATCTATGGTCTGACGGATACCATCACTCTCTCCGGCGATCTGGAACAGCCCGAAGACGCGGCAATGATTCAGGATGCGCTGCGCCCACGGATCGGGGACCGGGACTTGCGGCTGGACACAACCGTTCTGAACCGCGATCTGTGCGCCATCCGGGCGGTTCTGCCCCCGGCCCCGTCGGATGCCCTGTCGATCCGGCTGATCAACGGCGCAAGCGGCCAGACGTCTCTGACCGGGGTATTTCATACAGGAGAGAACCCGGTCGTCGATGTCCGCGTCCCGGCATCCACAGCGGGATCACTCTGGGTGATGGTCGTGGACAATACTGGCAAGGTGTTCCACATCCTGCCAAACGTCGTGCGGACAGAGCATGAGCTGGGCGAACTTGGCACCGTGGAAAACGGATTGCGGGATGTCCGGGTCCTGTGGTCGATAGCCGAGTTGCAACAGGACGATTCACGTCTTGCCATCCAGGTCACGGAAGGTGACTACGGAAAAAGCGAAGTCATAGCCATTCTCAGCCGGACGCCCCTGTTCGACATGCGCCGACCACGGGATGAAAGCGTATCTTCCGTCGCCGAAGCGCTGGCCGAAACCCTGCGCGGGCGAGAAGCAGACATACTGGGCGTGGCCAGCAGGATCATCGAAGCCCGCCAGTGACCGGCACAAATCGCAGACACAGGTCGTATTCCGGTGGCGACATCGCGTGGCGGAAAGCTGCACATACGGCGTCTTCGACTATGGCGTAGGTCTCCATTCAGTTCGCCCCAAGACAGTCGGGCCGCGCCAAAATCCTGTTGAGGGCAGCGAGCGCATCAGGATCGAACCAACCTGCGCTACCGGGAAAACTCATCACGGTTTTCTCGCGAACAGATGCGAAGGACAATGTTCACCGGTTTCCAGAACGCGGACCATCAGAGTCCAGGTGTTTATCTGGTAGTCTATGTAATCTTTGCCGCATGCGGCGCAGAACTCTTGATATCTGCGGTCTTTCAGGTCAGCCAACTCGTTTTGCGCCCGCTCCAGGTACCAGCGGTTCCGCGATACGACTTTCACCTCCCGGAAACCGGCCTTTTCCATCGCAGAGCGATAACGCTCGGGCGATCCCATTGCGAATCCCAGATCCTCGGCGGCGACATAGGCCGCCATGTCCGCTGACATCGGACCATCGTGCCCGATCATCCAATCGCCAACAGCAACCTGACCGCCAGGAGCCAGGATGCGGAACAATTCCGCAGCCAGAGCGTCCTTGTCCGGGACGTGCAACAACGAATCCTTGGAAAAGACCAGGTCGAAGGCTTCTTCGGCAAAGGGTAAAGGGCCGGGATCGGCCCTGACGAAACTCACCCGCTCGGCCAGCCCATCTTTTTCGGCGCGGCGAGACGCGACTGCGACCACCGGAGCTTCGACATCGAAGCCGACGATCGACGCAAGTGGCCTGGTCCGCGCAAGATGCAGGACGTTGCCGCCAGAACCGCATCCGATGTCGAGCACCCGCAACCCGGTGAAGTCGATACCGGAAACGATCCGGTCCACCTCATCCGTACCGCCCGGAGACAGATGGCCCTTGCCCCATAAAAGTTCGAGAAATTCAATCGCGTGCGCATCATAGTCCGGGTTTTCCGCATCTGCCGCTGTTTGCGCCATCTCGCCGTCCTTCGCTGGTTTTAAGGCAATGCTAGCCGCTTTCCATTTCTTGATGCCAGCTTTTGGCTTGCCTGAAAATGGAGTCTGGACTAAAATTTATTTAACCGCTCAAAAAAATATTGGACAAGGACATGACCACCAGGCGCACCGGAAGCCAAGCGAAAAGCGTGGAAAACGACCGTGACCGCAGCGGTCTGCCGGCATGGGGCTACTTCAGTCAGGACCTGCTTGAGCAAGAGAAAGAAGACCTGTTTCGCCGGCATTGGCAGGTCATCTGCCATGTCAATGACATTCCAGGACCCGGCGACTTCTTCACCTGCGACATCGTCGGCGACCGCGCCCTGATTGTTCGCGATTCCGAAGGAGCCGTTCGCGCGTTCCACAACCTGTGCCGCCACCGCGGCAGCCGGGTTTTGGGTGCCGAACAGGGAAATTGCCGGAATTCCATCGTGTGTCCGTTTCACGGCTGGGTCTACAATCTGGACGGCACTCTCAGAAGCCCCGCCCAGCCCGACAGCCTGCCCGATCTCGATCCGGTGGAATGGGGTCTGAAACCGCTGGAATCGGAAATCTGGAACGGGTTTGTATTTGTCCGCTTTCAACCCGGCCCTCAGCCTTCGGTCTCCCATCTTCTGAGGCGCTGGGACAAGGAACTGGCGCAATACGGAATGGACCGGATGGTGCCCGACAGCAACGGCGTCTGGTCGACCGAGGTCGAGGTGAATTGGAAATGCATTCGCGACGTGGACAATGAGGGCTATCACGTTCCGATGGCGCATCCGGGGTTGGACGATCTGTTCGGACGGAATTACTTCGACGAACCATTCCGCGACGGGACATCACGTTCCTTTTCGAAGTTCCGGGCGGGCGACGGGCGTCTTTGGAGCGTCCGGAACTACAAAAAGATCCTGCCCGATGTTGCTGATCTCGACACCGATCACAAGCGGGCATGGCTTTACATCGGCGTGTTCCCGAATTTCGTTTTCGGTCTTTATCCTGACTCGATCTATTTCTACCAGGAAATCCCGGTCGAGGTCGGCCGCACCATCCAGCGGGGTGCCGTGTACCGCCATCCCGACGAAGGCCGCAGAATGCGTGCGGCGCGCTACCTGTCCAGTCGTATCGACCGCATCACCTCTCGCGAGGACGAGATGCTGACCAAATGGACCTGGGAGGCAGCGTTTTCATCCGTCTATGACGGCGTAATTCTGTCCGACCTGGAAATCGGGGTCATGAGCTACCACGACCAGTTGCGACAGGTCTTTCCCATCCTGAAGGAAGACGAACCGGAACCCGGAACATTGAAACAACGCAACGACGCATTGCGAAAGGAAGCCGGAAAATCCGGGGAATTGCCGACCTGAGTAAACAGGATAACCTGTCGGAACCGCGCACCGAAAAATGCCGGACCGACAAACTGGGAGTTGCACAACTGATCGACCGAGACCAAAGGCAAGGCCTGATACTGATCGGCCCGCCGTTTACATATGCAGTGCTGCTTCTGGCTGCGCCGCTGGCGATGGTCGTGACGTTCAGCTTCTGGACCCAGAACTACCTGGATCTCGATACGACCTTCACGCTTGCCAACTACCGCGAGGCCTGGACCGATCCGCTGTATCGAGAACTGATGCTGCGGTCGCTCAGAATATCGGTGGTCGTTACGGTTGCTACCGTCGTCCTGGCCTTTCCCATCGCGTATTATGTCTCTTTCCACGTCCGAAACCACAAGGCGCTCTGGCTTTTCCTGATCACGGTTCCGTTCTGGACCAGCTATCTGCTGCGGGTTTTCCTGTGGAAGGTGATCCTAGGGTACAACGGCGTTCTGAACTCGGCGCTGCTGGGCCTCGGCCTGATCGACGAGCCGCTGTCTTTCATCCTCTATAACGCCAATGCGGTGGTCATAACGTTGGCCCATGCCTGGGCGCCATTTGCGATCCTGCCGATCTTCGTGGCGCTCGAACGGATCGACCGATCGCTGCTCGAAGCGGCCAAGGACCTGGGCGACGGGCCTGTGCGCAGTTTCTTTCGGGTGACATTGCCGCTGGCGATGCCCGGTGTTGTCGCGGCCACGATCATCGTCCTTATCCCGACCGTCGGCGATTACATCACCCCGCGTCTGGTCGGCGGAACCGAAGGGCTGATGATCTCGAACATGATCCAGGTTCAGTTCGGCAAGGCCAACAACGCACCGCTGGGCGCGGCGCTCGCGGTATCTTCGATGTTCATCGTCGGCGGCCTCAGCCTGATGATCTTCTTTGCGACACGCAAGATCGGGCGCGGAGGCGCGGACTGACCATGTCGAACCGTCGGAACAAATTGAACTGGCTGAACACCTACGCCGTCGTCTACATGGTGTTTCTTTATGCCCCGGTCGTGCTTCTGCCGATCTTTGCCTTCAACAGTTCAACCATCATCGCCTTTCCGCTGAGCGGCTTCACGACCGAATGGTTCGGGGTTCTCTGGACGACCGACGCGCTGCACAGCGCGGTCAGGAACAGTTTGCTGGTCGCAGTGTCCGCCGCAACGATCAGCACCGTCCTTGGGCTTTTTGCGGCCCGCGCAGTGGCACGCTATTCTTTCCCCCTGGAGCGCGGCATCATGGGTCTGATCATGCTACCCTTGGTGCTGCCCGAGATCATCATCGCGGTGGCCCTGCTGATCGTGCTGATACAGCTGGGTCTGAGCCTGTCTCTCTGGACCGTCGTCCTGGGGCATGTGCTGATCTGCACGCCCTTCTCCATAGCGGTTCTCGGTTCCGCCTTCAGGGGCCTGGATCCCAGCATGGAGGAAGCCTCCTTTGATCTTGGTGAAACACGCTGGGGCACCTTTCGCCGCGTGACTTTTCCGCTGGTGCTACCAGGGGTGATCTCGAGTCTTCTGATTACCTTCACGATCTCGCTGGACGAGTTCATCATCGCCTTTTTCCTGACCGGAACCGATGTCACCCTGCCTGTCTACATCTGGAGCCAGATGCGCTTTCCGGCGAAACTGCCCAGCATCATGGCTCTCGGAACCATACTTCTGGGCCTGACCGTTGCCTTGCTGATCCTGGCCGAAATCTTCCGCCGCCGTTCAGCCACGCGCCGCGGTCTCGATGCCTCCACAACCGAAGGGCTTGTCTGAACATGCGCGACACCGAAAACCCTCAGGCCCGAACGATCATCGCGCTGAATGCCGTCACCAAGAGCTTTGGTGCGGTACAAGCGCTCAAGGGGATCACCGCGAATATCCGGGAAGGTGAGTTCTTTTCGCTGCTGGGCCCTTCGGGCTGCGGCAAGACGACCCTTTTGCGCATGATCGCGGGGTTTGACGAACCTACGACCGGAACCATCGCGATCGATGGCAAACCCATGGCCGGGATCGCCGCCAATCATCGGCCAACCAACATGGTCTTCCAGAGTTACGCGATCTTCCCGCATCTCAGCGTCGCCGACAACGTGGGCTACGGGCTGAAGAAACGCCGCCTGCCAAAGGCCGAATACAGGCGAGAGGTGGAACAGGCGCTGGAGATGGTCGATCTTGGCGGTTACGGCCCGCGCGCGGCGCACACCTTGTCGGGCGGTCAGCGTCAGCGCGTCGCGCTGGCCCGTGCCCTGATCATGAAGCCCAAGGTTGTTCTGCTGGACGAGCCGTTGTCAGCGCTCGACAAGAAACTGCGCGACCAGATGCAGCTGGAACTGCGCCAATTGCAGCGTTCTGTCGGGATCACCTTCATTCTCGTGACCCACGACCAGGAGGAAGCGTTGATCATGTCCGACCGCATCGCAGTGATGTTCGATGGGCAGATCGAACAGCTCGCCACACCCGAAGACCTCTACCGGCGTCCCGTCAACCAGCGGGTTGCCTCCTTTATCGGGGTGATGAACTTTCTTGGTGCCCAGGTTTCCGGGTCGGATGAAAACCAAGTGTCACTCGACGTTCAGGCATTGGGAAGGATCGACATTCCGCGTGCTGGCCTGCCGGAAGGAATGAAGCCCGAGGATATCCACCGTGTCGGCGTGCGACCCGAAATGATGACCATTCTGATCGACAGCGCCACCACAGCCGAGCGCATCATCGAAGGAGAAGTGGTCGAAACCTCCTATTACGGCGACATGACCTACTATGCGGTCAGGTTGATCGGCCTCGAGGAGCCAGTCACCATCTCCATGCGCAACACGGCCGGGCGCGCCGTACTGCGCCCGGGCGAGATCGCGCGCGTCGGTTTCGCAACGGATTCGATAATCTTGTTTCGCTGAGGCGAAGATCCCTTTCCGACGTCCGGCTAAAAAGGAGGTTCCGCATGACTGGAAAACCTACACTGCATCCTACTCCGTGGCAGGACGAAATCTCCGAACTGATCGCGGGGTACAAACGAGGATATGCGCTGGCCCAGCCGTTCTATACGTCCGAGGCCGTATTTCAGCGCGATGTCGACCGCGTGTTCCTGAAGGAATGGCACCTTGTTGGTCATGTCAGCGAATTGCCCGAACCCGGCGACTATCTTTTGTTCGAACTTCTGGGCGAAAGCGTGATCGTTGTACGCAATCGCGAAGGTGCTTTTCACGCGCTTGCAAACGTCTGCCGCCATCGCGGATCGCGCGTTTGCCTGGAACCGCGCGGCAATGTCAGCCGATTTTCGTGCCCTTACCACGCCTGGGTCTACAATCTGGACGGCAGCCTGTTTTCAGCCCGCCTGATGGGTGCCGACACGGACAAGAACAGTCTGGGCCTGAAACGGTTCGCCATCGAAGTGTTCCACGGGCTGATCTACGTGTGCTTCTCGGATAGGCCCGAGGATTTCTCGACCGCCCGTACAATGCTGGAACCGATGGTTGCGCCCTTCGGTCTGGTCCGAACCAGGATAGCGGCGCGAACTTCCTATCCGGTGGCGGCAAACTGGAAGCTGCTCGTCGAGAATTACAACGAGTGCTACCATTGCACCGCCGCCCATCCCGAGTTTTCGCGCAGCCATGTGATCCATCTGCCCGAGCGGCTTTATGAACCGCTGAACGCCAAGGTTGGCGCCAGGGCTGCGGGCACAGGGGCGCCGGCGGACCGGCTAGATGCCACCGGCCCGAACAAACCGAAGGGGGCGATAGACATCTACTATCGACGCTATGCCCTGTTCGATGGCTACGAGACCGGCAGCGAAGACGGCAAGCCACTTGCCCCTCTTCTGGGCGACCTCAGCGGTTGGGACAGTGCCGCGTCGGACATCTATGTGGGCATCCTGAACCCGATGCTTGTCTATTCCGATCACGCCGTCATTTATCGCTTCATTCCCGTGGACAAGGACAATTCGATCCAGGAGATCATCTGGCTGGTGCACGAGGATGCGGTCGAGGGCCGCGACTATGACAAGGACAGATTGACCTGGCTTTGGGACGTGACCACCGAAAGCGACAAGCTGATCATCGAAAAGAACCAGGAAGGGGTGAACTCGCGGTTCTACGAACCCGGACCCTTTTCACCAATGGAAAGCCATACCCGGTGGTTCGTCGAATCCTACCTGCGCACGATCGCATGAAACAAGCCGCCCGGAACACCTCCGGGCGGCTTCATCCTGCCTTGGAGGGGGTCAGAACCCGGCCTTGATCTTCTCGAAATCGGCGATCAGTTTCTCGCGCAGTTGCGAACTTGTCGGTGCCTGCCACAAGGTTCCCGCACGCAGGTTTTCAGAGGTATCGAGACCTACGGCCGCCAGATCTTCGGCGCTCATCTGGCTCATGGCCGCCGCGTTGGAATGGCCATAGCCCCAGGCTGAAACGATGTAGTCGGCGGTGCGCGGTGCCAGCCACGCGTTCACGAAATCGTAGAACTTGTCTTCGCTGCCCGGCGCGTCGACCAGTTTCGAATATCCGCACACCCAACTCGACGATCCTTCGTCCGTGTCGCGCTTCATTGCTATGGGATGGCCCTCGGCGCTCATGGTCGAGAAGGTTTCGTTCCACGCCCAGGCCAGATAAACCTCACCGCTCTGCATCATCTGGGCCAGAGAGGCGCCGTCGGTCCAATAGGCGCGCATGTTCTGGTGAACCTGACGGAGGAAATCGGAGGCCGCCTGAACCTGATCGTCGGTCACGTTGGTCCAGTCGCGGACACCCGTCGCCAGAAACCCGAGAGCATAGGCGTCATCCACATTGTCGGGAATGGAAACGCGTCCGGCATGTTTTGGGTCCGCAAAGGCCTTGAGCGACTGAACGTCCTCGGGCTTCAACAACTCGGTGTTGTAGGTGAGCGCCGTGTTACCCCAGTCGACTGGTACGAAATAGGGTTTACCGTCCTTCCAATAAGCCTCGATGTCACGGAACCCCGGTTCGAGATTGTCCCATTCGGTAATCTTCGACGTGTCGAGCGGAGCGAGGAGTCCGGCCTCGATCCATTTCGGCACCGATTGCGAACAGGGATGGACCGCGTCCGCCTTGAAACCCGCGCGCAGTTTCTGGAAGGCCTCTTCCTCGTCGGAGAAAAAGGCGAAGGTCGGGCCATCGCCGTACTTCTCGGTGAAGTCCACGAAGAACTCCGGGTCTTCGTACCCGGCCCAGTCGAACACGACCAGTTCCGTGTCTTCGGCAAAAGCGGCGCCCGCCACAAGACTGGCGGACATCAGCAACGCCATTCTGAAGTGTTTCATAAATTGTCTCCCTGTTTTGGTTCTCTTGTTACCTTCTGTTTTTCCTCGCTCGGGCGATCCCGGTCGAACGAACCCGTGCGCCGAGCGCACAAGCATTTTGCACATCGCAAAGGAAACCAGGGTACAAACTTGTCAGCCATCGACCTCCATTTCGCTTGAAACCTGCTCCAGTGCGTCCTCGATAATATCGAACATGGCGTCGATCTGCGCCTTCGAGATGATCAGCGGCGGCGAGAACACGGCCATGTTGATCAGCGGGCGCAGCAGCAACCCGTTTTCCTCGCAGATCGTGTCCAGGCGCGTGCCGAAATCACTGTCCAGCGCCAGTGACGAGCGCCCTTCGGTCACCTTGCCCTCGATACAGCCCAGCAGGCCCATGCCGCGAAGGTCTCCGACGATCGGGAACTTTTCGAAGCTGCGCAAGCGTTCCTGAAAATAGGGTGCGACCTCGCGCACATGACCAAGGACGTTTTCCCGCTCCATGATCTCGATGTTCTTCAACGCGGCCGCGCAACTGACCGGGTGCGCGGAATAGGTGTACCCGTTCGAGAAGAGAACTTCCTCCGGGCCTGTCATCTGTTCCATGACCCTGTCCGAAATGATGCAGGCTCCGAGCGGCAGGTAGCCCGAAGTCAGCCCCTTTGCGCAGGTAATCATGTCGGGCACGATGTCGAAGACAGGTTCGGAGGCAAACCAGTGTCCCAGCCTGCCGAAACCCGTGACCACCTCGTCGGAAATGTAAAGAACGTCGTGTTTTCTGCAAATTTCCAAAGTGCGCTTGTGATACCCTGGCGGAGGCACGATCACCCCGCCCGAACACAGGATCGGTTCGGCGATGAAGGCACCCACGTTTTCGGGGCCAAGTTCCAGGATCGCCTGCTCCAGATCATCGACCTTCTGATCGCAGAACGCCTCGATGCTCATGCCTTCGGGGCGGCGATAGGGGTCTACGTCGGGCAGGAAATGCACCAGCCGGTTTTCCTTGTCGAACCGGGTGCGGTTGCGCTCCTTGCCGGAAACGGTCGCCGACAGATAAGTCGACCCGTGATAGGCGCGTTCGCGTGATATCACGATCTTCTTGTCCGGCATTCCGCGCCGGTTGTTCAGGAAATGCATTGCGCGCAGCGCCGTGTCGACGGCGGTCGACCCGCCGGTGGTGAAGAACACCGTGTTCAGATCGCCCGGAGCGAACTCGGCCAGCCTGCGCGCAAGGATCGCGGCCGGTTCGGTCCCCGTCGAAAACGGCGAGGAATAGGCAAGCCGCATGACCTGATCCGAAATGGCATCCGCCATTTCCCGGCGGCCATGACCGATCTGCACGCACCACATGCCGCCCGGCCCGTCTATCATCCGGCGGCCATGGCTGTCCCACATGTAGATGCCATCGCCCCGGTCGATGATCTGCCCGTCTTCCTCGCGCCATGTGTTCATCATCGACCACGGCTTGAGGTTGTGCAGGCGATCCCACTCGTGCAACTCGTCCACCGTGGGGCTGTTTCTGACGGATTTCAAATGAGCTCCAGACATGATGTTCTCTTCATTTCGATCTTGATCCGAACCCGGCACCAGCGCCGAGTTCATGTTTCCTGGGCCGCAGGCGCCATTTTCAGCCCTGCACAATGGTTGCACTGCGCCTGCGGTGCAGGCGGCGAAAAGGTCTCCGCCCCATCGTTTGCTCCAAGCCTGCCAAATGAATACCCTAGTTCCCGGGATCGGTAAAGTTTTTTGAGCGCTCAAATAAATTTGTATCCTGCTTTAATCGTAGCCGCAAACACGATAGAGAGACGACAGCTGAAAAGTCGGAGCCGTATTGATGATTCAGAACGCCCCCCCGCCCCGGCAACGCAAGGAACGCAAGGACAACGCCGACCGGCGCCGTAAACAGCTGATCGAAGCAACCTTGCGCTCGGTCGTGGAGAATGGATTGTCCCGCACGACGCTTGCTACGGTCGCCAATGCCGCGGGGCTGTCGCAAGGCGTCGCTGTATTCTATTTCAAAAGCAAAGACATGCTTTTGGCGGCGGCATTGGAGCACCAGTATTCAATCTACGCCGATACATGGCGTAAGGCGGTGTCCGAGGCCGGGACTGATGCACCCGAAAAACTGGCGGCTCTGATCAGGGCTGACTTTTCACCCCTGGTCTGCAACCGCGAGGCGCTGGCGGTCTGGTTCTCGTTTTGGGGCGAGGCGAGTTTCCGGCCCCGATATGCGGAAAGCGCACGGGACTTCGATCTTCAGCGCGGCGCCGTGTTGTGCGAACTGTGTGATGAACTGCTTTCGGATGCCCCGGAGGGAACAGCCCAGGACATTGCTTTCAGCATCGATTCCCTGACGGACGGGTTCTGGCAAAGACTGTATCTGAGCCCGGAAACCTTTTCGGTCACCGATGCGCTGCGGTTGACAATGGCATATCTGCGCACGGTCTTTCCCGACCACTCCACGGCCTTCAGGGACTGAAACAACACTGTCCGGTCCCACAGTTTCTGCCACGACGGCACGGCAACAACGGGCTGTCACTGGACGTATTCCTCCATTGCACAATCGGACTACTCAAGCCAAGGTGTGGTGACCTTTTTCTGTTTCGTGCCCGCTAAACACATATGTTAAATAGAATATTTAACCTTTGGACGGTTTCGTGTTACAACCCTTCCATTGCGCCAATGTACTTGGCAAGATCGCGGAAGCGTGTGTTCGACGCGTTTGCTGCATGTTGGGGGGCCGTATGCTGAACTTGCCGCCGGTGCTGTCGCTGATTGCTGTGCTTTCTGCGTTGGTGCCACATGGGAGCCGAGCGGCCAGCCTTTTTCCATCCGGATGTGAAATTCTGCGTGAGGCAGCCGAACCGACCTGCATGGCCAAGGTCGATTGCGGCAATCAGGTCGAGGCCATCGAGACCGCCACTTCCGCTTTCCAGCTCTGCACAGAGGGGAAGACGATGTCGGCGTCCGAAGCACAGTCCATCCTCAGGCAGTTCACGAACGTGAGATATTACCAGTGCTGCGCCGGTAACGCGTGGATCCATCAGACTCAGTTGCAACCAAAAAACTAATTAGGGGACCCAAGATGGTACAGAACTATACGTCCCTTCTCGTCAGCAACACCGACGGCTGGCATGACGGAGAAGGCATCATTACCTATTCGTTCATCGGAACGGAAATGCCCAACTACTATCCGACAGTGGATACGAATGCCGATGGCGACGCGGACAGCTGGGATGTCGGCCAAGGGGACCTGATTCCGTTCACCGGCCAGAACTTCTCGATGACGGTGGAGCAGCGCGCCATGACGTCTCTGGCGATCCAGGCGTGGAACGAGGTCGCCAACGTCAACCTGCAACCGGGTACGATCGACCCCGACGATCCAGCCAACCCAAACCCGCTGCACGGTACCCCGATTACCGGAAATGGAACATTGCAACCGGTCGGAGGCAACCCGCTGCCGCGAAACGATGACGGCTCATCGCTTCAGGACTTTTCGGCGGTGTTCGAAGACGGCCTGAACTTCTTCGGGCAGCATTACGATGCCAGCCAGATCTGGGTAAACACCAACGGAAACATCACGTTCAACGGCAACCTCAGCCAGTATACGCCTTCGGGCATTTCGGCCGGCACACGGGCCCTGATCGCGCCGTTCTGGGCGGATGTCGACACCGGCGACAGTGTGGATACGCCCGGAAACCCAATTCTCGTGAACGTCGACCCGAATGCCGATGTGGTCACCATCACCTGGGAAAATGTCGCCTTTTACAACGAGAACGACAACGCGCTCAATTCCTTCCAACTCCAGCTATTCGACCGCGGCAATGGCGACTTCGACATCGTTTTCCGTTACGAAGACATCAACTGGACCTCGGGTCAGGCGTCGGGAAGCAACGATCAAGGGCTTGGCGGAACTCCCGCAAGAGCCGGTTTTTCAGCAGGCAACGGACAGGACTTCTTCGAACTGCCACAATCCGGCAGCGAAAGCGCCATCCTGAACCTTGAGAACACCGTGGGCAATACCGGGGTCACCGGCATGTGGGTGTTTGAAGTCCGCAACGGCGCAGTTGCTGGCGACATCGCGTTTGGCGCCACCAACTTCCCCGACACCGGGCTTTACGGCTTCGTCTCGGATTTCCCTGAACCGGACGATCTGGGTGAAACCCCGTCGCCACACGGGGATATGTGGATCAACTCCAACAACCCCAACCAGTTCGTACCGGGCGTCGGCCCGATCTATGGCCATACCAGCTGGAACACCTATCTGCACGAACTGGGTCATGCACTGGGCCTGCGCCATCCCAACGAGGCGCCGAACGATCCGGCCACCAACAACCAGTTCACGGTGATGTCCTATGTGCCGCACCCAAGCGTCGCGGGTGAGGCACTGCTCGACCAGGCATTCAGCCTGACGCCGATGGTCTGGGATATCCAGGCGCTGCAGGAACTGTATGGTGCCAACACCACGACTCGGACAGGCGATACCGCCTACTTCGGCGACGGTGTACTGCCAACGGAATCGAGCCATCACGAGGCCGCCTATCAATACGGCACCAACAACATGATGGTTACCGGCGAAGACAACCGTGACCGTCCGGTGATCCTGACAATCTGGGATGCCGGCGGAAACGATACTATCGACGGCTCTGACCTTTCGACGAACAGCAATATCAACCTGGCACCCGGAAGCTATTCGACCATCGGTTCAATCGCCAACAACATCGGCATCGCTGCCGCCGTGACAGTAGGCGGACAGGTCATCAACCTTGTGGAGAACGCATGGGGAGGTTCCGGCAACGACACGATCGCCGGGAACTGGGTAGCAAACGAGTTGCTGGGCTTTGCCGGGAATGACCGCCTGAGCGGCCTTGCCGGCAACGATACTCTGGACGGCGGCGCCGGTGACGACACCCTTTTGGGTGGTGCCGGTGGTGACCAGATGTTCGGCGGGGCGGGCAACGACTCTCTGAACGGCGAAGCCGGAGGGGATCGCTTCCTTCTGGAACTTGGCATGGGGCACGATACCGTCTTCGACTATATCGCAGGAGAGGACCAACTGGATTACAGCAGGCTGGGCCAGACCGAGATCGCCGCAATCACCGAAGCCAACGTGAACGGCAACCGGGTCATCACCCTGAGCGATGGTTCGACCCTGACGCTTGTCGGGCAGGGGATCAACCAGGCGCCAACCGGCGCACCGGTGATCAGCGGAACACCGCAAACCGGTCAGGTTCTGACCGCGCTGACCGGCAGCATCCAGGATGCCAACGGGCTGGGCAATTTTGTGTACACCTGGCTGCGTGACGGCGTGGCGATCCCGGGCGCAAACGCGATGACCTATACGCTTCTTGCGGCGGATATCGGCGCGCGCATTTCGGTTCTCGTCAACTATGTCGATGGCGGCGGCACTCCCGAAGCGCTGGCCAGTGTACAGACTGTTCCGGTCATCGAAACTCCGGCGACACCTGGAACCAGCGGGGGCGATACACAGACCGTGCCGCAGGGTGAAGTGGGCAACCTCGAAGGCGGTGATGGCAACGACACCCAATACGGTGGCGGCGGCAACGACACGTTGAGCGGCGGCGAAGGCGACGACCTGATGGGTGGCGGCGCTGGCGACGACACCCTCAACGGCGGCGGCGGCAACGACCAAGGCTATGGCGGCCCTGGCAACGACACTGCCGAAGGTGGCTTTGGCAGTGATACACTGGGCGGCTTCACCGGTAACGACAGCCTGACTGGCGGAGGCGGAAACGACCAGCTTTGGGGCGCAGCCGGCGACGATACGCTGGACGGCGGCCTGGGCAACGACACACTCGGAGGTGCGGACGGAAACGACTCTGCCAACGGTGGTGACGGAAACGACGAGGTCTGGGGCTCGCATGGGAACGACACGCTCCTTGGCGGCAACGGGCAGGACACGTTGGGCGGCTTCACCGGCAACGACAGCCTTCTGGGCGAGGGCGACAACGACGAGATGTGGGGCGCCGCAGGCAACGACACGCTGGACGGTGGCGAAGGCGACGACAGTATCGGCGCAGGCGCTGACGACGACCTTGCATCGGGCGGCGCTGGCAACGACCAAGTGTTCGGCGGTCTTGGAAACGATACGTTGTTCGGCAACGAAGGAAACGACACCATCTATGGCGCGGCTGGCAACGATGTCATCGATGGCGGCGAGGGTGACGATGAAATGTTCGCCGGACCCGGCGCGGATGTCATCATCATGTCGGCAGGAAACGACACGCTGAACTTCTTCTCTGGCACCGAAGACCGTATCGACCTGAGCTTTGCCACCACGATCGTCAACTTTACCGATCTGGTCGATCCGCTGGGCGGGCATACCACCGAATCCGGCGGGAACCTGATCATAGACGATCTGAACGGCAACACCCTGACGCTGGTCGGGATCCAGCTGGCCGACATCGACTCGTTCGATTTCATCTTCTGATACAAAACCGGATCGGGGCCCCGAAAGGGCCCCGGCCATGACAAGGTCCAGTCCATCGGGCTGGACCTTGTCATTTCTAGATCCGGAACGCGGCGGCCAGGTCTTCGGGCAGATCGAATTCGTCCAACACACGATTACGGGCCCCAGCCGACATCTTGCGGGCGGTCTTGACCACGATATCGAGCACCTTGTCGGGGCTGTGTTTGACGGCGAAGGGGGCAAAGTACCACCGCAGGAAGACAAAGCAGATCACATCCTCGAGCGCCTGCACCTGCGGGTCGCGCTTGATGCCTTCCTTGCGCAGCATCCGGCCCGTGGCCTCGATATCCTCGGCGCCGTAGCCTGCATCCTGCATCAGCGCCGAGATGCGCTCGGCATGGTGCACCGCCTGCGCCCGGCGCCAGGCGAGGTATCCGGCGCGGCCCTCGGGATAGGTATCGCGCGCCAGTTTCCAGCGCTCGACGTGCTGGCCGCGCGCGGCGATGCGCAGCGGTTCGGAGGCGTCGGGAAACAGCCGGTCCAGTTCGGCGCTCATCCGCTCGCCATAGAGCAGCGCCTCGGGGCGGCCCTCGTCCTGGCGCGGATCGGCGCTGTTGGCGGCGTCGATGGCCGCGAGAACATTTTGCAGGCGTTCCGTCATCCTTTGCTCCAGCTTTCGGCCGGATCGCTTTCGGCATAGTCGCGCAATTGCGCGATATCCGCGATCTCGGCATGGTTGCGTCTTACCGTAACGCCCGCGTCCTTGAGCCGGGCGAAGGCGCGGCTGAGGCTTTCGGGCTTCATCCCCAAGCGGCCGGCGATCAGCATCTTGTCATAGGGCAGCCTGACCTCGCAGGTGCCATCGCCGCCGTCGCAGAGATTGAGCAGGAATTCGGCGACACGCTGCGCCCCGGTCTGCGCCTTGAGCTGTTCGAGCTGGGCCACCAGCGAATGCAGGTGGCCGAAGGTCGAGGCAAGGATCGAGATGCCGATCTCGGGATCGCGGCGCATCAGGGAGAGGAATACCGAACTGGGAATATGCATCACTTCGCAGGCCGTAACCGCCTCGGCCGACACCGGATAGGGCATATTCTTGAGCGCAACCGCCTCGCCAAAGCTTTCGCCGCGGGTGAACACGCTCACCACCGCTTCGGCACCGGTGGGCGTCATGCGGAACAGCTTGACCCAACCGTCGATCACGACATGGATCGCCTGCGCCTTTTCCTCTTGCAGGAACAGGGTCTCGCCGCGCCCGTAGCCGCGCCAGATCGCCTGAGACAACAGCGCGTCCACGTGCTGTTCAGGTAGGGACCTGATCAGCAGCGAATTCCTGGCTATCGCCTTTTGCCGTTCATGAGTCACGCCCGCCTCTCCTGTCCCCGCATTTCCTTCGTTGCGACCAGCCTATGGCAAATGCCGCGCCGGTGCATCTGCCTTTTCCGGTTCGGGCCGTCAACCCGTGGTGCGCTTGACCATAGTCATGTCGCGGGACGCCGCTGTTTCATATCCTCACGACAGAGCCACGAGATCCGGGAGCGTACAGCATGGAGTACGAGCAATTCTTTCGCGACAGTCTTGCGCAGTTGAAGGAAGAGGGAAACTATCGCGTTTTCATCGACCTGGAGCGACGGCGGGGCAGTTTCCCCGCGGCGCGCCAAACCGAAGGGCAGACCCGGCGCGAGGTGCGGATCTGGTGTTCGAACGATTACCTTGGAATGGGTCAACACCCGGCGGTTTTAGGCGCGATGCATGACGCGCTGGACCGCTGCGGTGCCGGGGCCGGGGGCACCCGGAACATATCCGGCACCACGCATGACCATGTGCTGCTGGAGGAAGAGCTTGCCGATCTGCATGGCAAGGAAGCGGCGCTGGTGTTCACCTCCGGATATGTGTCGAACTGGGCCGCCCTCGGCACCCTTGCCGCCAGGGTCCCCGGCATGATCGTGTTTTCAGACGCGCTGAACCATGCCTCGATGATCGAGGGCATTCGCCATTCGCGTGCCGAACGAGTTATCTGGAAGCACAACGACCTTGCCGACCTGGAGACCAAGCTGGCCGCAGCCGACCCGCAGGCGCCGAAGATGATCGCCTTTGAATCGGTCTATTCTATGGATGGCGACATCGCCCCGATCCGCGAGATCTGCGACCTGGCCGACAGATACGGCGCGATGACCTATCTCGACGAGGTTCATGCGGTGGGGCTTTATGGTCCGCGCGGCGGCGGCATCGCCGAGCGCGAGGGGCTGATGCACCGGCTGACGGTGATCGAGGGGACGCTGGGCAAGGCATTCGGCGTGGTCGGCGGCTATATCGCCGCCTCGGCGGCACTGTGCGATTTCGTGCGCAGCTTTGCCAGCGGGTTCATCTTTACCACCGCGTTGCCACCGGCTGTGGCGGCGGGGGCCGCCGCCTCGATCCGGCATCTGAAGACCTCGCAGGCCGAGCGCGCGGCGCAGCAGGCGCGGGTGGCGCAGGTGCGGGCGCTGCTGGATTCGGCGGGCATTCCGCATCTGCCGAACCCCAGCCATATCATCCCGGTGATGGTGGGCGACCCGGTGAAATGCAAGTTCATCTCGGACACGCTGCTGGAAGAATTTGGCATCTATATCCAGCCGATCAACTATCCCACGGTCCCGAAAGGCACCGAACGGCTGCGCATCACCCCATCGCCGGTGCACAGCGATACCGATGTCGAACATCTGGTTCAGGCGCTGAGCACATTGTGGCAGCGATGCCAGATGGCGCGGGTGCCGATGGCGGCGCAGTAAGGATCAGCGCAACGGTGGGGTCTGGTAAAGCCGGACCTTGATGCCACCGTGGTCGACGACCGGACCGGGTGCCTTGAACGGCAGCCGGGTGGCGCGGGCCAGGCTCATCTCGGAGGTGATCAGACCGACGCGCCAGCCGGCGAAACGCTCTGTCAGCACCTTGCCAAGGCTGCCGTAGAGCGCCCTGAGCCGGGTCTGGTCACCGATGCGCGCACCATAGGGCGGGTTGACGATGACAAGGCCCGGCCTGCCCTCGGGCGGGCGGATGTCGCTGACCGGGCGTTGCAGGAAGTCGCAGAATTCCGCCACGCCGGCGCGGGCCGCGTTGGCGCGGCTGGCCTCGATGGCGCCGGCGTTGCGATCGGAGCCGCAGTAGCGGCTGTCGGGGGTGCGGCCCCCTGCCCCGGCCTGCATCGCCTGCCATTCGGCGGCGTGGAAACCGACCAGCTGTTCGAAGGCAAAGCTGCGCGAGCGGCCCGGCGCCAGCCCCGCCGCCCATTCCGCCGCCTCGATCACGAAGGATCCCGAGCCGCACATCGGGTCGAGCACCGGCCCGGTCCCGTCGAAGCCGCATTGCCGCAGGAAGAGCGCCGCCATGGTCTCGCGCATGGGGGCCTTGCCGACCGCCTCCTTGTGGCCGCGCTTGTGCAGCGCCTCGCCCGAAGTGTCGATGGAGAAGGTGCAGAGATCGCGTTCGATCCGCAGCATCAACCGGAGGTCGGCGGTATCGGAGATCGGTGCACCCAGCGTCTCGGCAATGGCGCGTTCGATGCGCTCCTTGGCGGCGCCAGCATGATAGATTTTCGACTTGCGACAAACGGCCTCGACCCGCACCGGCGTATCGGGGCGCAGGAAGTCGCCCCAGGCAAACTTGCGCGCCCGCTTGTCTAGCTGCGCCAGGTGCACCGCTGGAAAGCCGCCAATCCGCACCAGCACCCGGCCCGCACCGCGAAGCACAAGATTGGCGCGCAGTACCTCGGACCAGGGGCCGCGGGTTTCTACGCCACCCGGCACCGCGCGCGGATCGGCAAACCCGCGTTCCACCACCTCTTCGGCCAGGGGTTGTTCCAGCCCCGGCGGGGCCATCAGGAAAATGTCGAATGTCTGCGTCTTGTCCATTCCCGCCGATTACAGCGGATCGGGCGGGGGGGCGAGTCCAATCTGGTCAGGGTTCAGAGGTGAGCGCGGATCGAGCCTGTCTTGGGCGAGAGATCGGGGTCTATATCGCGCATCTCCAGCGACAGGGCCAGCGATTGCCGCTCCATGACCGGAGCGACAAAGGCGCGGACCGCCTCGAATATCTGATTGGCAGCGGCCTGTTTCACCTCTGGGGCGCGGCCCGCGCGAAGCCGGATCGAGATGTCGATGAATCCGTGTTTCGCATCGCCATCCGCAATCGCCCAGTGATCGGCGCGAAAGGCGCGCACCCGGATGCCGGGCATTGGAAAGGTATCGATCGTCGCCGCAGTGGCGCGTATCACCTCGCAGAGCGCGCCGATATCCAGCGTGACTTCGAGATTGCCTGAATATTCGACGATGAAATGCGGCATGGCGCTTCTCCTCTTTCGCCGGCGACGGGAGGTTCTGTGGAACACGATTTCGCGTGAAATCGTGGCGGCGGATATCTACTGAAATTCCCGCCGCTTGGCCCACGCCGATACTTGTAACATGTTAATCACCTTGTGGCAGGCGAGGGCAAGCCCGTTCTGGCCCATCCCGATCAGCGATGAACCTATGATAGACTGAAATACCCCCCCCGGGCGCCGGCGTCTCCTCCATGCGCACCTCGTCACCGGGAGGAAACCACGTCCACAGAACGGCGCATCGCCACACTCGAAGGGGCCTGGACGGGCCGGCAAAACGCTTGGCCTGGTCATGGCAGGTTCTTCTGAACTTGTGTTGTGCTCGGGCATTCAATGCCAACCGCACATGAGTTGCAGATACCACCAATCTGATCTAAAATTTTAGTGAATTATTATATTTTGTGCTTTCATATTGGCTTATTTCCCTACGATTTGTTCTCATATTAACTTTTTACGCCATATCGGCTCGGCCAAATCCTTGAAGTCCTCAGGTCATCTGCGCCTGGAACAGGACCGGCACATGACCAAATGAGCACCTTGCGGACAAGGTGAGTCCGGCACCCGCACTCTGCCTGATCCGGGTGCGCAACCGGTAGCAAAAGGACGCGATCCGGGCCATGCCGTCGATCCGGCGGTTATCGACTGAAGATCACCGTCTTTGTCCGCATCCGGCCAGAACGGCATAGCCAGCACCTGCGCCGTTTCGAGGCGCGCGTGCGGCAGAGCGAAGAGGTGCGGGAATGTCACGCCACGATCGGTGCGATGGATTATCAACCGCAGGTCGTGGTGTCCGGGCTGGATGACAGTGAACGACCCCGCAAACGGATAAATTCCGATGGAGGCTATGTATCAATAGACACCGATTTCTTTTATGGCGCAGCCAAGAGGACGGCGTTTTTTCCACGTCTCGGCTGAAACGAAAAGGGCGCGGGATCTTGCCCCGCGCCCCTGGTTTTCGACCTTGGTCCAGCTTAGCCGATGATTGCGTTCAGTGTCACACTGGGACGCATCACCGCCGCCTTCTTTTCCACGCTGGGATGATAGTAGCCACCGATGTCAACGGGCCTGCCCTGAGCGGCGGCCAGTTCCTGCAGGATCTGCGCTTCACCAGCGGCCAGCGCTTGTGCGATGGGCGCGAACTCGGTGGCAAGGGCTGCGTCCTCGGTCTGCGCCGCCAGCGCTTCAGCCCAGTAGCGCGCGAACCAGTAGTGGCTGTCGCGGTTGTCTGGCTGACCGACCTTGCGGCTGGGGCTGCGGTTGTAATCCAGGATACCCTGGGTCGCCAGCTCGGCGGCGGCGCCCAGAACGCCAGCCCTGGCGTTGCCACGGCTGTCGGCGAGAAAGTTGAGCGACTCGCTGAGCGCACAGAATTCACCCATAGAATCCCAGCGCAGGTGGTTTTCCTCGACCAGTTGCTGCACATGTTTGGGGGCCGAGCCCCCTGCCCCGGTCTCGAACAGGCCGCCGCCCTGCATCAGCTTGACGATCGACAGCATCTTGGCCGAGGTTCCCAGTTCCAGGATCGGGAACAGGTCGGTCAGATAGTCGCGCAGGACGTTGCCGGTGATGGCGATGCTGTCCTGGCCTGCGGTGATGGTCTTGAGCGATTGGGCAGTCGCCTCGCGCGGGGCCATGATCAGGAACTTGTCGGCCACGCCGGCCGCTTCGAGCACCGGTTTGACATAGGCGATCAACTGCGCGTCATGAGCCCGATTTTCGTCGAGCCAGAAAATGGCTTCGGAGCCGGTCAGGCGTTGACGGTCCATCGCCAGCTGGATCCAGTTTTCGATCGGGGCCTTCTTGACAGTGCAGGCGCGCCAGATGTCGCCGGCCTCGACCTCATGCGAATGCAGGGTTTCGCCGTTGGCCAGCACGATGCGGATAATGCCGTCGGCCGGAGCCTCGAAGGTGGTCGGGTGTGAGCCGTATTCCTCGGCCTTCTGGGCCATCAGGCCGACGTTCGCGACGGCACCGGCGGTGGTCGGGTCCAGCGCGCCGTTGGCCTTGAAGAAGTTGATCGCCTCGTCATAGACAGGTGCGTAGCAACGGTCGGGGATGACGCAGTTGGTGTCGCCCTTGGCGCCGGTCTCGTCCCAACCCTTGCCGCCCGCGCGGATCACGGCAGGCATCGAGGCATCAATGATCACGTCCGACGGAACGTGCAGGTTGGTGACGCCCTTGTCGCTGTCGACCATGTACATATGCGGGCGGTCGGCCTTGACCGCCTCGATGGCGGCCATGATCTCGGCATCGCCCTTCACCCGCTCCAGCAGGTCGCCCATGCCCGAGTTGGGGTTGACCCCCAGCGCCGCCATGCGGTCACCGTATTTCTCGAACACCGGCGCCAGCCAGGCCTTGACGGCATAGCCGAAGATGATCGGGTCCGAGACCTTCATCATCGTGGCCTTCAGGTGCAGCGAGAACATGGTGCCGTCTTTTTTCGTGTCCTCGATGGCATCGGCCAGGAAGGCGCTGAGCGCCTTGACCGACAGGAAGGTGGCATCGGCGACGGTGCCCTCGTCAAGTTGCCAGTTCTTCTTCAACTCGGTCACGCTGCCATCCTGGGCGACGAATTCGATCCGCGCCTTGCCGGCCTGGGCGGCGGTGATTGTGGCCGATTTCTCGTTGGCGTAGAAATCGTTGCCCGGCATCGAGCTGACCTTGGTTTTCGAGGTCGAGACCCATTCGCCCATCGAATGCGGGTTCTTCTGGGCGTAGTTCTTGACTGCCTTGGCCGACCGGCGGTCCGAGTTGCCCTCGCGCAGGACCGGGTTCACGGCCGAGCCCTTGATCGAGTCATAGCGGGCGCGGATTTCCTTTTCCGCGTCGGTGGCGGGCGCCTCGGGATAGTCGGGAATGTCGTAGCCCTGGCTCTGGAGCTCTTCGATGGCGGCGACCAGCTGCGGCACCGAGGCCGAGATGTTGGGCAGCTTGATCACGTTGGCGGTGGGCGTCTTGACCAGTTCACCCAAGGCGGCAAGGTCGTCAGACTGGCGCTGCTCGGCGGTCAGGTTTTCCGGAAAGGTCGCGATGATGCGGCCGGCCAGCGAGATATCGGGCGTGCCGACGGTGATGCCCGCGGCCGAAACAAACTTGCGAATGATCGGCAGGAACGAGGCGCTGGCAAGCTCGGGCGCTTCGTCTACAATGGTATACAATATGTCGGAGGTCATTTTATCAGCCATATTCTCTTACCTTTTTTAGCCTTTCCTGGGGCGTGCATTCCGAGGGCGTGGGCCACGGAATTCGTGGCTTGACCGAACAGGTCACAGGTGGACCGTTCGGGGCGACTCTGATTTGACAGGCTCCCCATACATGGCCTTTGGCTGCGGATCAATCGAGGTAGCCTGCGCATTTTGCCCCAGTCTGCGCAAAAAGCCGCGCGGGTCTGGAAACCGGCGATCATGCTGCGCAATTTGCAGGCAATTTGCGCATTTCCGCAGGGTAGGATCAATGGCACTTCCCCTCCCCTGCCCCGCTGGCTAGATAGATTGTCCAACATGCCCGGAGGATATCGCTTGGACCGCATTGCCCGCACCATCGCCACCGAGATCAACGCCCGCCCCGAACAGGTCATGGCGGCTGTCAAACTGCTGGACGAAGGCGCGACCGTGCCCTTTGTCGCGCGTTACCGCAAGGAGGTGACAGGCGGGCTGGATGATACGCAGCTGCGCACTCTGGCCGATCGGCTGTCCTATCTGCGCGAACTGGAGGCGCGGCGTGAAACCATTCTCGGCTCGATCCGGGACCAGGACAAGCTGACCGACGAGTTGGCGCTGTCGATCGCGCGGGCCGAGACCAAGGCGCAACTGGAAGACATCTATCTGCCCTACAAGCCCAAACGCCGGACCAAGGCGATGATCGC
Source organism: Ruegeria marina (assembly GCF_900101475.1). Lineage (GTDB taxonomy): Bacteria > Pseudomonadota > Alphaproteobacteria > Rhodobacterales > Rhodobacteraceae > Ruegeria_B > Ruegeria_B marina. The sequence goes on along the minus strand of NZ_FMZV01000019.1, from coordinate 11,946 downwards.
GCGGGAAAACGGGCTGGAGCCGCTGGCCGATGCCATTCTGGCCGACCGCCGCACCGAGCCCGAGGCGCTGGCAGCCGGGTATCTGTCCGAGGCAGTTCCCACGACCAAGGATGCGCTGAACGGCGCGCGTGACATCATTGCCGAACGGCTGACGGAGAACGCCGCCCTGCTGGGTGAGTTGCGCACGTTTCTGCAACGCGAAGCGGTGCTGAGCGCGAAGGTGATCGAGGGGCAGGAACAGGCAGGCGCCAAGTTTTGGGACTACTTCGCCCATTCCGAGAAATGGGCCACCGTCCCGTCGCACCGGGCGCTGGCGATGCTGCGCGCCCAGAAAGAGGGCGTGGTTACACTCGACATCGCGCCCGACGAGGACGGGGTCGCGCGGGCCGAGGCGATGGTTGCGGCCTGTCTGCAGACCCGTGGCAGCGGCCCCGGCGATGACTGGTTGCGCAAGGTGGCAGGTTGGACCTGGCGGGTGAAACTTTCACTGTCGATGATGGTCGAACTGATGGGCGATCTGCGGTCGCGGGCGCAGGAAGAGGCGATCCAGGTTTTTGCCCGCAATCTCAAAGACCTGCTTTTCGCCGCCCCCGCCGGGGCCCGGCCCACGCTGGGGCTGGATCCGGGTATCCGCACCGGGGTCAAGGCAGCGGTGGTCGATGCCACCGGCAAGCTGGTGGCGACCGAGACGCTCTATCCGTTTCAACCCAGGAACGATCTGCGCGGGGCGCAGTCCACGATCTTCAAGCTGATCGCCGAGCACAAGGTGGAACTGATCGCCATCGGCAACGGCACCGCCAGCCGCGAGACGGAGCGAATGGTGGCCGAAACGCTGAAGATGCTGCCGAAATCGGCCAAGGCGCCGACCAAGGTGGTGGTGAGCGAGGCCGGCGCCTCGGTCTATTCGGCGTCGGAACTTGCGGCGCGCGAGTTTCCGGGGCTCGACGTATCCTTGCGCGGGGCGGTGTCGATTGCCCGGCGGCTGCAGGACCCGCTGGCCGAACTGGTAAAGATCGAACCCAGGAGTATCGGTGTCGGCCAGTACCAGCACGATGTCGATCAACACCGGCTGGGGCAGATGCTGGAGGCGGTGATCGAGGATGTGGTGAACGCTGTCGGCGTGGATCTGAACACCGCCTCGGCGCCGCTGCTGGCGCATGTCTCGGGGTTGGGCCCCGGTCTGGCCGAGGCCATCGTGACACACCGGGATGCGCATGGCGCCTTTGCCTCGCGTCGGGATTTGCTGAAGGTCGCGCGGCTGGGGCCGCGCGCGTTCGAACAATGCGCGGGCTTCCTGCGCATCCGCGACGGCAAGGAACCGCTGGATGCCTCGGCCGTGCATCCCGAAGCCTATGAGGTGGCGCGCCGGGTGGTCGCCTCCTGCGGCCGCGATATCCGCCAGATCATGGGGCACGAGGGCGCGTTGAAGGGGCTGCGCGCCGAACAGTTCGTGACAGACACATTTGGTCTGCCCACGGTGCGCGACATCTTTGCCGAACTGGAAAAACCCGGCCGCGACCCGCGCCCGAGTTTCGTCACCGCGGCCTTTGCCGACGGCGTCGAAGAGATCACCGACCTTCGGCCAGGGATGGTGCTGGAAGGCACGGTGACCAATGTCGCGGCCTTCGGTGCCTTTGTCGATATTGGCGTGCATCAGGACGGGTTGGTGCATGTCAGCCAGTTGGCCGACCGGTTCGTCAAGGACCCGCACGAAGTGGTCAAGACCGGCCAGGTGGTCAAGGTGACGGTGACCGAGGTGGACGTGGCGCGCAAGCGGATCGGGCTGACGATGCGCAAGGATGGCGGGTCCTCGGCCCGCGAGGACCGCGCGGCGCGGAGCCAGCCGGGGCCGCGTGACCGAAAACCAAAAGGGCCAATGCAATCCGCACCGCGCGAAAACAACACCGGTGGAGCGCTGGGAGCTGCTTTGCAGGATGCGTTCCGTAAACGTTGAACAGGCTCTAAACAGCATATTAGAGCCTGTTCAAACAGCGCTTTCGATCCGGATAGAACGGACGGAGGGATCAACCCGCGCATAGGCGGCCAACAGTCGGCCTGTCCATTGCGAGGCGATATAATCGGCCATGAAGCGGCTAGGGGCCATCAGCGTGGCGCGGCCCCCTGCCCTCTCCGCCTCGGAAAGGTGGCGAAACCAGCTGGACCAGAGTTCAGGGTCGCGAGCGTGGAGCGCCGCCTGCACCAATGACCACGTGTCTTCCGTTCCGTCCGGCGGTGCGGCAACATTTGCCTGAAAAGGAACAACATTGCTTTCCGTCCTTGGCTCCTGGTCGATCCTGTCGGTAAAATCCGCCCCGAGAACATGCCAGGAGGGTCTCGTATCGACGAGCATCTGTTTCAAATCCAGTTCGTAGACACTGACCCGACCCCGTGCTCCGGGTCGTTTTACCGTTAACCAACCCATCGACCGAAGCCGTGACATCTCGCGTTTCACGGTGCGTTCATCGACAGACCATAGGCGCGAGATTTCCTCGCGACCGATGGAAAGTTCGTTTCTTTGCCAGTTGTAACGGGCGGTAATCAATAGACTGATGCGCAGGACAAGTCGCTGACGGTTCTTGTCACCTGCCAGTGCATGGGCGGATAGTGCCGAGAGTATGTCGTATTTCAAGGCCGAAGCATTTCGCCCGACCGGTTTGGCTATTTGCATCCGCATTTCTCTCCGCTCGATCGCCTCAAGGTTGGGTCTGGTGCCCAGGTGTCCGAATTTGGTCATTGCGCAACGCTTTTCCGGATCATGCCGTAATTAGCGTCCAATTCCTCGATTCTGTCAAGCGACTTGGATTTCCGGCGGCGGTTATCCTTAAATCTTGTTCTAAAAAATGGTGAGTTATTGGTGAAGGGGGACATTCATACTGTCCCCTTAATTATGCTTTATGCCCCCCTATTGTTTGGGATGGGGCTGGTCATGACCCCCCAGATGTTGTTGGTTTTCGGCGCGGGTTAGGGGTCTCTGGCCGTTGGGAGATTCGGGGCGTCCGCGAATCGGAAGTCCCGGTTCTGGTTGAGAAAACCTTACCCACGGGTAAGTCCTGTGTTCATGATATTTCCTTTTGCCATGAATGCAAATTAAGCGTAAATAGGCAAACAGTTAAAATTAGCGTCCTGACAAACAGGGGAGCCAGAGGCATGTACACGCACGAAGACCTGAACAACTTGCGAAACCAGTCGCTGAAACTGCAAGGCTGGATCCGGCAACAGACTTTCAGTCCGCAGATGGAGAAGACCCTGCGCCGGTTTTCCAGTTGGGAGGTCAGCGAGCTTATCTTCGAACTGAACCAGTCAACCTTTCGCGGCAAACTGGCCGCCGACCCCACCCTGCCCGGCGGCGAGGTCGAGCCGGACGGCCGCCAACGCTGGTTCAGCCTCGAAGAGGTCAACGAGTTGCGTCGCCGACTGAAGGTCAACCGTAAGTCATTGATGCCACCACGTCCCGCCGGAAAGCGGGCGGTTCGTGCAGCGGTCGCCAATTTCAAGGGCGGGGCCGGCAAGTCCACGGTCGCGCTGCACCTGGCGCATGCTGCCGCTTTGGATGGCTACAGGGTTTTGGTTGTGGATTTCGATCCGCAGGCTACGCTCAGTCACTCCATGGGCCTGACTGACGTGGCGGAGGATTACACCGTCTGGGGCATCATGGCGCGCGATCTGATCCGTGAAACCGAGCGAATGAACAACCGGTCTGCGGCGGCGGAAAGCGGTACCGCCCTGCCCCGCCGGCAACTGCCGGCATCGATTACGGGCATGGGTCTGGGTGATCTGCGGGTTGGCGATTTCATCAAGCCGACGTCCTGGTCTACCATCGACGCGATCCCATCCTGCGCCAACGCGGCCTTTGTCGAATTTGCAAGTGCGCAATACCGGCACCTAAATCCGGAGTGGTCGTTCTTTGCTGCGGTGTCTCGCTATCTGGATCAAATTCCTGACGACGCCTACGACCTGATTCTTTTCGACTGTCCTCCTGCCATCGGTTATCAATCGATGAACGCGGTATTTGCGGCAGACATGCTCTATATCCCCTCAGGTCCGGGTTATTGGGAATACGATTCAACCACGTCTTTTATCGGGCAATTGGCCGAGGCGTTGGAGGATCTGGCGCATGGCTTCAATGGCACCTTACCCACGGGTAAGATCGGTCTGCCCAAGGCCTTTGCCGAGATCCGTTTCGTTCTGACCCGCTACGAACCCGGCAACGCGCTGCACCAGGCGATGTTCGATGCATTCCGCAAGGTGTTTGGTGAACATGTGGCCGAGCACCCCGTCGAGATGACGCGCGCGGTCGAGCAGTCGGGACGCTTCCTGAATTCGGTCTACGAGATGGATTATCGCGACATGACTCGGGAAACCTGGCGCCGCGCGCGGGGTACGTTTGACAACGCTTATCGCGAATTTCGAACGGTGATGTTGTCGGCCTGGGGCCAACTGGAGGATGATGCATGAGCCGCAAGCGGAGAATTTTCGACATCGACATGCCGGAGATGGAAGCCATCCCGGCGACCAAGGTTCCAGACCCGGTAGTTGAGCGGCGTCGCGGTCCGATGGCCACGGCGATTTCGGAAAACGCCGATGCGCTGCGCAACCGGCAGGAAACCGAAGATCGTATCCGGGCCGAAAACGACAAGCTGGCGCACGAACTTGTTCGTTTGAAGAAAGAAGGCTTGATCACCGACCTTGTACCGCTGGACGCGATCCGGACAGAAAAGCTGACCCGGGACCGCGCCGACGGCCCTGATCCGGAACTGGAGGAGCTCAAGACCTCGATCCGGGAAATCGGGCTGTCCAACCCGATCCGGGTCGAACAGAACGCCGACGGCAGCTATGAACTGGTGCAGGGGATGCGTCGGTTGTCGGCCTATCGCGCGCTTTTCGAGGAAACCGGCGATGACCGATATCTTCGCATCCCGGCGGGCATCTTGTCCGAAGCTTCGCGCGACGACCAGTACCGGCGGATGGTGGACGAGAACCTGATCCGCAAGGATATCTCTTTTGCGGAAATGGGGGCGCTGGCGCGAGCCTATGCAGAGGATCCGGAGAACGAGTGCGAGGACGTGGACAAGGCGGTCAGCGTTCTGTTCAAGTCGGCAAGCTATACCAAGCGCAGCTACATCCGGGCGTTCGCCAGCCTTTTGTCTGTTTTGGGTGCATCGCTGGCACATGCAAATGACATTCCGCGCAACCTGGGCGTTGATCTCAAGCGCCGGCTCGACGTCGATCCCGATCTTGTGCTCAGGCTTCAGACGTCGCTGGCGATGCGGCCTGAACGGACTAGCGCCGAAGAGTTGGCGATTTTGCGCGGGGCCTTGGAAGGTGAAAAGCTCGAAGGGAAGGGGGGGGCGGCACCTGTGCAGGGTGTCGTGAATCCCCGAAAGGCCAAGACTACGTTCCAGATCAGCCGTTCGCATGGTGTCGCCAAATGCTCTGCCTCGAACGGTCGAATCGATCTGCGGTACAATCTCGATTTTACGCGAATTGATCGAAACCGGCTTGAGCAGGCGGTTGCGCGATTGATCGACGATCTTCAGGATGACTGATGTCGGCTTGTCGAAGCCATAAGCCACGCGGTCTTACCCACGGGTAAGACCGCGCTATCCAAGCAGATCCGTTGCCGGGTTTTCGGCTATGTCTACATCGTCGTAATAACGCTGCGCTTGCGCGACCGAACGATGCAGCGACAGGCGCATGGCTGCCTGGATCGGGGCGCCATCGAGTGCGGCTTGTGTCAGGAAGCCCGAGCGAATGCCATGGGGTGACGCGAAATCTTCGGGCAATCCGGCCAGTCGCAGGCGGCGCTTTACGATCTGATAAATTGCATCCGGGGTCATGCGCCTTTTCAGCAGGCGATCGGCTTTGGATATCGGGCGGAACAGCGGACCGTCCTTAATCCCGGATATTTCGAGCCAGTGAACCAGCGCCTGCGCGGCGCGTCCCTTGAGCACAAGACGCGGCGTGCTGCCGCGCGCCGTTGTCTTGGTTTCGACCAGTGAGATCCAAACAATACCGGTCTTGGCAAAATCCTTGAGCGAGATGTCCTCGACCATCAACGCGGCGATCTCGGATCTGCGGCGACCGCCACTTGCCCAACCCAGCATCAGAATGGCTCGATCTCGACAGTCACGTATCGTACCGCGACAGGTCGCAAGCAACTGTTCCAGAATTGGACGGGTGATCGGGTTGCGGGATTTCGGCTTGGCTGGGCGTGCAGCGGCCCGACGCGCCTTGGCCCGGGCCTGTTTCAGAAGGGGTGCATCGAATGGGCTGTCGAGGTTCTTCATGCGATGAAAGGCCTGCCAGGAGGCGATGCGGCGATTCAATGTTGACGGTGCAGGGCAGGTCAGCGCGCGGCGTAACCGTTGGGCGATCAGGGCCTCGGCCACCTCGCGGGCGCCATCCTTGGCTTCGGACAGGTCGCGGGAATGATCCAGTACAAAGCGAAGCGCACATTCGTGCCTCTCAGGCCAGACCAGGGGTTCGTCAAATCGCAACTGTTTCCACGCTGTAATGTAAACCAGGTCCCGTTCGTAGGCGCGTATAGTATTCTCTGGGGTGCCGCGCCGATACAGGTCGTTCAATGCCTCGATATCCTGGACGGATAGGGCGGGCGGCGCAAAGGGAGGGGTGCTGACCTGTGTCATGCGGCTGATTATGCATGATGCCGGCAGAAGTTCAATCACACACGATAACAGAAAGTTATCAAATATAAATGTACTGAAATGGAACCCTCTATGATACGAACAAAATTCGGATATAATGTTTGTAAATAAAGGAAGCGAAAAAAATATGGCAGTAATTCTGGGCCAGCCAAAGTCGATCTACGACCGAGATCCGACGCCGGAAGAGGACCTGTGGTTCCTGCCTCAGGCGCCGGACCCGGACGAGACGTCGACCGATCTGCCTTGGCCCGTCACCGCGCGCGAAGGATCGTTGCAGCCCGATGTCTGGCTTCAGGCCGAGCGAGCCTGCTATCGCGAATTGCTGGTTTCAGTAGAGGCCGTGACCCGTTTCGGAGAAAGGCTCAAACAAATGCCCATCGGCATCAGAGAGCGGTTTGCGTTGCAGTCGGTTTCGGCCATCTTGCGCGCAGAAGGTGTCTGGCTGGGCCCGGAGAAGATTGCGCTCTATCGTGCCTCGCGCCTGGCCGGGGAGGACGAGGCGCGCGCCCTGGCGCGAGCGAGTTGGGCGGTGCGGCGACTGACCGGGCAAGGCATCGCGGTTCATGAGGATCTGCGCGCCTTCCTGGGCCGGGCAGATGTCACGGACGCTCGTGACCCTGACCCCTATGCAGACCGTCCCGTGGGCGGTGAACTGGACGCGCTCGGCACTGCATTTTGTGCCCACCATCAAAGCCAGGTTGCTTGCCACGAGATAACTCGGGCGGCTTGCGATCTGGCTTTCTGGCGAAGCGAAGGGATCACGCCGTGGGATGAACTTCTAGAACCTGTAACGGCGGCAATGATCATCGGGGCAGGGGGGCTGGCCCCGTTTCTGCCGGTCGCGGGCGGGCACCGGTTTGACCGCTATGCGGTAAATGGCGGCGAAGATTTTGCCGAAGCGCGGCTGCGGGTTTTTTACGCCGCCGTCGAGGCCGGCGCGTTGGCCGCGCTGATGGAACTGGATCGGCTGAAAGTCTGGCTGGAGCGCGCACGCTTGAAGACACAGGACTTGTCCGGCCGCACGCCGCCCGCTTTGACCGACGCGCTCACCCGGTTTCCGATCCTGTCGGCCGATCTAGTGGCGCAGTATGTAGGCTGTTCCCCGATGTCGGCCCGGCGTAACCTCAACCTGTTCACCGACCGTGGTCTGGCCCGCGAAATCACCGGGCAGGGAAGATACCGCTTCTGGGCGGCGGCAGTGTGAGGGCAGGGGGCCACGCGTTCTGTCGTCACATTCGAGGTCAGATGCGGTTCCAAAGGGGGGGCACGAAAGCAGTCTTGCAGGCTGTTCGGCAACCACGCTGCGGCGCGATCACTTTGGCATAAAGCGACGAATGCCGCATCAATCAGTGCGAGGATAATCTGGCGCCGCGGCAGCAGGTCGGCATTTCCGGACCAACAACCTTGCAGGCGCAAAAAACGGGGCGGCCCGAAGCCGCCCCGCCTGTCATCATGGGGTTCCGATTACTTCAGGTCGAACCGGTCCGCGTTCATGACCTTGGTCCAGGCCGCGACGAAATCGGCAACGAAGTCACCGGCCGCGTCGTCCTGGGCGTAGCGCTCGGCCAGTGCCCGAAGTTGTGAGTTCGAGCCGAACACTAGATCGACGCGGGTTGCCGTCCAGCGGGTCTGGCCGGTTGCCCGGTCGCGACCCTCGTAGACGCCATCGCCCGACGGTTTCCATACGGTTCCCATGTCGAGCAGGTTGATCAGGAAATCGTTGCTCAGTACGCCCGGACGGTCAGTCAGGACTCCGTGCTTCGAGCCGCCGTGGTTGGCGCCCAGAACACGCAGGCCAGCAACCAGAACCGTCATCTCAGGCGCAGTCAAACCCAGCAACTGGGCGCGGTCCACCAGCATCTCTTCGGGCGAGGTGCTGAGCTTGCGTGCCTGGTAGTTGCGGAACCCATCCATCACCGGTTCCATCACCGCAAAGCTGTCGGCGTCGGTTTGTTCTGCGGTGGCATCGCCACGGCCGGATGCGAACGGAACCTCGATTTCGTGACCACCAGCCTTGGCCGCCGCTTCGACACCCGCCGAACCGGCCAACACGATGAGGTCTGCCATCGAAACCTTCTTGGTACCAGAGTTGAACTCGGACTGAACCGCTTCGAGCACGCCGAGAACCTTGGCCAGTTGTTCTGGCTGGTTCACGTCCCAGTCCTTTTGCGGGGCCAGGCGGATACGTGAGCCGTTTGCGCCGCCGCGCATGTCGGACCCGCGGAAGGTCGAGGCCGAAGCCCAGGCGGTGGAGACGAGTTCCGAAACGCTGAGACCCGAAGCAAGGATCTTTTCCTTCAACAGTGTTGCATCCGCGGCGTCGATAACCGGGCCGGCGGGGATCGGATCCTGCCAGATCAGTTCCTCGGCCGGAACCTCTTTGCCCAGATAGCGCGCGCGAGGGCCCATGTCGCGATGGGTCAGCTTGAACCAGGCGCGGGCGAAGGCGTCGGCGAATTCTTCTGGATTGGCATGGAAACGGCGCGAGATCTTCTCGTACTCCGGATCCATCCGCATGGACAAGTCGGCCGTGGTCATCATCGGTGCATGACGCTTTTCCGGGTCGAAGGCGTCAACCACCATGTGCTCGGGTTTCACGTCCTTGGCCCGCCACTGGTTCGCGCCTGCCGGGCTCTTGACCAGTTCCCATTCATAGCCGAACAGCACGTCGAAATACCCCATGTCCCATTGGGTCGGGTTGGGTTTCCATGCGCCTTCGATACCGCTGGTGATGGCATCGCCGGCCTTGCCGGACCCATTGGTGCTGAGCCAGCCAAGGCCCATCGCTTCGATCGGAGCTGCCTCGGGTTCCGGGCCTACATTGGCGGCATCACCGGCCCCATGAGCCTTGCCGAAGGTATGTCCGCCTGCGACCAGCGCCACGGTTTCCTCGTCATTCATCGCCATGCGGGCGAATGTCTCGCGCACGTCACGGCCCGAGGCAACGGGATCGGGGTTGCCGTCCGGTCCTTCGGGGTTCACGTAGATCAGACCCATCTGAACTGCGGCAAGCGGGTTTTCCAGATCGCGTTCGCCGGAATAGCGGCTGTTCGGCTTGTCCGAAGTCGCGAGCCACTCTCCTTCAGACCCCCAATAGATGTCTTCCTCGGGCTCCCAGATATCGGCGCGGCCACCGGCAAAACCGAAGGTTTTGAAACCCATCGATTCCAACGCCACGTTCCCGGCCAGGATCATCAGGTCGGCCCAGGAAATCTTGTCGCCATATTTCTTCTTGATCGGCCAGAGCAGGCGGCGTGCCTTGTCGAGGTTACCATTGTCCGGCCAACTGTTGAGCGGTGCAAAACGCTGGTTGCCGGTACTGCCACCTCCCCGTCCGTCCGATGTACGGTAAGTGCCCGCGCTGTGCCAGGCCATGCGGATGAAAAGGGGGCCGTAGTGACCATAGTCAGCGGGCCACCAGTCCTGGCTGTCGGTCATCAGGGCGGTCAGATCGGCCTTGATCGCATCGAGATCAAGCGACTTGAAGGATTCGGCATAGTCGAAGTTGGCGCCCATCGGATCCGACTTGGACGAATGCTGATGCAGCACCTTCAGGTTGATCTGGTTCGGCCACCAGTGATGGTTTTGCATGCCGGTACCTGCGGCATGCCCACGCATTACCGGGCACTTGCCATTCTGGGGGGCGTCGTTTCCGTCCATGTGTATCTCCAATTGTGGAACAATGTGAATTTGTCGCGTGCCAATCACCCCGGGGCCCGCGACTCCGGAAGCGAAACGGGCAACATGGCAAGACGTTAGCAAGGTCGACGGATCAGTATAAGTTTTATTTTCCGATTGTTTCCATAGTAAATTGTTATCGAAATCATGTTGGGAGAATGCATTTTTCAGTTAACGGGAAACATGCCGTGTCCAACGGCAACCGGGACCCGGTGTGCGGTCACGTCGCTTTCCCGCACGGGACGCGTTGCGCAGACGCCCATTTCCCCAAAGTCACTCGCAGGGTCACGATGCTCTAAGGACCCACACCCTATGAATACATTTGCAGTGCCCGGGTTCAAGAGTCCCACAGATCCAACGCCGACTCGATACAATGAATGCCGGGACAGAACACCTGGTGACATCTCAATTCTTCAAGCAGCGAAAGAAGTTCTGCGCCGCAGGAAAACAGATGGTTATGGAAAACGGGAAAAAACAAAAAAGCCTCTGGACACCTTGCTTGGCTCGTCATAGAAGGCCGCAACCCAACGGCAGTCGTCGTTCCCGTGCCCGGGTAGCTCAGGGGTAGAGCAGTGGATTGAAAATCCTCGTGTCGGTGGTTCGATTCCGCCCCCGGGCACCACTTAAAAGCTGAAATAGTTAGGTTTTGTTGTCATGTCTGGTCCTTAATCGGATCGGGTTTGACGCTTTTCGGCGTTAGGTTTGACAATCGTAAGCGTTGCATCTAGCCCGCTTCTTGCCCCCTAAACCTACCAGTGCTGCGAATGGTATTCAGGCCCCGGAACTAAACTGGAGGCCACCATGGCGGAAAATAAGGTTTGGGGCTTCACCATTCGCAAGACCCCTACAGGAAAGAACATCTGGCCCAATGAGTTGAAGTGGGAAGCTACTCGGCGCATTCGAGAAGATGGGCAATCTCCGGGAGACGTGGCTGCAGAGCTTGGTGCTCATGAATGCCTTGTCCGCAAGTGGTCCGTTGCCGACCGGCGACGCCGAGGCGAGAAAATCCATATAGAAGGCCCTGCATTCGCCGCTTTGAGTGTCGAGGATGATGCTTCCGTCGTCGAGACGCCACGACCGGCCAGCGATCAGACGGGCTGTGGGCGCATTCTCTGCGGGACCGTGACAATCGAATTTCCTCTGGGGATCTCGGAAGGCAACCTTGTGAAGCTCATGAAGGTCGCGGGCCAGCTCCAATGATTGCGCCTTCCAACACCTACAAGATTTATCTCGCCACGACCCCTGTCGATTTTCGAAAGGGGATGGATGGGCTGGCAAATTACGTTCTCAGCAATTTTGACCTCGATCCGCTCTCAGGGGCATTCTTCGTCTTCAGATCGAAGGGGCGAGACAAGATCAAGATACTGATGTGGGATGGAACGGGTCTCGTTCTGGTCTACAAACGTATCGAGGGCGCTGGTTTCGTTTGGCCAAAGCTGAGCGAAGGCACCATTTCCATGACCAAGGCCCAGTTTGAAGCCCTGTTCGAGGGGCTGGACTGGCGACGTGTCGAGACCGCAAATTACCACCACCCCAAGTTGACCTGAGGAGGGCTTAGGGTCAGGATGCATTGATTTCGGTCGCACGGCGTGATTCACGGCTC
>NZ_FMZV01000013.1 GCF_900101475.1 Ruegeria marina | reverse complement strand
TCTGATGTACATCGTTCCAAAAGAAACGTTGCACGCTCAAACAGTGAAGCTGACACTGGATCATCGGGCCAAAACCCTACCAGTGCGATATACAGACATTCGCTCGTCGAAACGAACCAAACCGCCCGCATATCTCTTCAGTCATCCATCAATGTCAAACAACACTGCATCCCGAAGGCCAAAAACAAGACCGTTGCGCCAATACCTCAGCGCGCCCGCCCCGATCATCCCTCGAATGCCGCCGTCTCTCCAGCGCGTCCGGCCCTCTCTCAGACCACCAACAGCACCTCAGCGCCGCCGGTGAGGGGCTATCTATGCAATGCTCTCAGATCCCGCAAGCAGAAAAAGCAAAAAACTTTGAAAAAAGTGAAAATTCAAATTATTTCAATGAGTTAATTGATAATGAAACCCTTGGCGGTTGCCGCCGAAACGGCTTTGCCATGGGAATCGCCGAAGACAACCAGCCACTGCCCCGATCCCGCGCCGAGACAGACACCATATATTGAAGTTGCACTACCCAAGACCACAAGTCACCGACTCGGCGACGCGCATTTCAGGCCCGTCAGGATCCTGCGCTGCCCGACAACCAGTCGAAGAACACCCGCGCTCCGGGCTTTCTCTCGGCCGTTGGCATCATGCAGCAGTGATACCCGCGCCTTGTTTGCACGACTCGCTCGCAGGCCACCATCAAGGTTCCGGCGTCGATCATGTCCTCGACCATGTTGCGCCAGCCGAGTCCGATTCCGGTTCCGTTCTGTATTGCGCGCAGCAGGACCATGTAACTGTACATGCGGTCCATCGGCCTGGGTTCGGGAACGGCCAAACCGGTTCCGCGAAAATACCGGTGCCAGTCCTGCGCGTGGTTGGGGTTGTTCATGTGCAGCAATCGGGCCCGCGCGAGGGTCTCAACCGAAACAGGCCCGTCGGGCAGAAGCTTCGGCGCACAGACCGGTACAAGTTCCTCTCCGAAGATGGGTCTGCTTTCTGTCCCGGGCAAACCGCTTTCACCGAACACGACGGCGATGTCGCATCGCAAAGGGTCGAATTCCATATTCTGGTCGCGCGTCAGGAAGTCGACCTGGATTTCGGGATGAGCCGCCTGAAACTCGCCAAGCCGCGGCAGCAGGTACAAGGAAGCGAAACCGAGGGCAACATTGACGACCATCGCCTCTTGTCTCTGGCGCGAAAGAAGCACGTCGACTCCGCCGCGCATTGTCTGCATGCCGTCCGAGATCGCCGTGGCCAGCATTTCGCCCTCGGGTGTCAGCGTCAACCGGGGCTTGGTTCTCAGAAACAGTTTCACGCCAAGCCAATCTTCGAGCAGGGCAACCTGCCGGCTGACGGCTGGTTGCTGAACATTCAACTCGCGCCCGGCAGCGGAAAAGCTGCGATTGCGCGCGGCAGCATCAAATGCGGCAATCTGGTGCAGCGGCAGGGGTCGAGGCGCCTTCATCATTCTCTCTCTGAATGCATGTCATTCACATTTTCAATCTACATTCAGAAAATCAACAGGATACTCTACACCAAACTTCCTTGTGTGGATGATCCTGCCTTGCCTACCCACGATATTCTGGTTCTTCCCGGCGATGGTATCGGCCCCGAGGTGATGCAAGCGGCGCTGGCCGTTCTGGATGCGGCGACGGAAAACTCCGATCTGGAACTTCGCCTGTCATTCGACCTGCTGCACGGCGCGGCCTGGGAGCGCTACGGCGCCTTCTGCAGGGAGGAAACCGTTGCCGCCGCCCTGACGGCGGATGCCGTGCTGGCGGGGGCGGTCGGTGGCCCGCGCTGGGACAATATCCGAGTGCCCGGCGGCCCCGAAATGCAAGACGGCCTGATGCGGCTCCGCAAGGAACTGCGGGCTTATGCCGGTCTGCGTCCGGCCCGTGCCTGGCCCGGTTCGCACAGCCGGACACCATTTCGGCCCGGATTGGCGGAAACGGCGGATATCCTTGTCCTGCGCGAAATGTGCGGCGGCGTGATGTTCGCACTGCCCAGGGGGCAGGAAACACGCGCCACCGGTCGATATGCGCTTGACACCGCGGCTTATTCCGAAGGCGAGATTCGCCGCATCGCCGAGGCGGGGTTCCGCTTGGCGCGCGGGCGGCGTGGACGGATGGTCTCGGCCGACAAGGCCAATGTGATGGAAAGCTACCGCCTGTGGCGCGCCGTGGTCGGCGAAGTCGCCGCCGACTATCCGGATGTACGACTGACGCATATGTACGCTGACAATTGTGCCTATCAGATGATGCGCCGGCCGCAGGATTTCGACGTGGTGATCGGTTGCAACCTGATCGGAGATTTCCTGTCGGATCTCGCCGCGGTCGTTTCAGGGAGCCTCGGGCTCCTCCCCTCGGCCTGTCTGCGGGGGGCGCCGCACGGCGGGCCGGTTCCCGGCATCTACGAACCTGTCCACGGCAGCGCACCGGACATCGCGGGAAAGGGCATCGCGAACCCGATCGGCATGATCCTGAGCATTGCGATGATGCTCGAACATTCGCTCGACGCGCCTGACATTGCCCGCAAGATCGAAGCCGCCGTCGGACAAGCGCTGGCGGACGGGGTCGCCACCCCGGATCTGGACGGCACCGCCTCGACCTCGGACATGACCGCCGCCGTCATTGAAAGGCTTGGGGCGTGAACCGGGTGTTCGACTATGTCGTCTCGGGCGGGGGATCGGCAGGTTGCGTCCTGGCCGCGCGGCTGGCCGAGGATCCGGCGGTGTCGGTATGCCTGGTCGAGGCGGGCGGCAGAGGCCGCGATCTGTTCATCCGGATGCCCGCGGGAAACGGCTTCGTCTTCGGCAATCCCAGGTTCGACTGGGGGTATACCTCGGTGCCGCAGGAATCGCTGGGCGGGCGCAGCATCTATTTCGCGCGCGGCAAGGCGCTTGGCGGCACGTCGATCGTCAATGGCATGATCTACATGCGCGGCGTTCCCGCCGACTGTGACGGGTGGCGTCAATCGGGATTGGCAGGTTGGGGATACAACGACCTGTTGCCCTATTTCCGGCGCTCCGAGAGGTCGCGGGACAGGCAGGATGGATGGCACGGCACCACCGGGCCGCTGGCAACCGAACCGGCACGCAACCATGGAACCCTTGACCGCGCGTTCATTGCCGCTGCCGTTGCAACTGGCCATACCGAACTGGACGATTTCAACGGGCCACACAGAACGGGTGTAGCGCGGGTGGACAGCACGGTCAGCCGGGGCATACGGCAATCCACGGCGCTTGCCTATCTGCGCCGCCCCCCGGCCAATCTGACCGTGCTGACAGGTCGGCATGTAGTGCGCGCGATCGTCGAGCAAGGGCGCGCGATCGGTGTCCAGACCCTCGACGGTGCCATCCTGCACGCCGAACGAGAGGTCATCCTGTGTCATGGCGCTTTCGCAACCCCCCAGCTCTTGATGCTGTCGGGGATCGGTCCGGCCGATCACCTGCGAACGGTCGGGATCACGCCGATCCATGATCTGCCCGGCGTCGGCGAACATCTTGCCGACCATGTGGATGTCTCGATTCAATACGGTTCTGATCGTATGGACCTCAGCCATGCACGACAGCAGCGTATCGACCGCGCGGCATGGCTGATGGCGCGCTGGCTGGCCAACGGTTCGGGGCCCGGCGGCGGATCGTTCTTTTCCGCCGCCCTGTTTCACGCCTTCGAGGACGAGGCCCTGCCCGAACTCGAGGTATTCATGACCCCGATGATCGTCGATGAGAACATCGGAAACGGTGAAACCGAGCGCGCCCCGATCCTCGAGCGGCTTGGCCGGCGTCTGCTGGTCCGCGGCCGAAAGGTGGCCCGCCCCGGTGTGCAGATCGACATCAATCAGGAACGTCCGCACAGCCTTGGCACCGTCCGCCTGGCCAGCGCGGACCCGCGCGCGCATCCACGTATCGACCCCAACTATTTCGCCGACCCGCGCGATCTTGACCAAATGGTGCGCGGCGTGGCAGTGATGCGCGAAATCATGGCGCAACCGCAGATCGCCCGTTACGTTACCCGCGAGCTTGGCCCATGGGCCAACGCCCGGACCCGGGACGAGATCGTCGCCGCCATTCGTCAGACCGCCTATACCGGTCACCATCCCTGTTCCACCGCACGCATGGGCAACGGCAGCGATCCGGGTGCCGTGCTGGACGGCGAATTACGCCTGCGCGGCATCGACGGGCTGCGGGTCTGCGATGCCTCGGCAATGCCGACGCAGATCACCGGCAACCTTTATGCTACGGTCGTGGCGATGGCCGAGAAGGCCGCCGACATGATCCGGGGACGCACGCCCCTTCCGCCTGAATACCCGCAAGAGAAAATCCATGGCTGACATCCGCACCTATCGCTATTTCGCCGGCAACACCTGGCATGACCCCGCGACAGGCCGCTGGATCGACAGCGAGAACCCCGCGACAGGCGAGGTCTGGGCGCGCGTGCCCGACTGCGGCCCCGAAGATGTCGCCCGCGCCGTGGCCGCCGCCCGGACCGCGTTCCGGGACGGACCCTGGGGGCGCATGCAACCCGCCGAACGGGGCCGGGCGCTGCGCCGCATCGGCGATGTGATCAGCGCGCATGCCGACCGGCTGGGCGCGGTCGAACTGCTCGACAACGGACGCCTGCCCAACATTGCGCCGGGGCTGAAGCCCGGCGGCTGGCAGGTGGACAGCTGGCACTATTACGCCGGCATGTGCGACAAGATCGAAGGCCGCGTGATCCCGGCCGAAGTTCCGGACATGCACAACTACCTCAAGTGGCAACCCTATGGCGTGGTTGCGCTGATCCTGCCGTGGAACTCGCCGATCGGGACGCTGACCTGGAAACTGGCACCCTGTCTCGCCGCAGGGAACACGGTGGTCATCAAGCCTTCGGAACAGGCCAGCTGTTCGGTGCTGGACCTGATGGAGATCCTGGCCGAGGCCGATCTGCCGCCGGGCGTGGTGAACGTGGTGACCGGTTTCGGCGCCGGCACCGGAGAGCCGCTGATCGACCACCCGGACGTGCGGATGGTCAGCTTTACGGGTGGCACCGGCGGCGGGCGCACCGCAGCGGCGGTCGCTGCGCGGCAGGTCAAGCCACTGGTGATGGAACTCGGCGGCAAATCCCCCCAGATCGTTCTGCCCGACGCTGATCTGCACCTTGCAGTGAATGGCGTCGTGGCGGGGATCTTCCCGGCCGGCGGGCAAAGCTGCATCTCGGGTTCTCGCCTGCTTGTCCACCGCAGCGTGATCGGGGAATTCACCGAGCGGCTGGTAGATGTGGCCAGCAAGGCCCGTGTCGGCCCGCCGGACGATCCGGCCTCTCAGATCGGGCCAATCGCCAACCGGCCGCATTACGAAAGCATCCTTCGCCGGATCGCGGCGGCCGAGGCGGCGGGTCACCGGCTTCTGCTCGACGGCCGATCGGCGCAGCGCGACCGGGGATATTACATTGGCCCGACCATCTTTGCCGATGTTCCGAACCGGTCGGAGCTGGCGCAGAAGGAAGTGTTCGGGCCGGTCGTATCGACCGAGACATGGGACGATGAGGCCGAGGTGATCCGAACCGCGAACGATACTCTCTATGGGCTGGCAGCCGGCATCTGGTCGCGCGATGTCACGCGCGCCATGCGGATGGCCGACCGGATCGAGGCGGGGACGGTCTATATCAACAACTACTTCAATGCTGCCACTCAAAGCCCGGTGGGTGGCTGGAAACAGTCCGGCTACGGGCGCGAGAACGGGTGGGAGGGGATGAAAGCCTTCATGCAGACGAAATCGGTGTGGCTCGCCACCGCACCGCTCCAGCCGGACCCGTTCGCCTGATGGCCCGGCGTTCCTCCCGTGGTCCGGCGGCGCCCTCAGAATTCCCGTCGACCCATGCGGTAGGCGGATCGTGGCGGCCGCTTTCACCCGAAGGCACGAACCGGATCGCGGATTCCGCCTTTGACATTCTGGCCCGGATCGGCCTGTCCGACGCCCCGCCCGAGGTTGTGACGCTCGTGCTGGACCGTGGCGGTCGGAGAACCGGAAACCGGCTCCTGTTTCCGCGTTCGCTCGTCGAAGAGACGCTGGCGGGCACCCCGGGATCCGTCACCCTGTACGGACAGACCCCGGTACATGACCTGATCGTGGGCGGAAACGAAACGCATCCCGGCACCGGCGGCGCGGCTCCGAACGTGACCGATATCCAAACCGGTGAAATTCGACCATCGACACTTTCCGACCTGGGTGATGCCGCCCGGCTGGCGGATGCGCTGCCGCATGTGCGGTTCTTCTCGCGCTCGCTGGTCGCCGGCGACATTCCGGACCCGCTTGCACTTGACCTGAACACCGCGTTTGCCTCTCTCTCGGGCACGTCCAAACACGTGATGGTGCAAGCGAGCGACCCGTCGCACGTTCCACTGATCGCGCGCATGTGTCATCTGATCGCGGGCTCCGAAGCAGCGTTTCGCGCCCGGCCCTTCTTGTCGCTCAACATCAACCACGTAGTGCCACCGCTGCGGTTTCATGCGGAAAGCGCAATGGTTCTGATGGAAGCTGCGCGCCATGGAATCCCGGCACACGCCAATGTCTTTGGCCAGCTCGGGGCATCCAGCCCGGTGACCCTGGCAGGCTCGGTGGCGCAGACGCTCGCCGAGGCGCTGGCCGGTATCGTTCTGACACAACTGGCTGTCCCCGGCGCACCGGTGATCGCCGGGCCACGCCCGATGATAACCGATCTGCGGACAGGCGGATTTTCCGGCGGGTCCGGTGAACAGGCGCTGGCAACCGCAATGGCTGTACAGGTGTTGCGGCACTGGTCCCTGCCCTGCTCGGTCATCGCGGGGGCCACCGACAGCAAGGTGCCGGACAATCAGTCCGGTTATGAAAAGGCGCTGACGGTCCTCACCGCGATGCAGGCCGGAGCCCATCTGGTGACGCAGGCGGCAGGTATGCAGGCCGGGCTGATGGCCGTCGATTTTGCCGCCATGGTGGCCGACAACGACATGCTGGGCACGCTGTTGCGGGCCAACATGCCGCCTGTCGTGGACGATACGACCCTTGCGTTCGATGCGATTGCAGAGGTGGTGCGCGACGAAGGCCATTACCTTGGCCGGCCCGAAACCTATGCCCGGATGCGCAGCGACTTCCTATATCCCGAGATTGCCGACCGCGCCTCCATCGCCGATTGGCAGGCAGCAGGCAGCACCGACATGGCCACCCGCGCAAGACACCGGGCCATGGCAATCCTGAAGGATCATCATCCGGGGCATGTTTCCCCGCAACTGCGTAAAACCTTGATGCGTGAATTCCCGGACCTGCGAGCGTGACATGACACACTATCGTTCAAAGCTCGAACTCAACGGGCACCGGGTGCCGGTTCCAGCCGGCGAGGCCGACGCGCTGCTCGTTTCGATCTTTGCCCGCCTGGGTTGCCCCCCGGAAACCGCGCAGGCGGTCGCAGCCCACCTGGTCGACACCAGCCTCTGCGGCATGGAAAGCCATGGGGTCATGCGCACCCTGCAATATGCCGAGCAATTCCAGAATGGCTACATGAGGGCAGAGGCGCAAACGCGCGTGCTGGACAATGGCCGCGGCGGGATGATTGTCGATGGCGGGGGCGGCATAGGCATCCCGACGATGCAACGCGCCTATGATTCAGCGATGCAGGCCGCAGGCGATGCCGGGATATCTGCACTGGCGATACGCAATCTCGGCCATACCGGGCGGCACGGTGCCTATGCCGATATAGCCGCCGAACGGGGGTTTCTGACGATCTGTATCGGGGGAGGCAACCGGCAGACCTGGCGTCAGGTCGCACCGCATGGCGGAGCGCGGGCAATGCTGCCGACGAATCCATGGTGCATCGGCATTCCGGGCGGGACAGACGGGCCGGTCGTACTTGATTTCGCCACCTCGAAAATCGCGGGCGGATGGATCTATGCGGCGCGTTCGGCCGGGGCCCTGCTGCCCGAAGGCTGCGTCATCGACCGCGACGGCAACCCCACCCGCAACCCCGAGGACTATTTTGCGGGCGGCGCCATCCTGCCCTCGGGCGGGCACAAGGGCTATGGGCTGGCTCTGATCGGCGAGCTGATCGGCGAAGCCATGCTGGGCCCTTCGACAACCGAATGCCACTGGTTGCTGATCACGCTCGACACCGGGCGGTTCCGCGAAGGTCACGCCATGTCCTTCGCCGCCGAAGAGGTGCTGGCCGAACTGCGCGACTGCCCACCCGCGCCGGGGTTCGAGCGGGTGGAGATCCCTGGCGAACGCGAGCGCTTGCATCGAGCGGCTTCGGGTAATGTCCTGCATGTGCCTGCCGCAACTTGGGACCAGATACTGGCCCTTTCAGCGCGCCTGGAGTGACATCTGCCGTTGCTCTCTTTGATCGAAGAAGGGGCCGAGGCTGTCGTTGCCCCTTCGGTGTCCAAGTTCAACTCGACTCCGACCATCTTTTCCTGGCTGCTCGAAAAGGCGGGCATCGAGCGCGTGATCGACGCGAGCCTCGACGGGATTGTCACCGATTATCCTGACCGGACGGGACAACTTCTGAACCGCAGCCTGCCCATGAGATGACGCCAAAATGCAAAGCCCCGCCGGATGGCGGGGCTTGCCGGTCGGGGCTGCCCGAGACGGTCAGATGTCGAATTTGACACCCTGCGCCAGCGGCAGTTGGGCCGAGTAATTCACCGTGTTGGTCTGACGGCGCATATAGGCTTTCCACGCATCCGAACCGCTTTCGCGGCCACCGCCGGTTTCCTTTTCACCACCGAACGCCCCGCCGATTTCCGCGCCCGACGGGCCGATGTTGACATTGGCAATGCCGCAATCCGAACCTGCCGCCGACAGAAACTGTTCGGCCTCGCGCATGTTCAGCGTGAACACGCACGAAGACAGGCCCTGCGGCACGTCGTTGTGGATCTCGACTGCCTCGTCGAAGTCGTCATAGCCCAGTACATAGAGGATCGGGGCAAAGGTTTCGGTCTTCACCACAGCGCTCTGCTCCGGCATCTCGACGATGGCCGGTGTCATGTAGACGCCGTCCTCGGGCACGCCGTCCCGTACCCGCGCGCCGCCGAAGATCGTTCCGCCCTCGGCCCGGGCGGCTTCGAGCGCCGCGGTCATCGCCGCGCCCGCCGCCTCGTCCACCAGCGGGCCGACCAGCGTGCCCTCTTCCAGCGGGTTGCCGATAGGCAGGCCGGCATAGGCTTTCTTCAAACGGGCCACCAGATCCTCCCTGATCGAATTGTGCACGATCAGACGGCGTAGCGAGGTGCAGCGCTGGCCGGCGGTTCCGACCGCCGAGAACACGATGGCGCGCACCGCCATTTCCAGATCCGCCGACGGGCCGACGATCATCGCGTTGTTGCCACCCAGCTCCAGGATGCACTTGCCCAGACGCGCCGCCACGATGGGCGCGACCGCGCGGCCCATGCGGGTGGAGCCGGTGGCCGAGATGATCGGCACATCCTCGCTTGCGACCAGCGCACGGCCCAGCTCGGCGCCGCCGATCAGGGTCTGCAACAGCCCTTCGGGCGCGTCGCCGAACCGCGCGGCGGCGCGGTCAAATATCTTCTGGCAGGCCAAGGCGGTCAGCGGCGTCTTTTCCGACGGTTTCCAGATCACCGGATCGCCACAGACGATGGCCAGCGCCGCGTTCCACGACCAGACCGCCACCGGAAAGTTGAAGGCCGAGATCACGCCGACAGGTCCCGCCGGGTGCCAAGTTTCCATCATCCGGTGGCCTGGGCGCTCGCTGGCGATGGTCAGGCCATAGAGCTGCCGCGACAGGCCCACGGCGAAATCGCAGATGTCGATCATCTCCTGGACCTCGCCCAGCCCTTCGGAGGTGATCTTGCCCGCCTCCCAGCTGACCAGCGCGCCAAGGTCGGCCTTGGCCGCCCGGAGCTCTTCTCCCAACAGGCGGATCAGTTCGCCACGGCGCGGCGCGGGCACACTGCGCCAGACCTTGAAGGCCGACTTGGCCCGATACAGCACCGCGTCCATACCGGATACCGGCATTTCGTGCACCTCGCCCAGCAGGCTGCCGTCGATCGGCGAGGTGACCCGGAGCCGGCCGCCTGTCCGTTCGGCGGCGGTGATCCCAAGTTTCTCCATCACGGTCTCTGCGGTCATCATCATGTCCTTCATGTCTCAGGCTGCCTTGCTTTGCTTGGTGACGTCGCCCGCCCGGTAAAGGCGGCCAAATTCGGTGTCGAGGAATTCGGCGAAACTGACCTGCTCCTGCCGGATGAACCCTTTGGACGGCAGCACGCCGGTCCGCATCAGGTCGACCACACCCAGCACGCCGGCGGCGGTCGTCACCTGGATCGCGCTCCAGACCTGGCCGTCGATCAGGCGGGAATAGGATTTGTTGATCAGGCTCTTTTCGCGCAGCTGGCCGCCGATCCGGCCCCTGGCCGTGCAATAGACCAGCACCACGTCCTGGTCGGTGCGCGGCAACGCGGTCTCGAAAATGTCCTTCAACAGGTCGCGGCGACGCTCCAGCCCCAGATCATTGAGCAGAAGCTTGAGAATGTCGCGATGCCCCGGATAGCGGATCGAGCGATAGGACACCGACCGCGCCTTGCCTTCCAGCGTTTCCGGCAGGGTCCCCAGACCGCCCGAAGTGTTGAAACACTCGTATTCGACCCCGTCATGGCCAAGGATCTCATAATCCGCCAGCGGCGCGGTCTTGACCAGCTTGCCGTTCACGATGGCATCGCAAGGGTTGCAGTATTCGTTGATCAGCCCGTCGGTGGACCAGGTCAGGTTGTATTTCAGCGCATTGGTCGGATAGAGCGGCAGCGCCCCCACCCGCATGTGCAGGCTGTCGATCTCGTCGAACTCGGCCGCCAGTGCGGCCCCGGCGATGCCGACAAAGCCCGGCGCCAACCCACATTGCGGCATGAAGGCGGTCCGGCTGTTTTCGGCCAGCGCGCGGACTGCACTGGTGGCGGCCACGTCCTCGGTCAGGTCGAAGTAATGCGCACCCGCCGCCTGCGCGGCCTTGGCGATGGTCGGCGTCAGAAAGAACGGCGCCGCCGAAATGACCGCATCGAAGCCTTTCAGCCCCTCGGCCAGCCCGGCCTCGTCCTTGGCGTCGATCTGCTTGGTCGGCACACCCATCTTGTTGAGAACCGACAACGCCGCCAGGTCGTGATCGGCCACGGTGACCGAGTAATTGGGCGAGGTCTTGAGCAAAGTGGCGATCATCTGGCCGATCTTCCCGGCCCCGACAATACAGATATCCCAGCGCATGGCACGTCTCCTTGTTTTGACAACAGGATGACGCGTTTGCCGTTCGGTCTGTAGGGAGCAGAGTGTCGGAATGACTCCCCATCCCGTCGATTTGACGGCAAACCTAACTTTTTGTCAGATACGGTCGATGCGACGCCCAAAGACGACAAAGGTATTTGTCCGCTGAACACCTGGAATCGCTCCCAGTTCATCGACAAGAATATCGAGGTCCTCGATCCGCGGCGCTTCGGCTGACAGAAGCAGGTCGAACTCGCCATTGATCGACAGGCAAAGCTTGATCTCGGGATAGGCTTCGAGGCGCTTGATGATGCGCGCGGTTTCCTTTTGCTGCACTTCCAGCAGAACCACGACCTGCACCTTGCTGTCGTCCTGCGGTTCGCGCAGGACGACAGAATAGCCCGCGATCACGCCGCGTGCCTCCATCCGGGAGATGCGTTCGTGCACGGTGGTCCGCGCCACACCCAGCCGCGCGGCGATCTTGGTTGTCGATTCGCGGGCATTGTGTTGCAGCGCCGCGACGATCTGGCGGTCGAGCTTGTCCATGTTCCTTCCTTGCCCCGCCGGTTGCGACGGCGCAAGAAAATAGATTCGGTCGCCTCAAAGCTCCAGAATGGTCGAGCCGGTGGTCTGCCGGGCTTCGAGCGCGCGATGCGCATCCGCGACCTGATCCAGCGGAAAACGCTGATCGATGCGGATCTTGACCTCGCCCCCGGTCACCTTGCCGAACAGCCGCCGCGCCATCGCCTGGCAGGCGGCATGATCGGCGATATGGGTGAAGAGCGTCGGGCGCGTGATCTTCAGGCTGCCCTTCTGCGCCAGAACGCCGATGTTCAACGGCGGTACCGGCCCCGAGGCATTGCCGAAAGAGATCATCATGCCCAGTGGCTTCAGACAGTCGAGCGACCCTTCGAACGTATCCGCACCCACCGCATCCATCACCACATCGACGCCCTTGCCGCCGGTCAGTTCGCGAACCTTCTCGGTGAAGTTCTCGGACCGGTAGTTGATGACATGGGCCGCGCCATGCGCTTTGGCCAGTTCGCATTTCTCATCCGACCCGGCGGTGCCGATCAAGGTGATCCCTTCGGATTTCGCCCATTGGCAGGCGATCAGACCGACGCCGCCGGCGGCAGCATGGAACAGCACTGTATCGCCCCTGCCAAGCGGCGTGGTGCGGTGAAAAAGGTAATCGACCGTCAACCCCTTGAGCATCATCGCGGCGCCCTGGTCGAAACCGATCTCATCGGGCAGCGGGCAGACCTGCGCGGCGGGCATCACCCGCGCCTCGGTATAAGCCCCCGGCGGGGCCGAGGCATAGGCGGCCCGGTCCCCGACATTCAGATGCGTGACACCCTCACCTACCGCCTCGATCACGCCCGAGGCCTCCATCCCCAGGGCATGGGGCAGTTGCAGCGGATAAAGTCCGGTGCGCTGGTAGACGTCGATAAAGTTCAACCCGCAGGCCTGGTGCCGAATCCGAACCTGCCCCGGCCCCGGCTCGCCAACTGGACGGTCCTGCAACTGCAGGACCTCTGGGCCACCGAAGGCCTCGATCACCACTGTTTTTGCCATGCTCACTCTCCTCCCTTTGCTTTCGCTCGGCCCGATCACAAGGCAGCACCGGACAAGAAGTTACTCCCACCATAGTGATCGCGATAACCGTCGGAATATGTTATAATAATGTCAAGCGTTGCCGGTCGCCCTGGCCCAAGGCAACCAAGTGGCCGGCCGGCCCGTGGCGCTGCAATTCGCCAAGGAGGACACAAGCCATGGCAAAAACCATCGGAAATCCGGTCACCTGGACCCTGCGCAACCTGGGCGCATCAGGAGAACACCTGTCTCAAGCGGCATCGGAACTGGGCGGTACCGCAGATCAAGCGGAACCCGTCGCCAACAAGATCGAAATGCAGGATCTGCGCGACGCACTGAGGGCGGGATACCGCGATTTTCTCGAAACGCGCGCCGACGTGTTGTTCATCGCCGTCATCTACCCGCTGACCGGGCTGATTCTGTTCGGATTCAGTTTGAATATGGACTTGATCCCGTTGCTCGCCCCATTGGTCGCCGGCTTTGCCCTGTTGGGGCCTGTCGCTGCCGTGGGTCGCTACGAGATCA
Source organism: Ruegeria marina (assembly GCF_900101475.1). Taxonomy (GTDB): domain Bacteria; phylum Pseudomonadota; class Alphaproteobacteria; order Rhodobacterales; family Rhodobacteraceae; genus Ruegeria_B; species Ruegeria_B marina. The sequence goes on along the minus strand of NZ_FMZV01000013.1, from coordinate 137,021 downwards.
GCCGCCGTCTCGAACGCGGTGAAGAGGTGACCTGGCTCGATTCGTTTCGCGTGGTCCGCGCCCCATCCTTCGGAGCGATCCTGGTTCTGGGGTTCTACCTGACCCTGCTGTTCCTGATCTGGCTGATGGTCGCGCACGGGATCTGGGAGCGCACGCTTGGCCCCGATGCGCCGGTATCCGTGACGGCATTCGCCAGAGATGTTGTGACAACCTCGCAAGGCTGGACCATGGCGATCTCCGGCATCATCGTCGGCTTCTTCTTTGCCCTGCTGGCCCTGGCGATCAGCGTGGTCAGCTTTCCGCTGCTGCTCGACCGAGAGGTTGGCGTGCCAGTGGCGGTCGTGACCTCTTTCCGCGTGTTCCGGCGCAACCCGGTCGTCATCCTGACCTGGGGTGCGGTGGTGGCAGGGCTGCTGATACTGGGATCGATCCCGCTGCTTCTGGGGCTGATCTTCGTGATGCCCATACTGGGGCACGCAACATGGCACCTGTATCGCCGGGCCGTGAGTTGACACCGGCCCGGCAGGCCGCGATCAGGCGACCCTGAGAACGATCTTGCCGATATGGCCCGAACTTTCCATCCGCGCATGGGCCGCAGCCGCATCGGCCAGGTCGAATTCGCTGTCCATCACCGGCGCGATCCGACCCGCCTCGATCAACGGCCAGACGGCCTCGCGCAGGTCTTGGGCGATCTGCGCCTTGGCCAAGTCGCTTTGCGGCCTGAGCGTGCTTCCGGTAATCGTCAGGCGCCGCACCATCATCAGGGCAAAGTTCAGCTCGACCACCGGCCCTTGCAGGAACGCGATCTGCACCAGCCGGCCATCATCGGCCAATGCCTTGATATTGCGCGGGATATAATCGCCACCCACCATGTCGAGGATCAGGTCGGCGCCACCTTCGGCGCGCAGAACCTTGACGAAATCCTCGGTGCGGTAGTTGATCGCGCGCTCGGCCCCCAAATCCAGGCAGGCCTGGCATTTTTCGTCCGATCCAGCAGTGGTAAAAACCCGCGCACCAAAGGCGTTGGCAAGCTGGATAGCGGTCGTGCCGATCCCGCTGGAACCACCATGCACGAGGAACCGTTCGCCTGCCTTGAGGCCGCCGCGCGAAAACACGTTGGACCAGACGGTAAAGAAGGTTTCCGGCAGGCAGGCCGCCTCGCGCAGGCCCATGCCGTGCGGCACGGGCAGGCAGTGAGCGGCTGGCGTGGCGACGTATTCGGCATATCCTCCGCCCGGCAGCAAAGCACAGACCATGTCGCCGCGAGCAAGGGAATCGACGCCCGGACCAACAGCCACAACCTCGCCCGAGCATTCCAGCCCCGGCAGGTCGCTCGCCCCCGGCGGCGGGTCATAGGCCCCGGCCCGTTGCAGCGCATCGGGCCGGTTCACACCGGCATAGGCGACCTTGATCACCACCTGCCCATGCCCCGGCACGGGCACCGGACGGCTGCCGGGTTGCAAGACTTCGGGGCCGCCCGGTTTGCTGATTTCAACCACGTGCATCTGATCGGACATGGAACCTCCTGTACATTGGTTGGGTCGCCGAGGCATTGGCCTGACCCCGGCATCGTCATGTTGCGTTCACCCGAGCGAGCCCGGCAAATCGTCGCCGCGACGGGGCGCGCGCATCTGCTGCGCAAGCCAGTTCGGACCGGCGAGCAAAGGTTTGAGCAGGGGATTCTTCCGGATGTCCGCCTTGAATTTCTCGAACTGCATCACGTTGTCGATGCGGCGGTCGAGAAACTCCCATGTCGCCTGATGCTCCGGGCTCTGATCCCCCAGCCAGTACAGGACTGTAGACGAGTAAACCGCTGAAAGCGTTGCTCTTTTCGTGTACCAGTTCACATCCTCGGAAGTATCGCCCAGCGCTGTCCAGATCGCGTCGCAGGTGCCCCAGATCGCCTTGGCCCCATCCGCGGCATAGACAGGCAGGGCAAAGAGGGAGGCGCCGCGGCGCACTGCCTCCTTGTCTGTCACCGCCTCGAGCCGGAACCGGACGGCGGCGGCGATCCGGTCGCGGAAGCGCAGGTCGGAGAGATCCTCGGACGCCAGACGTTCCAGCATCGCGGCATCGCCGCGCGCATGATAGGCCAGCGCCAGATCGACCGCGCCGCGCGGACAGATCGCACGGGCAAATCCCGCATCCAACCCCGTATCTGCGACCGCGGCGCGAAAGGTTTCCTCGCTCCAGCCGTCGAAGGCCACGTGGTTCAGAGCGGCGTCCAGCAGCCGATCCCTGGCCTGTTCATAGGACATGGTCATGATGTGACTCCTTGTTCCCCCCTATCTAGACAAGTTGTTCCCGGTTTGCTATACGCCGGGCTCCTGCAATTCCTTGCAACTCAACTTAGAAAGGTGGTGAAAACCACATGCAGGTTAGTGTTCGCGACAACAACGTCGATCAGGCGCTCCGCGCCCTGAAGAAGAAGCTGCAGCGCGAAGGCGTTTTCCGTGAAATGAAGCTGAAGCAGCATTTCGAGAAACCGTCCGAGAAAAAAGCGCGCGAGAAGGCTGAAGCGATCCGCCGTGCCCGCAAGCTGGCACGCAAGAAAGCACAGCGCGAAGGCATGCTCTAAGGCATTCGTTCTCGTCCGGCTTTGGATGACACTATTTGACGACCCCCGTGGCCCGGCCTCGGGGGTTTGTCGTTTGTGGGGATTTTGGCCGCTTTGTACGCGCTCCGGCAGGTGGATTGACCGTTTTGTACGAAGCCTTTTGATCAAAACCCGGTAGATTCAAACCTCGAAAGCCATGCCTTTTCGCGCAGGATCAGCGAACCACGACCGTGCTCGACCGAGGAAGTCCCAGACGTCTGCGTCACCCGGTTTGACATAGTTTGCGTCATTGGGGTCAGACCCCAAAGCGTCGAAGATGCTTCGAAGCCAGCCATGCTTGTCGCGTTTGACATCGATGTTGGAAAGCCATTGCTCCTGCTCACCTCGCTCCACGACGAATAGTCCGAATGTCGCAAGGTCAGACAACAAAGATTCGGCAGTGTCTTTGTTCTCCTTGGTCAACAAGTCGATACCGCCCCGCAGTTTGTAGTCCATCTGCTTGTCGTCTGTGCTAACTTCCTTCAACAACTCAAACACGCTCTGCCGCGCGGTTTCGAATGTCCGCCGTCTCGATTTTGGCACGCCAACTGCGCGCATTTGTTTCGCCCAGTTTTCTCCGCCTTCCGCCAATACATCGAGATCGACGATGCCAATAGTGGGCACTCCCATCTGCCGCAGTGGTTCGACCAAACGGGGTACCGTCGACTTTTCGTGAGCATTCAGGAACAGAGCGTTGTCGATACCGCGCGGATCTTTCGCGGAAAGAAGACGGTTGTTGATTTCCTGATAGAACGCTCGGTCAGCGTCCGCTTCGGTAACCACAACCGCCTGAGCAAACAATCCGGACAGAACATTGGCCGACCGCATCATCGGGTCATTCATCAGGCGGCGCAGGGTGTCGTTGTCCAGCAATCGCGCTGTTGCGACCCCAGCCTGATATTGCAGGCGCACGATGCGTATCGGCACACCGGATTCGACCGCACCCATCAGAAAATCGGCGCTGTGTGTCGCGATGTAGACTTGTTTGTCACCGGCTTTTTCAGCAACTTGCCTGCCCAATGTGCGCGCGAGTGTCGGGTGAAGAAACGCCTCGGGTTCATCAATCAAGATGACTTTAAAATCGCTGGCATGAAGCGCGCCGAGCATTCCAGTGTAAGCGTTGAATCCATCACTGGCATGTTCTGCCGGAAGTGCTGTTTTCAAGTAATCAATCAAGCTTTTGTTCAGAGAACGCTCGGTCTCGGCGTCGGGTGCAGCACTTGAAAACGCCAGTTTCAGCGTCCCGTACCGCGATACCGTGTCAATAACCGGGTAATAGTCGATACCTGCTTTGGCAGCTGTCTGGAAACCCTTTCGCCTGGCATCGTCAGTCAACAGCCTGGCGAGGGGGCCAGAGGGAGATTGCAAGTCCGCGCCTTCTTCAGCGGGCAACATCGCCAGTCTTTTTGCGCCATTCATCCAGACACAAAGCGGTTCGCGAAAGACTCGCCCCAAATAGTTGTCCCATTGCACTGGCACGTCTTGCGATATCTGTCTTCGCGAGAACTGCCCTCGAGGTAAAACAACAATTTCCTCATCTTCCTTGCCTGCAAAAGCAGGGTGATCATCAAGTAACCGGTTTTCAAAAGGATGAAGCAGCACCTGCCGCAATGCGGATTTCTTTCGCTCCTGCGGGCTGCGGCCTGACTCAGAAACTGCGCCATGAATCGCTTCCAACAACGCTGTTTTTCCGCAGTTGTTTGGCCCGACAAAGAGCGTAACGCCAGCCTGGCCCTCCAAACGCAATGGCGCTGCGCCATCTACCGGCCCGCAATTCAATTCAACTGCTTCGATCACCTGCACCGCCTTCACAAGAAAAAAGTCTTTCCTCGTCAACTGTCGCAAAAGTAGATGCCATCGGCAATCCTTCAATCATAGGCTTAGGCACAGCTTCATAAGCGACAATGATCGCTTAGTCTTTACCGCTGCCGCATGACACCCAGTCCCCGGCGGCGCACGATACGGCGGCCGCGCAGGGTTTCGCGGAACAGGATCAGGAGGCCCGAGCCGACGATCAGTGTCAGCCCGATCCAGGTGGACAGGCCCGGCAGCACACCAAACACCACATAGCCCCACAGCACCGCCCAGGGCAGATAGGTGTATTCGAACGGGGTGACGACGCTGGCCTCAGCCATGCGATAGGCCTGGCTGAGCGCGAAGAACCCGATGCCCGAGGTCACCCCCAACGCCGCCAGCGCCAGCCAGTCCATCGGCGCGGGCGCGATCCAGTCGCGGTAGAGGAAGGCCAGGCTCGGGTGCGGCGAGGCGGTCTCGAGCCCCGAGAACACCAGCCCCAGCACGGTGCCGCCGACGATATAGACCAGCAGGGTCACCAGCGTCATGGTGCCGCCATTGGTGCGGCTTCCCAGACGCCGGGTGGCGATGATCGACACCGCGTAGAACAGCGCCGCCGCCAGCGCCAGCAGAGCCGCCGGCTCGAACACCGCGGCACCCGGTTGCACGATCACCAACACGCCGGCCATGCCGAGGAGCACCGCCAGCCAGCGCCAGATGCCGATCCGCTCGCCCAGGAACACCGCCGCCAGCAAGGTGACAAAGATCGGGGTGGAGAAGGTGATGGCGGCGGTCTCGGCCAGGCCGATGGCGGCCAGCGCCATGTAATAGACCAGGTAGGACGAGAAGGCCGCCACCGCGCGGGTCAGTTGCAAGGGCCATGACCCGATCTTCAGCGGCCAGAGCGCGCCTTCGGAGCGGGCCATGGCGGCGGCGATCGGCAGGGCGAAGATCGAGCGCCAGAACACGATCTGATGCACCGCGAAATCGCTGCTGAGGCTCTTGATGATCACGTCCTGGATCGGAAAGATCGTGGTGGCGAGCAGCAGGAACAGGATGCCGGTCAGCGTGGTCGCGCCCTCGGGCTGATGCGCCCCGGCGGAAAGATTCGGATCGGCGGCGGTCATCCTGGTGTCCTTGTCTATGGATCTTCAGGATGTCTGGCCCTTTGGCGGCGGTCTTGCCGACCCGCGACACCGAGGTCGCGAACGGCCTGTGTTGGCGAACAGCTCTACCAGCGTACGGGCACCGACAGCGGGCCCCGGAAGGCCCAGCCGCCGAACCGCGCGGCGCCGTCCAGCGCGAGGCGCGGAAACCGCGCGAACAGCATGGGCAGCGCCACCTCGCCGATCAGGGCCCTTGACGCCCAGGCCCCGGCGCAGAAATGCGGACCCGCACCAAAAGAGATTGCGGCGGCAATGTCCTGGTCCAGGTCGAACCGGTCGGGATGGGCGAACACGCGCTCGTCCCGGTTGCCCGATCCGAACATCAGGAACACCCGGTCCTCCGGCTCGAAGGTGACGCCCTGCACTGTATCGCGCCGCGCCACCCGGCGCGGCGACATGCCGATGGGCGAGATCCAGCGGGCATATTCCTCGAAGGCGTGTTGCCAGGGCACCTCGCCCGCGCGCAGCCGCGCCAGTGCCGCCGGGTGGCTCAGCACCGCCCAGGCGGCGCCCGCGATGGCGTCGCGCGGCTCGTTCTGACCGCCGGATATGGCCAGCTTGATATTGGCGCGGGTCTGCGCGTCGCTGAGACCCGCGCGGCGCTGCACCGACAGCAGCGAATGGTCGGGCGCGGCATCCAGCACCGGGATCATCGCGTCGATATGGGCGTCGATCGAGGCGGTGCAGTCATGACAGCGCGCCTCGACGCCCGGGTCGCCCGCGTAATTGGCGCAGCCGTCGATCATGCCCTGGCTCACCCGGTCCATCTCGGCGGCGGCCATGTTGGTCAGCCCTGTGATCGCCTTCAGCGCCTCCGCCGATACAGGCATGGCATAGTCGCGCACCAGATCGCAGCGCCCGCGCGGCGCCAAGCCGTCCAGCACCCGTTCGGTGGCGGCACGGAACTGCGCGGTCCAGACCTGCTTCACGGTTCTGGGCGAGACAGTGGGAAAGATCGCCTTGCGCTCGGCCATATGTGCCTCGCCGTCCTTGCGCATCATGTTCTGGCCCATCAGTACCGTCATCAGCCCCTGCGGCTGGTCCGAGGAGAACACCTCGATCCGTTTCTCCTGTTCGAAGATGTCGTCGCGCCGGGTGATCAGCGTCGCCCCCAGCTGCGGCACATAGGCAATCGGCGCTTCAGCCCGCATCCGCTTCAGGTCCGGATAGGGATCGGCCCAGAAACCGGCCGGATCAATGTTGAATTCAGGTGCATCCGACAAAATGGGCCCTCCCCGCGTCATAGTGGGGCGTCCGCCCTGCCACCGTCAACAGAAAGCCGGATCCGGCTTCTTTCTGGTCCGAAATACTCCGGGGGGAGCGCCGCAGGCGCGGGGGGCAGCGCCCCCCTGCCGCGGACCGGGCCTCAATAGATCTTGGGCACGTAGAGCTCGTCGGGCAGCACCCGGCGTTCGTAATCGGGGTTGTACCTGCGGTCGGGCAGCGTGACCTTTTCATGCGGGATGTCGTGATAGGGGATCTTGGACAGAAGATGCTCGATGCAGTTCAGCCGCTCGCGCTTCTTGTCGTTGCCCTCGACGATGTACCAGGGCGCCTCGGGGATGTTGGTGCGGAAGAACATGTCCTCCTTGGCCTTGGTGTACTGTTCCCAACGGATACGGCTCTCCAGGTCCATGGGCGACAGTTTCCACTGTTTCATCGGATCGTGGATGCGCATGAGGAATCGCAGCTGCTGTTCCTCGTCAGTGATCGAGAACCAGTATTTCAGCAGGATGATGCCCGAGCGCACCAGCATCCGTTCGAATTCGGGAACGTCCTGAAAGAACTGTTCGACCTGATCCTCGGTGGCAAAGCCCATCACGCGCTCGACGCCGGCACGGTTGTACCAGGAGCGGTCGAACAGAACGATCTCGCCCCCCGCCGGCAGATGCGGCACATAGCGCTGGAAATACCACTGGCTCTGCTCGCGGCGCGAGGGCGCGGGCAGCGCCACCACGCGGGCCACGCGCGGGTTCAGTCGCTGGGTGATGCGCTTGATCACCCCGCCCTTGCCGGCGCTGTCCCGCCCTTCCATCAGGATGCACACCTTGGCGCCGGTATGTTCGACCCAGTCCTGTACCTTGATCAGTTCGGCCTGAAGCCGCAGCAGGTTGCGGAAATAGGTCTGCCTGTCCAGCATGTCGGGATGCTGGTCCTTGTAGATCTTGCGGATCTCCATCGAGAGCATCGGCTCGCTGAACTCGATTTCGACATCTTCGTCCAGCGAATCCTCAAGTTCGGCTTCGAGCCACTCCATCGACGGATCGTCGGTGTCCCTGATCAAGATGAATTCCTTTCGGCTGTATATAGGGCGTCACCCGTACCCGGGTTGAATGAATATCTCATGTCACGGCGGCGAACCGCTGTCGTTGCGTGAAATCAAACCGCGCGTCCGGTGCCGGATGGAGAGAATGATGGTTCCGGCGACGGGCTGCAAGGGTCACCTCAGACCGGCAGCGCCGTGGTCTTGAACACGGTCCTGAGCGCAAAGGAGCTTTGCATCTGCGCCACGCCGGGCAGGCGCGACAGGTACTGGCGGTGGATGCGGGCGAAATCCTCGGTATTCTCTGCCACGACTTTGAGGATGTAATCCGCCGTGCCGGCCATCAGGTGGCATTCCAGCACGTCGGGTATGCGCGCCACCGCCTTTTCAAAGGCATCGAGAAGTTCATCGGCCTGGCCCTGAAGCGTGATTTCGACGAAAACCGTCGTGGGCAGTCCCAACTTGCGCGCATCCAGCAGCGCCACGTAATCGCGGATATAACCTTCGGCCTCCAACCGCTGCACCCGCCGGTGGCAGGCCGAGGGCGACAGGTTGGCCCGTTCCGACAGATCGGAATTGGACATCCGGCCGCGGCGCTGGAGGGCGGCGAGGATCTTTCGATCTATCGCGTCTAGGCTCATTCGCGCACATCCTTTGCGTGATGACAATCAATCTTCGAAGAATATCGCAAAAATACTTCAAATGGCGAGTGGAGTTTCACAGAAATTGCTTGTCCTACCTGCCAAAATAACAGGCAGATTGCGAACGGAGGACGCAGACATGAAAATCGGTTGCCCGAAGGAAATCAAACCCCAGGAATTCCGGGTCGGCATGACCCCGAATGCAGCGCGCGAGGCGGTTGCAAACGGCCACGAGGTCATCATCGAGACCAGAGCCGGCACCGGCGCCGGGTTCGAGGATTCCGACTATGTCAATGCCGGCGCACGGATCGTGGACACCGCGGCCGAGGTCTTCGCCACCGCGGACATGATCGTCAAGGTGAAGGAACCACAGGCCGTCGAGCGCAAGATGCTGCGTGAAAACCAGCTTCTGTTCACCTATCTGCACCTGGCGCCGGACCCGGAGCAGACCCATGACCTGCTGGCTTCGGGCGCGACCTGCATCGCCTACGAGACCGTCACCGACCGCAACGGCGGCCTGCCGCTGCTGGCGCCGATGTCGGAAGTGGCCGGCAAACTCGCGCCGCAGGTTGGCGCGTGGACACTGCAAAAGGCCAATGGCGGCCGCGGCGTTCTGATGGGCGGCGTGCCCGGCGTGGGCCCGGCCAAGGTGGTGGTGATCGGCGGCGGCGTCGTCGGCACCCATGCGGCCCGCGTGGCCGCCGGCATGGGCGCGGATGTGACCGTGCTGGACATGTCGCTGCCGCGCCTGCGCTATCTCGACGACTCCATGCGCGGCGAGTTCAAGACCGCCTACGCCTCGAAGGGCAACACCGCCGAACTGGTGGCGCAGGCCGACATGGTGATCGGCGCGGTTCTGGTTCCGGGCGCGGCTGCGCCCAAGCTGATCAGCCGCGCGCAACTTTCGACGATGAAACCCGGCGCGGCGCTGGTCGATGTGGCCATCGACCAGGGCGGCTGTTTCGAAACCTCGCGCGCGACCACCCATGCCGATCCGATCTACGAGGTTGACGGGATCATGCATTACTGCGTGGCCAACATGCCGGGCGCGGTTGCGCGCACCTCGACCATCGCGCTGGGCAACGCCACCATGCCGTTCATGCTGGCACTGGCCAACAAGGGTTGGCAACAGGCTTGCGCCGACGATCCGCACCTGCTTGCCGGCCTGAATGTGCATGCCGGCAAGCTGACCTACTACGCGGTCGGCGAGGCGCTGGGTATCGACGTCGTATCGCCGAACCTTGTGGTCAAGCAGGCCGCCTGATCGCCTCCGCCATCGCGGAAACCAGAAACCCCGTCGGCTTTGCCGGCGGGGTTTTTTCTTGTGCGCGGGGCAGCCAATCCCAACCGCTTGCGGCACGGAGCAACAAGACCCCAAGCCATGCCGGGCAGAGCCGAATTTGGACATGTCCTGCGGAAACATGTAGGTTGCCATGAACCTTGTTCGGTTGAATGAAGAGGTGGGGGCCAGGATGACTGCTTATGAAGGTTTTGCGGAACTGGAAACCAGGGGCTGGTCCGACGACGGAATCGTGGCGGGCTACGTGAAACAGTTCGCCGAGGCGAGCGACATGGCAGTTCCGTCCATTCTGTCCAGTCTGGGAAACGGTGGCGGCCGGGTTCTCGACCTGTGTTGCGGACAAGGCAATGTCACCCAGGCACTTGCCAAGGCCGGCTACGCCGTCACCGGTGCGGATTTCTCGGCCAGGATGCTGTCGCATGCGCGCGACAGGTTCCCGGCCGGGGTTTTTGTCGAGGCAGATGCACAAGACCTGCCTTTCGAGGCTGGTGCATTCGATACTGTCGTCTGCAGCTTCGGCTTGATGCACATTCCCGACCAGCCGAGGGCGCTGTCGGAAATTCGCCGGGTGCTGAAGCCGAAGGGCCGGTTCGTCATGACCTCATGGTGTGGCCCGGATGTTTCGCCGGTGTTCCAGGTGTTCTACAGCAGCGTGCAGGAACATGGCGACGCTTCGGTCAAGATGCCGGACAGTCCCGATTTCCACCGGTTCGCAAACGCGGAGATGGCGAGGTCGATTCTGTCGGACGCCGGGTTCGACATCGAACAACAGCGGATCATCGACTGCTTCTGGATGCTGGACGCTCCGGATACACTGGCCGAGATCTTTCAGAATGGCGCACCGCGCGGCGGCTATCTTCTGTCTCGCCAACCCGAGGAGAACAATGCCGCGATCAAGGCAGCGGTGGCGGACAAGGTCCGAAACCGTTTCGCCGATGGGGACAGATGGCGTGCACCCATGCCGGCCTCTCTGATCCTGGCGCGCGTCCGGTGAGCAGGACCACCCCAAACAGTCGCCGCGTGCGCAGATCCGGCGGCATGCCTGACGTCGCGGTTCCGTTGGCTGATAGTGCACTTATCTCGGAAAAGGGTGGTAGCGTGAGGCGGACTTGAACCGCCGACCCCAGCATTATGAGTGCTGTGCTCTAACCAGCTGAGCTATCACGCCGCAACCACGGGCGGTGACTACCCAAGCGCGGCGACGGTGTCAAACGGATTCCGGGGCATTTCCGGCAAAAATTTCGACGCGGCCTTGCTGGAGTTTCCGGGCGGAGGGGGTACTGCCCCCGCCGCCGCAAGAGGCGGCTCCCCCCGAAGTATTTCGGAAAAGATGAAGGGGGCCCGGCTGCGTTCTCAGCCCTTTTTCTGGATTTCAACAGTGTGCGGATAGGGGATCGAGATACCACCCTTGTCGAAGGCTTCCTTGATTCTGCGGGTGAGTTCGAATTTCAGTTCCCAATAGTCGTCGGCCTTGCACCACAGGCGCGCGGTCAGATCGACCGAACTGTCGCCGAGGTTGGTGACACGGACCCAGGGCGCGGGATCGGCCAGAACGCGGGTATCCGAGCGCGCAATTTCTTCGATGATCTGCATGGCTGCGCCGGCATCATCGCCATAGTCGATACCGAACACCAGATCGACCCGGCGGGTGTCATGGGCGGAATAGTTCAGGATGATCGACCCCCAGGCCTTGCCGTTGGGTACGATGATCTGGACGTTGTCGGGGGTGACCAGTTCGGTGGTGAAAAGGTTCAGGTCGCGCACGGTGCCCGCCGTCCCGCCGATATCGACATATTGGCCGAGCTTGTAAGGGCGGAAGACCACGAGCATCACCCCCGCCGCAAGATCGCTCAGCGTGCCCTGGAGCGCCAGCCCGATGGCCAGCGATGCCGCGCCGAGTATGGCGACGATGCTCGTCGCCTGGATGCCGAAGATACCCAGCACCGCCACCAGCACCATGGCCAAAATGGCCCATTTCACCATACTGGCGAGGAAATTGCCCAGTGTCGGATCGATATGGGGCGTCGCGTTGATCCGACGCCGCACCATGCCACCGACCGCGCCGGCGACCATCCACCCGACAATGAGAACGACGAGTGCCTTGCCCGCATTCAATATCAATGGCCACAAAAAGTTGGCCTGCTCAATGTATTCCTGCATTCATCACCCTCCGAAGAACATTGGTATCAATAAATAGGTGCCGCCCTCGCCAGGAGAGCGGCCCCCTTGGCAAAAGCGCCGGTCAGCGTTTCAGAGCGTCGCGGATTTCGAGCAGAACGTCCAGTTCCGAAGGCCCCGCCGGGGCGGTGTGTTCGGGTGCAGCCTCTTCGCGGACGGCCACCTCCTTGACGCGGTTCACGACCTTGACCAGCAGGAAAACCACCCAGGCAATGATCAGGAAATTGATCACCGCCATGAAGAAGGCGCCATAGGCGAAGACCGAAGCGCCGGCCTCGCGTGCGGCGGCCAGCGAGTCATAGGCCGTGCCGTCGCCGCCCAGCACCACGAAATTGTTGGTGAAGTCCGCCCCGCCGGTGAACAGGCCGATGATCGGATTGATCAGGTCGTCGACCAGCGATTTCACAATTGCCGTAAAGGCGGCGCCGATGATGATGCCGACCGCCATGTCCATAACGTTGCCCCTGGCGATGAAGGCCTTGAATTCCTTGAGCATGTTCCGTTCCCTGGTTGTCTGGTTCTAGTTGTTCCGTTCTTGTTGCCGCCACAGCGGCCCAGCCAGCATTAACCGTCGGTTCGAAATTTTCACGGAGAAAATGTGCATGCAGGGCATGACTTTGCCGGTATCCTGACGCCGAGGGGCTGGGACAAGAAGCCCCTCGGCCTTGTTCGGTCTCAAGAAAGCGCCCACGCTCGGCCGCCGGCGCTGTTCGAAAGCGGTGCGCGGGGGATGATGGCTCAGGCCCGGCGCGACAGGGGCAGGAAGACAAATACGCCCAACATCGCCAGCACAATGACAAAGGCGGCGAATTCGAAAGCGGCGGACACCGTTCCGGCGCTTTCGGCCCATTTGCCGCCCAGACCCGGCAGGACCGAGAAACAGGCGTAATAGACGGTGTAGAACAGGCCCATGCCCATTGCCCGCTGTTCGGGTTTCAGAACGCGGCCGGGCAGGCTGATCAATCCCGCAACCGGCACGCCCGACAAGAGACCGATCAAGGCCATGGTGATCAGCATCGGCGGGACGCGGGGAAACAGGAACAGGGCGAGCCCAAAGAGGCTGAGACCGGTCAACAGCACCGTCGCGGGCCGGCCGGTGCGATCCGTCAGCCAGCCACCAAAGGTACCGGTCACGACGACGGTCCAGGAAACGATGCTGATCGACAGGCCCGCCAGTTCCAGCGACATCCCCCTTTCGACAAGCGATGTGGGGCCAAAGGACAGCAAGGCGGCGAGGCTCGCGTTGAACGCGCCCCACGAGAACCCGGCGACAAGCACCGCGCCAAGAACCGCGCCTTGCGGCATGGCCCGGGCAGGCGTGCCAGTGGTGGCGGGCGCTGTGTCAGGGCGGCGATACAACAGGACGAAGGCGACCAGGGCCGTAGCGATCAGGCCGGTTTCAACTGCAAACGGCAGGGCGACGCCACCCTGGGTCGCCAGCCAGGGCTGTACCACAAGCGACAGGCCGATACCGGCGGGCCACGAGTTGATGAAGATCACCATCGCGGTTGCGATCTGGCGATTGGCGAACCAGTCGAGCACCAGCTTGCTCATCAGGACGTTCATCAGGATGCCGCCGATACCGGCCATCAGCCGGGCGGCGCTGAACACGCTCAACGGCGGTTGCAGCGCCATGATCAGCGACCCTGCCGTCATCAGCGCCAGTCCGAAGAGGATCACCCTTTCATCGCCGAACCGGCGGGCGATGCCGCCGCCCGGAAGCGCGACCACCACCCCAGGCAGGAAATAGAGGCCGACGATCCAGCCGAGCCCGGCGATATCCAACGTATAGGTGTCAGACAGCACCGGACCGATGCCGCCGATGGTCGCGAATTGAAAGGCCATGGTGCAGCGCACCAGAAACAGCAGGATAAGAATACGCCAGTGCAACGCCATCGTTCCCCCTCCGACAGCAAATGCGACCAGCTTCAGTATAATCTGTTGTCCGTCAACGAAAATCGCGTGCCGGTCAGGCGGGCAAGGTCCCGGTCAGCACGTAACGCAGGACGGCAACCACCTGCACGGGCGTTTCCGCCACGGCAAGGGCGGCGGCGTGCACCTCTTTCAGCGCGTGCTGATGTTCGGGCGGGCTGAGCACGATGATCGACTTGCCCAGCGCGGCGGCATAGCCCGCGTCAAAGGCGGCGTTCCACTGCTTGTACTTGTCTCCGAACCGGACCACGACAACATCGGCGTCGGCGATGCCCTTGCGGGTGCGGATGGCGTTGACCATGGCGCCCTTGTGGTCGTGCCAGTATTTGTCAGGTTCGGCGCCGAGGATGGCAACGCCGCAATCGTCACTGGCGGCATGGTCGGTGACCGGGCTGGCAAAGCTGACATCCAGCCCCTTGGCGCCCGCCACGATCTGTTCGCGCCAGTCGGTGTGGATCTCGCCCGAGAGGTAGATCTTGAGGGTCATCAGGGTCTCCTTTCCGCTTGCCCCGACCCTAGGGCGCGGGGGTGCCGGGGGCAACCCTGACCGGTCAGCGGCGGCGGGCGACCAGAAAACGGCGCGGGTCGGTCGCGGGGAAACTGTCCTGCTCGACCAGGTCGAACCCGGCACGGATGATGGCACGGTCTAGCTGTTCCTCGGTCAGGAAGCGCACGGGCGGCGCCTTGCCCAAGAGTTGCATCAGCGGCAGGATCAGGCGGATCGCGTGCAGCTTGAAACTGTTCCGCCCCGGCGCGATGCAGAAGGTTTTCGAGATGAACAGAGCGCCGGGCTTCAGCCGGTCCCGGATCGCGGCGAGGCTGGCATCGAGATCGTCGACAAGATGCAGAAGGTTGAAGGCAAGCACGGCGTCGAAAGGGCCCTCGGGCGGGTTCTCGGCTGTTGCCTCCACAAGGTGAACGTTGGTCACGCCCTGTTCGGTGGCCCTGCGCCGCCCCACCGCCAGCATGGCCGGCGCGATGTCGGTCGCCACGATCTCATCGACATTTTGGGCCAGCCGCAGCGCGGTGCTGCCAGTGCCGCAGCCCAGTTCCAGCACGCGGTCATCGCTGCGCAGGTAAGACGCGGTCCGTTCAAGCGTGTATTCATAGGACGGGATGTCCCGGATCGGAGTGCGGGCGTATTTCTCTGCCGCCTTGTCCCAGAAAGTTGCGCTGTCGACCATGGAGGTTCTCCTTTCGCCCGCACCCTACTTATACACACATCAGATATGAATTGCCGAAATTCGCAGGTTTATTATACATAAATGCATGAGCGCTCCTTCGGAATTCGACTGGAACCACATCCGCGCCTTCCTGGCCACGGCCGAGGCCGGGTCACTGTCGGCGGCAGCACGCCAGTTGCGGCAGACCCAGCCGACGCTGAGCCGGCAGGTTGCCGCGCTGGAGGCGGATCTGGGCGTGCTGCTGTTCGAACGGATCGGGCGGTCGCTGGTGCTGACCGAGGCGGGGGCGGACCTGCTGGAGCATACGCGCGCCATGGGGGACGCGGCGGAACGGGTGGCGCTCGCGGCCTCGGGCCAGGCACAATCCATCGAGGGCCGCGTCCGAATCACCGCCAGCGACGTGTGGTCCGCCTATGTGCTGCCCGAGGCGCTGCGCCGCATCCGCGACCAGGCCCCCCGACTGGAGATCGAGGTGATCGCCGCCAACGACATCCGCGACCTGATGCGGCGCGAGGCGGATATCGCCATTCGCCATGTGCGGCCCGATCAGCCCGACCTGATCGCCCGGCTGGTGCGCGAGGCGACGGCGCATTTCTATGCCGCCTCGCACTATCTTGACCGACGCGGGCGCCCGGCGGCCAAGGATGATCTGGCGTCGCATGATTTCATCGCCTTTGGCGATGTGATCGAGATGCTTGGCCATCTGACACCGCTTGGCTTGCCTTTGACGCGCGCTAACTTCCGCCTTGGGTCGCAAAGCGGCGTGGTGGCCTGGGACTATGTGCGCCAGGGGTTCGGCATCGCGCCGATGGACGACGGCGTGGCCGCGTTGACCTCAGGCGTGGAGCGGGTGTTGCCAGAGATGGAGCCGCTGGTGTTCCCGGTCTGGCTGACGGCGCATCGCGAGGTACACACCAGCCGCCGCATTCGTCTGGTATTCGACATCCTGGCGGACTACCTGTCCGCCTGACATGCCAAAGGCGCACCAAATTGGTGCGCCTTTGATGTTCTTGAAACTGATCAGCCGCGCAGGGTGCCGCCAGTGGCCTTGGTCACCTTTTCGACGATCCTGGCGCTGACGGCCTCGATGTCCTTTTCCTTGAGCGTCGTCTCGGTCGGTTGCAGACGCACGGTGATGGCCAGCGATTTCTTGCCCTCGCCCAGCGAACCGCCGATGAACTCGTCAAAGACGCGCACATCCTCGATCAGCGCCTTGTCGGCCCCGGCGGCGGCATTGACCAGGGTCAGCGCCTCGACATCTGCATCCACCACGAAGGCAAAGTCGCGCTCGACCGCTTGCAGGTCGCGCAGCATGAGCGCGTCTCGGGTGGTGCCCGACTTGCGCGGCAGCGGAACCTCTTCGGGCCAGAGCACGAAAGCCACCGCCGGTCCCTTGACATCCATCGCCTGGAGCACGCGGGGGTGCAGTTCGCCAAACACGCCCAGCACCTTTTTCGGGCCTAGACAGATGCGGCCATGGCGGCCCGGATGCCACCAGCCGTCAGCCCCGCGCAGGATCTGCACCTTGGCGGGTGCGCCCATCGCGGCCAGCACCGCCTCGGCATCGGCCTTGGCGTCGTAGACATCGACCGGACGCGAGGCCCCGTGCACGTCCTTGGGCCCGGTACGGCCGACCAGCAGGCCCGCAATCTGCGCGCGCTGTTCGCCCGGCTCGCCGCCGTGGAACACCGGCCCTGCCTCGAACAGGGCGAGGTCGGCAAAGCCGCGCGCCTGGTTGCGGGCGGCGGCGGCCAAGAGGCCCGGCAGCAGGTCGGGGCGCATGTGGCTCATTTCCGACGAGATCGGGTTTTCCAGCATGGTCGCATCGGTCCCACCGCCGAACAGCGCCGAGGCGGTCTGGTCGATGAACGTGTAGCTGACGCATTCGTTATAGCCGAGCGACGCCGCCGTGCGGCGCGCCATCGACAGGCGGCGTTGCTGCTGGGTCATCACCGGTTTCGGCACGCCAGCGGTCAGGCGCGGCAGGGGCTTGCCGACCAGTTTCGTGAGCGAGGCGATGCGGGCCACTTCCTCGACCAGATCGGCCTCGCCCTGCACATCGGGGCGCCAGCTGGGCACATGCGCCATGCTGCCTTCGAGCCGGAAACCAAGCCGCGTCAGCGTCTGGCGCTGCTCGCTTTCGGGGATGTCCATGCCGACCAGCGACCGCACCCGTTCCGCATCGAGCTTGTAGGCGCGGGAATGGTCGGGCACCGCGCCCGCGATCACCACGGTCGATGCCTCGCCGCCGCAGATATCCAGGATCATCTGGGTCGCGTGTTCCAACCCTTCGAGCGTGTATTCCGGATCGACGCCGCGCTCAAAACGATAGCGCGCGTCCGAGTTGATCTTCAGCGCGCGGCCAGCGAGCGCGATCTGCACATTGTCCCAATAGGCGCTTTCGAGAAAGACATTCACCGTCTCCTCGGTGCAGCCGGTGGCCTCGCCGCCCATGATGCCGGCGATGCTCTCGGGGCCTTCGTCGTCCGAAATCACGATCATGCCGGGCTGGAAGGTGTATTCCTTCTCGTCCAGCGCCTTGAGCGTCTCGCCCCCCGCCGCGCGGTGGATGCGCAGGTTGCCCTTGACTTTGTCCGCGTCAAAGACGTGCAGCGGGCGGTTGTGGTCATAGGTCATGTAGTTGGTGATATCGACCAGCGCCGAGATCGGGCGCAGGCCGATGGCGCGCAGCTGGTCCTGCAACCACTGCGGGCTGGGGCCGTTGCGCACGTCGCGGATCAGGCGGCCGGTGAACAGCGGGCAGCCATCACGGGTGTCCTCGTCGATCGTCACCTTGATCGGGCAGTCGAAATCGCCCGGCACCGGCGCATAGGCGCGGGTTTTCAGGGTGCCGAGGCCACGGGCGGCCAGGTCGCGGGCGATGCCCGCCACGCCCAGCGCATCGGGGCGGTTGGGGGTGATCGCGATCTCGATCACCGGATCGACCTTGGCCGGGTCGTTCTCGGCCAGCCAGTCGATGAACAGCTCGCCCACCTCGCCCGAGGGCAACTCGATGATGCCGTCATGTTCCTCGCTGAGTTCCAGCTCGCGCTCGGAACACATCATGCCGTGGCTTTCGACACCGCGGATATTGCCGACCGACAGGGTCACATCGATGCCGGGCACATAATCGCCCGGTTTCGCCAGCACCACGGTGATGCCTTCGCGCGCATTGGGGGCGCCACAGACGATCTGTTTCTCGCCCTCGTTGGTTTCCACCACGCAGACGCGCAGGCGGTCGGCATCGGGGTGTTGCTGGGCCGACTTGACATGGGCCAGGGTGAAACCCGCCAGTCGCGCGGCGGGGTTCTCGATGCCTTCGACCTCGAGCCCCAGATCGGTCAGCGCCTCGGCGATCTCGTCCACCGAGGCGGTGGTGTCGAGGTGGTCCTTCAGCCAGGAGAGGGTGAATTTCATGTCGTCGTCCTGTCCTTGATACGAGGTCAGCCCGCCGCCGGTCCGGTACGCTGCTGCCAAGGTTCGTTTTGGGTCACAAGGGGCTTTAGCGGATTAGAGCAGGCGGGAAAAGAGTGCTTGGCGTCTTGTGGTAAGCCGCGCAATCGCCGGACCGCGGGATGGCGATCCAACGATTAAGCGGGGCAATTTATGCCAGCCAAGCCCGGATGATCGTCGAAGGACGCGCTGGCGGCCCCATATCGCCAGCCCGTGCGGGCGGTCTGGCGATTGCGCGGCGGCCTTCGGCCTTGATTCCGCGCTTTCGTAGAGCCATCCGTTACCTACTCAACCCCCCATGCAGGTTCGGCATGTCGAGCGCGGCAAAACCGTAGTGGCGCAGCCAGCGCAGGTCGGAATCGAAGAACGCCCGCAGGTCGGGGATGCCGTATTTCAGCATCGCCAGGCGGTCGATGCCGATGCCGAAGGCAAAGCCCTGATACACCTCCGGGTCGATGCCGCCGGCAGCGATCACCTTGGGGTGCACCATGCCAGAGCCGAGGATCTCCATCCAGTCGTCGCCTTCGCCGATCTTCAGCTGGCCGCCTTCCCAGGAACAGCGGATATCGACCTCGGCCGAGGGTTCGGTGAAGGGGAAATGCGACGCGCGGAAGCGCAGCTCGACATCGTCCACCTCGAAGAAGGCCTTGACGAATTCCTCGAGCGTCCATTTCAGGTTCGCCATCGAGATGCCCTTGTCGATGGCCAGCCCCTCGACCTGATGGAACATCGGCGTGTGAGTCTGGTCATAGTCGGCGCGGTACACGCCGCCCGGACAGATGACGCGGATGGGTGCGCCCTGCAACTCCATCGAGCGGATCTGCACCGGCGAGGTATGGGTGCGCAGCACATGCGGCGGGCGGTTGTCGCCCTCGGCGCGGTGCATATAGAACGTGTCCATCTCGGCCCGCGCGGGGTGGTGGCCGGGGATGTTGAGCGCGTCGAAATTGTACCAGTCGGTCTCGATCCGGGGGCCTTCGGCTACGGCGAAACCCATCTCGGCAAAGATCGCGGTCAGTTCCTCGCTGGCCTGGCTGATCGGGTGCAGCGTGCCCTGGCGGCGCGGCCGGACGGGCAGCGTCACGTCGAGCCATTCGCTGCGCAAACGCTCGTCGAGCGCGGCATCGGCAAGCGCAGCTTTCTTGGCGGCCAGCGCGCTGTTGATCTCGTCCTTGAGCGCGTTCAGCGCCGGGCCTGCGGTCTGGCGTTCCTCCGGCGTCATCTTGCCCAGTTCGCGCATCATCAGGGCGATCTCGCCCTTTTTGCCCACGGCGGCGACACGGATCGCCTCGATCGCGGCCTCGTCGGCGGCCTCTGCGATCTGGCCCAGATATTTGGCTTTAAGATCGTCCATGACGGTCCCCTGAAATTGCTCCGGAACCTGCTATCGGCCAACGGGCGCGATTGCAAGAGAACGACGCCGGGAAAGGCCGGGAATGTCGGACCTGTCGCGCGCCCGCCGCGTCAGGCGCGTTCCAGCACCTCGACGGACAGGATCGTGGGCAGGTGACGGGCAATTTCGGACCAGCTCTCGCCCTCGTCGGCGGTGGCGAAGACCGAGCCGCTGTTGGTGCCGAAATAGACCCCGGCGGGGTCGCTTGTGTCACCAGCCATCGCCTGACGCAGGACGGTAAAGAAACAACCGGTCTGCGGCAGACCGTTGCGCTGGTCCTGCCAGGTCTCGCCGCCATCGACCGAGCGCCAGACAGCGGCGGCGGCACCGGGCGGGTAGCGTCCGGCCCGGTCGCCATTGAGCGGCAAGGTCCAGATCATCCGTCCGTCACGCGGATGAACATGGATCGGGAACCCGAAGGTCGAAGGCAGGCCGGGGGTGATATCGTCCCAGCTGCGGCCACCGTCCGACGACCGCCAGACGCCGTGGTGGTTCTGCTGATAGAGCAGGTCGTCCGGCCCCGGCGCGCGGCGCATGTTGTGGACACAATGGCCGGTTTCGCCGTCGCGCGGCGCGGCGGGGTGGTCATGGTGCCCGCAGGCCTCGGCATTCGACAGACGGTTGCGGCGCTCCCATGTCGCGCCGCCGTCCTCAGTGGCGAAAACCCCGGCGGCCGAGATCCCGACCCAGAGCTTTCGGGCATCGGAAGGGTCCGGCACGATGGTGTGCAGCGTCAGCCCCGCCGCGCCCGGGTTCCAGCTGTCGGCCGAGGGATGATCGGTCAGGCTGTCGATCCGGCTCCAGGTTGCGCCGGCGTCGGGGCTGGCCAGCAGGGTGGCCGGTTTCGCCCCGGCATAAAGCGTGCCATGCGCCGCGCAGAGCGACCAGATCTGGGAAAACCCGTCGCCGAAGGGCAACGGTGTGTCCGTCCAACCGATCATTTCGGCAAACTGCGGGTCGTTGGCCGCCCAGTCGTCGAGCGTGCCGCTGGTCAGCCGCGTCAACACCCATGTGGCGCCCGCGTCCTCCGACCGCCAGATCCCGGCCCCGTGCCAGTCGCCGCCGCCACCGGCCCATATGGTTCCGGTGTGTGGGCAGCCGATCACGTGGTTGATCGGCCAGCCATCGCAGAACGGCCCCTCGACCGTCCAGCCGGTGCGGTCGGGGGTTCCGCGCAGGATGAAAGCTCCCTTGGTGGTGCCGACCAGAATGTCCGGTGAAGTGTCCTGCATGGCCCTGTCTCCGCTTGCCGACTCCCGAAAGCATAACACGCAAAACGGGACAAGGCATCGTATCCCGACGACCGGGCATGCCGGTCCGTCAGACGTGCTGCGCGCAAAACCTCTGGCGCCGGGCCGTCAAAAAGACGAGAAAGGCCCGGTTGCCGCCGCGAGGATAGCCTGATGCGCCCGATCACAGACATGAGCGAACTCGAAACCCTGTACGGCGCGGCGGTGCGCGTGGCGCTGACCAAGGTCCGCACAAGGCTGAGCCGGCTATACCGCCAATGGATCGAGACGTCACGGTTCTGCGTCTTGTCGACCGTCGGCCCCGAGGGCACCGATGCCAGCCCGCGCGGCGATGAGGACCCGGTGGTGCGTATCGTCGACGACAGCACCCTGTGGCTGCCCGACTGGCGCGGCAACAACCGGATCGACTCGCTGCGCAACATCGTGCGCGACAACCGGGTCAGCCTGATGTTCATGGTGCCCGGCTGCCAGAACGTGGTGCGGGTGAACGGCACCGCCATCCTGACCGCCGACCCGCAGGCACGCGCCAGTTTCGAGCGCAAGGGCAAGCAACCGGCGACAGTGATCGTCATTAGTGTGGGCGAGATCTATTTCCAGTGCGCCAAGGCGCTGATGCGTTCGGGCCTCTGGGTGCGCGGCGACGAGAGCGGGCTGGTCCCCACGGCCGGCCAGTTCATTCGCGAACAGGACGAGGGTTTCGCCGCCGAGGAGTATGACGCGGGCTATGCCGAATACGCCAAGCCGCGGATGTGGTGAGGGGCGCTTGCGCCCGGTGCGACCACCCGGCCGGGCGGAGGGCGCCGCAGTGCAGCTATCGGCAATCCGGGGCCGCTTTGGTGGAAGACCCCGGAAACCCGCGACAGCAGGAACTTTTGCCAGACAGGGATGCCGAAGCAAGTCGAGCTTCTACGCCGATGGCGGGCGGCCTGTCGCGCGATGACGGCGCGCGCCACACTACGATCTCACCGAAAGTTAGGACATACCCTAACTTTTATTGACTCCGTGTCCTGATGGCAATACTTAGGGGCATGTCTAAGTATGAGTCGCATCTCGACATGTGTTTTTCCGCGCTCGGCGACCCGACGCGACGGATGATCCTCGAGCGCCTCGCAAGAGGTGAAGCATCCGTGAGCGAGCTGGCCGCGCCGCACGACATGGCGCTGCCTTCCTTTCTGGAACACCTGAAGAAACTCGAGGCGGCCAAGCTCATTACGTCGAATAAGCAGGGCCGGACGCGCATCTGCGAGCTTTCGCCGGATGCGTTCACACCGGTCAGAGACTGGCTGACCGAGCAAAACGCGATCTGGGAAGGACGGCTCGACCGCTTTAACGACTACATCAATAACCTCGTTCAGGAGCGCAACAAATGAAACTCGACCCCGAGACCGACCTGACATTCACCCGGACGCTCAATGCGCCACGACATTTGCTGTGGGAGTGCTGGACCACACCAGAGCACATCAAGAATTTCTTCGTGCCCAAACCCCACGGGATCGAGGCTTGCGAGATTGACTTGCGCGTCGGCGGCAGGTTCAACACCACGATGAACGTCGACGGCAACATCATGGAGAACAAGGGCGTCTTTCTCGAAGTCGTGGATCAGGAGCGCCTGGTGTTCACCGATGCCTACAGTGAAGGGTGGAAGCCTGCCGCCGACCCGTTCATGACCGCCATCGTCGAGTTTGCGGATGATGGGAAAGGTGGCACAACCTACACCGCAACCGCGCGCCACCGCTCGCCCGAAGCACGCCAGGCCCATGAAAACATGGGGTTCTACGATGGTTGGGGCACGGTGGCCACGCAGCTTGAAGAATACGCTCAATCCCTCGAGTGACGGGGCGCGGACGATGCCGCCCTCTGGGCCATGTCCCGCATTGCCATCGTTCGCCCACCCGGTCGGACGGGACATTTCACCGGGAAACCCACACCTTTTCGGAAACGGCAAAGGCCGCCCACAAGGGGCGGCCTCTTCACTGTCCCTCGTCTGATGCGAGGTATCAGGCGGCCAGCGCGGCCTGGGCCTTGGCGACGATTGCGCCGAAGGCTTCGGGCTCGTGCACGGCCAGGTCGGCCAGGACCTTGCGGTCCACTTCGATGCCGGCCAGGTTCAGGCCGTTGATGAAGCGCGAATAGGTCAGCGCCTCGTCATGGCTGCGCACGGCGGCGTTGATCCGCTGGATCCACAGCGCGCGGAAATTCCGCTTGCGGGCCTTGCGGTCGCGGGTTGCATACTGGTTGGCCTTGTCGACGGCCTGGGTCGCCACCTTGAACGAGCTCTTGCGGCGGCCATAGTAACCTTTGGCGGCCTTGAGTACTTTCTTGTGACGGGCGTGGGTTACGGTTCCACCTTTAACGCGGGACATCTGTTAAATCTCCTCTTAGCGATCGTAGGGCATGTAGCCCTTGACGATCTTGGCGTCGGGGGCGGACAGGGTGGTGGTGCCACGGGCGTCGCGGATGAACTTGGTCGTACGCTTGATCATGCCGTGGCGTTTGCCGGCCTGACCTGCCATGACTTTACCCGTTGCGGTCATCTTGAAGCGCTTCTTGGCGCTCGACTTGGTCTTCATCTTGGGCATTTCCGTCTCCTTTTTGGGTTCGGTTTGCGCGCGACTCGGCATGCCACACCGGCCGGTCGCGCGAATAGAGGCGCCGTTTACGCAGAAAGCGGTTGGGAGGCAAGCCCTTTTTGGCCGCAGGCCGTCAGTCGCGCGGCGGGTTACGGGTGATCCGGGCGCCCAGCGCGTTCAGCCGCTCGTCGATCCGCTCGTAGCCGCGTTCGATCTGCTGGGCGTTGTTGATGATCGAGGTGCCCTCGGCCCCCATGGCCGCAATCAGCATCGCCATGCCGGCGCGGATGTCCGGGCTCTCCATGCGAGCGGCGCGCAGTTTCGCCGGGCCCGAGACCACCGCCCGGTGCGGATCGCACAGCACGATGCGGGCGCCCATGGCGATCAGCTTGTCGACGAAGAACATCCGCGATTCGAACATCTTCTCGAACATCAGGACCATGCCCTCGCACTGGGTGGCGGTGACGATGGCGATCGACATGGTGTCAGCCGGAAAGGCGGGCCAGGGCTGGTCCTCGATCTTGGGCACATGGCCGCCGAAATCGGGAACGATCCGCATCTCCTGGTTCGCGGGGATCAGCAGGTCATCGCCTTCGGTGGCACAGCGGATACCCAGCCGTTCGAACCCCATCAGGGTCGAGCGCAGGTGCTCCACCCCCGCCCCCGCGATGCGCAGGTCCGACCGGGTGACGGCGGCCAGACCGATGAGCGAGCCGACCTCGATATGATCGGGGCCGATCCGGTGATCGACCGGGCCAAGGCTGTGGCCGCCGTGGATGGTCATGCAGTTGGTGCCGATCCCTTCGATCTCGGCTCCCATTGCGATCAGGAAATACGCCAGATCCTGAACATGCGGTTCGGACGCGCAATTGCGCAACACGGTGGTGCCGCGCGCGGCCACCGCCGCGCAAAGGGCGTTTTCGGTACCCGTGACAGACGGTTCATCAAGAAATACATCGGCGCCAGTGAGTTCGCGCGCTGTCAGAACATAGGCGTCGTTCAGCTCGATCTCGGCACCCAGCTGACGCAACGCCAGGAAATGGGTGTCAACACGGCGGCGGCCGATCACGTCGCCGCCCGGCGGCGGCAGGGTGATCTGGCCGCAGCGCGCCAGCATTGGCCCGGCCAGCAGGATCGAGGCGCGGATGCGCGAACAGAGATCGGGATCGAGCGCCGCAGCGCGCAACTCTTTGGCATGGATGCGCAGGGCATTGCGGCCCGTCCATTCGGCCTCGGCCCCGACCGAGCGGATCAGGGTCACCAGCGCCTCGACATCCCGGATGCGCGGCACATTGGTCAGTGTCACCGGATGTTCGGTCAGCAGGGCAGCCGCAACAATGGGCAATGCCGCATTCTTGTTGCCCGATGGCGTGATCGTTCCGGACAGGCGCCGCCCGCCTTCAATGATATACTCGATCCGCTCCTTTGGGTGCGATACCGCCATGCCTTGTGCTCCTGCCTAGTTCTCCGACTGCCCTAGCAGGCGCGTCGCCGGGTGAAAAGACGTCCGATATCCAATTCACGGTATCATCCGGGCAACGACGCCAAAGAAGACCTCGGGAATGTCTGCCAGCGCGTAGCCGCCGGGGCGCAGGCGGCTGGCATAGACCATCATGCAGCCGGAAACGACCAGCGAAACCATCCCTGAAACCGGGCGCCGGCTTTCGCTGTAGGCCGACACCCCGGCTGGTATGGAAAATGCAGCAAGTACCAGACCAATGACAAAAACCGTATCTGGGTCCATGCTGCTTCTCCGTGCCCTCCGCAGAAGGTTAACCCGGGTCGGTGTTGTAGATCAAACGCTCGTCACAGGGGGCGACACGCAGGATGTTCGTGGTGCCCGGCACATTGAAGGGCACACCGGCAGTCACGACGATCTGGTCCTTTTCCGTTGCGAAGCCACCCGCGCGGGCCGCCCGCGCGGCATTGACCACGGCACCCTTGAACCGTTCCAGTTCGGGTGTGATCACGCAATGACACCCCCAGCTGAGGCAGAGCCTGCGGGCCGTGGCCAACAGCGCGGTCATCGCGATGATCGGCACACCGGGGCGCTCGCGCGCGGTCAGCAGCGCGGTGGTGCCGGACTGGGTGAAACAGCAGATCGCCTTGATATCTGTCTTTTCCGCAATCTCGCGCGCGGCCGCGACGATCCCGTCGGCGACGGTGGTGCCCTTGGCGGTGCGCGAGGCGGCAGTAATCTGGGTATAGGTCGGATCGGCCTCGACCTCGATGGCGACCTTGTCCATGGTCCGAACCGCTTCGACCGGGTACTGGCCTGCCGCGGATTCGGCGCTGAGCATGATGGCGTCGGTGCCCTCGTAAATGGCGGTGGCTACGTCCGAGACCTCGGCGCGGGTGGGCATCGGGCTTTCGATCATGCTTTCCAGCATTTGGGTGGCGACGATCACCGGCTTGGCGGCGGCGCGGCAGCGACGCACCAGCCGTTTCTGAATCGGCGGCACGGCAGCGACAGGCAGCTCCACCCCAAGGTCTCCGCGCGCCACCATGATCCCGTCCGAGGCATCGAGGATGGCATCGAAATCCTCGACCGCGGCGGGTTTCTCGATCTTGGACAGGATCGCGGCGCGGCCATCGGCCAGCGTGCGCGCCTCGAACACGTCGCGGGCGCGCTGCACGAAGCTGAGCGCCAGCCAGTCGACACCAAGCTGACAGGCAAATTCCAGATCACTCCGGTCCTTTTCGGACAGCGCCGCCAGCGGCAACACCACGTCGGGCACATTGACCCCCTTGCGGTTCGATATGGTACCACCGGTGATCACGGTACAGTCGGCGAAGTCGGGGCCGCAGGTCACGACCTTGAGCCGGATCTTGCCGTCATTGACCAGAAGATGCGCCCCGGCTTCCAGTGCCTGGAAAATCTCGGGATGCGGCAGGCAGACTCGCGCCGCGTCGCCCGGCGCCGGATCGAGATCGAGCCGGAAGGCGGCGCCTTCGGCCAGGTCCTCCGAGCCGTCGGCAAAGGCGCCGACCCGCAGTTTCGGACCCTGAAGGTCGGCCAGAATGGCGATCGGGCTGTCGAGATCCTTTTCCACCCGGCGGATGATCTCGTGCTTGGCGCGAATCTCGTCATGGGTGCCGTGGCTCATGTTCAGGCGGAACACATCGGCACCGGCCTCGTGCAGGGCGCGGATCGTTTCGTATGTGTCCGACGCCGGTCCCAGCGTTGCCACAATCTTCACTTTTCTCAGGCGACGCATCTTCTACCGCTCCCTCGTCTTGAAATTGTTACCGCAAACAGTCGGCAGGCCCGTTATGGCCCAATTCCCTTTTGCAGGCAACTGCCCTACACCTGCGACAAACTGGATGACAGGCCCATGACATACACCCCGTTTTTCGTACACGGCGAGGATCGCCCGTCCCGCTGGCTGATCACATGCGATCACGCCACCAACATCGTGCCCCCCGACATCTGTGGCGGCGACCTGGGGCTGGCGCGCGAGGACATGGAACGTCACATCGCCTATGATGTGGGCGCCTACGAGGTGTCGCGCCACCTGGGCGAGTTGCTGGACGCGCCCGTCATCGCGGCCAATTTCTCGCGTCTGGTCATCGACCCGAACCGGGGTGAGGACGATCCCACCCTGCTGATGAAGCTCTACGACGGTTCGATCATCCCCGGAAACCGGGACGCGGACGCGGCCGAGCGCGAGCGCCGGCTGAACATGTGCTACCGTCCCTATCACGACGCGCTGGCGCGGCTGGCGGCGCGGCCGGGCGCGGTGATCGTGTCGATGCATTCGTTCACCCGGCAATTGCGCGGACGCGACCCTCGTCCGTGGCACATCGGTATCCTGCACACCAAAGACGAACGCCTGTCGCGCCCGCTGGTGGAACGGCTGAAGGCCGAAGGCGATCTGTGCGTGGGGGTCAACGAACCCTATACCGGCGTGCTGCCAGGCGACGCGATCGACAAGCATTGCACCGCCTTCCACCGCCCCAACGCCCTGATCGAGATCCGCAACGACCTGATCGGCGAACACCACGGGCAACGCGCCTGGGCAGAACGGTTGGCTCCGATACTGGACCACGCCCTTCTCGACAGCGGAATTTGAGCGCCGGCAAGCTTGCCCGGACCGGATGCGGTTGTTACCTGTGATGCAGCAGTCAAGGAGACTTCCCATGGATCAGCAAACCGAGATCGAGCTGCAGGCCGCCGCCTTTCGCCGCCTGCAGCAGCACCTGATGCAGGACCGCACCGATGTGCAGAACATCGACCTGATGAACATGGCGGGGTTCTGCCGCAACTGCCTGGCGCGCTGGTATCAGGAAGCGGCCAATGCCAAGGGCATCGAGATGGGCAAGGAAGAGGCGCGCGAAATCTTCTACGGCATGACCATGGACGAGTGGAAGGCCAACCACCAGACCGAGGCCGGCGCCGAGAAACAGGCGGCTTTCGAGGTGGCATTCAAGGAAAACGTCACCGACAAGGGCTGAACACCACGCCTTTTGCGGCGAGATCATCGAATTCCGCCGCACAGATTCCCAATTCGGCCAGCACCGTCCGGCTGTCCTCTCCATGCCTCCGAGGCAGGGCGGTCAGTTCCGGCCCGCCGTGGTCATAGAGAAATCCGGCGACGGTGAACGGTTGTCCACCCCGTTCCTGCACCACGCCTCGGGCGGCGAATTGCGGCTCGTCCAGTGCCTGTTTCAGGTCCCGAATGCGCGCCGCAGGAACGTGACAGGCGTTCAGAATCTCTTCCCATTCAACGGCAGAGCGGGTTTTCAGAACCTGCTCCAGCAAGGCCGCGTCACAGTCCCGCCGCGCTCCGATCCCGTCGCGCCGGGTTGTCTCGATCTCGGCCGCCATTTCGGGCTGACCGATGGCCCGCATCAGGTTCGCCATCTGGATATTGGTATAGGCGCCGATCATCAGCGTTCCCTCGGCGGTTTCATAGGCGGAATAGCCAGCCAGCTTGGGGTCCCGGTTTCCATGCGGGCGCGGGGCCGCGCCGCTGTTCAGCGTGGCGAAGGTGCTGGAGTTCATCAGCATCAGCGCGCAATCGGCCATGGCCACGTCGATCCGCCGCCCCAGCCCGGTCTGCGCCCGCGCGAACAATGCCGCCGAGATCGCCAGCGCGGCCTGCGCGCCGGTGCCATAGTCGATCACCGCCGGACCGATGCGCACCGGCGGGCTGTCGGCCTCGCCATTGGCGGCCATCACGCCGGTAAAAGCCTGAATCACCACGTCATAGGCGGGATGCGCCGCCTTGGGCCCGGTGGCACCGAACCCGGAGATTGCACAATATACGAGGTCCGGTTTCAGCACGGCAAGCCTGTCGTATCCCAACCCCAGCGCGGCGACCGCCTTCGCGGTGTAATTCTGCACCACCACATCCGCGGTTGCCACCAGCCGGTCGAAGATCGCCCGCCCTGCCTCGGATTTCAGGTCGAGCGCGAGGGTCCGCTTTCCGCTCCCCTGTGCCTGGAACGTCAACCCCATGCCAACGGCGTTCAGATCCGGATCCGAACCTTCGGCACGCGTCATGTCGGGCCGGTCCACCGGCTCGATCTTGATCACTTCGGCTCCGAGCACGGCCAGTTGATAGGTGCAGAATGGACCCGCAAACACATGAGTCAGGTCAAGCACCCGGATGTTTTCGAACGGTCGCATCGCATCTCCACTGATCTGCGACCAGCCTGTCGGCACGACTGCCGTGCGGCATGACTGCGGGCGTCATCCCGACGTCGTTTCTGGCCGGATTGGCGAATTTCCAACCTTTGCACCCATGCCGCCATCCTGCGGGGCACGCGTGTGCAATGCGTTCACCGAGGTTGTGCGACTCGGCAAGGACCGGGCTGCCCGCATGCTCGACGCTTTCCCGCAGAATGCCCGACCAGATCAGATGCGGACATGGACCGCGTCCTCGTCGCCTGCAAATGCATCTGTAGCGCCAAAGGCATCGGCAATGGAAACAGCGGCGAGGCGGTTTTCCATCAAACGCCTTCGCCGCCGCACACCGCCTGCTGGCCGACAGCTCAGATGGCCGTTCTGCGCGCCTCGTCCAGGTAGATTTCGCGCAACCGGCGCGCGATGGGGCCGGGCGTGCCGTCGCCCAGCGCAACTCCGTCGATCTCGACCACCGGCATGACAAAGGCACTGGCCGAGGTGGTGAAGGCTTCGTCAGCCTGCTTGGCCTCGTCGATGGTGAAAAGCCGCTCCTCGATTTCCATCTGCGCCTCTTGCGCCAGCCGCAGGACCGCCTTGCGGGTGATCCCGTGCAGGATGTCGTTGGACAGCGGCCGGGTCACGATCTTGCCCGCCTTGACGAAATAGGCGTTGTTCGAGGTGCCCTCGGTCACATAGCCGTCCTCGATCATCCAGGCATCGTCGCAGCCCGCCTTTTTCGCCATCATCTTGCCCATCGAGGGGTAGAGAAGCTGCACCGTCTTTATGTCGCGACGGCCCCAGCGGATATCCTCGATCGCAATGATCCGGGCACCTTTTTTCGCCGCCGGGCTGTCGGCCAGGCCGGGTTTGTTCTGGGTGAACAACACCAGCGTCGGCGGGGTGTCGGCCGAGGGGAACACGAAATCCC
This sequence comes from Ruegeria marina, assembly GCF_900101475.1. Classification (GTDB taxonomy): domain Bacteria; phylum Pseudomonadota; class Alphaproteobacteria; order Rhodobacterales; family Rhodobacteraceae; genus Ruegeria_B; species Ruegeria_B marina. The sequence continues at coordinate 106,744 of NZ_FMZV01000013.1, read as the reverse complement.
GGTCGCCATCCGATCCACGGCTGACCTGGAGATAGACCAGTCCCTCGTCGATACCGTTCAGCTCGACCAGCTTGCGGTGGATCTCCAGCAGCTCTTCCTTGGTGCAGGGTTCGGCCATGTCCAGCTCGTCCAGCGACCGCTTGAGGCGCACGGCGTGGCCCTCGAAATCGATCAGCTTGCCATCCAGAACGCTGGTCACCTCGTAAACCGCATCCGCCATCAGAAAGCCGCGGTCGAAGATGGAAACCTTGGCCTCGGTCTCGGGCAGGTATTCGCCATTAACGTAAACGGTACGGGTCATGTGTGGCTCCTTTGGGACATGCCGCCTCTTGCGGCGATTAGGGGTCTGCGTCAAGTCCGACCAAGCTGCGGAAAGCGCAGGTCGGTGACATCGACAATGAAAAACGGGAACCAGGCATCGGTTCCGAAATGATTTCCCGCCTCGACATGGGTCGGGATGCGGATACCTGAGAAAACCTGGCCATTGGAAAGAAAGGCACCAAACGGCTGTTCGCGCCAAACGCCTTCGGGGTTTGCATTGCTCCAGCGGGTAAAGGCCATCTGCACCGGCGCACCCGACGCATCCACCGTCAGGTCTATCGCCTGCTTCATCCCCTGATGTTCGATGGTCACGCGGGCCACATTCTCGTCAGTGCCCGTCCAGGTAACACCCGGTCGCGGCAGGACCGCGGCCGGTGTCCACATGACCGCTTCGGCGGCATAGCGGCCAAAGGCCGAACGGCGATGATCAGACGTGCCGCCATAGCGCGCGACCGGCACCAGCCCGGCCAGCCAGAACCGGGTCCAACTGCCGGAATCCGAGCCCGACAACCGGCGCAGGCCGCGCCCGGCCCGCATGGCCCAGACAAAGCCCTGCGGGCTGGCAAGGGTCTGCCGGGCGGTCATCGGCATGTAGCCGGGGCGCGCCTTGTCCCCCATGCCGAACTGGCCCTGCATCTCCAACTCGGCAACGGTGAAGAGTTCGGCACCGGGCGCAATAGCCCAGAGGAAGAACCGGCGTGCAGGCGCGGGCAGACCATCCACCATCTGCGGGTCGAACCGTTCGGGCGCGGCAGGCTGAAAGCGCGCAAGGCGCAGCGCCTCGTCCTGGTCCGCGCGCAGGTCACGCCAGCGCCACAGCGCCAGGGCAGTCAGACAGGCAAGACACGCGCCCGCCAGTCCAATGGCCCAGGCCGCCATTGCCCGCGCGCCTCAGCCCCAGAGGGCCGCGCTGGGCGGATGCACGCCAGCGGCATCGAATTCAAGCGGCGTCTCGCGATCCTCGGCCAGCAACAGCGGACCATCTAGATCGGTGACAAGAGCGCCCTGCGCCACCAGCGTCGCGGGCGCCATGGCCAGAGACGAGCCGACCATGCAGCCCACCATGATGTCATAGCCCTCGGCCAGGGCGGCGCGGCGCAGTTCCAGCGCCTCGGTCAACCCGCCGGTCTTGTCCAGCTTGATGTTGACCACGTCATACTTGCCCTTGAGCTTGGGCAGGCTGGCCCGATCATGGCAGCTCTCGTCGGCACAGACGGGTACCGGACGGTTCATACCGATCAGCGCCTCGTCCTGTCCGGCCGGTAGCGGCTGTTCCACCAGCGCCACGCCCAGCCGCACCAGATGCGGCGCCAGGTCGGCATAGACCTCGGCCGACCAGCCCTCGTTTGCGTCGATGATGATCTTGGCACCCGGCGCGCCCGCCCGCACCGCTTCCAGCCGCGGCATGTCGTCGGGCGTGCCCAGCTTGATCTTCAGCAAGGGCCGGTGTGCGTTCTTCTGCGCCTGCGCCCGCATCGCCTCGGGCGTGTCGAGCGACAGGGTATAAGCGGTGATCTCGGGCCCCGGAACCGGCAGGCCCGCCAGTTCCCACGCCCGCTTGCCCGCGCGCTTGCATTCCAGATCCCAAAGCGCACAGTCAACCGCATTGCGCGCGGCCCCTGCGGGCAGCAGATCCATCAACCCGGCGCGGGTGATATCTGCGGGCAGTCCTGCGATCTGCGCCTCGACAGACTCCAGTGTCTCGTCATAACGGGCATAAGGAACGCATTCGCCCCAGCCCTGATGAGTGCCGTCGGACACCCGCACCGTCAGAACCTTGGCCTCGGTCCGCGACCCGCGCGAGATGGTGAACACCTGCGCCAGCGGGAAAATGTCGCGCGTCACCTCGATCTGCATACCGCCCGTTCCTTTTCACTTTGCCTCAAATACTCCCGCCGGAGGCACCTTTCGTCGGCCTCCGGCGGGTCGTTCAGATCACACGGCGGCCAGCGCGTCCACCAGCTTGCCAGCGCCAAAGCGGAACGGATCGGTCGCGGGCAGGCCCATGTCGACCTCGACCTTGGCAAGATAGGCGCGCGCCTCTTCCTCGCTCATGTGCTGGGTATTGACCGATACGCCGATCACCTGGCAGTCCGGGTTGCCGACCCTGGCCAGCGCCAGCGCGGTATCGCGCACCGCCTCCAGCGACGGCAGCTGATAGCCCGGCAGGCCGCGCATATGGGCGCGGGTCGGTTCGTGGCACAGCACCAGCGCATCCGGCTGCCCCCCATGCACCAGCGCCAGCGTCACGCCGGAATAGGAGATGTGGAACAGGCTGCCCTGCCCTTCGATCAGATCCCAGTGATCCTCGTCATTGTCCGGTGTCAGCCATTCGATGGAACCGGCCATGAAATCGGCAATCACCGCGTCCAGAGGCACGCCGTCGCCGGTGATCAGGATGCCGGTCTGACCGGTCGCGCGGAAGGTCGACTTCATGCCGCGTTCGCGCATTTCGGCATCCATGGCCAGCGCGGTGTACATCTTGCCGACCGAACAGTCGGTGCCTACGGCCAGGCAACGCTTGCCCTTGCGCTTGACGCCATTGGCGATCGGATACTTGACCGAGGGGATGCGCACATCGTGCAGCTTGCGGCCGCAGGCTTCGGCCACGGCGACCAAGTCGGGCTCGTCCCGCAACAGGTTGTGCAGGCCAGAGGCGAGGTCGAACCCCTCTTCCAGCGCCATCACCAGTACCTTCTTCCAGTCCTGGCTGATCATGCCGCCCCGGTTGGCAACACCGATCACCAGTGTCTTGGCGCCGGCTTCGCGCGCCTCGACAAGGTCCATGTCCTTCAGGCCCAGGTCGGCCTTGCAGCCGTCCATCCGGAACTGGCCCACGGCATTCTCGGGACGCCAGTCCTTGATGCCCTGCGCCACCTTGGCGGCCAGTTGGTCGGGGGCATCGCCCAGAAACAGCAGATAGGGGGTTTCGATCATTGCGGTGCACTCCATTGATTCCGACACAGACTAAAGGTCTCGATCAACGAGCATTTTGCTTTCTGGTCCATTTGGTTCCGGAGGATTGGACGAATCTTGCGCCAAATCGCCAAAATGCTCAAAAATCTTCGAAGTTTTCAAACTGATCAATCATTAATCAGCAATTCTCTCTGCAAGAGCGAAGATATTACGCACGCAATGCTGCAAGCGCAGAAAGGCGCTTGCGCAAAACTGCGCAATTTAATACCTCATGGGGCGGCAAAATCGTAATTTCATTACTCCGGAAAGGCCCGCCCATGAGTTTCCGCATCCAGCCCGTCGCGCCCGCGCGCCCCAATCGCTGCCAGTTGTTCGGGCCCGGCTCGAACACGAAGCTGTTTGCCAAGATGGCCGCATCGGCGGCGGATGTGATCAACCTCGATCTCGAGGATTCGGTCGCCCCCAGCGACAAGGAATTTGCCCGCGCCAACGTGATCGAGGCGCTGAACACCATCGACTGGGGCAACAAGTACATGTCGGTTCGGATCAACGGGCTGGATACGCCCTATTGGTACCGCGACGTGGTGGACGTGCTGGAACAGGCGGGCGACCGGCTCGATCAGATCATGATCCCCAAGGTGGGCTGCGCCGCCGATGTCTACGCCGTTGACACACTGGTCACCGCGATCGAGCGCGCCACCGGGCGGACCAAGCCGATCAGCCTGGAGGTGATCATCGAATCCGCCGCCGGCATCGCCCATGTCGAGGAGATCGCCGCCGCCAGCCCCCGCTTGCAGGCGATGAGCCTGGGCGCGGCCGATTTCGCCGCCTCGATGGGAATGCAGACCACCGGCATCGGTGGAACGCAGGAAGATTACTACATGCTGCGCGAGGGCGCCAAATACTGGTCCGATCCGTGGCACTGGGCGCAGGCCGCCATCGTCGCCGCCTGCCGCACCCATGGCATCCTGCCGGTCGATGGGCCGTTCGGCGATTTTTCGGACGATGAAGGCTTCATCGCGCAGGCGCGCCGCTCGGCGACGCTGGGCATGGTGGGCAAGTGGGCGATCCACCCCAAGCAGATCGCGCTGGCCAACCAGGTCTTTACCCCGTCCGAGGCCAAGGTGACCGAAGCGCGCGAGATCCTGGCCGCAATGGAGACGGCCAAGGCCAACGGCGAGGGCGCGACCGTTTACAAGGGCCGGCTGGTCGACATCGCCTCGATCAAGCAGGCCGAGGTTATCGTGCGCCAGGCCGAGATGATCGCCGCCAACGGCTGATGCGCCAGGTATTCTGTTGCAAAGGGCGTCCATCGGGCGCCCTTTTCGGCATCCAGAAGATCGCATGACACAGCTGACCCTGTTCCATACCGCCGAGGCACATCGCGCCACCTTCGACACCCTGACCGCGCGGATCGCGCCGGATGCGCGATTGACCCATGTCGTGCGGCCAGACTGGCTGGCGAGGGCACAGGGCGGCATTGATGACGACCTGAGGACAGAGATCACAAAAACCATTGAAGCTGTCCCCGGTTGCCTGTGCACATGCACCACGATCGGCACAGTTGCGGGCGCGGCCGGGGCGGTCCGGATCGACTGGCCGATGATGCAGGCGGCGGCCCGCAGCGGCGGGGTCGTCTTGCTTGTATTCTGCCTGGAAAGCACCCGGATCCCGTCAAGCGACCTTCTGGAGGAAGCTTTTGGTCAGGAAGGACGGCCACCCCGCTATCACACTCTGGCGTTACAGGACCTTTGGCCGATGTATACCGCAGGCGACAAGGACCGGTTCGCGCAGGCGATCGGCAGCCGGATCGACTCCGAACTGGCGCTTCTACCCGACATCGCCTGTGTTGTTCTCGCCCAGGCTTCGATGGCGGATGCAGCCGGTTTCAGTCGTGCTGGCGTGCCGGTCTTGTCCTCCCCCGAACTGGCGCTGAAAGCCGCGTTGGGCCTGAAGGCATGTTGAGCGCGGCGGCTGGCCCGGTCCGCGCAGTTTGCAACCTCAATGACCGAACACGGTGTTGGGCACCCATTTCAGGCCTTTGCCCTTTTGCCCCCAGCGCATCATCAGGCACGAGGTATTGAGCCGGTTGAAATAGGTGATGTCCACCTTGTACCAGCCCGCCTGCGGCACCTCGACTTCGGACACGATCGTGCTGTCGCAGGTCTGACGACCATCGAACAGGCCGACCTGCTGCCCACCGATTCGCGCGTCTATCCCGTCATTGGTGAAAAAATCGATCTCGTAGACACCGGGCCTGTCGAACTTGATGTAACCCTGGATCGACGCGGCCACGTTTTCAGCGCGGTTCGAAGTCAGTGTGTTTTCGCCCTTGTTGGTGTCGCGATAGTCGAGCCCCCGCAAAGCCTGGCCTCTCTGCGCACCGGACTTCAACACACTTCTTGCATCAGACAAGTATTTGATATGCTGGCCTTCCTTGGCATAGCCGTAGGTTACGGACAACCCGCCCCTGAGCCCGCCCGGCTGCGGACTGGCAGGTTGCAGCTTGAGCGGAGCCGCCGACAAGGCACTGGCGAGTGTAAGTCCAAGCCCGGCAATCGCACCGATCCAGATGGATTTCATCTCATGGTCTCCCGGTTGTTAACGTGTTGCACCGGTCTTTCCCTCCGGCTTCGCGCAACGAAATCGTGTTCAGCCTAGGGTTCAATGTTTTGTGCGGCAAGTGGCGCGTGCGTGCGCACTTCCTCCTCGGCCGTTCAGGCGCGCATATCCTTGGGAGACCCCATCACCACATAGGTCGTGATCGAATTCACATGCGGCAACGTGCCCAGCACATCGGTGTGAAAAGTCTTGTAGCCGGGCAGATCGGCGCATTCGACACGCAGCAGATACTCGATCGTTCCAGTGATGTTGTGGCACTCCACCACTTCCGGCGCGCGTGACACTGCGCGTTCAAATGTCTCCTGCGCCGCCTTTGTATGCTCGCTGAGACCGACACCGATATAGGCGGCAAACCCGAGACCCAGTGCCGCCGGGTTCAGAACCGCGCGGTAGCCAGCAATCACCCCGGCACGTTCCAGATCCTGCACCCGGCGCAGACAGGCCGAGGGCGACAGGCCGACTTTCGACGCCAGATCAAGATTACTGATCCGCCCGTCCCGCGACAGCTCACGCAATATCTTGCGGTTTAATTCATCAATCTTGATCATTAATTGCGAATTCTGACCTAAATTTCGCAACAACGCAATTTCATTCGCGCATTTCCGACAGAGATTCTGCGCATGACCCATGACATCCTGATCGCTCTTGTCCTGTTTGCCTTCGTCTCGTCGATCACGCCGGGGCCGAACAACCTGATGCTCATGGCCTCGGGCGCCAATTTCGGATTTCGCCGCACGGTCCCGCATATGCTGGGGATCGGTCTGGGCTTCAGCTTCATGGTACTGATGGTGGGCGCAGGGCTGGTACAGGTCTTCGAAGCATGGCCGCCCAGTTATGTCCTGCTCAAAATATCTTCGGTGCTGTACCTGCTCTGGCTTGCCTGGAAGGTCGCCCATGCCGCCCCGGTGCAGGGCGGTACATCCAGCGGCCGGCCGATGAGCTTTTTGCAGGCGGCGGCCTTCCAGTGGGTCAACCCCAAGGCCTGGGCGATGGCGCTGACCGCGATTTCGGCCTATGCGCCGGGCCAGACCCTACCCGCCGTGCTTCTGGTTGCCGCAATCTTCGGAGCGGTCAACCTGCCCTCGGTCAGCACCTGGACGGTATTGGGGCAGCAAATGGCGCGCCTTCTGACCAACCCGCGCCGACTGGCCGCGTTCAACTGGACAATGGCCCTGGCTCTGGTCGTCTCGCTCTACCCGGTGCTCTGGCCTGGTTGACCGGAACGGGGCGCTGGCCGCGTCTGCCGAGTTGCATCCGGCGCGCCCTGAGGTCATATAGCGGGAAACCCCGCGACGAGAGGGCGCCATGACCCAATATCTGGATTTCGAAAAACCGCTGGCCGAGATCGAAGGCAAGGCCGAGGAGTTGCGGGCGCTGGCCCGCGCGAACGCCGAGATGGACGTGACCGAAGAAGCCTCTGCGCTTGACGCAAAGGCCGCCAAGTTGCTGGATGAACTCTACAAGGATCTGACCCCCTGGCGGAAATGCCAGGTAGCCCGCCATCCCGAACGCCCGCATTGCCGCGACTACATCGAGAAGATCTTTACGGAATACACGCCGCTCGCCGGCGACCGCAACTTCGCCGACGACCTGGCGGTGATGGGTGGGCTGGCACGATTCAACGACCGCCCGGTCATGGTAATCGGCCACGAGAAAGGCTCGGACACCAAGTCGCGCATCGCTCATAATTTCGGCATGGCCCGACCCGAAGGGTATCGCAAGGCGGTGCGCCTGATGGAGATGGCCGGCCGTTTCGGTCTGCCGGTGATCACCCTGATCGACACAGCCGGGGCCTATCCCGGCAAAGGCGCCGAGGAACGCGGCCAGTCCGAAGCAATCGCCCGCTCGACCGAGATGTGCCTCAGGATCGGCGTGCCGCTGGTCTCGGTGGTAATCGGCGAGGGCGGCTCGGGCGGAGCTGTCGCGTTCGCCACCGCCAACCGCGTGGCGATGCTGGAACATTCGATCTATTCGGTGATCTCCCCCGAAGGCTGCGCCTCGATCCTGTGGAAGAACGCCGAGAAGATGCGCGAAGCCGCCGAGGCGCTGCGCCTTACCGCGCAGGACCTGCTGAAACTGGGTGTCATCGACCGGGTGATCGCGGAACCGCGCGGCGGCGCCCATCGCGACAAGACCAAAACCATGGAGGCCGTGGGCAGCGCCATTGCCGCCATGCTCAAGGATCTCGACGGCAAGGACGGCGCCGCGCTGATCAAGGACCGCCGCCAGAAATTCCTCGATCTGGGGTCCAAGGGGCTGGCCGCATAAGAAAAGGCGCCACACGCGCCCTTTCATTTCGCCTGAAATACTCCGGGGGAGTCGCCCAACGGGCGACGGGGGCAGCGCCCCCTCTTCGCTCAGCCGGCGCGCAGCATCCGCAGCAATTCGATCGAAGGCGTGCCGGTGACCGGCAGGCCCCTGGCGCGCTGGTAGTCGGTGATCGCCGCCGTGCTCTTGCCGCCGATCACCCCGTCCGCGCCGCCGGTGTCATATCCGGCCGCGGTCAGGCGGGTCTGCAATTCCTTGCGCTCGTCCAGCGTCAGGCCGGTCTCGTCCGGTCCGAAAGAGGCCTTGAACGGTCCCCCGCCCTTGAGCCGGTCCGACAGGTGGCCCACGCCGATGGCGTAGCTGTCGGAGTTGTTGTAGCGTTTGATCACGTTGAAATTCTTGAAGACCGCAATTCTGGGTCCGGGCACCTGCGGTTGCAGCACCGCCAGCGGCGTGCCCGAACTGGCGGCGGCCGAGCCGACCTCGCCGCCCCAGGGCTGGCCACGCACCCAGCCGGCATTGGCGAGATAGGCAGCGGTCGAGGCCAGCGCGTCGGTCGGATCCTCGGACCAGATATCGCGCCGCCCGTCGCCGGTGAAATCCACAGCATAGGCCAGGTACGAGGTCGGGATGAACTGGGTATGGCCCATTGCGCCCGCCCAGCTTCCGGTCATGTTGCGGGCCGAGGTGTCGCCGTTCTGCAGGATCTTCAGCGCCGCGATCAGCTGCTTTTCAAAGAATGCGCCACGCCGCCCGTCATAGGCCAGCGTCGACAGGGCCGACACGATCGGCACATCGCCGCGCCGGGTGCCATAGCGGCTTTCCAGCCCCCAGATGGCTGTGACGACGGCCTTGTCGACACCATAGCGCTGTTCGATCCGGTCCAGCAGCGCGCCATGCCGGGCCAGCATCTGCTTGCCGGTGGCAATGCGCTCGTCCGAGGCGGCGATGGCAAGGTAATCCTCCAGCGAGCGCTTGAACTCGGTCTGGTTGCGGTCCCGCTCGATCACCTTGGGGATATAGCCCGCCCCGCGAAACGCGCTGTCCAGTGTCGAGGCGGAAATGCCCTGCGCCGCCGCCCGCCCCTTGAAGGAGGCGACCCAGCCGCTCCAGCCGGCATTGGGCACGGTGGGCCAGTTCTCTGCCGCGGCAGGGAGCGGCGCGGTCGTGGCCCCGCCGCAGGCCGAAAGCGTCAGCGCCCCCAACCCGAAAGTAAAGAAACGACGATCGATCATGATGAAGTCCTGCTCGTTTGTTTTGAGGCAGGATACCGTGATCAGCCGCGCCAGACCAGCAAGCGTTTCTCGATTTTGCCGATGGCCCAGCTGGTCAGCACGCCCAGACAGGACAGAATGACAACCCCGGCGAAAAGCCGCTCAAGATCGTAGAGAGCCCCGGCCTGCAGGATATAGGCGCCGATGCCGTATTGAGCGCCCAGCATCTCGGCCGCCACCAGCAGGATGATGCCGATGGCCAGCGACACCCGCAGCCCCGACAGGATGCCGGGCAACGCGCCGGGCAGCACGATCTTGCGCACGATCGACCACCATCCCAGGCCAAAGCTCTGCCCCATGCGGATCAGCCCCCGGTCGACATTGTCGACCGCGCCATAGGTGGCCACTACCGTCGGCGTGAAGGTGCCCAGGGCGATCAGCGCGTATTTGGAGCCTTCGTCGATGCCGAACCAGATCACGAAAAGCGGCAAGAGCGCGATCTTGGGAATCGGGAAAATCGCCGCCACCAGTGGCACCAGCCCGGCCCGGATGTAGGAGAAGAGCCCGATCAGAACCCCGATGCCGATACCGGCAGAGACCCCCAGCGCGGAGCCGACCGCAAGGCGGCTGAGCGACGGCAGCAGATGCGTCCAGAGCGCACCGGACCTCGCCAGATCGGCCAGTGTCGCGGCCACGTCGGAGGGGCGCGGCAGCGTCAGGTTCGAGATCCAGCCCGCCCGCGTGCCCCATTCGATGAGAAAGAGCAGCAGCACGAACACGGCGATGCCGGTGCCGCGCCTCGCCTCGGGGCGGAAACCGCCGCCACGAAAGGGAACCCGGATATCAGGCATCCAGCAACTCCTGATCGGCGGCCATTGCCTCGTCGCGCATCAGCCCCCAGAGATGCGCCTGGATCGCTTCCAGTTCCGGGTCTCCGGTCTGCCGTTCCGACAGGGGGCCCGGCACCTCGATCACCTCGCGCACCCGGCCCGGACGACGCGACAGCACCGCGATGCGATGGCCCAGGCGCACCGCTTCGGCCAGGTTATGGGTGACATAGACGCCGGTGAAGGGCTGCCGTTCCCACAGGCCCACAAGGTCCTCCATCAGCAGCTCGCGCGTCTGCGCGTCGAGCGCCGAGAGCGGCTCGTCCAGCAGCATGACCGCCGGGTTGACCGCCAGCGCCCGGGCGATGGCGACCCGCTGCTTCATCCCCCCCGAAAGTTGCCGGGGCAGCGCATCGCGGAAATCCGACAGCCGGGTGCGGGCCAGCACATCCTCGATGATCGCGCGCACCCGGTCACCTGGCAGGCGGTGATCTTCGAGTACCAGCGAGACATTGCCCGCCACGCTGCGCCAGGGTAGCAGGGCAAAATCCTGGAATACATAGGTCAGCGGGTTCAGGCATCCCTCGGGCGGGGTGCCGCCTTGCAGCACCTCGCCCCAGTCGGGTTGTTCCAGCCCGCCCAACATCCTGAGCAGCGTGGACTTGCCGCAGCCCGACGGGCCGACCACGCACAGGATCTCGCCCGCCGGGATATGCAGCGAAACATCGTCCAGCACCACCATGTCGCCATAGCGATGGGTCAGACCGCGAACCGCAAGTTCCATGCGCCGTCAGATCATCGGCGCGTAGGAGGAATCGACCAGCACCTCGGTCGTGATGCTGTCCTTGACCAGCCCTTCGGACTGGAACCAGCCCAGCTGGTCCTGAACCGAGCCCATGTTCAGGGCCGAATCCTTGTTCAGTCGCATCGCGCCATTGCGGATCGACTTCTCGGCCTTCTCGAAGGGCTGGTCGGGATAGACATAACCGTGCAGCAGCTTGACCATTTCGGTCGCGGCCTCTTCACCGGCGGTCTTGTCCACCAGGGCTGCGTTGAAATCCTCGGCCCCGCGCGAGAAGGCGCGCAGGAACGCCTCGGTCTGCGCCCGTTCGCCGGAGGCATTGGCAGCCGAGGTAAAGACGGTCGTCACCTGGTAATCGGGCAGGTAGTCCGCGACCATGCCGATATGCTTGACCGCGCCGCCACCGGCCAGCGCCTTGCCGATATGGGGCACGATCGTCCAGGCATCGACCTGTCCCGACTTCATCGCCCCTATGATCGCACCCACCTTTTGCAGCGGCGTGAACTTGACCGAAGCGCTCTCGGCCTCCGCGATCTTGGCCCCCATGTAGTGAAAGGACGAACCCGGCTGCGTCACCGCAAAGCTGCGCCCATCCAGCGCGGCGGCGCTGGTCAGGCCCGCGTCATAGGCCGCGTTCGAGGCCAGGATCATCTGACCGTCGATGCCCTTTTCCTCGCTCAGCGCGCCGCCGATCACCTTGGCCGCGCCCTTTTCCGCCAGGCTGATCAGGCCGCCGGTGATCGCAGTCACCGCGTAATCTGCATCGCCGCTGGCGATTGCCACCGCCATCGGTTGCGCCGCCTCGAAGAACTTGAATTCGACGTCCAGCCCCTCTTCGGTGAAATAACCGCGCTCGAAGGCCACGAAAGAGGCGGCATGGCTGGTGAAGCGCAATGCGCCGACCGTCATCTTGGTATTGGCCAGAGCCGGCGTACCCAGCATCGGCAGGGTGGCCGCGCCACCGATCAGTCCCAGCGCGCCGCGCCGCGAAAGGTTGCTCATGATCTCTCTCCCCGTTGAATATGGATCTCACCTTAAGACCAAGCCCAAGCCGCACGCAACCGCGTGTGATCAGCTCACCAGCAGGCGCAGACCCTGGGTGACGTCGGTCCGGACCGCCAGTCGCAGGCCCGGTTCGTCCCCCGCCCTGAGTGCCGCGATGATCAGCTTGTGATACTGCGGCGGATCGGTGCGGCGCAGACGACCGTAGAGCGCGCGCATCGTCGGCCCCAGTTGCAGCCAGACGGTTTCGGCCATGGCCAGCATGGCCGGGGCCTGTGCCCGCAGGTAGAGCGTGCGGTGAAACTCCAGATTGGTGCGGATATATCCCACCGCATCCCGCTTCGACACCATCTCGGCCACCGAGGTGTTGATGGTCTGAAGCCGGTCGATCAGCGCCATATGGGCGCGCGGCAGGGCGCGGCTGGCCAGTTCCACTTCCAGCAGCGCGCGCAGCGCCGCCAGTTCCTCGATCCGGTCGTTGCCCAGTTCCGGCGTCGATACCCGCCCGGAGCTGGACAGGAACAACGCGCCCTCGGCCACCAGCCGGCGCACCGCCTCGCGGGCGGGCGTCATCGAAACATCGAATTCCTTGCCGATCCCCCGCAGGGTCAGCGCCTGACCCGGCGACATCTCGCCATGCATGATGCGGGTGCGCAGGGCACGATAAACCCTGTCATGGGCTGCGGCGGTAATGGTTTGATCGGTCGGGCGCGGGCTCTGCATATTCCCATGTGATCACATCCGCCGGCAGCGTCAAGCCACACCGTTCACTCCGGCAGACCAGCCAGGCGCAGCGCCTGTTCAAGGCGTTTGAGAGTGTCTCCTTCGCGATAGGGATAGATATCCGGCAGATTGGCGAGCGTAACTCCAGGCTGAAGCACGAGCGCCTCCATCACTTCCCATTCCGCATCCTCGGTCCGGCCCATCTCGGCCAGGATCGCGCCTTGCAAGAGGCGCTGACGCAGTGCCTCGGGGTTTCTTTTCAGCGCCTCGGTACTCTGCGCCAACGCATCGTCGACATTGCCAAGGCTGAAATGCACCTCTGCAATGGCATTCAAATAGGGAAACGGTGCCCGCGGGTTCAGACGCAGCGCATATTCGAACCCGGCCAGCGCGCGCTCGGGATCGCCCGCATAATGCCAGTTCCACGCCTGCATCCCGAAACCATCGGCATAGTTCGGATCAAGCTCGACCGCACGCGCGAACGCCGCATCGGCCTTGTCGTATTCCCTGCGGAACATGTGGACCAATCCCAGAGAGGCATGAACAGCGGGCAATTCAGGGTCGGTCGCCACGGCTTGGCTCGCCAGCCGATAGGCGGTCTCCAGGGACTCCGCGCTCGTCGTGAGCGAAACGCCGGTGCGATTGGTGAATGTCGTGGCCAGGATCGCCTTGGCCAGCGCGAAATCGGGGTCGATATCCAGGGCGGACCACAAGAACCCCTGGGCGATCTGGCGCGACTCATCGTTGAAACGCCAGATTTCCTCCCAGGCGCGCAGATACAGGTCATATGCTGCCAGATTGTCGGTGTAACGCTTCGACAAGCGGCGCTTCTGGTCCTGCGTCAATTCGATCTTCAACGCGGCGATGATCTGCGAGGCGACCTCGTCCTGCAACGCGAACAGGTCGCTGAACTCGCGGTCCAGCCGCCCGGCCCACAGCTGGAACCCCGTCATCCCGTCGACCAGGTTGGCATTGATGCGGACGTGATCGCCGGCGCGCTGCACGCTGCCTTCGACAACATAGCGAACCCCCAGCGCCTTGTGCACGGTCCGGGCATCCATCGCCTCCTGCCGGTCACGGAAGGAGAAGCTGGTGTTGCGGGCGATGACCAGGAGACCACCGATCTGGCTGAGGTCGTTGATCAGGTTGTCGGTCATCCCGTCGCTGAAATAGGTCTGCTCGGGATCGCCCGAGAGGTTGGCGAAGGGCAGGACCACCAGGGAAGGTCGGTCCTCGGTGACCGGAACGCCGATGGCTGCAATTTCGGTTGTGCCGATGCCGAGGTCGCGCCCCAGAAAGGCATAGGACAAACCGGCGGCTACCAGAACGACAGCGGCCAGGAGAGGCGCCAAACGCCGGCGCAAAAGGCTGCGCAAGGTGGTTTCCTGCGCACCCCGGTCTCCGACAGACAGGTGATAGACCGCGACCGGTTCGGCCACGTTCTTGACCTTGTGCCTGCCACCATCGACGAACCGATAGTCGCCCCGCCTCCGGGCCTGCTCGTACACGCTGCGCGACACCGCTATGCCACCTGGACGGGCCAGGCCCTCGATCCGCGAGGCCACGTTCACCCCGTCGCCGTAGATGTCGCCCTCCTCGACGATGATCTCTCCGAGATTGATGCCGATCCGCACCTTCAGCGGATGCGTCTCCATCCCGGCCTGGATGTCGCTGGCACAGTCGAGTGCACCGGTCACGGTGGCAAATTCCACCAGCGCGCCGTCTCCCATCAACTTGACCAATCGTCCGCCGTGTTTCGCCAAGGCCGGTTCGACAAGGGAGCGGCGCACATCGAGAATCCTGGCCAGAGTGCCCGACTCGTCCTCGCCCATCAGGCGGGTAAACCCGGCGACATCCAGCATCATGATGGCCGCCAGCCGCCGCTGTTCCTGTCCGGTCATGGCATTTCCATCCGTCCTTCCGCAAGGTCACCTTAACAAGTCGCCCTGCCCGGACCAACAGACTTAGAACCGGTAGCTGTGCAGTTCGGCGCCATTGTCGTGCAGCCATCTGCGGGGCGCCTCATAGGGACCATGGATGCGCGCGACCTCGGCCCAGAACCGGCTTGAGTGGTTCATCTCGGCCAGATGCGCCACTTCGTGCGCGGCGACATAACGCAGTACCGACGGTGGCGCCAGGATCAGCCGCCAGGAGAACATCAGCCCGCCATCGGCTGTGCACGACCCCCAGCGCGAGCGGGTATCACGCAGGCTGATCCGGGCATATGGCCGCCCCAGTTCTGCCGCGTAGAAATCGCAGGCCGCGACCAACCGATCGCGCGCCAGTTCGCGCAAAAACCGATGCAGCCTGACCGTCAGCGCGGCCTCCGGCACGCGGATCACGTCCGTCTGCCAAAGGATGCGCGCACCCGGAGCCGCCTCGATTCGCGTCGGCACCCCTTCGATGGGGATCAGGCCGCCCACCACCGGAACGCTGCGCGGCGGCCGTTCCGCAAGATGGCTGCGTATCCAGTCTTCCTTGCTGCGCGCGAATTCGATCGCCTCGTGCTCGGCCACACCGCGTGGCAAGGTCAACGTAACCCGCCCGTCCAGTTGGGAAATCCGCAGGCTGATTCGGCGCGCCCGCGCGGAACGCCTGAGCGTCAGCGGTACCGGTGGCGTGCCCGGAATGTGATGCTGCCCCATATGCGCGCTCCCCTTGGCGTAAAGGCTTTGACACGCCCCACCTCATGTGGCACGAGGCCGGAATCGTCTTTGCGACTCACCAGATATCAAGGGGATTTCACATGCCCAAGGAAGAATGGGGTGTAAAGCGCGTCTGCCCGACCACCGGCAAGCGTTTTTACGACCTGAACAAGGATCCGATCGTCAGCCCCTACACGGGCGAGATCGTCGAACTGGATCTCGGCAAGGGCCGCATGATTGCGGCGGACGCCGAAGATTCCGCATCGCGCAAGGCCCGTCAGAACGTGGATGACGACGATATCGTGCTCGATGATGATGACGACAGCGTCGACATGGACATCGAAGACGATATCCTCGAGGACGATGACGAGGATAACGTCTCGCTCGATGACATCACCGACATGTCCTCGGACGAAGACTAATCCAGGATCAGGATACAGGGAAAGGGCGGGTTCGAACCCGCCCTTTTCGTTTGCGAAACCGGTTCATGCCAGCCCGGGACCGATCAAAGATTTTCCGCCGTGGCACATATTTTTGGCTTGCACTCGCTTGCGGCCTCTCTTAAACGACGCACACCGCAGCGCCAGCATGGTTGCTGACCGGATCGGGGCCTTAGCTCAGTTGGGAGAGCGCTTGCATGGCATGCAAGAGGTCAGGGGTTCGACTCCCCTAGGCTCCACCAGATCAATCCGCCTTTTCGAACGTTCTCGCACGACTTCAGCGCAACCCTGCTTGGGTTCGCGGCATTCATAACCGCGTCGTCCGACCGGAAACGTGACACCTTGGGCGAACAGTGGCACGTCGACAAGAGTGTCGGGAAAGTCTCCCGCTGTCGTTTCGCAACATGGAGAAACCCACGCTGCCGGTACAAAAAGCAGGTTCACCCCCGTGCGGGCACAGGGTAGAAGACCGCCAGAGCAGTTACCGGAGACCGATCATGACCGCCCCCAAACCTGTTGTGCTGTGCATTCTCGATGGCTGGGGACTGTCCGACAACACGCAGTCGAACGCACCCTATCTGGCGCATACGCCGACATTCGACGCGATCATGAGCAAGGGACCGCATGCCAGGCTGATCACCCACGGCCCCGACGTTGGTTTGCCCAGCGGGCAGATGGGCAATTCCGAGGTTGGCCACACCAATATTGGCGCCGGACGGGTGGTGGCGATGGATCTTGGGCAGATCGACCTCGCAATCGAGGACGGGTCTTTCTTCGGAAATGCTGCTCTGCTGGATTTCATTGCCAGAACAAGGGCCTCCGGGGGGACCGCACATCTGATGGGGCTGGTGTCCGATGGCGGCGTACACGGCCACCTGAACCATATCGTCGCCGCTGCGCAGGCGATCACCAACGCTGGCGTACCGGTTGCGCTGCACGCCATTACCGACGGGCGCGACGTCGCGCCGAAATCGGCCTACGGCTATGTTGCCGAGCTTGAGGACCGCCTGCCCGAAGGCGCCCGCATCGTCACCGTGACCGGGCGCTACTTTGCCATGGACCGCGACAACCGCTGGGAAAGGGTGCAGGAAGCCTATGACGCGATGATCAAGGGGCGGGGACGGGAGGTCTCGACCGCCCATTCGGCGATCGACCACGCCTATAACCGGTCGGAAAGCGACGAGTTCATTTCCGCGACGGTTCTGGAGGGATATCAGGGCGTCAGGGACGGCGACAGTTTCTTCTGCCTGAACTTCCGCGCTGACCGGGCGCGCGAGATCCTGCGCGCCATCGGCGAACCCGGTTTTGCCGATTTCGACACCGGCCCCCGGCCCGCGCTGGCCGCCCTGATGGGCATGGTGGAATATTCCGAAGGCCATAATGCCTATATGACCACGGTCTTTCCCAAGCGCGAGATCGTCAACACGCTGGGCGAATGGGTCGCCAGGCACGGGCTGCGCCAGTTTCGGCTGGCCGAGACCGAGAAGTATCCGCATGTCACCTTTTTCCTGAATGGCGGCAAGGAAGACCCCGAACCGGGCGAAGACCGGTTCATGCCGAAATCGCCCAAGGTGGCGACCTATGACCTGCAACCCGAGATGAGCGCGCCAGAGGTGACCGACAAGTTCGTCGAGGCGATCGCCGCGGGTTACGACCTGATCGTGACGAACTATGCCAACCCCGACATGGTGGGGCATAGCGGTGATCTGAAAGCCGCGATCAAGGCTTGCGAAGCGGTAGATCAGGGTTTGGCCCGCGTCATCTCCGCGCTGGAAAAGGCGGGCGGCGCGATGATCGTCACCGCCGATCACGGAAATTGCGAGATGATGGTGGACCCCGTCACGGGCGGGCCGCACACCGCGCACACGCTGAACCCGGTGCCGGTTGCTCTGGTCGGTGGACCGGAAGGCGCCAGCTTGCACGATGGCCGGCTCAGTGATCTTGCGCCGACCGTGCTGGCGCTGATGGGACTGCCGATACCGCCCGAGATGACCGGAAAGAGCCTGCTTTCATGATCCTCCGCGCCGCCCTGTTCCTGATCCTTGGCCTCTGGACGGGTGCGGCAAGCGCCGAGACCGACCCGGCCGAGGCGGCACGTGCGGCGGCGCAGATGCTCGAAGACGCATCCATCGCCCTTTCCGAGGCCGAAAGCGCCCGCGATCGGGTCCGGGCCCTTTCGGACACTGTGCACGCCTTCGAGGCAGGGCTTGCCGCCATGCGCGACGGGCTGCGCCGCGCAAGCGCTCGCGAGGGCGAGATCGCGGCGCGACTCAAGGCGCGCGAAGACGAGGTGTCGCAACTGCTGGGCGTCCTGCAAACCATCGAGACCTCGCCACCGCCTGTCCTGCTGCTGCATCCCTCGGGCCCGCTTGGCGCGGCGCGATCGGGCATGATGCTGGCGGAAGTCACTCCGGAACTGAAGGCGCAGGTCGACCGGCTTGCCCGCGACCTGGACGAGGTGCGCAGGCTGCGGGCGTTACAGCAGAACGCAGCGGAAACCCTGCAACAGGGACTGACCGGCATCCAGCAAGCCCGCGCCGATCTGAGCCAGGCGATCGCCGACCGCACCGACCTCCCACGTCGCTTTACCGAGGATCCGGTGCGCACCGCGATTCTCGTCTCCTCGACCGAAACACTGGATGGCTTTGCCAGCGGCCTTTCCGAGATCGCCGAGGGCGAGATCTCCGAGACGGCAGCCAACATCAGCAGCCTCAAGGGAGAGTTGCCCTTGCCGGTTCAGGGCGTTTTGCTGCGCCGGGCCGGGCAAGCCGATGCTGCGGGCGTGACACGTGCCGGTATCCTTATCGCCACGAGGCCACGCGCGCTCGTGTCCTCTCCGACCGCTGCCACAATCCGATACCGTGGTCCGTTGCTGGACCTTGGCAATGTGGTGATCCTCGAGCCGCAAGCCGACCTGCTGTTCGTGCTCTCGGGCCTGCAAGAGGTGTATGGCAAAACAGGTGAGGTCATCCCGGCAGGCTCTCCGGTTGGCCTGATGGGGGGGGCAAACCAGGAAATCGGCGCAATTCTGTCAACAAGCGGTGATGGCTCTGGTACTGAGAGGTCAGAAACGCTCTATATAGAGATCAGAGAGGGCGACCGCCCTGTGGACCCGGAAACGTGGTTCCGAACCGACAAGGATGGATAGACGAGCATGAAAAGATTCGTTGTGGCCGGTCTGGCCGGGACCCTGGCGGGTATCATTGCAACGACGCAAGTGGCCGGCCCGCTGGTTGCGCAGGAGGCAAAAGCGAATACCAACGTCTACGAACAGCTCGACCTGTTCGGCGACATTTTCGAGCGTATCCGCGCGCAATATGTCGAAGAAGTCGATGCGAGCGAACTTATCGAGGCGGCCATCGACGGCATGCTCACTTCGCTCGACCCTCATTCCAGCTATCTCTCGCCCGATGACGCGGCGCAAATGCGCGTGCAGACCCGGGGCGAGTTCGGCGGTCTCGGGATCGAGGTCACCCAGGAAGAAGGCTTCGTCAAGGTGGTTTCGCCCATCGACGGAACACCGGCTGACGAGGCGGGGATCGAGTCGGGCGATTTCATCACCCATGTCGACGGGGAAAGCGTGCTGGGCCTGACTCTGGACAAGGCTGTCGAACTGATGCGCGGCCCGGTCGGATCCGAGATCGTGATCACCGTGGTTCGTGAGGGCGAGGACGAGCCGTTCGACGTCTCGATCATTCGCGACACGATAAAGCTGACAGCTGCGCGCGCGCGGATCGAAGGGACCTCGGTCGTGCTGCGTGTGACCACGTTCAACGACCAGACCTACGTGAACCTCGAAGAGGGTTTGAAAAAACAGATCGAAGAAGTCGGCGGCATCGACAAGATCAACGGTATCGTGCTGGATCTCCGCAACAATCCCGGTGGCCTTCTGACCCAGGCCATCAAGGTTTCGGATGCGTTCCTCGACAGTGGCGAGATCGTATCCACCCGGGGCCGCAACGCGGAAGACGGGGAGCGGTTCAACGCGACCGAAGGCGACCTGGCACAGGGCAAGCCGGTGGTCGTATTGATCAACGGCGGTTCGGCCTCTGCCTCGGAAATCGTGGCGGGCGCGTTGCAGGATCATCGCCGGGCCATCGTTGTCGGGACCAAGAGTTTCGGCAAGGGGTCGGTGCAAACGGTGATGCCGCTGCGTGGCGAAGGCGCGATGCGCCTGACCACTGCCCGCTATTACACCCCCTCGGGCCGCTCGATCCAGAATCTGGGCGTCAGCCCCGACATCGTGGTCGAGCAACCGCGCCGCCGTACTGAGGGCGAAGAGGAAGCGACAAGCCCGCTCACCCGCTCCGAGGCAGATCTGCGCGGTCGCCTGAACAACGACAGCCTGAGCGAGGATGAAATCCGCCAGATCGAAGAGGACCGCGCCAAGGCCGAAGCCGCGGCCGAACTGCGGCAGGAAGACTACCAGTTGGCCTATGCCATTGACATTCTCAAGGGGCTGTCAGCCTTTACCCCCGGGAAATAGACTCCGGGCTTCGAAACAGCCAAGGGCCGTCCATACCCGGGCGGCCCTTTTCCTTTGTGACCCTTCTCGAACCGATTTTCCGGTTCCCGGCGCGACAGCAGCGCATAGGGCCGCCACGCTGAACCGGAGATTCCCTCGGCTTGTCTGCGGCGGCGCGCTTTCTCCGACCGGAGACCGAGACCGGCTCAGAATATGAAATCGTCCGCTGAAAGATCGGTCGCCGAAATACCGACAAATGTCATCGTGTTCCCCAGACCATCGGTCACGACCGCGTTTCCGCCGACCTGGCTCAGGTGGTTGTTCTGAAGATCTGTGAAGTCGACTATGCCGTTTGCAGTCGTCAGGTTCACGCGATCATCCGCCGTCGAGAAAAAGCGCACGGTATCGTTGCCGAACGAAAAGAAGATTTCGTCGAGCCCGGGTCCGGCGAAAATTTCGTCATTGCCCGCTCCACCATTCAAAGTGTCATTTCCGGCTGCTCCGTACAGTGTGTCATTGCCGTCATCGCCGCGCAAAAGGTCATCGCCTGCGCCACCGAACAGCTCGTCATCACCAGTCCAACCGGCAAGGGTGTCGTTCTCCGTACCTCCACCCAGCCGATCATTGCCGGCGCCGCCATTGAGGTTGTCAAGCCCGGTTGCCCCCCACAACTCGTCATCGCCACCGTCGCCAAACAGTTGATCGTTTCCGGAGAAACCACCCAGCGTATCGTTGTCATCGCCGCCGAACAGGGTGTCGTTGCCCACCGAGCCCCACAATTCGTCCGCACCCGTGCTTCCCGACAGGGAGTCGTCTCCGGCGGCACCGCCCAGCGTGTCGTTGCCCGCACCACCTTCCAGAGTGTCGTTGCCCAAAGCGCCCCAGAGCGCATCATTTCCGTCGGCCCCATTCAACATGTCGTTGCCGCCGCTGCCGCCCAAAGTATCGTGGCCGTTTCCGCCGCCGATGGTGTCGTTGCCGGCGGCACCGTAGGCCTGGTCATTACCGTCACCTCCGTTCAACAGATCGTTGTCGTCCCCACCGCCCAGCAGGTCGTCGCCGACCCCGCCATCGAGAGTGTCAGTACCCGGACCGCCGTATAGCGTGTCGTTGCCCCCCTCGCCCGACACGCTGTCATTTCCGCCCAGAGCGCCGATCAGGTCGGGACCGGCGGTGCCATTCAGCGTATCGTCACCCGCGGTCGGTCCGTTGTCGAACTCGTCCGCGCTGGCCGTGCGGTCGGAGAATACAAGAAATTCGACCCCGCTCAGGGTGTCGGTGCCTTCGGTCGAGGTGACAATCAGGTTGCTCCCATCCTGCGTCACGGTCGCGTTGCTCGAGTGAACCCCGAAAACCGCCCGGTCAATACCCGTTCCGCCTTCGATGAAATCGTCGCCCAGACCACCGTGAAGCGTGTCATTGCCGCCGTTCCCCACCAGGCGGTCGTTGCCCGCAAAGGCAAGGAACTGGTCGTCGAAACTGGATCCGTTGATTGTATCATTGCCGGCAAAGGCAATCGGGAAAAGAGAAGCGAACTGATCGTTGAGAACTGCGTTCGCCGCCTGAAGAGCGGGAATATTCAGGCCGCTCGCTTCTACCACAAGAACGTTTCCGCGCACCTCCCGGTAGCCGGTCAAGGTTCCGCCAATCAGTTCGCCCGAACCGTTGAAGATGAACGACCCGGTGTAATCCTCGCGATTCCCCGCACCATCGTCGAGACGGATAAGTGTCGGGGACGCTATCGTGACGTCTCCGTCGAAGTCGTCAGGATCGTTGATGAAATCGTTGGCGGTGAACAGATTGACGGTGACCATGGCACTCCCCCTCGAAAAGCCAAAATGAAGCTGAACGATGCAAACATACCATGTTTTTTTCCCTGCTCATAAACGGAGAGTCGGAAATGCCATTTCAGGAGACGGCAAGTAATTGATTTAAAATTACAAAAACCGTGGACATACGAGGCCGACAAGGGCCGCGCCGGATATTCCCAGGGCGACAGACGGAACAGAGACCACCACCGTCGGCTTTTCAGCACTCGGAAAAGAACTGGCGCGAAAAATCTCCCAGTGTCACGCGAACGTGCTGCACGGCAGTACCTTGGCGGCGCACACTTGTCCTGAAACGGTGACTTGCGGGATCTGTTTCAGAAAATGAAATTGTCGGCGCTCAACTCCGCCAACTGAACTCCGTCCAGTCGAAGGAAGTTGTCGTCGTTCAACAGGACGACCGCGGTTGCCCCCACCTGAGCCAGATGATCGGCCTGCAATTGCGCATAACTTGTCAGGTTCAGGAACGAGGTAAGATTGATCCGGTCCTCGCCGGGCACAAATCCATAGATGACGTCCACTCCCCCGGAAAACACGATCTCATCATTGCCGGTGCCCGCATAGATCGTGTCGTGCCCCTCGCCCCCGTCCAGCGTGTCGTTGCCTGCGCCGCCGTAGATCAGGTCATGCCCGTCGCCTCCAACGATCGAGTCATCGCCCCCGCCCGCACCGATCGTGTCATCGCCATCGACGCCGACGAGCGTGTCGTCGCCCGCCGCGCCCCACAACTGGTCGTTACCCAGGTCGCCTTGCAGATAGTCGTGGCCATCGTAGCCGCCCAGCGTATCGGAACCGGGGCCGCCGATGAGACGGTCATGCCCGGTACCGCCCCATAGCTGATCGTTGCCAAAGCCACCCCACAGGGTATCGTTCTGGGCACCGCCACCCAGTGTATCGTTGCCGCTGTCACCCTGCAGCAGGTCATCGCCCGCCGCACCCCACAACAGGTCGTCGCCGTCGCCGCCGAAAAGGCTGTCATGGCCATTTCCGCCCCCGAACAGGTCGTGCCCCGAACCGCCACTCAGCGAGTCGTCGCCTTCGCCACCGTAGAGAGTGTCATGGCCCGCATCACCGCTCAGCGTGTCATTGCCCGCCAGCCCGCTCAAATGATCGTTGCCGGAAAGACCCGCGAAAAACTCGCTTGCACGGCTGCCGGCCCGGACGTCGTCGCCCGCGGTCGCGGGTTCGTAGAGCTCGGACACGGTAAACACGGCATCCTCGAAGAGAAGCCATTCGATGCCGCGCAATACGTCCGACCCATCCCGCGACTGAACCAGGATCCTGTCGCCATCCTGCCGGAACGACGCCTCGGCCAGGACACCGGAAAAAACGGCCACGTCGGTGCCAGCCCCGCCCTGAATGGTATCGTTCCCAAAACCTGCGAAAAAGACATCGTCGCGATTCCCGCCGATGACCAGATCGTTGCCGTCCCCGGCATATATGCTCTCTCCGGCATCAGATCCGGTCAGGAAATCCACATCGGACAAAACATTGTCCAGAAACTCCGAGAAATCGGGATCCGACGATAGTATAGCTATCAGCACCAAACCAAAAGAGACCGACAGTTCGCGCGCCTCAAGAACCAGGGTTCCGTTGTCGTACCCCCTGATCCCTGAAATGGTGCCACTCTGCGGATCGCCCGCGGGATCAATGGAGAACGTGCCAGTCAGTTCGTGCCGGATGCCTGTGAAGTCCTGGATGACCACCAATCCCGATGTCGCCGAAACGATCGATCCGGGAATGCCGACATCGGGGTTAAAGAAGCCGGTGTCGCCGAACAAAGTGATGATTGCCATGTGAAACTGCCCTTCGCCCGATTTATGCCGTTTTATATCACAGTGGCACGATACAACTCATCGTTTCAATCAGCCGCTTCCTGAAAGCAAAATAGTGTGGGGATTTTCCCTCAATTCATGTGGTTTCCAGGCAATGCCGCCGAAACGCCCGCTTCAGCATGTCCAGTTCTGCCCGCAACAGTTCGACCTCGGCCCGCAGATCGTCGGGAACGCTTTCACCTGCAATGATGGTAAAGCTGCCCAGTTTCACGTCGGCGGCGGCATCCCAGATCAGAAAGGTCTGTACCCCATCCGCAATGGCCTCGTCGGGGATTGGTATGGTCAGGGTCCAGAACGTGCTGTCGGTGCCTTCCTTCAACTCGACCCCCGGCACCGGCTGATCCAGATGAGAGACCTTGATGTCGGGTCGTTTGCCGGTCGTCGGCGCACCGGCGATGCGCCCTTCCCATACAGAGTTCCGAAACCGGATCTTGGTCAGCGATAAGTCGGTCATGTCATGTCCCCGTTCACAAGGCCGCGCGGCGATGCCTGCAGAAGGTAAGATCGCGGATCACCACCTGGTTCATCTCGGGCGCTTCGAAGATCAGGTCCAGCCAGATCTTTTCGATCCGTTTCTCGTTCAATCGCGTGTAGGCCAGATCGAACTCCACCATCACGTCCTGTTCATGCAGCGGCAACTCACGTACGATCTGTTCCGTGTTCGGCCCGTGGCGGATGTTGAGGCGGGCGAAGATTTCCAGCGGTTTTTCCGTTTCGATGATCGTATCGACCCGCAACAGATGCGTACGGGTCATCGCATTGGCGGCCTCGGCCGGCAAATCTATGACCAGGGACAGAAACGAGCCATCAAACTTGAACACGTCCATCCGCAGGCCATACGGGGCCAGATCCGCCTCGCGGATATTGCGCAACTGGCGCAGGGTCAGCTCGGAAAACTCGCAGTCGTGGAACAGCGTGACTTCCCCTCCGAGCATCGACCGGGTCGGGACGGACGACAGGCCCGGCACCGGCAGCGGGCCACGCCACAACTCGGGCCGCCAGGACCAGTCGGTCCCATGCGGTTTGGGAAAATAGGATGAACCCACCAGGGGCAAGGCCAGCCGTCCATCGGCAACATTGATCAGGCGATCGAGATGGGTACGCAGATCGCGGGCGCGATTGCGCTGGCGACGCAGTTCGGACAACGGCGCTGTCTGCGAGTTCCGGGCAGCCCGGCGCCACCGCCGCATCTCGCGCAAGTGAAAAAATCTGTCCAGTAGCCTGCCCATTCCCGGCCTGTCTTTGCGATGTGTTGTCGTTTTCTTTGTTTAACGAAAGGACGTTAACTAAACAAACCCAGTTGCTGGAGTGCCCCGCACTTTTTTGCGGCGCAGAACCTTCGAAACCGGTCAGGTTCGTTGATCGCGTACCCAGGGCCGTGCCATGCCGGCAAGTCTTGTATTCAGTCACCGCAATGCTTACCGTCCAAATCCCAGCCCGGATCACATCTCGGGCGGCGGGTCGTGGGCGCGAATTGCGGCGGCGAAAGGTGGCACATGGAGCCCAGTCTTTTTTCCTTTATCTGGAAGCACTCCAGAAAACAGCAATTTGTCCTGCTGGCCATTACGCTGGCCTCGTTTCCATTTCTTTATGCCTCTCTTGAGCTTCCGAAGCGGATCATCAACGACGCGATCGGCGCCGAAGCCGTCCGCGTGGTCGTCTGGGGTTTCGAACTGACCCAGATCCAGTATCTGTTCGCCCTTTGCCTGGCGTTTCTGGCGATGGTGCTGATCAGTGGCCTGATGAAGATGAGGCTCAACACCATGAAGGGTGTGCTGAGTGAGCGCATGCTGCGCCGGCTTCGCTACCAGCTGATCGGCCGGATGATGCGGTTTCCGCGCAGCTACTACCAGACCACAAGCCAGGGTGAACTGGTGTCGATAATCACCTCCGAGGCCGAGCCGATGGGCGGGCTGATGGGCGACGCGATCGCGCAACCGGTGTTTCAGGCCGGGCAGATGCTGACGATCGTCACATTCCTGTTCATGCAGAACGTATGGTTCGGGTTGGCTTCGGTGGCACTCATCCCGCTTCAGGCCTGGATCATTCCGCGGTTGCAACGCCAGATCAACCTGCTGAACAAGGCCCGCATTCAGGAAGTGCGCAAGCTGAGTTCCGAGATCGGCGAAACGGCCGCAGGCATCTCGGACCTGCGCGCCAACGGCGGCTGGCGCTACAGGCAGGCGCAGTTCACCGACCGCCTGGGGCGGTTGTTCGATATCAGGTTCAGGATTTATCAGAAGAAATTCTTCATGAAATTCCTGAACAACCTGATTTCCCAGATGACGCCGTTCCTGTTCTATTCGGTGGGCGGCTACCTTGCGATCAACGGCCAGATCACCGTGGGCGCGCTGGTGGCGGCGCTGGCCGCCTACAAGGATCTTTCGAGCCCCTGGAAGGAACTGCTGGACTATTACAATCAGGTCCAGGACATGTCCTTGCGCTGGCAGGTCGTCACCGAACGCTTTGCGCCGCGCGACATGATCCCGTCCGAACTGTTCGAAGGCGAACCGGACGATATTCCACGCCTCGACGGACCCATCGAATTGCGGGATGTCACCGTGCGCGATCAGGATGGCAACATCGTTCTGGAGGATATCGACCTCACCATCCCGCCCGGCGCACGGGTGGCCATCCAGTCCGACCGCCCTGCCGAACGCGCGGCGCTGGCACAACTGCTGACGCGCGAGATCCTGCCGTCCCGCGGACAGGTGTTCCTCTCCGGGCGACCAATGAACAGCTTGCATCAGGCGGTCATCGCCGCCCGGATCGGCTATGCCCATTCACGCCCCTATCTGTTCGACGGCACTCTTGGCGACAACCTGCTGATGCCGTTGCGCACAGGGCCTCAGCCAGACCGCCTGGCACCTGCGAAACCCACGCGCAAGCAGATCGAAGCTCTACAGGCCGGCAACAGTGGGGATAGTCTCGATGCCGATTGGGTTGATCCGGCGCTGGCGGGCCTCAGCGACAGCGACCAGATCCGTGACTGGTGGTTCCAGCTGGTCGAGGCGATGGGGATCGACGAGTTCATGTTCCGCCGTACACTGCGCTCGATGATCGACGCGCGCGTGCATTCGGCCCTTGCGCAAGAGGTGGTCGCGCTGCGCGACACCGTCCACGAGCGCCTGGTCGAACGCGGTCTGGACGATATGGTGCATCGTTTCGATCCCGAACGGTTCAACCCGGCGGTGCCCCTGGGCGGCAACCTGCTGTTCGCCGCGCCGGCACGCGACATTTCCCAGGAAGAACTGGTCTCGGATGGCCGTTTCATCCAGATGCTGCGGGACGAGGGATTGGCGGACGCAGCCCTGTCCATGGCGCTGGGCGTGGTCGCGACCCTGCGCAAGACCTTTGGCCGCGACAGCACGCAGCATCCACTGTTCCGCAAGCTCGGGCTTGAGGAAGAGACCTATCTTCGCCTGCTGGACGTGGCCGACCGCGTTGCCGAACAGGGGTCGGACACGCTGTCCGAAGGTGACCGCAACCTGCTGATGACGGTTCCGTTCCTGTTGACCGCGGAACAGATCGGCCCTGCCTTTCCGGCCGAATACAAGGACAAGATCCTGGAGATCCGCCGGACACGCGCCGACCGGTTGCGCAGGCTGGTTGGCGACGGTTTCGTGACCGTCGATCCCGAAACCTACATTCCGCGTTTGACGGTGCTTGAAAACGCGCTGTTCGGCCGAGTTTCGATCATGGCCGGCGCAAAGGCCGAACAGATCGAGGACACCGTCGCCGAAGTGTTGAACGAGGCGGGGCTGCGCCGTCGCATGGCCGCGATCATATACGATCTGCCGGCCGGGCTGGGCGGCACCAATCTGCCGACCGTATTCCAGGAACGCACCGCGTTTTCCCGCGCGGCGATCAAGCGGCCCGACATTCTCGTGCTGGACAAGGCGCTGGCCAGCCACGATTCCGAAAGCCGCCTGCGCACACGTAAGAAGTTGCGCGAATTGTTACCGAAATCGATCATCCTGTTCATGGAGGACAGCTTCGCCCATCCCGAGACATATGACCTGTTCGTGGAGATCAGGCACGGCCGCATTGATGGCGTGTCCCGCGCGCATCTCGACCTCGGAGAAGATGCCTCCGCCGATCTCGACCGCAAGCTCAAGATCATTGCTGCTACGCCGCTGTTTTCCGGCCTCGATACCCGCAACCAGCGTCTTCTGGCGTTTTCGGCGCAATGGTATGAGGTCGCCGCCGGTCAGGTGATCTTTTCGCATGGCCAGAGAGCCGATGCAGCCTATCTCTGCCTGCAGGGCCGCGCGGCCTTGCGCTGGCCTGAAGATACGGTAGGCGAACGCCCCATAACCATGGTCGAGCCCGGTCGCCTGATCGGCGATTTGTCGATCATCACCCAGCAGGCGCGCCCAATGGACCTGATCGCGGAAACCGACAGCAAGTTTCTCCGCATCGGGGCCGAGGAGTTCCGCGCCGTGATCGAACACGACAACGGCGTATCGCTGCAACTGTTGCAGACGGTGGCACGTCACCTTGTGGAGGCGGGCGATGTCCTGCGCGCGGCGCGCCTCAACATCGTCGACTTTACCGATCCCGGGGCCAGCGTGAATACCCGGTCAAGCATGAAGCAGGCAGCCGATGACCGATAACCGCGCATATGCTCCGCACGAAGTGCTTGTCGCCCCTGGCCGGAACCAGCCGGAATTATGGCGTCTGCTGGCGGGTCTTGTGCTGATCGCGGCCTTCGTCCTGTTGTGCAATGCCGTCGTCCTGACCGCTGTTTCCCAAATTGCTCCAACCGATTGGGCAGCGGCCTTTCTTTCCGGCTCCAGTTCGTTGGGCCTGTTGTTGCTACTGGGCAGTTTCGGCTTTGTCATTCTCGCCGTCGCGGTCGCGGCACGCCTGTTTCAGCGTCGTGCCCCAACCGGCATCCTGGGCCCCCCAGGGTTGGCCGTCCGGCAGTTCTGGCGGGTGTTCCGGCTGCTTCTCGGTTTGGGACTGGCCCTGTTGATCCTGCCGCCCTACGACATGGGTGAGCCATTGCAGGCCAATCTGCCCTTTGCCCGATGGCTGTTGTTGCTGCCCCTGTCGCTTCTGGCCATTGGCATCCAGACCGGAGCCGAGGAGATCCTGTTCCGGGGTTACATCCAGCAGGCGTTGGCCGCCCGGTTCCGCAGCCCTCTGGTCTGGATGGTGGTGCCATCGCTGCTTTTCGCCCTCGGGCACTACCTGCCGGCCGAAGCAGGTGACAACGCGGTGCTGATCGCGGTATGGTCGTTTGTGTTCGGCCTGCTGACCGCCGATATCACCGCCCGCGCCGGAACGCTGGGTCCCGCGATTGCGCTGCATATGTTCAACAACATGGTCGCACTTCTGATCGTCGCGCTTCCCAACAACCTGAGCGGCCTGTCGCTTTACCTGCTGCCGTATGACATGGCCGACACCGGGAACCTGCGCGCCTGGCTTGCGGTGGACTTCGCGGTGATGATCGTAACCTGGCTGGTCGCCCGCGTCGCCCTGCGACGCTGATTGCAATTCCGAGCGCAGCGCCTTATCTGACCCCAGTGCAGCTTCACAAGGTTTCCAAATGAACTGGATCACGAACTACGTCCGCCCGAGGATCAACTCGATCTTCTCCCGTCGCGAAGTGCCCGAGAATCTCTGGCAGAAATGCGACGAATGCGGGACGATGCTGTTCCACCGGGAACTGGCTGAAAATCTGAACGTCTGCACCCAATGCGGCCATCACATGAACATCACGCCGCGCGCCCGCTTTGCCGGGTTGTTCGACGGCGGCGTGTTCGTCGAGGTGGAGGTGCCCGAACCGGTCGCCGACCCGCTGCATTTCCGCGACCAGAAAAAATATCCCGACCGCATGAAAGCCGCCCAGAAAGGCACGGGTGAAAAAGAAGCCATGCTCGTCGCCACCGGCGAGATCGGCCGCACACCGATCGTGGCCGCCGCGCAGGACTTCTCCTTCATGGGCGGATCGATGGGCATGTATGTCGGCAATGCCATCATAGCCGCGGCCCAGGAGGCGGTCAGGCTCAAGCGTCCGCTGATCCTTTTTTCGGCCGCAGGCGGGGCCCGCATGCAGGAGGGCATCCTGAGCCTGATGCAGATGCCCCGCACCACGGTTGCCGTGCAAATGCTGAAAGAGGCCGGCCTGCCGTATATCGTCGTGCTGACCCACCCGACCACCGGGGGGGTCACCGCGTCCTATGCCATGCTGGGCGATGTGCATATCGCCGAACCCAATGCGCTGATCTGCTTTGCCGGGCCTCGTGTGATCGAACAGACGATCCGGGAAACCCTGCCCGAAGGGTTCCAGCGCGCCGAATACCTTTTGGACCACGGCATGCTCGATCGCGTCGTCAAGCGCACGGATTTGCGGGACGAGTTGATCACCATCACCCGGATGCTGATGAAGCTGCCCCCGGCGGTGCGCGGCGATCTGCCGGCGCCTGTGGCCAGAACGACCGAACCGGCGGCAGGCGAAGCCGCCTCCAAACCCACCGAGCCCAAGGCTGCGGCCAAATCATGACCACGCCCGGTTCCGATGTCATCCTTCAGCGGATGATGGCGCTCCACCCCAAGATCATCGACCTCACGCTGGACCGGGTATGGCGCCTGCTGGCCGCGCTCGACAATCCCCAGGACCGCCTGCCGCCAGTGATCCATATCGCGGGCACCAATGGCAAGGGTTCGACCCAGGCGATGATCCGCGCCGGGATCGAAGGCGCGGGCAAGACCGCGCATGCCTATACCTCGCCGCACCTGGCGCGGTTCCATGAACGCATCCGCGTTGCGGGCGAACTGATCTCGGAACCTGACCTCGTGGCGGTTCTGGACGAGTGCTACGCCGCAAACGGCGATGAGACGATCACCTATTTCGAAATCACGACCTGCGCGGCGCTGCTGGCCTTTGCCCGGACGCCGGCGGATTACACGCTGCTCGAAGTGGGGCTTGGCGGCAGGTTGGACGCAACCAACGTGATCGCGCGACCCGCCTTGTCGATCATCACGCCGATCTCGATGGATCACGAGCAATATCTGGGCGACACGCTGGCCAAGATCGCAGGCGAAAAAGCGGGGATCATCAAACGCGGCGTTCCGGTCGTTGCAGGCCCTCAGCCCGATGAGGTGATGGAGGTGATCGAAGCCACCGCCGCCCGTCTGGGCGCGCCTCTCGTCGCCCATGGCCAGCACTGGCATGTACGGGAAGAACATGGCCGTCTGGTCTTCGAAGACGAGACCGGCCTGTGCGACCTGCCCCTGCCCAATCTGCTGGGGAGCCACCAGATCCAGAACGCGGGCGCCGCACTGGCGGCATTGCGCTATCTGAAAATGGGCGAAGCCGCTTGTGAAGCGGCCGTGACCAATGCCTATTGGCCTGCCCGGATGCAGAGGTTGAAATCCGGCCCGCTGACCGATGCCGCGCCGCGGGCCGAACTCTGGCTCGACGGAGGTCACAACCCTGCGGCGGGCGAGGCGCTCGCGGCTCTTCTGGCCCGCCTTCCGGATCGTCCGACACACCTGATCTGCGGCATGCTGAATACCAAGGATGTCCGGGGATACCTTCGCCCGCTCGCGGCGCATGTCTCCGGCCTCACCGCTGTCTCGATCCCGGGCGAAGCCAACACGCTGACCGCCGAGCAGACCGAAACCACCGCAAAAGCCGTCGGCATGGTCGCCCGCACCGCGCCGGATGTGGCCACGGCACTCGCCCGCATCGTCGAGACCGAACCCGAGGCCCGAGTCCTGATCTGCGGCTCGCTGTATCTGGCCGGAAACATCCTGCGCGAAAACGGCTGAGACCGAACCGCCCCCGGGCGTCCGGGCACCGCCGCGCAGCGGATTTCGACGTCATCCGCCGGAAAACCGGAGCCGCTTCTTTCTGGTCGGAAATACTCCAGGGGTGAATTGGCCGCAGGCCAAGAGGGGGCAGCGCCCCCTACCTCCCCCAGTCCTTGTCCTGCATCTCGCGCAGGCGCGAGGCGGTGCGTTCGAATTCGAACGTGCCCTCGCCCTCGACGTACAGCATTTCCGGCTCGGCCGCCGCCGAGCAGATCAGCCGCACCCGCGCCTCGTAGAGCGCGTCGATCAGGGTGACGAAGCGCTTGGCCTCGTTGAAATTGTTGCGCGAAAGGCGCGGGATGTCCTCCAGCACCAGAACCCTGACCGCCTCGGCGACCGCCAGATAGTCCCCTGGCCCCAGCATCCGCCCGCAGAGATCATAGAAACTGGCCCGCCCGATCCCGTTGCGAAACGCCGGCAACTCCACGTCGCGGCCCTTGACCTTCAGGATCAGCGGCCCGCCCGCCCCCCCGGTCAGATCACGCCAGATCGCCTCGATCTCGGCCCGCGCCTCGGGTCCGATGGGCGTGAAATAGACCCGCGCTCCCTCCAGCCGGTTCTGCCGGTAATCGGTGGGAGAGACCATTTCCCACACCCGCATCCGCTCCTTGATCAACTGGATGAAAGGCAGGAACAGCTGCCGGTTCAGCCCGTCCTTGTAGAGGTCGTCGGGCACCCGGTTCGAGGTGGTCACCACCACCACGCCCGCCGCGAAAAGCGCCTCGAACAGTCGCCCCACGATCATCGCGTCGGTGATATCGGTGATCTGCATCTCGTCAAAGGCCAGCACCTTGACCGAGCGGATCACCGCATCGGCCACCGGCGCCAGCGCATCGGCCACGCCCTTGCCCCGCGCCGCATGCATGCCCGCGTGGATCTCCTGCATGAAGGCGTGGAAATGCACCCGGCGCACCGGCACCCTGTCGCCCAGCGCCTCGACGAACAGGTCCATCAGCATCGACTTGCCGCGCCCGACCCCGCCCCACAGGTACAGGCCCCGGGGCGGCGGCGGTGCCTTGCGGAACAGGCCGCGTTTCACCGGCACGCTCAACGCCTCATAGATCCGGTCGAACTCGGCCAGCGCCGCCTCCTGGGCGACATCGGCATGCAAGGCGCCCTCGGCGACACGGGCGGCGTAAAGAGCGGAAACAGCAGTCATTTCGCAGCCATACCCAACCTGTCCGGCCTTGAAAAGCGGCGCCTTCCCGCCGTTCGCATCAATTTTCTTGAATGATGCCTGCAGAACTCCTGAATTGACGCCGCCGCGTTTGGGTTTAGGGTCCGCCGGGCAATACTCCGGAGACCGCCAATGGACCGCTCGGCCCGCCTGATCAATCCGATCCTGATCGTCAGCTGCATCATCATCACCATCAGCTTTGCTGTCCGCGCCTCGTTCGGCGTGTTCCAGATCCCGATCGCACAGGAATTCGGCTGGCTGCGCTCCGATTTCTCGCTGGCCATCGCCATCCAGAACCTCGCCTGGGGGATCGGCCAGCCGATCTTTGGCGCGATCTCGGAAAAGATCGGCGACCGCAAGGCGATCTTCCTCGGCGCGCTCCTTTACGCTGGCGGCATGGTGCTCAGCGCCTGGTCGACCACACCGCTGGAGCATCAGATCTACGCCTGGGCGGTGGGTTTCGGTATCGCGGGCACCGGCTTTGGCGTGATCCTCGCGGTGGTTGCCCGCGCCTCCAGCGACGAGAACCGCTCGATGAGCCTCGCCCTCATCACCGCCGCCGGCAGCGTCGGACAGGTGATCGGCGCGCCCACGGCGGAATGGCTGTTGACCTTCCTGCCCTGGCAACAGGTGTTCATCGTCTTTGCGGTGGCGGTCCTGGCGCTGGTCCTGACCCTGCCGATGCTGCGCGCGCCAGAACCCGTCAGCAAGGCCGAGCTGCAAGAGAGCATGAGCCAGATCCTGTCCCGCGCCTTTCGCGACCCGTCCTATACGCTGATCTTTCTGGGCTTTTTCAGCTGCGGCTACCAGCTGTCGTTCATCACCGCGCATTTCCCCGCCTTCGTGACCGAGATGTGTGGGCCGATCCTGCCCGGTGGCGTGCTGCATTCGATGGGAATCACCACCACCTCCGCGCTCGGCGCGGTGGCAATCTCGCTGGTGGGGCTGGCCAATATCGCGGGCACGCTGACGGCGGGCTGGGCGGGCAAGCACTTCCCCAAGAAATACCTGCTGGCCGGCATCTATACCGCCCGCACGGTGATCGGGGCCGCGTTCATCCTTCTGCCGATCACACCGCTGTCGGTGATCCTGTTCTCGGTGGCGATGGGGTCGCTCTGGCTTGCCACCGTGCCGCTGACCTCGGGCCTTGTCGCGCATCTCTACGGGCTGCGCTACATGGGCACGCTCTATGGCATCATCTTCCTCAGCCACCAGCTGGGCGGGTTCCTCGGCGTCTGGCTGGGTGGACGGATGTACGACCTCTATGGCGATTACACCATGGTCTGGTGGATCGGGGTCGGCGTCGGTGCCTTCAGCGCCATCGTCCACCTGCCAATCCGCGAGAACAGAACGGTAGCGGTGCCCGCCTAGGATCACCCCCGGATCAGCGGCGCCTTGCGCGCCGCCTCCCACTTCGCACCTTGCTCGTCCAGCCCCGCATCCCGGCGCAACCTGGCCGACAGATGCTCCACACCCGGTGCGGAGCGAAAATTTACCCTGAAACCGCCCAACAACCGGCGGCCCAAACCCCGGAATAGTCCCGCGACATGCCGGGACGAAACTTGAACAACGATGCCCGTCCGATGATCCAGATGTGCCATGTCAAACCTCCGTCGATGACCTGACCCCATCTTGCGCCCGTCCGGCGCGGCCTCTCAAACGCCGTTCCTTGACAGCCATTGTTCCAAAAAGTCACAAAGGACCATGCCCCGTGTCCTGCCCCCGCTGAACGCCCTGCGCGCCTTCGAGGCGGCCGGCAGGCTGGGCAGCTTCACCCGGGCCGCCGCCGAGCTCAACGTGTCGCATTCCGCGATCTCGCGGCATGTCCGGGGGCTGGAGCAGCGGCTCAACGTGCATCTCTTCCGCACCCGTAACACCGGCGTCGAGCTCACCGATCAGGGCCGCGCCTACCTGGCGCAGATTACCCCGGCCTTCGATCTCATCACCGAGGCGACCGAGGCGCTTTCGGTCCCGCCGCAGGGCAAGGTGACGCTGACAACCGAAAGCACCATCGCCCAGAAATGGCTGGTCCCCCGGTTGGGCAAGCTCCGGGCGCTGCATCCCGACATCAGTCTCGAAATCTCCGTCAGCACCCAGGTCATGGATATCGAGGCGCATGATTTCGACATCGGGCTGCGTTACCTGCGATCCGAGCCGCCGCAGGGCTACGACCTGCTGCTGCACTCCATGGTCCACGCCTATGCCGCGCCCGGTTTCGCGCCGATGGCGGATGGGCGGCTCGACCTTGCCGCGCTGGCCCGTGGCCCGCTGATCGAGGAAGCGACCTTCCGCCTCTGGCCTGCGTGGTTCGCACAGGCGGGGCTGGCCGAGCTTCCGCCGCTCGACCTGCCCCATCCGCTCAGCGCGCTGCTGGCGATCCAGTCGGCGGTCTCCGGTCTCGGCGCCGTGCTGATGGACGAGAACCTGTGCGAGCCCGAACGCCGGTCGGGCGCGCTGGTCGAGCTTGCCCCGGTGGCGCTGCCCTTTGGCGGCTACTACCTTGCCGTCAACAGCCGCGCGCACCGGCGCAAACCCGTGCGCGCAGTCCGCCAATGGTTGATCGACGAGGCCGCAAACGCCCTCACGACCAGCCCCTGACCGTCGCGCTACTGGGCTCGGCGTTCGCTCATCAGGCCCTTGTAGATTGCCCAGCACATCAGCAACAGCACCACGGTGAACGGCAAGCCGGTCGAGATCACCATGGATTGCAGCGATTGCAACCCGCCCGCGCTCAGCAGCAGCACGATTGCGACCGCGCCTTCAAAGATGCACCAGAACGCGCGCTGTGGCACCGGTGCATCGACCTTGCCGCCCGCCGTGATCGTGTCGATCACCAGCGAGCCGGAGTCCGACGAGGTGACGAAGAACACGATCACCAGAACGATCCCCACCAGCGAGGTGATCCCGGCCAGCGGCAGCATGTCGAGCATCTTGAACAGCTTCAGTTCCAGCGACGCATCCTGCGCGGCTGTGTAGCCTTCATTGACCACCTGATAGAGCGCGGTACCGCCAAACACCGACATCCACAGCACACAGACCAGCGACGGGATCAGCAGAACGCAAACCACGAATTCACGCACCGTCCGGCCCCGGCTGACACGGGCGATGAACATGCCGACAAAAGGCGACCAGCTGATCCACCATGCCCAGTAGAACGAGGTCCAGCCCTGGCTGAAGTTGACGTCCTCGCGCCCGACCGGGTTGGAGAGCGCCGGCAGGAACTGGAAATAGGCCAAAAGCGAATCCGCAAACAGCGTCAGCAGGAACACGGTCGGCCCGACCAGCAGCACGAAGATCAAGAGCAGAAACGCCAGCCCCATGTTGATCTCGGACAGAACCTTGACGCCCCCATCCAGACCCCGCAGCACCGACACCAGCGCAATTGCGGTGATCACCGAGATCAGGATCACCTCGGTCGTGGGGCCAACGGGGATGCCGAACAGTTCGTTCAGCCCCGCATTGGCCTGTGTCGCCCCGAATCCCAGCGAGGTGGCGAGCCCGAACAGCGTGGCAAACACCGCCAACGTGTCGATCACATGACCGACCCAGCCCCAGACCGCATCGCCAAAGATCGGATGGAACGCCGAACGGATCGTCAGCGGCAGGCCCTTGTTATAGCTGAACAGCGCCAGCGCCAGCGCCACCACGGCATAGATCGCCCAAGGGTGCAGCCCCCAGTGAAAGATCGTCGCCGCCATGCCCAGCCGCATCGCCGCAGCCTGATCCTCTGCCGCGGCGCCCAACGGCGCCCAGTCGGTGCGCACGCCGTTCTCGGCAGCGGTGCCGCCCATCGAGGACGAGAAATGGCTCATTGGTTCCGCCACGCCATAGAACATCAGACCGATGCCCATGCCGGCCGCGAACAGCATCGCGAACCAGCCGACATAGCTGTAATCCGGTGTCGCCGCGGTGCCGCCCAGCCGCACATTGCCCAAGGGCGTCACGATCAACAGCAGGCAGAAGATGACAAAGATGTTCGCCGCCCCGAGGAAGAACCAGTCAAACCCCTTGGTCACCGCGCTGAACAACCAGGAAAACAGTGCCCCTGCCTGATCCGGCAGGGCAAGCGCATAAAAGACGAAGGCGACAATGCACATGCCCGAGATCAGGAAGACGGGGTTGTGAATATCGAACCCGAACGGACCGACACTGCCTTCCAGGTTGTCCTGACCGATTTCGTACTCGGTCTCAATGATGTGCGCAGCGCCCTCGGGGCTGGGAATCCCCTCGGACATTTCATTCGATTGGTCGGCCATGGGTGGCCTCCTTTCGTCAAACTCCAGAACAGAAATCGTCAGCCACGGACCAGCATCACAGATGCTTCGGAATGCGTAGCCAGATAGGCACCGTGGCCGGACCAGATGTAATCGGTCACATTGGGCAGATGGGTCGCCATCACCACCAGGTCTGCGCCCGAGTTCTCCGTCGCCTCCAGCAGCGTCCTGTCCAACTGCACCGAGGGATCGTGATCGACAAGCGCGATGCTCGACGTGGTCACGCCATGCTGCGCTGACTGCTCTTGCGCAAAGGCTTCGAGTTTCTGCCCAAACTCTTCGGGCGTCCGGGCGACGGGCCCCGGCGTGGTCGTGGTGACGCCAAGAAAGCAGAGCTCGGCCTTGTAATGCCGGGCAAGGTCGGCACCGATCCGCAGCACCCTGTCCAGCCGTTCGGCATGGGCAAGATCAACGGGAATAACGATTTTACGGAACATGTCCCCTCCTGTTTCCGACCGGCTGTTGGCGGTCCGTTTCCGGGTACTGCAATGCCACCCCCTGCGGGGTTCACAGTTGCAACTTTTCCATTCAAACGCATTTCCCGAGAAATTTCAATTATTTCCTGCCCATTGAGATACACGGGCCAGGACCAGTCACCCCTGTTCCTGCCACTTGTCGAGTATGTAACGGCTCGTCATCAGGTCCAGATGCGCGCCGCCACCGTTCTTGAACAGGGTAATATCGTCCCGGTCCGCCTTGAACGCGTCCAGATTATAGAAATCCGCCAGCACATCCGACCGGGCGATCACCCCGTCGGCCAGCGGCATCATCAGCTCTCCGATATGGTCGAGCGTGGTGTCGAAACTGTCCACGAAGATGCGCGCCCGGCGCATCGCCTCGTCATCGGCCTCGCGCATGTCGGGCCGATAGGCGCCGATCAGGTTCAGGTGCTGACCGGGGCGCAGCCATTCGCCGCGAATGACCGGCTCGCTCGACATGGTGGCGGTGACGATGATGTCGGCCCGGTTCACCGCCTGCGCCAGATCGTCGACCACCTCCAGCCCCTCATAGCGCGCCGCCACCTCCTCGGCCTTGGACCGGGTGCGGTTCCACATCTTCAGGCGCGCCTTGGGGAACCCCGCCCCGAACGCCTCGCACAGCGACAGGCCCACGGTGCCCGCACCCACCACCAGCACCTCGCGCGCATCAGGATCGGCCAGCCGCAACGCCGCCAGCAGGCTGTCGCCTGCCGTCTTCCACTTGGTCACCAGGTGGAAATCGACCAGTGCCGACAGCGCCCCGTCGTGATCGCTGTAAAGGTTTACCGCCCCGTTGATCATCGGATCTCCCCGCTCGGGATTGCGCGGAAAGATATTGGCGGTCTTGACCGCGATCCCCAGCCCGTCGATCCAGGCGGACCGCGTCAGCATCGTGTCGGGATCGCGATAGAGGAACGTGTCGCCGATTTCCGCCTTGGGCAAGCTATGCCCATCGGCCAGCGCGCGGGTCAGTTCCAGCCAGTCCAGCTTGGCCTCGCCCTCGGCAAAGGGAATATAGGTAATGCTCATGCGGCCTCTCCTTCGGTCAAAAGCCCTTCGGCCACCAGGCGCGCGGCCCAGCCCTGAGGCCCGGTGAAATGATGCACCTGCCAGCCACGGACGCGGGCGGTGTCGATATTGTCGATCCGGTCGTCGGCAAACAGCAGCCTGTCCGGCGCCAGCCCGCAATCGGCCTCGACCGCGGCATAGATCGGTGCGTGCGGCTTCACCATCCGCATCCGTCCCGAGACATAGGCCCGGTCGAACTCGGTCAGGAACGGATAGACCGTGCAGGCATAGTCGAAATTCTGCACCCCGAAATTGGTCAGCGCAAACACTGGCACACCCTTTGCCCTGAGCGCGCGCATGAGGCGCACCGAATGCGGAATCTCGGGCGCGGCCAGTTCAATCCAGCTATCGTGCCAGGCCCGGATCTCGTCGCGCCAGGCGGAATGTTTCTCGGCCCAGGCATAGATCGTATCGGTGAAATGATGCCCCTGGTCCACCAGGTCGTTCATCCCGTGCAGATCGACCTCGGCGAACATGGCACGCCGACGGTCCGGGCCGATGGTGCGGTCGTAATAGCGTTCCGGTTGCCACTCGATCAGCACGTTGCCGATGTCGAAGATGACGGCCTCGATGGGCATAGTGTGTTCCTCAGCTTTGTGATCTGGGGCGCGGACGGGTCGGGGTACGGCCGCGCCGGGTCTCGCGCCAGACTGAAACAAGACCTGCGCCGATGATCAAGCCGGAACCGGCCCAGACCGCCCTGTCGGGCCATTCGCCGAAAATCAGCACGCCCCAGAGCACCGCCATCGGCATCGCGATGTATTCGAACGGCGCCACCAGTCCCGCCTCGCACAGCCTGTAGGCCTGCGCCGTCAGGTAGCCGCCGACCGAACCGGCCACCCCCATCGCCAGAAAGAATTTCCAGTGCTCCGGCTCCGGCCAGCGCCAGGCCCGCAGGATGAAATCCAGCGCCGCGCTGTCGCTCCCCGCCAGCCGTCCGTCACCGAGCGTCAGCCCCACCAGCGCGCTGACCACCAGAAAGGCCAGCAGAGGATAAAAGGTCAGCGTCGCACCCCGATCCGCCCCGCCCGCCCGGCGCGTGAGCACATGCAGCGAGGCATAACCGCAGGCCCCCAGCAAGGGCAGCACCGCCGCAGGCTGAAACGCCTCGGTCCCCGGCTGCATGATCACCAGCACACCGAGGAACCCGACAAACACCGCGCCCCAACGCCACGGCCCCACCCTCTCGCGCAGGAACAGGACAGACAACGCGGTCACGATCAGCGGCGTGGCAAAGGCGATGGCCACCGCCTCGGCCAGCGGCATGACCGCCAGCCCGGTGAAAAAGAACAGGTTCGCGCAGAGCACCGCGAAACTGCGCGCCATGTGCAGGCGCGGCTGCCGCGTCCGCAGCACCTGCACCCCGCCCTCCAGCGGCACGAAGACTGCCAGCAGCACCACCATCGCCACCACTGACCGGATCAGCACCATCTGATACAGCGGATAGTCGCCGGAAAAGAACTTGAACACCACGTCGATGACGGAAAAGCAGATCCCGGCCCCCATCGCGGCCAACAGGCCCAGCACGTTCACCCTGACCTCGCCGCTCATCGACCCGCTCCCTCGCCTGCCCGCACACCAGTGTCCGAAACGGCCGGCAGGGGCAAGCGCAGAACCGATACCCGAGGGTCGCGCGACTCGCGGTACCGTCGGTGACGCACTTGTACTTGGCCTTCTGAAATTCGTTCAGTGGCGGCGCATCCCCGTCATCCAGAAACGGCTGCAAGCCGAGCCAGACATCTTCATGAGCTTGGCGATCGTGGCCGTGGCGGATTTTCCGTGCCCGCGCGTCGATCAGCCCGCGCGCCAGCACCCGCCCATTCACCTCGATGACGGTCGCAAGAGCGGGCGGCTCCAGTCCCGCCCCGATGCGCGAGATCAGCTTGCCGGCGACATAGACGTCCTGTCCCCGGATCAGGTCCGGCGAACAACTCGTTAAAATCCTTGCACCCCGGATCAGAACGGCATTCGGCGCCGCATCCTGCGGCGCGGTCTCGCGGGCACCTGTAGCCAGCGCAAACAGAAAAAGGCAATCCAAAGCACGGGCACGCGTTTGATTGTCATCTGACAAATTGCCCAAAGGCGTGGTTCAAATCGGCATCTCGGCAACAGCGTTGCATTCCGTCCCCGTCCTGTCAAAGTCCGAACCCGGTTCGGAATGAGGCAAATCCGGTACCGCTTCTTTCTGGTCCAAAATACTCCGGAGCGCGAGGCGGAGCCTCGCAAGACTCCCCGGGGGATCCACCTCTCCGGCTCCCGAAAGGTTCGCGGCGTGCTGCCTCCCGCACGAGACAAACCTGCCGTCCGTGCCTGTCAGATCGCAAGAACCGCAACCCTCACGGAGCTGCGCGCGATGGCCCGTCACGCAGGGCGGCCCTGATCTCGCGTTCCAGCGCGTCGAGGAACCGCGAGCGATCCGCCTTCGAAAACGGCTTGCCGCCGCCCGCCATGCCCAGCGGGTTCGCGGCGCGCAGGTCGGCCATGAGGTCGCGCATGGCCAGCTGCTGGCCAATGTTGGCCGGGGTAAAGGCCTCGCCGTTGTGGCGCAGCACCCGCGCCCCCGCCGTCACGCATTTCGCCGCCAGCGGAATATCAGCAGTGACGACCACGTCCCCCGCCCCCGCACGCTCGGCGATCCACATGTCGGCAAAATCCGGTCCCTCGGGCACCACCACCACCTCGACCAGCGGATTGGCCGAAGGGCGCAGCCCCCCGTTCGATACCAGCACCATCCGCAGCCGATGGCGGGTGGCAACCCGCTCAGCCTCGGCTTTCACCGGACAGGCGTCCGCATCTATATACAGGGTCGTCATGCCGCAACCTCTACCGGGTCCGGGCCGCAGATGAAAGAGCCGGCCCGAAGCAGATCTTCGCCCCTGGGCACAGGATGCAGCAGGGCGGTCCCTCGAAGGAGACATTCGTGGCGCAGGCGGAACCTTCGGTTACCTGAAATCAGGCGATGCAGGACGCCGTCTTGCAGAAGCACGGAAATGATCACGTTTCCCAGTCCGGGGCCCGAAAGGCCCGAGCCGCGAAATCGACGAAGCTGCGGATGCGCGGGACAATCTGACGTTCCGGCAGGAAAACCGCTTGTATGGCCGTGTCGTCGGCGGGCCGCAGGCCGGGCAAAAGCCGGACCAGGCGCCCGTCCCTTATCGCCGGGCTGGCCAGGTGCTCGGCCACGCGCATCGCGCCCATACCGGCAAGACACATCTGGAAGAGCGACATGCCCTGGTTGCCCCGCAGGCGGCTCCTGGCGTGGAAGGTGACGGTTCTGTCCCCGTCAACAAAGCGCCAGCGGTTCAGGTGCTCGCGGCTGGCGTCCCAGGCGAGGCAGGGCATGGAGGACAGGTCCTCCACGGAGTCAGGCAATCCATGACGCGCCACCAGGCCGGGTGCGGCCACCACCAACCGCCGCAACCGGCACAGCTTGCGGTGCATCAGGCTCGCATCGGGCAGGGCGCCCATGCGAATGGCCACATCTATACCGCCCTCGATCAGGTTTTCGTGGTCATCGGTGAGCCGAAGATCGAGCGACAGGCCCGGGTGTCGGGCTAGAAACTCCGGGATCAGCGGTGTGACCCGGTCAAGACCGAAGGCGATGGGGGCCGAAACGCGAAGCAAGCCCTCCATCCGGACGGCATCGCTTTGCCACTCCGCCTCCGCCTCTTCAATGGTTGCCAGCAGCCGGCGGGCAATGTCGAGAAACCGCGCGCCCTCGGGCGTCACCCTGTGGCCCCGCGTCGTCCGGTGCAGCAAGGTCGCGCCAAGGCGCGCCTCCAGCCGCTGGATCGTCTGGCTGACAAAGGGTTGGCTGACCTCCAGCACGCGCGCCGCAGCGCTGAAACCGCCGGTCTCGACCACCGCGCGGAACACCCGCATTTCCACCAGCCTGTCGTCGCGCATCATGCCGTCATTGCAGTTGTGATAACAGTTATTGCCGCAACGACATTGAGCGAAAAACGCGCTGCATTCAATATTCGCGAAATCGCGCAACAGGAGGACCGCCATGCTGGATCTTGGCAACCGAATCTCGATCTACCAGCCCGAACAGGAAGGGCTGATCTTTCCCGAAATCCCTGAATTCGACACTGTCGAAGACGAACGGCGCCATCGCAAGGAGCGTCTTGTCGCCGCCTGCCGCGCCTTTGCCCAGCAGGGCTTTGACTATGGCTTTGCGGGCCACCTGACCGTGCGGGATCCGGAACGCCCGGAGCTTTACTGGACCAACCCGATGTGCGTGCATTTCGACAAGGTCAGGATGTCCAACCTGATCCTCGTCGATCATGCGGGCAAGGTGATCGAGGGGAATTACGCCGTGAACCGCGCTGGCTTTGTGCTGCACGCCAATGTCCACGAGGAACATCCCGACATCATCGCGATGTGCCATGCGCACACCATCTATGGCACCGCCTGGTGCGCGACCGGGCGGCCGATCGACCCGATTACCCAGGATGCCTGCGCCTTTTTCGAGGATCACGTGGTGATCGGCGAACAGGGCGGCCAGGTGGCAGTGGAAAATCACGCGGGTTCCGACGTGGCCAAGGCGTTCAAGGGCGTCAAGGCCGCGCTGCACCAAAACCACGGGCTGCTCACCGCATCGCGCCATTCTATTGAATCGGCGGCTTTCTGGTTCATCGCTCTGGAGCGCTGCTGCAAGCAGCAGCTCGATATCGCCGCCAGCGGCATCGAGCCGATCCGCATCCCCGAAGGCCGGGCGCGCTATAGCCGCGAGCATGTGGGCAGCGAGTATATCGGCTGGTTGCATTTCCAGACCATCTGGAACCAGCTGGTCGAGGATCAGCCCGACATGTTCGACTGAATCGGGGCCCCCGATTCCATGCCAACTTCACCCGCAGCACACTGTTGCGGGTGAACGTTTTTAAGCAGGCAGGTCCGCAAAGAAGGCCCGGATCTCCGCCGCGAGCGCCGCGGGCTGCTCCATGGCGGCGAAATGTCCGCCCTTCTCCATCCCGGTCCAACGGCGGATATCCGGGAACATCTGCGCCGCAGCCTCCCGTTCCGGCCTGCGGATTTCGCGCGGGAAGGCGGCATGGCCCATGGGCACGCGGACCTGTGCACCGTCGGGCACCGGCCAATCGCCATGCAAACGCGCATAATAGGGCCAGAACGACGAGCCGATGGCACCTGTGAACCAATAGAGCGAGATATTGGCCAGCATCCGGTCGCGGC
Source organism: Ruegeria marina (assembly GCF_900101475.1). Classification (GTDB taxonomy): domain Bacteria; phylum Pseudomonadota; class Alphaproteobacteria; order Rhodobacterales; family Rhodobacteraceae; genus Ruegeria_B; species Ruegeria_B marina. The sequence continues at coordinate 62,823 of NZ_FMZV01000013.1, read as the reverse complement.
TGACCGCAGTAAAGGGGTCGCCGCCGTGATCTGTCCAGCGGTGGAATTTCTCGCCGATCCAGGCGGCCAGCCCGGCAGGCGAGTCGGTTAGGGCATAGGCCAGCGTCTGCGGCTTGGTGCCCTGGATGATCGCATAGGCGGTTTCCTCCCGCTCGAACTCCGACGGCTCAGGCCGCAGGGGCAGGTAGTTCAGGTGCAACCCCGTCACCCGGTCGGGATGGCGCAGGGCCAGTGCCGACCCCGTGAAGGCGCCCCAATCGCCGCCCTGAACGCCAAACCGCGGGTATCCCAATGCGCTCATCAGATCAGCAAACAGCGCGGCCATTTCCTGGACGCTGAAGCGCTTTTGCCCTGGCGCAAAGGACAGTCCGAACCCCGGAAGCGACGGGGCGACCACGGTAAAGGCATCCTCCGGCCTGCCGCCGAACCGCGCGGGATCGGTGAGTATCGGCAGGATGTCGAGGAATTCGAACACCGATCCCGGCCAGCCATGCAGCAACAGAAGCGGCCTGGGCGATGGTCCCTGCCCCTTGGCGATGATGGTGTGCAGATCGATCCCGTGCAGCGGCAGCATGACCTGTTCGAAGGCGTTCAGCGCCGCCTCCTGGGCACGCCAGTCGAACCTGTCGCGCCAATAGCCGATCAGATCGGCCAACCAGTCCGGATCGGTGCCAAAAGCCCAATCCGGGCCGGGCGTGCGATCCGGCAGCCGGGTCCGGCCCAATCTGTCGTGCAGATCGTCGATCTGCCCCTGCGCAATCTCAAGCTCGAAAGCCTGCATTTCGGAGCCTTTCGCCTGTGTCGGCATCGTCCGTGACCGGCTGTTGCGCCAGCACGGGACCGACCATCAGAATAAGCACCGCAATACCCCCGGTTTCATGCGTTGCCTCCTTGTTCGCGATGTGAACCCGCCGCCTCCGTTCACAGCGCCTCGACGATCAGGGCAATCCCCTGCCCGCCGCCGATACACATGGTCGCCGCGCCCTTTCGGGCGCCCGTTCGGCGCATTTCATAAACCAGCTTGGTGGTAATGATCGCCCCGCTGGCCCCGATGGGATGGCCAAGCGCAACAGCCCCGCCATTGGGGTTGACCCGTGCCGGATCAAGCCCGAGTTCCGCAGTGACGGCGCAGGCCTGGGCCGCGAAGGCTTCGTTGCTTTCCACCACGTCCAGGTCCCCCGCCGTGATCCCCGCCCGCCCGAGCGCGATACGCATCGCGGGCACCGGACCCAGCCCCATCACCTCGGGTGCTACCCCGGCATGACCGTAGGAAACCACGCGCGCCAGTGGCGTCACGCCCAGGCGCTCTGCCGCCTCGGCACTCATCAGGATGAGCGAGGCCGCGCCGTCGTTGATGCCCGAGGCATTGCCCGCCGTCACGGTCCCGTCCTTCCTGAATGCCGCCCGCAGGCCCGCCATGCCCTCAAGGTTCGCATCCGCGCGCACATGTTCATCGGTGTCGAACACCACCTCGCCCTTGCGGGTCTGTTGCACCACCGGCACGATCTGCTCGCGGAAATGCCCCGCCGCGATGGCCGCCGCCGCGCGCCGGTGGCTTTCGACGGCAAAGGCGTCCTGCGCCGCGCGGTCGATCCCGTGACGCTCGGCCACGTTCTCGGCGGTGATCCCCATATGGCCGTGACCGAAGGGATCGTGAAGCACCGCGGTCATCATGTCGATGGCCTGCGCATCCCCCATCTTTTGCCCCCAGCGCGCAGAAGGTATCAGATAGCCCGCGCGGCTCATGCTTTCCGCCCCGCCGGCAAGAACAACCTCGGCATCCCCAAGGGCGATGGCCTGTATGCCCGACACGATGGCCTGCAACCCAGAGCCGCAAAGACGGTTGACTGTCAGTGCAGGCGCGCTGTCCGGCACGCCAGCGCCCATCGCGATGGTGCGGGACAGGTACATGTCGCGAGCTTCGGAATGGATAACATTGCCAAAGAATGCCTGCCCCACATCGGAGGCCGAGATCCCCGCCCGCGCGATGGCCGCGCGGGCGGTTACAATGCCCAGTTCGGTGGGGCTGACGTCCTTCAACGCGCCACCGAAATCGCCGATGGCGGTACGGGCGGCTGAAGCAATGACGATGTCTTTCATGTGCAGATCCCCGATCTAATTATTGAGTGCCATAGGCGTAGGCCGGCAACCATGTCACCAGGGCCGGGAATTCAAAGACGATGAACAGGCCCAGAAGCTGCAGCATGACGAAGGGGATCACGCCCTTGTAGATGTGGCTCAGCGACACGCCGGGCGGACAGACCCCCTTGAGGTAGAACAGCGCAAAACCCACCGGCGGCGTCAGAAAGCTGGTCTGCAATGTGACCGCCACAAGGATCGCGAACCACACGACGGACGGCTGATTGACCGTGTCGTAGCCTTCGATCGGCAAGTTCAGCGACAGGATCACCGGCAGCATCAGCGGCATGATGATGATCGTGATCTCGATCCAGTCCAGCAGGAAACCCAGCAGGAACACGATGAACAGGATGAACGCCACGGTCCAGTAGGGGTGCCCGTCAAAGGCATTCAGCACCATGTGCTCGATGATCTCGTCCCCGCCATAGCGCCGCAGGATGAAGGCAAAGAAGTTCGCCGCGAGGAAGATGCCGACGATATAGCCCGAGGTATTCAGCGTCGATCGGCTGACAGTGGCCAGCACCTTCAGGTCAAGCTTGCGGTTGGCCAGCGCCAGCAGCGTCGCCCCCAGCGCCCCCAGACCCGAGGCTTCGGTCGGTGTGGCGAAACCCGCAAAGATCGAGCCCAGAACCAGAAGGATCAGCAGCATCGGCGGCACCACCGCCAGCAGCACCTCCTTGACCACCGGCCAGCCGACATGCTCGGATTTCTCCGGCGCGGGCATCGCCTTGGGATTGATGAAGCCGTAGATCACGATGAAGACGATATAAAGCGCGCCCAGCAACAGCCCTGGGAACAATGCGCCCATGAACAGATCCCCAAGGCTGATGGCCAGCTGATCCGACATGATCACCAGCATGATCGACGGCGGGATCAGGATGCCCAGCGTCCCCGCCGAGGCGATGGTGCCGGTGGCGATGGGCTTGGAATAGTTCTGGTTCATCATCTGCGGCAGCGCCATCACGCCAAGCAGCGTGACGGATGCGCCGATCACCCCGGTCGAGGCGGCAAGGATGATCCCGATCAGCAGCACGGTCAGCGACAGCCCGCCGCGCAACCCCCGGAACAGTTTCTGCATCGACTGCATCATGCGGAGCGCCACGCCGGACTGGTCCAGCATCAACCCCATGAAGATGAACATCGGCAGCGCCACCAGCACCGGGTTCTTGACGATCGAGCCAAACAGCCGCCCCGAGAGGGCGTGCAGTTTCTGGTATTCGATCCCGGTGCGGTTGAAATCGATGATATCGCGGAAGGTCCCGCGGAACGGATCGAGCAGGAATTCGGCGATCAGCACGAAGATAAGGCTGATCCCCACCAGCGCCATCGCCACCGGTACGCCGCGAAACAGCATGACGATGAAACCGCCGAACATGAAGATCACCGCGATCTCGTTCAGCGTCAGGAATTGACCGACAAAGCTCAGCATCAGCGCGCCCTCCGTGCGTCACGCAGAAGCGCGAGACCGACAACAACGATCGTCAGGACCACGGTGATGACGATGGTGTACTTGATATCCCATGGCCCGGCCTCGAACTCGTCGAAGATCGGTTTGCGCGCGATGGCGCGCGGGTTTTCGCCCTCGGGCAACGTGAGCCAGTGATACACGTATATCGCGTAATAGGCCGCGAGGTTGATCGCGAACATGGTGGACGGCAGGGCATAGAGCAGCTTGCGCCCCAGCGTCGGCGCGGTCAGCACCTTTAGGCGGCGTTTGTACATCGACCAGGTTGCCATCGCGATCAGAACGAAGGACAGGTTCAGCACCACCTTGAGAATCCAAAGGTTGTGCAGCCCGTTGGGGCTGTCCGAGCCTTCATCGGCGACCACCGAGGAAATCGCATAGCCCAGCGTCACATCCCAGCTGAGGATCACGAAGGGCAGGAAACACCACGCCAGCGCAAAGACGTCGATGCGTGCTTTGCGCCTGGGGTCGAAATTGTCATAGAAGATATCCACGCGCACATGGCTGTTGGTGGTCACCGCATAGGCCACGCCCACCAGTACCGCCGCGCCGTACAGCCACCACTGGAAATCGTCCAGCCAGGCCTGGTTGTTGCCTGCCTGGCGCAGCACGACCTGGGCGCAGATGGCGATCATCAGGATGGGAAAAAGCCAGGCCACCACATTGGACAGGTTGACGACAAACCTGTCGCCACGACCATGCTCGCCCCGGTCGATCTCGCCGGGATCATTGATCGCAACGCTCGGCTCGTCCCCCCCGATTACTGTTTCTTCTTCATGCATGTGTCCCCCTCACCGCGCGCAGGCGCGGCAGCGATAATGTGCAGGTGCGGTTTTGCGGGTGCAGCAAGGGACAGGCCCGTATTCGGGCCTGTCCCGTCTCAGCCGGAAGCGCCGCCCGATCAGTCGCGCGGACGCGGCAGATAGATCGTGTTGCCCCAGGTCTTGTAGCCTTCACGGTACTCGCTCAGGTCATCCCAGACCTTCTTGAAGAAGGCATCCTCGGCCGCCAGTTCGCCGGCCACCTCGTTCCAGGCTGCTTCAAACGCGGACAGTTGCTCGGGGGTCCATTGCTTGATGGTCACGCCGTTATTCTCGACATTGTCCACCATGGCCGGGAAGTTCGTGGCCTCGCCCTCGGCGAAGTTGGTGGTGATGTTGGCGAGACAGGCGATCTCGATCTGCTTCTGCGCGGACTCGTCCAGATCTTCCCAGCGATCCTTGTTGATCAGGAGTTCGAACAGGGTCGCGGGCTGGTGCCAACCGGGGAAGTAGTTGTACTTGGCAATCTGGTGGAAGCCGAGACGCGCATCGATACGCGGCATCGAGAACTCGGTCGCGTCAATCGCGCCGCGCTCCAGCGCCGGGAAGATGTCGCCACCCGCGAGCAGCGAGGTCGACACGCCCAGTTTCTGCATCACCTCGGCGCCCAGGCCGAAGAAGCGCATGTTCAGACCTTCGAGATCCTTGAGCGAGTTGATTTCGTTCTTGAACCAGCCCGAAGTCTCCGGCGCGATCACACCGCAGGGCAGAACCTTAACGTTATAGCCGTTTTCGTCATACATCTGCTGAAACAGCGCGGCGCCGTCATCATAGAGCATCCAGCCCAGGAACTCGCCCGCTTCCGGGCCAAAGGGCACGGCGGCAAAAAGCGAGGCAGCCGCCATCTTGCCCTGCCAGTAACCCGAGGTGGTATAGGCCGCATCCACCGAGCCGTTCGACACCGCGTCGAGCGCTTCCAAGGTCGGCACCAGTTCACCGGGATCGTAATGCTTGAATTCAACCTCGCTCGAAATTGCATTGATCTTGTCGACGAAATCGACACCGGCCGTGCCCAGGATCGGCAGGTTTTTTCCGAAAGCGCTCGTCATCTCGAACACTTCCTGCGCCTGAACGGCACCGGCAGTCAGACATGCCGCCACGGCGACGGTTGCAATGGTCTTCATGGGTTTTCTCCTCCCTTGGTATTCAGCCCTTAGGGGCATCTTATTGGGGCAACGCTACATGTGCATTGCCCCTTTGACTTATTAGCGTCAGGCCGACATGGCGGCCTTGACCTTCTCCGGCGTGATCGGCAGCGACCGAACACGTGCACCAACCGCCTTGAAGATGGCGTTGGCAATCGCGGGTGCGATCACGGTGGCCCCGGCCTCGCCCACGCCGACCGGATAGTGACCGCTGTCCAATACGGTCAGATCCAGTTCCGGCAGGTGCTCCTGACGCAACGGGTTCATATCTTGGAACGACTCCGCGATCAATCGCCCATCCTCAAACTGAACATCTTCGAGCGCAGCAAAGGCCAGACCCCAGAGGGCTGCCCCCATCAGCTGGTCACGGGTCATCTGCGGGTTCACCAGCGTGCCGTGTTCGGACACCAGCGTCAGCTTCTTCACCTCGAATTCGCCGGTTTCAGCATCGACCGCGACATGGGCCGCGCAGGCGTTCCAGATCGCCGAGGCGCGTTCCTGCGGTGCCGAACAGGCAATACCGATGGATTCACCCGCCGGCAGCGGCTTGCCATAGCCGGAGCGGTTGACCGCTTCGCGCAGAACCGCCGCCAGACGTTTCGCGCCATCCTGCTGTGCACCCGAACCCGCGTTCTTGCCGGTTCCGTCCAGCAGTTCCAGACGCAGCGACAACGGGTCCTTGCCGATTTCGTTCGCGATCTCGTCGATAAAGCTTTCCAGCGCGAAATACTGGTAGCCCGGGCCTACCGCCCGCACCGCGCCCGGCGGCAACGCGGATTGTGCGACCTGATTGAGCGAGGTCACAACGGTCTGGTTTGGCACCGTATACCAGTGATCCAACCCGTTTACCGCAAAGGGATCGTGCATCGGAGCGCCTTCCTTGCCGGTCTTGTCCGGTGCCATGAAAGGCGGAGCAAGGATCGGGATCAAGTAAGAACCGGCGTTCGCGGCCCGCATTCCGTCGATCTTGCCACCGTTCAGGCCCGCAGTCAGCTTTACAGCGTTCACCGGGCGCGAATAGTCCATCACCTGTTCGAATTCGCGCGAGTAGATGACCTTGACCGGCTTGCCAAACTGCTTTGCTGCCATCGCCGCAAGGATATGCGGGTCGGAATACTGACGCCGACCGTACGATCCGCCCAGAAGCTGCTGGTGCACCACGATGTTTTCCTGCGGAATACCGAGTTTTTTCAGATCCTCGACCATGAAGGTCTGAATCTGTGTCCCGGTATAGACATGATAGACCCCATCCTGAATGTCGACCAGACAGGTTTGCGGTTCCAAAGCGCCGTGCAGGTTTACACCGACTTCGTAGATGGCTTCGACCTTGCTTTCGGCATTGGCGATGGCCGCTTCGGCATCCCCTTCCTTGAGGAAGTGCGATTCCGCCTCGCCGCTTTCGATCAGGCGCAGGTTTTCGGCGCGCAGATCCTTGAGGGACAACTTGGCATTCGGGCCGACATCGTATTCGACCTTGATCAGCTCGGCGGCCTTGCGGGCCGCAAAGTAGGTGTCCGCGACGGCCAGCACGATACCGGTGTAGTAGTGCTCGATCACATCGCCTTCGGCGACGTGATAGCCGTGATATCCCTTGACCGACTTGGCTTCGCTGTCATCGACCGAAACTACCCGCGCGCCGTTGCGCACGGCCGGGATCAGCGGTGTCGCGACAACCATGCCCGGCACTTTTGCGTCAATGCCATACATGGCCTGACCGCGCGACTTGGCAGGGATATCAAGCGCTTCGAGGCTGGTGCCAACATAGTGGCGCTGATCCGCTGTCTTCAGCGTGATCGCCTTCATCTCTTCTTCGGAGAAGCTGCGCGCGGTGATGCCGGACGCAACCAGCGCGCCATAGGTGACCATATGCCCGTTACCGGTGATGACACCCTTTTTTGCGGTATAGTCGCTGGGCGATCCGCCGAATTTCTCGGCCGCGGCTTCCAGCATGGTGATCCGGCCGGACGCGCCGGCGCGCGACAGCGCATCAAAGGTCCAGTTGATCGACCACGAACCACCGGTCAGATGCAGACCAAGGCGCGGATCAAAGCCGATGTAGTCGATGGAAACATTCTTCCAGTCCACTTCCAGTTCGTCCGCGACGATCTGCGCCAGCGCGGTGCCGACGTGTTGACCGACTTCGGCCTTCTGGATGTGGATCACCACGCTTTCATCTGCGTGAATGTCGAAGAACAGCGTGGGTGAAATCATGCTGCGCACATCGGCGGAGGTTGGCGAGAGCAGACCCCATCCCATGGTGACCGCTGCACCTGCCGTACTTGCACCGACAAGGAAGGCGCGGCGGCTGACGCCCGGTTTTTGCTGAATTGTCATGTTGTTGTCCTCCCTCAGGCTTTCGCCGCGGTCTTGATGGCCGCGCGGATGCTTTCGTAGGTCATGCAGCGGCACAGGTTGCCGTTCATGGCCTCGACGATCTCTGCGTCAGACGGATCGGGGTTGTTGGCCAGAAGATCGGCCGCCTGCATGATCTGGCCGGACTGGCAATAGCCGCATTGCGGGACCTGATGCTTGATCCAGGCCAGTTGCAGCGGATGCTCGCCGGTGGGATGCAGACCCTCGATCGTGGTCACTTCGGCCCCTTCGTCGAGATCCTCAAGCCAGGTCTGGCAGGAACGCACGGCCTGTCCGCCCACATGCACGGTGCAGGCGCCGCACAGCCCCTGGCCGCAGCCGAACTTGGTTCCGGTCATGCCCAGTTCTTCGCGAATGACCCAGAGCAGAGGTGTCTGGCCGTCCGAGGCCACCTCCTTCTGGATGCCGTTGATGGTCAGTTTCTTCATGGGTCTCCTCCCTGGGTTGCGCCTGGTCAGGCGTGTCGTCGTTGCTTGGATGTCGTCTGATGTCCGCCCCGGATCACCTCCAGCGCGCGGATGGCAAAGCGCTCTGCCAGCGGCGCCAGCGTCGCCGCTTCGTCCGAGGCGGCGTTGCCCGCCCGCGCCCGGTCGGCGATGCCGACAAAGATCACCGCGAAACGGAACAGCGCAAAGGCCATGTGGAATGCGGTCAATGGCGCGGTCGGGATGGCGTGAGCGTGGTATTCCGCCTCGAACTCGGCGCGGGTCGGAATGCCCGCATCCTGCCAGCCGGTGCCCACTAGGCCGCCATATTCGTCCGGCGCGGTATGCCAGGGCATCACGCAGAAGCCGAGGTCGGCCAGCGGATGACCCAGCGTGGACAATTCCCAGTCCAGCACGCCGATCACCCGCGGTTCGGTGGGGTGGAACAGCATGTTGCCCAACCGGAAATCGCCATGCGCAATCGACACCGCGCCATCATCTTCGGGCATATTCGCCGTGAGCCAGTCCAGCAGCCGGTCCAGCGCCGCGACCCGCCCGCCGGGGCTTTCGCGGTATTGCCGCCCCCAGCGGTTGATCTGGCGCTCGAAGTAATTGCCCGGCTTGCCGAAATCACCAAGGCCTACGGCCTCGGGCCGCACCGCATGCAGCCGCGCCAGCGTGCGCGCCATGTCGAGGTAGATCGCGCGCCGATCCTCCGGCGTCAGACCCGGCAGGGTGCAGTCGGTGAACACCCGCCCGTCCAGCCGCTCCATCACGTAGAAAGGGGTGCCGAGGATGCTGGCATCCTCTTCCAGCCAGAGCGCGCGCGGCACCGGAACATCCGTGCCCTCCAGCGCGCGCAGCACGCGGAATTCCCGTTCGATGGCATGCGCGCCGGGCAGGATCGGCCCGGCCGGCTTCTTGCGCAGAACATAGCGGCTTTCGCCCCAGTCGACGAACCACGTCGGGTTCGACTGGCCGCCGCCGATGCGTTCCAGGCGCAGATCACCGCCAGCGGTCTTGCCCGCCAGCCAGCCTTCCAGCGCGGTGAGGTCCAGATCACTCATTCCGCCGCCCCCGCCACGTGCGGCGCAACCGGCCAGGTCCAGAAACCCCGCCCCTCGTCGCCCAGGAACCGGTTCAGCACCATCTGGTGCACCTCGTCCGCGCCATCGACCAGACGGGCCTGCCGGGCATAGCGGTAGATCCATTCCAGCACCGTGTCGCAGCTGTAGCCGCGCGCGCCATTGACCTGGATCGCCACATCGGCGGCCTTGTGCAAAAGGTTCGCCACATGGATCTTGGCCATGGACACTTCCTTGCGCGCGAAACTGCCCTGATCGAGCGCCCAGGCGGCCTTCATCACCAGCAGGCGGCCGATCTCGATCCCCATGGCCAGATCACCCATCTTGATCTGGATGCTTTCGCGGTCCGACAGGCGCACGCCAAAACCATGTCGGTTCTGCGCATATTCCTGCGCGATCTCGGTGCAGCGCTTGGCCAGCCCCAGCCAGCGCATGCAATGGGTCAGCCGCGCGGGGCCAAGCCGCATCTGGGTCAGCTTCAGCCCCAGCCCTTCGCCCAGCAGCACGCGGTCGGCGGGCAGTTCCATCCCCTCATAGACCAGTTCGCAATGGCCGCCATGTTCCTCGGGCCCCATGATCGGAATGCGCCGGTCGATGCGCCAGCCGGGCTCGTCGCGGTGATGCAGGAAGGCGGTCAACCCCCGGCGCGGATCGTCCGAGGTGCGAGCCATCAGGATGAAATGCGCCGCGTCCTCGGCCCCGGTGATGAACCATTTGCGGCCCCGGATCACATAAGAGTCACGCTGTTTCTTCGCGGTGGTCAGCATCATGCCGGGGTCCGACCCGCCGCCGGGATGCGGTTCGGTCATGACAAAGGCCGAGCGCACCTCGCCGCGCACGATCGGGTCAAGCCAGCGGGTTTTCTGCGCCTCGGTCGCGGCCTGTTCCAGCACCATCATGTTGCCGTCATCGGGCGCGGCAGAGTTGAACACTACCGGACCAAATATCGAGCGGTTCATCTCCTCGTAGCAGACCGCCATGCCGACGCGGCCCAGCCCCTGCCCGCCGGTCTCGGGCTTCAGCTGCAAGCACCACAGACCTTCGGCACGCGCCTTGTCGCGCAGGATTTCCAGCGGTGCGCTGGCGATATTGCCATGCGCATCCCAATTGGCGCGGTTCTCTTCGACCGGCAGGATTTCATCCTCGACAAACCGGGCGATCCGGGCGCGATAGTCCTCGATACGGGGGGAAAGCGTGAAATCCATGGTTACGCGCGCTCCAGTTCCAGCGTTTCACCATCGGTCGCGCCCTGCCAGTCGGTCAGCGTGACGGTCACGCCCAGGCTCTCGCCCACGGCCTTGGAAAACGGACAGATCCGGTGCGCGCCCTGCACGATGGACAGCGCCGTGTCACGGTCCAGATCGGACAGCGCCACCTTGACCTCGGCAATCAGCGCATAGCGATCCGGTCCATCCGAACGCAGCCCGGAATGCACGGTGACTGCGGGTTTGCCGATGGGGGTCTTGGCTTCGCGCGCCACGCGCAACATGGCCGAGGTGAAACAGGCCGCATAGCCGGCGGCGAACAGTTGCTCGGGATTGGTGCCGCCGCCCGGCCCGCCCAGTTCTTTCGGCGCGGCAAGCTTGACGTCGAGATGGCCGTCCTCCGAGCGGACCGAGCCATTGCGGGCTTCGTGGGTTGCGGTGCAGGACGTGGCGTAGATGGTTTTCATGGCGTGTTCCTTCAGGGAATGAGGACGGTCGTGCCGGTCGTGCTCCGGCTTTCCAGCGCGTCATGCGCCTTGGCGGCATCGGCCAGCGCAAAGCGATTGCGCACCTCGCTGACCAGCGTGCCATCGCCCAAAGCGGCGAAAAGCGCCGCGCCCCGGCGCTGCAATTCGGCGGGATCGGCAGTGAAGTGGAAAAGGACGGGCCGCGTGGCAAAGAACGAGCCCTTGGCCAGATCACCAAAGGCGAAACCCGTGATCGGCCCAGAGGATTGGCCGAAATTCACAAAGCTGCCATGGGTCGCCAGACAAGCCAGCGAGCCGCGCCAGGTATCGGCGCCGACGCTGTCATAGACGGCCTGCACCCCGGCGCCGCCGGTCAACTCCATGACCCGACCAACGAAATCGCCGGCGCTGTAGTCGATCACCGTGTCATAGCCATGCGACCGCGCCAGCGCGCATTTCTCGGCCCCGCCTGCCGTGCCGATGGCCCGGACACCCCTAGCCGCCAGCCATTGACCCATGAGCAGACCAACCCCGCCCGCAGCGGCATGCACCAGCACGGTGTCGCCCTTCTGCGCCACATAGCTGTCATGGATCAGGTAATGCGCCGTCAGGCCCTTGAGGATCACCCCCGCGGCAACCTCGGACGAGATCCCGTCCGGCAGCCTGAGCAGCCGGTCGGCGGCAATCACCCGCGCCGAGGCATAAGCGCCCAGCGGATGGGTATAGGCGACGCGGTCGCCCCGGTTCAGACCGGTGACACCCGGCCCCACCGCCTCGACAACGCCTGCCGCCTCGGAGCCGGGCACCAGGTCGCGCGGCGCGGCCCAGGGGTAGAGCCCGCTGCGGTGGTAGATATCGAGGAAATTGAGCCCAATGGCCTCATGGCGCACCAGCACCTCGCCCTGCCCCGGCGCGTCAGGCGTGAAATCGCGGCGCTCCAGCACCTCCGATCCGCCCGGTTCGCGTGCCACGATCCTGTAATCCTGCATGATTTTCTCCCTACAAGGGGTTCAATAGGTGGCCACCATCGGCCACCAGCGCCGTGCCGGTCATGAAACTGCCCGCCTCCGAGGCCAGCAGCAGAAGCGCCCCGTCGAGTTCCGAAGGCCGGCCCAGTCGCCGCATCGGGATGCGCTTGACCTGCGCCTGCCCGGCGTCGGAAGCAAAGAAATCGCGGTTGATATCGGTCTCGATATAGCCGGGGCAGAGCGCGTTGACGCGAATGCCATGGCGCGCCCATTCCAGCGCCTGTTGCTTGGTCAGCTGCACCAGCGCCGCCTTGGACGTGGCATAGGCCGCCACCCCCGCCCCCTGCCGCAGCCCGAGAATCGAGGCGACATTGACGATGCTGCCCCCCTCGCCCGCCGCCACCAGACGGCGCGCGGCCTCGGCCGCCACGCGGCGCGCGCCATCGAGATTGACGGCCATCAGCTGCGCCCAGTCATCTTCCGACTGCTCCAGCAACAGCCCCGGCGACGCGATACCGGAATTGTTCACCACCAGGTCAACGGGTCCGCCCAGGGCTTCCTCCGCCGTATCGAAGGCGGCGGCGATGGTGGGCGCATCGGCCAGATCGAGCGGCACGACACAGGCCTGTCCGCCCGCGCCTTCGATCCGGTCCCGCAGCGCCAGCATCGGCTCGACCCGGCGTGCCGCCAGCGTGACGGCGGCGCCCGCCTCGGCCAGCACCTGTGCGAACCGCGCGCCCAGCACGCCCGAGGCCCCAGTGACCAGCGCGCGACGGCCGGCCAGCGAAAACCGCTCGGCCAGAGCCGGCGACGGTTTGGCAAGATCGCGCATCATGCCAGGCCCCGGCGCTTGCGCTCGGCATCGTCCCAGACGGTCAGCGGCTGGTAATCGGGCACAAAGCCCAGGCCCTTCTTGGCATCCGACGAAACCGCATCCTGCGAGGTGACCACATCGACCACCGCAGGCGCGTTCTCCAGCGCGCGCCGGATCGCGGCAGGCAGGTCGGCGGGGTCCTCGACCCGCTCGCCATAGAGGCCCAGCGCGGTCGCCATGCCGGCGTAATCGGAATGGCGCAGCAACGTGCCCACGATGCGCCCGCCGTAGTTGTCAGCCTGGTCGAAACGCTCGATATTCCAGGCGGCGTTGTTCGAGACGATGATCACGGGCTTGGCGCCCTGCCGCACCGCAGTGTCGATCTCCATCGCGTTCAACCCATAGGCCCCATCGCCGGTGACACAGACCACCTGGCGGTCCGGGAAGGCCAGAGACGCGGCATTGGCATAAGGCACACCCACGCCCAGACAGCCAAAGGCCCCGGCATCAAGATAGGTTTTCGCCTCCAGCCCGACGCGCGCGAAACTGAGGAAATCGCCGCCATCGGCAACCGCGATGTAATCCTTGTCAGCCACCTGCTTGAGCGCGTCGAAAATGGCCATCGGGTGGATCTTGCCGTCCTTGCCGGTTTGCGGCACCTCGCGATTGCCACCCGAGGCGCGTGCAACATGTTTCGCCCGCGTACCCTCGGCCCAGTCGCGATCCAGCGCCGGAGCGCCCAGCGCCGTGCCCGCCTCGGCAATCGCGTCCAATGCCAGTGCTGGCGTGGCCAGCAGTTCAGGCGTACCGCGCCGGTTGTCGATCAGTTCCGACGCCGTGTCCGAAATGCGAATGAAGCGCGCATGAGGGAACACCGCCGGAGACCCATACCCAAGCTGGTAGTCCAGCCGCCGGCCCACCGTGATGACCAGATCGGCCTCTTGCATCACCTGCCCGCGCATCGCCCCCACGAAAGAGCCATGTTCGCCCGAGACCAGCCCGCGCGCCTCTTGCGTGTCGAGATAAAGCGCTCCCGAGGCATCGAGTAGCCGGTTCAGCGCCTCGGCCGCGCCATTGGCGCCGCGGCCCGCAACGACCACCGGGCGTTTCGCGGTCCACAGCGCCTTGGCCGCCTCGGCCACCGCGGTCGGATCGGGCGGCATGACACGCGGCGCCTTGGGCGACATCCAGTCATCCAGCACCATGTGTTCCGGCACGTGCTGGCGCAGCACATCCGTCGGGATCTCAAGGTAGACCGGCCCCGGTTCGCCGCCGTCGCCCATCGCGCGCGCCACGGCCTCGTCCAGTTCGCGGATCACCTGATCGGCGACGCGCGCGGTCCTCGACAGGCGCGCCACCGGCTTGATGATGTCCACATGCGGGATGTCCTGCAACGGACCCATATTGGCCTGCGGGCGCGAGGTGCAACCGCCGATCACCAGCACCGGGATGCGGGCCAGCGACGCATTGGCGATGGCGGTCACGGTATTGGTCACACCCGGCCCGGCGGTGACCATGGCCACCGCAAATCCGCCCGTCAGCTCGGCATGGGCATGGGCCATGTGCACCGCGGCGCATTCATGACGCACATCGACGATGCGGATGCCGCGCTGCGCAGCAAAGTCCCAGATCGGCTGGATATGCCCGCCCTGAAGACCGAAGATCCGGTCCACACCCCGCGCCTGAAGAAAACGCGCGATCCATGCTGCAACGCTCAAACCGTCGCTGTTAAGATCCTGGCTCATTCTGCTGCTCCTGCCATATGTGTCCTGTCAAAGGCCCCGGTCAGGAGCTTTTCCTTGAGTATTCCGTGCTGGATCTTCCCGGTGGCGGTGCGCGGAATGTCCTCGGCGGCGACGAAACTGACGCTGCGCGGGCGCTTGAACCGTGCGATCCGTTCGCCGCACCAGCCGATCACATCGGCCTCGCTGGCCCGCGCACCATCCTTCAGGACGACGACCGCATGGACGCGTTCACCCCATTTCTCGTCCGGCAAGCCGATCACTGCCACGTCGCGCACTTCAGGCGCGGCGCCCAGCACCGCTTCGACCTCGGCGGGATAGATGTTCTCGCCGCCGGAAATGATCATGTTCTTCTTGCGGTCGATCAGCTTGATGAAACCATTCTCGTCCCTGAGCGCCATGTCGCCCACGGTGCAATATTCCCCGCGGAAGGCCTCGGCGGTCTTTTCGGGCAGGTTCCAGTAACCGTCGAACGTGTAGGGCGTGCAGTGGAACAACTCGCCCGGCTGCCCGTCCGGCACCTCGTTGCCATCATCGTCCAGCAGGCGAATCGGCGCGGTGCCCACGCATTCGCGGCCCACGGTGCCCAGATTTGTGAATTGCTCGTCGGGATGCAGCATCGTGACCCAGCCGCCCTCTGACGAACCGTAAAGCTCGAACAGGCCGGAATTGGGGAACATTTCCATCACCGCGCGCTTGGTATCGGCCCGCGCCGGCGCGGACGAGATCATCAGCTTGGTCATTCGGCCCAGGTCGCGCGTGCGGCTCTCGGCCTTGGCCTGTTCCAGCATCATGATGTAATGGGTCGGCACCAGCGAGGTGAAGGTCGCCCCCGAGCGTTCCATCACGTCCAGCGCCTCTTCGGCGTCGAAACTGGCGCGCGAAAAGATCGAGGTGACACCGCCGCGATAACTGAAGGACGAAAAGAAATTCAGCGAGTTCGCGTGGCACATGGGCATGACCAGCAGCGCGTCATCACGCGCGCCGATGCCAAGCTCGATCTCGGTCACCAGCCCGACAAGCGCCTGGCTGCGGTGGCTGCGGATCACGCCCTTTGGCTTTCCGGTGGTGCCCGATGTATACATCAGCGCCCAAGGATCCGTGTCGCTGACGGCAACATCCGGCGCAGAGGACGCCGCGCGGCTCAGAAGATCCTCGTAGTCGTGCCAGCCTGCCGCGCGACCACCAAACAGCACATAGCGCGATTCCGGAATCGCCAGATCGGCCCGGACCTCTTCGATAGCCCCGTGCAGCCCATGTTCCGACAGGACGGCCGCCGCGGCGCAATCCTCGATGATGAAGCGCATTTCCAGCGCGCTGAGGCGGAAGTTCAACGGCACCGCGATCAGCCCGGCCTTGGCCGTCGCGGCATAGATCTCGGCCCATTCCAGCCGGTTATAGGCCAGCACGGCGACGCGATCGCCCGTGCTCAGTCCCAGCCCGAGCAAGGCATTGCCAAGACGCCGTGCCCGTTCGTTCCATTGCGAAAAGGTCAGCGCGCGTTCGAGATCCCGCGCGCCAAGGTCATTGGGCCGCAGGCGTGCAAACCCGTCCAGCATCTGCCCAAAGGTCAACAGGGATTTGGTCACGTCAGCCTCCTTTTGAATTCAGAATTCAGAGTTTTCATTTTTTGTCAACCTTGCCGGATGTTGCTCAGCGCCCAATACGCAGCCGCCAGTGCGGCCAGCGGAAAGCCCGCGCAGATTGCCAGCCCCAAGTCCTGGGGCAATTGATGATACCCCAAAAGCGCCTCGCGCATGAGGTCAAGCTGGTAGCTGATGGGATTGGCCCGCACGATGACCTCAAGCCAGAGCGGCAGTTCCACGACCCAGCCTCCACCGATGGCGTAAATGCCGTGGCTGCGCAGCTCGTCACGCAAGCCTTGCGGAATATCGAGAAAACCGATCCCGCCAACGATGCCCTTGAGCGGAAAGATCGAGCCTGACAGGAAGTAAAGCGGCTGGATCACCCCGTTCGAGATGCTGCCGAAGCCCTGCAATCCCTTGAGGCGCAGGGCGATCACCACCCCCACCCCGGTCAGGGCGAATCCCATGGCGAACATCACCGCCCAGGCCGCCAGCAGGCCCGGCAGGCTCAGCGGTACACCGATCACCGGCGCGAACAGCAGCGGGATGGAGCCTTGCAGCACCGCAATCGTGGCCCCGCCCGACAGCTTGCCAAGCGTCACCGACATGAGCGGCGCAGGCGACACCAGCACCTGACGCAAGAGCCCGTGCTTGCGGTCATAAACCAGGGCAAAAGCCGATTGCATCGACGCGAACAGCACGTTCAGAACCATTACACCGGGCAGGATGTATTGCGAATAGGAATAACCCTCGATCTCGCGCAGCGTTGCGCCAAGCCCGAAGCCCAGGATCACCAGCCACAGCACGGTGCGCGAGAAACCGCCAAAGACCTGCGACCGGTCGCGCAGATATGAAGTGACCTCGCGCCGCCACAGCGCCCAGATCACACGCGTATCAATTGCGCCGGTCATTTGGTCCGCGGCAATCATGCCCGCCTCCGAACCAGCGCGGGGCGCAAGGGCGCGTCGCCATCGCGCAGCGCCCGGCCGGTGAGATGAAAGAACACATCGTCAAGGCTGGCCTCCGACGACCCGCCATGTGCCAGTTTCAGTGCCCGGGGCGTATCCAGCGCCACCAGTCGCCCGCCATCCAGAATGCCGACACGGTCAAAGCTTTCGGCCTCGCTCAACACATGGGTGGTCATCAGCACCGCCATGCCGGACGCCCGCAATGCCCCGATCCGCGCCCAGAGATCGAGCCGCCCCTGCGGGTCCAACCCCAGCGTGGGTTCATCCAGCACCAGCAGGCGCGGTTCATGCATCAGAGCGCGGGCCAGTTCCAGCCGCCGCTTCATGCCGCCGGAAAAGCCGCGAATGGTCCGGTCCGCCGCCTCGGACAGCCCGGCGCGTTCCAGCGCATCGGCCACCAGCGCCGCGGTGTCCCTCCGAGGCAACCCATGCAGCGCGGCGTGCAGGCGCAAGGTCTCGCGCGGGGTCATGCGATCATCCAGCGCCGGGTCCTGGAACAGCACCCCGAGCATTGCGCGCGCCCTGCGCGGATCGGCCAGCGCGTCCTGTCCGGCGATCCGCACAGAGCCGCTGTCGGGGCGCAACGCCGTGGTCAGCATGCCCAGCGTGGTGGTCTTGCCGGCCCCGTTCGGTCCGATCAGTGCCAGAGACTCGCCTTCATTCAGGTTCAGGCTGACATTCGTGACCACTGCCCTTCCGCCAAAGCGGCGGGATAGTTCGCGGGCCTCGATGATAGGGACAGCACTCATGGGAACAGCCTCTCTTTTGCATCCACGAAAGCCTTGCCCACGGAATCGCAGGCCGACAGATCGCCATCCCGCAAGCGCTCCAGCCCGTCCTCGATCTGCTCGGCCGGGTCCGCCGCCATGACCGAAAGCGGCGCTTCGAGCGCGTCTTCGAAATAAAGTGCTGCAATCTCGAACCAGCGTGGACGGACCGCTTCATCATAGGCGCAGCCGTGCGCGGCCAGTTGCGACACCGTCGCCATGGCCCGGGCCAGATCACGCCCCAGATAGAGATCGGCATTCGCCGCCCGCTCCAGTTGCCCCACCAGGGCCTGCGCCACAACCTCGGCGGCCTCGGGATCGGCATCGAGCTTTTCCGGACGCTCCGCTGTGGGCATCAACGCGTCGAGCCGACCCATCAGGTCAACAATCTCGGCATCAGACGGCACTGCGGCCACCCAGGGGCGGACGGTTTGCAATAAGGCGTAGGCATTGGCGTAGCCATCCCCGTTGCTTGCGTCCTCCTCCTCGTCATCCCCCTCGACCGCCTCTTCAAACGCCTCGGCTAGGCCGACTTCAGAAATCAGAAGCAGCGCCGCCACAGCGGCCGCCAGCGGCGCGTCCTCCGTCGGAACGGCCACAGCCTCGCCCTCCAGCACACGCAGGGCGGTATCGGCCACCTCGTAGGCGCGATCATGGAATGGCGCATTTGCATAGTCCGCCCATGCGGGCATCATCAATGCGGCCAGAGCGGCGCTCAGCGCAATGCGATCAGTCCACATGGCCAACCTCGATGGAATGGGCACCACGCCCTGCTGCGATTTCATCCGTCACGCACATGCAGGCGGTGTCGATCACACTTACGCTGTCGCTGAGGCCGTTGGCGGTATAGACAGTGCTGCCATCGGGGCTGACCGTCACGCCCCAGGGGCGACGCCCCATGCGTTCCTTGATCACATGGGCGACCTCGCCCTTTTCGGTGTCGACCACATAGACCGCGCTGGTCCCGCCGCCCGCGACATACAACAGCTTGCCGTCCGGACTCAGGTCCACCTCGACCGGACGTGAATCCAGCCCCAGCGAGATCGTGCCGATCACCCGGTGCTGAGTGACATCGATTACGGAAATCGTTCCGCCGATCTCGGCGCTGGCATAGGCGCGGGTGCTGTCTGGCGAGAACACCACGTCGCGAGGGCGGTTGCCGACCAGCATATGGGTGACGATCTTGAGCGCCTGCGTGTCGATCACGGTGACGGTATGGCTGGTCTCGCCGGTGATATAGGCCCAGCGGCCATCGGGGCTGACGTCGACACCCTCGGGTTCAACACCCGTGGGAAAACGGCCCAGTTCCTCGCCGGTCACGGCGTCGATGCCGACGCCTTGGGCTATGGCTTCCAGGGCGGCCCAGATCTGCTTGCCATCGGGGCTGATGGCGATGCGTTCGGGATTGCCGCCCGCGCGGTAGCGGCGCAGGATTTCATTGCTGGCCACGTCGATGGCAACGATGGCATCCTCGGGCTTTTCCGTCTGCGGCAGGAAATCGCTCACCGCGACATAGACGATTTTGCCGTCGGGGCTGAGGGCCATGCCACGGGGGCGGACATCGCCGGGACGACCCGAAATCTCGATCTCGCCGTGCTGGCTGGCGTCAGACGAAAGCACCGACAGGTTCGCGCCATATTCGTTCGAGACGAACAGTCGGAACTGTTCGGCAGAGGACACCGTTGCCGTCAAAATCAGCGCCATTGCCGTCAAGGTCTTGCAAAGCATGTTGTGTCCTCCCCCTTATTCACATTTGCCGCGCGGTGTGATGTCACCCAGTTGATCCAGCCGTTCCACCGGATCGGTGCCGGGCATGTAGATGGCGGGCAATTCGCCAACCAAATGCGCCCGGTTCTTGACCGCGTCCACGTCGCGCGAGGTGCCCGCCTCGGGGTTCAGATCGACCAGATACAGCGACTGGCGCAGTTGATGATCCCAGGGTCGGAAGCTGACGCCGATCCCTTTGTGCAGGTCCAGCACGCTGCCCTCGCGTGCCAGCCATTCCGCCATAGCCTTGCCCTCTGCTGCGCCGCCGAATTGTGCCGCGTCATAGGCTATCTTCATCGCCTGAAATGCCGCCCAACCAACGGAATCCAGCGGCCGGCCCCAGCGTGCGGCGGCCCGTGCGTTCAACTCGCGTGCGCCATAGGCATCAAGCGTCGGTTCCCAGAGCGCGGCGCGGTGCCCGGCACCGGCATGAGATGCGGCGGCCATCGCGGCGGAATAGAAACTGCGGGTCTGGGTGGCGGCCTCGGGGAAGGCGGCCACGGGTACGCGCAGCCCCTCGGCCTCGTAGCGGGCGAGGAAATCAAGCTGGGTATGCCAGTCGGTCAAAAGCAGCACCGCGTCGGGCTTTTCCGACGCGACAGCCGCCAACGCAGGGGCGAATTCTCGCCCTTCGACCGGTACTGTCGCGGCGATCTTTGCGCCCCAGTGCCGGTTGGAAAGGCTGGCCCGGGCGCGCGCCAGACGCGCGGCGCCTTCAGGATCGGTCCCATGCAGGATCACCCAGCGCCGATGCCCGGCGCGCACATACCAACCCGCCAGCGCGTCGAGATACATGGCCGCGCTGGCCTCGATGTGGAAGGTCTGGCTGCCGCATTCGGCGCGCAGCGCGTCACTTGTCGCCGCGATGTTGAGGAACAGGATGCCGGTATCTTCGGCCACCTTTCCCAGGGCCCGTGCCTCGGCCTCGGAAAAGCCGCCGACCAGCACCTGCGCACCGTCCAGCGCCACCATGCGCCGCGCAGCGCGTTCCGCCGCCTCGGCGCCGGGCGCGTTGGCCTGCAACAGCGTGACCTGATGGCCAAAGAGGGCGCCGTTGCGGCCCATTTCCTCTTCGCCCATGATCGCGCCCTGACGCGCGATTTCGGCAATCTCCTCAAGGTTTTCAGTGCCTTCCGAACGGGAAGGGCCACCCAGAGGAAGCACGACACCTACGCGCAGGTCAAATCCGCCTTGCGCAAAAGCCGCAGTCAGCAGCGCGGGCGTGACCACCATACCGCCCAGAAGGCTCCGCCGGGTCATACGCGCGGTCATTGCGTGGCCTCCGGCAATTGTGGTTGCGGCAGGTACAACACCGGCACCGAAGCCTCGGTCAGCACGGCCTGCACATCGTCCCAGCGCTGGGCCAGCGCATGGTCAATTGCATCGCGCAACGCTTCGTCCTGTGGACGCACGCCGACGGTCAGCGCGGCGAACATCGGTAGAAAGGGAATGTCGATCTCGGGGGCAACCGGAGAGGTCACCAGACCGTCGCGTTCCAGATGCGCGGCCATCGGACCCCAGAGAATAGCGAGGTCGATCTCGCCCGTCTCAAGCGCATCCAGCATGGCGGTTTCGGTTTCGCCTGCGGTCGCGGAAGCACCGAAATGCACAATTTGGCTCAGATAGCCCCGCCGCATCAGCCCGACAGAGGCCGGCGTCGTGCGTCGCGCGCCGCCGATCACACCAATGCGCATATCCGCCAGTTCCGGGGAATCGAGCGATGTCACAGCGCCATCCCGGCTGACAAACACATAGGTGGTGCGGTAATAGGCATGGCTGGTCAGCGTGCCGTTCTGACCGTCGATCACGCCCATGATCACATCGCAGGCGCCTTCGTGCAGAAAACCGCGCGCGGTGCGCTGGCGGTTATCCGGCATCCAGACAAATCGCAGATCGGCTCCCAGTTCATCGGCCAGGATCGCGGCGATGCGGTTGTCATACCCGCTTTCGTCACGCGCAGAATAAGGAAGCCCCGCAGGATCTGAACATACCGCCAGCTCCCAGGCCGCGGCAGGCGCGGCAATTGCCAGCGTCAGCACGGAAAGGGCAAGCGAACGGAACATTACGGATCTCCACGGGGCCAGTCAGACAGGAAGAGGTGGGACGGGCGCTGAACGCCCGCCCCGGGGGGAGGATCAGAGTGCGAAGACCCAGATGGTGCCGCCCTGCGGGATCTTGGTCTCGGTGCCCATGCCGGCATCGATGTATCCCTGGAAGCGGTCGCCATCGACGCCCCAGCCGGTGGTCACGGCGATGTATTGCTTGCCGTCAACCTCGAAGCTGGTCGGAGGCGCGATGATGCCGCCGTCCATCTGGTGCTCGAACAGCACCTCGCCCGACTCGGCGTCGAAGGCGCGGAACATCGCGTCACCCGTGCCGCCAACGAAGACCAGACCACCCTCTGTGGACAAGACCGGACCCCAGTTCGGCGACTTGAAGTTGACCTGCCACTTCTTCTCCATGGTCCGGATGTCCCAGGCCTGCAGCGCGCCGATATGGTCCTTGGCGGCCTCTGTCGGGGCCATCTCAAGGCCGGAGCCAAGGAACAGCACGCCCGGTTCGTATTCCACCGGAGAGCCTTCGGCCGAGCCGCAGTGGTTCTCGTTCACCGAGATGAAGACCGTGGCGAGGTTCGGGTTATAGGCCTCGGCCGGCCAGTCGCGCCCGCCCCAGGCCGAGGGACAGAAATCGGCACGCTTGCCGGTGCCCGCCACGTGGTCGGGATTGTAGGAGGGGCGGCCGTTCTCATCCAGACCGGTGAAGACGTTCTGGAAGACGTAGGGCGTGCCTTCGATGAACTTCAAGGCGCCGCCGGTGCGGTCCATCTTGTAGATCCAGCCATTGCGCGCGAAACGCACGGCAAGGTCCTGACCGTCGAGCGTCATGAGGGTCGGCGGAACCACTTCGTCCCAGTCCCAGCTGTCGTTCCAGTGGTACTGGAAATGCGTGTCGATGTTGCCGGTCTTGGGGTCGATGCCGATGGTCGAGGTGGTGTAAAGGTTGTCACCCGGACGCATGTCGCCGATCCAGGGTGCCGCGTTGCCCACGCCCCACATCGCCAAGCCGTTCTTGAGGTCGTAGTTGCCGGTGATCCAGACCGAACCGCCACCCGTCTTCCAGGTGTCGCCCGGCCAGGTTTCCGAACCCGGTTCACCCGGTGCGGGGATGGTATGGGTCTTCCACAGGCTGTCACCGGTGTTGGCGTCAAAACCCTGCACGAAACCGCGAATACCGAATTCGCCGCCCGAGACACCGGCCATCACGACGCCATCCACGACGAGCGGGGCAAGCGTGCTATAATAGCCGTTCTCCCAGTTCTCCATGGTCGCTTCCCAAAGCTTGGCGCCAGTCTTGGCATCGACAGCCACGACCTTGGCATCCAGCGTCGCCATGAAGAGCTTGTCTTCCCAAAGCGCCACACCACGGTTGGTCGGGTGGACCGGGATGATCTCCGAGGGCAGATCGTGACGGAAGCGCCAATGCTCGGCACCGGTGGCGGCGTCGACAGCGATGATCTGCTGATCCGGCGTGGTCATGAACATGACACCGTCATTGACCAGCGCAGGCGCCTGATGCGCCGGACGCGCGGGCAGTGCTGCGAAATCGGACAGCTTCACATAGGGGCCGGTGGGCAGGCTCCAGGCGACCTGAAGACCCGCGACGTTATCCTTGGTGATCTCGGTGAGCGGGCTGTGTGCCTGACCGTCATAGGTCCGGCGGGTCAAGAGCCAGTTGCCGTCTTCCGGCGCCGCGAGCCGCTCGGCGGTCACACTTGCGTAATCGGCGATCTCGCCTGCCTGAAGCGGCACGGCGAAGCTCAGCGCCGCCAGGGATGTGGCCAGAAGCCAGGATTTGCGTTTCATGTCAGTCTCCCTATTTGCCCGTTTGGCACCCTGCCTTTGGGCTTTGGTGAAAACCCGGGACTCTCCTCCAGCCCGGGTATTGTCAGCGCAGCTGCGCCACATCATCCGCCTGCATCGGGCCATAGGCATGACCCCAGGCGTTGCGGACGTAAGTCGTGATCAGCGCGATTTCCTCGTCGCTCAGATGTTCTTCGAACGGTGTCATGTAGCCGGGACCGGTCAGGATCACGGTCGCCACATAATCGGAGTCGGCGAGCATCTCGTTCCCGGCCAGCCGCTTGCCCGACGTGCCATTTGTGCCATGGCAGAAGCGGCAATTTTTCTTGTAGAGCGCTGCCCCCTCCTCCATGACCTCGGCGGGCACGGCGGTCGTGACGGTTGCGGCATCGGCGACCGCACCTTGCGACACCACGGCAAACCCAAGGGCAAAAACGATCCCGGACACTGCGGACAGCGTGTTCAGCCTCATCGGCATGTGATTCCTCCCATCAGGATTCGGGGTTCCGAATTCTGAATTCAGAATGGGGAATACAGTCCCTCATTGTCAAGCGCGGAAAGACGCAAATTAAATATGTGTTATCCACCAGCGCATTAGCCTTGGAAATCAAGTGCGAATCGGCTCCAGCCCCGATCCTTTCGGCATCAGCCAGAATCTTCATTCTTGTCTTGCATTCCGAATTCGGTATTCTTTCCTCGCTCAAGTAAAAGGAGGAGACACCATGGCCTGGAGCAAACCCGTCGCTCGCGAAATCAAATGCGGTATGGAAATCAACATGTACGGCCCCGGCGAAGACGATGATCGCCAGTCCGGCCGCGACGTGATCTGATTCGCCGTCGGATTTCATGATCGTGAAGGTACTTGGGGCAGCAGCCGGAGGCGGGCTGCCCCAATGGAATTGCGGGTGCCGGAACTGCACCGATGCCCGAGCAGGCAGGATCGCCCCGATGACACAGTCCTCGGTGGCGATCTCGGTAGACGGCGCGTCCTGGGTGCTGCTGAATGCATCGCCCGACATTCGCGCACAGATCCAGGCAACGCCGGCGCTGCACCCTCGGGGGCTTCGCGACACGCCGATTGCCGCCGTGGTGCTTACAAACGCGGATGTGGATCACATCGCCGGCCTTCTGACTCTGCGCGAAAAGACCGGGTTCACGGTTTTCGGCACCGCCGACATCCTGCAGACGCTCGAAGCCAACCGGATCTTCGACGTGATGGACCGGACTTTGATTCCCCGAACCGGTTTTGCGCTGGAACAGACCATAACCCCCCTGCCCGACCTGACTCTGACCCCGTTTGCCGTGCCGGGCAAGGTGGCGCTGTTTCTCGAAGGCGAGACCGTCGGTTTGCAGGAGATCGGCGAACAGACCATCGGGCTGATGATCGAGGACGGCAGGCGCAAGGTTGCCTATATCCCCGGCTGTGCCGCCCTGCCCGATTGGCTGGTTGACCGACTCCGTGACGTTGACCTGCTGCTGTTCGACGGCACGGTCTGGGAGAACGACGACATGGCCCGCACCGGCACCGGGGAAAAGACCGGGGCGCGGATGGGCCATCTCCCGATGCAGGGGGACATGGGCAGCCTCGCCCGCCTTGCTCCGATCAATGCACGCAAGGTCTTTATCCACGTCAACAACACCAACCCCGTGCTGCAACCGGACGGCCCCGAGCGCGCCGCGCTGATGCGCGCCGGATGGGAAATCGCACGGGACGGACAGGAGATCACGCCATGACCGCCAGGCCGGACACCAGAGAGTTTTTCGAAGCGCGCCTGCGCGCCATCGGCGAAGAACGCTATCACGACAGGCATCCTTTCCATCAGCGCCTACATTCCGGCGATTGCACGCCGGATCAGGTACGCGCCTGGGTCATCAACCGCTACTATTACCAGTCACGCATCCCGATGAAGGACGCAGCCTTCATGTCGCGCGTCTCCGACCCCGCGCTGCGCCGCGCCTGGCGTTCGCGGATCGAGGATCACGACGGGCGGGCCCCCGGTGAAGGCGGCATCGCCCGCTGGCTGAAGCTGGCCGAAGGGGTCGGGCTTGACCCGGATTACGTGGCCTCCGAGGTCGGCATCCTGCCCGCCACCCGCTTTGCGGTGGATGCCTATGTCCGTTTCGTGCGCGACGAGCCGCTGCTGCTTGCCGTCGCCTCGTCGCTGACCGAGCTGTTCGCGCCCAAGATCCACGCCGACCGGATCGCCGGGCTGCTGAAACACTACGAATTCGCAAATGAGACCACGATCTCTTATTTCAAGCATCGCCTGACCGAGGCGCCGCAGGACGTGGCCTTTGGCCTGGCCTGGGTCCTCGATCGCGCCGTGACAAAGGCAGATCAGGACGCCGCCGCGCGCGCGCTCATCTTCAAGACCGAGGTTCTCTGGGCCCAGCTTGACGCGCTCTGGTCCGCCTACGTGGAACCCAGCCGCATCCCGCCCGGCGCCTGGCAACCCGGCGAGGGGCTGTTGTGACCCCGCAGTCGGTCCCCTACCTGCCCCGCGGCGTGCGCTGCGCGCATGACCGGGTGCGCGGTGTTCCGGTCCTTCTGGGCCCCGAGCGGGTGCTGATGCTCGATCAGATCGGAACCGAAGTGCTGTCGCGCGTGACGGGGACACAGTCGGTTCGCGCGATCAGCGAGGATCTGGCCCGAACCTTCGCCGCGCCACGGGACCAGATCGAAACCGACGTGATGGAATACCTTGGCGATCTGGCGGAAAAACGCCTTGTGGAGTTCAAACATGCCTGACCTGCCGCTGGCGATGCTCGCCGAACTGACCCACCGTTGTCCGCTGATGTGCCCCTATTGCTCCAACCCGCAGGAACTGACCGCGCGGGACAGGGAACTGACCACGGAACAATGGGCCGACGTATTCCGTCAGGCGGCCGATCTGGGCGTTCTGCAACTGCATCTGTCCGGTGGCGAGCCTGCCTCGCGCCGCGATCTTGTCGAGCTTGTGATCGCCGCGCGCGAAGCGGGGCTCTACACCAATCTCATCACCTCCGGCATCGGCCTGACCGAGGCGCGGCTCGAGGCGCTGAACGACGCCGGGCTGGATCACATCCAGTTGTCGGTGCAGGGCGTGCGCGCCGAGATCGCCGACCGGATCGGCGGCTACAAGGGCGGTTTCGACCGCAAGATGCAGGTCGCGGATCATATCGCGCGCCTGGGATTTCCGCTGACGCTGAACGCGGTGATGCACCGCGACAACCTCGATGACCTGCCCGCCACGATTGCCATGGCCGAACGGCTGGGCGCGCGCCGGATCGAAATCGCCTGCGTGCAGTTCCAGGGCTGGGCCCTGGCCAACCGGGCGCGTCTGCAACCCACCCGCGCCCAGGTTGATCGGGCGAAAGGCATTGTGCGCGATGCCGTCGAGCAGATGAAGAGACGGCTGGTCATCGATTTCGTGCCGCCGGATTACTATTCCGACCTGCCGAAAGCCTGCATGAGCGGCTGGGGATCAACCGGGCTGAATGTGACCCCCGATGGCACTGTCCTGCCTTGCCACGCGGCGCAGACAATCCCGCATCTCATATTCGAACGTGTCACGGATCGTCCGCTGGCTGCAATCTGGCACGATAGCCCGGCCTTCAACGCCTATCGCGGTACCGACTGGATGCCGGATCTGTGCCGGTCCTGCGACCGCCGCGAAGTGGATTTCGGCGGCTGCCGTTGCCAGGCCCTTGCGATCCTCGGAGATGCCTCTGCCCCCGACCCCGTCTGCCGCAAGAGCCCAGGCCGCGCCGTGCTGGATGCCCTCCTGGCCGAAGAGGGCAAAGCCGACGACACCTATATCTATCGCCGCACCTGAATCTCGCCGCTCTGAGGCCGTGCATCCGCTTCGCCCGGGGACGCGAACAAATGGTCCGCCTTCCCCGACGCCATGGCGGCAAGCAGCGCGTTCTTTGCGCCGGTAACATGTTCCGTGGCCAGAGCAACCGCCCCCTCCACGTCGCCCGCAACCAGCGCATCGAGGATGTGTTCGTGCTGCGCCCAGACCAGCGGTCCCCGCTCGGCGTGCAACAGCACCCCGATCATGACCCGCCTGAGAAACAGCCAATGCGCCTCGGCCGTTGGTCGGATCTGGGGATTGCCCGACATGTCATAGATGAAAGTGTGAAACGCCACGTCATGGCGCACGGCATCCGCTGCGCTGCCACTCTCGAGCGCGCCCGAGCCGGTGGCCAGAATGGCGTCGCCTTCGCGCCGCAGCCGCGACCGAAAGGCCGAGTCCGACCGCGACTGCTCGGCCACGAGACGCGCGGCAAGCTGGTCCAGCACCATCCGGATCTGATAATGATGCTCCATGCCCGCGCGGTCGATCGGCGCCACATAGAGCCCGCGCCCGCCGGTCTCGACCACCAGCCCGTCATTCTTGAGCAAAAGCATCGCCTGCTGGATCGGCTGGCGGGACACGCCCAGCGTTGCGGCCAGTTCCTCCTGAATCAGATGGGTGCCCGGTTCCAGGACACAATCACAGATGCTTTCCCGAACGGATTGATAAACCTGCTCGGTCCTGCTCGGGACGCTCGACAATCGTTGCACGCGCATTCTCCAGATACACTGAACTCGGAATTCAGTCTTTTCTCTCCAACTTAGTCGCTCATGAACACTTTGTCACGGCTGGGATATCGTTTTACGCGGTGTCGCGTAACAGACGATTGACCCGCCCGACGGGTACAAAACGGTCAGTTCTGCGGGTCTTCCGGTGTGATGGCTTCCTTGCGGCGCACCTTGAATTCCTCGGGGATCGGCATCCGGTTGAAGGCGTCGAGTCCGGCGATCTTGTAGGCTTCGGCAAGCGTCGGGTAGTTGAACGTATTCTGTACGAAATAGTCCACCGTGCCTTTGAGGTTCATCACCGCCTGCGCGATATGGATCAGTTCGGTAGCCCCCTCGCCCACGATCTGCACGCCCAGAACCCGCCTTGTCTTCAAGGATAGAAGCATCTTCAACATGCCATGTTCCAGCCCCATGATATGTCCGCGCGAGGTTTCGCGGAACCGCGCCACGCCCACCTCGTAGGGGATGCCGCGCTCCTGCAACTCCTCCTCGGACATGCCACAGGTGGACATCTCGGGCACCGAGTAGATTCCGTAGGGATACCAGGGGCTTTCCGGCAGCGTCGGGGTTTCCAGCGCATGGCAGGCGGCCACCCGCCCCTGCTGCAACGAGGTCGAGGCCAGCGACGGATGCCCGATCACGTCGCCGGTCGCATAGATATGCGGAACCGCCGTCTGATAGGTCCTGCGGTCCACCGCGATCCGGTTGCGGTGGTCGGTCTTGAGCCCCACCGCATCGAGGTTCAGCGCCGAGGTCGCGCCCATGCGTCCGGCGGCGAACAGCAGCATTTCGGCCCGCACATGCCGCTTGTTGGCAAGGCTGATCTCGACATGATCGCCGGCATCCTCAATCCTTTCCACTGCCGAGCCCAACCGCAGATCGACCCCGTTTTCCCTTATCTGATGGGTAAAATCCTCGATCAGACGCCGGTCGATGAAGTCGAGAAACGTCTCGCGCGGCTCGATCAGCGTAACCCGCACATCCAGCGCCGAGAACATCGTGGCATATTCCACACCGATCACGCCCGCACCGATCACGGCGAGCGAGCGGGGGATCGCCTCCATCTCCAGGAACTCGTCGCCATCGACCACGGTGCGCCCGTTGAACGGAACGTAATCCGGACGATAGGTCTTGGTTCCCGTGGCGATCAGGAACTTCGACGCGGTCAGGCGCGTGGTTTCCCCGGCCTCGGTCGCGACTTCGATCTCGTGCGGGCCGACGAACCGGGCCAGCCCGTTCAGCGTGTCCACATGGTTGCGGTTGAACTGATGTTCCAGCACGTCGACCTCGTAATCGAGCGTCATGTGCAGCCGCGCCTTGAGGTCCTCGGCGCTGATCCGGTCCTTGACCCGGTAGGACAGGCCGTAAAAGCTGCGCTCGCGCCAGCCCGACAGGTTCAGCATCGTCTCGCGCAGGGTCTTGGACGGGATTGTACCGGTATGTACCGAAACACCGCCCAGCCGGTCCTTGCGGTCGATCACCAGCACCCGGCGCTTCAGTTTTCCCGCCTGTATCGCGGCGGCACGCCCCGAGGGGCCGGACCCGATGATGATCAGATCGTAGTCATGGCCGTTCATGGATCAATCCCGGTACAAGGCGTCGGCATGGAAACTCACGTGGTCCTCCATGAAACTGGACACGAAGAAATAGGAATGATCATAACCCGGTTGCAGCCGCATGGTCGCCTGCTGGCGGCGTTCAGCGATGGCGGCGGCCAGCGCCTCGGGGCGCAGCAGGTCGATGAACTGGTCGTTGGTGCCGGTGTCGATCAGGATCGGACCGTCAAAGCCCTTGGCCTTCATCATCAGCGTCGCATCATGTTTGGCCCATGCGGCCTCATCATCCCCCAGATAGGCGGTCAGTTGCTTGCGGCCCCAGTCGCTGCCCGTCGGGTTCGAAATCGGCGCAAAGGCCGAGACCGAGCGGTAACGGCCCGGCAGGTTCATCGCCAGGGTCAGCGCGCCATGCCCGCCCATGGAATGGCCGGTGATCGACTGCCGCTCGGGGTCGATGGGGAAATGTTCCGCCAAAAGCGCGGGCAGCTCGTCGGCGACATAATCCCACATGCGGAAATGCGGTGCCCAGGGCTCCTGCGTGGCGTTCACGTAAAAGCCCGCGCCCTGACCCAGGTCATAGTCGGGGTGGTCGGCCACGCCCTCGCCGCGCGGCGAGGTATCGGGAAAGACCAGCGCGATGCCCTGTTCGGCGGCCCAGCCCTGTGCACCCGCCTTGACCATCGCGTTCTCGTGGGTGCAGGTCAGACCCGACAGGTACCAAAGCACCGGCACCGGGCCGTCCTTGGCCTCGACCGGCAGAAACAGGCCAAAGGTCATGTCGCAACCGGTGGCTGCGGAGGCATGGCGATAGACCCCCTGAACGCCCCCGAAACAGGCGTTTTCCGAGACGGTTTCGATCATGGCACGGTCCTTTCCCTCTGGTTTCCCGCAATGGCTAGCGGTCCGGGGCCCAGAGGTAAAGCATGCTGGCCAGTCCGCCCGTCTTTTTGCGGCACTCGAAGGTGGCGTAGCGGCCCGCTTGACTTGACCCGGTCCCGCCTCTTTGATCGCGGCAACCGCAGGAGATGACATGCAAGACCAATTCGATCAGGAGCTTCAGGAGCGGCTTGTACGCTATGCCGCCATCGACAGCCAGAGCGACGAGACCGCACCCGGCACCCCCAGCACCGCCTGCCAGTTCGGCATGCTGAACCTGCTGCGCGACGAACTGGCCGCAATGGGCGCGCAGGATGTAGAACTGACCGATTACGGCACCGTGCTGGCCACCATCCCCGGTACCGCGCCGGGACCAACCATCGGCTTCCTCGCCCATGTGGACACCGCACCGCAATTCAATGCGACCGGGGTAAAGCCCCGCGTGATCAAGGGATATAATGGCGGCGACATCACCTTTCCTGACGATCCCGCTTTGGTTCTGTCGCCCGCCGAGCACCCCTATCTGGCGGAAAAGATCGGTCACGACCTGATCACCGCTTCGGGCACCACGCTGTTGGGGGCCGATGACAAGGCGGGCGTGGCCATCATCATGACCATGGCGCGGCATCTGCTGAACAACCCCGACATCGGGCGCGGCCCGGTCCGGGTGGCCTTTACCCCCGACGAGGAAATCGGGCGCGGCGTGAACGAACGGTTGCCCAAGGACCTGCGCGCCGATTTCGCCTATACGCTGGATGGCGGACAAGTGGGTGAGATCGAATACGAAAGCTTCTCGGCCGACCGCGCGGTGGTGACGGTGACGGGCGTGTCGATCCATCCTGGCTGGGCCAAGGAGAAGATGGTCAACGCGATCCACCTCGCCTCGAAGATTGTACAAACCCTGCCACAGGCAACGATGACCCCCGAAACCACCGCCGACCGCGAGGGATTCATCCACGCCACCGACATGGACGGCGGCTCGTCGCAGATGGTGATCAAGTTCATCCTGCGCGATTTCGAGCGGGACGGGCTGGCTGCCAAGGGCGAGCTGCTGCGCCAGGTCTGCGCCACCGTGCAGGCGGGCGAGCCGCGCGCGGCGATCAAATGCGAGATCTACCCGCAGTACCGAAACATGCGCTATTGGCTGGAAAAGGACATGACCCCGGTCGAGCTGGCGCGCGAGGCAGCGCGGGCGCAGGGGGTGGAGCCGGTCTCGGTCCCGATCCGGGGCGGCACCGACGGGTCGCGCCTGACCGAAATGGGTGTGCCGACACCGAACATCTTTACCGGCATGCAGTGCATCCACGGCCCGCTGGAATGGATTTCGGTTCAGGACATGGCCACCGCAACGCGCACCTGCCTGACGCTGGCGCAGATGGCGGCAAGGGGCTGAGGCATGGCGACACGCGATCTTGTTGCCGAACGTGACCGGTTCGCGACGCTGCATCCCGAGGCACGCCATGTCGTGCATCGCCGCGACTGGGGCGTGATCCGGGCGGGGCAAAACGGCCCCGCACTGCTGCTCATACCCGGCACGCTGGGCCGGGCCGATATCTTCTGGCAACAGATCGTGGCGCTGTCGGGCGAGGCACGCATCCTCTCGGTCAGCTATCCCGCCTCGGGTGGCATCCCCGACTGGGCGGACGATCTGGCGCAATTGATCGCCGAGGCCGGACTGCAGGGCGCAACGGTGCTCGGCTCGTCGCTGGGCGGGTATCTGGCGCAATATCTGACCGCCATCAGACCCGAGCTTTGCGGCGGGCTGGTGGCGGCCAATACACTGGCCTCGGTCCAGGGGATCGACCAGGTGCCGCCATATTCGCTGGACCTGATGGCCACGCCGATCGACACACTGCGGGCCGGATTCGAGACCGGGTTGCAGGGGTGGTGCGCCAACGATCACCGCTATCGCGATCTGGCGGCTCTGCTGCTGCGCGAAGTGCGCGGCCGCATTCCCGAAGGGGAATTGCGCGCCCGGTTGCAGGCGCTGAAGACGGCACCGGACCTGCCCGCGCAGTGCCTGCCGCAAAACCGCATCTTCACGGTCGAAAGCGATGACGACCATCTGATCCATCCGCAGATGCGGGCTGGTCTGAAGGCAGCACTGAACCCGGCACGCACCTTCCGTTTCCGAGCTGCAAGTCACTTTCCCTATGTTACCGGACCAGAGGCCTATACCGCACTGCTGCGCGAAGTTCTGGGCCTGCCGTCCGGTGGCACCTATTGGACCGACGGAGAGGAGAGCCTGTCATGAAAGTTCTGAACGCAGAGGATGTTCGTCGGCACCTGCCGATACTGGACGCGATCGAGATCGTCGAAAAAACGATGATCCGGGTTTCGCAGGGAAAGGCCAATCTGCCGCTGCGCACGGTGATGGATATCGACGGCACCAACCGGCTGGGCGTGATGCCCGGCGCACTGAGTGACCCGACGATCTACGGCGTCAAGGTTCTGAGCCTGTTTCCCGGCAATCCCGCCAGGGGGCTGAGTTCGCATATCGGCACGGTGCTGCTGTTCGACCCCGAGACCGGGCGGCCCAGCGTGTCAATGGATGCCGATGCGATCACCGCGATCCGTACCGCAGCCGCAACCGCCGTGGCCACGCGGGCGCTGGCCCGGCCCGACGCACGGGTGCTGGCGTTGATCGGCACCGGAGAACAGGCCGAAAGCCATGTCGAGGCGCTGACACTTGTGCGCGATGTCTCCGAAATCAGGATCGCGGGGCGCACGCCCGAGCGCGCTGCCGAATTTGCCCGGCGGATGGCGGATCATCATCCCGGCATCGCCTTTACCGCCGCTCCGGATGCGGAACGGGCGGTTGCAGGGGCCGATATCGTCTGCACGGTCACCTCTTCGGCCTCGGTGGTCCTGCACGGCGACTGGATCGGCCCCGGCACCCATGTGAACGCGGTGGGCGCCTCGATCCCCTCGATGCAGGAAATCGACGCGGCGCTGGTCATGAAATCGCAGCTATTCGTCGATTACCGCCCCTCGGCCTTTGCCCAGGCGCGCGAGATCATTTCGGCGCTGGAAAGCGGCACAATGACCAAGGATCATGTTCAGGCAGAGATCGGCGAGGTCCTGGCTGGCGCCGTGCCGGGGCGCAGCGGCCCGGATGGGATCACGCTCTACCGCTCGCTCGGGATCGCCGCGCAGGATCTTGCCTGCGCCGACCATGTCTGGAACACGGTTCAGTAAAGCGCGGGGTTGATCGGCGAGGCGGCGGTCAACCCGCCATCGACCGTAAAGAGTTGCCCCGTGACAAAGGCCGCATCGTCAGAGGCCAGCCAGATCGCCATGGCGGCAATATCGGCAGGCCGGCCGAAACGCCGCACCGCGTGGCGCGCCAGCGCATCGCGACGTGCCGCGACCTGATCCGACGACAACTCGAACGCGGCCTCCAGCATTCCGGTCTCGATCCAGCCGGGACATATCGCGTTGCAGCGGATTGCGGGCCCGTGATCGACGGCAATGGACCGGGTGAGGCCGTGGACGAAAGCCTTGGACGCATTGTAGAGCGCCATTGAGGGATCAGCGAACTGGCCCGAGATCGAGCCGATGTTCACGATGCTGCCGCCCTGCCCCATCCGGGGGATGAAGGCGCGGCACATGTTGAAGACACCCCGACAGTTTGTACCGATCACGTGGTCCCAGTCGTCGTCCGTACTGTCGGCAACCGTCTTTTCGACCTGCACACCGGCATTGTTCACCAGAATGTCAATGCCGCCGACCGCGTCGGCCAGCCGTTGCACGGCTTGCGGGTCGGCAACGTCGAGTTGGTGCCAATGGATGCGGTCCGGCAGATCCTCGGGCCGCGCCCCGCGGCCGCATGTGCCTGCCTCCGCGCCTTCCGCCGCCAGCGCCTCGACAATGCCGCGTCCGATGCCCCGGCTGCCGCCGGTCACGAAGGCGCGCTTTCCCGTAAATTTCATGGTCGACTTCCTCCTGGTCCACAGCAAACAGAAGCAGCCCGGTTTTCGCAATCCGTCCCATGCATGAGGCTGGACAAGATTGCCCGTCTCCCCTATACGCGCAGACTTTGCGACGGGTGAGTCCCGCGCCCTGCTGGACATTCCCCCTATGACTTCCCCTCTTTTCGATGCGCTGGCCGAACGCGGCTTTGATACGCTGACCGACGTGCAACAGGCCGTTACCGCGCCCGAGTTGACCGAAGCGGACCTTCTGGTTTCTGCCCAGACCGGTTCGGGCAAGACCGTGGCCTTTGGCCTTGCGATTGCGCCGACATTGCTGCGCGAGGCCGAGCGCCTGGACCCGCCTGCCGCGCCACTGGCGCTGATCGTGGCGCCCACGCGCGAACTGGCGATGCAGGTCAGCCGCGAACTGATCTGGCTCTATGCCCGGACGGGCGCCAGCGTGGCCACGTGCATCGGCGGCATGGATGCCCGCACCGAACGGCGCGCACTGGAGCGCGGCGCGCATGTCGTCGTCGGCACCCCGGGCCGGCTGCGCGATCATATCGAGCGCGGCGCGCTGGACCTGAGCGACATTCGTGCCGTGGTTCTGGACGAGGCCGACGAGATGCTCGACCTTGGCTTCCGCGAGGATCTGGAGTTCATGCTGGGCGAGGCGCCGGAAGGGCGTCGCACCCTGATGTTCTCGGCCACCGTTTCGCCCGCCATCGCGGAACTGGCCAAGACTTATCAGCGCGAGGCTGTGCGTGTTTCGACGATTTCCGCCAAAAGCCAGCACGCCGATATCGCCTATCAGGCGGTACAGGTGGCGGCCCATGACGCCGAACATGCCATCATCAACCTGCTGCGGTTCCACGATGCGCCCACTGCCATCGTTTTCGCCAATACCCGCGCCGCCGTCGCGCGCCTGACCGCGCGTTTCGCCAACCGCGGGTTTGCCGTGGTCAGCCTGTCGGGCGAGTTGAGCCAGGACGAGCGCAGCCATGCGTTGCAGGCGATGCGCGACGGGCGGGCCCGGGTCTGCGTGGCGACCGACGTGGCCGCGCGCGGCATCGACTTGCCGAACCTCGACCTGGTCATCCACGCAGATCTCCCGATCAATACCGAGGGCCTGCTGCACCGTTCGGGCCGGACCGGCCGGGCGGGGCGCAAGGGCATTTCGGCGCTGATCGTGTCGGACAAGATCGCCAAGAAGGCGCAGCGGCTGCTGAAATGGGCCAAGATCGAGGCCGAATGGACCTTTGCCCCGACGCCCGAGGACATCCTTGCCAAGGATGAGGCGCGGCTGCTGGACAACCCCCTTTGGACCGCCGAAGTGGACGAGGACGAAAGCCGCTTTGCCGCCGAGTTGATGGAACGGTTCAGCGCGGAGCAAATTGCGATTGCCTGTCTGCGGCTGCACCGCGCCGGGTTGACCGCGCCCGAAGAGTTGAACCGCGCACCCATGCGCGCGGATGTGCGCGCGGATCCGGCGGCAAGCTTTGGTCCTTCGGCCTGGGTGGCGCTGTCGGTCGGACGCAACCAGCGGGCCGAACCGCGCTGGCTGCTGCCGCTTTTGTGCCGTGCGGGCAACCTGGAAAAAAGCCAGATCGGCAAGATCCGGATGCAGGCGGACGAAACCCATGTCGAACTGGCCGAAGCGGCGGTTCAGGGGTTTCTCGCCCATCTGGGACCGAACGGAGTGCTCGAAGGCGAGATCACGGCAAAAGCGATCGAGGGCGTGCCAGCGGACGAACCGCGCCAGCGCGCGCCCAAGAAGCGCTTTGACCGCGATGCCGAGCGTGCGCCGCGACCGGCCCGGAAAGAGCCCCGCCCACCGCGTGAAAAAACGGCGGAAGCGCGTGATTGGTCGCCGGAACCGGTTCGTGAGCAAACCCCGCCGCCGGCGCCGAAACCGCGCCTGAAGCCGAAGTCGGACAAGTTCGCTGACCGCAAGGAGACTGTCGAGGCGAAGCCCGTGGCGAAAAAGCCCTTCAAGTCCGCTCGCCCCGCTTCATCTGACGCGGCGGACAGCAGTCGTTCGTTCCGCGCAACCAAGCCGCGCGGTGACAAACCCTTCCGGGCGGAAAGATCCGAGGGGGACAAACCCGCGCGGTTCAAGAAGCCCGAGGGAGGCAAACCCTCCCGTCCCGGAAAACCAGGCGGTGAAAAGCCTTTCCGCAGCGGCAAACCCGAAGGCGGGAAACCTACACGTTTCGCCAAGCCCGATGGTGACAAGCCCTACCGGGGCAGCAAACCCGAGGGGACCAAACCCGCCCGCTTTGCCAAGCCGAACGCCGGCAAGCCTGCCAAACCCGGCGCACGGCCTGCGGGCAAGCCCGCTACACGAGGCGGCGATGCACCGCCGCGCCGTAAAGGGTGATAGCCGAACCCGACGCCCGCGCCAGCGGGCGGCGGCTCAGAGCGTGATGTCAGGCAGGCTGTCGAAGGCGCGTTTCAGCGCCGAACCCCAGCCTGTCGAGATGGCCTGAAAATAGGGGTCTTCGGCGTCGATCCGGCGTGACAGCCCCTGTTTGCAACTGTCAGCCTCATAGAGTTGCAGATCCAGAGGCAGGCCCACCGAAAGGTTTGCCTTGATCGTCGAATCGAAGCTGACCAGCAGCAGTTTCACTGCCGCCTCGAAGCTCATGTCCGGCTCGTAGGCCCGCACCAGGATCGGACGGCCGTACTTGGTTTCGCCGATCTGGAAATAGGGTGTGTCCTCACCGGCCTCGATGAAATTTCCCTCGGGGTAGACCATGAACAGCCGCGGCGGGCTGTCCGCGATCTGGCCGCCGACGATCAGGGTCGCGTTGAAGGCAGTATCGGCCCGCTGGCCTGTTTCGGCATTGGCCGCGATCACTTCGCGCAGGGTCTGACCCACCAACCGCGCCACCTGGAACATCGACGGCGCGTCCATGATCGAGGGGCTGCGTTCGGCGGGCGCCTTTGTGCGCTCCTCGAGCATCGAGATCACCGCCTGGGTGGTAGCCAGATTGCCAGCGGTCAGAATGGTGATGAACCGCTCTCCCGCCTCCTCGAAGGTGAACATCTTGCGAAAGGTCGAGATATTGTCGACGCCCGCGTTGGTACGGGTATCCGACATGAAGACGAGACCGCGGTCGAGCCGCATCCCTACGCAATATGTCATCGCACGCCTTTATTGCTGCTGGACCTGAACCTGCACCGTCAGCGCTTCGCCCGCGGTGCCGAACCGCGTCCCTGATACCGGAGCCGCCTCGGCATAGTCCAGCCCCGTTGCGGCGCGCACGTAGCGGGTATCGGGGGAAATCCCGTTGGACACGTCGAAACCGACCCAGCCCAGCCCGTCGACATTTGCCTCGGCCCAGGCATGGGTCGCCTCCTGCTCGATACGGTCGTTCATCATCAGGTAGCCCGAGACATAACGGGCCGGGACACCCATGTGCCGGCAACAGGCGATGAAAACGTGCGCGTGGTCCTGACACACGCCGTGACCGGCTTCGAGCGCGTCCTCGGCCGTCCAGCCGACGTCGGACTTTCCGGTTTCATAGGTCACCGCCGCGAGAATGGCCGCCGAAAGTGCGTGCAACCATTCCAGGCCACCCGGATCGCCACTCAGACCGGAAACCAGCTTTCGGACCAGCGGCCCGACTTTCGTGGCCTCGGTGGCTCGCAAGAACATCCACATGGGCATGTAACCGCCGTGCTGGCCGATGACGCCGTGGGTTTCCTCGACTTCGATTACTCCGCTGCAATGCACGGTGATCTCGCTCGTGCCCGGAGCAAAACTGATCAGATCGACGATATTGTGATGCTGGTCTTCGAAACTCAGTTCCTTCTGTCCACCTTCGACTGTTACGTTCCAACTGTGCACTGTCTGTCCATGCCCCGACTTTGGCGTCAGCCGAAGCTGTTGCAGGGCGTAAGGCACCGGCTGGTCATAGGTGTAGCGGGTCGTATGACTGATACTGAGGCGCATGGGTCAGTTGTAGAACCTGTAGTCGATTTCGATCTGGCTGCCGAGTGCCGCGAGAGATTTCAGGAAGTCACTGATGAACTCGTGCAGACCCATCTCGATGATTTCGTCGATAGAATGCGACATGGTGTGATCGGCCAACTGGTCGCACAGATCGTGGCAGGAAAGCCGGACGCCGTAGTCCGTGGCCAGATACCCCAGATTGGACTGGATCTTGTCCACGCAAAACGCCAGGCTACGTGGCATCCGCTTGTCCAGGATCA
This sequence comes from Ruegeria marina, assembly GCF_900101475.1. Lineage (GTDB taxonomy): Bacteria > Pseudomonadota > Alphaproteobacteria > Rhodobacterales > Rhodobacteraceae > Ruegeria_B > Ruegeria_B marina. Next base: position 24,095 of record NZ_FMZV01000013.1, on the reverse strand, counting down.
GGAATTGCGCGATCTCGCGCGGCCGGGCGTCCTGGCCGAATGTCATGTGAAAACCGCCTTCGGCCGAAACCGAGCGCAGGATGGTCTGCCACTGGACGTTGTCGATGGACGTGCCCACCGCCACCACCGACGGCAGCAGGACATAGTATTTCACGTCCAGAATGCGGGCGGTGTTGTCGGCCCGTTCCATGAAGGTGCCGATGCGGGCAAAATCGTAAATATCGTTGCGGAGCATCGTGCCGTGCATGGCCCCGCGCACGAAGGCCGAACGCTGCCGGATCAGGGTCAGCACGTCGGGCAGGTCGCGTTCGGGAACCTTGCGCGCCAGCGCATCGCGGAGGGTCATCCAGTTCTCGTTCACGCTTTCCCATGCCTCGCGGGTCAACGCGGTGCGTACCGTCTTGCCGTTGTTGCGCGCGGCTTCGGCCATGTTCAGAACCGATGACGGATTGTCCGGATCGCGCAGCATCCAGTCGATCGCGCCATCACGATTGACTTCAGATCCATGCTTTTCGACATATCCGCCAAAAGCGCCTGCCGATTGCAGCACGCTGGCCCATTCGTCCTCGGCAGAGCTGGACCGGGTCAGCGCGATGCGCTGGCCCGCTTCGATCAGGCGGGCGGTGTTTTCCGAGCGCTCAAGGTAGCGGAACATCCAGAAGAGGCCGCCAGCGGTCTTTCCCAGCATATCCTAGTCCTCCAGCACCCAGGTATCCTTGGTGCCGCCCCCCTGCGAGGAGTTCACCACCAGGCTGCCCTTTTTCAATGCGACGCGGGTCAGGCCGCCGGGGGTGATATCGACCCCTTGCGGCGAAACCAGAACGAAGGGGCGCAGATCAACATGCCTTGGCGCAAGACCGGACTTGGTGAATATCGGCACGGTCGACAACGAAAGTGTCGGCTGGGCGATGTAATTGTCTGGCTTGGCCTTCAGCTTCTTTCGGAATTCCTCCAGTTCTCGTTTCGAGGAAGTAGGTCCGATCAGCATGCCATACCCGCCCGATCCGTGTACCTCTTTCACGACCAGCTCGGCGAGATTATCGAGAACATAGGCCAGGCTCTCCGGTTCGTTGCAGCGCCATGTCGGCACGTTCTTCAACAAAGCCTTCTCGCCGGTGTAGAATTCGACGATCTCGGGCATGTAGGAGTAGATGGCCTTGTCATCGGCAATGCCGGTGCCGGGCGCATTGGCAATGGTGATTCCACCGGCGCGGTAGACGTCGAGAATACCCGGAACACCCAACGCCGAGTCAGGCCGGAAGTTCAACGGATCGAGAAAATCATCGTCGACCCGGCGATAAAGAACATCGATCGGCTGGTACCCACGCGTGGTGCGCATCGCGACGCGCCCGTCCACCACCCTGAGGTCATGACCCTCGACCAGTTCGACACCCATCTTGTCGGCCAGGAAACTGTGTTCGTAATAGGCCGAGTTGTAGATGCCCGGAGTAAGCACCGCCACCGTTGGCCTGTCACCCGCCGAAGTCGGGGCGCAAGCCGCCAGGGAACGGCGCAATTGACGGGGGTAGTTCTGGACCGGCTGCACCCGGTTCTGCGAGAACAGTTCGGGGAACATGTGCAACATGGTCTCGCGGTTTTCGAGCATGTAGCTGACACCCGAAGGGGTGCGGGCGTTGTCTTCAAGCACGAAGAACTCGTCGGGCCCGGTGCGCACAAGGTCGATACCCACGATGTGGGTATAGACTCCACCCGGCGGCGATACGCCGATCATCTGCGGCAGGAACGCCGCGTTCTTCGCAATCATTTCGACAGGCAACCGACCAGCACGGATGATTTCCTGGCGATGATAGATGTCGTGCAGAAATGCGTTTATTGCCCTTACCCGCTGTTCGATGCCGCGGGACAGGCGCGACCATTCGCGGGCCGAAATGATGCGGGGGATGATGTCGAAGGGGATCAGGCGCTCGGTCGCCTCGGCACGCCCATAGACATTGAAGGTGATGCCGGTAAGGCGGAACAGACGTTCCGCTTCTGCCTGTTTCTTGCGCAAACGGGAGGGATCTTCGCTTTCGAACCAACCGTTGAAATCGGAATAGGCCTCGCGCAGCGCGCCGTCCATTCCCCACATCTCGTCGAACAATTGACCTTGTTTCATGGGGTCGAGTTTAGGCAGACCCAGAGGAAAGACAATCGCCTTGCATGGGACGCCCTATGGTTTCCCGATTCGTGCTCAAAAATTAGGCAATGCGGACGAAGTCAGCTCAAAGCCCCAGAACGTCGACCATGTCATATTGACCAGGTGCCTTGCCCTGCCCCCAGAGCGCGGCCTTGAGCGCTCCCCGCGCGAACACCGCCCGGTCGGTCGCCAGATGGCGCAGCACGATCCGCTCGCCCGGCGCGGCAAACAGGACATCATGCTCGCCGACGATATCGCCCCCCCGAATGGCGTGAAACCCGATAGCGCCGCGCTGGCGGGCGCCGGTGATGCCGTCGCGCGCACGATCGGCCACCTCATCCAGAATCACCCCGCGCCCTTCGGCGGCGGCCTCGCCCAGCATCAGCGCGGTTCCCGAAGGCGCATCGACCTTGTGGTGGTGATGCGCTTCGATGATTTCGATGTCGAATTCCTCGTCCAGCGCGGCGGCGACCTTCTTCGTCAGTTGCACCAGCAGGTTGACGCCAAGGCTCATGTTGCCCGCGCGCACGATCACGGCATGACGCGATGCGGGCTCCAGCGCCGCGATCTGTTCGGGCGTCATACCGGTCGTTCCGATCACGTGAACACAGCGGGCCTGCGCCGCCAGGGCGGCAAATTCCAGCGTTGCGACCGGCGCCGTGAAGTCGATCACCGCCTGCGCCTTGGAAAACGCCTCGAGCGGATCGTCGGTGACGATGACGCCCAGAGGCTGGCCGCCCATCGCCTCGCCCACATCCCGTCCGATCCAGTCATGACCGGGACGCTCCACCGCCCCCACCAGACGCGCCTTGTCGCTGGCCGATACGGTCCGCACCAGCATCTGACCCATGCGGCCCGAGGCTCCGGTGATCACGATACCTGGGATATGGGTCATGGGTCGTCCTTCCTGTCCTTGGCAATATGCGTCCTAGCCTGTTCGGGGCCGCTTGGCAAAGCCCGGCTTTGGGCGTAGATCGAAACCATGGCAAAGAACAAGTTCCACGATGGCCCCGGCCCGTCGCAGCGGCAGTTGCGTGTAGGCGAAGTGATCCGCCGCACCCTGTCCGAGGTGCTGGCGCGCGGCGATGTGCATGACCCCGATCTCAACCGCCTGTCGATCACGGTTGGAGAGGTGCGCACCTCACCCGACCTCAAGATCGCGACCGCCTTCGTCCTGCCGCTGGGCGGCAAGGGGCAGGAGGACGTGCTGCAACTCCTCGCCCGCAACAAGAGCGAACTGCGTCGCATCGTCGGCAAGAAGCTCGGACTGAAATTTACCCCCGACCTGCGATTCCGGCTAGACGAGACCTTTGACCGGCTCGACGAAACCCGGCGCATGTTCGATCAGGACGCGGTGCGCCGCGATCTTGACGAGTGATCCGCACGGTTGCGGCCTTCCTCGCATTTGTCGTAGCCGGCTCTGCCGCTGCGGTGGACTGCCGTGACCTGACCCATCAGGGCAATCTTTATTCCGTGTGCGAAGTCGATCCGCGCACAGAGGACTTGCGCCTGTTCCTGAACGATGGCGAAGGCCGTCTTCTGGGCCAGTTTTCGGCAGTGGCCTCGGCCCTGCAGACCGAGGGCAAACGGCTGGCATTTGCAATGAACGCCGGGATGTATCACGTCGATCGCTCGCCGGTCGGGCACTACGTGGAAAACGGGATCGAGCAAAAGCGCGTGATCCCGAACGCGGGTCCCGGCAATTTTGGCCTGCTTCCCAACGGGGTATTCTGCATCCGGCCCCAACGCGCGGATGTCATCGAGACGCTGGCCTATCAGGCCAATCAACCCGATTGCACCCATGCCACCCAGTCGGGCCCGATGCTGGTGATCGACGGCGCGCTGCATCCGCGTTTTCTGCCGGATTCGACTTCGCGCTACCTCCGAAACGGGGTCGGCACCAGCGCGGACGGCACGCGCGCGGTTTTTGCGATCTCGGGCAATTCGGTGACGTTCCACGAATTTGCCGGCCTGTTCCGGGATGTGCTGAAAACGCCCAACGCGCTTTATTTCGATGGCAACATTTCGCGCCTCTTCGCCCCGCAACTGGGGCGTTCGGACCCGGGCTTCTCAATGGGGCCGATCGTGGGTGTGGTCGAAGCCGGTTCGTGACCGGCCAGTGTCCCATGCCGATTTGACAGGCTGACGACAATGGGCTAACCGGCGCGCCTTGGATCGAATGAGGACGACATGGCACGCAAACGCAAGGGACGCGATATCTCGGGATGGCTGGTGGTGGACAAGCCTGCCGGCATCACCTCGACCGCTGTCGTGAACAAGGTGCGCTGGGCTCTGGGCGCCAACAAGGCCGGCCATGCGGGTACGCTCGACCCAGATGCCACCGGTGTCCTTGCGATCGCACTGGGCGAGGCGACCAAGACTGTCCCCTATATCACCGATGCGCTGAAAGCCTATGTGTTTACCGTGCGGCTGGGACAGGCAACCAACACCGACGATGCCGAAGGCGAGGTGATCGCCGAAAGCGACCTGCGACCAACCGACACACAGATCAAGGAGGCGCTGACGCCTTTTCTGGGCGAGATCATGCAGGTCCCGCCCAAGTTCTCGGCGGTCAAGATCGACGGGCAGCGCGCCTATAAACTGGCCCGCGAAGATGCCGATTTCGAAATCGCGGCCCGCCCTCTCTGGGTCGAGGAACTGGTGCTGGTGGACCGGCCAGACGCCGATCATGTGGTGCTGGAAATGACTTGCGGCAAGGGCGGATATGTCCGCGCAATCGCCCGTGATCTGGGCGCGGCCCTGGGGTGTTTCGGCCATGTGAGGGAATTGCGCCGCATCTGGTCCGGCCCTTTCGAAGCCGAGGACGGCATCAGCCTCGAGCAGGTCGATGCACTGGCCAAGACGCCCGCGCTCGACGAATACCTGATGCCGCTCGAAGCCGGATTGGCCGACCTGCCCGAACTGAAATGCACACCCGAAGGCGTTGTGCGTCTGCGCAACGGCAATCCCGGCATGGTCTATCCCGGAGACGCCGAATACGGCGAGGAGGCCTGGGCTTCGTTCCAGGGACGCCCGGTTGCCGTCGGAATCTACAAATCGGGCGAGTTGCACCCGGTGAGGGTCTTTGTCACGCCTTCGGAAGGGTAAAGCACCTGTTTTACGGAGATCGAACAGCGTGCGCCCTGATGACCGCACGACAGCTTGTCACCTGCGGAACGGCTTGACGATACGCGCAGGTGCAGGACCGAAACCTGCTGTAACGGTCAACTGCCAAGCACAAGGGAGAGCGGACACTCATACCGACGGCCGCGAGATTCTGGATGATTTGGAAGATTGATCCAAACAACATAGGCGGAGTGGCATATCTTTCCGGACAGGATGTCGGATTAACCTTCACGACATCGGCAACCGCGCCTTGGCAGCCTGTTTGGCAATGTCTTCAAACGACGCGGGCTCAAGCGACGCACCGCCGACCAGAAAGCCATCCACATGTGGCAGCCGCGCAAGTTCTGGCGCCGAATCCGGCTTGACCGAACCACCATACAGCACCGGTATCCGGCAATCTTTCTTATTGAGCCAGTTTGCGATCACACCATGCGCCTCCGCAACCTGATCCGCGGATGCGCTCTGGCCACTTCCGATGGCCCAGACCGGTTCATAGGCGATGACACACAGGAGTTCATTCGCGACCGGCGGCATCGACAACTCCAGCTGCTCGAGAATGACATCAAGGTGCCGCCCCGCATCCCGATCGGTCTTGCTTTCTCCGATGCAAATGATGGGAACAAGTCCGGCAGCAGCGGCGGCGTGCGCTTTGTCGCGCACCGCTGTGCTTGTTTCCCCAAACGCCGCTCGCCTTTCGGAGTGTCCGACGATCACCCAGCGCGCCCCGGCCTCGACAAGCATACCGGCGGACACTTCCCCCGTCCGTGCCCCCGATGGTGCCTCGCTGCAATCTTGCGCGCCAAGCTCCACGTCAACGTCGGACAACGAGACAACACCTGAAGTCAGCAGCACGGAGGGCAGACAGAGGATCCGTTTGCAGCCCGCCGGGCTTTGGGCTGACAACTCTCGAGCGAAATCGCCCAGAAGCGTGCGCGACCCGTTCATCTTCCAGTTTCCGATGACGAGGAACGGCGCATCAGAGGTCACTGTGTTCATTTCCCTACCCCTTTCAGGATCATGCGCAGGAGATTGCGTTCAATCCGATCAGCCCCATTGACTGATACTGTCGCCACACCACCTTTAGCGCTAACATCTTATGCAAAATCAAACTCTCCAAACCCGGAGAATGTTGGTGGTTCCGGCGTCCTCAATCGGCACGCCCGCCGTGAAAACGATTTCGTCGCCTTTCCGGGCAACGCCATGCGTCAGACATTGTGCACAGGCGAACTGTCCCGCCTCCTTGAACCGAGTAGCCTGGGGCACGACCACGCTTTGCAGTCCCCAGACAAGGCAAAGTTGCCGCGCGGTCTGTACGCTGGGCGTAAGCGCCAGAACAGGTTTGCTCGGCTTTTCGCGCGCAACGAGAAAGGCCGTCGTGCCGGACTGCGTGAAGCAGCAGATCGCGGAGATCCGGGCCCGGTCCGAGATTTCCCGCGCCGCAGCCGCAATGGCGTGGGACGTATCTATTTCAGCGAGATCTGGTTCACGCTCCTTCATGAGCGCAGCATATTTGGGATCGGCTTCCGTCTCCCGCGCGACGGCTGACATCACGCTGACCGCCTCTCGGGGGAAGGCGCCCGCGGCGGTTTCCGCCGAAAGCATGACGGCATCTGCCCCGTCATAAATCGCGGTTGCAACGTCAGAGACTTCTGCCCGGGTCGGAACCGGCGCATCAATCATGCTCTCAAGCATTTGAGTTGCGACGACAACTGGCTTGCCGGCAGCGCGCGCCCTGGCGACCAGGCTCCGCTGCACCCGCGGGACCTGATGAACCGGCAACTCGACGCCGAGATCGCCGCGTGCAATCATGATTCCATCGGCCGTTGCGAGGATGGCATCGAAGTTTTCGACCGCCAGCGGCTTTTCGATTTTCGCGATGATCCGTGCTCTGCCCTTCACCAGCGAGGCTGCCTCGGCAATATCCGAGGCTTTCTGTACAAAGGACAAGGCGAGCCAGTCGATCCCCAGTTCACATACGAATTCCAGATCGAGCCGGTCCTTGTCGCTGAGTGCGCTCAGAGGCAACAGAACATCAGGCAGGTTCACGCCCTTGCGGTCCGATATTTGTCCGCCGACCAAGACCTCGCAGGTCGCCGATGTCTCCGAGCACGCGCGCACTTCGAGCCGCAGTTTTCCATCATTCACAAGCACTGTCGAACCCACGTTCAATGCCGCAAGGATCTCGGGATGCGGAAGCTGCACGCGTTCGCTGTTCCCCGGTGCAGGGTTATCGTCAAACGTAAACGTGTCGCCTGGTTGCAGGATATATGTCCCGGCTTCAAATGTGCCGCAGCGGATCTTTGGGCCCTGCAGGTCGGCGAGGATCCCGATGGGACGGCCAAGTTCAGTCTCGATCTCGCGGATGGTTGCATGGGTCTTGGCAATCGTTTCGTGATCGCCGTGGCTCATATTCAACCGAAAGACATTGGCCCCTCGTTCGAATAGTGCCCGGATGACATCTTTGTCGCGGGATGCGGGACCCAGCGTTGCGAGTATTTTTGTGTTCGTTCGGTTGGGTGTCATGGCATTCCAGGTTCAAAAAGCGGCATCAAGGATTTCCCTGAAATCCGACGTTTTCAGAGGAACGGCGTTCTTTGTGCTGGACGAGGCAAAGACTGCCGCTTCGGCAACCGTGTCAAAGCGCGAGACTTCGGCCCCATAGTCCCTCAGTCGCGGAACCTGATGTGTCTGCAGCCAGGCATCAAAACCCGACAAGGGCGCGCTCATGTCTTGGGACGGAAAGGCGTCCGCCAGAGCTCCGATGCAGGCTTCGAGCTTTCGGAACGTGTCAGAGCCGCGCTCTGCTCCGGCGCGGTTCCTAAGCAAGACCGGTCCCAGAAGCCGCCCGCAGAGAAGGCCATGCGGTGCGCCCAGACGCGCCCCCAGTACGGCCGCCAGACCATGCGCCGCGCCCAACCCTCCGTTGGACAGTGCAAGGCCGCTGCTCAGGCTGACCCAGGCAATCCGGTTCCACCCGGCGACGTCACCTCGTTCCACGACAGCGCGCAGCGCTTGTGGCCCAATCCGCACGTTGGGCTCCGTCAATGCGTTGGTGAACGGCGTGGATTTGCAGGATGTATAGGCCTCTATCGTTTGTGTGACTGCATCAAGTCCCGCGCCGAGGATGACGTGCTTCGGCGCCGACGACATGACCGAGGGATCAACAAGCGCCACATCGGGATAAAGACCCTGACCGCGGATACTGGTCTTGGATGTCGCGGTGCCCAGCACCGCATTGCAAGTCACCTCGGCCCCGGTGCCCGCGGTGGTTGGAATGGCGATCAGGGGCAATGACGAAGGGCGGTTCAGCGCCTCTGCATCCAGCGCGCTCAGATCGTCGGGCAATGTGGAGCGGATATCGATGCAAAACCGCAGGGCCTTGGCCGTATCCAGAACCGATCCGCCACCACAAGCAACTATGGCCGACACATCCTTCGGCGCGACCTCGGAGAAGGCGGCGTTGACCGATGCGATGGTCGGCTCTCCCTGGGCCTGGACCTGACAAAAGGCGATGCCCGACGCCTCGAAAACGTCCCGGACGGGTTTCGACGTTTCCGCCGAGGCCCCACGCACGAGCAAAACAAGGCCAGGATGAGCGGGCAAGAGCGATCTCAATGCCTGGATCGCCCCGGTGCCGAACCGCACGGATGTCGGCACATTGATTTGGAAGACCGTCTGCATTCAGAACGCCAAGGTGCTCTCGACAGCGCGGCGCCATGCGCTGTATTTCTCGTCGCGGACGGCTTGTGCCATCTGTGGCGTGAACTCGCGGTCGAGCGCCCAGAGCCTTGCAAACTCGTCCTGCCCCGGCATCGCGCCGACCTGCATACCTGCGAGCCAGGCAACCCCCAGGGCCGTGGTCTCCAGGATCTGCGGCCGGTCAACCGGCCCATTGATGATGTCGGCCAGAAACTGCATCGCCCAGTCCGATGCGCTCATGCCCCCATCCACCCGCAAGACCGAGGCCTGAGCCGCTGGCCCCATATCCGACGTCATCGCATCCAGCAGATCCCGAGTCTGGTAGGCCACGCTTTCCAGTGCGGCCTTGGCGAGTTCGTTGGGACCGGAATTCCGGGTCAGGCCAAATACGGCCCCGCGGCATTCCGGGTTCCAATAAGGTGCACCGAGCCCCGTGAAGGCGGGCACGAGAACGACGTTCTGGGAGGGATCCGCCTTTTCGGCCAGAGGCTGCGTCTCCGAGGCTTCATGAATGATGCGCAACCCGTCTCGCAGCCACTGAACAACGGCTCCGGCGATGAAGATCGACCCTTCCAGAGCATAGGTCGGCGTTCCGTTCAACTGGTAGGCAATCGTTGTCAACAGGCGGTTCTTCGACCGTACCGGCGTGCCGCCCGTGTTCAACAGCGCAAAACAGCCCGTACCGTAGGTGGCCTTGAGCATTCCGGGCTCAAAACAAGCCTGGCCGAGTGTGGCGGCTTGCTGATCGCCCGCGACGCCGCAAATGGGTATCTCGCGGCCGAAGAGGTCCGCGCGGCTTCTGCCGAAGTCGGAAGCGCTGTCCTTGACCTCGGGCAACATCTGCATCGGGATGTCGAAGAGCGCGCAAATAGTGCTGCTCCATCGACCCTTGCGGATATCATAGAGCATGGTGCGCGCGGCATTGGTCGCATCGGTGGCATGAACCTTGCCACCGGTCAGCTTCCAGATCAGGTAGGTGTCAACCGTCCCGAAAAGAAGCTCGCCACGGGCGGCGCGCGCGCGGGAACCTTCGACGTGATCGAGGATCCATTTGAGCTTGGTGGCCGAGAAGTAGGGATCGACAAGTAGGCCCGTCCGGTCGGCGAACATTTCGCCATGACCCGCTTTGCGCAGTTCCTCGCAATAGTCTGCCGTACGGCGGTCCTGCCAGACGATCGCGTTGTAGATCGGTTGACCCGTGGCCTTGTCCCACACGATCGTGGTTTCGCGTTGGTTGGTAATGCCGATCGACACAATGTCCTGCGGTGCCACGCCCGCGCGCTCGATCACGGAACGACAGGTTCCGGCGGAAGAGGCCCAAAGGTCATCCGGGGCATGCTCTACCCAACCGGAGCGCGGAAAGTGTTGGGCAAATTCATCTTGGGACGTCGCCACCAGCCTCAGGTTTTCATCAAAGAGGATCGCGCGTGTGGAGGTCGTGCCCTGATCAACAGCAAGAACGTACTTCATGGGATCTCAACCTTGTCGACTGGCCGCAAGACTTTTGAGCGGTGGCAACACCGCCCTGCTCGGGCTTGAGGTTTGGTGGGATTGTGCAAGGTGGAGCGAGGCGCTGGTGCGCCTCGCTCCTTGGGAAGAAACCCGGATTACTTCCAGGACGCGATCAGCTCGTCATAGCTGACGGTCTTGGGTTCTTCGTCTTCGTTCTCAAGCTTGGCATAAGGCGCGCCGGGCTGGGCGAACCAGTGTTCGGCAGACATCTCTTCGTTCAGCTTGGGACCAATGTCACCCTGGATGCCCGCACGCTCCAGACGCTCCAGAACCCGCTCCTGATCGGCACAGAGTGCATCAAGCGCTTCCTGGGGGGTCTTGGCGCCCGACATGGCGTCGCCGATGTTCTGCCACCACAGCTGGGCCAGCTTCGGGTAATCCGGGACGTTGGTGCCGGTGGGCGACCATGCGACACGGGCGGGCGAACGGTAGAATTCCACCAGACCACCCAACTTGTCCGCACGCTCGGTGAAGCTGTCATGCTGCACGGTCGACTCGCGGATGAAGGTCAGGCCCACGTGGGATTTCTTCACGTCCACGGTTTTCGACGTCACGAACTGGGCATAGAGCCAGGCCGCCTGGGCACGATCCACCGGGGTGGATTTCATCAGCGTCCAGGACCCTGCGTCCTGATAGCCGACCTTCTGTCCTTCCTTCCAGTAGACGCCATGCGGACTGGGCGCCATGCGCCACTTGGGCGTGCCGTCCTCGTTCATCACCGGCAGGCCGGGTTTCACGGTGTCGGCGGTGAAGGCGGTGTACCAGAACATCTGCTGGGCCACGTTGCCCTGCGCCGGGATCGGGCCGGCCTCGGAGAAGGTCATACCGGCGGCTGCGGGCGGCGAGTACTTGTTCAGCCACTCGATGGCCTTGGTCACGGCGTAGACGGCCGCGGGCGAGTTGGTCGCGCCGCCACGGGCCACGCAGGAACCGGTGGGCTGGGAGTTTTCGTTCACACGAATTCCCCATTCGTCCACGGGCAGACCGTTGGGCTCACCCACGTCTCCCATGCCGGCCATCGACATCCACGCGTCGGTGTAACGCCAGCCGAGCGAGGGGTCTTTCTTGCCGTAGTCCATGTTGCCAAAGACTTCGCCTTCGACACCCAGGTGCGACAGGTCGCGGCCGGTGAAGAATTCGGCGATATCCTCATAGGCCGACCAGTTGACCGGAACACCAAGGTCGTAGCCGTAGGCCGCCTTAAAGTCTTCCTGGTTCTTGGGGTCGTTGAACCAGTCATAGCGGAACCAGTAGAGGTTCGCGAATTGCTGGGTCGGCATCTGGTAGACTTTACCGTCCGGACCGGTGGTAAAGCTCAGGCCGATGAAATCTTCCAGATCCAGTGTCGGCAGGGTCACTGCCGCGCCTTCGCCGGACATCCAGTCGGTCAGGTTGCGCACCTGCTGATAACGCCAGTGGGTGCCGATCAGGTCGGAGTCGTTGACATAGGCGTCATAGATGTTCTCACCCGACTGCATCTGGGTTTGCAGCTTTTCGACCACGTCACCTTCGCCGATCAGGTCATGGGTGACCTTGATGCCGGTGATCGCGGTGAAGGCCGGCGCCAGCACCTGGCTTTCGTATTCATGCGTGGTGATGGTCTCGGAAACGACCTTGATCTCCATGCCGGCGAACGGCTTGGCCGCGTCGACAAAGAACTGCATCTCCGCTTCCTGCTCGGCGCGGGAAAGCGACGACAGATCGCCGATCTCCGCGTCGAGGAACGCCCTGGCGGCATCCATGTCGGCAAAGGCTGGACCCGCGAGGACCAGCAGCGCCGCTGTGGTGGATTTGAGGTTGAGTTTAAGGTTCATTGGTTTTGTCCTCCCATTTTGAACCGATGAATGAGGAATTTTTGAACGTGGCCGGATCTCCTCCTGTCCCGGCCACGGAGCCCGTGCCTATACCCAGCGGAAGACCGTGACGGCATAGGCAAGGCAAACGATGAGGGCGTAAGGTTGATGCGCCCCGACGATCCCGAGCCAGGCCAGATTGATGAAGGCCGAACCCAGTAGGGTGATGAAAAGCCGGTCGCCTCTCGTCGTTTCGATCCGAAGAATGCCCGTGCGGGGCGTTTCCGGAAACTTGATCGCGAGCACCGTGAAGGTGATCAGCAGCGTGGCGATGACGGCGAAGAAGATCGCGGTCGGCCAGGTCCATGCCATCCAGTCCATTGGAAATTCTCCCTGTTTCAGGCTTACACGCGGCCCAGGGCAAAGCCCTTGGCGATGTAGTTGCGGACGAAGTAGATCACGAGCGCGCCGGGCACGATGGTCAGGATACCGGCGGCGGCCAGCACGCCCCAGTCGATGCCGCTGGCCCCTTGCGTCCGGGTCATGATCGCGGCGATGGGCTTGGCGTCCACAGTGGTCAGCGTCCGGCTCAGCAGCAGTTCCACCCACGAGAACATGAAGCAGAAGAAAGCGGCGACCCCGATGCCGCTGGCAATCAGCGGTGTGAAAATCTTCACGAAGAAGGCGCCAAAGCTGTAGCCGTCGATATAGGCGGTCTCGTCGATCTCTTTCGGGACACCGCGCATGAACCCTTCGAGGATCCAGACCGCGAGCGGCACGTTGAACAGGCAGTGCGCCAGCGCCACGGCGATATGCGTATCGAACAGACCCACTGAGCTGTAGAGCTGGAAGAAGGGCAGCGCGAAGACCGCTGGAGGCGCCATGCGGTTGGTCAGCAGCCAGAAGAACAGGTGCTTGTCGCCCATGAAGTGATAACGCGAGAAGGCATATGCCGCAGGCAAGGCCACCGCGAGGCTGATCACCGTGTTCAGGCTCACGTAGATCAACGAGTTCACATAGCCCATGTACCAGGCCGGATCGGTGAGGATCGTGGCGTAGTTGGCAAATGTCAGGTCACGCGGCCAGAGCGTGAACTCGTTCAGGATCTCGGTGTTGGTCTTCAGGCTCATGTTCAGGAGCCAGTAGATCGGCAAGAGCAGGAACAGGAGATAGAGAGTCATCACCACGGCGCGGCTGTTGATCTTGGGCAGGGACAGCCCGCGCGATGCGGTTTGGTTTACGGTCATGTCGGCCATCACTCAGCCCTCCCGCTTATCGAGGTTGGTCATCACGGTGTAGAACACCCAGGAGATGAGAAGGATCACGAGGAAATACATGATCGAGAAGGCAGCCGCGGGTCCGAGGTCGAACTGTCCCAGCGCCATCTTGACGAGGTCGATCGACAGCAGCGTGGTCGCGTTGCCGGGGCCACCGCCGGTGACGACGAACGGCTCGGTATAGATCATGAAGCTGTCCATGAAGCGCAGCAGGATCGCGATCATCAGCACGCCCATCATCTTGGGCAGTTCGATGAAGCGGAACACCTTCCAGCGCGAGGCCTGGTCGATCTTGGCCGCCTGGTAATAGGCATCGGGGATGGATTTCAGACCGGCAAAGGCCAAGAGTGCCACAAGCGAGGTCCAGTGCCAGACATCCATCACGATGATGGTGACCCAGGCTGCCAGAATATCCTGCGTGTAGTTGTAGTTGATGCCAAGCGCATCCAGCGTGTAGCCCAGCAGGCCGATATCGACGCGACCAAAGATCTGCCAGATCGTACCCACCACGTTCCACGGAATCAGCAGCGGGAGCGACATCAGCACAAGGCAGAACGAGGACCAGAAACCTGATTTCGGCATGTTCAGCGCCACGAAAATGCCCAGCGGGATCTCGATGGCCAGAATGATCCCCGAGAACATGAGCTGACGGCCGAGCGCGTCCCACATACGTTCCGAGCGCAGCATCTCTTCGAACCATTCGAGGCCGGCCCAGAAGAACTGATTGTTTCCGAACGTGTCCTGAACGGAATAGTTGACCACGGTCATCAGCGGGATCACCGCCGAAAAGGCCACCAGCAAAAGCACAGGCAGGACCAGGAACCATGCCTTTTGGTTGACTGTCTTTTCCATTACGCGGCCTCCCCTTGCACGCGCCAGTCGTTGGCGTAGACGTTGACATGCGCGGCATCGAAGGTGACGCGGTTCATGTCCGCGCTGATGCGGTCGTCTTCACCCGCGATGATGTTGATGTCGGTACCGAAGAACTCGGCGCGGATGATCTTGTGACGACCCACGTCTTCGACACGGCGCACCTTGACCGGAAGGCCTTCGGTCTGCGACAGGCGGGCGAATTCCGGACGAACGCCGATCTCCACCTTGCCGTCCAGTGCCCCGTAGCCCCGCGCCAGCTGCACATAGGAGCCGTTCACATAAGCCTTGTTCCCGTCGATCCGCGCCGGGATCACGTTCATACCGGGCGAACCGATAAAATAGCCCACGAAAGTATGCTCGGGCCGCTCGAACAGTTCTTCGGGTGTGCCGATCTGCACGACGCGCCCGTCATACATGACCACGACCTTGTCGGCAAAGGTCAGGGCCTCGGTCTGGTCATGAGTCACATAAATCATGGTGTGGCCGAAATCGTGATGCAGCTTTTTGAGCTGGGTGCGCAGCTCCCACTTCATATGCGGGTCGATCACCGTCAGCGGCTCGTCAAACAAGAGCGCGTTCACGTCCTTGCGCACCATGCCGCGGCCCAGCGAAATTTTTTGCTTGGCATCCGCTGTCAGTCCGCGCGCCTTTTTCTTCAGCATGTCCTCCATGCCGATCATGCGGGCGATTTCCTGAACACGTTCCGCCACATAGGCTTCGTCCCGGCCACGATTGCGCAGCGGGAAGGCCAGGTTGTCGTGTACTGTCATCGTGTCGTAGACGACCGGGAACTGGAACACCTGCGCGATGTTGCGCTCGGCGGTGGGCGCGCGGGTCACGTCCTTGCCGTCGAACAGGATGCGGCCCTGCGACGGGTGCAACAGCCCCGAAATGATGTTCAAAAGTGTGGACTTGCCACAGCCTGAGGAGCCCAGCAGCGCATAGGCCGCGCCATCGTCCCAGTCATGGTTCAGTTCCTTCAACGCAAAGTCATCCTCGCTGCGCGGATTGGGCAGGTAGGAATGCGCCAGATTATCGAGTGTGATCTTGGCCATTGTGTCCTCCCTCAGGCCGCAAGCGCATAGGCGGCGGGCGCCACGAGCTTGCCGTCCTCGCCGAAAATGTAGACGTGCCGGGGGTCGAGCCAGACACTGAGCTCTTCGCCAAGGGTCAATTCATGAACCCCGTGGATCAGGCCGACCCAGCGTTCGCCATGGTGGGCGAGGTGAACAAAGGTTTCCGATCCGGTCAGCTCGGTCACCGACAACGTCGCCTTGAATTCCATCGCGTCCGCCGTATGCCGGCCGATTTCCAGGTGGTTCGGACGGAAACCGGCGGTGTAACGGCCATCCACCAGCTCGGCGAGTTTGCCGGTGGCTGGCGCGCTTTGACCATTGCCGAACATGATGCGGTTGCCGGTCTTTGAGATCGGCAGGAAGTTCATCGGCGGATCGGAGAAAACGCGTGCGGTGGTGGCATCCACCGGCTGGCGATAGACCGAGGGCGTCAGGCCGAATTGGGTGATGCGGCCTTCCCACAACGTGGCGACGTTTCCGCCCAGCAGAAGCGCCTCTTCCGGTTCGGTCGTGGCATAGACAAAGATCGAGCCCGAGGCTTCGAAGATCTTCGGGATCTCGACCCGCAGTTCCTCGCGCAGCTTGTAATCGAGGTTGGCCAGCGGTTCGTCGAGCAGCACCAGACCGGCGTTCTTGACCAGAGCGCGTGCCAGCGCACAGCGCTGCTGCTGACCACCGGACAATTCCAGCGGCTTGCGCTCAAGCATGGGTGTGAGCTTCATCAGCTCGGCCGTTTCGCGGACGCGGCGATCGATCTCGGCCTTGTCCACACCCATCAGCTTCATCGGCGAGGCGATGTTGTCATAAACGCTCATCGACGGGTAGTTGATGAATTGCTGATAGACCATCGCGACCTTGCGGTCCTGGACACGCTGGCCGGTAACATCCTCGCCATTCCAGAGAACCCGGCCCGTGGCGGGCACGTCCAGACCGGCCATCAGCCGCATCAGAGATGTCTTGCCCGACAGGGTCGGCCCAAGCAGCACATTCATCGTGCCCTTCTCCAGCGTCAGATCCGTCGGGTAGATATGTGTCTGCCCCTCGACGGTCTTTGATACGCCTTTCAGTTCCAGCGTCATCAGGTTCTCCTCCTTATTCCGCTGCCGCGGGCGTGCGATGGCGATGCTGCGCCATCCAATCATCAAGTGCGCGGACTTGCTCGGCGGTCAGCCGCAGCCCCAGTTTGTTGCGCCGCCAGATCACGTCTTCTGCCGTGCGCGCATATTCATATGTCATGAGCCAGGAAACTTCGGCCTCGGTCAGCGTGGCGCCGAAATCCTGCCCAAGTTCAGAAACATGCTTGGCGTTGCCGAGAATGTCGACCGCTTCCGTGCCGTAGGCCCGTACCAGCCGCCGCGCCCAGAAATCGGTCAGAAACGGAAATCCGGATTTGAGTTCCGCGATCAGCCTCGCCACACCGTCCACCGGGAAGTCCCCGCCGGGCAATGGAACGCCGGCAGTCCATTTCCCCTTCGCCAGGGTCAGGTGTTCGCCAATCTTCTCCATCGCGCTTTCCGCAAGGCGACGATAGGTGGTGATCTTGCCACCGAAGATGTTGAGCATCGGCGCGCCCGCGCTGGTGTCTACTTTCAACGTGTAGTCCCGCGTCGCCGCCGTGGCGCTGCTGGCGCCGTCATCGTAAAGCGGGCGCACCCCGGAATAAGTCCAGACCACGTCGTCCCGCGTCAGTTGCCGCTTGAAATACTGGTTGGCAAAGCTCAGCAGATAGTCCTGTTCTTCCGGGGTGCATTCCGGTCTGACCGACGGGTCGGCATGCTCGGCATCGGTCGTGCCGATCAGGGTGAAATCCGTCTCGTAAGGGATGGCGAAGATGATCCGCCCGTCCGTGCCCTGAAAGAAATAGCACTTGTCGTGATCATAGAGCTTGCGGGTCACGATATGGGAGCCGCGCACCAGGCGCACGCCTTCGCGTGAATTCAGCCGCACCTTGGTCTGGATGATGTCGCCGACCCAGGGGCCACCGGCATTGACCAGCATGCGCGCATGAAAGGTTCGCAACTGGTTGTTTTCGGTATTGCGCGTTTCGATGCGCCAGACGCCATTTTCGCTCGATGCGCTGATAACCTGCGTGCGCGTCATGATCTGCGCGCCGCGCGCTTCGGCATCGCGGGCATTGAGCACCACTAGGCGGGAATCCTCGACCCAGCAGTCGGAATATTCATAAGCCCTGGCAAAGCGCTCCTGCAGCGGCGCACCTTCCTTTGTCCCAGTCAGGTCAAGCGTATTCGTCCCCGGAAGGATTTTGCGCCCCCCCAGGTGATCGTACATGAACAGTCCCAGCCGGATCAGCCAAGCGGGGCGCCGTCCCTTCATCCAGGGCATGAAAAGGCCAAGCAGCTTGGACGTCGGCGTGTCCGATTCAAAGCGCATATCTACATGATAAGGAAGCACAAACCTCATCGGCCAACTGATGTGCGGCATCGCCTTCAACAGCGTCTCACGCTCGATCAGCGCCTCGCGCACCAAACGGAATTCGAAATACTCGAGATACCGCAATCCGCCATGGAAGAGTTTCGTGGACGCAGAGGATGTGGCCGAGGCCAGATCGTTCATCTCAGCCAGACCGACAGAGAGCCCACGCCCCGCCGCATCCCGAGCTATGCCGCACCCGTTGATGCCGCCGCCGATGATGAATAGGTCCAGTGCCCCAGTTTGTCTGGAATGTTTCACGCGAATCTCCTCCAAGGCGCGTTTATGTTCTATTTTTGACAAGCGACGCAGCGTTAGGCAAGCACTTTTGTTCGGTTTTGTTCGATTTTTGATTAATACAGTTATATCAGATGGTTATTTGTCAATTTTCGGCCCTATCACACTGGAAATTGTGTGCTTTTACGAAAATTGATTTGCTAAAATGTTCGTTTCTGGCAAAAGTCGGTCCAGACCGCGTACAGGCACCCATCGAACCGGGGATTCGAAAAACCAACCATGTCTCAAACATTCCGCCACCCCGAAATTCTGGAAATCGCGCGCACCGACGGCAAGGTTACCGTCGAAGGTCTCGCGGATCATTTCGGAGTCACCCTGCAAACGATACGACGCGACCTGAAGGATCTGGCGGATGCCGGAAAGCTTGAGCGCGTCCATGGCGGCGCCGTTCTGCCCTCTGGCACGACAAATATCGGCTACGAAGAGCGCCGTTGGCTGAATCAGGAAGCCAAGACCAGGATGGCAGGCGTGTGCGCCGCGCGTATTCCCAACAATATTTCCCTGTTCCTGAATATCGGTACGTCGACCGAGGCCGTGGCGCAGGAACTGATCCAGCACAAGGGCTTGATGCTGGTGACGAACAATATGAACGTGGCGAACATCCTTGTTCAGAACCAGGATTGTCAGATCATCGTGACCGGAGGACATCTCCGCCGCACGGATGGCGGCCTCATCGGAACCATTGCTGAAAACTCGATCCTGCAATTCAAGTTCGACTTGGCCGTCATCAGCTGTTCCGCGCTCGATCAGGACGGAGACATGTTGGATTTCGACGTCCAGGAGGTGAGCGTGAGCCGCGCCATTATCCGGCAGTCCCGAAAGGTCTTCCTGGTCGCAGACCACACGAAATTCTCAAGGAGCGCGCCTGCGAAGATCGCGTCTCTTGCAGATGTCGATGTTCTTTTTACGGACAGGAAATTGTCACCGCAGTTGCTGGCCGCCTGTCGGGGTTGGAATACAGAGGTGGTCGTGGCCGAAAGCAGGGAAGGGATCTAGATCCCATTGACCCGGACAACCAACGCGCGCTCGCCTGATTTGCATGCGGGCCAAGGTTCTTGGCCTGCTTGACGCGATCCGGGAATACCTGAAAATGCATCATCGCCAATGTCCGAAAGCGTTGAGCGCCACGGTGCATTGGCGATGCGGGGTTTCCCCCAAAAGTTTCCTGGTCATCCAGAACGGCTGTCTAGAATGCAGTGCACTCCATTGGCTGGAGTGCTGCTCCCCCGATCAGGAGGCGATTTCCCGTGCCTGCTCGCGCAGGGTAAATTTCTGGATCTTTCCTGTCGAGGTTCTGGGTATTGCGGTGAACACGAATCTGCCCGGAACCTTGTAGGGAGCAAGCTGTTCGCGGCACCAGGCGCGCAAGGCTTCGGTATCGGCCTGCTGCCCCTCGGCCAGTTCGACGAAGGCGCAGGGCGTTTCGCCCCATTTTTCGTGGGGCATGGCGACGACAGCCACGACGGCGACGGCCGGATGGCGATAGAGCGCCTCTTCGACCTCGATCGACGAGATATTCTCCCCGCCCGAGATGATGATGTCCTTCGATCTGTCCTTGAGCTGGATATAGCCGTCTGGATGCATGACACCCAGATCACCCGAATGGAACCAGCCGCCGGCAAAGGCTTTCCCGGTGGCTTCGGGGTTTCGGAAATAGCCCTTCATCACCACGTTGCCGCGGAACATCACCTCGCCCATGGTCCGGCCATCGCGCGGCACCGGCAGCATGGTTTCGGGATCGAGCACGTCGAGCCCTTCCAGCGGCAGGTAGCGCACACCCTGGCGCGCCTTGAGCGCCGCCTGTTCGGGCTTGGGCAGGTCGGACCAGGTTTCGTGCCAGTCATTGACCACTGCCGGGCCGTAAGTTTCGGTCAAGCCGTAAAGATGTGTCACGTCGAAGCCGGCTTCTTTCATGTCGGCCAGCAGCTTTTCGGGCGGCGGGGCGGCGGCGGTAAAGAACTGCACGGTCCGGTCGAGCTGGCGCTTTTCCGCCTCCGGCGCCGAGATCATCAGCGACATCACGATCGGCGCGCCGCACAGATGGGTGACACCCTCGTCCGCGAGTGCGTTCCAGATCGGCGCGGCCCGCACCTGCCGCAGGCAGACATGGGTGCCGATGATCGCCGACAGGGTCCAGGGGAAACACCAGCCGTTGCAATGGAACATCGGCAGGGTCCACAGATAGACCGCGTGTTTGCGCATCGAGGTGGTCAACGCATTGCCTTGCGCCAGCAGATAGGCGCCGCGGTGATGCGAGACCACGCCCTTGGGATCGCCCGTGGTGCCCGAGGTGTAGTTGATCGAGATCGCGTCCCATTCGTCCTGCGGCATCAGCCAGGCATAGTCGGGGTCGCCGCCGGACAGAAAAGCCTCGTAATCCCCTGCTTCGACCTCGACGCGCGCACCGTCATATTCGGGGTCGTCACACTGGATCACCAGCGGGGACACCTCGGCCAGGGCCAGCGCCTCCTGCATAAGCGGCATGAATTCGCTGTCCACGATCACCACTTTCGACATCGCGTGATCCAGCTGGAACGCGATGATGGCCGCATCGAGCCGAGTGTTGATCGAGTGCAGCACGGCACCGCACATCGGCACGCCATAATGGCATTCCAGCATGGCCGGTGTGTTGGGCAGAAGCGCCGACACCGTATCGCCGCGCCCGATCCCTTGCCCGGCCAGGGCCGAGGCCAGCCGCCGCGAACGGGCGTAGAACTCGGCATAGCTGCGCCGCAAGGCACCATGCACGATGGCGACATGATCGGGAAAGACGCTGGCAGCCCGTTCGAGGAACGTCAGTGGCGTCAGCGGCTGGTAGTTTGCCGGGTTGCGGTCGAGACCGGTGTTATAAGGATTGGCCATGTTCAGGCATCCTGCCATTGGGGGCTGCGTTTTTCGATGAAGGCGCCGATACCTTCTTCGGCGTCGCGGGCCAGCATGTTCTCGACCATGACGCGGGTGGCGTAATCGTAAGCCTCGCCCAGGGTCATCTCGCGCTGCGCATAGAAGGCGCGCTTGCCGGTGGCGAGCGTCATGCTGGACTTGGCCGCGATTTTCCCGGCGATTTCCAGGGTGGTTCCGCGCAGCGCCTCGGGCGATACCACCCGGTTGACCAGACCGATCTCGGCAGCGCGGGCAGCGGGCGTCATGTCGCCGATCAGCAGCATCTCCATCGCGTGCTTGTTGCCGACATTGCGGGACAGGGCGACCATCGGGGTCGAACAGAACAGGCCGATATGCACGCCCGGCGTGCTGAACTGCGCGGTATCCGCCGCAACCGCCAGATCGCAGCTGGCGACCAGCTGGCAGCCCGCCGCCGTGGCAATCCCCGCGACCTCGGCAATCACCGGTTTGGGGCAGGTGATGATCGCCTGCATCGTGTCCGAGCACATCCCCAGGATCCTGGTGAAATAGGCCCGCCCGCGGTCGGGACCGGCCCGGCCGGCGGTCATTTCCTTGAGGTCGTGACCGGCGCTGAAGGCGGGTCCGTTCGCGGCCAGGATGATGACGCGCACCGCCGGATCGGCCCCGGCCTCGGCGAAGGCCGTGCCAAGCCGGGTCAGCATCGCCTCGGACAGGGGATTGCGCCGGGCGCCGTCATTCAGGGTCAGGCGCAGGATGCCCTTGTCATCCAGATCGTGCAGAAGGATATCGTCGGCTTGCATTGGTGGCGTTCCTTGGACGGGGTTACAGGATGTTGACGTCGACACTGTCGGCGAGCGTGTTGGCGATGAAGCAGTAGCGATGCGCGCGGTCCTGCATCTGGTCCATTTCCTCGTCGCCGACCTGAAAGCCGGTGTCGAAGCGGACCACCGGGTGCAGGTCAATGCGTGTCACCGACATTTGCCCCCGAGGGTTCTTGCCCAGGTGGGCGACCGCGTGATCGTGATAGCTGGCGACCGGCCATCCGGCCTTGGCCGCCAGCGCCAGGAAGGTCATCATGTGGCAGCTCGACAGGGCCGCGGCCAGCGCCTGCTCGGGATTGGTGTTGGCCGGATCGCCGCCCCAATCCGGGGCGGCATCAGCCATGACATCGAAGCTGCTGTTGTACTGCACCATGTGCTCGGCCGAATAGGCGCCCGGCTTCAACTCGGGCGTGGTGCGGTGCCAGTGCAACTGGATGGAAAGGTCAGACATCTCGCGTGTCTCCCGTTTTCCGCTCAGGCCACGGCCAGCGATTTCTTGGGGTCGTAGAAGGGGACTTCCACAACCGTGGCGCGGACCGGTCCGGACGCGGTGACGACTTCCAGTTCGGTGCCGATCCCTGCGTTGTCGACAGAAACCATCGCCAGGGCGATGTTCTGCTCCAGGCGCGGCGAATAGATCGCGGATGTGACCTTGCCCACCGGTTCGCCATTCCGGTTGATCGCCCAGAACGTGGTGTTCGGCCCCTTCAGCGGCTCGCCGCCGATGACCAGGCCCACCTGCTTGCGGCTGACACCCTGTTCCTTGATGCGGCGCAGCGCGGCCTTGCCGATGAAGTCGGCTTCCATGTCCAGGTTGATCAGCCGGTCAAAGCCCAGTTCGAACGGGTTGGTGTTGATATCGGCATCGGCATGGTAGGACAGCATGCCGCCCTCGATCCGGCGGATCGACGAAGTATGGCCCGGCTGCAGGTTGAACGGCTTGCCCGCCGCCATGATCTTTTCCCACAGCTCGTCGCCGCGCGATCCGTCCTGCAGGTAGAGCTCGTAGCCCAGCTCGCTCGACCAGCCGGTGCGCGACACGATCAGCGGAATGCCGTCCAGTTCGACCGCGCGCAGCCAGTAGTATTTCAGATCCATGATGCTTTCGCCGAACAGCGCACGCATGATCTCGCCCGATTTCGGACCCTGCAACTGCAGGGGCGAGACATCGGGTTCGCCAATCTGCACATCCATGCCCGAATGCACCGCCACACCCTGCGCCCAGAGCAGGATGTCGCTGTCGGCCAGCGAGATCCAGAAGTGGTTTTCCGCCAGCCGCAGCAGGATCGGGTCGTTCAGGATGCCGCCGTCGGCATTGGTGATCAGGATGTACTTGCACTGGCCCACGGCCATTTTCGAAAGATCACGCGGGGTGAGCATCTGCACGAACTTCGCGGCGTCGGGCCCGGTGATCTCCACCTGGCGCTCCACCGCCACGTCGCACAGGATCGCGTCGTTCACGAGGTTCCAGAAGTTCTGTTCCGGATCGCCGAAATCGCGCGGGATGTACATGTGATTGTAAACCGAGAACCCCTTGGCACCCCAGCGCACGGTGGCGTCGAAATAGGGAGATTTGCGGATCTGTGTGCCGAACCCGAAGCCGTCTGATTTCATCATTTCTTTCACCCTTTGCACCGCCGGGCCGGTCAGCCGCGGACTGTTTTGAACTGGGTGAGAATTACTCGCACAGACGGGCCGGGCGTGGACTGAAAACAGGCCTTGGAGAGACCAAACGGACTGATGTCCGACAGGCCGGCAGACTTTTCAGACGGGTTTCGTCATTTGCCGGATTTGGCCGCCAATCGGGCAAGATTCGGCTGGGCGGATTTGACATGGCGCGTCACGATGTAGGTCATGTAGCGGTCAATCCCAAGTTCGGCCGCAAGCAGGGTTTCCATCAACTCCTGAAAAACCGCCAGGTTCGGGGTGAATACCTGGAGGACATAATCCATGCCGCCGCCGGTGGCGATGCATTCCGTGACCTCGTCCAGCGCCCGAATATGGCCCTCGAAGCGGTCGAAATCAGACTTGCGGTGATGTGTCAGCGAAACCGTCACGACGACCTGGGTGAAATCGCACACGCGATCAAGCGCGATATCCGCATGATAGCCGCGTATGAAACCCCCGGCCTTCAATCTTGCAAGGCGGGCCAGACAAGGCGTCGGCGACAAATTGACAATCTCCGCCAG
>NZ_FMZV01000034.1 GCF_900101475.1 Ruegeria marina | reverse complement strand
CCCGAACGGCAGCGGCTTGATGATCGAATTGGTCGGCGAGCTGGCCGGTTTGCTTGCGTTGGGGCAAGAAAAAACGGCCTCGGAAGCGGTTGCTTTGGGCCGTTCTGAGACACTGGTTGCGGGAGCTCACAACCAACTTTGTAGACTTTGGGGCGCCGGGCCGTTGTTTCCGGCAGCCCCGTAGGTGATTTAGCAATAAGGATCAGGGAGTTCCCGATCCAGCAGAGCCACGATCTCCGGCGGAGGATATCCGGGCCGGGTTCATTCTTCGCTCCGTGGTCGCCGCACCTGTATGAAACGGGACCGCCGCCAGAAGAAACGCCCCGCGTTGCAGGGCGTTTCGCTGTCACATTTGCATCAGAATATGAAGTCTTCCTGACCCAGGTTGGCGACGTCGAAGCCTACAAGCGTGAACGACGCACCGCCCAGGTCCACGAAGGCCCGGTCGGAATTTCCGAATACATTGTCCTGGATGTCGGCGAAGCCGCTGAAGCCGAAGGCGCTCACATCGATCCTGTCGATGCCATTCTCGAAGTCCTCGATCCGGGCAAAACCATCTTGCGCATGGAACTGGAAGACATCCGCCCCAGTGCCGCCATAGGCGCTGTCGACGTCGCCGCGACCGAAGAACACGACATCGTCGCCCGCCCCGGCAAAGATCTGGTCGTTGCCCGCCCCGGCATAGATCGTATCGTTGCCCTCGTTGCCGACCAGAACATCATTGCCCGCAGCGCCTGTTACCACGTCATTCCCGGCGCCGCCCACGACGAGGTCGTCACCGAGGCCGCCAAAGGCATTGTCGTCTCCCGCCTCGCCGCGCACCGTATCATGGCCGGCACCGCCACCGACAATGTCTGCGCCTTCGTTGCCGTTGACGATATCGTCACCGTCCGCGCCGAAGACCTGGTCATCGTCGGCGCCACCGAACAGAACATCGTTGCCCGCCCCGCCACCGATCGTGTCGGCACCGCCATTTCCATCGAAGAAATCGTTGTCCGCGCCAAGAAACGCAGCCGTTGCCATATCCCCGTCAATTGTGAAGTCGACGTCATTGCTACCGTCGCTCGCCAATATATCGACTGGCAGCAGGACGCCATCAATCACATGCGCCACGCCATTGCTGGCCTGGATGTCTGTCTGGATCAGCGACGGATCCGGCAGGTCGGGATCAGCGTCGACGATGGAGGCCCCGTTCAACGTCAGCGTGCCTCCCTGTAGCGTTTCAATGCTTCCGGCCGCGAGGACCTGGCTGGCCTGCAGCGACTCGCCCGCCACGTGATACGTCAGGATCTGCGTCAGGATCGGGATCGGGTCTCCGCCGCCCAGCAGGGTCAGGGCTTCCACCAGGAAGGTGAAGGCGCCCGCCTCATCCGTACCTGAAAAGCCCAGTGCCTGCGCTGTACCAACAAAGGCGGCATCGGTCGGGGCAAAAACCGTCAGGTCTGCGTTCGGGTCGTCGAGCGCGCCTGCGAGGCTTGCCGTCGTGACCGCCTGAAGCAGCAAGTCAAAATCGGCGTTGTTGCTGTCAAAGCCCGAGCCGCTGGCCGCCACGAGCCCGGCGAGGGTGGGGGCGTCGTTGCCGGGAAGATTGGTCGGCAGCAACACACGGTCGATGATGTGCAGTATACCATTGTCAGCTGCGATGTCGGCGGCAGCGACAGACGGATCGATCACGTCCGGCTCGGCATCGACCAGCGTGGGCAGATCGGCTGTGATGGCCGGCCCTGCAAGCGGGGTGACCGAACCGGACGTGCCGATTTGTGCTGCCGTCAGAGGTGTCCCGGCCACGTGATAAAGCAGGACATTGCGCAGCGTTTCGGCCCCGAGCCCCACCAGGAAGTTGGTAACACCAGTCTCATCGGTTGCATCGCCCGTGAAGCCCAGATCGGTCGCCAATAGCCCGAAAGCGGCATCCGTGGGTGCAAACAGGGTCAGGTTCTGTGCCGGGTCGGAAAGGGTCGCCACGATGTTGGAGCCGGGGATTTGCGCATCCACGAACGTTGCGGCGTTCACCAACATATCAAAACGGCTGTCCGGGTCGCTGGTCGCGATTTCCACGAAGGTTGCCATGGGTGTTTCTCCTCGAATTTCGCCCATGTGGGCGTCAAGCATGTGTCGGCCGCAATAGGTTGCGGTTAATACACCCTGTACGCCCGGGTACCCGTTCTGGATCAGCAAGCTTCAGGAAGAAGAACACCTTGACTTGGGGCAGACCCGGGCTAGGCCCGCCTGGTCGGGGTGGACCAATCACAAACAGTTCATTGAATGTGAGATCATTTCGCAGAATTATCCCGCGCTACGGATCTGCCAGACGAATTTGAACCAGTCTACGCAAGGGCGGTATGATTGACTTTTATGCCGCACAAAGACCGCGCCACTCGGAGAGAGCGGCGGCGCGGTTCAGCTTGGCGCAGTATAAGGGACAACCGTACTGCCCTTGGAGAGACGAGTTCGCATTGGGCTGGCAGTACCCATGCGCGAGATGCTGGCATTTGCGGTCGAACGGATCATGGAGGCCGAGGTTGAGGTGCGGACTGGCACGACGAAGGGCACGCGCTTGCCCTTGCGCGAGGTCCAGCGAAACGGATACCGCGAGCCCGACTGGGACACCCGCGCCGACCGGATCGCGCTGGGTCGATACACCAGTCCAAATTCGCACACAAATGACGGCTCCCAACTAAGCCGTCCGCTGAAAAAAGTTGACGCTGACACAGTCACTCATGCAGCCTTCAAGAAAGAAAAGAAAATTTTGCAGAATGTGTTCGCAAACAACGGGAAAGGGGAGGACACCCATGTCATCCAAACTTGTAAGATCCAGCGTGGCCATCGCTGCGCTTGCGCTGTGCGCAGCGCTGTCGCCAACAGGCAGCCGGGCAGGAACCACGATTGTCATCGGATTGCAGCAGGAGCCGACCTCGCTTGACCCAACGGCGGATGCGACTGCGTCGATCGACGGGATGCTGACGCAGAACCTGTTCGAATCGCTCACCACCGTGAACGAGGCGGGCGAGGTGCTGCCACAACTGGCGGAAAGCTGGACCGTATCCGAGGACGGGCTGACCTATACCTTTGACCTGGTGGATGGGGCCACGTTCCATGACGGCACCGGGTTCGATGCCGAGGACGTCAAATTCAGTTTCGACCGGGCGATGGCGGAGGATTCGGTCAACCCGTCGAAAGGTCTGTTCAAGCCGATTGAAAGCGTGACGGTTGTCGATGCGGGCACGGTCGAGATCAAGCTGAAGCAGAAGGACGCGTTTTTCCTGTTCAACATGGCGCAGGGTGACGTGTCTATCGTGGCGCCCGAGTCGGTTGAGGCCAACAACGCAAACCCGGTCGGCACCGGGCCGTTCAAATACGACAGCTGGACGCGGGGCGACAAGCTGGTGCTGGTCAAGAACCCCGATCACCGCGATGCGGGTTCGGTGGCGCTGGAACGGGTAGAGTTCAAGTTCATCTCGGATGCGGCGGCGGCCTCGGCCGCGCTCTTGGCCGGGGAAATCGACGCGTTTCCCGGATTTCCGGCGCCCGAGCTGTTGCCGCAGTTCGAGGCCGATCCGCGGTTCAAGGTGGTGACCGGATCGACCGAGGGCGAGGTGATCCTCGCGATGAACAATTCCAAGGCGCCGTTCAACGATATCCGGGTGCGGCAGGCGGTGAGCCATGCCATCGACCGGGGCGAGATCATCGACGGGGCGATGTACGGGCAGGCGGTGCCGATCGGCAGTTTCTATCCGCCGCACGGGCCCGCCTATGTCGATCTGACCGGCACCTATCCGCATGACACCGCCAAGGCCAAGGCGCTGTTCGAAGAGGCGGGGGTTGCCGGGACGACCATGACCTTGCGGGTGCCGCCGTTTCCCTATGCCACGCGCTCGGCCGAGATCATCCAGGCGCAGCTGGCCGAGGCCGGGATCGACGCCAAGGTGGAGAATGTCGAATGGGGGTTCTGGATCGACGAGATCTACAAGAAGCTCAATTATGACATGACGATCATCGCCCATACCTCGCCCAATGACATGGGCAATTTTGCGCGCGGGCCGAAGTATTTCTATGGCTATGACGATGCCGGCTACACCGACCTGTGGAACCGGATCAGCGCCGAGGCCGATGACGCGGCGCGCAATGCGCTGCTGGCCGAGGCGCAGAAGTATCTGGCCGATCAGGCGGTGCACGGGTTCCTGTTCCAGCTGCCGCAGCTTGGGGTCTACAAGACCGGGGTCGAGGGGTTCTGGGATTCACGCGCTGTGCTGTTCCAGCCACTGGCGGGTGTGTCCGTGAACTGACCGGAAAGGCGGCGCGCCGGGTGGGCCGGCGCGCTGCTGCCGACTGATGGGGTACTTCCTTTTCCGCCGCACGATCAGTTTCGTTTTGACCCTGCTGGCCGTGTCAGTGGTGGTTTTCGCGGTGATGAACATCCTGCCGGGTGATCCGGCGCTGTCGATCCTGGGGCTGGATGCGACCGAGGACGCATTGGCCGCGCTGCGCGAGGAGCTGGGGCTGAACGAGCCTGTGCTGAGCCGCTATCTGGCCTGGATCGCGGGGGCGGTGCAGGGTGATTTCGGCATCAGCCAGTCGTTTCGCGTGCCGGTGTCCGAGCTGATCGCCGAGCGGCTGCCGCTGACGGTGTCGCTGGCGATCTCGGGCATGGTGGTGACCGTGATCCTGGCGGTTGCGCTGGGCGTTGCTGCCGCCGCCAACCATGGGAGGGCGGGGGACTGGGGTGTCATGTTCCTGAGCCAGCTGGGTATCGCGGTGCCGGCGTTCTGGCTGTCGATCCTTTTGGTTTTGCTGTTCGCGGTCAAGCTGCGCTGGCTGCCGCCCGGTGGGTTTCCGGGCTGGTCGGAACCTGCGGCGGCGGTCCGGTCGCTGATCCTGCCGACGGTGGCGCTGGCGCTGGTGCAGTCGGCGGTGCTGGCGCGGGTGACGCGATCCTCGGCGCTGGAGGTGATGCGGCTGGATTACATCCGCACCGCGCGGGCGATGGGGTTTTCGCGGCGGAGGGTCCTGTGGCGGCATGTGCTGCCCAATGCGCTGATCCCGATTGTGACCATCGTGGGTCTGCAATTCGCAGCACTTGTGACCGGGACCATTGTGATCGAGAACGTGTTCTACCTGCCCGGGTTGGGGCGGCTGATCTTTCAGTCCATCGCCAATCGCGACCTGCCGACGGTGCAGGCGCTGGTCATGCTGTTTGCCGCCATCGTGGTGACCGCGAATTTCATCGTCGATCTGCTGTATCTGGCGATCGACCCGAGGCTGAAGACGCGCTCATGAGGAAACTGCCGCCAAATCTGCTCATCGGCGCGGTGCTGGTGGCGCTGGTGGCGGGAACCGCCGCGCTGTCGCTGGTCTGGACGCCGCATGACCACACGCTGCTTAACATCCGGGGCAAGTTCGCGGCCCCGTCCGAGCTGCACTGGCTGGGCACCGATCAGCTGGGGCGGGATGTGTTCTCGCAGTTGATGGTGGCGGCCCGCAATTCGGTGGCTGTGGCGCTGATCTCGGTCTGTCTGGGTGGGGTGATCGGGGTTGCGCTGGGGCTTGTCGCCTCGGCCATGGGTGGCGTGGTCGAGGATGTGATCATGCGAATCGCCGATATCGGTTTCGCCTTTCCGGCGCTCTTGCTTGCGATCATGTTGGCGGCGGTGTTCGGCCCGTCGCTGCCTGTGGCGATCATTGCCATCGCCTTTATCAACATACCCGTTTTTGCGCGGGTGACGCGGGCCTCGGCCAACCAGATCTGGACCCGCGAATACGTCTATGCCGCGCGGGCTGCCGGGATGGGGCGGGTGTCGATCTCGCGCGATCATGTGCTGCCCAATATCGCGGCGCCGATCATTGTGCAGGCCACCATCGAGTTTGCCATCGCGATCCTGGCCGAGGCGGCGCTGAGCTATCTGGGTCTGGGAGCGCAGCCCCCGGCGCCGTCCTGGGGGCGGATGCTGTCCGAGGCGCAGACGCTGATGTATCTGGCGCCGCAACTGGCGATCTATCCGGGGGTATGCATCGTCACGGCGGTGCTGGGGTTCAGCCTGTTGGGGGATGGGCTGCGCGACATCACCGACCCTAGACTGGTACGGCAGCGATGATCGAGGCAGCGGCGCTGACAGTGGATATGGGGGCCGGGCAGGCGGTGCGCGAAGCGTCGTTTGTCATCGCGCCGGGCGACCGCATCGGCATTGTGGGCGAATCGGGATGCGGCAAGACCATGCTGGGGCTGGCGCTGATGGGGATGGTGCCGGATGCGGGCCATGTGAGTGGCAGCCTGATGATCGACGGGATCCAGATGGTGGGCGCGGGCGAAGTGACCTGGCAGCGGCTGCGCGCCCGGCGGGTCGCGATGATCTTTCAGGAGCCGATGGCGGCGCTGAACCCGATCAAGCGGGTGGGCGAGACCGTGATGGAGCCGATGATGGTGCATCTGGGACTGGGCCGCGACGCGGCCCGCGCCCGGGCGCTGGAGCTGTTCCGAGAAGTGGGCATTCCCGATCCCGAGGCACGACTGCGCCAGTTCCCGCACGAGATCTCGGGCGGGCAGCGGCAACGGGTACTGATCGCGTTGGCGCTGGCCTGTGATCCGGGGGTTCTGATCGCCGACGAGCCGACCACGGCACTGGATGCCAACGTGGCGCTGCGGGTGACGCAGCTGCTGGTCGGGCTGGCCGCGCGGCGCACCATGGGGCTGGTGTTCATCTCGCATGACCTGGCCGCCGTAGCGCGGGCGACGGAGCGGGTGATGGTCATGTATGGCGGCGATATCGTCGAGCGGGGGGCGACGGATGAGGTGCTGGCGCAGCCCCGGCACCCCTATACGCGGGGGCTGCTGTCGGCGCGGCCGAGCTCCGGCAACATGCGCGCGACAGGCGGGCGGCGCGGGCGCCTGCCGACGATTCCCGGCAGCGTGCCGCCCCTGGCCGAGCTGGCGCCAGGCTGCCGGTTCGCCGGCCGCTGCCCGGTCGAGTTGAAGGTCTGCAACGGCGCGCGGCCACCACGGCAGGGCAACATGATCTGTCACCGGGCGGAGGAGGGCGCATGACCCTGCTGTCGGTCGAGGAGGTGACGCGGCGCTATCGCCTGCCCCGGCAGGCGCTCTGGTCGCCGCCACCGGTGCTGACGGCGGTTGATGCCGCCAGTTTTACGCTGGAGGCGGGGCGGACGCTCGGCGTGGTGGGGGAATCCGGGTCGGGCAAGTCGACGCTGGCGCGCATGGTGATGGGGTTCGAGCGCCCGGACGCGGGCCGTATCCTGTTCGACGGGCAGGATCTGGCGGCCTTGCCGCCATCCGCGCTGCGCCGGTTGCGGCCCCGGTTCCAGATGGTGTTCCAGGACCCTTATGGCAGTCTGGACCCGCGCCGTACCGTGGGCTGGTCCATCGCCGAGCCGCTGCGCGCCGCCGGGGCGGAGGAGCGCGGCAAGGTGGCCGAGGCGCTGGACCATGTCGGCCTGCGCCCGGCGGATGCGGCGAAATACCCGCATGAATTCTCGGGCGGGCAGCGCCAGCGTGTCGCCATTGCGCGCGCCATCGTCACCCGGCCCGCGCTGTTGGTGGCGGACGAGGCGGTCTCGGCGCTGGACATGTCGGTGCAGGCGCAGATCCTTAACCTGCTCATGGACTTGCAGGATGAGTTGGGGCTTGCCATTCTTTTCATCAGTCACGATCTGGCGGTCGTGAGCAGCATCTGTGACCACGTTCTTGTGCTGGAACACGGCAAGACGGTGGAGCAGGGTGCGGTGGCGCAGATCATGCGCAGCCCTGGGACCGAGTACACGAAATCGCTTTTGCAGGCTGGCGGACTTTTATGACACGTATCGTTCATCTGACAGATCTTCATGTCTCTCATCCCGATGTGGGCGACCCTTCGTTGCGGACCGATACGGTGGGCATGCTGCGGCATGTGGTGGGCCTGATCAACGCGATGAACCCGGTGCCCGACCTGGTGGTGGCCAGCGGTGATCTGACCAATACGGGCGCGGTGCCGTCTTATGAGTTGCTCAGAGAGATCCTGGCCGATCTGGTGCCGCCGCTGGTTCTGGCGCTGGGCAATCACGACAAGCGGGCAGCGTTTGCACAGGTGTTCGGGACCGGCACCGGCGATGGACCGTATTTTCACGACCGGGTCGTGTCCGGCCTGCATGTGATTACGCTGGATACGCTGGTGCCGGGGCGGGTGGCCGGGCAGATCGACGAGGGGCAATTGGCCTTTCTCGACGCCGCGCTGCACCGGGTGCCGGACCTGCCCAAGCTGGTGGTCGCGCATCATCCGCCGCATATGGACGAACGCACGCTGCCCTGGGCCAGTCTCGACCGCGAAAGCTCGCGCCGGTTGGGCGAGACCCTGACGG
This sequence comes from Ruegeria marina, assembly GCF_900101475.1. GTDB lineage: Bacteria > Pseudomonadota > Alphaproteobacteria > Rhodobacterales > Rhodobacteraceae > Ruegeria_B > Ruegeria_B marina. Next base: position 10,503 of record NZ_FMZV01000034.1, on the reverse strand, counting down.
GCCGGGGCGTGGTCGGGGTGCTGTCGGGGCATGTGCATCTGGACCAGGTGCATCACTGGCTGGGGGTGCCGGTGGTGACCTGCATGGGGCTGAATTCGACCGTCGACATCCTGGAGCAGCGCGACATGCGCATTGTCGAGGGCACCAGCATGGGCCTGTGTATCCTGCGGCCGCACGGGCTGTCTGTGGCCTTTGTGCCGCTGTCGCCGGAGCGCCGCGAGCTGGCGGTGCTGGAAGAGGCGCGGTTGCGCGCGTTTCGATGACGATGATCAAGAACCCCAAGCGGCATCTGATCCTTCCCGGCGTGCAGAACCTGCGCGATTTGGGCGGGTATCCGACGGCCGATGGCAAGCTGACACGTTGGCGGCGGGTGTTGCGCGGCGACGGGCTGCACCGGATCACGCCCGAAGGGCTGGATGCGCTGGGGGGTGAGGGGTTGACCTCGGTCATCGACCTTAGGTCGACGGTGGAATTGGAGGAGGAGCCGAACCCCTATCGGGGACACCCGGATGTGCTGTTCCATCACCAGCCGGTCTATGACGACCTGGCGCCGACCATGCAGCGCATTCGGGCGGGCGATCACGACGATCCGTTGGTGCCGTTCTACTTGACAGCGCTGATCGAACGGGGCGAGGCGGTGCGCGCAGTTTTGATGCGGATCGCAATGGCTCCGAAAGGGGCGGTGCTGTTTCACTGCACCGCCGGGAAGGACCGGACCGGGATCATCGCGGCGCTGCTCTTGGGTACGGCAGGTGTGGAACGCGAGACCATCCTGGCCGACTACGCGCTGACCGGGGAGTTCATCGCGGCGCTGGTCGAGGAGTTGCTGGAGCGGACGCGCCAGAGTGGTGGTGATGCCGAGGCGCATGCCCGGTTCCTAGCCTGCGCGCCTCCAACCATGGCGGCGATGCTGGACCATATCGAGCGGCGGCACGGCTCGATTAAGGGTTACCTGAAGGATATCGGGCTGGAGCCGGGCGATATCGCATTAATTCGAGACAGGATGCTTTTGGAAAAGGAATAAAGGTCTTGTCGGAAGGAGGCTGTGTCAGAAAGCCTCCTGTTGAGGCCGGGGGCGGTGTCAGAAGGAATCCGGTTGAGGCGGGGAAGGCAGGTTTGTCGCGTCCGGCCACGACCAAACGATCGCCATTTCGCTATTTCAAGACCTGCCCCGAAATCATCCGCTTGGCGGCGAAGCTGTACATCAGGTTTCCACTTTCGCTGCGGGACGTGGAAGATCTTCTTCATGAACGCGGCATCGACGTGAGCCACGAAGCTGTTCGGTTTTGGTGGCACAGGTTCGGGCCGATGTTCGCCAACGAGATCAGGAAGCGACGTGTCGTAGGGATGAAATCGAGCCGATGGTGTTGGCATCTGGACGAGATGTTCGTGAAGATCAACGGTGAAACACACTACCTTTGGCGGGCGGTAGACTACGAAGGGCGTTGTTGCATAAATCAGCCAAGGGGCGGACTTCCGCTTTCCCCGGACGGATTTACTCTACGGGTACGGTGACGGGTATGCCAAGCGCGGTGTAGCCGTTCAGCACGGCGATGCGGACCTGCAATTCCGCGACCTGGCGATCGAAGTCTCGAGCCATCAATGACTGACCAAGCAGCTTGATGCAGTTCATCTTGGACTCGACACGACTCCTGCGGTGATAACCGCTCCATCGTCGCCAGATAGCGCGACCCAGGTACCTTGAGGCTCGCCGAGCTTCGTTGCGTGCGACGGCGCCCGGGCTCGTCGGTTTCCATGGCTTGGCGTTTTTTCGGGGCGGTATGACAGCGGCGGCGTTTCGAGCGGCAATTGCTTCGTGGCACTTTCGGGTGTCGTAGGCACCGTCGGCGGTGACGCTATTGATCTTCTGATCCGGCGGGATCTGCTCCAGCAGTTCCGGTAGGACAGGTGCATACCGATAGCAGATGTTGGAGAGACAGTAGATTATGTTGATACGCCGTCGATCAGGAAGTTATTCAAGCGCAGGACCGGACTGACTCCTGCGGAACATCGCAAGATGTTCGGCAAGTCACGGTTTGTCTGACGTCAGCACCTACCGGACAGATTTAGAGGTTTGAGCGACGGAGGATTTCTGGTTCATCGAAGCCATTATGGAGCGAAGATGGACAAGAAATCCGGAACATCGAAGGACGCCGCTGACAAGTTAGTCAGGGGTATCAAGCGCAAGACCCGCAAACATTACTCTGCCGAGGAGAAAATCAGGATCGTCCTGGCGGGTCTGCGGGGTGAAGAGAGCATCTCTGCGCTGTGTCGGCGCGAGGGGATTTCCATCATCAGTCCGGCAATGCACGAAGTCGTAAGACCAGACATGGTTGCGATGCTCCGGCCGCAGCCGAACGCACGATCCGTCCACTGCCCGGCAGGGCATTGCGGAGCAATGTCCCGATAGGGTTCTGCCAGAGCCGCCCCTTCTTTGGTTGTTTCATTGGCACTTTCAGCCCCTCTCGTCGCCGCAGCCTTTCGACCCGCTTGTCGTTCACATGCCAACCCGCATCTCTCAGCAGCGCTGCAATCCGGCGATAGCCGTACCTGCCCCGGAAGGAAAAAAACGCGCGCATCCTGATCTCTGCACCGGACCAAGCCTCCGTTCACCTACCGGATAGATCAACGCAACTGGGCCTGTTCGGCCCTAGCGGCTTCCGACCTCCGCGATCCTGTCTGTCACGCCGCCGAAAACGGGTCGTCGACACGCGGAAAATAGTTCAAGTTGCGTTTCGTCAGCGGCAATCGGGTGACGTCCATGTTGGCCACGCCAGGGGTCGCCACGTGTATGACCTTTTCGGCGACAGGCTCGAAAGCGGCGTAGAAGTGATTCATTGACTTGATGATCAGCGCGCGCATCTTCGTGATGTCGATACCAAGATCTGTGAAAAGGGTGGGGTTAAAGCACTGCGTGCGGATCGAGTTGACCACCAAGTGGATGCCGTCGGCCTCCAGCCATACAGCGTCGCCGATCGCCCATTCGCTGTCGCCCAGCTTTTGCGCCATGTTCTCTTTCATGCCCCGCACGATGACGTCGAGGTCCACCGGATCACCGGACTCCCGCGAAACCTTGCCACCGACCCGCACTCTCAGCCGCGCGCCCAGTCCGGCATCACGGCACAGATTTACCAAAACCGGGTCCCAGTACATGCCCAGAGCAATATCCTTCATGCCTCGGTCAAGGACTGCGCGCAGAAAAAAGCTCGAGTCCGATGGCGCGCCGGCCCCAGCATTGTCAGCCATGTCCGCCAGCACATAGGGCCGTTCCGTCGTGGCATCGACTGCATCAAGGGCCGCGCTGATATCCGGCAAAGGCTGGAGCAACTCATGACGCAGGTTCCATAGCCTGTCGCCGAATGCATTGGCCTCCACCTCTGCCAGATCCGGATCGCCGTTCGTGATGGCAAGCATCTTCATGCCCACGTCGGCCACATCGCTGAAGGGAAAGGAATGGGTGAGCGACAGCGACAGGACGCCGTCCTTGCCTTCGCGATCCTTCATCTCCTGAACAAAGGATTTCGCCGGTTCCTGCAAAGTCCGCATCATGACCATCATCCGGCAATCGTAGGTGCGCATGACCGGTCTGATCTTGCCCTCCGCCGTATCGGCAGCCATCACGAACAACTCGCGCGCCCGGTCAGGGGCGTCTATATGGGGGTATTCTTTGTAGTTCACGATAAGATCGGCATTCTCCAGCATCGCGGCAGTCATGTGGTTGTGCGGATCAAGCTCCAGCCCGATCACGCGCTCCGGCCCGAGTATCCCGCGCGCGCGCGCCATCATGTCGCCTTCGCAATCGTCATATCCGTCGGCGACCATCGCGCCATGCATGGAAATCAGAAAAATGTCTGGGAGAGCGGCCTCGAGATCCGCGAGGATCTCGTCGCGCATGGTCTCATAGACATGTCGCGTGGTGATCCCTGCCGGTTCGGCAAAGGCTGACCGACTTTCAACGACCTCCCAGCCGCGGGCCTCTGCCAGGCGCCGCCATTCGTACAAGGGCTCAGAAAACAGATGCGCGGGCTCCTGCGTCGCGGTTCGGGTGTACTGCCCGGCCTTCCACGCACTCCAGCCTGCCGGTAAGGGCGCGAAGGTGTTTGACTCCGTGGCTAGGCATGCGATCAGAACTTTCATGTCGGTCTCCTTGGTCGCAAATGCCGGTCAATTCCGCGGATCGCGGGCCACGGCTTCTATTTCTACCAGCGCATCGGGCAGTACCAGCGGCGATATGACCGTTGACCGCGCAGGCAGGTGTCCTTCGAAGGCCTCGCCAAAAGCTTCGTTGAAAGCTGCGAATTCCTCGTATCCGGTGAGCCAAACGGTGACCTTGGTCACATCGGTCAGCTCGGCCCCGGCTGCATTCAGGATACGCTTGATATGCGCGATGCAGAGCTTGGTCTGCGCTTCGATCCCTTCAATGCATTTGAATTCCGGAGTGACGCCCAGCTGGCCGGAAACAAAGATGAAACCCTCTGCGCGGGTTGCGGCCGCAAAGGGCAGCGGAGTTCCATCCGGCAGCGCCAAGTCCGGGCCTATCTTTTCTACTGACACTTGAGGGGTTCCTTTCTGGGTTTTCGGTCGGGACAGACGCGCGGGTGAAACCGTTTCGGGATCGAACCCCGCATCCAGAATATCCTGAGGTATGTCTCGTTTCAAAACATCCGCGGCCGCGAACCGGCTGAGCGCGGGCGCTGATTGAATGCCGTATCCGCCCTGCCCCGCCAGCCAGTAGAACCTGTCGACGACCTGCGAATACCCAGCGACCGGGGACTTGTCGGCGACAAAGTTACGCAGACCGGCCCAAGAGTTCTCGACACGCCGCACCGACAGATCGAAAGCCTGCTCGATCCGGTGGATACAAAGGGCAACATCCATCTCGTCAGGTTGAACATCGGAGGGCACGTCCCAGTCTTCGTTCGCGGGCGAGATCAATAGCTTCCCGGCATCGGGTTTGAGATAGAACTGCTCGTCGATATCCACGGCCATTGCAAAATCCTCGACATCCATGTCCTCGGGCGCGGCGACCATCAGCGCCGTGCGGCGCAGGGGTTTGAGGCGGATCGGCTCAGCGCCAGCCATTTGGCCCAGCTGATCGGCCCACGCCCCGGCCGCGTTGACGACGATCGGCGCGCAAAAATCGCCTGCCGATGTCGCGACCTGCCAGATGCCATTCTCACGGGTCAGTGCGGTGACTTCGGCCTTGCAGACCAATGTGCCGTTCCGATCCTTGAATTGCCTCAGATATCCGTGATGCAAGCCGTGCACGTCGATATCCGCGCTTGCAGTGTCGATCAGCCCCCCCGCAACGTAGTCCTCGCGCACCAGCGGGTTCATCTCGCGCACTTCCGCCGCACTCAGTATGCGCACGCTACCCTCATCCTTGAGCAGCGAATAGACACCTTCTAGCCAGGTCATCTGGTCCTTGTTGGCAATCAGCATCGCCTTTCGCTCGGAAAGAAGTGGATGGTCGCAAAAGCCCTCGGGCGGCGATTTGAAGAAGGTTTCGGAGGCGCGGGTCAGCGCGCGGATCGGTTCGGAACCGTAGGCTTGCGAGTAGACCGCCGCCGACCGGCCCGTGGTGTGATAGCCCGGCTGGCTCTCCATTTCGAGCATCAGGACTTTCGCCTGCTCCGCTAGTTCCGCGGCGACACCGGATCCCGCGATCCCGGCCCCGATCACGATGATATCAAAGGTTGATTGCCCGGTCATCGGTCACCTGTCTGGTTTGGTTTGCGGGATATTGCGGAGTCAGAGAGGAGGCGTCCGGCAACCGGACGCCCCGAGTTTCTTTGATCACTTGGCACAGGCGGCCCGGCCCGCTTCAAGTGCCTCAAACATGTCCCGACCGGCCTCGCCGGTCAGTTCCACGGCTTTTTCGTAAAAGCCATCCATCGGTGCGCGCCATGCGGCTTCCTGTTCGGGAGTCAGTTCGACGACGGTGCCGCCACCGGCCTTGTGCGCCTCCAGCAACTTCGCTTCGAACCCAAGGATTTCTTCGCGCAGTTGCGTCGCGGGCACCACCGCCCAGGCCCGGTCAATCGCCGCTTGTTGCTCTTCGCTCAGCCCGTTACGCACACGTTCGCTCATCAACAGGACAGCCGAGTTCTGCTGAACGCCGGCCAAGGTGATTACCGGAGCGATCTTGTTGAGGCCCGAGGCCACGTAAAAGGTGATCGGGAACAGAGTGTAGTCGACAATCCCGGTCTGCATCGAAGACGCCGACTCGGCGATTGGCACGGAGGTTGGGATCATGCCCTGCGTCTCCCAGAAGCTGTTGGCGATCGGGCTTACGGAAACACCGATCTTGCGCCCTTCGTTCTCGGCGGGAGTCGCAGCCCCGGTTTTGCCAACTACATGGTTTGGGCCGACCTCACCAAAGCCGATCAGATAGAGGCTACGCGTCCCGAAGGCGTTGCGGGTCGGCTCCAGCATGTGGTTGTCGAGGATGCAGGAGCGCTCCTCCTGATCGTCGAAGTACATGTAAAGCGAGGGGAAAATCGCTTCAGGCACCTGCAGCGATGCGGAGGTATTCGAGAAATATCCGATGTCGATCCGGCCCCGCGCGACCTGAGCCAGAACATCCTGCTCTGAACCAAGCTGGGAATTGTAGAACACCTCGATCTTCACTTTGCCGGCGGTTTCGGTGTCAACGGCGGCGGCGAACCGATCAAGCTGGTTGGCCCAGGGCGTGCCCTGTGGTGCTGCCGTTGCGAGGCGCAATGTGGTTTCGGCAACGGCAGGGGCGCCGAGGGCCAGTGCCGATATGGCGGCCAGCGCGATGGATTTGGGGTTAAGCATGGTCAGTCCTCCCTGACGGTGTGTCATCGCTCGCGCCGCCGCGGCCGGGTTATCGTTGTCGGGACCCTGCGTTTGGCGGCATCGAGTACCCTGTGCGGGTCAGGTTCGACAATGCAGAGATCGCGACTGGCTCATAAGTGGCAGAGAGGACATTTCTAGGGCTTTTTCGGACGAAAAGAGAACCGCGACGCGGTTCAGGTGATAGTCATGTCCGAAAAAGCACCTTATGCTCGGGACATGATTTCGACGCCAGAGACAGATTGGGGATCGACGCTGCGCACGGTTTCACCCGCGCGTATCATTCTTGCCTTGGAACTCATGTCCGAAACGGGCATCGCGCATGAGGCCGTTCTAGAGGGAACGGGACTGGCCGTCGCGCACCTTGACGTGGCCGATCTGAAAACGTCGAGCCGCCAGTTCGACATGGTTCTGTGCAACATGGCACGGCTGGATCCGCGGCCCGAGATCGGCGTACTGATGGGACAGCGGGTCAAGGCCTCCACCTATGGGATGTTTGGATATGCCCTGCTCTGCGCTCCGACGCTGCGCGATGCGTTCGAATCCGGTGTCAGGTACCAGCCGCTCACCGGCGGGCCCGACAAACAGCGCTGGTACCTGTCCGACAGCAATGTCGTCTGGCTGCCTATGGGCGACACGAACCTGTTCGAGCTGGATTTCTCGCATGCGGAAGCGATGGTGATGCGCGATTACCATGTGACATCGACGGTCAGTGTCATCCGGGATGTCATGGGGCCATGGTGTCGTCCCGAACTGGTCAGGCTGACCGGATCGCCACCGCAACATGCAGCGCAAATGGCCAATGCAATGCAATGCGCTCTGGAGTTCGCCAGCGCGCGCAACGAAATCCTTTATTCCGCGACGCTTCTGGACAGGGCACCGCAACTGGCCAGCCCGATCACCGCGGCCGAGGTTTCTCAGACCTGTGCCCGGCTGCTGGATCAGATGCGATGGGACACCGGCACCACGCGCCGGGTGTATCACGAGTTGACCAACCGCCCAGGACACTTCCCCGATCTCGAAGCCGTTGCGTCCGATCTGTGCATGACCTCGCGCACGCTGCGGCGCAAACTGGCTGCCGAGGGCACGTCATTCCGGGAATTGCTCGATGAGGTCCGCTGCGCGCTGGCCAACGACTACCTGCAATCGTCAGACCTGCCAATTGACGACATCGCCCAAGCGCTTGATTTCAACGATACTCCCAGTTTCCGGCGCGCTTATCGGCGTTGGACCGGAAAAACACCCTCCGCTGCGCGCAATCAGGGCTTTTCGTCCCAATCGGCCACTTAACTGTCCGATTTGCCCCTCACCGAAAATCGCCGTTTGCCGCATCACCCAAAGCATAATGGCAATAGGTCCGCCCGGGGGAGGCTGTCATGGCGCAACAAACACCACAACCAGAAGACATCACGGGTGGGCCCAGACGTGTCCTGACCATCTGGCACAAGGCCGAGTGCTGGATCGCCTTCGCGGCGTTCCTCTTCATATCGGTTATCATCGTCTATGACGTGATCGCCCGCGAGGTGATCATTCCGATCCTGCAAGCCTTCGATCTGCCCACCGGAACAGCCGTAATCCGCGGGGCTTCGAAACTTGGAGTATATGGCTTGATCGTCGGGGCGTTTTTCGGGTTGGGGATCGCGACGGCATCGGGTGCGCAGATCGTACCCAAGGTCGCATTCGGCTGGGTGCCAAAAGCATGGGGGCCGCTGGTGGATCGGGCCTCGGACGTCTTTTCCGGGGCGTTTTTCCTCGCGGCGGCATGGATTGCCTTCCTCTTCGTGCAATCCTCGCGCGATCTTGGCATGCTGACCTCGGGCGGCGTCAGGATCGAGGTTTGGTTCATACAGGCGGTCATGCCGCTGGGCTTTGCATCGGTCGGATTGCGTTACCTGTGCTACGCCATCTGGCCCGACAGTCGGCCCATACTTCCGGAGTTTGCAGAATGACCGGTCTTGTCGCAGCCCTGCTTCTCGTCGCCTTCATTTTGTTCCTGCTGGTGATCCGCCAGCCGCTGGTAGTCATCTTGCTGGCTGTGACGGCCTTCGTCCATTTAGTCTGGGGTCGGGGTCAGCTCGATTACATCGTCGAGGACATGTGGGTGTCGCTCGACAAGGAACTAATTCTTGCAATCCCGATGTTCCTGCTGTGCGGCGGCGTGATGACCCATGGCAGCACCGCAAAGCGGCTTATCCGCGTCGCGGCCTCGCTGGTCGGGCACCTGCCGGGCGGTCTGGGCGTGGCCTGCATCGTGTCCTGCGGTGTGTTCGCGGCCATCTCCGGCTCGTCGGTCGTGACCATGCTGGCGATCGGATCGGTCGTCTATCCGGCGATGAAGGAGGCCGGCTATTCCAACCGTTTCGCCCTCGGCGCGGTGATGAGCGGCGGCACCCTCGGGATGATCATCCCGCCCTCCATTCCCCTGATCATCTACGGTATCGTCACCGAGACGTCGATCATCGACCTGTTCCTCGCCGGGGTCGGTCCAGGCCTGCTGCTGGTCACGATTTTCTCGATTTATGCGATCTGGAGCAACCGCAGCATGCCGGTGACGCGCATGGAACGTTCCGAGATCGCCGCGGCGTTTCGCGAAGGCATCTGGGCGCTGCTGATGCCGGTCATCCTGCTGGGCGGGATCTACAGCGGGTATTTCACAGCCACCGAGTCCGGCGCGGTCGCGCTGCTATATGCCGTAATCATTGAAGCCTTCGTGCATCGCGAATTGAAGCCGGCGGATTTCTACAAGGTTTATATCGAGGCGATCACCCTTGTGGGGGCCCTGTTCCCGCTGATTGCAGTCGCGCTAAGCCTCAATCTGGTGCTGACAGAAAACCGCGTCCCGGTCGAGATGGTTAACTTGCTGCGGGACTGGTTCACTTCGCCCTTGATGTTCATCATCACGGTCAATCTGCTGCTGCTGGTCGTGGGCGCGGTAATGACCACGAATGAAGCCATCCTGATCCTCGCACCTCTATTGATGCCCGCCGCCAACGCCTTCGGGTTCGATCCCGTGCTCTTCGGGATAATCATGATTCTAAACCTTGAAATCGGCTATCTGACTCCGCCTGTCGGGCTCAACCTGATGGTGGCGATGACCGCCTTTCGGCAGAGATTCGGTGAACTGGCGATGGCGGCTCTGCCCTTCATCGGGTTGATGATCCTGTCGCTCGCGCTGGTCATCTGGCAGCCGTGGATCGCGATGGGTTTGGTAGGGTAAGTTCCTCAAAACCGAGATTTTTCGACCTCTCGAAGGCTCCTTTCCGGTGCTGTCAAAGCAAACGGACTTGAGGCGGGCAGGGCGGTTTTGTCGCGTCCGGTCATGACCAAACGATCTCCATTTCGCTATTTCAAGACTGTCCGTCGTCAGGGTTTTTCGGACTTCGCAGGCCGTTTCGTAACGGAGGCTCTGGTTCGGTTTCTGTTTAAGTTTAAGCGGCAGCTGCTTGGTGCTGCAAGCGGCGTTGCCGGATTGTCTGTTTCTTGATCTCCTCTCTCATCTTCAGGATCTTCGCGCCGCGACCATGGTAGACGTCGGCCGGGGTCAGGTTTGCCAGGCTCTCGTGATATCGGTGGTTGTTGTAGTGGTCGACGAAGGCGCCGATCTGGCGTTCCAACTCGCCGGGCAGGAAGTAGTTTTCCAGCAGAACGCGGTTCTTCATGGTCTGGTGCCAGCGCTCGATCTTG
>NZ_FMZV01000033.1 GCF_900101475.1 Ruegeria marina | reverse complement strand
CGCGGCGTTGGTGCCGTTGATCACCACGCTTGTGGCGGCGCGCCCGACCTACGGCTACCGGCGGATCACGGCGATCCTGAACCGCCAGTTGCGCTCGGAGGGCATGGCGGCAGTCAATCACAAGCGGGTCTACCGGATCATGCAGGCCCACAACCTGCTTCTGGCTCGAAAATACACGGAGCGCCCCGAGCATGTTCACGACGGCAAGGTCATCGTCATGCGCTCGAACCTGCGCTGGTGTTCGGACGGGTTCGAGTTCACCTGCTGGAACGGCGACATCGTCCGTGGCGCGTTCATCATTGATGCCCACGACCGCGAGATCATCGCATGGCGCGCCGTAGTGAACGCCGGGATCGGCGGCTCCGACATCCGCGACATCATGCTCGAGGCCGTGGAACGCCGCTTTGGTGGTCACCGTGCCCCGTCAGTCATCGAGATGCTGTCCGATAACGGCTCGCCTTACATCGCGAAGGACACGCAGATCTTCGCCCGCCAGCTGGGTCTGAAGCCCTGCTTCACGCCGGTTCAGAGCCCGCAGAGCAACGGAATCTCGGAGGCCTTCGTAAAGACACTCAAGCGCGATTACGTCCAGGTGACACCGTTGCCGGATGCCAAAACCGTTCTCGGATTGATCGGAGGCTGGATCGAGGACTACAACGACAACCACCCGCACTCAGGGCTGAAAATGCGCTTGCCACGCGAGTTTATCGCAGCTCAAACCGCAACCGCCTGAGTGTCCGGTGAAATGGGGGAAAGACCAGGATCCAAGTGGTTCCAACCAGGTGGACTGACCCCTGATGGCTGGAAAAGGAACGGGATGAGTGAATGTCCGCAAAGCGAAAACAGCACAGAAAAATGCAGGATGTAACTTACCGGCAGGTCTGGTCTGGTCGTGAACTTCCAGGTCGTGCTGCAAGTGCTAAACGGACCTATTTCTGCGCGTCCGCTTCGGGCTCTCTGCTGTCATCTGAGCAAAACGGTCAGATGACTGGTAACCCTTCGTAACCCGTCACTCATGACAGGTCCGTGCCGCGGCAAAGTCCGGTTTTGCGCCGCGACGACTGCTTTTACCAACTTCAGCCATTCGCTGCAGTTGCGTTCGATGTCTCACATGCGGACTTTTCCGACCTTGGATTTTTCACCTTTGCGGATGCAACATCCCTTCGCACGTGCCACATCGAATTTGCGGCATCGCTGCGGATTTCCCGTTTGCGGACGTTCAACAGCGTGGATTGAGCCAAATCCCAAACTGTCCCTTCGCTGCTTGAATGAATGACGAGCAAGGAGCGGACCAAGCCGCCGCTAGATGCAGTGCAACCGGGCGAATTTAACCGCTTAAACAATGCGCGGATGAAAGGGGCGTCCCATTCAACATGGACGCAATTCCTGGCGGTGCAGGTTCTCCAAGGTCGTGAGCCGATTTACCGTAGTCTCCAAAGCCACCCGCCGGGTTGGCCGAGATGTCGGAAAGGATCACGCTAGGCGATAGATGTCGAGCGGCTCGGAAAACCCTTTGAACGCGACCCCGGCTAGACGTGTCCCCGCAGACGGTTCAGCAACCGCAAGGTATGTGCCCTCGTCAACAAGCATGGAACACCCGACAGTCTTTGTATGGCTTTCAAGCCGGGCCGCACGGTTCACGGTCATGCCGATACAGGTGTAGGACGCACGCTCCTGCGTTCCTGCATAGCCGGCAACGACCTCGCCCGAGGCTATCCCGATCCCGATCCGGATCTGAGGCGCTGCGCGCATCTGCTGGTCGGCATTGAAGGCTGCCATCATGTCTAGCATTTCACGCGCCGCAACCACCGCGCTCAGTGCCGCGTTCTCCAGTGGTTTCGGGGCTCCGAACAGCGCCATGAGACCATCGCCGATCATCAGGTTGACGATACCGCCATGGCTGCTGATGGCATCGAACATCAACGCGTAGTAGGAATTCAGAAGTTCGATCGTGTCTTCCGGCCTCTGATCCTCAGACAATGCCGTGAAGTCACGGATATCGCAGAACAGGACCGAAGCCTCGATACGCCGTCCACCGATCGAAAAGCCTGTTTCACGGAGGTCGCGCGCCACTTCCTGAGTAGCAAACCGACCCAGAAGGGTCCGCTGTTCGTCGCGCAGGCGCTTCTTTTCCAGGCATGACGTCAGCCGCGCCTTCAGAAGCACCTTGTTCACGGGCTTGGGCAGGTAATCTTCGGCCCCCAGTTCGATGCAGCGCACGATATTGTCGAGGCCTTCGACCGACGACGTCACGATGACCGGCAGATCGCGCAGTTCGGGGTCCGACTTGATCGCAGCCAGCACCTCGAATCCGTCTATTTCCGGCATCTCGATATCCAAAAGGACCAGATCGAACCCGCCTTCCGCCAGCCGGTCGAGCGCTATGCGTCCGTTTTCAGCCAGCGTCACGGTGTGACCCAGCATCTCGACGCTGCGCGAAAGCAGAAGACGGTTCACCTTGTTGTCGTCGACAACCAGCAGCCGGCCCGGCGCGTCAACCATCGGCGGCATCCTTCAGCGCCTCGGCCGCCCTTGCATACTCGGCTTCGAGACGGGCGAGCGCGCCGTCGCGCAAGCCCTCGATTTCGATCTCGCGCGCAATGTCGGCGAGGGGTTCGGCGCCGAAGATCGCGGCATTCGACTTGATGGAATGGGCGGCGCGGCGCAGGTCATCCGCGGCCCCCTCCGCCGCCGCGGCCCGAAGGTCCGCGATCATGCCGGGCGCTTCCTGCAGGAAGGTGGCGACCAGTTCGGCGGCGAAATTCGCGCCCATGCTGTCCTGCAGATCTGTCAGAACGGCGGTGTCGACGGGTGGCGCGCTCATGTCCGGTCGCCCCTGCGGCGCGGCACGGCCCGCAAGGCCTCGATCAGCTTCTCGACGCGGATCGGTTTCGCGATGTAGTCGTCCATTCCTGCCTCCAAGCACATGTCCCGGTCGCCCTGCATCGCATTCGCGGTCATCGCGACGATGCGCGGGCGCGCGTCCGGGGGGTAATCGGCGTTCAGCCGCCGCGACGCCTCGAGACCGTCCATCTCGGGCATCTGCACGTCCATCAGCACGACGTCGTAGGTCTGCCGCGCAACGCTTTCGATCGCCTCCTTGCCGTTGCTGGCCAGGTCCGCGCGATATCCCATCTGTTCCAGAAGGCGCAGGGCAAGCTTCTGGTTTACAAGGTTGTCCTCGGCCAGCAGGATGCGCAGCGGGTGGCGCGCGGCCAGGTCCGGGTCGGCCTTCGGCCGGGCGTCGGTGTCGCGCGCCGTGCGGTCGGGTCTGGCGTCGCTGTCGAACCTGGTGACCAGTGTGTCGAAAAGCTGCGACTGCCGCAGCGGCTTGGCGAGGTAGGCCGCGAAGAGCCCGTCATCGGCCTCGGTATCGCGCAGCCCGAGCGAGCTGAAGAGGATCATTGGCAGGCCCGCGTGGTCCTCCCGGATGCGCCGGGCCAGCGTGACGCCGTCCATTTCCGGCATGTGCATGTCGAGGATCGCGAGGTCGAACCGGCTGTCCTTCCACAACTCCTCCAGCGCCGCGGCGCCATCCGCACAGGCGACGACTTCGGCCCCCCATTTCGAGGTTTGCAGCGTCAGTATCTTCCGGTTCGTCGCATTGTCGTCGACCACCAGCAGCCGCTTGCCCGCGATCCGGTCCTGCCGCCCGATCAGGCGCCGCGCCTCGACCTTGGGCAGCGTCGCGGGTTCAGCCCGGACGGTGAAGCTAAAGACCGATCCCTTTCCCTCGCCCTCGCTTTCCGCCCACATCGTGCCGCCCATCAGTTCCGCGAGGCGCTTCGAGATCGCAAGCCCGAGGCCCGTGCCGCCATACTTGCGGGTGGTCGAACTGTCGGCTTGACTGAAGGACTGGAACAAACGGCCCATCCCCGCCTCCGACAGCCCGATTCCGGTGTCGCGGACGGCGAAGTGCAAATCGATCTGGCCATCGTCGCGCGGGGTCTGCAATACGGTTAGGACCACTTCACCTTCCGGCGTGAACTTCACCGCGTTCGACAAAAGGTTCAGCAGGATTTGCCGCAACCGCGTCAGATCGGTGCTGACCGCCGCGGGCACGTCGTCAGCCATGAGGTAGGCGATATCGAGCTGCTTTTCCGCCGCCCGTCTCGCGACAAGATCCAGCGCCCCCTCGATGCAGTCGCGCAGGTCGAAGGGATGCTTCTCGATATCCATCTGCCCGGCCTCGATCTTCGAGAAGTCGAGGATCTCGTTGATGATGCCCAGAAGCGCGTCGCCGCTGTCGCGGATGGTACGGGCATAGTCGGCCTGTTCATCGTTCAGGTCGGTGTCCATCAGAAGGCCACTCATCCCGATCACGGCATTCATCGGCGTGCGGATTTCGTGGCTCATGGTGGCGAGGAAGGCGGACTTTGCCTCGTTGGCCTTTTCGGCTTCCTTGCGGGCGTCCTGCACTTCAGCGAAAAGGCGCACGTTTTCCATCGCGATCACCGCCTGATCGCCGAAGGACAGAGCGAGGTCGATGTCCTCGGCGCTGAACGCGCCGCGCGCCTTTCGGGCAAAGACGAGCACGCCAAGACACTCGCCTTCGCGCAGGAGCGGTACGGAAAGACTCGCATTGACGCCAAAGCGCCTTTGGACGCTTTTGTCGTGATCGGGAAGCGAGATCTCGGACCAGTCGGGCAGGTTCAGCACCTTCTTCGACAAAATCGCTCGCGAAGGCAGGTTGGTGTCGGGGTCGATCGGGTCACGGAAAAACTTGACGTTGTCGAGAGGGCCCTCCGGCCCGACGGCCGAGCGGGTCCAGAACTCGGTCGCGTCGCTTTGCATCACGAAGACGATGTCGCACTTCAGAAGGCGCACACCGGCCTCGCCGATGGCGTCGAAGACGGGTTTGGCATCCTCCTGAGCGCCGCTGATGACGCGTAGGATATCCGCGCTGGCGGTCTGGCGGACAAGGGCGCTCTGTGTTTCGTTGAACAGCCGCACGTTCTCGATCGCGATCACCGCCTGGTCGCAGAAGGTCTGCGTGAGGGCGATTTCCTCGTCGGAGAATGCGCCGGCCTTACGCCTGAGATAGGTAAAGGCTCCAAGACAGGTCGACCCACGCATGAGCGGGACCATCAGCGATGATTTCCAGCCCATCTTGTCGCGGCGCTCCTGATCCTTGGGGGGCAGATCAGCAGTGTCCCAGTCGGGAATATGAACCATTTCGCCGGTCCGGATCACGCGCGAGGGGATGGTGTCCGCGTCGGCGAAAGACGTCCGCGCCCGATTGAAGTCGCGGTCGAGGCCGGCAGGGGTAGCAACGGCTTCCATCCAGATTTCGGTCCCGTCCGATCGAATGGCAATGGCGACATCGGCTGAAACAAGACGGGTCGAGGTTTCTACAATGGCTTCGAATACCGGAGTTACGTTCGTCGGTGACTGGCTGATGACCCGCAGGATGTCGGCACTTGCCGTTTGACGCGCCAGAGCGGTTTGTGTCTCCTGGAACAGCCGAACGTTCTCCATCGCGATCACCGCCTGGTCGCAGAAGCTGCGCGCCAGGTCGATCTCGTCCCCGGAGTAGGCCCGTGCGGTGTGGCGCGCGAAGGCCAGCACGCCGACGCAATCCCGGCCGTTCATCAGCGGCAAGGTCAGGCTGGCGCGGATGCCGTAGCGGTCATAGGTCCCCTGTTCGAACGGCGACAGGTCCAACGCGTCCCAGTCCGGCAGATGCAGGACCTCGCGCGTGTGCAGGACCTGCGCCGGAAAGCTCGACGCCGGATCGGGGTCGAGAGGGAAGCGCTGGTCACCTTCGAGCTTCGCCAGCCCTTCGCCCGTCGCGCGGGCAACGACCTCGAAACCGTCCTTGCCCGCCAGCATGACGACCGCGAGGTCCGAGACGGCCAGCCGCACGCCCAGTTCCGCGATCCGCTCGAAAACGGGTGTCGTGTCGGTCGGCGACTGGCCGATGACGCGTAGGATGTCGGCGCTGGCCGTCTGGCGGGCCAGCGCTGTCTGCGTATCGTTGAACAGCCGCGCGTTTTGCACCGCGATGGCGGCCTGGTCGGCGAAGGTCTCGACGATGTCGATCTCGCGCTCCGAGAAGGCGGTCGGGCGTCCGCCTTCGAAGGCGCGGCCGATGAAGATTGCCCCTGCGGATCGGCCCTTCCAGACCATCGGGGCGACAAGGCAGGCGAAATTGCCGAACTTTTCGGCCATGCGCCGGATGACGGGAGGTGTCCGCGGATCGGCTAGCGCGTCGGTGTAGTGCTCGGGCGCGCCGCTTGCCATCGCGGAGGCGATGATCGTCTGGTCCACTGGCTTGGGCTTGTATTCCCGCGCGCTGGCCGTCCCGACCGGTCCCCGCGCGGCGCCAAGCACCGCCAGTCCGCCCTCGTCCAGCGTCAGGATAGACAGGTCGCGGCAGGGGATCAGGCGCTGGCAGCTGTCGAGGATCTTCTCGAAGACGGGCTTGGCATCCTCGACCGAGTTCGAGATGACTTCCAGCACTTCCGCCGTCGCGGTCTGGCGCTCAAGCGCCTCGTTCGTCTCGCGGAACAGCCGCGCGTTCTGGATCGCGATCACCGCCTGGTCGGCGAAGTTCTGCAACAGGTCGATATCGTCCTTCGAGAAGGGTTTGACCACGCGCTTGTAGGCCGCGATGTTGCCGATCGCCTCGCCCTTATGGATCAGGGGCACAGCAAGGAAGGTGCGGATGCCCTCCTTGTCGACGATCTGCCGGCGCAGGCTGTTGCCCTCGCGGTAGAGCGCGGTCTCCTTCAGGTCGTGCACGTGGTTCGGCTTCTTGTCGTGAAAGACCGTGGTCGTCGCCAAGCCCGAATCCAGCGGCCACAGGGTCTCGCCGACCTTGAGGAAATTCAGGTCGTCGCCATGATGCGCCACCAGCAGGGCGTGGGTGCGGTCGTCGGTGACCAGGTTCAGGCTGACTAGCGGCGCGTCGCAGATTTCCCCGGCACGGCGCAGGATTTCGTCGAAGACCGGCGCGGCGTCGGTCTGCGATCCGCTGATGACGCGCAGGATGTCGGCGCTGGCGGTCTGGCGGACAAGGGCGGCCTGGGTCTCGTTGAAAAGCCGCGCGTTCTGGATCGCGATCACCGCCTGGTCGGCAAAGCCCTGCATGATCCGCAGTTCCTTGTCGGTGAAGGGCCGGGCCGAGCGCGCGACGCCCACCACGCCGATGCCGCGCCCCTCCCAGATCATCGGCGCGAAGGCCACCGAGTGATAGCTGGCGATACGCGCCATCTTCTGCAGCACGCGCGGCACATCGGGATTGCTGGCGCAATCCGCGTAATTGACGACGCGCCGGGTGCGGATCGCCTCGCCCGCGGGCGTGATTTCCCATGGCGCAGGGAAGGTTTCTAGCAGTTCCCTTTCGTATTTTCCCAGATAGGCCACGACCTGCAACAGCCCGGCCTCGTCGATCAGAAGGACATCCAGTTCCTCGCCGCCGAACAGGTGGCGGCAACTTTCGAGGATCTTCTCGAAAACGGGCTGGGTGTCCGCAACCGACTGGCTGATCACGCTCAGGATCTCGGCCGAGGCCTTCTGCTGTTCCAGCGCCTCCTCGATCTCGGCGGTGCGTTCCTGGGTTTCGCGCAGAAGACGCGCGTTCTCGATGGCGATGCTGGCCTGGCTGGCAAAGGTCTGCACCAAGTCGATTGTGGCTTGCGGGGGCGGCGCCGTATGGGCCCAGCCGACATTGATACTGCCCCAGACCCGGCCATCCACCTTGACCGGCACGCCCAGCATCCGCCGATAGCCGACCTCGCGGGCCATCTCCGGCGAATAAAACTCGTCGCTCCACGCATCCCGGACGTGCTCGGTCTTCCCGCTTTTTGCCACCTTGTCGGACATGTGCCCGGCCCAGTCGGTCACCGGATAGGCCGCCGCCAGTTGCCGCGCGCCTTCGCCGACAAAACCGGACTGGGCGCAGAAATGCAGCGCGCCGTCCTCGATCCGGTCCATCACGCAAAACTGCGCGCCGCTCAGTTCGACCGATTTCTGCACGATCATGTCGAAGACCGGCTGCACCTCGCTGGATGCGCGCGAGATGACGTCGAGCACGTCGGAGGTGGCGGTCTGATAGGCCAGCGCCTCCTCGACCTCGGCGGTGCGGGTTTCCAGCGCGTCGAAAAGCTGGGCGTTCGACAGGGCGATGACCGCTTGCGCCGCGAAGGTTTCGACCAAGGCGATCTGCTTGGGCTGGAAGGCCGAGGCTTGGCTGTGAGCCAAGGACAGCACGCCGACCACTTCGCCGTCGCGGATCAAGGGGACACCCAGGGTTGACAGGAAGCCGCCGCGTTCGGCCGCTTCCTTCCATTCATAGCTGTCGTCGGTCGCCGTGTTCTCGATATAGACCGTCTGGCCCAGAAGCGCAGTTCGTCCGGTGCATGTCCCAGGGCCCGGTGCAATCGGGTTCGCCCGCAGATAGGCGAAGTAGTCTTCATCAACGTCGCGGGTGGCTATAATGTGATACAGACCCGTTTCGCTGTCGCGCATGGCGGCATAGGCATATTGCGGTCGGCAGAGGCGCGCGGCCACGTCAAGGATCGTCTCCAGAACCGGCATTACCAGGTTAGGCGACCGAGAAATGACCGAGAGCACCTCGGACGTCGCCGTCTGGTATTCCAGCGCTTCCTCGACCTCGGCGGTGCGGGCCTGTTCCTGCCGGAACAGGCGCACGCTTTCGATGGCAATGACGCCCTGCGCGGCGAAGGTTTCTACAAGATCAACGTCGTCGTCTGAAAAGGGCGAAACGATGCGGCGGTACAGCACGATAGCCCCCAGCGCCACGCCGTCCTTCTTAAGCGGCACGACTAGGACCGACCGCGCGCCTTCGACCTCCACCATCTGCACACGCTTGGGATCGCGGTGCACGGTGTAGACCGGATCGTTCGCGATATCATCCTGACGGATGACCTGACCATCGACTATGGGGCGCACTGCCACCAGTTGCGTGCGGTCGATCGGTTCGTCGAAGTCCGCCAAACCCGCGGCAAAGGCTTCCCGCACGCCACGATGGGCCGGAATCGTAACGCGCGTGCGGTTTTCGTTGGCAAGGCTGAGAAAGGCCAGCTGTGCGCCGCACAGATGGCAGGCATTCTCGAGGATAGCATCGAAGACGGGTCGTTCATCGTCGCGGCTTTCGCTGATGACCTGCAGCACGGCGCGTGTCGCCTTCTCGCGCTCGAGCCGCGTCTGCAGTTCGGCAAACATTCCAGAGTTGCGCAAGGCGATGGCCGCCTGTTCGGCGAAGGTCTGCACCAGCCGGATATCCTCGTCGCGGGCCGACTGCCCCTTGCGCCACGCGAGGTTGATCGCCCCCCATACCTCGCCGCCGACGAATATGGGCACGCCGACGAACTGACGAATGCCCAGCGTCAGAGCCAGCTGATGGTCCTGATAGGCCGGGTCCGATGCATCCTCCATCCGCACGATGCCGCGTGTCTTCACCACCCTGCCAGTGACCGAGCGGTCGCCCAGAGGCTGGGGACCGCGGGCCGCGAAGGTCTCCATCATGTCGGCGTCGAAACCATGGCTGGCGCAATAGCTGAACTGATCTTTGCTGACCCTCCACAGCATGCAGAAGGCGGCCTCGCAGAGCTCTGCTGCCTTGCGCGCGATCAGGTCGAAAACAGGTTGCAGGTCATCGCGCGAGCTGTTGATGACCTGCAGAATGTCGGACGTTGCCGTCTGGCGGGCCAGCGCCTGCTGGCTCTCCTCGAACAGGCGTGCGTTCTCGATGGCGATGGCGGCCTGATCGGTGAAGGTGCGCAGCAGATCGACATGAGTTTCGGTCGGGGCCTGGCCGTCGGGCCAGCCCAGGATCAGCGCCCCCCAGACGCGGCCTTCGGTCAGGATGGGAAAGCCCATCAGGTGCCGGAACCCGTATTCCCGCGCGGTCGCGTGATCCGAGTAGGTTTCGACCCAGGCGTCTTCGATATGCTGGATCTGGCCGCTGTCGTGAACGGCCTGCGTCATCGAATTGGGCTTGGCCGGCTTGGGATAGTCCTTCAGGTATTCCTCCATGAATACGGGATCGAACCCGGAATAGGCGCAATGGTGCGCCAGCCCGCCCTCGAACCGCCACAACATGCTCAGACGTAGACCGCACAGTTCGGTCGCCGAGTGAACGATACGGTCAAAGACAGGCTGCGTATCGCCCTTCGTCTTGCCGATGATCTGGAGGATTTCAGCAGATGCTGCGAAGCGGGCTTTCTCGTCCGCCAGGCTGCGCTCCAGCGGGTCCGGAGCTTGTCCGGGGCTGCCCGAAGATCGTGACCCTGCCTTGTCCGATCCTTGCAAGAGATGCCCCCGCAGTTGCTACATGGCATCGACGCCCCGGCGCGGCCATCCGGTATCGAAAGCGATGTTAGGCACGAAGTCCCGAATGTTCCAGCGTTTTCTGGCGATAACGAGAGATGTTGCAGCATCAGAACAGCCCATCCACAAGGCTTCGCCGATGAAAACAGCTTGTTGCCGAGAGCGGGTTGAACACTTTGAGTTCTCGCATCTCTGATTGCATCAAGACGAAACCACGACAATCCAACTGAAGTAAACTTCATACGTTTGCATCCTAGTTGGTTGATTGTCCGCTTCGGGCTGAGGCTGTATGAAAACTCCCGCGATCTGACGCGTCGGGTCAAAACCCCGAGATATCTGCGCTGTCTCGTCAAGCTGAGCGGAAATTCCGACACGTTGCAGGAACGAACTCGGCTAGAGAGATCGCGCCGCCCAGTTTTCACGCAGCCGCGGCTCGACCCAGTCATCCGAGTCTTTCAGTCAGAAATTGAATGCTTGAGCGACCGCTTCTTCTTTTGTCCTGCTTTCTCTTTTTGCACCCGCAGCAACCTCCAGACGCGCCTTCAGAGACGCGAGCCACGGTCGCGAACTGCAGATGCCAGTCGTTCAAGCCGGAAAGCTGTACGTCGGCAAGGTCCGCGATGTGTGAATTTGCGACCGGATGAATGCTGCGGCTGTCGCCAACGACCGGTTTTCGAGCCGCACCGCAGCGCGAGAAATATTGCCAACGCAGAAGAATTCATGCGGCGTGCGCACGCAGCGTGAAAATCGAATTCACAGTGAGGGCTCTTCTGAGACATCTGAGCGGTTCAGTCAGATGTCCGCAAATCAGCTTACAGAAGCCCTTCAAGACGACCGAACCGACCGGCGGCGCCCGCTTTGGTGCCTGAACGACCGCTTCTCCCAGCACTTGCCATTCGGCACTGATGCCTCCGACGTCTCAGATGCGGACGAAGCGGTCCACGAATTGCCTGCTTTGGAGCAGGCTCTTGCGTGCAGAGATGTGATGCGACGCAAAACGACTGCTTTCATTCTGGCATGGCCAGACTGCGTGGGTTAGCCTTCGTACCCAAGGGAAGTGAGAATGGAACGCAGGCTTTCGGCAATTCTCGCGGCGGATGTCGTCGGCTACACGCGCTTGATGGGCGCGGACGAAACGGGCGTATTGACCGCGCTGCGTTCACATATCGAGGACCTTATCGCTCCACTGGTTTCTGAACATGGCGGGCGCATCGTCAAGCTGATGGGTGACGGTCTTCTGGTCGAATTTCCAAGTGCCGTAAGCGCTCTGCAATGCGCAGTTGGAATCCAGAGCGGGATGGAAAATCGCAATGCCGGGACCGCGCAGCAGCAGCGCATCGATTTCCGCATCGGCATCAATATCGGCGATGTGATCGTTGAGGGCGACGACATTTATGGCGACGGCGTGAATATTGCGGCACGTATTGAAAGCCTCTCAGAGCCCGGTGGGATACTTCTTTCCCAAAGCGCCCATGATCAGGTCAAGGGAAAGGTGAATGGCCAATTTCGCGACCTTGGACTGCAAACGCTGAAGAATGTTGCTGATCCCATACGGGTCTTCAGTTTTCAAACTGGTGGCGTAGTCAGGAAGCGACCGACCCTACTCAGAAGACATCTGGCACGCCGCATCGGTCTGGTATCCGCGGTTCTGATCTTGATCGCGATCACCGGCGTTGGAATATGGTGGTATCGAGATGACGCTTCTTTTGGGGGGCGTGCGGATTTTCAGCTACCCGACCGGCCCTCAATCGCGGTTCTGCCTTTCGAAACATTCCGAGATGACGAAGACTATCGCTATCTCGCCGATGGCATGTCCGAAGACATCATTACGCAGCTTGCGCGCAATGCCGAGCTTACAGTGATGGCGCGGTCAGCATCATTTGCTGTCGCAGAGAAAACGAGTGACGCCGCCGAGATTGCGCGAGAACTTGGCGTTTACTACTTACTCACAGGCAGTGTCCGGCGCAGCGGCGATCACCTCAGGATCACAACACAGCTGGTCGACGGGAAAAGTGGGAGGAATGTTTGGGCTGAGGCCTATGAGAGCACAGCGGAAACCGTATTCGATACGCAGGACGACATCGTCGAACGGATTGTAGGTTCTCTTTTCTCCGAAGTTCGCGAAATCGAAAAGGGCGAAATTCTGAGGCGACCGCCGGAAACCTTGGACGTCTATGAACTCGCTTTGCGTGGCGTCGCGCGGAAGCATCGGCTGAACCCTGTAGATTCGGAATTGGCGAGACAAGATCTTTCTCGCGCGATCGAACTGGACCCGGACTACGCACCGGCTTGGCTATACCTGGGTTGGGTGGAAGGGATAGCCATTGCCTTCGGTTGGGCTTCGGACCTCGGACCAGCCGATCTGTCATCGGCGATTGCAAAGATCGAGAAGGCCATTGAAATCGACCCGACTCTGGCGACCGCATTTCAGGCACTTGGTATACTTCGGTCTTGGGTTGGCGATACTGAAGGCGCGCTTCAAGCCGCGAGAAGGTCGGTGGAACTCGGGCCGGGAGATGCAGACAACATCCTGTTTCTGGGCCGTGCATATGCCAATATCGGTGAGTTCGACAAAGCGGTCGAAACAGCGCGGAAAGCTTTCGAGCTGAACCCGATCAGACCTAGTTACTATGATGCTGCGATGAGTCGCGCGTTGTGGGGACAGGGTGAATACGATGCATCTCTAGAGGCCGCGAGCGACTGTCTTGCCAAGACGCCGGGTTATTCAGCCTGTCAAGTATTCCAGGTCGCCAGCAACATCGCACTCAACAAGCCAGATAGCGCGTCTGAAGCGGTTCGAAGGCTCACTGAATTGTACCCAACTATGACAATCGGTGTTGCTGTAACTGGTATGGGCTACGCTGGTGATCAGTCTGCAAATGCAAGGCTTGCCGAGCAACTGAAAGCCGCTGGACTGCCAGATTAAGTAAAGGCATCGCTCCGACAAAGGCCGCTTTGGGCTCTTCTGAGACATCTGACTAAAACCATCAGATGACCGCCCATGTTAGCATTGCTGCCGTTCCCAAGCGCTATCGTTCAACATGTTGTCTTCGACTGTGTCCGCAAACACTGTGGGGAAGAAGTGTGTTGCAGTCGCTGTGGACAAACAGTGTGTTGCTAACACTATGAGATGCATGCGAAAACGTAGCTTGGCGGTGACGACAAGAAACTACCATTCAAGTCGATAGAGTCGGTGCTCACCGTCCAGCCCTTTTAGAGCGATATTTACTGGTGAGCCAAACTCGTACTCTTTTGAATTTCCGACCATTGCTCGCGTTGCATCTGATACGCGAATTTCTCCCGGATCAGCGATAGACGCAATTCGAGCAGCCTTGTTCACAACGGTCCCAAGAAAGTCATCCCCTGCTTCTACTATGTCACCAGTATTGAGCCCAACTCTGATTGTAAGCTTCGGTTCACCATCCATGCCATCTACCGCTCTCTGGAGTTCTGCAGCTGCTTTCAAAGCACGGCCCGCTGACGTGAATATGGACATTGTTCCGTCACCCATGGTCTTCACCAAGCGACCACCGAACTGGTTGAGCAAGCTATCGACAAGCTTCAGGTGATCGGAAATAAGCCGCGCCCATCGTTGGTCTCCGACAGCTTCCGCCAACGCGGAGCTGCCTACAATGTCAGTAAACATCACCGTAGCACTGCCTGAAGACTCAAGTTTGAGATCGTCCTTGGCTACCGTCGCCAAAAAATCGTCATAGGCTTTGTGCACGTAGCCAAAAACTTCTACGTTCGGCACCGGGTTTGAGTTGTGTACATGGGCGATCTTCCAAATCCCATCCTCTAGCAAGAAGACCATCGATTGGCGCAGCAACACAGGCTGGTCAGCATTCTGGAACAAAACCTCTGCCTTGGACCTAGCCCAACCGAAACTCCCACATTCCCAAGCATCTACATCAAGTGCTTTCATGACCGAAGGATCGGCTTCGCTCATATGAGCGCCGTATCCTCGTCGTAGATTATCGCCCGCCCAGTACTCTTTTTCATCTGTTCCGATGTAGCTAAGAGCATCGCTCTCTGAGAACAGATTGACCGCAGTTTTGGGCTGCTGATTGAAGATCGCGTGAAGCCAGCGACGTACGATTGACTCCAATTCGTAAGATCGGCGTGGCGCGGCATCCATCGGCATAAGTCAAAGCATTTTCTTGCTATTTCGGTGCGAGCGTATCTGCATCATGGCGGCCTGTCGATTGGTTGGGTGTTGCAAGTGACAACGACTGCTTCATGGTGGGGCAGACATTGCCTGAAATCCTGCCGACGACTGGGATGCGGACAAACCCGCCGTTGGTAGCAAGCACATCTGCGACCAAATAGGATGGCGCCAGCAAGAAAGTTCAGTCCATGGAGCTCTATGCTCTAGGACACGAAGCTCTTATTGTCGCTCATATGACGGATACGATACGACCTTCGCCAGAGCTTGCAGCCATTGTTGAACGCTGGATCAAATCCTACGGCCGAGGTGATGGCGAAACCGTGGTGCATCTGTTCTCTGATGATGCCGCCTTGTCGTACTTTGGTTCGGCCCAAGGCGAGTCGTGGAGGGGCGATGCACTGCGTCGCGGCATGGAGCAGTATATCGGTGAAGTCCCACGCTTCCATTGGGATCCACAAGAAATTCGCGGATTTGAATGCGGATCACTCGGGTGGGTGGAGTGGGAGGCAACAATCGACGGGATCGAAACCGGACAGTCCGCACGACTGCGCTCAACCGTCATTCTGAAACTCGACAAGGGTTCTTGGAAGATTGTGCACGTTCACAATTCTATCCCGGTCAACAACGTCGAAGGATTCGGCTACGAGGCAAGAGGTTTTGAAGAGCTACTCGATGCCGCGCTCTCTACACCATACGAACTCGGCCAAAGCGGCATTGCGACCATCATGTTCACGGATATCGCTGACAGTACGACAATTGCTCAAGCGATAGGCGATTCACTTTGGGCCGACGCTGTTGGTAGACATCTACGACTGGTCGAGACCCAGATCGTCGAAAGTGGTGGGCGCTTGGTGAAGTCACTGGGTGACGGCGTGATGTCGTCCTTCGCCTCCGCAAGGGCAGCCCTGTTGGCGGCTCAGAACATCCAACAGAAAAACTCAGCTGAACCGAAAGAGCCAAAATTACAAATCCGCATTGGCCTGCATACCGGCGAAGTGATTACTTCTGATGCCGATCACTTTGGGACCGTAGTCAACAAGGCCGCACGGATCGCGGCCCTCGCCGCACCCAGTGATATCCTCGTCTCGGATGCGACGCGGATCATGGTGGGCGGATCACCGGAGTTTCAGTTTGCCGAGCAGATAACAGTTCCGCTCAAAGGGCTGGACGGTGAACATACAATTTTCAAGCTGAACTGGCGTTAAGCCCTTCGATAAAACGGGACCGCGTGGTGAAGTCCGCTTTGGTGCCTGAACGACCGCTCCGACCAGCAGCGGTCATTCATCACGGCTGCCTCCGAGGTCTCTCATGCGGACAACGCGCCGTTTGCTGCTGCGGTGCAAATAACGTCTATTCGTGCTACTCTGGCTCTCAAAAGAGGGGCCGATATGAACAAGATTTACCACACCCTTTGTGCAGCCGTAGCTTTGTTTGGCTCAGCAACGGCAGGCGCCACTGAGATGATCCACCTTATGGCTCGCAAAGGCGATGTCGAAAAAGTCCTCGCTGAGATCGAGAAAGGCACTGACGTTGATCTGCCGAGTACTATGCATACGAACCTCGCAGGATCATCGCCTTTGTTCGTAGCCGCCTCCTTTGGAAGAACGGAGGTTGTCAAAGCCCTACTGGCGGCCGGAGCCAACCCAAACTTTAGACGGCCTGAGTTTATGGGTGAGAATACTTATGGGGCGCCGCTTCACACTGCGATCAGTTTTGGACATAGTGAAGTAGTAAAGCTACTGCTTGAAGCAGGTGCAGACCCCGCCCTTCCCGACCCATCTTTGGGAACACCGTTGCATGTTGCACGCATCAAGGGGCACGCAGCCATCGAAGAGATGCTGCTGGAGCAAGGCGTTCCCCAGACAATCCAATCTCCAAGCGTTGCGCACTTGTTGCCGTCCGCTGACGTTGAGCGAGGAAAACTGATCGGCGGCGGCTGTGCGCAATGTCATCAACTCAGCGCAGGCTCGGGCGATGATGAAAAGGAGGGACCGCCACTTTGGGACTTGTTGGGGCGCCAAGTCGCTTCGGTGGCCTCGTACAACTATTCATCGTACCTGTCCGCGATTGACGGAGATTGGACGTATGACAACCTGAACTCATTCTTGTCTGATCCATACCAATTTGTCCCTGGCACTAAGATGGCGAACAGAGGTTTGGCAGATGAGCAGGATCGTGCCGACCTTATTGCTTACCTCAGGACACTCTCTGACAACCCGCAGCCACTGCCCTAGTTCTTCCAATCGCCGCCTCCCAAAATGTCCGCTCTGGGCTCTTCTGAGACATCTGAGCAAAACCATAAGATGACCGCCCATCTTAGCATTACTGCCGTTTCCAAGCGCTATCGTTCAACATGTTGTCTTCGACTGTGTTCGAAAACACTGTGGGGAAGATCCTTTTGTAAAACACTGTGGGCAAACAGTGTGTTGCGAACAGTGTGTCTAACACATTGATTCCAAACACTGTGTTCAACACAGTCTTTCAGCCCCAAACTCACCCAGCAACGCACGAAAAACTGTGCGATGAGTGTGCAACGCGGGAAGTAAAAACTGTGCGATGCTGTAGTGGCTTATTTTTATGGCAAAAGTGGTGCCCGGGGGCGGAATCGAACCACCGACACGAGGATTTTCAAGACTTGTGTTTATTTTAAAGCGTTGATTTTAAATGGGTATTTTGGGCAAATTTGAGGTGTGCGATAAACTGTGTGATGCGCTTTGGCTGCGCTGGCTTGGGAAAACACTGTGTTCAACACACTAACCTGAAACACTGTGCTTGAACACACTTTCAGCAACAGTGTTTGGAAAACAAGTGCTGGCTTTGGGTGGTTATAGCGGACGTTCGACAAGGCACGGGAGTGTGGCCGCTTAGCGGACGAAGCTGCCGCAGGGACGTAGCAGGGACGTAATAGTGTTTCATCAACAGCCCGCGGCGCTCAGTATCCGTAGCCCTGTCCGCTTTGTCCAAGCTAATTCGGGGCATTTACCCGCACACCTGCCAAGAGGCGACAGCCCGTGACAACTTGGCTTTTGACGTGCAATTCTTCGCAGAAACCATTTTTAACCAGACAAGAGGAATGACGATGGGCAAGGGATATCTAGTGGTGTGCTACAGAAGCCCGCCGACCGAAGAAAATCTCGCCGCGTATGCCGCCGATGCGAAAGCGGCCATAGAAGCCCTCGGCGGACGGTTCATTGCCAGGGGTATGCCAGTCAAGACGTTCGAGGCGGGTCAGAACGAGCGCTCGATCATTATTGAGTTCGAAAGCACGGACGCAGCCATCAGAGCTTATGAAGATCCCTCCTACCAGGCGATCCTGCCCCGTCTCGGTGTGATGCGCGACATGCGCGTTATCGAAGGCATCGACCCTTTTTGAGGTTCAAGGTCGACACGACGATCTGGTCGGCTGAGCGGGATTTCTATATTTCGCCAACCTCATTCGAAGCCAGTTGCGAAGTTATGCCGTTCTATTGCCCAACGGCATGCCTCACGCTTGGTCAAACGTTTTGCCAAATCGCCAATGTGACCAAACTGCTCGAAGAGCGCTTGTGGGGGCTCGTGCCAAGTCGTGATCATTTGGAGATAGATGTCGCAGGCCGAGAACCGCTCACCCAACAACCACGGCCCATTCCTGCTCAGAGAATCTTCGACGACACGTAGTTGCTCGACCGCTTGTTCCAAGGCTCGCGCCTTAAGGGCCGCGGCGCCGCTGGTATCAGCCGAATAGCGTTCCGGATGGTAGTACCGGTTGTAGGACGGGTAGATCGTATCGGCGAGAAACAGCATCCACTGAAGGAAGTGGCCACGGTCTCTCGCATGCGTTGGCGGTGCCAACCCCCGGTTCGTATGCCGATCACAAAGATAGATGATCATCGCTGCCGATTCGAACATCGTTCGGCCGTCGGCGAATTTCAGAGCCGGGATCAAACCCAAAGGCTGGACACGCTTGTACTGTTCTGTACGGGTTTCGCCGCCGTCATAGTCCACCTCATACAGATCGAACTCGACGCCAAGCTCCTTCAGGGTTGCCATTGGTGCGTAAGATGATGACCAGGGATGCCAATAGAGTGTGTACATTGCCAAGGCCTCCTTCGAGTTGCAGCAATGACTACATTATCACAGATGCATCTTGGGGTTTCTGCACACACTTTCGCAGAGCTTGCTACTCTCCTCTCTGGGCTCAACCCGGTCGTAGGACCCTTGCTGATAGGGTGGCAGCCAAGCAGCCAATGGCGACCACTCACGACCATCCAGCACTGCCGCAACGTTCGCTTTGATGCCGCCACCATGGCTAACGGGAGAACCGGACAGTGGTCTCAAAGGCGCCTAGGTCAGCTCAGCGGAAAAAGCCGAAATCAACACTATAGCTAACCGGACGGCGCCAGCCTTTTGATATTTTTGCACAACGAGCAAACCCATTCAGCTGATCCGTCTATCGGTCGACCAGATTTCTTCAAGTCGTGATGGGAAACGATCAACTGCTTTCGACAGAAAGGACAGGTTGCCCGTGCAAAAAAGTCCGGAACATAGGTGATTTTTGGTGGGGCGGGATTGCAAACCATGGGGCTTCCTCATGGGGGGTGCCGTCTATGTCTGATCTTCAAGAGACGGCGCTCATTAGGCTCCAGACTCGTTCTTTTTCATAGCCAGAACAAAACGGTTGCGGCGAGAGCGATGGCTGAGAAGAAGGTTTCCGGGCATCGGTCGTATC
>NZ_FMZV01000016.1 GCF_900101475.1 Ruegeria marina | reverse complement strand
CCTTGACGATCGGAATGTCGTCGCCGGGGAAGTCGTACGAGCTCAGAAGCTCGCGCACTTCCATCTCGACCAGTTCCAGCAGCTCTTCGTCGTCGACCTGGTCGACCTTGTTCATGTACACGACCAGCGCCGGAACGCCGACCTGACGCGCCAGCAGGATGTGCTCGCGGGTCTGCGGCATCGGGCCGTCAGCCGCGTTCACAACCAGGATCGCGCCGTCCATCTGCGCCGCACCGGTGATCATGTTCTTCACGTAGTCGGCGTGGCCGGGGCAGTCCACGTGGGCATAGTGGCGTGCTTCGGTCTCGTATTCGACATGCGCCGTCGAGATCGTGATCCCGCGCGCCTTCTCCTCGGGTGCCGAGTCAATCGCGTCATAGGCTTTGAAGTCACCAAAATACTTGGTGATTGCTGCGGTCAGCGTGGTCTTGCCGTGGTCAACGTGCCCAATCGTGCCAATGTTGACGTGCGGTTTCGTACGCGCGAACTTTTCCTTTGCCATTCCTCAGGCGCCCTTTTGCGGTTTGGGGGACCCTTGGTCCCGGGTTACATCTGCGCGCGCGGGATATTTGGTTCAACGAAGAAAATCAAGCCAATCCTGTCGGATTGTCAGTCTTCCAGCGGTTTGAGCAGCCCGGTCGTGGCGTCAGGCGCGGTCTCGGCCCCGGGCCGCTTGTTGAACCAGCCATTTTCCTTCTGCATCTTGACGAGCCAGTCTTCGATCTGGCCCACAGCGTTGCGTGACAGACCCAGAAACTGCTCTTCTCTGGTGCGGGCATTGCCCGATCCCATAAGCCAGGATTCGCCGGTGGTTGTCTCGAAGACGGTGAATTGTTCGACCTCGGGATTCAGCTTGCTCTGGGTTGCATCGTCCCAGACCGTGACATTGATGATCAGCGCCGATTTCGGGCTGTAGACCACCGGCACCCCCGGTGGGGCCAGCATGTAACCCTCGACGCTGATGCCGAGATGATAGAACTGCGTCCCATTGTATTGGGTGAACCGTTCGCCCACGGCCGCTTTCAGCGCCGCCTCCCATTCCTCGGGTTTGGCATCACGCGAGATCGGACCCTTTTGCGCCTTGCCGGCAAAGACCACGTAGTGGCCCAGCTTGAATTCGCCGAGATCCTCGAGCGGTTCCTCGGGGGTTGCGGCGGTGCAGGCGGCCAGCAGGGCCATCCCGGTCAACAGGGCAAGTATACGGATCATGAGCAGGTCTCGGCTGTCCTCGGGTTTTGGGGGATGTAGCGCAGTGATGCCGCCAATGCCAAGCCGCATTGCCGAGAATTCGCCTATCACACGCTCTTGATCACGTGAACCGGTAGCTGCGCGGGAAGCCGTACGGCGGTTTCTTGCCTACGCTTGCCCGTTTGGACAGCCACTGGCCAAGATCGGTCTCGTGACGGGTCTTGTCGCCGCCCATCGACCATTTCAGCCCCTCGTCCCAGTTGAACGTGGTCACGTCCGAAAGGCCGCCGTCGAGTTCGAGCGTGCCCTGGCGGCCGCGCGCCATGTTGTACTTTTGCAGACGCACCCCCTTACCACGGCCCATTTCGGGCAGTTCGGCGATGGGAAAGACCAGGAACTTGCCATTCTGCGACACGACCGCCACATGGTCGCCCCGGACCGGATGGCAGATCAGCGCGCGTTCGTCAGGGCCGACGTTCAGCACCTGCTTGCCGGTGCGGGTCTGGGCCAGCACATCCTCTTCGGGCACGAGGAACCCATTGCCCGCGTTCGAGGCGACGATTAGCTTGCGGCCGGGGCGGTGGATCAGGATGTCGACGATCTCGGCCTCGTTGGGCAGATCGACCATCAGGCGCAGCGGCTCACCCATGCCGCGCCCACCAGGCAGGTTGGCGGCGCCCAGCGTGTAGAATCGCCCGTTGGAGGCAAAGACCAGCAGCTTGTCGGTGGTTTCGGCGTGGAAGATGAAGCGCGGCCCGTCGCCATCCTTGAACTTCAGTTCGCGGGCCAGGTCGATATGGCCGGTCATGGCGCGGATCCAGCCCATCTGCGAACAGACCACGGTGATCGGTTCGCGCTCGATCATAGCCTCGAGCGGCACATCCTCGACTTCGCCCGCCTCGGCAAAGCGGGTCCGGCGGGCACCGCCGGAATACTCCTTGCCAAAGGTCTTTTTCGTCTCCTTCAGCTGTTCGGCGATGCGGGCCCATTGCAGGGCGGGATCGGCCAGCAGATCTTCGATCCCGGCGCGTTCCTCCATCAGGGCGTCGCGTTCGCGAATCAGCTCCATTTCCTCGAGCCTGCGCAAGCTGCGCAGGCGCATGTTGAGGATCGCCTCGGCCTGCACCTCGCTGAGTTCGCCATCGCCCGGCGCCGGCGAGACATAATCGGCCTCGCTGAGCGCGCGGCGGTGGTCGATGCCCCATTCCTCGCGCATCAGCGCGGCCTTGGGGTCCTCGTCGTAGCGGATGATGTCGATCACCCGGTCAAGGTTGAGGAAGGCGATGATGAACCCTTCGAGAACCTCGAGCCGATGGTCGATCTTGCCCAGCCGGTGACGCGAGCGGCGCAAGAGCACCTCTTGCCGGTGGTCGAGGAAGGCGCGCAGCACCTCCTTCATCGAGCAGACCTTGGGCGTGACCCCGTCGATCAGCACGTTCATGTTCAGGCTGAACCGCACCTCGAGATCCGAGTTGCGGTAGAGCATGCCCATCAGCACCTCGGGATCCACGTTCTTGGTGCGCGGCTCCAGCACCACCCGGATGTCATCGGCGCTTTCGTCGCGCACATCGGCGAGGATCGGCACCTTCTTGGTCTGGATGACCTCGGCCAGCTTTTCGATCAGCTTCGATTTCTGGACCTGATAGGGGATCTCGGTGACCACGATCTGCCACTGGCCGCGGCCGAGATCCTCAACCTCGTATTTACAGCGCAGGCGGAAGCTGCCACGCCCGGTGCGATAAGCCTGGGCGATGCTTTCGGCCGGTTCAACAATAATGCCGCCGGTGGGGAAATCGGGGCCGGGCACATAATTCAAGAGCGTGTCGTCGCGCGCATCGGGCGTCTTGATCAGATGCAGGCAGGCGTCGCAGAGCTCGGCGATGTTGTGGGGCGGGATGTTGGTGGCCATGCCCACCGCGATGCCGCTGGCGCCGTTGGCCAGCAGGTTGGGGAATTGCGCCGGCAGCACCACCGGTTCGGTCAGCGTGCCGTCATAGTTGTCGCGGAAATCGACGGCGTCCTCGTTCAGGCCATCAAGCAGCGCCTCGGCGACGATGGTCATCCGCGCCTCGGTATACCGGCTGGCGGCCGGGTTGTCGCCGTCGATATTGCCGAAGTTGCCCTGCCCGTCGACCAGCGGGTAGCGGACGTTGAAGTCCTGCGCCAGGCGCGCCATCGCGTCATAGATCGCGGCATCGCCGTGCGGGTGATAGTTGCCCATCACGTCGCCCGAGATCTTGGCCGATTTGCGGAAGCCCCCCGAGGAACTGAGTCGCAATTCGCGCATGGCATAGAGAATCCGGCGGTGCACCGGCTTCAGACCGTCGCGCGCGTCGGGCAGCGCACGGTGCATGATCGTGCTCAGCGCATAGGTCAGATAGCGTTCGCCAATGGCGCGGCGCAGCGGTTCGGCCACCTCGTGCCCGCCGCTGTCTTCCTTCATGTTGGGGTCGTCGATCGTTTCGCTCATAGATGATGTGATACGCGCTCTGTCGTTTCGGGTAAAGCAACAGGCGCGGAATTTGCTGGGGACAAGTCCGGGTTTCTGGGCTGTGGCTGGGAAAACCCGGCGAGATCGCCCCTTTTTGGACTCGAGCCGGTGAATATGCTAGGATCGAGCCAGCCCGTCTGCGGCCCGTTTCAGTCATTGAATTTCAGTTCGCTTAGGTTCGAGGAGGCGCTTGTCATGCGCTTTGTTATCATTTCTTTCCTGTTTCTCGGCTGGGCTTTCTGGGAACTCAGCGGGGGTGCGGATTTCGAACCTCGGGGCGTACGGGCGCCAAAATCTGAACGTGTTGCCGAGACCCCGCAGAAATCTGCCGTTCCCCTGGTAAAGTCCGAGCCGGCAGCCTTGGTGGCGAAGGTCAAGCTGACCCCTTACAAGCCCGAACCGACGCGGCAAGAAGAGACGGTCGCTCCGAGCGCGTTGACATCGGAAGAGCGGCTGGCCGCCCTGGCCCGGAGCCGTGCGAGCCTGGGCAAGGGACTCTCGCTGTTCGAAACCGACCCGGGCCAGACGATAACGCTGGCCTCGCTGGAACAGGGTGCATTGTCGTTCCGGGTGGAACCGACCGAACCCGGACCGCAGGATGAACAGCCCGGGACCAGGGCAATAGCCCCCCCTGGCCCCGATCTGCGCGAGGTGACGGTGGCGCGTGTCAACATGCGCGATGGGCCGGGCACGATCTATCCGGTGATCGCGCGTCTGACCATCGGCCACGCGGTCGAGGTGCTCGATGACAGCAGCACCGGGTGGTTGCGGCTGCGCGTGTTGCCGGAACAACAGATTGGCTGGATCGCAGCGTCACTCATCAGCAAAAAGTCGGACTGAGGCACCGGGGCCATTGCCGTGAAGTGGTTCACGCCCTAGCACTGAACCAACATCGGGGCAGTGCGGTCATCCATCATGGCGAAATCCATTCTCATCACCGGCTGTTCGTCGGGCATCGGTCTGGCGGCGGCGCATGGGCTGCGCGCGCAGGGCTGGCGGGTTTTTGCATCCTGCCGGCAACAGCGCGATTGTGACCGGTTGCGCGCACAGGGGTTCGAAAGCCCGCTGATCGACTATGCCGATGCCGAAACCATTGCTGCCGGGCTGGCCGAGGTTCTGGCCGCCACCGGCGGCACACTGGATGCCCTGTTCAACAACGGCGCATTTGGCATGCCCGGAGCGGTCGAGGACGTGCCGACCGAAGGATTGCGGCACATCTTCGAGACGAACTTCTTCGGCTGGCACGAGCTTACCCGGCAGGTGATCCCTGTGATGCGGGCCCAGGGGCACGGGCGGATCGTGCAATGCTCGTCGGTTCTGGGGCTGGTGGCCTATCCATGGAGGGGCGCCTACACGGCGACCAAGTTCGCTCTGGAAGGGCTCAGCGACACACTGCGGCTGGAGCTGAAGGACACCGGCATTCACGTGGTGCTGATAGAACCAGGGCCGATCACGTCAAAGCTCAGGGAAAAGGCAATCCCGCATTTCGAGCGGTTCATCGACTGGCAGAACTCCGCCCTGCGGGAAAAATACGAGGGAAGCCTGCTGAAACGGCTCTACGAGGATCGCGGGCCGGACCGGTTCGAACTGCCGCCTTCGGCGGTGACGGCCAAGCTGATCCGGGCGCTGGAGGCGCGACGACCGGCACCGCGCTATTATGTCACCACGCCGACCCATATCGCCGGTTTCCTGCGGCGGATCCTGCCCACCCGGCTGAGCGACTTTGTGCTGGGGCGGGTCTGAACCGAAAAACCGGTTCGCTTTTCCGGCGTACCCGGCTAGATGAGGGGCAACGGAAAGATAACACAAGCGAGGCACAGCATGGACCTGTTGATGATCGTGCTCCTGATGGCGATGACTTCGGTCGTCGTCGTCCTGGTCATCGGGCTTGGCGGATTTGCCAAGGGTGGCGCGTTCAACGCCAAGTACGGCAACAAGATGATGCAGTTGCGGCTGCTGTTCCAGTTCATCGCGGTCCTGCTGATCGTTCTTTATGTCTATCTGAGCGGGGGGATCTTCTGAGCCATGGTTGTCCTAAACAAGATCTACACGCGGACCGGCGACAAGGGGCAGACCGCTCTGGGGAATGGCGAGCGGGTGGCCAAGTATTCGGACCGGGTTGCGGCCTATGGGACGGTGGACGAGTTGAACTCCTTTGTCGGGGTAGCGCGGCTGGCGGCCAGTGGCGACGTGGAAACGGCCCTGTCGCGGATCCAGAACGACCTGTTCGACCTTGGGGCCGACCTGTGCCGCCCCGAGATGGAAAAGGACGCGCAGGCGGAATATCCGCCGCTGCGTATGGCGGCAGCGCAGGTGGCGCGGCTGGAGGCCGAGATCGACGCGATGAACGCGGATCTGTCGCCGCTGCGCAGTTTCATACTGCCCGGAGGTTCGGCGCTGGCCGCGCATCTGCATGTCTGCCGCACCGTGGCACGGCGTGCCGAACGGCTGACCGTGGAACTGGCGGCGCAGGAGTCGGTCAACTCGGATGCGGTCACCTATCTGAATCGGCTGAGCGACTGGTTCTTCGTCGCGGCACGGGTCGCCAATGACAACGGCCAGTCCGACGTGTTGTGGGTTCCCGGCGCGAACCGCTGAGCGGCGGGAAGCGCGAACCGCTGAGCGGCGGGACATCCGGCGGGCGATCCGGTTTCGGGTCGCCCTGCTAGCGCTCACAGCCATCAACGGCCCGAATTCTTGTTGCGCATCTTCGCCGCGAAATGGCAAAACGCGACGTCCCAAGCACATGACGTGACGATTTTGCCCTGTTGCCGCGCGCTTCAAGCCGCTATCAAACGCGGCGAGAGCATTGGGAGTCGCATGGCGGCTTGCCGTTTTTGTAAGGAGAAAACGCAAAGATGAAGGTCCTTGTACCCGTCAAGCGCGTGATTGACTACAACGTGAAGGTTCGCGTGAAAGCGGACGGATCGGGTGTCGATCTCGCCAATGTGAAGATGTCGATGAACCCGTTCGACGAGATTGCCGTCGAAGAGGCGATCCGCCTGAAGGAGGCCGGCAAGGCCGACGAGATCGTCGTGGTCTCGGTCGGGGTCAAGCAGGCGCAGGAAACCCTGCGCACCGCGCTGGCCATGGGCGCGGACCGCGCCATCCTGGTGGTGGCTGCCGATGACGTGCATACCGATATCGAACCGCTGGCCGTCGCCAAGATTCTCGCCAAGGTCGTCGAGGAAGAGCAGCCGGGCATCGTGCTGGCCGGCAAGCAGGCAATCGACAACGACATGAACGCCACCGGCCAGATGCTGTCGGCGCTGCTGGGCTGGAGCCAGGGCACCTTTGCCTCGGAACTGAGCGTCGAGGGCGATCACGCGCTGGTCACCCGCGAGGTGGACGGCGGCCTGCAGACCATCAAGGTCAAGATGCCCGCCATCATCACCGTCGACCTGCGCCTGAACGAGCCGCGCTATGCATCGCTGCCGAACATCATGAAGGCGAAGAAAAAGCCGCTGGATGAGAAGACCGCCGCCGACTACGGCGTCGACGTCAGCCCGCGTCTGGAAATCGTCAAGACCGCTGAACCGCCGGCACGCGCGGCGGGCATCATCGTTGGCTCGGTCGACGAGCTGGTTGCGAAACTGAAAGAAGCGGGGGCTGTGTAATGGCTGTTCTTCTCCTTGCCGAAGTCACCAATGGTGAATTGTCGGTCGATGCGACCGCCAAGGCCGTGAGCGCCGCACGCGGCTTGGGTGATGTGACCGTTCTGGCCGCCGGCGCATCCGCCGCAGCCGCCGGTGAAGCCGCCGCCAAGATCGACGGTGTCTCCAAGGTGCTGGTCGCCGAGGATGCCTCGCTGGGCCACCGCCTGGCCGAAGCCACCGCCGCGCTGATCGTAAGCCTCGCCGACGGCTACGAGCACATCGTCGCCCCCGCCACCACCGACGCCAAGAACGTGATGCCGCGCGTGGCGGCATTGCTCGACGCGATGGTGATCTCGGACGTGTCGGGCGTGGTCGACGGGTCCACCTTCGAACGCCCGATCTATGCCGGCAACGCGGTGCAGACCGTCAAGTCGAAAGACGCCAAGAAGGTGATCACCTTCCGCACCTCGACCTTTGACGCCGCCGGTCAGGGCGGTTCGGCCCCGGTCGAGACCATCTCGGTTGGCGCCAACCCGGGCCTGAGCGAGTGGATCGAAGACAAGGTTGCGGCCTCCGACCGCCCCGAGCTGACCTCGGCCGGGATCGTCGTTTCGGGCGGCCGCGGCGTGGGTTCGGAAGCGGACTTCAAGCTGATCGAAGGCCTGGCCGACAAGCTGGGCGCTGCTGTCGGCGCTTCGCGTGCAGCAGTCGACTCGGGCTATGCCCCGAACGACTGGCAGGTGGGCCAGACCGGCAAGGTCGTGGCGCCGCAGCTGTACGTCGCGGTCGGTATCTCGGGCGCGATCCAGCACCTGGCCGGCATGAAGGATTCGAAGATCATCGTCGCCATCAACAAGGACGAGGAGGCGCCGATCTTCCAGGTCGCCGACTTCGGCCTCGTCGCCGACCTGTTCCAGGCGGTGCCGGAACTGACCGAAAAGCTCGGCTAAGGCCGGGACCAAGATTTTTCGACGAAAAATCTCGAACAGGCCCGCCATCAGGCGGGCCTTTTCATGTGTCGAGGTCCTGCAAGGCTCGAAACACTCGGTCTGCAATGATTCTATGCGTGGCCGGTCCAATCATGTGTTCCGCGGCGGGTTCCTGAAGCATGCCGAAGATCATGTCGTCAAGTTCGTCAGACTGGCCTGCCATCTGGACCGGAATCTCGACCGTGCACAGCGCGTCCGGTGCCAGCGCCGCGACCATCTCGGGCGTGACCATCAGGGGCTCGGCCCCCAATGCCTCGGCTGGATCGTCCGGCCGCATGTGCAGGTAGCGCAGCCAGAGCAGCACGACCCGCCCTCCGAAGGCGGCGATCAGGCGGCGCATCCGGGCTGACCAGGCCTGCTGAAGCTCTGCCCGGACGCTTGCGAAACGGTCCGGCGAGATCGAGTAGAGCCGGCCCAACATGTGCTTGTTGAAATGAAAGTCGGTAAAGTCGACCTCTTGATAGAGATCGGCGAGGGCGCGAGACGCTTCCAGAAACCGGTCGTTTCGGCGCGGGTGCACACGATAGAGCCGGTTCGAGAGGTTGTGCGCGCTGGGAAGCTGCACGATGCAGGCATCGGCCCCGGTGGCGATGCGCGACAGTTCCGGGTCATGCAACAAGGCATCCAGTCCGCTGTTGACGCTGCCAAGGTTGATGCAGGCCTCGCCCATCCGCGTTTCGAGCAGCGCGGGATAGGGAGCGGCCACAAACCGGCCAAAGGTTTCGCTGCCGCCGATACAGGCAAGGTATGGCGCGGTGATGTCGCGGCCCGGGCCGCGAAACCGCAGTTTCGATACGCCGTAGTGACAGGTTAAGGCATCGGGCGCACCCGCGCCCGGCAATTGGTAACTCATTGTTCCCACCAATCCACTGATTTTCACCCAACAGCCACCTTGGCGCCTCAACAGTTGCGATTCGCCTAATGCGCGGATTTGAAGCGAATTGATCGGGTCGCCCCCTCTTGCCGCCGCCCCCGGCCTGCGACTAAGGTCGCAGCGACGCTAGCAAGGGCAGGACGGCGATGGACATTCAAAAGATAGGGGTGATCGGTGCGGGGCAGATGGGCAACGGCATTGCCCATGTGATGGCCCTTGCGGGCTATGATGTTCTGCTCAACGATATCAGCCAGCAGGCGCTGGACGACGCGCTGTCGACAGTGCGCGGCAACATGGCAAGGCAGGCTGGCCGCGGCAAGATCGGCGAAGACGAGATGGAAGCAGCACTGGCGCGGATATCGACCACGCTGACGCTGGCCGATATCGGCAAGACCGACCTTGTGATCGAGGCCGCGACCGAGCGCGAGACCATCAAGCAGGCGATTTTCGAGGATCTGCAACCGCATCTCTTGCCGCATACGATCCTCACCTCCAACACTTCGTCGATCTCGATCACCCGCCTGGCCAGCCGAACCGACCGGCCCGAGCGGTTCATGGGGTTCCACTTCATGAACCCGGTACCCGTGATGCAGCTGGTAGAACTGATCCGGGGCATCGCCACGGATGAGGAGACATTCAGCTCGTGCAAGGCCGTAGTCGACAAGCTGGGCAAGACAGCCGCGAGCGCCGAGGATTTCCCGGCGTTCATCGTGAATCGGATTCTGATGCCGATGATCAACGAAGCGGTTTATACGCTCTATGAAGGGGTGGGCAATGTTCAGTCCATCGACCAGTCGATGAAACTGGGCGCCAATCACCCTATGGGGCCGCTGGAACTGGCCGATTTCATCGGCCTGGACACCTGCCTGGCGATCATGAACGTACTGCACGACGGGCTGGCCGACACCAAGTACCGCCCCTGCCCGCTGCTGACGAAATATGTCGAGGCCGGCTGGCTGGGCCGCAAGACGCAGCGCGGGTTCTACGACTATCGCGGCGAGATGCCGGTTCCGACGCGCTGAGAAACGGCGGCTCTGCCTCCGCTACCCGGTTCGGGCGGCTCCTCTGGAGTATTTTCGAAAAGATGAAGGGGCGCGGTCAGTCCTGGCCGCCCAGCGACAGCGTGTGCCGGCGCAGCCAGGCCATGAAACCGCGCGGATCGCGGCCCAGAAGTTCCATGTCGCTGTCGGAAACCGGCTCGCCGATGACCGGCGCCTGAGGCTTCTTGCAGGAACGCACGATCTCGTGCAGCAGCAACCCCTGTCGCAGGATCGGCGAAACCTGGCAGGCGATCTGGTAGGCGCGGGAGTTGCGGCCGGGGAAATAGATTGGCACCACGCGCGCGCCGGACCGGCGGATCATCTGGGCGGTGAACACGTTCCATTCTCGTTCGATGGGCGGGCCCCACCAACTGTCCGAGGACATCACAACGCCGGAGGGGAAGAGGGCAACGACACCACCGGCCTTGAGGTGATCCATCGCCCTGGCGCGCATCTCGACCATCTTGCGCTGCGCTTCGGGGTCGTGCGGGAACGGCACCGGGATCATGAAACTGGTGGCGGCCTCG
Organism: Ruegeria marina; assembly: GCF_900101475.1. Classification (GTDB taxonomy): domain Bacteria; phylum Pseudomonadota; class Alphaproteobacteria; order Rhodobacterales; family Rhodobacteraceae; genus Ruegeria_B; species Ruegeria_B marina. The sequence goes on along the minus strand of NZ_FMZV01000016.1, from coordinate 121,752 downwards.
TCCAGCCCGGTCAGGACCGAACGGGTCAGAATGCGGTAATCCTGCCGGACGCGGCCGATGAGTTCCGCGAGGATCATGCCGTCAACCATGCCATGCGGATGGTTGGCCACGACCACAACCGGCCCCTCTTTGGGAATGCGGGCGATCTGCTCGGCGGGGGTGAGTAGGTCGATACCCATGGTCTTGAGCGCCCCAGACCAGAATTTCTGCCCGCGGTAATTCTCATTCTGCTTTTCGAACCGGCTGACCATGCGCAGGATCGTCAGCTTGCCGGTGAACCATTCAATGGCCCGGATCGCAAAAGCGGTCCAGGGATCGTCAAAGGAATTGGCGTAGGTCAGAGTCCGGCGGTCGTAGATCTCGCCCTGCGGCGCGGGTTGGTCCACCACTGCGGTCGACTTGTCGTTATGCGCGGTTTCCGCCAATGCGTGTCTTTCCGTTCTTCACCCCGCTTGCGCGGATTGGGTCAGTAGCCTTCGCCGAACTTGTCATTGACCAAAGCCTCCAGCGCATCGGCCAGGGCGTCTGCATCGGGCCCGTTCGTCTCGACGTCAATAGTGGTTCCGCGCGATGCTGCCAACATCAAAAGGCCCATGATGCTGTCACCCGAGGCCGAAAGCCCCTCACGCGACACCTCTGCGGTTGCGTCAAACCCTTCGACCACCTCGACCAGTTTAGCCGAAGCACGGGCGTGCAGGCCCTTTTCGTTGATTATTTTCAAACTGCGTCGCGTCATGCAAATCCGTCCAGTGTCAATCAAAGGAAACATTTTGAGTGTTGATATACTTGCGCCCGGCCTCCATTGCGGCGCGCACCGCATCGCCAACCGGCAAATGCCGGCTCTTGGCCAGCTTGATCAGCATCGGCAGGTTGGCGCCATAAAGAATGCGCCGGTTGGCTGGCGCGCAGGCGCGCAGGCTGAGATTCGAAGGCGAGCCGCCGAACAGGTCTGTCACCACGACCACCCCATCACCGGTATCGACGGCATCGGCCGCGGCGATGATTTCCTGCTGCTTGGCCTCGCGATCATGATCGGCCTCTATGGTGATGGCCGCCAGACCGGGTTGCTGGCCGACCACATGCTGCATCGCAGCCAGGTACTCTTTGGCCAGCCCGCCATGCGCAACGATCACTATTCCGATCAATCCGGCCTCATATCCATTCTGCGGCGTTCCATCTCGCGGTGCCTAATTGACACTTGCTGGCCTGCCTCCGCAAGGGCCTTTGCGACCGCTTCGGCCAGCGCGACCGAGCGGTGCTGTCCGCCGGTACAGCCGAAACCGACGTTGAGGTGCGCCTTCCCCTCCGAACGGAAGGCGGGCAGCAGCGACACCAGCATGTCCCGGACCCGCTCGAAGAAGGGGGCGTACTGCGGATCCGCCGCAACGAATGCGGCGACCTCCGGATCGCGCCCGTCCGCGGCCCGAAGTGCCGGTTCCCAGTGCGGATTGGCCAGGAAACGGCAGTCGAACACCATGTCCAGGCTGCGCGGCAAACCGCGCTTGTAAGAGAAACTCTCGACCGAGACGGCCAATTGCCGGCCCTCGGCGGGGGCGAACCAGCGCTCGACCTCGGCGCGCAGCTGGTGGACATTCATCCGTGACGTGTCGATCAGCGTGTCGGCCACGCCGCGAATGGGTTGCAGAAGCTCCAGCTCCCGCGCGACGCCCGCCTCGGGGCTGGAGCCCGGCGCCATCGGGTGACGGCGCCTGGTTTCCGAAAAACGGCGCAGCAGAACTTCGGCGCTGCAATCGAGATAGAGCGTCGTCACGTTCAGACCGTCGACCGCGCCCAACCGCTTGAGCAGGTCGAGAAACCCGTCGGTGGAGAAATCGCGGTTTCGCACGTCGATTCCCAACGCCAGCGGGCGGTTCAGAGCCGGCCCGTCCAGAAGCCGCATCAGCAGGCCCATCGGCAGGTTATCGATGGCCTCGAACCCCAGATCCTCGAGCACATGGATCGCGGTGGATCGCCCAGCCCCCGAGGGACCGGTCACCAAAACGATGTGCGATGTCTGTGTCATTGACCAGGTCCATCAGGGGAGAAGCGCCCCGTTTTCAGGAGTTGCGCGAGAGATGCCGCTAAATGGGGTATGTTCGGGCGGAAAAGCAAGGGAACGGAATGTCCCAACAGGCATATTTCCCGAAATGGCGGCAGTCGCCGAGACTCCACCTGGTCAAGATCGAGGACCCAGGCCACCGGCGCCGGTCCATGGTCAACGGCCCGCAGAAGGCCGATTCCCCGCGCCTCTACCAGGCCCCGTATCGCCGGCGCGGCCTCGGCCATGACCGAAGTGTCAGAGCGCCGCAACACGACCCTGTCATCGGACACAAGCCCTGCTCCCAGCGCCATGAGATCCAGCGCCAGGGCGGACTTGCCGCTGCCCGATGCCCCCACGATCAACAACGCCCGCCCGTCAAGGGCAACGCAGGAAGCGTGCACATTGGCTTCTTCGCCCGTATTGCAGTTTGCCAGGGTCGGCGATGCCATTGATCAGACCGGCAGACCCACGACGAAACGCGCGCCCAGCGGATCGGAGGTAACGTCTGCCTCGGTGGGGCGGATGTTTTCGGCCCAGATAACGCCACCATGCGCCTCGACGATCTGCTTGGAAATCGCCAGGCCAAGACCCGAGTTGTTTCCGAAATGCTCTTCGGGGCGCTGGGAATAGAAGCGTTTGAAGATCTTTGACAGTGCCTCGTCGGGAATACCGGGGCCAGTATCCTCGACCACCACGAGGACACGGTTGGCGCGCCGCCGCGCCCAGACGCGAATGGCGTCACCATCTTCGCAAAACGAGATGGCGTTGGTGATCAGGTTGACAAAGACCTGTGCCAGTCGCGCCTCGAGACCCTGGATCATGATCGGGTCGGGCGGCATGTCGGTGATGTAGTCGATACCCTTGGACTGCGCATCCTCGCCCAGGTACTGATTGAGATTGTCGAGCATCGCGATCAGGTTGAAGGATTTCTCTTCTTCCTTGACCAGTTCGGCATCCAGTCGGGAGGCGTTCGAGATGTCGCTCACCAGCCGGTCAAGCCGGCGCACGTCATGTTCGATCACCGACAGAAGCTTGTCGCGCTGATCCTCGCGCTTGACCATGCGCAGGGTTCCGACGGCGGATTGCAGGCTGGCGAGCGGGTTCTTGATCTCATGCGCAACATCGGCCGCGAACTGTTCATTGCCGTCGATCCTGTTGTAGAGGGCCGAGACCATGCCGCGCAAGGCGCGGCTGAGGCGGCCGATTTCGTCCGGGCGAGCTGACAGGTCGGGAATCCGGATGCGGCCCGGGTTCATCTGCCGAGAGTTGCGGTCGCGTCCCAGTTCCGCGGCCTCGGCAAGATCGGCCAGCGGGTTGGCGATTGTCGAGGCCAGCACAAGGCTGAGGCCGACCGAAACCAGCAACGCAACAACGAACATCTGCAATACACGTTCCCGGTCACGCCGCGCCAAGGCATCGATTTCACCGGCCGGGCTGGCCATCGCAACTGCCCCGATCGGGCGGCCCCCCTGAAGGATCGGGGCCGCGGCCGCGATCACCGTGCCTCCGGCCGTATTCAGCACGGTTTCAAGGCGGTTTTCCCCCTGCAAGGCACCGGGCACCAGGTGGGAGACCTGCTGTTCGAGGGTCGGCGCGGTGTCCTGAACATTGGCGGAAAAGACGGATGAAACGGCTGACCACAGTGCGCTGAGCGCATCGGTAATGATCGTTGCCCCGACATCATCCCCACTCAGCGCCTCGTTCTGATAGTATGTTTCGGCACCTTTGGTTTGTGCCACGAGGTTCTGTGCTGAATCAAAGACGAAAACTTCGGCACCGCGCCGCAGGGTCAGACCGTCAAGGGTGGCGGCCACATCGACCCCGTCGCCCGTGGCCAGATTGACCGGCGCCGTGTCTGCGATCTGCGCCTCGAACACATCGGCGATCAATTGCGTTTCGCCGATCATGGCGCTGGCACGCTGAACAACCAATCCGTCGCGGGCATCGTTGAGATAGAGAATACCCGCAACCAGAATGATCAGCGCAATCAGGTTGAAGGTGATGATCTTGCGGGTCAGCGGCGAACTGCGCAGCGAAAAAACGCTTCGGCGCGCGCGCATGACCCGCAATTCCTTGGAGACAGTGCTGTTCGGGGCGACCCAGTCGTCGCCCAGCACAACATCTCCGCTGCGATCAACATCTGAGGTGCCGGTGTCGCGCACGTGTTCCCCCCCGTGCCACCCGAACAGGGCGATTATTCTTCGTTGTATCTGTAGCCGATCCCGTACAACGTCTCAATCGCGGCAAAATCCGGGTCCGCGGAGCGCATCTTCTTGCGAAGGCGCTTGATATGGCTGTCGATGGTCCTGTCGTCGACATAGACCTGATCGTCGTAGGCCACGTCCATCAACTGGTCGCGGCTCTTCACGAAACCAGGGCGTTGTGCCAGTGCCTGCAGCAGCAGGAATTCGGTCACGGTCAGCGATACGTCCTGCCCCTTCCAGCTTACCGAATGGCGCAGGGGATCCATGCGCAAATGACCGCGCTCCATCACCTTGGTTTCGGGGGTGGTTCCGGTCACGTCGCCGGCAACAGCTTCCTGGCGCCGCAGAAGGGCACGGATCCGTTCGACCAACAGCCGCTGAGAGAAGGGTTTCTTGACATAATCGTCGGCCCCCATGCGAAGGCCAAGCACCTCGTCGATTTCATCGTCTTTAGAGGTCAGGAAGATCACCGGCATCTGGGTCTTCTGCCGCAACCGCTGCAACAGGTCCATTCCGTCCATCCGCGGCATCTTGATATCCAGCACGGCCATGTCCGGCAGTTTCTTGTTAAACGCGTCGAGGGCGGCCTGACCATCGTTATATGTCTCGACTTCGAAGCCCTCGGCCTCGAGGGTCATCGAAACGGACGTTAGAATGTTTCTATCGTCATCAACCAAAGCAATCTTTGACATCGTGAGTGCCCCTATACTGCTCGTCACTGTCTTATTTTTGTCCCATTCATCGCTCTTTTGGAGTTGCGAATCAATCCGAAACTGCGACTCGCCGGCTTCCCAGTGATGATTGAGACAAAAAAATCCTAACCCGATCTGAATTCATGCGATTGATATCCGCAGAAATTTCATGGTTGCGCTAAACTGCATCTTGGTTGCGCTAACTGCGCCAAAGCGTCCTGTTCATGGCCCGAAGCGTCATGTTAAGAGGCCCTCACGCCGGTCCTTGTGCCGGCTCAAAGCCCCAAGGGCGCGATGGCGCCGCAACGGCCAAGCCGCCGACACACGGAGAATGACGCATGACATCTGGACGGGTTAACCCTCAATTCCGCCTCGAAGATCAGGGCATCGAGGGACTGGGCAATGTCTATTACAACTTCATGGAACCGGCACTGATCGAAGCCGCGCTGAAGCGGGGCGAAGGCACGCTTGGCAATGGCGGCGCGTTCCTGGTCACGACCGGCAAGTTCACCGGCCGCTCGCCCAAGGACAAGCACGTGGTCAAGACCGACAGCGTGGCCGACAAGATCTGGTGGGAAAACAACGCGGCGATGAGTGCAGAGGGCTTCGATGCGCTTCATGCCGATATGCTGGCGCACATGAAAGGCAAGGATTACTTCGTGCAGGATCTCGTCGGCGGCGCCGACCCAGCCTATGCGATCAATGTCCGCATGATCACCGAACTGGCATGGCACAACCTGTTCATTCGTCACCTGCTGCGTCGTCCGTCGCGCGAGGACCTTGACGAGTTCGTGGCTGATTTCACCGTGATCAACTGTCCGAGCTTCAAGGCCGATCCGGCCAAGCACGGGTGCCGCAGCGAGACGGTTATCGCGCTGAACTTCGATGCGAAACTGATCCTGATCGGCGGTACCGAATACGCAGGTGAAAACAAGAAATCGGTGTTCACCCTGCTGAACTATATGCTGCCGGAAAAGGGCGTGATGCCGATGCATTGCTCGGCCAACCACGCGGTCGGCAATCCGGTCGACACCGCGGTGTTCTTTGGTCTCAGCGGCACCGGCAAGACCACATTGTCGGCCGATCCCGCGCGCGTGCTGATCGGTGATGACGAACATGGCTGGTCGGATCGCGGCACCTTCAACTTCGAAGGCGGCTGCTATGCCAAGACCATCAACCTCAACGCCGAGGCAGAGCCCGAGATCTACGCGACCACCTCGAAATTCGCCACCGTGATCGAGAACATGGTGTTCGATCCCGAGACCAAGGAACTGGATTTCGACGATGACAGCCTGACCGCCAACATGCGCTGCGCCTACCCGCTGGAGTATATCTCGAACGCGTCAACGACGGCACTGGGCGGTCACCCCAAGAACATCATCATGCTGACCTGCGATGCCTTTGGCGTGCTGCCGCCGATCGCACGGCTGACCCCGGCACAGGCGATGTACCACTTCCTGTCTGGCTTCACCTCGAAGGTGGCGGGGACCGAGCGCGGCGTCACCGAACCGCAGCCGACCTTCTCGACCTGTTTCGGCGCACCGTTCATGCCGCGCCGCCCCGAGGTCTATGGCAACCTGCTGCGCGACAAGATCGCCCGCCACGGCGCAACCTGCTGGCTGGTCAACACCGGCTGGACCGGCGGTGCCTATGGCGTGGGCAGCCGGATGCCGATCAAGGCCACCCGCGCCCTGCTCACCGCGGCTCTCAACGGCTCACTCAACAATGCCGAGTTCCGCAAGGACGCCAATTTCGGCTTTGACGTGCCGGTTTCCGTCCCCGGTGTGCCCGAGGTCCTGCTGGACCCGCGCCGCACCTGGGACGACCAGGCTGCTTTCGACAGACAGGCAACCAAACTGGTGCAGATGTTTGCCGACAATTTCGAGCAATACGTCCCGTATATCGACGAGGACGTCAAAGCGGTCGCCATCGGCTGAACCGCCCGACCCAACAAGGGCCCCGCTTTCACGCGGGGCCTTTTTTGTTTGGGATTAACATTCAGCCAGACGTTTCGGCTCTGCCCGTACCGCGCGCGCTCCGAAGACGCCCGACGGACGGTTCGGCATGTCCGAAACCCATTCGACGATTCCCTCTCCTGACCTGTGATCAAACAGCAGGTGTCTAGTATGACCAGTTGAGTCATATCCGCCCGCTAGCATCCAGTTTTTCCCAACCTCGCAGGACTCCGGTCGCGAGATCAGCCATTCCTTGCCGCATTCCAGTCAGATTTCATTTGCAATCCCTTCATGTTAGCGCTAACAGATCCATGCGAACGTGCTGGTGTTCATGTCGATGGAGAAAATGATGACGCTGAAAGTTGCAATCAATGGGTTTGGCCGTATCGGTCGCGGTGTACTGCGGGCGCTGGTGGAAAGTGACGCCGACGACATCGAGGTTGTGGCGATCAACGATCTGGCAAGCCCGGAAACCCTGGCGCATCTGCTGAAATACGACAGTGTTCATGGACGCCTGCGTACCCGGGTGCTGATCGAAGGCGACCGCATGATCGTTGGCCGCAACACCATTCGTCTTACCGCGATCCGCAACCCCGAAGACCTGCCCTGGGGCGACGTGGATGTCGCCTATGAATGCACCGGGCTGTTCACCGACCGCGACAAGGCCGCACTGCATCTCAGGAACGGCTCCGGCCGGGTTTTGATCTCGGCTCCCGGCAAAGGGGCGGACCGCACCGTTGTCTTCGGGGTCAATGACCATGCGCTGACACCCGACGACCTGATCGTCTCGAACGCGTCCTGCACGACCAATTGCCTGGCCCCGCTGGCAATGGTGCTCGACCAGGCATTCGGAATCAAAACCGGCTACATGACCACGATCCACGCCTATACCGGCGACCAGCCAACACATGACACCGCTCATCGCGACCTTTATCGGGCGCGGGCGGCTTCGGTTTCGATGATCCCGACCTCGACGGGCGCGGCGCGCGCGATTTCCGAAGTGCTTCCTCACCTCAAGGGCCGGCTCGAAGGTTCGGCAATCCGGGTGCCGACCCCGAATGTCTCGCTTGTGGACCTCAGTTTCGTTCCCGAGCGCCCCGCCACCCGCGAGGCGGTAAATGCAGCGGTCAAGGCCGCCGCCGAAGGCCCGCTGGCCGGGATTCTCGCCTATGAGGACGATCCGCTGGTTTCTGCCGACTTCAATCACGACAGCCATTCCTCGTGCTTTGCCTCGGCCCAGACGAGTGTCACCGCAGACGGGCTGGTGCGGGTTGTCAGCTGGTATGACAACGAATGGGGTTTCTCCAACCGGATGCTGGATACCAGCCGCCGCATGGGCGCCCTGATCGCAGTTCCCTGCCGGCTCGCCGGGTAATCTGCCGACGCTCTTGTCGCGGGCGCGAAAGGACGGCAGAGTCGGCCGCATGTCCGACAGCCGCCCCGCGCCAGTGCAGAAATTCCGTATCGTTTTCGACGAAGGCGAGATGGTTGGCCCCGGCAAGGCCGAATTGCTGGAACGTATCCGGGAATCCGGTTCGATTGCGGCAGCCGGCAGGGCCATGGGAATGAGCTACAAGCGGGCCTGGCAACTGGTGGAGACGATGAACGCCATGTTCCGCACTCCACTGGTGGTTCGGGCCCGTGGCGGGGCGCAAGGCGGTGGCGCAAGCCTGACCGAGACCGGAGCTGCGGTTCTGGCCGCCTATCGTGATTACGAGACCGCGGCCCGCGCCGCCGGACAACCCCATGTCGACCGGCTGACCGCCCTGCTGCGGTCAAGGAACGAGAGCGTTTAGCTCTTGCGCCCGGCGTGGCGCGACGCGATATTTCCCCTCGAACATATCGCCCGCCGGAGATCCTTCTTGCCCGCCCTTGCCCCTCTTGCCCGCCTTGTGCTTTTTGTCCTGCTGCTGGCGGGCCCCGCCATGGCCGACCGGGTGACCGTGTTTGCCGCTGCAAGCCTGAAAACCGCGCTGGACGAGGCGGCCGCCGGGTTCGAGGCGGAAACAGGCCACGAGGTCGTGCTGTCTTTTGCCGGGTCCTCGGTCCTGGCGCGGCAGATCGGTCTCGGTGCGCCTGCGGACCTTTTTGTCTCCGCCAATGAGGACTGGATGGACAGCCTCGCCGACGGGGGACATATCGTTGAAACCTCGCGTCGCGACTTGCTATCGAACCGTCTGGTGCTGGTCGGGCCTTCAGGTCAGAAACCCGGCGATATGGCGCGCGCGCTCGCCGGCAATACCGGACGGGTTGCGATGGCCTTGGTCGATGCCGTGCCTGCGGGCATTTACGGCAAGGCCGCCCTGACCGAACTGGGGCTGTGGAACCTGGTTGCGCCCCGCGTCGCGCAAACCGACAATGTGCGGGCCGCCCTGGCGCTGGTTGCCACGGGCACGGCACCGCTCGGCATCGTCTATGCCACGGACGCCCTCGCCGAACCGCAGGTGAGCGTGATTGCAATCTTTCCCGATGACAGTCACCCGCCGATCCGTTATCCGGCCGCCTTGATCAGCGGTCGCGATACCGAGGCCGCACGCGACCTGCTGAACTATCTTTCGGACACCGAGGCGCAGGGGGTTTTCGCCCGGCACGGGTTCCTGCCCGTCGGGGATTAGACGGGTGGCGGTGCTGGGCCCCGAGGAATGGCAGGCCGTGGCCTTGTCGCTCAAGGTTTCGACCTGGGCGACGGTGCTGTCCCTGCCTCTGGCGGTGCTGGCCGCACATGCGCTGGCACGCTGGCGGTTTCCGGGGCGTGCGCTGCTGAACGGGCTCGTGCATCTGCCGCTGATCATGCCCCCGGTGGTGACCGGCTATGTGCTGCTCATCGTTTTTGGCCCGGCGGGCCCGCTTGGCCGGGCGCTGCAATCCATTGGCGTGGTCCTGGCCTTCAACTGGACCGGAGCGGCGCTGGCGGCAGCGGTGATGGGCTTTCCCCTGATGGTGCGCGCCATCCGCCTGTCGATCGAGGCTGTAGACCCTAGACTTGAACAGGCGGCAGCGACTCTGGGTGCGTCGCGCATGTGGGTGTTCCTCACCGTCACCCTGCCGCTGATCCTGCCCGGCCTGGTCGCCGGCGCAATCCTGGGCTTTGCCAAGGCCATGGGAGAGTTCGGCGCAACAATCACCTTTGTTTCGAACATCCCGGGCCAGACACAGACCATTCCCTCGGCCATATATGCATTTCTGCAGGTTCCGGGCGGCGAAACCGCAGCCGCGCGGCTGGTTGCTCTTTCCATTGCACTGGCCCTTGGGGCACTGCTGTTGTCGGAAACCGTGGCGCGCAGGGCAGCACGTCGGGTGGGCGGGCAATGAAGCTGGCCGTCGCGTTGCACCAGCCGCTGGGGGCGCTGGCACTGGACGTGGCCTTTACCGCGCCGCCGGGTGTTACCGTACTGTTTGGCCGATCAGGCAGCGGCAAGACAACGGTCGTGAACGCGGTGGCGGGCCTTCTGAAACCTGCCAGAGGACGGATTGCGCTGGGTGAGCATGTCTTGCAGGACAGCGATCGGGGCATCTGGTTGCCGGCGCATCGCCGGCGGCTGGGTTACGTATTCCAGGACGCCCGCCTGTTTCCGCATCTGAGCGTGCACCAGAACCTCCTCTACGGCCGCCGCTTTGCGCCGCGTGGCGCACAGCCCGAACCCGAGGCGCGGGTCATCGAGATGCTGGGCATAGGCCCGCTGCTGGACAGACGCCCCGGCGCACTTTCGGGGGGTGAACGGCAGCGGGTAGCGCTGGGGCGGGCGCTGCTGTCGGCGCCGCGCGCCATTCTGGCGGACGAGCCGCTGGCGGCGCTGGACGAGGCGCGCAAGGCCGAGATCCTGCCCTATTTCGAGAGACTGCGCGACGAGGTCGCGATCCCGATCCTCTATGTCAGCCATTCCGCGGCCGAGGTGGCCCGCCTGGCCACGACGGTCGTCGTCCTGCAGGATGGCCGGGTGATCCGGCAAGGCACGACCGAAGATGTGCTGAGCGACCCCTCGGTCACACCGCTGGGCGCCCGTGCAGCCGGTGCGATCCTGTCGGCGCGCGTGATTGCACATCACCATGACGGTCTGACCGAACTGGACGCCGGCGGCGCACGCCTGCTGCTGCCGCGCACCCTGCATCCGATCGGTACGCCTCTCCGGCTGCGCATCGCGGCGCAGGAAGTCATCGTCTCGCGTGCCCGGCCCGAAGGATTGTCGGCCCTCAACATCCTGCCGGGAACGGTCGAACAGATCCGGTCGGGCGACGGTCCAGGTGCGCTTGTGTCGATCCGTACGAAGGCGGGGACCGTGCTTGCGCGCATCACCCGCCGTTCTGCCGCCGCGCTGGCACTCTCCGAAGGCGTGGACTGCCACGCGGTCATCAAATCGGTCGCCATTGCCCCGGAAGACATCGGGCGCTGAACCCGCTCCGCGGATGAATGTTTTTGCCGCAACCCTCTTGCGCCGGTCGCCGGGCTTGGCTACATCCGGCCGGCAGGGGTGATTAGCTCAGTTGGTAGAGCGCTTCGTTTACACCGAAGATGTCGGGAGTTCGAGTCTCTCATCACCCACCATCCCCGGCCTCCATCGAACGCCTTTCCTCCGCTGTTTGACGGATGGCATCCAGCATCAGGCGCTGTCCGACCGTGGGTTTCCAGCCACTGCGCAGCGTGATTCCGATCTGGCGTCCCGGCGGGTGAAAGGCGACGTCGAGACGCTTGAGCAACCCTCGCTGCAATTCGGCATGCGCCTGGGCCGCCGGAATGCATCCCAAGAGCTCGCTCTGGCCCAGCAGTTCACGCATCATCAAAACCGATCCGCTTTCGATCAGGCTTTGCGGCTGTGGCAGGCCCGCCTCGATGAACATGGAGCTGAACTGTTTGTGCACCGGGGTTCCGGCCCTTGGAACCACCCAACCGAACCTGACCAATTCAGACGCCGAAAGACTTCGGCGATGCGCCAGGGGGTGGCCGGGCCGCGACACGATCGCCAAACGGTCCTCGAACAGGAATTCCTGTTCGATATCATCGATCGGCGGTGGATCGCGCAATGCGCCCAGCAGCATGTCTATGCGCCCGCTACGCAGGCTCGACAGGAGTTCATCGTAAAGACCGTCATAAATCGCGACCCGCGTATTTCGCCGTACCTTTCGGAAACGGGCCAGGGCCCCGGGCAAAAGGGCAGTCCGGGACAGCGGTAGCGCTCCGATCACGATCAGCCCGCCCTCGTCCCCGTCCAGCTCTGCCAGATCCGTGGCAGCCTGCAGCAACTCGGCCACCATGAGCCGAGCGGCCCGGACAAGCGAACGACAGGCTCGGGTGGGAACGAGGCCAAAGCCGGTGCGGTCGAAAAGGGGGCGGCCGATCTCGCGCTCGAGCGTTGCAACGGCGCGGTGCACCGTGGGTTGCGACAACTGCATCTGGCGGGCGGCAAGGGTGAAGTTCTCGGCTTCGGCGGTCGCGATAATCGCCTGGAGCTGGGGCAAGGTCACCCGACGCGGCAATTGCGGCGCAATATCGGACAAGGCCGGATCGAGAAGATCAAACGCACGCCGGATCCGGCCGGCCAGAACCTGCCCCCGGTCGGTGAGAAACACGCCATTGACGGTACGGCTGATCAGGGCGCCTCCCGACAGGGTCTCAAGCCTGTGCAGGGCGTGTGTCGCGGCCGGTTGTGTAACCCCGCAGGCATCCGCGGCCGCAGTCAGGGTCCGCAGGTCGACAACCGCAAGAAACAGCCGCAGGTGGCGCAGGTTGGAGGTGATCATATCGTACCAGATCCATGGGCTGACCGTTTCATTCAAGGCCTGTCTATCGTCGCACCTTATGTCGAATTTCGATCTTCATCATCATATCCAAGCGATTCAAGATGCCAGAGCCGCCCTTGCCACAGAACAGCTATAGCATGTGTTGATACTGTGGCACGGGGTTTTCAATTGTACCGCCACAGACATGATGCGACCCTGACATCGGTTCCAAACGGAGGGAAAATGATGCCTGACGGCAAGACAGCCCTGGTCATCAGCGCCCACGCGGCCGACTTTGTCTGGCGGTGCGGCGGCGCTATCGCGCTTCATGCCGAAAAGGGGTATGCGGTCACCGTCTTGTGCCTGTCCTTCGGTGAACGGGGCGAAAGCGCGAAGTTGTGGAAGCAGCCGGGTATGACGCTGGAGCGCGTGAAGGACGCCCGCCGGAAAGAGGCAGAGCGCGCCGCCGCCGCACTGGGCGTGCACGATCTGGTCTGCCTTGATCTGGGCGACTATCCGCTGGAGCTTTCGCGGGCCGACAAGGACCGCGTGGTCGACGTGATCCGGCAGGTCCAGCCTGCCTTCATGCTCAGCCATTCACAATACGACCCCTATAACACCGATCACATGTACGCCACGCAGGTGGCGCTCGAATGCCGGATGATCGCGCAGGCCTGGGGGCACAAGCCGGGCGAAAAGGTGCTGGGCGCGCCGCAATTGTACCTGTTCGAACCGCACCAGACCGAGCAGATGGGGTGGAAGCCGGACACGTTTCTCGACATCACGCCGGTCTGGGACAGGAAGCGCGCCGCCATCGAAAGCATGGAGGGCCAGGAACATCTCTGGGCCTATTACACCCGTGTGGCCGAACAGCGCGCCAATCACTTCAAGCGCAACTCGGGCGGCCAGTCCGGCGGGCGCGACTGCAAATATGCCGAAGGGTTCCAGTCGATCTTTCCCCGCACCGTGGATGAATTGTGATGGGGGTCGTGGTGCAGAACATCGCGCGCGCAACACAAGACGTGATCGACGGTCTGGCGGCGGCAGGCGTGGCGGCCGTGCACGAGGCGGCAGGTCGTATCGGATGCCTTGCGCCCTGCCTGCGCCCCATCTGGCGCGGGGCGCAGGTGGCCGGATCGGCGGTCACCATCAGCGCACCGCCCGGCGACAACTGGATGCTGCATGTGGCGATCGAACAACTGCGGGCGGGCGATATTCTTGTACTGGCCCCGACGAGCCCCTGCACCGATGGCTATTTCGGCGACCTGCTGGCGACCTCGGCCATGGCGCGGGGATGCCGGGGGCTGGTGATCGACGCGGGCGTACGCGATGTGCGGGCGTTGGAAGAGATGGGATTCCCGGTCTGGTCCAGGGCGATCTCGGCGCAGGGGACGGTGAAGGAAACGCTGGGGTCGGTCAATGTGCCGGTGGTTTGCGGCGGGCAAGACATCGAGCCCGGCGACGTGATCGTCGCCGATGACGATGGCGTCTGTGTGGTCAGGCGCGCGCAAGCGGAAATCGTACTGGAGGCGGCGCGCAAGCGGATGGCGGCGGAAGAGGAAAAAAGGCGCAGGCTGGCCGGTGGCGAGTTGGGTCTGGACATGTATGACATGCGCGGGCGGTTGGCCGACAAGGGTCTGAAATATGTCTGAGCCCTGGGAAGACGGTATCCCCTGCCTCTGGATGCGCGGCGGCACCTCCAAGGGTCTGGTTTTCCTGGCCTCGGACCTGCCGGGGGATCGGACCGATCTGGACCCTTTGCTGCTGAGGATCATGGGCAGCCCCGACCCGCGCCAGATCGACGGCGCAGGCGGAGCCGATCCGTTGACGTCAAAGGCAGCGATACTGTCCCCATCCGGACGCACGGATGCGGATGTCGATTACCTGTTCCTTCAGGTCTATGTGGAACAGGCCACGGTCAGCGACGCGCAGGGATGTGGGAATATCCTGGCGGCGGTCGGGCCGGCGGCCATCGAGCGGGGGCTTGTCCGGGCAGAGGACGGCGAAACCCATCTGCGTATCCACATGGTCAACACCGGCGAGGTTGCCGAAGCGCGCGTTTCCACGCCCGGTGGCAAGGTGACCTATGCGGGAACGGCATCGCTGGATGGCGTGCCAGGCCGGCACGCCGCAGTTTCGCTGACGTTCCGTGATCTGGCCGGATCCATTTGCGGGGCGCTGCTGCCGAGCGGTCAGGTGCTGGACAGGATCGGCGGCGTCGACTGCACCCTGATCGACAATGGCATGCCCTGCGTCATCCTGCGTGCCGCCGACCTGGGTGTCACCGGCAAGGAGAGCCGGGCGGAACTGGATGAAAACGCGTCCCTGAAACAGCGGATCGAGGCAGTCAGGCTCGCCGCCGGTCCCCGGATGAACCTGGGCGATGTCGCCGGGAAATCAGTGCCGAAGATGGTGCTGGTCTCGCCCCCGGTCAGCGGAGGTGCGATCCACACCCGCAGCTTCATTCCGCATCGCTGCCATGCTGGTATCGGGGTGTTTGGCGCGGTCAGTGTGGGGACCGCCTGCGCCCTGCCCGGCTCGGTCGCCTATGACCTTGCCGATCGGCCGGACGACGGGAATTACAGCATCGAACACCCGACCGGAGCGGCCGAGATTCGGCTGGAGACGGACGACACCGGACGTGTGACCGGGGCCAGCCTGACCCGTACCGCGCGCAAGATCATTGACGGACGGGTGTTTCCGGCCCCCGTGCGGGGCTGATCGTACCGGCCGTCACCCCTTGGCCGGCGGAGTGCCGTGGGTATGGAAGGTCTCGATCGTCTTCAGGCCCCAGGCCTGCCCCTTCTTGCGTTCCGCCTCGGTCCACGTGACCGTCTGCCAATCGGGATCGAGGATCAGCCTAGCACCGGCATTGGCCAGTTCCACCCGGTTGCCGGCCGGTTCCCAGACATAGAGGAAAAAGGTTCCCTGGATCGCGTGCTTGTGCGGGCCGGTCTCGATATGAACGCCGTTTTCCAGGAAGACATCCGCGGCGCGCAGGATATCCTCGCGCTGGTCAGTGGCATAGGTGACGTGGTGCAGGCGACCGTTGCCGCGCCCGTGCTCTTCGGTGCAGGCGAGATCGTAGGTCTTGTTGTTCACGGTGAACCAGCAGCCGCCCAAACGCCCGTTGTCGAGTCTGATCTGCTCGGTAACCCGGCTGCCCAGGCAGGTCATCATGAAATCGCGGAATTGCGTCACATCCTCGCTGAGCAGGTTCAGGTGGTCGAGCCGACGCGGACAGGCGCCCTGCGCGTGGAATTTCGACGACATGTTCTTGAGCGCCGGACGGTCCGCCTCGTCGGGCTGATACCGCACAGTGTCCCAGTAGAGTTCGAACACATGCCCGAACGGGTCCTCGAAGCGAAAGGCGCGGCCATGCCCCGGATCGCCATCGACCCAGCCATGCACCTTGTAGCCCGATGCGGTGATGGCCGCGACCCGGCGCTCCAGCGCCTCGGGACTGGACACGCGATAGCCGATATGGCCGACGCCCGTCGTGTGGTGCGCGGTGAGTTTCAGCGAGTGGTACTCGTAATCATCCCAGGCCCGCAGATAGGCGCTGTCGCCGTCGCGGCCCGAAAGTTTCAGACCGAAAACGCGGGTGAAGAAATCGAGGCTTTCGTCGAAACGGTCGGTATAGACCTCGACATGGCCCAGATGCGCGACATCGAAACAGGGTTCGGACATGGCGGCCTCCGTCAGTTGAACATGGTATTGGGCAGGATCAGCGCGATCTGCGGAAAGGCGATCAGCAGGCCAAGCGTGACGATCATCGCACCCCAGAATGGCAGTACGCCACGAAAGATGTCACCCAGAGGCACCTTGGGAGCGACCGTCTTGACGATGAACACGTTGATGCCCACCGGCGGCGATATCAGCCCCATTTCGAGCGTCAGCACCACCAGCACCCCGAACCAGATCGGATCAACCCCCATTTGCAGCACGACCGGGAAGAAGATGGGCAGTGTCAGCACCAGCATGGCGAAGCCTTCGAGAAAGCAGCCCAGGACGAGGTAGAAGAAGAGGATCACCAGCAGGGTACCGGTCACGTTCAGGTTCAGCCCGGCCAGAAAGTGGCCGACGACCTCGGGGATATGACTGAGGGCCAGGAACGGGTTGATCATGTGCGCGGCGATCAGGATCAGCATCACCGTGGCGGTGGTCACGATGCTGTCGCGGCAGGCATCGGCAAAGGCGCGGAACCCGAGCGTCCGGGTGATCAGGCCATAGAGGATCACCAGACCGGCGCCAACGCCCGCGGCCTCGACCGGCGAGAAGAACCCGCCGTAGATACCACCGATGGTCAGGGCTATCACCAGAACGATGGGTAGGGCGCCAACCATGGCACGTGCCTTCTCGCCCATGCTGGTGCGCGGGCCAGCGGGGCCAAAATGGGGCCGGACAAGGCAGATCAGCGTGATGGTCAGGACAAACATCGCCAGCAGCAGAATGCCCGGCAACACTCCGGCCAGGAACAGCCGCCCGATGCTCTGTTCGGTCAGGATCGCATAGATCACGAAGCCGGTGGATGGCGGGATCAGGATGCCCAGCGTGCCGCCCGCCGCCACGCTGCCGGTCGACAGGCGCGGGTCATAGCCGAAGCGGTCCATCTGAGCCAGGCTGACCTTGCCCATCGTCAGCGCCGAGGCGACCGACGAGCCGGACAATGCGGCAAAGCCTCCGCAGCCGATCACCGTGGCCGATGCCAGCCCGCCGCGCACGTGGCCGATCACCGCATAAGCGGCGTCGTAAAGCTGCCGGCTCATGCCCGTGTGGCTGGCCACATTGCCCATCAGGATGAACAGCGGGATCACGACCAGTTCCGGGTTCGACGCCAGCGTGAAGCTTTCCGAGGCCAGAAGCCCCATCGCAGCGCCCCAGCCGTTCAACACCCATATCCCCAGAAACCCGACCAGAAACATGGCAAAGGCCACCGGAATGCGCAGAGCCAGCAGGAGGAACAAGCCGGCAATGCCGGTCAACCCGATCGCACCCGCGCTCATTGCGGCAGCCTTTCTGAACGGACATCACGACCGGAAAGAGTCAGTTCCAGCGCCCTGAGCGCCATGCCGAAGGCCGCAACCAGGGAAAACCCGCTGAGCGCCCATTGGAACCAAACCTTCGGAAGGTTCAGCAGATTGGTGGAAAGGTTCAGCATCTGACTAAGTTTCGCGCTTTCCCACACCGCCCAGGCGATAAAGACGAAGATGACCGCGCCCAGGACAGCAGCGCAGATGTCGATGATGCGGTTCACGATCCGGGGAAACCTGCGTTCCAGCAGATCAACGGAAATGTGCCCGCCCTGCCGGTCGCACAGCGCCATACCACCGAACACGAGCAAGACCATCACCATGGTGACCACGTCCTGTGACCCGAACAGAGGATGCCCGAAAACCCGCCCGATGACGTCGACGAGGATCACGCAAATCTCGAGGACCAGCGCCAGGGCGCCGATGGTCGCGGACAGGCCGATCAGCCCGTCCGCGACCTTGCGTAGCTTGGTCAGCACCTACTGGCCCTGCATCGCGGCAAGGGCCGCCTCGCCACCGACCGAGGCGACATAAGCGTCGACTACCCCGGCGACAGCGTCGGCAAAGGCTTGCGCCTCGTCGGCACTCAGGTCGACGATGGTGTTCTTGCTGTCTGCACGGGCGGCCTCGATCGCCGCATTTGCGGTGACGTTCCACGCATCTTCGGCGGATTTGGACAGACCCGGACCCGACGCAGCGTCGATCGCGGCCTTCTGGTCATCAGGCAGGCTGTCGTATTTTGCCTGACTCATCACGGCGTAAAACGCCAGACGACCCAAGTTTGCCCCGAAGGTGAAACTGTCGGCAACCTCGTCCAGCTTGAAATCGCTGAGGGTCGATGAGCCGGTGACCACCCCGTCGATCAGACCGGTCTGCAGCGCGTTGTAGACCTGGTTGATCGGCATCTGCACCGGGGTCGCCCCCATGGCCGATACTACTTCGGCCGCCGTGGCGCCAGCAACGCGCAGCTTCAACCCCTGGAGATCGGCCGGTGTGCGCACGACCTTGTCCTTCATGATGAAGATGTTGGGCTCCGAGGTCCAGATCGCCAGCGGTTTGGTGCCAGGGAATTCGCCGGCCAGGTTGTCGTCATAGGCATTCCAGAGTGCCTCGTATCCCGGCGCATCCAGCGGGATCACCCCTGGAAGCTCGACGATCATCGTCTTCTGGAACTGTGACGAGGTGTAGCCCGGCAGACCCCAGGCAATGTCGGCTACGCCCTGCAGGACGCGTACATATTGTTCGACCGGTCCCGCCCCAAGTTCGCCGCCGTGATAGCCGCGAACGGTCAACGCACCACCCGTGGCCGCGCTCACATCGGCATTCAGTTTTTCAATGACACTTGCATTGACCGTGTGAAACGGCGGAGTGAAATTCGCGAACTTCAGCTCTTCGGCCCGAGCACCGGCGGCACAGAGCACGGCCAGTGCTGCCCCTGCAAAGAAGTGCTTTATCTTCATTGTCTTCCTCCCATATATGGACAGATCCTGTCAGGTTCTGGACCGCAGGTTAAAAGGAAAGCCTCCCGCGGGCCTATTCGTTTTGGGTGCAGCCCATAAATTCTTGCTATTTCGGCATATGTGCCCCGGAGCGTCCGGGGCACATATTGCTTACTCGGCAACCCGCGTGCGCCAGCTGTCGGCATAATTTTCCCGCGCTTCCTGGGCATAAGGCGTCGGCGACACGCGCACCCGGATTTCGGCCTGGCGGTGACGCTCGGTCGAGGTTTTTGCGGTATCGTCCGGCTCGCCCCATTTCAACGTCAGGATATCGCCGACCTGCACGTCCTGATGCACCACGCCAAGCGACAGCAGGCAACGCTCGTTGAAGCTGTAGCCATTGAACATCGACATGCCGACCATCTGGCCATCGCGCTCGATCCGATCGGCCGAGGATGACGCATAGTTGGGCTGCGGGAAATCGATCCACTTGCAGGGCGTGCCCTGCTCGAACGCGCTGGCGATAACTGCAAGCACATCATCCCGGTTCCACTCGAAGGTGACCTTCTTGCGGTTCTTCGGGCTGCCCTTCATCGCGGCCAGGGCCTCCTTGCCGATGAAATCGTCCTTTTTCCAGCCGATGTAGAAGTCATAGCCCAGTTCGAACGGGTTCACGTAGTAGTCTTCGATGTTGTCCGACACGAAACTGCCGCCGATGGCCCCCGCGGCCTCGTACATATCGGCCCCCAGCCAGTCGCGATAATCGGCCAGCATCCCGCCTCCGGTGTAGATGCCCGGCAGCGGCGACGGGATCCACCCCGATTCCAGCGTATTGGTGGAATAGGCGCGGCTGCCGCACTGGACGAGTTGTACGTCCGCATCGCGCGCAGCCTGGAGAATGGTCGAGTGGATGTAGTCCTTGTCCTTGTAAGGCCCCCAGATCTCAAGACCCGGCGCACCGGACATGCCGTGGCGCAGCGCCTGGACCTTTTTCGAGCCGACATTGATCCAGTCGACATGGAAGAACTTGATGTCGGGGATCGGCCCGCCGTTCATCTTTTCAAATATCTTCGGCGCATCCGGCCCCTGGATCTGAAAGCGGTAGTGCTCGCGCAGAACGCGCTCTCCCTCTGGGCGCGAGGGCGAGCGGGGATCGTAGCGCAGGCGCACGTTCCACTTGCCCCAGGCGGCGGCAAACATCAGCCAGTTCGACGTCGGGGCGCGCCCGACCAGGATATATTTGTCCTCGCGCTCGCGAAAGATGATGTGGTCACCGATGACATGACCCGCCGGCGTGACCGGCACGAAATGCTTGGCGCGGTTCAGGTCGAAATTTGCAAAACTGTTGATGCCGTGATGCGACAGGAACTCGGTCGCCTGCGGGCCTTCGACGATCACCTCGTCCATGTGATGGCTCTGGTCGAACAGCACTGCCGTTTCGCGCCATGCCCGCTGCTCGTCGCGCCAGTTCTGGAACTCGGGCGTCACCACCGGATAGACGTACATCCCGATCCTGGAATTTCGCAGCATTTCAACCGGCGAACTCCATTGCTTCATCACATCGCTCAAACTCGGCATATCTTTTCTCCCTGAAAAAGCCTCGGTTCAATCTGCGACCAGCGCCAGCCCCGGCACCTTTCCGGCCAGGCTGGGCTTCTCGCGCATCACGTATTCAAGATTGGTTCGCGCCAGACGCGCGTGTTCGCGGGCCAGCGCTTCGGCCCGCGCCCCTTCGCGCGCCAGGATAGCCTCGAAGATCGCCCGGTGCTGGGTCTGCGCCCGGCGCAGGCTGTCGCGGAAATCCGGGATCGTGTCCTGCCCCTGCAGGAAGGCTGTCGGCGACGCTGCGGGCAAGCGGTTGGCGCGCTCCACTTCGCGCGCGACAATGCTTGAACCGGCCAACCGCGCGAGCAGACTGTGGAATTCTTCATTCAGCGACACGTAAGCCCTGAAATCCAGTTCCGGCGAAACCACGGCATCCAGCGCATCGAGCACCTCGGTCATCCGTTGCGCCAGCGCGGGCACGGCGCCACGCTCGGCCGCAAGCCGTGCGGCGGTGCCTTCAAGCACGCCGCGCAATTCGATCGCATCCATGATGTCAGCCATGGAAAAACTGGCGACCCGGCAGCCGCCTGTCTCGATCCGCTCCAGCAGACCTTCGTCGACCAGCCTGTCCATCGCCTGCCGCAGAGGCGTGCGCGACAACCCCAACCGATCGGCCAGGGAGGTTTCCGGCAGGCGCGCGCCACTCGGAAAACTGCCATCAAGCACCAGCGAGCGGAGCTCGATAAGCGCCTTCGTAAATTGTGTCTTGCGATCCTGCCGGTTCATGCCCCTCTCCCAAAGCACGAATGATGGAACAGTATTTTTGTATACATGATTTGTCAATATCGACGATTTTTGGTGTATTTCTTCATGATTTCTCGATTGTTGTATACCGAAATTGACCGACAGCGCGTTTACTGTGTTTGAGAATCAGCTTTTCCCGGGGGAAATCATGGAAGAAGGGCTAGTGATGGCCTTTGTCGCCTTTGCCGCCGGCGGGTTGCTGAAGGGAGCGATCGGGGCAGGCACGCCGGTTGTCGCGGTGCCCATCATGTCGATCTACTACGGCGTGCCATTTGCCGTCGCGGTTTTCGCGCTCCCCGCGTTTCTGTCAAACCTGTGGCAGTTGTGGATCTTTCGCGCGGAACTGCCCGCCGGCCGTTTCGTCGCGACCATGATGGTCGCTGCGGCCACCGGAGCAGCGTTAGGCAGTCTGATGCTGGCAAGTCTGCCTTCGCAACTTCTCATGGTCGTCGTCGCCGGAATGGCGCTGGCCTATGTTGCCTTTCGACTGAAGCGCCCTGACTGGCACCTGCCCTGGAAAACCGCCGAAAGGGTTGTGGCTCCGGTAGCTCTGGCTTCGGGCATCATGCAGGGGGCGGCGGGTATCTCCGCGCCCTTGTCGCTGACTTTCGTAAGTGCGTTGGGGCTGACACGACCTGCCTTCATCGCCACCATTTCAGCCTTTTTCCTGTCGATGTCGGTCCTCCAGTTGCCGACACTGTGGACGCTGGATATCCTGACCCCACAACGGTTGGCGATCAGCTTGGGCGCCTGTATCCCCCTGTTCGGAGCAATGCCGGTCGGGGCTTGGCTGGCCAGGTTCGTGGATCGCCGCACATTTGACCGGGTTGTCCTGTTCTTGCTGGTCGTGGTGGCACTGCGTCTTTTGCATGAAGCTGTCTGACGAAAAACCCGGTATCATTGCTGATACCGGGTCATGAACTTGAAAAAGCTTTTCAGCTGCCACCACTCACTTTATCGCAGCCATATAGAGTATTTGAGGGTACGCCTTTGGTGCAGTGTGTCAATAAGATACTGGATCACCAGCGGCACTTGGCGTATGGAACGGTGACGAATTCAGCACTTCGTAATTAATTCTGAACAGTTATTGGCAGAACCCGCAAACTGTTTCAAAACTGGGAACGAGTTCTCGGCCTGGAAGTTCTCAGCCCGGTGGAACGTGACATGTAAAATGCCACCACGGAACTGTTCGACACCCACAATCAATGTGCTGTGCATCACGGCCCTCTTCCGCTGGCCTCGTGACCCGTTTCTCCATGGCGACCTCCGTACAGAACCTGTGCTTCCGGAATATCCAAGCCGCGCCAGCCCTTTCGTTCTGCTACATGGCCTGCGGGCATTCAGCGCCTGGTTGCTCTGGGCTGGCGGGTTGTCCCGGCATTCCGCCGGACGTACTGACATCTCTTGGAGGCCCCCAGAGCGGCAGGTTGATGTTGCTCTTTTTCTTTCGACTGGCACCAAACCGGAACTAGGTCGAACACCAGATGACGTGCTGGCCGGATTACGCTGCAATGCAATATTCCATTGCGCAATTTTCATACCCGCCAAAAGCACGCCGCGCATTTTTGTTGCGCTGCATGTGCAAAATGATATGACCGGACCGACCACGAGAGGATGTGATTCATGGCCCATGACGGACAGGACCCGATGACGATGACCACGCAAACCGTTCTTTTGCCCGACCTTCTTCGCCTGACGAAAGCAGCGCTTGCCCCGGTGGATGCGCTCTTTGAACGCGCACGCGATTCGGTCAAGGGAATGGTCAGCGAAGACGGTCGCGTTTCCGGTAGCCTGATCGACGCAAACCAGACCGCCGCGCATGGCCTGTCGTGGCTGGCCACCTATCAGCAGTCACTGCGCCAGATGCAGCGCTGGGCCGAAGCGTTGCACTCCGAGGGCAAGTTCGGCGAAATCGAGCAACTGATCCACCAGATCGCCTTTGGCGAGTACCTCTGGCAGATCCATGGCGGCATTCAGATGAACCAGGGCGAAATCGTCCGGCTTCAGGATCTGGGCCTGACCCAGGATGACGCCCGCGGCCTGTTGACACCCGAGGTCGTGATGCTCTGCGACAAGGGCAACACCCAAGCCGCCCGCGTTCGTCTGGTCGAACTGATGCAGCAGCAGGCCGGTGCCACCATGTTCGGTGCCTCGGGGCTCGACGAAGAACTGGAGATGATCCGCGACCAGTTCCGCCGCTATGCGGTGGAAAAGGTGGAACCCTTTGCGCATGACTGGCACCTCAAGGACGAGCTGATCCCGATGGAGGTCATCGAGGAACTGGCCGAGATGGGCGTGTTCGGCCTGACCATTCCCGAGGCATTCGGCGGTTTCGGCCTCAGCAAGGCGTCGATGGTGGTGGTCTCCGAGGAACTGAGCCGGGGCTATATCGGCGTCGGTTCGCTGGGCACACGCTCGGAAATCGCTGCCGAGCTGATTATCGCTGGCGGCACCGACGAACAAAAGTCGCAATGGCTGCCAAAGATCGCCAGCGCCGAAATCCTGCCCACAGCCGTCTTCACCGAGCCGAATACCGGCTCGGACCTGGGCAGCCTGCGCACCCGCGCTGTCAAGGACGAGAATGGCGATTACAAGATCACCGGGAACAAGACCTGGATCACCCATGCCGCGCGTACGCATGTGATGACGCTGCTGGCCCGGACCGATCCGGACACCACCGATTACCGCGGTCTGAGCATGTTCCTTGCCGAAAAGACGCCGGGCACCGACGCCGAGCCCTTCCCCACGCCTGGCATGACCGGGGGCGAGATCAAGGTATTGGGCTATCGCGGCATGAAGGAGTACGAACTCGGCTTTGATGGTTTTCACGTCAAGGGCGAGAACCTCCTCGGCGGAGAAGAAGGCAAGGGTTTCAAGCAGCTGATGGAGACCTTTGAGAGCGCCCGCATCCAGACCGCCGCCCGTGCCATTGGCGTGGCGCAATCGGCGCTCGACATCGCCATGCAATATGCGCAGGACCGCAAGCAGTTCGGCCGCGCTCTGATCGATTTCCCGCGCGTGGCCAGCAAGCTGGCGATGATGGCGGTTGAAATCATGATCGCGCGCCAGTTGACCTATTTCAGCGCCTGGGAAAAGGACCATGGCCACCGCTGCGATCTCGAGGCCGGCATGGCCAAGCTGTTGGGCGCGCGCGTGGCCTGGGCCGCGGCCGACAACGGATTGCAGATCCACGGCGGCAACGGGTTCGCGCTGGAGTACAAGATCAGCCGCGTCCTGTGCGACGCCCGCATCCTGAACATCTTCGAAGGCGCTGCCGAGATCCAGGCCCAGGTGATCGCCCGACGCCTGCTGGGCTGAGTCACCCGATACACCCCTTCGGCCCGGGCCTTGGTCCGGGCCGATTTCATTTCGGTCTTGCACGAGGTCGCAAAAGGGATCCTGCGTCCCGCCGCGACGCAGCTGCAAATGCCCTCTGGTCCGCGTAGGCAAAACCCTGTAGGGGATTGGCCTTGCAACCAGGACCAGCCCATGACCACACGCGCCGGATTTGTCGCCCTGATCGGAGAGCCCAACGCGGGCAAGTCGACCCTGCTGAACCGCATGGTCGGAGCCAAGGTGTCAATCGTCACCCACAAGGTGCAGACCACCCGCACCCGCATTCGCGGCGTGGCGATGGAGGGCGAGACGCAGATCGTTTTCGTCGACACACCGGGCCTGTTCCGGCCCCGCCGCAGACTGGACAGGGCGATGGTCGCAGCCGCATGGGGCGGCGCGGCAGATGCCGATATCGTGGTGCTGATGGTCGAAGCCCACCGCGGCATCACCGAAGGGGTCGAACGCATTCTCGACGGTCTGGCCGAGATCGCAACAGGACGAACCGTCGCCCTGGCGATCAACAAGATCGACCGGGTGCCGGCGGAAAAACTGCTGGGCCTGTCGCAGGCACTGAATGACCGGTTCCCCTTTGCCCGGACCTTCATGATATCGGCCGAACGTGGCCACGGGGTGGACGGTATGCGCAAGTGGCTGGCCGGGGAACTGCCCGAAGGCCCCTGGCTCTATCCCGAGGACCAGATCGCCGACCTGCCCCTGAGAATGATCGCAGCCGAGATAACCCGCGAGAAACTGACACTCAGACTGCATCAGGAACTGCCCTACCAGCTGACGGTGGAAACCGAGAAATGGGAAGAGCGCAAGGACGGCTCTGCCCGGATCGACCAGGTGATCTATGTGATGCGCGACGGCCACAAGGGGATCGTGCTGGGCAAGCGCGGCGAGACGGCAAAGGCGGTCGGGCAAGCAGCGCGTGCCGAACTCGAAGAGTTCCTGGACCGCAAGGTGCACCTGTTCCTGCAAGTGAAAGTCCGGCCCAACTGGCTGGAAGAAGCCGAGCGCTATTCCGAGATGGGGCTCGATTTCAAGGACGGCAACTGAAGGGTGCCGTCCAAGATTTTTCGTCGAAAAATCTTGTGCCCCAAGGAGAGGACAGCGCATGGCGCGGCTGACGGCTGAGTTCTGGGTACATGCCTATCTGGCGCGTCTGCGGCTGAACGACATCCCGGCCTTCGTGACGGCCCATGGCGATGACACGGCAGGCGCTGTCCTGATCAAACTCAACACGCTCGATGGGCGCGCCAAGGCGCTGCATCGTGAATACGACCTGATGAGCGGTGCACGGCGCTGGACCGAACTCGCCGCTGGCGACGAGGCCGAGGTGGATGCCGCCATCGCCCGCCAGCGCGGGTTCGACCCTGATCTCTGGGTGATCGAAGTCGAAGATCGGCAGGGCCGGCACCTGCTGGGCGAGGACGGGCTGGAATAACCGGCCTTGCCGCCGCGCCCCGGTTGCGGCCATTCTGCCGGTGGCGTTGAGAGGGGATCATGGTGGACTGGCGCGAGCAGGGAATATTGCTGACCGTGCGGCGCCACGGCGAAAGCTCGGCCATCATCGAAGTCTTCACCGAAGAGCATGGGCGGCATGCCGGTGTGGTGCGCGGCGGGACCAGCCGCAAGATCGCCCCCATCCTGCAACCCGGAGCGCAACTGGATATCGCCTGGCGTGCGCGGCTCGAGGATCACATCGGCAGTTTCACGGTCGAGCCCGTGCGTTCGCGCGCCGCAGTGGCCATGTCCGGGCGGCTGGCATTGGCCGGGCTGAACACGGTTGCGTCCCTCCTGTCCTTTTGCCTGCCCGAACGGGAACCGCATCCGCACCTTTATCACCACACCGAGCGCCTGCTGGATCTTCTCGGCCAGGACGAGATCTGGCCGCTCGCCTATCTGCGCTGGGAGTTGTCCTTGCTCGAGGAACTCGGCTTCGGCTTGGACCTGAGCGCCTGCGCGGTGTCGGGCACCACCGAAGGGCTGGTCTATGTTTCGCCCCGCACCGGCCGCGCGGTCAGCGCGGCTGCGGCAGGTGAATGGGCCGGCCGATTGCTGCCGCTGCCCGACTGTCTGCGCGGCGTCGGCCCTGCACCGGATGCCGAGATCGCCCAAGCGCTGCGCACGACCGGCTTTTTCCTGGAAAATCGCGTCGCCCCGTCGCTGGGCAACCGCGCCTTGCCCGAAGTTCGCGGCCGGTTCGTCGACCTCGTCAGTAGGCTGCCGTGAACAGCATTTCGTGCCCCGCCTCATTCCGCAGGATCAGCACGTCGCCCGCGACTTCGGCTTGTTCCATTGCCATGAGCGCAGCGAAGAACACGCCTTCGGCCTCAAGCTCGGGACAGGCCCTGCGCGTGGCAGCAAGCCCCTGGATCTCGAACCAGGGATAGGGAACGTCGAGATGGCCCGAAAAGCCGTTGCACGGCCCCTGCCCGGCAACCAGCCCCGTCTCGGGAAAGCCGAGCGTCGCCGTCGCGTGAAAGACCAGACCGTCGATACTCTGTAGAACCCAGGTCCGTCCACCCGCCCCGTAGGCGGCGACGGTCTCATCCTTCGCACAAAAGCTCAGGGACAGAACTGGCAGCAGCCAGGCCGCCCGCAGCATCAGCCCGCCTCGGTTTTCAGCCGGTCGAGCAGAGCGCGCGCGGCAGCCTGTTCGGCCTGACGCTTTGCCCCGGCGGTGGCCCTGGCCTCGCGGCCATCCGTCAGGCGGACGACAATGGTGAAAACAGGCGCATGGTCCGGGCCGGATCTGGACAGCAATTCGTAGCTGGGCGGCTTCTGTCCGCGCGCCTGCGCCCATTCTTGGAGCGAGGTCTTGGCATCACGGGCATCCTCTTCGACCTGGTGAATGCGTGCGCCCCAGAGACGCAGGATGACCTCTTGTGCCGCGTCGAACCCGCCGTCCCGATAGATGGCGGCGATCACCGCCTCCATCGCATCGCCCAGCAGCGCCAGCTTGCGCCGGCCGCCCGACATCATCTCGGAGCGGCCCAGCTTCAGCACGGCGCCCAGGTCGACCTGACGCGCCACATCGGCACAGGTCTCCTTGCGCACCAGCGCGTTGAACCGAGGCGCGAGTTGACCTTCGGTCGCGCTCTTGTCGGCCTCCAGCAGGGCGGATGCCATCACCAGTCCCAGGACCCGGTCGCCCAGGAATTCGAGCCGCTGGTTGTCGGCCCGCGTCGGCGAGGAGATCGAACCATGCGTCAACGCGCGCACCAATAGTTCGGGCCGGTTGAATTCATACCCGAGGCGCTCCTGAAAGGCCAATATGTCTGCCGACAGTTTCACTCGATGCCCTTGAAGAACCTATCGCTCCGCCAGGTCCAGAAGAACAGCATGGAACGTCCCGCAGAGGAGAACATGATCCGGTCGGCCCGACCGATCAGGTTCTCGTAGGGCACATATCCGACGCCGCCAGCGGATTGCGGCAGGCGACTGTCGCTGGAATTGTCGCGGTTGTCACCCATGAAGAAATAGAACCCCTCAGGCACGGTATAGACGCCGGTATGATCCGAGGCCTGGTTGCCGATGTTCAGGATCTTGTGGCTGACGCCGTTGGGCAGGGTTTCGATCTGGCGGGATTTCTGACAGACGCCGCCATCGCCGACAGGCCCGTTCTCGCACCGCGGCCGGAGACGCTGCGGCCCCTGTGCCTGGGCCAGTTCCTCGAACACCCCGTCATCCTCGAGTTTCACAGCCGCGTCGTTGATGTAAAGAACCCCATCCTTGACCTGGATCCGGTCCCCCGGCAGACCGATCAGCCGCTTGATGAAGTCGCGCCCCGAGACCGGATGGCGGAACACCACCACATCTCCCCGCTCGGGCGTGCCTCCCAGAATGCGGGTATTGTCGCCCTTGAGCCAGCCGCAGACATCCTCGGCATCGATGTCGATGCCGAAACGCGGGATCACCAGGCTGGGGCACGAGGCGTAGGAGTATCCGTAGGCCATCTTGTTGACGAACAGGAAATCGCCGATCAGCAAAGTTTCCTTCATCGAACCCGAGGGGATCCAGAAGGGCTGAAAGAACAGGGTGCGAAAGACGCCCGCGATCAGCAGGGCGTAGACGATGGTCTTGATCGTCTCGACAAAGGAATTTCCGGACTTGGCTTTGCTGGCCATTCGGCTCTCCAGTTTCAGCGGGCGTTTCGTGGGGCTACATGCGGGGCGGGGTCGGGTAAGTCAAGCTGACCTCGGCCATATCGGCACGCGGGCGCGCCTCGATCACCACAAAGGCCTGCGCCCAGGGGTGGTCGTCGGTCAGAGTGACGTGAATGATCGCCTCGTATCCTTCGGGCGTCATCTCGCGCAGGCGTTCGGCAGCCCATCCGGTGACATGCATGACCGGCTGGCCGCTGCGCAGGTTGCTGACCGCCATGTCGCGCCAGCTGATGCCCATGCGCAGGCCGGTGCCCAGCGCCTTGGAACAGGCCTCTTTCGCTGCCCAGCGCTTGGCATAGGTGCCGGCGGTATCGGCGCGGCGCTCGGCCTTGCGCTGCTCGGTCTCGGTAAAGACGCGGTTGCGGAACCGGTCCCCAAAGCGTTCGAGCGTGCGCTTGATCCGCTCGATGTTGGCAAGGTCGGTTCCGATCCCCAGGATCATTCATGAGCCTCCGGTTCGCTTTGGCGTTCTTTCCGGCCGAACCAGTCAGACAACAGGCCACGCGCAGCCGGTTCCAACTTGTCCGCCTGGGCGCGCAGATAATCGGCCGATTGCGCAACATTCGACCGCCAGTCCACTTCGGACAGATCGGGAAAGCTGTTGCGGGCCTTTTCCCAGACCATTTCCGGTGCCTGGACAACCTGCTCCCAGATCTCGTCGCGGGTCGGCACTTCATCAGGCCCCGGCAGGATGTCGGCGCAAGAATAGGCGTCAATCGCCAATCGGTGGGCTTCGGCAGGGTCGCCTCCGGTCCCAAGGGCGGCCTCGAGCCCGGCCAGATCGCGGGCCGTGTCACAGCTGTCTTTCACATCACGCGCCAGTCCCGCCGCGATCACGGCAATGCCCGTTACAGGGATCGCCTCGGCAAATGCTGCGTCAATGTTGCGGTCAACCTGCTGCACCAGCCGGTCCCGAACCTGCCGAGCCGTCAGCAGGGCGAGGTCGTGTTGGGCCTGCGTATGGGCCGCCACAGCCTGCGCTGCCGCAAGAGCCACGGCCTCGGCTTCCGCGCGAGCCGCGCGGGCCGCCTGTTCCGTGGCTTCTTGCGTGGCGGATTCTGCCGCGATCCGATCGGCTTCGCGCTCTTGCGCCGCGGCGGCGGCACTGCGTTCGGCAACAGTCGACAGTCCAGCCGCCGACAGAAGTTCACTTGTGGCCCTATTCAATCCCGAGTGAGTCAGCACCGCGATGCTGAACAGCAGACCACCGATTACCAGCAAGGCCAGGACTGTACGCGGAAGGCTTCTCACCATCCGAACCGGAAAACCCAGAACCGCCAGCATTGGCGACCGCTGACGGCTCACGCGCGGGCCTCGTCCATCAGTCGGCGCATCTGGCGGACGGCCGGTTCGAGGCCGAGAAAGATTGCCTCGCCGATCAGGAAATGCCCGATGTTGAGCTCTCGAACCTCGGGAAAGGCCGCCACAGGCTGCACCGTGTCGTAGGCAAGACCGTGACCGGCATGAACCTCGAGTCCCAGCGAATGGGCAAAGGCCGACATCTCGCGCAGCGCCTCTAGTTCGCGGTCGCGGGCTTGGAAATCTCCTTCGGCATGGGCATCGCAATAGGCGCCGGTATGCAGTTCGATC
Organism: Ruegeria marina; assembly: GCF_900101475.1. Lineage (GTDB taxonomy): Bacteria > Pseudomonadota > Alphaproteobacteria > Rhodobacterales > Rhodobacteraceae > Ruegeria_B > Ruegeria_B marina. Next base: position 91,226 of record NZ_FMZV01000016.1, on the reverse strand, counting down.
ACCTGTGCCCCGATCCGGTGCGCCGCCTCGATCTGCTTCTTGTCGGCAGCGATGAAGATCGACACGCGGCAGCCCGCCTCGCGCAAGGGGGCGATGAAATGGGCGAGCCGGTTTTCCTCGCGCGCAACTTCGAGTCCGCCTTCCGTCGTACGCTCCTCACGCTTTTCCGGCACGATGCAGACCGCGTGCGGTTTGTGTCGCAGGGCAATCCGTTGCATTTCATCTGTCGCGGCCATTTCGAAGTTCAACGGCACGCTCAGCGCTGCCATCAGCCCTTCGATATCGGCATCGGTGATATGACGGCGGTCTTCGCGAAGGTGGGCGGTGATCCCGTCTGCGCCTGCCGCCTCGGCCAGCCGGGCCGCCCGGATCGGATCCGGGTATGCCCCACCGCGCGCATTTCGCACTGTCGCCACATGGTCGATGTTCACGCCAAGACGCAGGTGTTCAGCAGACATGACAAAGGTTCCTTTCCGACTCGATTGCGGCTGACCCTAGCCGGGTTTCTGCGGGTTTGGCAGGGCAGCTCCCGCCTTTTTCTTGATCGCCTGAAACTTGGCCTTGATCTTGGCGCGGCGGCGCAGCTGGTAGGTCCGGATAAGCGGAAGACTGAGATAGTAGCAGATGACCGCAGCCACGAGTCCGGGAATTATTCCGCCGATCATATAAGGATAGAAAACCTCGTCGTAAAAGATCTTCAAGCCCTGCCAATCGGCCTCCTGACCCGTGAAGAACGCGACAGAGTTGTTCTTCAGATCGCCGGCCGCGCTTGCGAACTTTCCCATCAACCCATGTTCCGAGCCTTCCTCGAAATGGGTTCCCAGAATGAAATGCCCGGTCTGCAACGAGATCACACCGATCGGAACATAGGTCAGCGGATTGCCGAAGAAGGTGCCGCTGAGCCCGGCCAGAATATTGCCGTTGATCAACCGGGCCAGAGCGGCAGCGATCACGAAATGTATTCCGTAGAATGGCGTGAAAGAGGCGAACACCCCCGCACCTATGCCACGTGCGATACGTTCGGGGCTGTCAGGCAGCCGGCGGACCCTGTGTTTGACGTAGTGAAAAGCCCGAGCCCAGCCGCCGCGCGGCCAGATCAGTTCCCACAGCACCTGCAGCGGGGACCGTCGATCTCGGCGCTTAAAGACCACGCGTGAACGTCCTTTCCGTGCCTTTTGGCCCTAACTTGCCGTGGCTCCTGCCCTGGCCTTTTCCCTATACCGTTCGACCGAGGCGACGTCGCTTTCCGCTTCGAGGGTCAGCATCAGAGAATGCAACTGCTCGATATCCCGCAATTCGACACTGATCATCAGGCGGTAGAAATCCGGCTTCCGGTCTACAAATTCCAGGTTGGAAATATTGGCCTTTTTCTCACCGATCAATGTGCAAATCCGTCCCAGTACGCCGGCATCGTTACCGATGGTCAATTCCAGCGTCGCAACGTAAACGGCAGGATGCGTGCCAGAGTGCCAGTGCAGGTCGACCCAGCGCTGGGGCTGATCCTCGAATTCGCTCAGCTTTTCACAGTCGATCGCGTGCACGACGACGCCCTTGCCCCGGTAGGTGATGCCGACAATGCGCTCGCCCGGCAGTGGCTGGCAGCAGGAAGCCCGGTCAAAGCTTTGGCCGGGCTCCAGGCCAATGACCGCCCGACGCGGCGATATGGCATCCCCGTGATCCGGTGCCAATTCCGGATATACAGCCTGCACCACGTCATGCGCGGTCAGTTCCGCCGAACCCAGCCGGGCCAAAAGTTCGTCGCGGTTCTTGAGCCTGAGGTGCTTGGCGGCGGTGTCGAGAGCCTTGTCGGTCGCCTTGCGCCCGACATGGTCGAAAGCGGAACGCGCCAATTCGTGTCCAAGCTTTATGAACCGCTCGCGGTCCACTTCGCGCAAGGCCCGGCGGATCGCGGTCTTGGCCTTGCCGGTCACGGCGATCTCGAGCCATGTGACCTGCGGGGTCTGTCCTTCGGCCGTGATGATCTCAACCGATTGACCGTTCTTCAGCCGGGTCCAGAGTGGCACACGAATGCCATCCACCTTGGCACCGACACAGGCATGACCGATCCGGGTATGAATGGCATAGGCATAGTCGATCGGTGTCGCCCCGCGCGGCAACTTGACCACGTCGCCTTTCGGGGAGAAGCAGAACACCTGGTCGGAATACATCTCGAGCTTGACCGCCTCGAGGAAATCCTCGTGATCTTCCTCGTTGTCCAACTGTTCGGTCAGGTTCGCGATCCATTTTGCAGGATCCACGGCAAACGGGTTCTGGGTCCGAACGCCGTCGCGATAGGACCAGTGTGCCGCCACACCGGTTTCCGCCACATCGTGCATCTGCCGGGTGCGGATCTGTACCTCGACCCGCTTGCCGTCACGCCCGGACACTGTGGTGTGAATCGAACGGTACCCGTTCGATTTCGGCTGGCTGATGTAATCCTTGAACCGGCCCGGCACCGCACGCCAGCGCTGGTGAATGGCGCCGAGCGTCCGGTAGCAGTCTTCCTCGGACTGGGTGATGATCCGGAACCCGTAGATATCGGACAGGCGCGAAAACCCCTGTTCCTTTTCCTGCATCTTGCGCCAGATCGAATAGGGTTTCTTGGCGCGGCCAAAAACCTCGGCCTCGATGCCTACCTTGTCCAACTCGTGGCGCATGTCGCCGGTGATCCGGTGGATCACGTCCCCGGTTTCACGTTGCAGCGTGATGAACCGGCGGATGATCGACTGGCGCCCTTCGGGATTGAGAACGCGGAACGCCAGATCCTCAAGTTCTTCGCGCATCCACTGCATACCCATCCGGCCGGCAAGCGGTGCGTAGATATCCATGGTTTCCCGCGCCTTGATCACCTGCTTTTCCGGGCGCATGGCCTTGATCGTGCGCATGTTGTGCAGGCGGTCGGCAAGCTTGACCAGGATCACCCGCAAGTCTTTGGACATGGCCATGAACAGCTTGCGGAAGTTTTCGGCCTGCTTGGTTTCGCGCGACGACAGTTGCAGGTTGGTCAGCTTGGTCACACCATCGACCAGCATCGCCACTTCCTCGCCGAAAATTTCGGCCACCTGTCCATAGCTGGCCTTGGTGTCCTCGATCGTGTCGTGCAGCAGCGCGGTGATGATAGTGGCATCGTCCAGGCGCTGTTCGGTCAGAATGGCCGCAACTGCGACTGGATGCGTAAAATAGGGTTCGCCTGAGTGCCTGAACTGTCCTTCATGCATCTTCTTCCCGAACTCGTAAGCCCGGGTGATGCGGTCAGTATTGGTCTTGGGGTTGTAGTTGCGGACCAGCGCAATCAGGTCTTCAGCAGAAATCATCCGGTCCGCATCCTCTCACGCGGCGTTCTCAGCCCTGCCCCTGTGCCTCCATCAGAGCACGCAGAAGGCGCTCTTCGGACATGTCATCCTCTGCCGGGCGATCCGTTTCACCACCCATCAAAAGCGCCATCTGATCGTCTTCGGGCTCGTCGATCTCGATCTGAGTCTGGTTTGCCTCGATCAGACGCTCGCGCAGGCTGTCTGCGCTCTGGGTTTCGTCGGCAATCTCGCGCAGCGACACAACAGGGTTCTTGTCGTTGTCACGATCCACGGTGATCGGTGCGCCGGCAGAAATCTCACGCGCGCGGTGAGCGGCCAGCAATACCAGCTCGAACCGGTTCGGAACCTTGTCTACGCAGTCTTCTACCGTTACGCGGGCCATAAGCGACTCTCCAAAGTGCAACCTTGTCCAGAAAGGACGTATCTAGGCCCGTTTCTTGCGCTTTACAAGCAGGAAATGCCCGTTTCAGGGGGCAAGAGGCTTAACCTCGGCCACCGTGTCGTCCGGAAGCTCTGCCAGCATCTGACGCACGGTCTTGCCAAGAACAGGGTGGAGCCAGTCGGGCGCCACGTCGGCCATCGGAACCAGAACGAAAGCCCTGTCCTGCATTCGGGGATGCGGCAGAATGAGTTCGTCTGGCGCCATCTCAAGCTGGCGGTCCGGCGGCAGGCGCCGCCAGGATTCGTATTTTTCGAGATCCGGCAACACCCGTTCACCGTGACAGATGAGATCCAGATCGAGCGTCCGCATTCCCCAGCGTTGCTCCCGCTTGCGCCCGAATTCCGCTTCCACCTCGTGCAAAATCGCGAGAATTTCAACCTCTGGCAGATCTCCACTGATCGCGATCGCGGCGTTCACGTAGTCTGGCCCGGCTCCGGGCGGAAAACAGGGCGTAGCATAGAATCGGCTCTGGGCCGTTATCACCAAACCTCTCTCGGTCAGGCATCTGATTGCTTGCCGCAACGTCACATCAGGGGTATTTTGATCAAATCTTAGATTTGCACCCAAGGCAATAACGGATACTTGCGGAGTCTTGGTGATCATAAGTCTGCGTTCGCGTTACGTGGGCACTTGCCATAGATGGCTTTTGACATACATTAGAAAAGACCCTTTCGCCGTTTTTTTACTCACTCACTCACGGACACAGGCGGAACGGTTCACACCGGAAGGAACAATTATGTTTTATAAGGACGAACGGCTTGCGCTGTTCATCGACGGTTCGAATCTTTACGCAGCTGCGAAAGCTCTCGGTTTTGACATCGATTACAAACTGCTGCGCCAAGAATTCATGCGTCGCGGCAAGATGCTGCGGGCATTCTACTATACGGCGCTTTTGGAAAATGACGAATATTCGCCGATTCGCCCGCTTGTGGACTGGTTGCACTACAACGGTTTCACGATGGTCACGAAACCCGCGAAAGAATACACCGACAGCATGGGGCGTCGCAAGGTCAAGGGCAACATGGACATCGAATTGACCGTGGATGCCATGGAACTGGCGCCGCGCGTCGATCATATCGTCCTGTTCTCGGGCGATGGCGATTTCCGCCCGCTTGTAGCCAGCCTGCAACGGCAAGGTGTTCGGGTTTCCGTCGTTTCGACGATTCGCAGCCAGCCGCCGATGATCTCGGACGAGTTGCGCCGCCAGGCAGACAACTTCATCGAACTCGAGGAGTTGCGCGACGTGATTGGCCGCCCTCCGCGGGATATACCCGCTGAAACACGGTCGGTTGCAGCCAACAGCCATTAAACCAAGTATCACACAGCGCACGGAGCTACCGGGTTACGCCGGGGAATAACGGCCGGATGAATGATCACCCGGCCGCGTGCATAAAGTATGATTAGGTATCCTATGGCTTTGGTTTAGCGCCTTTCCATGACGGATTCGTGACACAAGGCGCGGGCTGGACCTTGGCGTTGCAAAACCTTACCACTGCGCTACCAAGGAGATGCCGGCATGACCAAACCGCCCCTGACCCTATATCTGGCAGCGCCGCGCGGGTTTTGTGCCGGCGTCGACCGCGCCATCAAGATCGTCGAAATGGCCCTCGAGAAATGGGGGGCACCGGTCTATGTGCGGCACGAGATCGTGCACAACAAGTTCGTGGTCGACGGGTTGCGCGCCAAGGGCGCCGTGTTCGTCGAAGAGTTGGATGAGTGCCCCACAGACCGTCCGGTGATCTTTTCCGCCCATGGCGTGCCCAAGTCCGTCCCGGCCGAGGCCGAACGGCGGCAGATGGTCTATGTCGATGCCACCTGTCCTCTGGTGTCCAAGGTCCATATCGAGGCCGAGCGCCATGCCGAGAACGGACTGCAGATCATCATGATCGGCCACCGTGGCCATCCCGAAACCATCGGCACGATGGGGCAATTGCCTGAAGGAGAAGTTCTGCTGGTCGAAACCGTGGCCGACGTCGCCGATGTCTTGGTGCGCGACCCCGAGCGGCTGGCCTTTGTCACCCAGACGACCCTGTCGGTCGATGACACCAAGGATATCATCGCGGCCCTGCAGGCCCGGTTCCCGGCCATCGTCAGTCCGCACAAGGAAGACATCTGTTACGCCACCACAAACCGGCAGGAGGCCGTCAAGGCCGTGTCCCCGATGGCCGACGCCCTGCTTGTGGTCGGTGCCCCGAATTCATCGAATTCGCGCCGACTGGTCGAAGTGGCGGCAAAGGCAGGCTGCGGCTATGCGCAACTGGTACAACGGTCCGGCGACATCGACTGGCGCGCGCTGGACGGCATACGTTCGGTCGCGATCAGCGCAGGCGCATCAGCCCCGGAACTGCTGGTCAACGAAGTGATCGACGCCTTTCGCGACCGGTACGACGTGACAGTAGAGGTGGTCGAAACTGCGGTTGAACATGTCGAATTCAAGGTCCCAAGGGTCCTGCGACAACCGGCATGAACTCGCGCCGCCGGTGCTGACCCGATGTTGGCACAGACTGCGCTCCATCGAAACCGCGCTTCCAAGCGGCAAGGAACGTGGATAGGCTGCGCGGTATGACAGCCCGCCTCGCTCACAAACGCAACACGGTCAAACCCATGCGCTTTTCTCGAACGAATGATCATGTGCTTGAAGCTCGCGCAGCCATGCCGATCGTGGCGAGGCACGCATGAACGGTATCCCCCGCGCACCGCTGCTGCTTGGTCTCGCAGGGCTGATCCCTTTTATATGGGGTGCCGCCAGCTACCTGAGTCCCGCGCTTCAGGCCTGGGGGGCCAGCATGCTCGGCCCCCGGTTCATCGGCCCCTATGTTCAGATCGCATATGGACAGATCATTCTGGCCTTCATGTCAGGCGTTCTCTGGGGCTTTGCCACAAGGGCCGAAACCGGCAAGGCAACTACCGTCTATGTACTGTCAGTTGTCCCGGCACTCTGGGCCTTCTTCATGACGGGTGGCGGGCCGACAAGCGCAGCCGTGAATCTGATTTTCGGCTTTCTCGGCCTCCTGATGCTTGATGCCGCCTTTGCCGCCTGGGGCCTCGCACCGGTCTGGTGGATGCGCTTGCGCCTGCTGCTGACCCTTGTCGTCGTCTGCTGCCTGTCCGTGGGAGTCTTTCTGTGAGCGATCTCGAAACCATTCGCGTCTATGACAGGCGGGCCACCGACTATGCGGCGATGACGGATGGCTACAACGCCGCCGACCCGGAACTGGAGGCTTTTCTCGCAGCCCTGCCGCAAGACGCCCATGTGCTGGACCTTGGTTGCGGGCCTGGCACCTCGGCTGCCGCGATGGCCCGGGCCGGAATTCAGGTGACCGCCACGGATGCATCGGCCGAGATGGTCGCCATGGCCGCCCGCCACCCCGGAGTAGACGCCCGTCTGGCAACCTTTGACGAGATCGCCGAGTTGGCCGAATACGACGGCGTCTGGGCCAATTTCAGCCTGCTTCATGCCCCGCGTCAGGCATTTCCCGAACATCTCGTCGCCATCCGCAGGGCCTTGAAACCCGGCGGGCTTTTTCATATCGCCCTGAAACTCGGGACCGGAGAAGCGCGCGATGCAATCGGCCGGTTCTACAGTTATTATTCGGGCGATGAATTGGAGACGCTGATGCAGGACGCCGGATTTGCCATTTTGCAGCGGTCCTTCGGCTCCGGTCCCGGACTGGACGGCACCGTGTCGGACTGGATCGCGGTACGCGCCCGTGCCTGAACTCTTTGCTTATACCGACGGCGCCTGTTCCGGCAATCCCGGCCCGGGCGGCTGGGGCGTGCTGCTGCGTGCGGTTGACGGGGATACCATCCTGAAGGAACGCGAACTGAACGGCGGCGAGGCCGAGACCACCAACAACCGGATGGAATTGCTGGCCGCGATCAATGCGCTGGAAACACTGGAGCGACCGTCAACCATCACCGTCGTCACCGACAGCGCCTATGTGAAGAACGGTGTCACCGGCTGGATCTTCGGCTGGAAGCGGAACGGCTGGAGAACCGCCGACCGCAAGCCGGTCAAGAATGTCGAGCTGTGGCAACGCCTGGATGCCGCGCAAGCCCGCCATGACGTCACCTGGAAATGGGTCAAGGGGCATGCGGGCCATCCCGAAAACGAGCGGGCCGACGAACTGGCGCGCGAGGGGATGAAACCGTTCAAACCGGCAAAGCCAAGGTCATGAGCGCGCTGACGGTGCTGGACTACGCCTCGGTGCTGGTCTTTGCCCTCACCGGCGCCTTGGTCGCCAGCCGGGCGCAGCTTGACCTTGTGGGATTTGCCTTTATCGCCTGCCTGACGGCTGTGGGCGGCGGTACCGTGCGCGATCTCCTGCTGGGCCGTGATCCGGTATTCTGGGTGGGTCAGCCGGCTTAAATCCTGATCGCCTCTGCGGCGGCGGCGATCGTCTTTTTCACCGCTCACCTGGTCGAAAGCCGGTACAACCTTCTGATCTGGCTCGACAGTTTCGCGCTTTCCGTCGCAGTAGCCGCAGGGACCGGTGTCGCACTGGCGCAAGAACAACCCTCGGTTATCGTGGTGTTGATGGGGATGACGACCGGTTGCCTGGGCGGACTGATGCGCGACGTCGTGTGCAACGAGGTGCCTCTGGTCCTCAAACAGGGCGAACTTTATGTCTCCTGCGCATTGGCCGGTGCTGTCGCAGCCGTTGTCGCGACCGGGTTGGGGCTTGCCACCTTGCCGGCGCTGGGGCTTTGCGCGCTCTGCTGCTGGAGCCTGCGCGCGGGATCGTTGGTCTTTGGCTGGCGTCTGCCGGTCTACAAGAGCCGCCCACCTCGCCCGCGCTGACAGACAGGCGCGAAGACCGGCCTTTCAGTCTGCCGAAAATTCTCGGGCGTACGAGGCAGAGCCTTGCGAAATACCGCGCTCCTCAGCGCCGCCGCAGATAGGTCTGCCAGAGCCAGACCACCAGCAGCGCGCCCAGCACCGCGCCGACAAAGCCCGACAGCCAGCCCATCATTGTCAGAAGCGTCCGCAGGACAAGCCCCCCGAGCAGCGCGCCGATGATGCCGATCAGCATGGTTGTGGGAATATCGGCCTCGACCCGCATCAGCCGCGTCGCCAGGAATCCGGCGGCGGCCCCGATGATGATAAGCGCGACGATATTCATGTCACTTCCTCCAGTGGAAAGGCACGATGATCAGCGCCCCGATTGACGAGACGATGGCATTCATCCCCGGCGAACCGAAACCGATTCCGAACATGATCCGCACGAAATAGAACAGGAACGCCCCACCGACGCAGATGATGATGGATTGCAGATAGCCGTTATGGGTGAACCCCGATTTCTCGGAAATATAACCGACGATCCCGGCGATCACCACCGTTCCCATCAGAACCATGAACATGCGCAACCTCTCTCTACAGGCGGGTTCCCCTTGGCACGGGCCAGCCGCGCAGGAAGATATCGGCATCCTGCGCCGCCTTGCCCGCCCGTTGCAAGCGGGTGAGTGTGACCGCGCCGGTTCCACATGCCACCGTCAATGCGCCGTCCAGCACCTCGCCGGGCGCCCCCTGTCCTTCGGCCTGACGCGAGGCGAGGAGCTTTACCCGCTCGCCCTCGATTTCGGTCCAGGCGCCGGGAAAAGGCGACAGGCCCCGGATCTGCCGGTCGATCTCGGCGGCGGGGCGGGTCCAGTCCACCCGCGCCTCGGCCTTGTCGATCTTGGCGGCGTAGGTGACGCCGGCTTCGGGCTGCGGTTCGGGGGTGAGTTCGGGCAGGCGCGCCAGAGCTTCGATGATCAGTTCGGCCCCCATGGCCGAAAGCCGGTCATGCAGCGCGCCGGTGGTTTCCTCGGCCCCGATCGGCGTCGCGGCCCTAAGCAACACCGGGCCGGTATCGAGCCCCGCCTCCATCTGCATGATGCAGATACCGGTCTCGGCATCGCCCGCCATGATCGCCCGGTGAATCGGCGCAGCCCCGCGCCAGCGGGGCAACAGGCTTGCGTGAATGTTCAGACAGCCATGACGCGGCGCGTCCAGCACCGGTTGCGGCAGGATCAGGCCATAGGCCACCACCACCGCCACATCGGCACCCAGCGCGGCGAAATCCGCCTGCGCCTCGGCCCCTTTCAGCGAGACCGGGTGGCGCACCTCAAGCCCCAGTTCCTCGGCCCGGGCATGTACGGGTGTCGGGCGGTCCTTCTTTCCTCGTCCCGCCGGGCGCGGCGGCTGGCAATAGACTGCGGCGACCTCATGGCCAGCACGCACCAATGCATCAAGCACCGGAACCGAAAAATCGGGGGTCCCCATGAACACGACGCGCATGGGCTCAGCCCCCCATCTTGCGCGCCTTGCGCAACAGCATGTCGCGTTTCACCTTGCTGAGGTTATCGAAATACATCCGCCCGTTCAGATGGTCGATCTGGTGCTGAACGCTGGTCGCCTCGACGCCGACAAAATCGCGCCGGTCGATCTGGCCGTTCTCGTTCAGAAACCGCACGGTCACCGCGCGGGGGCGTTTCAATTTGGCCGAGACACCGGGCAGGTTGGGGCTCGCCTCTTCATGTTCCCGCAACTCGACCGAGGCATGCAGGATCTCGGGGTTGGCAAGGCGCACTGCGCGGCCGCGTTCGGACGAACCGTCGACCACGGCCAGCCGCAGCATCACCCCGATCTGCGGCGCGGCAAGGCCAACGCCCGGCATCGCCTCCATCGTGTCGATCATGTCGTCCCAGATCGCGCGTATCTCGTCGGTGATCTCGCTCACCTCGGCGGCGCGCGTGCGCAGGTGCTTGTCAGGCCATGACAGACAGCGGCGGACAGTCATGGGCGGGCTTTCTCATAGGCGGTCAGGCAGGCGATGCGGGACGGCTCGTCCAGATGGTCGAGCGAGATGACCCCGTTCAGATGATCGAATTCATGCTGGATGCAGCGCGCCTCGAACCCGTCGAAATCGGCCATGTGGATGTCGCCCTCGGGCGCGGTCCATTGGACGGTCACGGCCTTGGGCCGGGACACCGGGACCGAGAGGCCGGGGATCGACAAACAGACCTCTTCCATCTCGACCGGCACTCGCTCGGCGGCCATGATCACCGGGTTGATCATCACCATCGGACTGGGCGTGGCTTCCTTCCACCCGACATCCATGACAAAGAACCGCTGCATCACCCCCACCTGTGGCGCGGCCAGCCCGCGCCCCTTGGCGGCATACATGGTGTCGAACATGTCCCGGATCAGATCGTCCGGCACGATCCCCTCTACGGGCGCGCAACGCTGCGAAAGGCGCTCATCGGGCCAGGTCAGGATCTGCAGGATGCTCACAACCGCGCCCGCTCGCGCTTCAGTTTCTGCATCTTGCGGGTGATCATCTGGCGTTTGAGCGGCTTGAGATAGTCGATGAACAGCTTGCCATCGAGATGGTCGATCTCGTGCTGCACGCAGGTGGCCCAGAGCCCGTCGAAGGTTTCGCTCCGCACCTTGCCGTCGCGGTCGATCCATTCGACATCCACCACCCTGGGACGGGTCACCTCGGCATATTGCTCCGGGATCGACAGGCAGCCTTCCTCGTAGACATTGGTTTCGTCCGAGGCCGCCAGGATGCGCGGGTTGAACATCACCAGGGGGCGGGCAGCGGCACCCTCCTCCTTGACGCAATCCAGCACGATCAACCGCTCGAGCACACCGATCTGCGGCGCGGCCAGCCCGATGCCCGGCGCGTCATACATGGTTTCCAGCATGTCGTCGGCCAGCTGGCGCAGATCGTCCGAGATATCGGCCACTGGCGCGCAGACCTTTTTCAGGCGCGGATCGGGATGGATGAGAATAGGACGTTTCATGGTCTTGATTTAGGCGATTGCCCGCCCTGCTGCAACGCCCCTTGCGCACAGCGGCAAACCGGCTAGCGTCGTGCCCACGAATGACCCCGGAGACCCAGATGAGTTTTGACGACCAGATCGACCGCCACGGAACCTTTTGCACAAAATGGGACATGATGGAGCCCGTCTATGGCGTTCCGGCCGAGGACGGTCTGGCCATGTGGGTCGCAGACATGGATTTCCGCGCACCCGATCATGTGCTGGCAAAACTGCGCGAGATGACGGAGCATGGCGTCCTTGGCTATGTCAATTATGACAAGCCCTATACCGACGCGATCCGCTGGTGGATGCGCAGCCGCCACGACTGGGATGTCGCGCCCGAGGCGATCTTTACCACTACCGGCCTGGTCAACGGGGTCGGCATGTGCCTCGACACTTTCACCCAGCCGGGCGACGGGATCGTGCTGTTCACCCCAGTCTATCACGCCTTTGCCAAAGTGATCCGCAATGCGGGCCGGCAGGTGGTGGAATGCGAGATGGTCAACAACGACGGCCGGTACGAGATGGATTTCGCCACCTACGACGCGCAGATGACCGGCACGGAAAAGATGGTGATCCTCTGCTCGCCGCATAATCCCGGTGGCCGGGTCTGGACACGGGACGAATTGCGCGCCGTGGCCGATTTCGCCAAGCGGCATGACCTGCTGCTGTTGTCGGATGAGATCCATCACGACATCGTCTATCCGGGCCATTCCCATATCCCGATGCCGAACGCGGCGCCCGACATCATCGACCGGCTGTTGATGCTGACCGCACCATCCAAGACATTCAACATCGCGGGCCTGCATACCGGACAGGTTATCATCCCCGATCCCGAGCTGCGCGGCCGCTTTGGCAAGCGGATGGCGGCATTGTCCCTGGCGCCCAACTCGACCGGCCAGATGGCGACGATGGCCGCCTATTCTCCGGAAGGCGCGGAATGGGCCGATGGCCTTCTGGCCTACCTGGACGAGAACCGCCGCCTTTTCGACAGCGCCATCGGGGCCATACCCAGTCTGCGCTCGATGCCGCTCGAGGCGACCTATCTCGCCTGGGTGGATTTCTCGGGCACCGGGATGGATCGGGCCGAATTCACGGCACGGGTTGAACAAGGGGCGCGCATCGCGGTGAACCACGGCACCACCTTCGGAACTGGGGGAGAGAATTACCTGCGATTCAACCTGGGCACCCAACGAGCACGAATCGAAGACGCCGTCGAGCGGCTAAACCGGGCATTCGGCGACTTGCAGTGACGCTCCGGGTCACGAAACGCTGCTGTATCGAAGCCGTCAACCTTTGCCGATCAGGCCGACAGGGGCATCGGCGGCACGCTCGAAATCGAGTGGTGCGCGATCCGTGGCCAATGTGTGCCGCTTGAATTCATAGACCATCTCGCCATCGGTCTCGCCCGAGGCGACAATGAGACATTGATAAAGCAGGTTCGAACCTTCGTAGATATCGACCAGCCCGCGCAAGGGGGGCGTCGCGGCGGCTTCCACTGCGAAACCATCGCGCCAGAGGCGCAGCACGGTATAGAGCATCCCATCCCGTTCGACACGCAGGCGGCTCATCTTCCTGAGACCCGCTATGCGGGCTTGGGCCATTCCTTCGCTGACCTCCTTGGACACATAAGTGCTCATACGATCCTCCTTGCATACACAGCGAGGGTGACCTGCAAAAAGTAAAAATCAAACAAAGTTTTCACCGTCGGCACCTCGTTTTCCGTTTCGAGTTGCCATGGCGCGTTGGCGGATGTGCATCAACGCAGACCTCATGCGCGTCCGTTGCATGGCCAATCCCGGTTGCCGGACGTAACTTGCAAGGCGGTTGGATCGGAGGCGGAGATGGGACGACTGGTTGACGGCATTTGGCACGATGTTTGGGATGATACCAAATCCACTGACGGAGCGTTCCGACGGACGGAAGCCGGTTTCCGCAACTGGATCACCCATGACGGCACGCCCGGACCAACCGGAACAGGCGGATTTGCTGCCGCCTCGGGACGGTATCACCTTTATGTCAGCCTTGCCTGCCCTTGGGCGCACAGGACGCTTATATTCCGAGAAATCAAGTGCTTGAAAGATCACATCGGTGTCTCGGTGGTACATCCCGACATGCTGGACCAGGGTTGGTCCTTTGTCGCCGATTGGGAGGGCGCCACCGGCGACCGGCTCTATGATCTTGAATTCTTGCACCAGCTCTATACCCGTGCGAACACCAGCTATACCGGCAAGGTCACGGTGCCGGTCCTCTGGGACACGGAACGTCAGACCATCGTGTCGAACGAGAGCTCCGAAATCATCCGTATGTTCAATTCTGCCTTTGACGGGATCACCGGCAACAGCGACGACTATTGGCCCAGGTCCATGCGGGACGAGATCGAAGAGATCAACACACGGGTCTACGACACCGTCAACAATGGCGTCTACAAATGCGGATTCGCCACGACTCAGGCAGCATACGACGCGGCAGTCCACCCGCTGTTCGATTCGCTGGACTGGTTGGAGAAACGCCTTTCACACAACCGCTACCTGATGGGTGATCGCCTGACCGAGGCCGACTGGCGTCTGTTCACAACGCTGATCCGCTTCGACCCGGTCTATCATCTGCACTTCAAATGCAACCGCCGGCGCGTGATCGACTATCCAAACCTGTGGGCCTACACCCGCGAATTGTACCAGTGGCCCGGCGTGGCGCGGACGGTGAGTATGGACCACATCGTACGGCATTATCATTTCAGCCACGAAACCATCAATCCGCACCGGATCATTCCGATCAATCCTGTGCTGGACTACCATGAACCGCACCGGCGGGATCAGCGCACCGCGGCATAGTGCTGGACCATCGCGACCAGATCTTCGGGTGGGGTTTCCCCATGCACATAGGCACAGGCGTTGGGGCTGTGCGCAAAGATCGAACCGTCCGAAAAGAAGGTTGTATTGGTAACAAAAATCACGCGGGCCTCGGGCTGACGGTAGCTGGCGAAATCGGCGACGGCCAATGCGCTGCCCTGCTCCAGGACGAGGTCGAGCACGATGATTTCGAAATCGGCCCGGTACAGCGCCAGAATGGCGTCCTCTTGCGAATGGACCAATGCGACCTCCGCCCCTTGCCTTTGCAGGTGGCGCTGCCAAAGCTGGCCCAGCTCCGGCTTACTTTCAACAATCAAGACGTTCATAACAGCGAACCTGGCACGTTTTCTGGTGTCATAACTGGTGCCGTCCCCAAACACCGTGATCCGACCAAAACTTTTACAAAGTGTTAACATCCGAGCGGCCGGCAAGGAAAGCGTACTGTGATCTTGTGATTTTTTTCGAAATCCGTTTGAAGCAGGATGTGAAGCCGGGACTTGTTGCAGAATGACATCCGATATCGCCCTATCATTGCGAGACATGGAGGCCCTGACCGACCCTCGGGCCAACCGCGATCATGGCGGCGGGGTGGATCACGCCATCCAGCGGTTTGGCGGCGAGCGCAATGACTGGATCGATCTGTCGACGGGAATCAACCCGGTCCCCTACCCCATCGGAAAGCTGGAACCGAATGATTGGGCCGCACTGCCGGATCAGGGCGCATTTGCAGAACTTTCTGCGGCGGCCCGCAGGTTCTGGGGCGTTCCGGACGGGGCAGCAATACTGCCCGCACCTGGTGCCTCGGCTTTGATCGCGCGCATCCCTGCGCTGATGGCACCGGGGCGGGTACGTATCACGACCCCGACATATAACGAACATGCCGCGGCTTTTGCCGCCCATGGCTGGCAGGTCACGGATGACCCGGAAGCAGAGGCGCGGGTCATCGTTCACCCCAACAACCCCAACGGCCGTCTCTGGAGCGAAGCCGACGCCGATGCCGCGCTCTGCGTGATCGACGAGAGCTTCTGCGACGTCACCCCCGAAGCGACGATGATCCAACTGGCCGAACGGCCGGGAACCGTCGTTCTCAAGAGCTTTGGCAAATTCTGGGGCCTTGCCGGTCTCAGGCTGGGCTTTGCCGTCGCCCGACCGGATATCATCTCCCGGCTCAACGACATGACCGGACCGTGGGCGGTGTCGGGGCCGGCTCTGCGCATCGGCGCCCGCGCCCTGGATGATACCGCCTGGGCCGAAACCACCCGGTCCCGGCTGGCTCTGGACGCGCAGCGGCTCGATGCCCTGATGACATCGCACGGCGCCGCGGTCGTCGGTGGCACCAGCCTGTTCCGGCTCTACCGGGTCGATGACGCGGCACGCTGGCAAGAGCGGCTGGCACGCGCCCATGTCTGGAGCCGGATCTTTCCCTATTCGGAGACGTTCCTTCGTCTCGGATTGCCACCGGCCGATGGCTGGCACCAGCTAGAGTCCGCACTATGACGACTGCGATGCTGCTCGGTTTTGCCATGCTGCTCGATGCTGCTTTCGGCGAACCTGAATGGCTGTGGTCGCGGGTCCGGCATCCCGCCGTGCTGATCGGAAACATCATCTCGACCCTGGATCAGGAGCTGAACGAGGGGACGCACAAAAGGCTCAAGGGCATCGCCGTGACCACGATCCTTGGCCTCGGCGCCTTGTCCATCGGCGCGCTGCTGTCCTTGCTTGGGCCGGTGGCCGAGGTTCTGGTCTGCGCGGTGCTGCTGGCGCAGAAGTCGCTGGCCACCCATGTGTCCGATGTGGCCGACGCTCTGCGTCTGTCGCTGCCCGAAGCGCGCCGCAGCGTCGCCCGCATCGTCTCGCGGGATACCGCCGCGATGACCGAGGCCCAGGTGGCCCGGTCCGCCATCGAAAGTGCCGCTGAAAACCTCAGCGACGGGGTCATCGCACCCGCCTTCTGGTTTCTGGTCGGCGGACTGCCGGGGCTGTTGCTCTACAAGACCATCAACACCGCCGACAGCATGATCGGCTACATGAACGAGCGTTACCTGCAATTCGGCTGGGCGGCGGCCAAGCTGGACGATCTGCTCAACCTGATCCCGGCACGACTGACCTGCCTGATGATCGTGACCCTGTCCAACAGCTGGTCCCAGTGGCGCGGTATCATCGAGGATGCCGAGCGTCACATCTCGCCCAATGCCGGCTGGCCCGAGGCCGCCATGGCCCGCGCGCTTGGCATCGCCCTTGCGGGCCCCCGCAGCTATCACGGCCAGATCAGGTACCTGGCCTGGGTCAACGAGAATGGCCGCAAGGATATCGGCGCGCGAGAGATCGAACGCGCGGTCGGTCTGCTTTGGCAGGTCTGGACACTTGCATTGGGTCTGGTCTTGACCTGTCTGGCAGTGATGTTGATCTTCTGATCAGATTGAGATCAGCAACAACAGGGCAAAATGCGTTTTCTTTTTTCAATTCTGACCGGGATCGCGCTGGCCACCCCGGCGCTCTCGCAGTGCGGAGGAAACTTTTCAGGGTTCGTTCAGGGCCTCAAGGATGAGGCCATTTCGCTCGGCCACGATCCTGCAACGGTGGATGCGTTTTTCAATGGTGTGGCGCAGGATGCAAAAGTGCTCAAGGCCGACCGGGCCCAGGGCGTTTTTCAGAAACCCTTTGTCGAATTCTCGCGCCGGCTGATTTCCAGGAACCGGATGGACACGGGCATTGCCATGTCGCGCAAATACGATGCGGTATTCGACCGGATCGACAGGGAATACGGCGTTTCGCGCGGGGTGTTGCTGGCCTTCTGGGCATTCGAGACCGACTACGGCGGCTTTCAGGGCGATTTCAACACCCGCAACGCGCTGGTGACGCTGGCGCATGACTGCCGGCGACCCGAACTGTTCCGGCCACAGATATTCGCTGCAATAGAGCTTTACAAACAAGGCGATTTCGACCCCGCCCGCACCACCGGCGCCTGGGCGGGCGAGATCGGCATGGTGCAGATGCTGCCGCGCGATATCCTTGAAAACGGCGTCGATGGCGATGGCGACGGCCACGTGACCCTCAAGACCTCGGCCCCCGATGCGCTGATGTCGGGGGCCCGGATGCTATCACAGTTGGGCTGGCGTCCGAACGAACCCTGGCTGGCCGAGGTACGGGTGCCTTCGGACATGGACTGGTCACAAAGCGGCCCGGGCAAGCCCCGCCCGATTGCCGAATGGCAGTCGATGGGGGTTGTGCCGCTGCATGGGCCGCTGGCCGATCTGCCCGCCTCGCTGATCCTGCCCCAGGGGCGCAAGGGGCCGGCCTTTCTCGCCTATCCGAATTTCGATGTCTATTTCGAATGGAACCAGAGCTTTGTCTACGTATTGACGGCAGCATACTTTGGCACCCGGCTGGAAGGAGCACCGGTCTATCAGGCCGGCAATCCCGAAAACGGTCTTGAAGGCGATGCCATGAAAGCACTGCAACGCAAGCTGCAGGCCCGCGGCCATGATGTGGGCCAGATCGACGGCATTCTGGGCGCCGGCACACGGACGGCGGTACAGGCCGAACAGGCCCGGCTGGGCCTGCCCGCCGATGCCTGGCCAACGATGGAGTTGCTGGAGAGGCTTTGACGCCACTGGAATGGCCGGAAGTCCCGCAAGACGGGAACCTTGCCAAACCTCCCTGAAACCTGAACGAAATCTCAATCGGGCCTGACCGGGTACCGATCTCCTTTTTCGTCGATCAGGATCAACCGCTGACCGTTGCGCACATACAGATCGCAACGGCTGAACCCGTTGCGGAATGTGGTACAGACACTGCCATCCTCGGCAATCGAATAGAGCCCGAACGCGGTGCCACCGCCATTGGCCGCGGAAAACGTATAGGAATACGACCCTCCCGCCGAATAGGTCGAGCGCCCGCCGTCATAAAAGGTCAGCGTGCGTCCGGCCAGCGCCTGCAACTCCGCAGGCGGAAGCGGCACGTCACCTTCCTTCAGACGCCATGTTTCGGCGCAGGCGATTCCGGACAGGGCAACACACGACAAAAGCGCCGCAAGACGTGAGACGAACATGTCGTTACTCTAGTTCACTGACCCGGCTTGCCTAGGTCACGTTGCGGTGAACGGTCAGGCGACCAGCGTCTCGGCCTTCTTCAGGTCGACCGAGACCAGTTGGCTGACACCTTTCTCCTGCATGGTCACGCCGAACAACCGGTCCATCCGCGCCATGGTGACAGCATGGTGCGTGATGATCAGAAACCTGGTATCGGTCTGGCGGCACATCTCGTCCAGCAGGTCGCAGAACCGGGTCACGTTGGCATCGTCCAGCGGCGCGTCGACCTCGTCGAGCACACAGATCGGCGCCGGATTGGCCAGAAACACGGCAAAGATCAAGGCCATGGCTGTCAGCGTCTGCTCGCCGCCCGACAGCAGCGACAGGGTCGACAGTTTCTTGCCCGGCGGCTGGCACATGATTTCCAGCCCCGCATCCAGCGGGTCGTCGCTTTCGACCATGACCAGATTGGCCTCGCCGCCGCCAAAAAGGTGCCGGAACAGCATCGCAAAGTTCGAATTGACCTGTTCAAAGGCGGTCAGCAACCGTTCGCGCCCCTCGCGGTTGAGGCTGGCGATACCGCTGCGCAGGGTCTTGACTGCCTCTTCCAGGTCGCCCTTTTCCCTGGACAGGGAGTCAAATTCCTCCTGCACCTCGCGGGCATCCTCTTCGGCGCGCAAGTTGACCGCGCCCATGGCGTCGCGCTGGCGCTTGTGGCGGTTGACCTCGGCCTCCAGCGTGTCGGTATGCGGGATCTGGGAGGGATCGGCGTCAAGCCGCGCCAACAGCTGGTTGGGCGTCACCTGCTGTTCTTCGGCGATCCGTTCGGCGACCGCGGAAACCGTCTCCCGTGCGGCCTCGGCCCGCGCTTCGGCCGCGGCACGTGCCTCGCGCGCTTCCGAGGCGAGCCGCGCCGCTTCGCGCTCGGCAAGGGCCGCCTCGCGATGCGCGGTTTCGCCGGCGGCCAGCCGGTCAGCGGCCTCGGCCCGGCGTGCCTCCGCGATCTCGATCTGCTCGCCAAGTTCCTCGCGCGCCTCGGCAATCTCGCCCGGGACCTGCATCGCTTCGGCCAGTTCCTCTTCGGAGTCCGCCTTGCGATCGGCAAGTTCCGCGATCCGTTTCCCGGCGGTTTCCAGACGATGCCGCCAGCCGCTCAGGTCTTTGGTGACCTCCTGTGCCCGCCGTGTCCGGGCCTCGCCCTCGCGCCTCACCTCGTCATGCGAGGAACGGCGGGTCAGCATGGTTATCCGCGCCGCCTCGACCGTGTGGCGGATATCCTCGACCGAGGCGCGGGCCGTGTCGAGATCACCCAGGTCGGCGAGCGCCACCTCGGCCTCGCGCAACTGCGCGCGCGCAGCCATCGCGTCTTCCTTGTGCCGCGTGACAGCAAGGCCCAGAGTTTCCAGCCGCCCCTGCGCCAGATTGCGCTCGGCCTCTGCCCGGCTGAGCGCACGGGCGGCTTCTGCCATGCGCTGGTCGGCAGCGCGACGGGCCTCGCGCGCCTGCCGGTCCGCTTCGGTCACTTCGCGCAATCTCTGCAACAAACGCTCATGCGCCGCTCGGGCACCTTCGGCACGCGCGCTGACCCGGGCCAGTTCCTGTTTCAAAGCTTCCAGACGGTTCAGTTGCTCCAACCGCATTGCCGCCGCGCTTGGCGCATCCTGCGCCCATGCGCGGTACCCGTCCCAGCGCCACAGATCACCCTCGCGGCTGACAAGCCGTTGGCCGGGCTTCAGTTCGGATTGCAACTGCGCTCCGGTCTGGGCATCGACCAGTCCGATCTGCGCGATCCGGCGGCTAAGGCGATCAGGGCCGGATACGTGCAGCGCCAGAGGTTCCGCACCGTCCGGCAGCGGCTGACCCGTGGCATAATCCGGCAATTGCAGCCAACCCGAGGGCCCTTCCTCCTCGACCAGAGGTGCGCGCAGGTCATCGGCCAGCGCTGCGCCGAGCGCCTTTTCATATCCCGGCTCGACCTGCATCAGGTCAAGCACATGCCCCGCCTCGGCAGTGTCGCGTTCCACCAGTTTGGCCAGCGCCCCGGTCTCGGCGCGGATTGCCCCCAATTCGCCTTCTGCCTCGGACATCTGCGCCCGCGCCTCGGCCTCGCGCGCCTGAGTGTCGCCGCGCAATTCATCGGCGGCGGCAAGCGCCTCCTCGGCGGTCTCGGCGGCCTCACTCGCCTCTTCGGCGGCAGTCTCGGCGGCTTCATGTGCCTCGCCGGCCCGCTCCAGAGCGTTGCGCGCCTCTTGCACGGCGTCACGGGCGCGCGCTTCTTCCGCCTCCGACCGCGCCAATGTCTTTCGGCTATCCTCGACAAGACGTTGCGCCGACTGGTGGCGGGCCGCGAGCCGGGCCATGTCCTCGGTCACCTGGCTCAGATGGCTCTCACGCTCCTGCAACACGGCCGCGGCCTCACGAGCCAGCTCCGCAGCCTCGGCAAGCCGGTCGGCCTGACCTTCGCTTGCCTTCGCCAGTTCCCGCGCTTCCCATTCCAGCCGCTCGATCGTTTCACCCGCATCCCGATTGAGACCCGTTTCCCGGTCGATGTCCCGTCCCAGTTGAGCAATCCGCGCGGTCAGGGTCTCGATCTGCTGGCGCGCGCGCTGCTCCTGGTCGCTCAGCGCGTCCCGTTGAACTGCAAGCCGTTGCAGCACCGCACCCGCTATCGCCTCTTCCTCGCGCAGGGGGGGCAAGGCCTCTTCGCTGCGGGCGCGTACGGCTTCGGCCTGCCGGGCGGCTGCCTCGGCGCGCGAAGCGTCAAGAACCCGGTGCCGCAGCACCTCTTCGGACTTGGCCCGCGCGTCTTCGGCATCGCTCCAACGGCGGTAGAGCAGCAGACCCTCGGCGTGGCGCAGCTGTTCGCCAATCTCGCGATACCGCGCCGCCTGCCGGGCCTGCCGGGCCAATTGCGCCAGCTGCGCGCCCAATTGTTCCAGAACGTCGTCAACACGGGTCAGGTTGGTTTCCGTCGCCTTCAGCTTCAACTCGGCCTCGTGCCGGCGCTGGTAGAGACCCGAGATGCCGGCCGCCTCTTCCAGGATGCGCCGCCGCGCGGTGGGCTTCGCGTTGATCAGCTCGGCGATCTGGCCCTGCCGGACCAAGGCCGGCGAATGTGCCCCGGTGGAAGCGTCGGCAAAGAGGATCTGGATGTCGCGCGCGCGCACATCCTTGCCATTCGCCTTGTAGGCGCTCCCCACATCGCGGGTGATACGGCGCACGATCTCAAGCTGGTCCGAGTCGTTAAATCCCGAAGGCGCCAGCCTCTCGGAATTGTCCATCAGCAGCGTGACTTCGGCAAAGTTGCGGGCGGGCCGTGACGCGGCTCCGGCAAAGATCACGTCCTCCATGCCGCCGCCGCGCATTGCCTTGGGACGGTTTTCCCCCATCACCCAGCGCAGCGCCTCCAGCAGGTTGGATTTGCCGCATCCGTTCGGACCGACAACACCTGTCAGCCCGTCCGCGATGATCAGATCGGTCGGGTCTACGAAGCTCTTGAAGCCGTTCAGTTTGAGCCGGGTAAAACGCAAGGGCTGGCTTTCGTGATTCCTGTGTCGGAACAGACTGCCTGTGCAAGTTGCCCTCTGTCAACGCCGCACCCCTGCATCTGGATGAATCCCGAAGGTTATCCACAACATCTGGCGGTTCTGCGCCTAAAAAGGTGTGCATTCAAAGTCGACATAGGGGGTTTTCAGCCCCTCGTTGGCCAATTGATCGATTTCAACGCAATCGAACCGCAGCGCAGCGGCCGGCAAAGCCCAGATGCCGGGGCGCGCGCCGCAGTCCAACACCCCCAGAGCCACCGCCTGATCGCCCAGCACGCCCTCGACCTCGCAGCCCGAGACTTGCGCCATCGCAAATCCGGCCCGGTCACGGATCGGACCAAAACGGGGGGCATACTGCGGGTTCAGGCGGATTGCCTCGGCAAGGTTGCCGCGTACCCGGACATCGAACAGGCTGCCGCCGACGTCAACGCGCGTGGCCGGCAGGCCACGAAACTCGCGACCCGGCGGAGCACATGCAGCCAACAGAAACAGAATGAAGACAAACCGGACCATGCCGCAAGCTGGCACGGGTTCGGTTAACAAACGCTTGTCAGCGTCCCGCTTGCGCATCCCGCAGAAGCGCGCCGAGCCGTTTCATCCCGTCCTCGATCATGCTTTCGGAGGCGCAGGAGAAACTGAGGCGCAGACTGTTCGCCCCGGACCCGTCGGCAAAGAAAGCCCTGCCCGGCACAAAGGCGACCTTGACCGTCTCCAGCGAACGGGCCAGCAAGTCCGCGCCATCCAGCCCGGTTGGCAGGGTCAGCCAGACGAACATACCGCCTTCGGGCCGGGTCCAGGTCACACCGTCCGGCATGTGGCGCGCCAGCCCATCCAGCATCGCGTCGCGACGGCGCTGATAGACCGCGCGCAGGCTTGCGACGTGACTGTCGAACAATCGTTCAGCAACCGAATGAATGGCGATCTGGTTGATGCTTGATGAATGCAGATCGGCCGCCTGTTTCATCAGCACCAGTTGCCGGATCACCGCCTGGGATGCGACCACCCACCCGACCCGCAGCCCCGGCGACAAGGTCTTGGAAAACGACCCGCAATAGATCGTCCGGCATGCCTCGACCGAGCCCTTGCGCGCGATTTCCAGCGCCAGGATCGGCGGCACAGGATCGCCGTCATATCTCAATGCCTGATAGGCGGCATCCTCGATCACCGCGCAATCCATCGCCTCGGCCTGATCCAGCAGTTGTTCCCGCCCTGCCCGATCCACGGTTTCGCCGGTCGGGTTGGCGAAGTCGGCGGAGAGATAGGCCATCTTCACCCGCCCGCCGGCAACCTCTGCCTGCGCCATGTAATCTGCGGCCGACCGGTTGGAACCGATCCGCAAACGGTCATACTCGGGTTCATAGGCATTGAACGCCGCCAGTGCGCCCAGGTAAGTCGGCCAACCGACAAGAGCCGTATCGCCGGGCGAAAGAAAGAGCTTGCCAAGGTAATCCAGAGCCTGTTGCGAGCCGGAGGTGATCAGGATGTTGTCCGTCCCGCAGGGCACGCCAAGAGTGCCCATGTGCGCGGCCAACCAGCGCCGCAGGGGCAGATAGCCTTCGCTGATCGAATATTGCAGAGCCTGAGCTTGCCGCGACGGCGTCAACGCTTCGGCAAAGGCTTGTGCAAAGGCTTCGGCAGGAAACAGCGACGGATCGGGAATGCCCCCTGCAAAGGACAGGATATCCGGCTGGTCGAGCAACTTCAGCAACTCGCGTATTTCGGATGCCTTCAACCTCGCTGCGCGGGTTGCGAATATCTGTTCCAGGGTCATGACGGATACTCCATGTCGCGCGACCGTAAGCGGGGCCAAAACAAAGTCAATAATTCTGACCATTATTACAGCAGACGTGAACTTGCGCCGATCTGCACCCGACAATATGTTTTGGACCAACGATCAAGGGACATTCGCGGAAAATGCCGTTTCAAAAAGTCCAGTCCGAGAAACTTTCCACTTCGGTGGTCCGCCAGATCGAACAGCTGATCCTGCGCGGGATCCTGCGGCCGGGCGAGCGTCTGCCCGCCGAACGCGATCTTGCCGAACGGTTGGGGGTTTCGCGCCCGTCGCTGCGCGATGCCGTGGCCGAATTGCAGAACCAGGGGCTCCTGACCAGCAAGGCAGGTTCCGGGATCTTCGTCGCCGAAGTGCTGGGCAATGCTTTCTCGCCTGCGCTGACGCGTCTCTTCGCCGCTCATGACGAGGCGATGTTCGACTATCTGTCGTTCCGCCGCGACATAGAGGGGCTGGCCGCAGAACGCGCGGCGCGGCTGGGTTCCGAAAGCGATCTGAAGGTGATCCAGGCTATTTTCGACAAGATGGTCGAGGCCCACAAGCGCAGCAAGGGGGATGAGGAAGCCAGGCTGGACGCCGAGTTTCACATGGCAATCATCGAGGCCAGCCACAACGTGGTCATGCTGCACATGCTGCGGTCGATGTTCGATCTGCTCCGTCAGGGCGTGTTCTACAACCGCCAGATCATGTTCCACCAGCGCACCACGCGAGAGGCGATCCTGGATCAGCACCGCGCCATCAACGACGCATTGCAGGAACGAGACCCGGCAGGGGCCCGCGCCGCAGTCGAGGCGCATCTGAGCTTTGTCGAGATCTGTCTTGCCGATCAGAAAAAGGCCGAAAAGAACGAGGCAATCGCCCGGCAGCGCCTGGAGCATGAAAACGCTCGGGTCTGACCGTTGTGGAACCTTCGGCCTGGCACGAAAAAACCCGGCTTTGAAAGCCGGGTTTAATGCTGATTGATTGTGGATACGATCAGTGAAGCTTGGCGTCGACGTCTGCGATCGAGGACTCGATCAGCTTGTTGGCTTCGGCTGCGGTCATCTGCTTGGCGATGACATCGCCGGCCGCGGCGACGGCCACGGCAATGGCGCGGTCGCGCACATCCCGGATGGCGGCAGCCTCGGCCGAAGCGATCTGATCCTGAGCGGCCGCCAACCGGCGGGCAATCGAGGATTCAAGATCCACCTTGGCCTGTTCGGCGGCGCGTGTCGCTTCTTCCTTGGCAGCAGCGACAATGGCGCTGGCCTGCCCCTGGACTTCCTTCTGCTTGCGCTCGTACGACGCCAGCAGGGCCTGTGCCTCTTCCCGCAACTTGCGGGCTTCTTCCAGGTCCGACTTGATGCCTTCGGCCCGCTTGTCCAGCGCCCCGCCGATCATCGACGGAACCTTGAAGTAGAACAGAACCGCGACGAAGACGAGGAACGCGATGGTCACCACGAAATCGGTGTTCTTCAGAGAAAAGAACGGGCCGCTTGCGGCAAGCGCCGGGCTTGCGAAGCCTGCGGTCAGGACAAAGGCGAGAATGTTACGCATGTCTCTTATCCTTTCATCCGGGCTTCGACGGCGCCAGCCACGGTTGCGTCATCGGCCTGACCGCCCAGCACACTGACCAGCGCGCCCGCGGTGTCCTTGGCAACCGCTTCGATGCTTTGCAGGGCACCGGCACGGATTTCGCCAATGGCCTTTTCCGACTCGGCCGCCTTGGCAGCGATCTCGGCATCCGCCTTGGCGATGGCGTCGTTCAATTCCGCCTGAATCTCTGCACGCGCTTCGCCGGCGATACGCTGAGCCTCGGCACGGGCTTCGGCCAGCGCCTTGGTATAGGCTTCTTCCGCCGCAAGCGCCTTGGCCTTCAGGTCTTCGGCAGCGGCGAGGTCGTTTGTGATGGTCCCCTGCCGTTCGGCCAGGATTGCCGCAATACGCGGCAGGGCCACGCGCGACAGGACCAGAAAGACGACGACCAGCGTGATGACAAGCCAGAAGATCTGGTTCGGGAACCAGTCGAAACAGAGCTGCGGCATACCGATGGCAGAGCCATGGGAATCGACGCAGATGCTGACAGCTCCGGTATGTTCAGTCGCCATGTTGTCCTCCGTCGGAACGTAGTCTTTACAACGGATGGGCCGCTATGGCTTGGGCCCATCCGCGCGTAAGGATCAGGTTCCGCGAATTAGACGGCGAACATCAGCAGCAGAGCGACGAGGAACGCGAAGATCCCCAGGGCTTCTGCGAATGCGATGCCGATGAACAGGGTCGCGGTTTGCGACGCGGCGGCCGAGGGGTTGCGCAGGGCGCCGGCCAGGAAGTTGCCGGCCACGTTGCCCACACCGATTGCGGCTGCGCCGGAACCGATTGCTGCCAGGCCTGCGCCGATATGTGCGAGATCGCCTTCCATGATGAGTCTCCTTACGATTGGAAGTTGAATGTCAGGGTGTTTGGAGCACAGGGCGGATTCAACCCGCCGCTGCGATTAGTGATGCGGGTGCAGCGCGTCCTTGAGGTACACGCAGGTCAGGATGGTGAACACATAGGCCTGGATGAAGGCCACCAGCACCTCGAGACCGTACATCGCGGTGATCGCCAGAACCGAAACCGGGCTGATCGCGGCAATGGCAGCGAAACCTGCGAAAACCTTGATCACCGCGTGACCTGCCATGACGTTACCGGCAAGACGGATGGAGTGGCTGACGGGGCGCACGAAGTAGGAAATCAGTTCGATGATCGCCAGAACCGGGCGCAGCGCCAGCGGTGCGCTCGACACCCAGAACAGGCTCAGGAAGCCGGCACCGTTCTTGACAAAACCCAGGATGGTGACGGTCAGGAACACCGCCAGCGCCAGTACCACGGTCACCGCGAAATGCGAGGTGGTGGTAAAGGACTTGGGCAGCAGGCCCAGGAAGTTGGCGGTCACGATGAACATGAAAAGCGTCATGACATAGGGGAAGTACTTCACCCCGTCCTTGCCGCAGATGTCCTCGACCATCTTGTAGATGAAGCCATAGGCCAGTTCCGCGATCGACTGCATCCGGCCCGGAACGATGGCGCGGCGCGAGGTGCTGAGCACCATCAGGCCGATGATCGCCAGCACCGCGAGACCCATCCACAGGGTCGAGTTGGTGATGGTGAACATGCCCACCGCGCCGTCGCCGAACAGCGGCTTGACGATGAACTGATCCATCGGGTGGAAGACCAGGCTACCACCCTCTGCTGCCTTGTCTGCGGCCTGTGCTTCGCTTGCCACGTCTAGTCCCTCTCGTCTCTCTCGGCCTTTGCCTTTGCGGCTTCGGCCTCTGTCTTCGCCTGGATTTCACGCGCGCTGCGGAGCATTACATTCACCCCGGCGGCAAGACCCAGCAATGTGAACAGCACCAGGAAGATCGGGATCGTCCCGAACAGGCTGTCCAGCCCGTACCCGATGCCAAACCCGATCCCCAGACCGGATACCATCTCGATCACCATGCGCCAGGCCAACTCGCCCTGGGCATGGCTTGCATCCGCGCGTTTCTCGCCCTTGCTTTCGGCCTTCTTGGCCGCCGCGATCCGCGCCTCCAGCTGCGTCAGCCGCTGCTTTTGGTCGTCTTCGGTCACGGGCAGAACCCCCACGCAGTCTTGGCACTCTGCTAAGGGGCAACGGTCACAGAGTCAACGCTGCAATGGCAACCCTCAGAACTGGATCATGTTGTTGTTTTCCAATATTTTTTTCAATGGCGCGACAAGGCGCGCGCTCGGGTCGCAGGCGCCGTTAGCGCCAAATGGCCGGATGAAGCATATTCAACCAAATGGTTGACGATCGTTTCACCATATGGTTCTGGCGAAACATGTCCGATCCGCTCGATGACGTCTTTGCCGCCCTCGCCGACCCCACCCGGCGCACCATCCTCGCCATGCTGCTCGAGGATGACATGGCCGTGACCGACGTTGCCGAACCCTTCGAGATGTCCCTGGCCGCCATCTCGAAACACCTCGCCATCCTGACCCGCGCCGGGCTGATCAGCCAGGAGAAACGCGGTCGGGTAAAATGGTGCAAGCTGGAACCCGATGCCCTGCGCGGTGCCAGCGTCTGGATGCAGGGATTCGGCCAGTTCGAACCCGTGAACCTCGATGCGTTCGAAAGGTTTCTGGAAAGCGAATTCAACACTGCGCCAGGCGATCATAGCCCCGAAGCGTGATCGTCATTTCCGGTCGTGCCCAACTGCCATCGGGAAACAACCACATCGGCTCGCCGATCAGCTTGAGATCGCGCAGGCCAAGCGACGGAAATTCCAGCCCCATGGAATGCGCCATCGCGACCCGCACCCCCGGCTTCGGGTTCAGGCCGGGGCGAATATCGCGCGTTCCCATCTTCAGATGATGCGCGATATCCCATTCCTGTACACCCTGCGGTCCGCGCGTCACGACCCAGCAATGCATGTCGGCGCAATGCGTACGTTTTTCTTCGGGAATGAAATAGCCGGTAATGTAGCCGGCCTCGATCCCGGCGGCCCGGCAGAACGCGATGAAATAGGCGTTGATATCCACGCACGAGCCTTCGGTCATGGAACATAGCTGCGGGATTTCGTCCTCCGCGTCATAAAACCGGGTTTCGGGGTGACCATAGGCAAACAGCGCGGCGACATGATCGGCAATATCCTTTACGCTGCGGTGCGCAAACTCCCGTGCTTCGTCGGCAAGCTTGGCTGCCGCACGCGTATACCGGCTGTTGCGCGGCTGAAACATCGCTTCGCAGTAATCGGCGCCGCCCAGGACATAGGACCATGCCAGGCGAATCTGCGCCTCCGCCGGTGTAAGTACCAGCGCATGTTGCGCCGACCGCGGGTCCGCGACCATTCTCTGTGCCGCCCCTTGGGTATCGACGGAGACTGGTGCGGATTGCGGCGTGGACAGCCCGACGGGCGCCAGCAGAAGCGCGTCGGGAACTGCGGGGAAATCAACGGTCAGCGAGATATCTTTTTGCATCGGTTCCTGCTACTGCGCTTGCGTGAAGGGCTGATGACGGTCTTCGGGTTTCAACAGGATCACCAGAGCTGTCACCGTCAGCGTAACCCCTACCAGAATCAGACCGGACGGAACGCCATTGCCCAGGGCGATCTCCCAGAATATGACCCAGGTAGGCGTCAGGTAGGTGTAGGCCATCACCTTGGCCGATGGCAGCCGTAGCGATGCATATTGCAGCAGGACAAAGGTCATCGCACTGGCGCAGATCGCGACATAGAGAAGTCCGACCCAAACGATACCGGGCAGATTAACCCAATCGGTCGTGCGGATATCCGCCCAGCCGTAGACTGTCAGGACCACGCAGCCGGCCAGCAGCGTGCCCAGGGTAAAGACAACCGCCGGTTCGCCCCGGTTCAGCCTGCGGACCATCGGCGTATAGACCGCATGCGCGATGCATCCCCAGAAATAGATGATCTCGCCCCGCCCGATCTCGAACGCGCGGAAGGCGGACCAGTCGGCCCGGAAGATCACCCAGAGCGCCCCGATTCCGCCAATCGCAAGGGCCAGCGCCATCCGGGCAGTTGTAACCTGTTTCAACAGGAGCCATCCGGCAATGGCCGACAGGATCGGTGTCAGGGTAAAGACCGCCGCCGCACTGACCGGCGGCGCGGTTTTCAACCCTGCGAACATCATCACGAAATAGGTGGCGAAAAGCCCACCCAGGACAAAATACCTCCAAGGTGCGCGCAGCGCGCTGCGCGGCACTCCGCCCGTGACAGCGACAACGGCGCCGATCACGAGTGCGGCAACGGCGAACCGCGCCGCGTTCAGGGCCGCCGGGGCGATCTCGTTGGCGACCAGTGAACCCAGGGAGAAACTGCCCGCCACCAATGCCGAGAAGCACAGCATCGCAAGATGCCCGCGTCCCTCCGGGCTCAGGCCGACCATGAACGCGCCGCCTGTTTCAGAAACTTGAGGAAACTCTGGACCTTTGGTGTCCTGTGCAAATCGACATGCGTTACCAGCCACAACTTGCCTGCCCATTCCTCAAGTGGCGGCAACATCTCGACCAACTGTGAATGTTGCGCCGCTTCCCAGCGCGAGATAAAACCGATCCCCGCTCCTGCAAGCACGGCCTGTTGGACCGAAATATTGTCCGAGCAGCGGAACACGATCGCCTCGGCCGGGGCATTCTGTCTCAGCCAGATGTGGAAGGGCGCGCGGCTGTTTTCATCGTCGCTGCCGACAAAGACATGGTTTTTCATGTCTTCGACCCCATCCAGCCTGCCGTAACGCTCGACATAATCCGCGCTGGCGTAAAAGCCCATCTCCTGCGACACGAAGGGCTGAACCACATTGTCCGGCTGATCCGGTACACGCCCGGCACGGATCGCGACATGCGCCTCACCGTATTCCAGACGGAACAGCCGGGCTCCTGTCAGGTACCGGACGACAAGTCCCGGATGCTGGCGCTGAAACGCGGCCAGCACCGGGACCACCAGGGGCGCAAGCGCCTCCAGCGAGGTCAGGACCAGTTCGCCCGAAACATCATCCCCGATCCCTTTCAGCCGGCCGACCAGCTGATTGAACTGGTCATCCGTAGCCTGGGCCACGCGCAGAAGGTCCAGCCCGGCCTCTGTCGGCGTATATCCCCGCGCGTGTCGCTGGAACAGCTTGACGTTCAGCCGGCCTTCGAGAGAGTCGATATGGCGGATCACCGTGGCATGATGCACGCCCAAGACCTCGGCCGCACCGCTTACCGTCCCCATCCGCGCCACCTGGAAAGCGGTGCGAACTTCGTCCCAGTTGTCCATTTGGAACCCGCCCTTATTGTGCATCAGTCAACAATAGATGTGATTTTTCCAATGTTGAGTTCAAATTTGCAATGACCATTTTCACTCCATCGCATCATCGCATCGAAGGAGTTCCCATGCCTCAGACAGTATTGCACATCGACGCCTCGGCGCGGCGCCAAGGGTCGACAACCCGAGAGTTGTCGGACGGTATCGTCCAGCGACTCAATCCGGCCCGCATCATCCGTCGCGACCTTGCCACGCCGCTGCCCTTGCTGACCGAAGCCTGGGTCAGCGCGAACTTTACCGCTACGGATGCCCGCACCGAGGAGCAGCGCCAGACACTCGCGCTTTCGGATCAGTTGGTTCAGGAGTTGAAAGACGCCGACACCATCGTGATCGGATTGCCGATCTACAACTTTTCGGTTCCCGCCGCGTTCAAGGCCTGGATCGACCTTATCGCGCGCGCGGGTGTCACCTTCGCCTATTCCGAGAACGGACCCCGCGGCCTGCTTTCGGGCAAAAGGGCCATCCTTGCAGTGGCCTCGGGCGGAACGCCAGTCGGATCCGAGATCGACTTTGCCACGCGCTATGTGCAACATGTTCTTGGTTTCGTCGGCATTTCCGATGTCGCCATCGTTGCCGCCGACCGGATGGCAATCGCCCCCGAAGAGGCCCTTGGCACCGCCCAGGCGCAAATCGACAGCCTCGCGGCCTGATTTCTGGCAATTGCCTGCGCCGCGCGCGAGGATCAACCGCGGCGCAGATGTACAGAAAGGACGCGACATGAAGAAAATCGGCATTCTGGGTGGCGTCGGCTGGCCGTCGACAATCGACTACTATCGCGCCATTGCGCAGGGTGCCGGGCGGTTCTTTGCAGAGCGGGGACATGTTCCGCCGTTGCCGGTGCCGCGAATGACCATCGAATCCGTTACTCAGGCCCAGACACGTGCCCTGCGCGGCAGGTTCGGAGACGAACGCAGCTGGTCCGGTTTCGACGCCATTTTCCGCGACGCGTTGCTCACACTTCAGACCGCCGGCTGCGATTTCGCGGTCATCGCCTCGAACACACCCCACGCAAGACTGCACGCGATCCGGCAAGGCGTAAGGATGCCAATCCTGTCGATATTCGATGCGACGGCCGAGGCCACGGCGCTGACCGGCGCCACGCACGCGCTGGTTCTTGGTACAGCCGTGACCATGCAGGCCAGCGACTATGCGCAATCGCTGTCCCGCCACGGGATTGCGGCCAACGACAGGCTTGATGACGACGAGATAACCGAGATGCAGGCGCTGATCGACGAAGACCTTTATGCCGGAGTCTCACCCCGTGCGCGGGACAGGCTTCTGGCATTCTGCGACAGGCATGCTGCGCCGGGTACGGCAATTCTGCTGGCCTGCACCGAACTGCCCCTCGCCTTTCCGGACCATGTGGACGAAGAGACCTTCAGCGCTGGCGGACATCTGTTCGTCAATCCGTCAGCGGCCCATGTCGCGGCTGCGTTGAACCTCGCACTCTCCGATGAAATGTGACCGAACGGTTTCCAGTGTCAAACCCGGCTTGGAGGAGCAAGAACAAGCTGGCACCGCCGGCCCGCGGTTCAGGCGTGGCCAGCGCTGGCCGACAACAGGAGCGGGTCGATACCCAGAGACTTCAGCGCCGCGTCCCATTTCTCCTCGTCCGGTGTGTCGAATACCAGATCTGGATCGGCGTCAGCCGTGAGCCAGCCATTTTCCCCGATCTCGCTCTCGAGTTGCCCGGGGCCCCATCCCGAGTATCCCAGCATCAGGGAGCGGCGCATCGGCCCCTGCCCGCTGGCTATGTCTTCGAGAATGTCGAGCGTCGCGGTCATGCTGAACGCTTCCGACACTTTCAGCGAATGCAGGCTTGCCGAGTAGTCGGAGGAATGCAGCACGAATCCCCGGCCCATTTCGACTGGTCCGCCGAACCGGACCCGCGAGTCGGCTACCGATTGGATATCGCAGGCGATATCCATCTGGGACAGGAGCGCCGAAAGGCGCAGATCGGCGGGTTTGTTCACGATCAGTCCCATGGCACCGTCCTCGCCATGGCTGCACATGAAGATGACGGCACGATCAAAGCGGGGGTCGCCCATGCCGGGCATGGCGATCAACAGCTTTCCGGTCAGGTCTAACATTGGGCCTCTTGTCTCCTTGTCCCTCAACAATGGGGTTCGGCGCCGCAAGGTGCAAGCGATTGCCCCGCCGTCGCATTGAAATTGCGCATTCTGAACCGATCGTGACTTGGCAAATGGCTGCGGCGGGCGCATCTATATGAAATGACCCGAAGCATGATCCAGGCACTTGCCCTTGTCGCCCTGACCTCCCCGGTTGCCGCCCCGGTCGCCGCGGGTGGATTGGATGACCTTGTTCAGATCGAGATCCTGGATGGCGGCATGACGGCACGGGGCACCTTCCTGGGCGCGATCCGGATGACTCTTGCCGATGGCTGGAAAACCTACTGGCGC
Organism: Ruegeria marina; assembly: GCF_900101475.1. Classification (GTDB taxonomy): domain Bacteria; phylum Pseudomonadota; class Alphaproteobacteria; order Rhodobacterales; family Rhodobacteraceae; genus Ruegeria_B; species Ruegeria_B marina. The sequence continues at coordinate 58,224 of NZ_FMZV01000016.1, read as the reverse complement.
GCCCCGGGCGAGGCGGGAATACCACCCAGCTTTGATTGGCGCGGATCGCGCAATGTCGGCGAACTGTCCATTACCTGGCCTGTCCCGCATGTGTTCGAACAAAGTGGCCTGCGTTCGATCGGGTACAAGGACCAACTGATTCTGCCCATCGAGATCACGCCGGAAAACGCGGGGCGGCCCGTTCACCTGAAGGGCGAAATGGACTTCGGCGTCTGCAAGGATATCTGCGTGCCCGCAAGCCGCGGCATAGATCATACCCTGAATGCCGATGCTCCGCGCCACCCGGCGATTGCCGCAGCCCTGGCGCAGCGCCCCTATTCGGCGGCCGAAGCGGGTGTCAGGTCGGCAACCTGCCGTCTGACGCCAACACGCAACGGCATGCAGATCGAGGCCGAGATCACCGTGCCATCTGCCGGCAGCGATGAGCTTGCCGTATTCGAACCGAGCGATCCAACATTATGGGTCACCGAGGCCGAGACCCGCCGGCAGGGAAACACGCTCTATGCGCGCTCCGAGATACTGAACGCCGCAGGTGGCGCGTTCGCTCTGGACCGGTCGCAGATGCGGATAACGGTGCTCGGCAGCAAACACGCCGTCGATATCCAAGGTTGCCTGCCGGGGTGACTTATGGATCAACGGCCGCTGATCGGCGCTCTCGCCGTTGTCATCCATGACGACCATGTCCTGCTCGCGCAGCGCGGCAAGGATCCAGGGCGCGGACTGTGGGGTTTTCCCGGTGGCCATGTGGAATGGGGCGAAACGGTTCGCGATGCGGCAGTGCGGGAACTGTTCGAGGAAACCGGTATCCTGGCCCGGCCGCAGCGCTACCTGACTCATTTCGACCTGATACGGCGCGACGATGCAGGCGAAACACTGGCGCATTACCTGTTGGTCAGCGTTCTGTGCCGATATGTCGATGGCGCTCCCCGTGCGGGCGACGATGCCATGGATGCGCGGTGGTTGCCGGTGGCCGAAGTTCTCAACGGCGCCTTGCCGCTGCTTGATCGCGTGGGAGAGCTGCTCGACCTCGCGCGGCGCAGGGGCTGAAGGCTACCACGCTAATGGCGGGCGCGCCGGGACAGCAAAACCGCCGAGATCGCCATCGCCAGCAGACAGACCACAAATGCCCCGGCAATGAACAATCCCACTCCCACAGGCATCGCCGCCTTCTCCGCCAAAGCGGGAACAGCCTGAACCAGCCTGTCAGGCAGCGCGCCGGTGACAGCCACCCACCCAACGGTCACGGCAAGCAGGACGAGTGTCGCAAGTCCGCTCGCCAGCACGGCCCAGCGCGCCAGCCGGTCCGACCCGCGCAAGGCCCGCCGCAAAGCTACCATCGGGCGCGACAGATCCCGCTGCACGGCCAGAAGGGCCGGGACCACCAGCAACACCAGAATCACCCCGAAACCCAGGCCGTAGACGAGCGTGATCACGGTTGGCTTCAGGAATTGCGCCTGTTGAGAGCTTTCATAGAGCAGCGGGGCCAGCCCCAGGACCGTGGTCAGAGAGGTCAACAGGACAGGACGCAACCTGTCCGCTGTCGCGTCGATGATAGACGGCATTAGCCCCCGGGTTTCGGCATATTCGTCGATCGTGGTCACCAGCACGATGGAATCGTTGATGATGATGCCCGTCATGCCCAGGAGTCCGACCACGGTGAACATGCTGAGCGGCACCTCCCATATGTAGTGACCCCAGATCGCTCCGACGAGGCCGAAGGGGATGATCGCCATCACCACCAGTGGCCGCGTCCAGCTGGCAAAGACCCAGGCCAGAACGAGGTAGATGCCTGTCAGACAAAGGACCAGCCCGGTTCCGGCCTCAGCCAGAAATGTATCCTCCTGCTCGCTCAGTCCAGACATTCGCCATTCGACCTGCCGTTCGCTGGCGATTCTTGGCAGGATTTCGTTTTCCAAAACCCTGGAAATCTCCTCGGCGCGGGCGGGATCGTCTTCCGAGACATCGCCCGTGACCGAGATCAGACGAATGCCGTTTTCACGTTTGACCGTCGAAAATCCGGTGCGCTGCGAGACCGAGACGATATCGGCCAGCGGCACATAGATGCCGCCTGGCGCCCGCATCAGCGTTCGTTCCAGAAAATCAGCGGTCAGTTCGTTCTCGGGCAATTCGACGCGTATTTCGGCGCTGCGCGGACCATCGGGATAGGTCGCGGCCTCGATCCCGTTCAACCGCGCCCTCAGGGCCCGTCCGAGCGTATCCACGGTAAAGCCCAGCGCATGCCCTTGCGCTGTCAGGTCCAGTACCACTTCTTCCTTGTCGTAACTGAGGTCGTCCTCGACCGCCGAAACTTCGGGATAGCGCAGCAGGGCGGCCTGAAGGTCCTCGGACGCGGATTTCAGGACCTGAGCCGATGCGCCATAGAATTGCACGTCCAGCGCGTCTCCGCCTGGACCCGAGCGCCACCCACGGAAACTGAGCGCTTCGACCTTGGGATGACGGTTCACCGTTTCCTGCAACTCGCCGACAAAGGCAAAACTCGAATATGGCCGCTCGTCGGCATCGATCAATTCGATCGAGATGCCACCAAGCAGGTCCGCGTCCTTTGTGTCCGCCCCCGGCAAATCGCGACCGGCGTTGCCGCCCAGCTCGGCCAACACGTAGTCGACCGGGTTCCGGCCATAGTGTTGTTCGTAGGCACGTCCCAATTCCTCGGTTGCGCGTTGCAATTCGCGCATCATCGCCATGGTGTCGTCGCGGGTCGCGCCTTCGACCATGATGAAGTTGCCGGTCACCGAACCGCGTTCGGGCGCGTTGAAGAACCGCCAGTTCACATCGCCGCTGATGAACAGCGCCACCTGGCTGGCAAGTACCGCAACCGTACCGGCAAGAACCACATAGCGCGCCCTAAGGACCCATCCGACGAAAGGCCGGAACAGGTGGTCGCGGATCCAGCGAAACCCCCTGTTCACCATCCGGTTGGGCCAGTCGTACCAATGCTCCTTTGCCGAATGCGCGATTGCATGCGCCATGTGGTTGGGCAGGATCAGGAAACATTCCACCAGCGAAGCCGCCAGTACGGCGATCACGGTGAAGGGGATATCACGGATCAACTCGCCGAACCGGCCGCCGACGGAGGTCAGACCAAAGAAAGCGATGATGGTGGTCAGGGTCGCGGCGAAGACCGGCATCGCCATGCGCCGCGCGGCCGTTTCCGCGGCGACGACGGGATGTTCCCGCAAGCGCCGGGCCCGGAAATCGGCATGCTCGCCCACAACGATGGCATCGTCCACCACGATCCCAAGCGTGATGATCAGCCCGAACAATGAAACCATGTTGATGGTAAGACCCGCGGCGTACATCAGAGCGATAGCAGCGAACATCGACGCGGGTATTCCCGCCGCAACCCAGAAGGCGATCCGTGCGTTCAGGAACAGGAACAGCAGAAGCACCACGAGGACCAGCCCCATCAGCCCATTGTCCACCAGGATGTTCAGGCGGTCGGTGATTGCTTCGGCGCGGGTGCGGATCAGGTCCATGGTCACGCCCGGAGGCAGGCTTGCCTGCATGCGCTCGACGACCTCGGCCACCTCATGCTGAACCTTGATCGCATCACCCAGGTCCGAGCGGTCGACACGGATCGACATCGCCGGCTGGTCGCCGACCCAGTAAGACCGGATCCGGGTTACCCCCTCGACCCGGATCGTCGCCACGTCGGAGATCCGCAGCTTCGATCCGTCGGGGTTTGAACGCAGCACGATCCCCGCGAGATCCTCGGGGCTCCGCTTTTCGCTGCCGGTGCGAATCCGGGCGTTGGCTCCGCTCACGTCGCCAGCCGGATCGGCATTCACTTCCGCGGCAATCGCCTCGGCGATCTCGGACAATGTGACATCATTGGCGATCAGCCTGGCCGAGGGCACTTCGACAACCGTGCGCGGCGCGGCAAGGCCCCGGATCGTGGTCCGGGTCACGCCGATTTCGAACAGGCGGACAATCAATTCGTCGGTATAAAGCGCCAATTGGCCGGGTGACACCGGGCCGGTGATCACGACGTCAGTCACCCGGTCCCGCCAGGCGCCACGCCTGACGGACGGCTCTTCGGCATCGTCCGGCAAGTTCGTTATCGCGTCCACCGCAGACTGCACATCATCCGCGGCCTGCGCCATGTCCCAGCCCGGTTCGAATTCGAGCGTCACCAGTGCCCGGCCTTCGCGCGAGGCCGCGGAAGAGCTTTCCACGCCATCGACCGCCAGAAGCGCCGGTTCCAGCACCTGCACGATGGCGCTGTCGACATCCTCGGGACCCGCGCCCTCCCATTCCACGGATACCGTGACATTCTGCACGATCACGTCCGGGAAGAACTGCGCCCGCATGTTGGGGATGGCGGCTGCTCCGAGCACCAGCAGGATCACCAGCAAGAGATTGGCCGCCGTCCGGTGCCGGGTGAAGTAGCTGAGCAACCCGCCCGCCGCCTGGGGAATGTCGCGGACCATCGCCGGTCAGCCCCCCGCCCGGTCTTCCAGCCGTTGCACGAGACGGGCCGGAACGCGGGTTTCCGCAAGCTGCCCCAAAAGCCGTTCCTTGACATCGGCCGGCATCCGGTCGTTGTCTTCGACAAGGGCCACCAGCCGCGCCCTGCGCTCGTCGGACAATTCAAGCAACGACAGGTCGGGTTCCCTGGCCTGCGCTTCGATCCGAAGCGGCCTCACCTTCACCCCCGGTCCCAGCAGGGGGGTGCGGCCAACCACGACTTCCCGGCCCTCAAGCCCTTCGCCGCGCACCAGAACGCTGTCCTCCTGCCGCCGAAGCAGGGTGACGGGCAACACCTCCAGCCGGTCCTCTGCATCCAGAACAAGAACCGTACCCGCCGCGTCCAACGCGGAAGCGGGCAACCGAACCACATCCTCGATTGCCGGCTCATCGACCTGAACCGTCACGAAGTCGCCAGGCTTGAAACCCCGGGCCGAAGTCAACCGGGCATAAATGACACGGCCGGATTGCCCTTCGCCGGCGGCGACGCTGTCCCTGCTGATACTGCCTTCGGCGACCAGATCGGCACCGGCGACGTCAAGGTGCACCATCACAGGTGCACCGACAAGCTGCCCGGATGCGTCGAGCAACCGCGAATATTGCGCGGTCGAGACACGGAAGGCCACCTCCAGCGCATCGGGGTCCACCAGCTCGGCCAGTTTTTCATTGACGGAAACCAACCGCCCCTCGACCAGCGTCACACCGCTGAGCGTGCCATCAAAGCCTGCCAGGATTTCGGTTTCGGCCAGATCACGCTCTGCCAGATCCAGCGCAAGATGCGCCCGCGACAGTCGTGTCGCCGCCTGATCCACGCGCGCCTCGGCCTGGGCCACGGCTATACGCCGTGCCAGAACGGCCTGGCGCGCCTGCGCATAGGCCAGTTCGGCGGTTTCGGCGGTGGCCGCGCTGCCGACGCCGCGCTCGACCAGATCCTGCTGCCGCTTCATCGCCTGCGCACGCAAGGCAGCCTGGTCTTGTGCCGCCTGCAACTCGTCCCGGGCAAGGACCAGGGCCCGTGCCGCATCGCGTTCCTCGGCTTCGGCATCCATCAGGTCCGACCGGGCCCTGTCCAGCTCGGTCTGTGCTTTCGCGGGGTCGATGCGCACCAGCACCTCACCCTCTCGAACCACACCGCCCTCGACAAAATTCTCCGACAATCCGACGACCCGGCCACCCATCGCGCTGCGCAATTCCAGTGTGCGCCGGCTCTTGACCTGCCCGAATGCTTCGAGCACCGGAACGACGGTGCCACTCTCGGCAAGTTGCACATTGACGGCAAAGACGCGCTCGTTCGCCGACGGCACTTTCTTGTCAGCCGTCAACCGCGCCTGGACAGCATCCTTCACCAGCTCGCCCGCCCATATCAGCAGGGCAAGAGCCACGGAGGCGAGGAACACACCGAACAGGCTTTGCCGCAGAAATCGCATCGTCTTCCGCACTCCGATCGATTGGATCCGCATCATAACAGAACTAGGAGAACCTGGAAAATTACCAAGCCTGAGACGCTAGAACGTGAGCGGGGCCTATTTCCGTCGCAAGTGTTCGTCCAATCGCGGCATGATTTCCACAAAATTGCAGGGGCGATGCCGGTAATCGAGCTGTTTCTCGAGAATACCGTCCCAGGCATCCTTGCAGGCGCCGGGGCTGCCAGGCAAGGCGAACAGATAGGTGCCGCCCGCCACGCCGCCCGTGGCGCGTGACTGCACGGCCGAGGTGCCGATCTTTTCCATCGAGATCAGGGTAAAGACGGTCGCGAAAGCCTCGATCTCCTTTTCATAGACGTCGCGATGCGCCTCGACCGTCACGTCGCGCCCGGTCAGCCCGGTACCACCGGTCGAGATGATGACATCAACATCGGGATCCACAACCCAGGCGCGCAGCTGGTCGGCGATCTGGGCGCGTTCGTCGCGGATTATTCGACGGTCGGCCAGCACATGGCCTGCGCGCGCGATCCGGTCGACCAGCGTCTGGCCGGAACGGTCCTCCTCGATGGAGCGGGTATCCGAGACCGTCAACACCGCGATGCGGACAGGAATGAAATCGAGGCTTTCGTCGATGCGCGACATATCCGATCAGGTCCTTTCAAGAATGGCGAGACGCAACGCCAGCGCGGCAAAGATGCCTGCCGACACGCGGCCCAGAATGCGGCCCAGGCGCGGGGCGGTAGTCAGGTATCGGCCAAGCCCGCCGGCAAAGCGCCCCACAAGCCCGTTGATGACGAACCCGCCCAGCCCGATGATGGCGCCAAAGACCAGAAACTGCGGCAGGATCGGGCCAGCCTCGGGCGACACGAACTGAGAGATGAAGGCGAGCACGAACAGGATCACCTTTGGATTGGTCAGGTTGACCAACATCCCGTCGCGAAAGGCATGACGCACGGCGCGCGGCGGGGCTTCGGGCGGAACCGCGCCCTGCCGTAGGGCGCCAAAGGCCAACCAGAGCAAATAGGCGACCCCGACCCAGCGGATGACATCGAAAAGCCAGGGCATCGCCTGCACCGCCGCGCCCAGACCCAGCCCGGCGAGCGTGACATGCACCATGCCGCCCGCCGAGATGCCCGCACTTGCCGCCCAGGCCGCGCGCGGCCCCGACCGAAGCCCCTGTCCGAGGCAGAACATCATGTCCGCCCCCGGTGTCAGGTTCAGCGCCAGCGCTGCGGGCAAAAAAGTCAGCAGCGTTACAGGTTCGATCATTCAGGCCACTCGAACCAGTTCACCTTGGGACCAAGGTTGGCCAGGCGCGTCCGCCCCATGGTGCCCCGCGCGCCCCAGCTGTCGTGGATATGGCCACAGAGCGCCAGACGCGGTTGCAGCCGCTCGATTGCGTCGCGGATCGCGGTGGAACCGACCGATTTCCCCTCCGAGGTGACATCGCCGAATCCCTTGGGGGGAGAGTGGCTGATCAGGATATCGGCGGATTTGCAACGCGCCAGCATCTCGGCCGCCTCGCCCTCGGTCATGTCGCAGGACCAGGCGCCAAAGGGCGTGGGTGGCACGCCATAGCCCAGCCCGAACATCCTTATCCCGTCCACCGTGGCCGAGGATCCATGCAGCACATGCACACCCTCGGGGGCTGCGGCTTCCAGTTCGGCGGCGCTTTCGGCATTTCCGGGCACCAGCACCAGTGGCACCATGATCCCGGCCAGCATCGCCATCGCCTGATCCAGCCCTTGACGCGCATTGCAATAATCCCCGGCTCCGATCACGATATCGGCCTCAAGGCTCGCCGCGACAAGGTCGGCGGCCCGGGCACGGTCCATGTGCAGATCGGAAAAGGCCAGTATGCGCATCATTGTTCCCTCAGTTTTGCCTTGAGTTCCAGAAGATCAGCCCAGGCCAGCCGCTTCATATGTGGCTGACGCAAGAGGTAAGCGGGGTGAAACGTCGGCAGAACCTGCAGATTCATCGCCTGTGTCCACTGGCCCCGCAGACGGGTTATGCTCTGCCTTCCCAATACGGCATCGCAACTGATCTTGCCCATCAGCACCAGCACCTGTGGTTGCGCCAAAGCGACGTGACGCTCCAGGAAAGGCTTCATCATCGCGATCTCGATGGGCAACGGGTCACGGTTCTGCGGCGGCCGCCAGGGCAGGACGTTCGTGATATAGACATTCTGCTCGCGGTCGAGGCCGATCGCCGCCAGCATCCGGTCGAGCAACTGGCCCGCGCGGCCGACAAACGGCCTGCCTTCGCGATCCTCTTCCCGGCCTGGAGCCTCGCCGATGATCATCACGCGCGCCCCCGGAATCCCGTCAGCGAAAACCAGGTTGCGCGCCCCCTTCTTCAACTCGCAATGGTCGAAACCAGCCATTGCCTCGCGCAGCGCGGGCAAGGACGCCGCGCGCACTGCCGACTTGCGGGCCTCTTGCACCGGGTCGGTCTCCGGTGCCTTTTGCGGCGGTACAGCCTGGGTGGCCACCGCTGCAACGGGCCGCTCAGGGCGGGGCGCGGTATCCGGCAGGGCATAGCGGTCCACCGGCGTGTCACCGATCGCATCGGTCACGCCCAGTTCGACCTGCCATTCCAGCAGGGCCAGCGCCGCATGAGGATCAAGTGCCGATTCCATACCCTCCAATCTAACCGTCTGCGCGGCAAGGGAAAGCGGATTGCCGCTGGACAGCGAGGGCCGGGCCGTCGAGCATAGGGGCATGATCCATCTCCTGCGCCTTTTCCTGATCGCGTTGCTTGTCGCCCCGTTTCATGGTGCCCGGGCGGCGGAATGTCCGGCGGGCACCACCCAATGCGGAGCTTCGAACTGCTGTGGCCTGTCGCAAACCTGTAGCTGGGATGGCTATTGCATCCCTCTGGGCGGCACCTATTGCGGCGGCGGACGCTCTTGCGGACCGTTCGAGGACTGCGTCGCCGGGGGCACCAGATGCGCCCCCAAGGGAAGCGGCAAATGCCAGACCGGCCTGACCTGCGGGCCTGGCATGACCTGTTCCGTTTCTGGCGAATGTGTCCCCCTGCCGAAACCGGAGCTGACCCTACCCGAAAACCCGCCCTGCAAGGACGGGCGGATCTGCCCGGCCGGCACCCAATGCCTGCCGGGTGGCGGGTGCAGTCGGGTCGGGTGGTTCCTGTGCGAAGAGACCGGCTCGCAATGCCGGCCCGGTTTCAAATGCTCGGCCGAACGGGGCTGTGTGCCACAACTGGCGGTCGATTGCGGGCGCGGCAAATGGTGCAAGCCGGGCGAGACCTGCCTGCCCGAGGGCGGATGCGCCCCCGCCGACTGAGGTCATAGCCATATTGCCCCCGGCCCGCGTGCTTTCTATAAGCGGCACAATCGCCTGACCGGAGCCGCCCATGTCATTTGCCCACCGACACCTGCTTGGCATCGAACAGCTGTCTCCCGCCGATATCACCGCCATTCTGGACCTGGCCGAAACCTATGTGGACCTGAACCGGCAATCGGCCAAGCATTCCGACGTGCTGTCGGGGCTAACCCAGATCAACATGTTCTTCGAAAACTCCACCCGCACGCAGGCCAGTTTCGAACTGGCGGGCAAGCGGCTCGGCGCCGACGTGATGAACATGTCGATGCAGGCCAGTTCGATCAAGAAGGGCGAGACGCTGATCGACACGGCGATGACGCTGAACGCCATGCATCCCGACCTGCTGGTGGTGCGGCACCCGCATTCGGGCGCGGTGGACCTGCTGGCGCAAAAGGTCAATTGCGCGGTGCTGAACGCGGGCGACGGGCGGCACGAGCATCCGACCCAGGCTTTGCTCGACGCGCTGACGATCCGCCGCGCCAAGGGGCGGCTGCACCGGCTGAACATCGCCATCTGCGGTGACATCGCGCACAGCCGGGTGGCGCGTTCAAACTTGATTTTGCTGGGAAAAATGGAAAACCGCATTCGCCTGATCGGCCCGCCGACGCTGGTTCCCGGACAGTTCGCCGAGTTCGGCGCCGAGGTCTATGACGACATGCGCGAGGGCCTGAAAGACGTCGATGTGGTAATGATGCTGCGGCTTCAGAAAGAGCGGATGGATGGCGGTTTCATCCCGTCCGAACGCGAGTATTACCACCGCTACGGGCTCGACCGCGAGAAGCTGGGACTGGCCAAGGCGGATGCGATCGTGATGCATCCGGGGCCGATGAATCGGGGAGTCGAGATTGATGGGACCCTGGCGGATGACATCAACCGGTCGGTGATCCAGGAGCAGGTTGAGATGGGTGTCGCCGTGCGCATGGCGGCGATGGAGCTGTTGGCCCGCAACCTGCGCGGGGCGGCATGACCCGGCTGAGCGTCCCCCAGAACGAGCGCGGCCTGATCCGCCTTTACGCCCTGAACATGCGACCCGAGGAAGCGCGGTTCCTGCGTGAGCCGGGCGCGGTGGCGCAGCTTCTGGGTCTCGATGCGCTCGACATGGATCATGTCGAGGTCTTCCCGGTCTCCGATCTCGAAGAACTTGGTCTTTATGGTTATCTGACAGAGGGTTGCGGGATCTCCGAGGATCAGCTGGATCGAGCCGCGCTGGCCGCGCACAAGGGCTGGATGCTGCTGCTGCGCAGCCGCGCGTTCGGCGAAAAACCGGTTGAAACCGCCTTGCCGGACACGGTTGAGCGGGTGGGAGAATATCGTGAAGCGGGCACCGACTGGTCTGGATCGCCGATCGAGACCGCAAGCGCCCTACCCCATTCCGCGCCGCGCCTGTCGCCGCGCGAGGCGCGCCGCAAGGCGCGCAACATCGGGTTTTCGCTGTTCATCGTGGTGATGGCGCTGATCATCGGGGGGCTGACATGGCTGATCCTTTGACCTGCGGTGCACGGGCCGTTTTGACCGTTTTGCACCGGCCCCACGGGGCGAATGTGCCGTTTTGTACATTGGGAACTTTGCGAATTGTTAGGAGTTCCGGCCGCCTGACACCGCTCACCGGGAGGTGGGCATGACCGACACGACACATCGCTTTCCCGCCGACCGGCAGGCCTATATCCGCAACCACACCTGGATGGCGGCGATCGCCATGGCGGGTGCGATGGCGGTACTCTGGGCGATGGGCAACCCCTATGTCTGGACCGGCGCTCCAGCGGGGCTGGCGGCGATAGCGCTGCGCGGCTGGTACCTCGCGTCCGAGGAACTGGCGGTGGTCTGGGAAATCTCGGACGGCGTGCTGAGCGGCGCGGGGCGGCGGGTGCCGCTGAGCCAGATCGAGACCGTGCGCACCATGGGCAGCTATGTGCAGGTGATCACCAAGGGCGGTGACAAGCACCTGATCAAACACCAGGCGGACCCGGCCGCCACCAGGGCCGCCATCGAAAGGGCGATGACATGAGCAACATCCTTTTCACCAATGCCCGGCTGATCGACCCCGAGGCGGGCACCGTTGAGCGCGGCGCGCTACTGGTCGAGGGCGGGCGGATCGTGGCGCAAGGCCACGAGATCGGTGTCCCGGACCATGTCGAGGTGGTCGATTGCGGCGGCAAGTGCCTGGCCCCCGGTATCGCCGATATCGGCGTCAAGGTGGGCGAGCCGGGCGAGCGCCACAAGGAGAGCTATAAATCCGCAGGACAGGCGGCGGCGGCGGGCGGAGTGACCACCATCGTCACCCGACCCGACACCAACCCGGCCATCGACACGCCCGAAGCGCTGGAGTTTGTCACCCGCCGGGCGCAGGCCGACACGCCGGTCAACGTGCTGCCGATGGCGGCGCTGACCAAGGGGCGGCAGGGCCGCGAGATGACCGAGATCGGCTTTCTGCTGGATGCGGGCGCGGTGGCGTTTACCGATTGCGACCATGTGGTCGCCAATACCAAGGTGTTTTCCCGCGCGCTGACCTATGCCAAGTCCTGTGGCGCGCTGGTCATCGCGCATCCGCAGGAACCGGGGCTGAGCGAGGGGGCGGCGGCCACCAGCGGCAAGTTCGCGGCGCTCTATGGCCTGCCGGCCGTCTCACCCATGGCCGAACGGATGGGGCTGGACCGCGACATCGCGCTGTTGGAGATGACCGGGGCCAGGTACCACGCGGACCAGATCACCACCGCGCGCGCCCTGCCCGCGCTGGAACGCGCCAAACGCAACGGGCTGGACATCACCGCCGGAACCTCGATCCACCATCTGACGCTGAACGAACTGGATGTTTCGGGTTATCGCACCTTCTTCAAGGTCAAGCCGCCTTTGCGGTCTGAGGATGACCGGCAGGCGGTAATCGAAGCGGTACGCACGGGCCTGATCGACACGATCAGCTCCATGCACACGCCGCAGGACGAGGAAAGCAAGCGGCTGCCGTTCGAAGAGGCGGCAAGCGGTGCGGTGGCGCTGGAAACGCTGCTGCCGGCGGCGCTGCGGCTATACCATGCTGGGCAGCTGGACCTTCCCACCCTGTTCCGCGCCATGGCGCTGAACCCGGCGCGGCGGCTGGGGCTGGAGGCCGGGCGGCTGAGCGCGGGCGCGCCCGCCGATCTGGTGCTGTTCGACCCGGATGTGCCCTTTGTTCTGGACCGGTTCACGTTAAAGTCGAAATCGCAGAACACCCCGTTTGACGGCCAGAGGATGCAGGGTAGGGTGCTGGCGACCTATGTGGCCGGAAAGGCCGTTTACCGGAGACCGTGATGCCCGCATTCGATACACCGCTTATGCTGCTGATCCTCTGGGCCGTGATCGGCTACGGGCTGGGATCAGTCCCCTTTGGCCTGATCCTGACCCGCGCCATGGGCTTGGGCGATTTGCGCAAGATCGGATCGGGCAATATCGGGACCACCAATGTGCTGCGCACCGGCAACAAGGGGGCGGCGGCGCTGACCCTGCTGCTGGATGGCGGCAAGGGCGCTGTGGCGGTGCTGCTGGCGCGCACGCTTGCCGGCGAGGATGCGGCGCAGGTGGCTGCATTGGCCGCCTTCCTGGGCCATTGCTATCCCATCTGGCTGGGCTTCAAGGGTGGCAAGGGGGTTGCCACCTTTCTGGGCCTGTGGCTTGCGCTGGCCTGGCCTGTCGGGATCGCCTGCTGCCTGAGCTGGCTTGTGGGGGCGGCGGTGACACGCATCTCGTCCATGGGGGCGCTGGTGGCGGCGGCAAGCTCGACCTTCTGGGTCGTATTCCTGGGCCATGGCACCGGCTTTGTGCTGGGTATCGTGCTGACGCTGATGGTGTTCTGGCGCCACCGGGCCAATATCGCCCGGCTGAAGGCAGGAACCGAACCTAAAATCGGCCAGAAATCGGCGTGAGAGATCGGGCACTGGTGCGGCTGCGCGCCTGGCCACCGGGCACCACGATCGGCCGCTCTGGCGGGCGGCGCTACATGGTGTGCAAGTCCGTGTTCGCCGGGGGGCGGTCGGTCAAGCTGGTGGCGACCGAGTTGGGCGGCAGCGATTACATCAGCCTGAACCTCTATGATCTGACAGGCGGGGCACGGCTGGTTCCCTGCGAGATGCCGGTTGCGAGGGTCATTACCTTTCTGGCCGATCTGGAGAGGGAGAGCGCGGGCTGACCCGGTCCGCCAATCCCCCATTCCTGCACATCGCATCTGCTCAGGCGCAGGCTCAAGTCGAGTTGCTTTGAACGTGATCGGTGGGACCGCGCCAGACTCTGGGCGAGCGCACGCAATGCGCGCGCCCGAAGGAAGGGGCGGGCGGTGCCCGGCGCGCCGCCGGCCGAGACAGTTGATTGATGTCCGGACTGGGCTCCAGTCCGTCCTGCGCTGCGCTCCGGCTTGAATGACCGGAGTGGGCTGTCAAACCCACGCCCGATCGCTTTCCACCCGGTCCAACTTCAAACCAAACGAGCCAATCCGCATCATTCGCAGCGTAGGCGGGGCGTCCCGGTCAGTAGCTGAATTCCCGGTAAATCCGGGTCAGGTCTCCGTTCCAGTCGCCGTTATAGTGATCGAGCAGCTCGTCGGCGGGGGTCTTGCCCGACTCGACGCTGTCCTTGAGGGCGCTCAGGAAATGGGTCTCGTCAGGCACCAAGCCGCCGGCGCCGGGGCGGGCGCGGGATTTGAGCCCGGCCTCGGAGATCGCCAGCACCTCGCGCGCCAGCGCGTGCATGTCGACATCACCCGCCCGCGCCTGGAGGCCCTGGCGGCTGGCCTCGATGCGCAGGGTCTCGCGGGTCTCGGCATCCCAGCCCTTGACCAGGTCCCAGGCGGCATCGAGCGCCGACTGATCGTACATCAACCCGACCCAGAAAGCGGGCAGCGCGCAGAGCCGGCGCCACGGGCCGCCGTCGGCGCCGCGCATCTCGATGAATTTCTTGATCCGCGCCTCGGGGAAGAGCGTGGTCAGGTGGTCGGCCCAGTCGGAAAGCGTCGGCGTCTCGCCCGGCAGCGCGGGCAGTTCGCCCTTTAGGAAATCGCGGAAGGACTGGCCCAGCGCGTTGATGTATTTCCCATCTCGGTAGACGAAATACATCGGCACATCGAGCGCGTATTGCACCCATGCCTCGAACCCGAACCCGTCTTCGAACACGAAGGGCACCATGCCGGTGCGGTCGTCGTCGAGATGCCGCCAGACGCGGGCGCGCCAGCTCTTGTGGCCGTTGGGCTTTCCTTCGAGGAAGGGGGAATTGGCAAAGAGCGCGGTGGCGACCGGTTGCAGCGCGATGGCCACGCGCAGTTTCTGCACCATGTCCGCCTCGGAGGCGAAATCGAGGTTCACCTGCACGGTGCAGGTGCGCCGCATCATGGTGGTGCCGGATGTGCCCACCTTTTGCATGTAGCCGTCCATCAGCTTGTAACGGCCCTTGGGCATCAGCGGCATCTGGTCATGCGTCCAGATCGGCGCGGCGCCGAGGCCGATGAAGCCGACGCCGATCTTGTCGGCGATGTCCTTGACGTCGCGCAGGTGGTCGTTCACCTCGTCGCAGGTCTGGTGGATGGTTTCCACCGGCGCGCCGCTGAGTTCCAGCTGGCCGCCCGGCTCGAGGCTGACATTGGCGCCGTCCTTGGTCAGGCCGATGAGCTTGCCGCCCTCTTCCAGCGGCGCCCAGCCGTGCTGGTCGCGCAGGCCCTGAAGCACGGCGAGAATCGAGCGCTCGCCCTCGTAGGGGAGCGGTTTCAGCGTGTCCTTGCAGTAGCCGAATTTCTCGTGCTCGGTGCCGATGCGCCAATCTGCCTTCGGCTTGCAGCCCGAAGCAAGGTATTCGGCCAGCTGTTCGTGGCGTTCGATCGGTCCGCCGCCGGACTGGGGAATGGACATGGCTCGGGCTCCGTCTTGGCTGTGCTGCGTCCGCCGACAAGTGGCATATTTCACGCGGGTGTCAATGCATGGGCTGCAAGAAGCTCACGCGGATGTGTTGGCCGGTCGGATCCCGGTAGCTGCGAGCGCGAGGGCGCGATCGGTCGATTCGGCGGTCAGTGCAGCCATTGCGTGGGGGGGCGCGTAGGGGTGCGTTCCCAGATCACCACCGCGTGCCGGGGGGTGCCGTTCAGCTCGGCCAGCATGCGTTCCGTGCGCAAACCGGGCAGGCTGGCGAAGACGTCGAAGAGCGCCTCGGCGCCCTCGGCGTTGACCGGGATCAGCAGCGGCGGCTGGCCGGGGCGATCGAGCACCCAATGGGCGGGCTCAAGGGCGGGGTCGAGGGTGAGCCGTTCGATATCAGCGGCGGCGACCGAGCCGCCGGTGAGCGGACCCATATAGGTGATCTCGCCCTCGTCCAGCGTGACCACGCCGGGTCCGCCGGACCCGGTGCGGAAGCGGCCGCGCTGGAGGCCGACCACGGTGAGTGCCGTACCGGCCAGCAGCGTAGGCCAGCCAACCCAGCCCAAGAGACCACCCGGACCGGTGATCCAGCTGAGGCCCACCAGCACTATGGCGAGCCCCGCCAGCACCTCGCGCCAGCGCCAGAGCGCGGCGCGCGCCTCGGGTCGGATGAAGCTCATGACCAGTCCCCCAGTGCCTGCTGCCAGAGGGTCAGCGCGGCCACGGCGGCAGTGTCGGCGCGCAGGATGCGAGGGCCGAGGCTGACGACATGGGCCTGCTCCATCGCGTGCAGACGTTTGCGTTCGGTCTCGGAAAAGCCGCCCTCGGGGCCGATCAGGATGGCCCAGGGTTTGCCCCGGCCGCCGGTGGCAAGGCGCAGGGCGGACCCAGCCTCGGCCTCGTCGCAGAACATCAGTTGCCGGTCGGCGGGCCAGGTGTCGAGCAGGCGGGAGAGTTTCTGAAGGTCCGCTACCTCGGGCACGAAGGTGCCGCCGCATTGTTCCGCCGCCTCGACCGCATGGGCCTGCAGCCGGTCCTGGCGGATGCGTTCGGAATTGGTGAAATCGGTCTGCACCGGCAGGATGCGCGCGGCGCCCATCTCGGCCGCCTTCTCGACGATGAAATCGGTGCGCGCCTTCTTGATCGGGGCAAACAGCAGCCAGAGATCGGGCGGCATCTGCAGCGGTCTGGTCTGCGTCTCGCAGACCAGCGTGCCGCCGCGCTTGCCGGCCTCGGTCACATGCGCGCACCATTCGCCGTCGCGCCCGTTGAACAGCGCCACGGGCGCGCCCGCATCAAGCCGCATCACCCCGAAAAGGTAATGCGCCTGCTCGCGCGACACCGCGACCGGTTGCCCCGGGGCCAGCGGGTGATCTACATACAGCCTGATCTTTGCACTCATGAAAGACTACATATGCAAGGCCAAGCCCCAACGCCAGATGGTCAGGTTGCCGATGCGGTGACCGGCAACTGGGTCGACCTGTACGCCCCGGCCTGGTCGCGGCCCTATTTGCGGCTGAGCCGCGCCGACCGACCGATCGGCACCTGGCTGTTGCTGCTGCCGTGCTGGTGGGGGCTGATGCTGGCGATGCTCGACGGGCAGGACGCGCGCTGGGGCGATCTGTGGATCGCCGCAGGCTGCGGCATCGGCGCGTTCCTGATGCGGGGGGCGGGCTGCACCTGGAACGACATCACCGACCGCGACTTCGACGGCCGGGTGGAACGCACCCGCTCGCGCCCGATCCCGTCGGGGCAGGTGAGCGTGCGGATGGCGGTGGCCTGGATGGTGGTGCAGGCGCTGCTGGCGCTGCTGATCCTGCTGACGTTCAACCGGGCCGCCATCGCGCTGGGCGTGCTGTCGCTGTTGCCGGTGGCGGTCTATCCCTTTGCCAAACGGTTCACCTGGTGGCCGCAGGTGTTCCTGGGGCTGGCGTTCAACTGGGGGGCGCTGCTGGCCTGGACGGCGCATTCGGGGTCGCTGGGCTGGGGCGCGGTGTTCCTGTACCTCGCCGGCATCTGCTGGACGCTGTTCTACGACACGATCTATGCCCACCAGGACACCGAGGACGACGCGCTGATCGGGGTAAAATCAACCGCCCGGCTGTTCGGGGACCAGACCCCGCGCTGGATGATGTATTTCCTGGCCGGGACCGTCAGCCTGATGGGGGTGGCGGTGATCGAGGCGGCGCTGCCCGATGCCTCGATTCTGGCGCTGGTGCTGGCGCTGGCGGGGCCCTGGGCGATGGGCTGGCACATGGCGTGGCAGTTGCGCGGGCTGGACCTGAACGACAATGGCAAGCTGTTGCAGCTGTTCCGGGCCAACCGCGACACCGGCCTTATTCCGCTCATCTTCTTCGGCGCCGCCCTGTTCGCGTGATTGCGCCCGGCGGCGGTGGCCGTTAAGAAACCTGTCAACGACCGGAGAGACACGACCTGCCCATGCGACTTCCCCTGACCCTCGTGGTCGCGCTGACCTTTGTCCTCGCCGCGGCCCTGTGCGGCGTAGCGGCCAGTTTCGCGGTGACCGCGATGGAGGAAAACTCGGAAATCGCCGTGCGCCGGGCACTGGACCTGAATGGCCATGACTGGGCCGAGGTCGAGGCGGACGGGTTGCAGGTGAAACTGACCGGCATGGCCCCGGACGAGGCGACGCGGTTCAACGCGCTGTCGGTCGTGGGGGGCGAGGTGGATCCCTCGCGGGTGATCGACCGGATGCAGATCCGGCCCTCGGCCGGGCTGGCGCCGCCGCATTTCTCGATCGAGATCCTGCGTAACGACAGCGGCATATCGGTGATCGGGCTGGTGCCGGCCAAAATGGACCGGCAGGCGCTGATCGCCTCGCTGGGCCGGCTGGCCCAGAACGAAAACGTGACCGACCTGCTGGAAACCGCCAGCTATCCGGTGCCGGAAGGATGGAACGATGCGCTGGGGTTCGGCGTCAAGGCGCTGGACATGCTGCCCCGCTCGAAGATTTCCGTGAGCGCGGGGCGGGTGACGGTCAAGGCGATCTCGGACAGCGGCGCCGACAAGAAACGGCTGGAAGACGCGTTGACGCGGGCGGCGCCGCCCTCGATCCGGATCGGGCTTGATATCGCCGCGCCGCGCCCGGTGATCACGCCCTTTACCTTGCGGTTCCTGATCGACGAGGAAGGCGCGCGGTTCGACGCCTGCACGGCAGAGACGGCGACCTCGCGCGCGCGCATCCTGGCGGCGGCGAAATCCGCGGGCGCGAAAGGCAGCCCCGGCTGCATCATCGGCATGGGCGTGCCCTCGCCCCGCTGGGCGCGGGCGGCCGAGTTGAGCATCGGGGCGGTGGCGCAACTGGGCGCGGGCTCGGTGACCATCGCGGATGCCGACATTACCCTGATCGCCGCCGAGGGCACCGACCAGGCGCTGTTCGACCGGGTGGTCGGCGAGTTGCAGACCGAATTGCCCGACGTCTTTGCCCTGCACGCGGTGCTGCCGGTGCCGGAGAAGACCACGACCGCGGGGCCTCCCGAGTTCACCGCGACGCTGAGCCCCGAGGGACAGGTTCAGCTGCGCGGCCGGCTGGGCAGCGAGGACATGCGCTACATGGTCGACAGTTTCGCCAAGGCGGCCTTTGGCTCGGCCTCGGTCTATACCGCGACCCGGATCGTGCCGGAACTGCCCGCCGACTGGCCCTTACGGGTAATGGCGGGCATCGAGGCGCTGGCGACGCTGAAAAACGGAGCGCTGGTGGTGACACCCGACAACCTGCGGCTGCGTGGCACCAGCCACGACGAGGAGGCCGCCGCCAGCATCGCCCGCCACCTGGCCGAGAAACTGGGGGAATCGCAGAGCTTCGAGCTGGACATCGCTTATGAGGAGCCCCCGCAGACCGAGGATGCGGCGCCCGACCCCGACCTGTGCGAGGCACAGCTGGTCGAGATCCAGAAGGCCGAGAAGATCAATTTCGAGCCCGGTTCGGCGACCATCATGGCAAGCTCGGCCGGGATCATGGACCGGATCGCGGAACTGTTGCAGAACTGCGGGCCGCTGCGGCTGGAAATCCAGGGCCATACCGACAGCCAGGGCCGCGAGGAAATGAACAAGCAACTGAGCCAGGCGCGCGCCCAGTCGGTTCTGAACGAACTCAGGGCGCGGCGGGTGCTGACCTCGACCTATTCGGCGGTCGGCTATGGCGAGAGCCAGCCGATCGCCGACAACGAGACCGAGGAAGGGCGCGAGGCAAACCGGCGGATCGAATTCCACCTTATCCGGCCCGAGTTGCTGGATGAGGAAACGACTGCGCTGGAAGAGATCGAGGCGACGAGCACGGACAGCGCCACGGATGCAGATGCAGATTCCGGTGCAGTGGGGGCGTCCGAAGCCGCCGGGGAGGATCAGTAAATGAACAGAACCGAATTCATCATCACCACCGCCATCATCCTGTTCGTCGCCTTTGCCATGGGCTGGTTCGCCAACTGGCTGGTCCACCGCTTTACCCGGGTACGCCAGAGCGACGTGGCCGATCTGGACCGGATGAGCCAGGAGTTGCATGAAGCGGAGGAAGCCCGTGACCAGGCGATCACCTACCTGCAGCAGCGCGAAGCGGAGCTGACCAACCAGCTGACCCAGACCGAGGCCGAACTTGCCGCCGCAATGGACGGGCTTCGCGCTGCCCGGCAGGAAGCGGAAGAGTTGCGTCAGCACATGACCGTGCAGCGCTGAGCCAAGCCGAACCGTTTCGTACAAACCGCGCGTCGCCGCGACATTGGCAATGCTGTTTGTTTCAGGAACTTCCGAACAGCTCTGTTCCAGCGGCGCAATTTCCTTGTCGGCCTCCGGCAAAGCAGCCTGGACGGCAGGAAAATGAAATCTTCGAGGGTCAATGCGGACCCCGTGCACCCTACCAACGGGTCAGTGCCGCTTCATCCTCGTCCCGGGCAGCGACCCAGTCGGCGCCATCACGGGTGATTTCCTTCTTCCAGAACGGGGCGCGGGATTTGAGGTAATCCATCAGGAATTCGGCGGCTTCGAACGCATCCTTTCGATGCGGCGCCGCCGTCGCGACCATCATGATCCGGTCGCCGGGGGCAAGGCGGCCGTACCGGTGTATAACCAGCACATCGCCCAGCGACCAGCGCTCTTTCGCCTCGGCCGCGATCTTGCCCAGCGCCTTTTCGGTCATCCCCGGATAATGCTCGATCTCCATCACGTCGAGATCGCCGCGCGCAAGGTCGCGCACCACGCCGGTAAAAGTGACGATGGCGCCCATGCCTGTATCCGCCTCGGCAAAGGCATTGGCCTCGGCGCCCAGATCGAAAGGTTCCTGCTGGACCACCACGCGCATCGGGATCAGCCCCCGGTCATCGGCGGAAAGAAGGCCACCTCGCGCACGCCGGACAAGGGCGCGTCGAAATCGGCCAGTTCCTGGTCGAGCGCCACCCGCAGGGCGGAAAGATCGGCGAATGCAGCCTCGTAGCGCGGCTCGCGTCCGCGCAGTTCCTCGACCAGTTGGGCCACGGTCTCGGCCCCGGTCTCGACCCGCTCGCGCGGCAGGCCGATCCGTTCACGGACCCAGGCGAAATAGAGTATATCCATCAGCGCGTCTCCCTCAGGTGCGGCATGGCCTTACGTAAGTAGTCGTAGCCCGTGATCAATGTCAGCGCAGCCGCGATCCACAAGAGCCACAGGCCAACACGCCCCGACCAGACCATGCCTTCGAGTTTCCAGCGCAGCCCGCGCAGGTCCGCGACCTCGCCCGCCAGTATCTGATCGACCATCGCCTGATCCATGCCAAAGGACGACATCACCAGATAGTGTTCGAAGATGCCCTGGCTGAACAGCACCGCGATAGCGATCATCTGAGCCGTGGTCTTCCACTTGGCCAGCTTGGTGACCTTCAGCGTCCCGGCCACATCGCCCAGGTATTCGCGCAGGCCGGACACGAACACCTCGCGGAACAGGATCACCGTGGCCGGCAGAACCAGCCAGGGCGTCCAGTGTTCGGTGGAATAGCCAACAAGGATCATCAGGGCGATCACCACCATCGCCTTGTCGGCGATCGGGTCCAGCATCGCGCCCATCTTGGTTTCCTGTTTCCAGGTGCGGGCCAGATAGCCGTCGAACCAGTCGGTCACCGCCGCCGACACGAACAACAACAGCGCGAACCAGTCGGCATAGGGCCGAGTGAAATACAGAAACATCACGGCCAGACCGGGCGCGGCCAGCAAGCGCAGCAGGGTCAAAATATTGGGCAGGTTCCACTTCATGGCACGGGTTTATCCTGCTCCGGGCGTCTGGAAAAGAGGCCAGTCGCGCCGCATTGCTCAGATCGCCGCGCGCAGGGCTTCTATCAGCCTGTATCGCAGACCGAAGGCGTGTTCGCTGGCGGCCTCCGCCTCGGACGACATCCAGGCGACGACCAGTTCGCGCGCCGGATCGGCAAAGACGTACTGGCCATGGATGCCCATTCCGTGGATCAGCGGCGCGTCGCCCGGATGAACGTACCATTTCGCCCGGTAGACCATGTCGTACCCGGTAAACCGGTCCGCAAAATCGCCGGTGGCCCAGGCATCGCGATCGCCCGCCGTTGCGATATCCTGCAACCAGCCGGCGGGGATCACCTGTCGCCCGTCCTCGCGCGCGCCGCCCTGGCAGATCAGCTGCCCCACTCGTGCCAGGTCGCGGGCGGTGACGCACATGCCGCCCGCCGCGCGCGCCCCGCCGATTCGGTCCACGGTGATATAGCCCGCCTTTTCGGCACCCATCGGCTGCCACAGATGCTCGGACATCAGGTCGGAATAGCGCCGCCCTGCTGCCCGCTCGATCACCCAGGCCAGAAGGTCGGTCACCGGCGAGACATAATGGAACCGCCCGCCGTGCGGGCCATCGCCTTTGGTCAACATCAACTGAAAACTGCGCAGGTCGGGCACACTGTCGCCCGGCTCGACCACGTTCCAGTTGGCCGCCTTGCGATAGGCGATGATCGGACCCGAGGTAGCGGTGTAGTCCTCGGAAAACTCCACGCCCACCCGCATGTCCAGCGCCTGCCGCACCGTTGCACCTGCGTAGGCTGTGGGCGCCAGTTCCGGAATGTAGTCGGTAAGACCGGCCTCAAGGTCCAGCAGCCCCTTGCCCGCGAGGATGCCGGCCAGCAGGCCCAGCATGGATTTCGACACCGACATAAGAATATGGGGGTCGTCGGCCACCATGCCGTTGCGATAGACCTCGTGCGCCACCCGCCCCTTGTGCAACACCACCAGTGCATCGGTGAGGGTGGGGGCGAGGATGTCGTCGATGACCGCCTCGGACAGCAACGGGGCGCAATGCTCCAGTGCCCAGACGTCAGCCGGCGCGTTGGCAATCTCGGCCGAAGGCACAATTTCGCGCACATGGTGAAACGCCCAGGACGAATAGGGCTGCGTACGCCAGTTGGCCAAGGTCGCTTGGTCGGCCGTAGCCGGTGGAAATCCCTGCATGAGTTTCATCTGCTCTCCTCCTTGCCCGAGCCAACCCCAGGCAGAGAGGAAAGGCAAGTCAGCTTTCGTGGAAGAAATCGTAGATTTTCTGCGCCAGCCCTTCGGATACGCCTTCGACGGCCGTCAGGTCGGCCAGATTGGCGCGGCTCACCGCCTTGGCGCTGCCGAAATGCGCCAGCAGCGCGCGTTTGCGTGCGGCGCCGACACCGGGAACGTCGTCGAGCGGGGTAGCGCCCACCGCCTTTGCCCGCTTGGCGCGATGGGTGCCGATGGCAAAACGGTGCGCCTCGTCCCGGAGCCGCTGGATGAAATAGAGTACCGGGTCATTGCGTTTCAGGGCAAAGGGGTGCTGGCCGATGCGGTGGAACTCTTCCTTGCCGTGATCGCGGTCGATGCCCTTGGCCACGCCGACCATCGGAATATCCTCGACCCCGTACGCCTGCATGATCTCGTGCACGGCGCTGACCTGCCCTGCCCCGCCATCGATCAGCAGCAGATCGGGCCACAATCCCTTGTCGCGGTCGGGGTCCTCTTTCAACAGGCGGGTGAACCGGCGGGTCAGCACCTCTTTCATCATGCCGAAATCGTCGCCGGGGGTCAGCTCGTCGCCGCGGATGTTGAACTTGCGGTATTGATTCTTCATGAACCCGTCCGGCCCCGCCACGATCATTCCGCCCACGGCATTGGTGCCCTGGATATGGCTGTTGTCATAGACCTCGATCCGCTGTGGCGGACCGTCGAGGTCAAACGCCTCGGCCAGACCGCGCAACAGCTTTGTCTGGGTGGCGCTTTCCGACATCCGGCGGGCCAGCGACTCGCGCGCGTTGCGCAACGCGCCCGAGACCAGCTCGGCCTTTTCTCCGCGCTGGGGCACCAGCAGTTCGACCCGGCGCCCGGCCTTCTCGCTCAGCGCCTCCGTCATCAGGTCGGCATTCTCGATCGCGTCCGAGAGGATCAGCTGACGCGGCGGTTCCTTGTTGTCGTAGAACTGGCCCAGGAACGCCTCCATCACCTCGGCCGCCGATACATCCTCGGCTACGCGGGGGTAGAAATCGCGGTTGCCCCAGTTCTGGTTGGCGCGGATGAAGAACACCTGAACGCAGGCTTGACCGCTTTCCATATGCAAAGCCACCACATCCGCCTCGGCAACGCCGCGCGGGTTGATCCCCTGGCTGCCCTGCACCATCGTCAGTGCCCGGATCCGGTCGCGCAGCGCGGCGGCGCGCTCGAATTCCATCGCCTCTGACGCCGCCATCATCTGTTCGGCCAACTCCTCCTGCACACGGGTCGAGCGGCCCGACAGGAAGCGTTCGGCATCCTTGACGCTGCCGGCATAATCCGCCTCGGAGATCAGCCCGACACATGGCCCGGAACAGCGCTTGATCTGGTAGAGCAGGCAGGGCCGGGTACGGCTTTCGAACACTGCATCCGTGCAGTTGCGCAGCAGGAACGCCTTTTGCAACTGGTTCAGGGTGCGGTTGACCGCGCCAGCGCTGGCGAAGGGCCCGAAATAGGTACCTTTTTCCTTCTTCGCGCCCCGGTGTTTCTTGATCTGCGGAAACGGATGGTCCTTGGCCACAAGGATGTTGGGAAAGCTTTTGTCATCGCGGAGCAGCACGTTGTACTTGGGCTTGAGCTGCTTGATCAGATTCTGCTCCAGGAGCAGCGCCTCGGTCTCGGTGCGGGTGGTCAGAAACATCATCGAGGCGGTCTCGCGGATCATCCGCTCGATCCTCGGGCTGTGGCCCGGCCGGGCATAGTTCGACACCCGCGCCTTGAGATTGCGGGCCTTGCCCACGTAGAGCACCCTCGCCTGCGCATCGAGCATCCGGTAAACCCCCGGTGCCCCGCTCAGCGTGCGCAGATACCCTTGGATACAGGCATATCCGGTGACAGGAGCGTCGGGAATGTTTGGGGTCAGGCCAGCCATGGTACCGAGATATGATTCTTCACCCTTGGCTGCAATCTTCCGACCGCCGGATCAAGAGGAAACAAATCCACGACTTCTGTGGATAACTCTGCCGATAAGTTCCAGACGGGCGGGATTCTCCCTTGAAACTTCGGGCTTTTCCCGATTTGCCTAAAAAATAGGCTCCCACATAAGTCTCTGATTTTTATTAATTAAAAAATGGGTTGTATACAAGTGCATGAAATATAAGACAATTCTGTAACGCTTTCGAAACGAAATCCGGCGCGGTGCAAAACTTGACCAGCCGATACTTATTCAACCCCCAGCACGTCGGGTGTTTTCCACCCCAGGTGCTGCCCTCCATCGACGCAAAGCAACTGCCCGGTCACCCCTGGGGCATCGAGGAAATATCCCAAAGCGGCGGTGATATCGTGCGGATTTGCGCCCCGTCCGGAAATGGTGTTGGCCCGCTGCGCGGCAAAGTGCTCGTGCGACTGGCGGTGGCCCTTCAGCGTCGGTCCGGGCCCGATCGCGTTGACCCGGATCGCGGGTGTCAACGCCTGGGCGCTGGTGCGGGTCAATGCCCAGAGACCCGCCTTGGCCAGCGTGTAGGTCATGAATTCGGGCGTCAGCTTGCGCACACGCATGTCGATCATGTTGACGATGAGACCTGTCGCAAGCGGTTCGCCATTCTCGTCCCTGGCGGCCTCCAGACCCTGCGCTGCCATGGCCTGGGTCAGCACGAAAGGCGCACGCAGGTTGCTTTCCATATGCCGGTCCCAGCTTTGCCGGGTGGCGCTGGACAGGTTGTCGTATTCAAAGATCGAAGCGTTGTTCACAAGGCAGGTGATCGGGCCGCCCAGCGCCTGGTTCGCGCACGGCAAGAGCGCCTGTACCTGTGCCTCGTCCAGCAGGTCGGCCTGAAGGGCCTCGGACGTGCGGCCCATTGCCCGGATCTGTGCGACCACGTCCCGTGCGGCCCCACCCGAAGTGGCATAGTGCACGGCAACGTCATACCCGCGTCCGGCGAGGTAAAGAGCCATCGCCTTGCCCAGTCTTTGTCCGGCTCCGGTAACCAATGCACGCGCCATAGGCTGTCCTACCTGTCTTCTAACCCAGAACGATCACCACATAGAAGAGGTACAGCCCCGTCAGGGCCGAGCCCCAGTACCGGTTGATGTCCATCTTGAGGAACACGAAGGGGATCAGCAGCAAGGAGGCGGCCAGCATCACCCACAGATCGAACACCAGAAAGGCGGGATCGACCGGGATCGGGCCGAACAGGGTTGCAATGCCGATGATCGCCAGCAGATTGAACATGTTCGACCCGATGACATTGCCCAGCGCCACGTCGGCCTGGCGGCGCAGCGCGGCCATCACCGTGGTCGCCAGTTCCGGCAACGAGGTTCCAACCGCCACCAGCGTCAGGCCGATCACCGTCTCGGTGACCCCATAGGTGCGCGCGATGATCGAGGCATTGTCGACCAGCAGATGCGCCCCCATCGGCAGGCCCACAAGGCCCAGCACCAGAAACATGCCGATCCGCCACCAGGGCATGTCGGGATCGGCTTCTTCCAGGTCTTCCAGAAGGTCATCCGTACTGGAGTCATTGCAGCCCTTGCGATGGGCATGGGCCTCGCGGAACGCGTTGGCCAGCATCAGCGCCAGACCCGTCAGCAGGATCAGACCGCTGATCACCGTGAATGTGCCCCAGAAAGCCAGGCCGATGAACAGGACCGACGCCAGCAGCATCAGCACGTAGTTCCGCCGTGTGTTGCATTCGCTGGTGTGTATCGTCGCCAGCAGCGCAGGCAAGCCAAGAACCAGCAGGATGTTGGCGGTGTTCGACCCCACGACATTGCCCAGCGCGATGCCGGGCGCATTCTCCTGCACCGCCTTGATCGAGATCAGCAGTTCCGGAGCCGAGGTGCCGAAGGCCACGATCGTCAGGCTGACGATCAGCGCCGGCACCCCCAGCCGCAGGCTGAGGTTCACCGCGCCGCGCACCAGCGCATCGCCAGCGAGAAGCAGGATCAGCAGGCCCAGGCCCGAAAGGGTCCACGCCATCATCCCCGGCCTCCATGTCCGCAGGCGCAGGGACCCTTGCCGATCCTGTAACGCCCACAGCGCGGACATCTGGCCGAACTCAGCCGTTTTGCACCGGGGAATCGCAGCCGGCCGAATATGGCAAGCACCGCGATGGCGACAAGAAAAAGAGTGACGATCTTTACCAGCATGTCAGAGTCCGAACCGCGCGAATGCGGTCCGCTCCTCGATGCCGCCCAGCACATCCTCGGCCAGAGACAGGCCGAAGCGCAACCAGAACGGCCGGGGCAGCCCGTAGCGGCGGAACCTCACCTTGTCGCCGAACCGTTCCTTCATCCTGGGTTTCAGATGGCCCAGGCCGTCGATCAGTCCCAGGTCGCGCGCCCGCGCGCCCAGCCAGATCTCGCCGGTAAAGAGGTCCTCGGACAGATCCAGACGTGTCCCGCGCCGCGTCTTCACATGGTCGATGAAATTCTTGTGTATATCGCCGAGCAGCCCCTTGAGCCGGGCGATATCCTCGTCCTTTTCCGGGCTGAACGGGTCCAGCATCGACTTCGACTTGCCGGCCGTGTGCACCCGCCGCTCGATCCCTTGCCGCGCAAGGAACACATGCGCGCCGAAGCCGGCCGAAATCACCCCGATCGAACCAAGGATGGAACTGTCGTCAGCCCATATCTCGTCGGCGGCGCAGGCCAGCCAGTAGCCGCCAGAAGCCGCCACATCCTCGACAAAGGCGTAGACCGGCACGTCCAGCTCGTCCGCAAGCCGGCGGATGCGCGCGCCGATCAGCGCGCTTTGCACCGGCGAGCCGCCGGGCGAATTGATCTCCAACGCGACGGCGGCCGGCTTGCCCTTGCGAAAGGCGCGCTCCAGCACGGGGGCCAGCGAGGTATCATTGAGCGACCCGCGCCCGGTGATGCCGATAGCGCCGGACAGGCGGACCACGGCCACCAGCGGCGGCTTTTTCAGAAAAGGCAGGGCGAGTGTCATGGCAGCCGATGTAGAGCGCCACCGCGCGACAAACAAGACGCAGGCGGGAACAGAAACGCCACGGACACAAATTTCCCACACCGGACGGCATCGCGACGGCTGAGCGGGATATCGCGCCGTGCGCGATGCCTTCGGCGAGAGTATTTTCGACCAGAAAGAAGCAGGCGGCCGCATCCGGTGGAGGGGAGTGGGTGCAGCGGGCGTCAGGCGGGAGCGGTTCAGTTGCGGATCCGCCAGCCGGTGCGGAAGATCCAGCCGATCACCGCCAGGCACAGGCCGGTAAAGGCGGCGATGGCCAGGAGGCTGAGCGCGATCGGGACATCCGCCAGCCCGTAGAACGACCATCGGAAGCCGGAGATCAGGTAGACCACGGGATTGAACAGCGTCACCGTCTGCCAGACCGGCGGCAGCATCGAGATGCTGTAGAACGTGCCGCCCAGGAAGATCAGCGGGGTCACCACCAGCTGCGGCACCAGCGACATCTGTTCGAAATTGCTGGCCCAGATGCCGATGATGAAGCCCAGCAGCGAGAAACTCAGACAGGTCAGGACCAGGAAGGCCGCCATGGCGAAAGGATGTTGGATGCGCAGCTCGACGAAGAAACTGGCGGTCACCAGGATCACCACGCCCACAAACAGCGCCTTGGTCGCCGCCGCGCCGACATAACCCACTACGATCTCAATGAAATTCACCGGCGCCGAGAGCAGTTCATAGATCGTACCCAGGAATTTCGGGAAATAGATGCCGAAGGAGGCATTCGAGATCGCCAGCATCACAACGGACAGCATGACCAGCCCCGGCACGATGAAGGCGCCATAGCTGACGCCCTCGATCTCCTGGATACGGCTGCCGATGGCGGTACCGAAGACCACAAAATAGAGCGAGGTGCTGAGCACCGGCGAGAAGAAGCTCTGCGCCAGAGTGCGAAAGAACCGCGCCATCTCGAACCGGTAGATGGCGGCAATGGCGGCCCAGTTCATGGTGTTTCTCCCTTGACCAGGGTGACGAATATCTCTTCCAGGCTCGATTGCCGGGTCGCCACGTCGCGCAGCACCAGCCCGGCCTCGGCCACATCGTTCAAGAGCTTGGTGATGCCGGTGCGGTCGGCGTGGGTGTCATAGGTGTAAAGCAGTTCGTCACCCGCGCCGTTCAGCTCCAGATTGTGGCGGGCCAATGCCGGGGGAATGACCGTGATCGGGCGCGACAGCATCACCGACAGGTGTTTCTTGCCCATGCGCGCCATCAGGTTGGCCTTGTCCTCGACCAGCAAGAGCTCGCCCTTGTTGATCACGCCTATCCGGTCGGCGATGGCCTCGGCCTCTTCGATGTAATGGGTGGTCAGGATGATGGTGACGCCTGCGGCCTTCAGCTCGGCCACGATGTCCCACATGTCCTTGCGCAGTTCCACGTCGACGCCTGCGGTGGGTTCGTCCAGGAACAGCACGCGCGGGTCATGCGCCAGCGCCTTGGCGATCAGCACCCGGCGCTTCATGCCGCCCGACAGTTCCTTGATCGCATTGCGGCGCTTGTCCCAGAGCGACAGTTTGCGCAGCACCTCCTCGATCCGGCCGTCATCGGCGCGCTTGCCGAACAGCCCGCGCGAGAAACGGACGGTGTTCATCACCTTTTCAAAGGGTTCCAGCGCGATCTCTTGCGGCACCAGCCCGATCATCCGGCGGGCGGCGCGAAAATCGGCCTGGATGTCGTGGCCGCCCACGGTAACGCTGCCCGAGGTCGGCGTGGTGATGCCGCAGACGGTCGAGATCAGCGTGGTCTTGCCCGCCCCGTTGGGGCCGAGCAGCGCCAGGATCTCGCCTTCGCGGATATCGAGCGACACGCCCTTCAGCGCCTCGAACCCGTCGGCATAGGATTTTCGCAGATCCCGGATCGAAAGTATGGTGTTCATGCGCCTGACCCCGTTCTTGCGGCGAACCTACAAGCTGGATGCGGGCAGGAACAGGCCGAATGTTACAAGGGTCCGTGCGCTGGCGCGTCCCGTCAGTCGCGGCCGGTGAGCCGGCCCAACCAGCCTTTCTTTTCCTCCGGCGCGGCCTCGTCCTCGGCCGGCGGGGCGAATTGTGCCTGAAGGCTGTCGAAGAACTGGTCGGCCATCTTCCTGGCGAAACCGTCGATCAGCCGGCTGCCCAGCTGCGCGAGCTTGCCGCCCACCTTCGCCTCGACATCATAGCTCAGCAGCGTGCCGCCGCTTTCGGAAGGCGCAAGGCGCACGCGAGCGCCGCCCTTGGCGAACCCTGCGGCCCCCCCCTTGCCCTCGCCCGTGATGGTGAGGCTCTCGCCCGTCACCATGTCCGACATGGTGACCACGCCCTTGAAGGTCGCCTTGACCGGCCCGACCTTCTGCACGACGGTCGCGGTATAGCCTTCCTCGGGGTTGCCCGTCACTTCCTGGGCACCGGGCACGCAGGCCCGCAACACCACAGGGTCAAGCAGCGCAGCGTAGACGGCAGCCGGCTCCGCCGCGATCTCGCGGGTGTCGCTCATCTGCATCGGGCGGTCTCCTTGTCGAACGGGTCACACTACTCCAGACCTAGTCGCACCGCGCCGCGCAGGCAACATGCCCTGTGATCGAATTTCGCAATTGCGCGCCCGCGGTCCCGTGATACCCCTGAGGCGGGCTACTGGCAGAAACAGGCGAGACCGCGGGATGAGCGAGGCAAGGACAGGCATGGGGACGGCAGGAATCCTGTACATCCTTGCGGGGATGACGGCGATCTCGGTCAACGACATGCTGATCAAGCAACTGTCCGGGAACTACCCTCTGCATCAGATCGTCTTTGTCCGCTCGGGCGTGGGGATCCTGTTCTCGCTGATTCTGGTGCAGGCCGAGGGGGGCTTGTCGATCCTGAAAACCCGTCAACCCTTCCTCCACCTGCTGCGCGGGCTTCTGGTGGTGGTGTCCAACATGACCTATTTCGTGGCGCTCGCGGTGATGCCGCTGGCCGACGCCACGGCGCTGTTCTTTGCCGCGCCGCTCTTCATCACGCTCCTGTCGATCCCGGTCCTGGGCGAGCGTGTGGGACCGATGCGGATGGGGGCGGTGGTTGTCGGGTTCGGCGGCGTGATCCTGATGCAGCGCCCTTGGGAGGGGGCAGGGTCGCTCGAGGTCAGCCGTCTTGTCCTGCTGCTGCCGGTGATCTCGGCGCTGACCTATGCGCTGTTGCAGCTGATGACGCGCAAGCTGGGCGCGACAACCCGCGCCTCGGTGCTCGCGGTCTATATCCAGGCGATGTTCATCCTGGTCTCGGCGCTGTTCTTCATCGTCGCGGGCGACGGGCGCTATACCGATGGAGTAACGGACGCCAGCCTGATCTTCCTGCTGCGCGCCTGGGTCTGGCCGAGCGAAGGCGACTGGTTCTACCTGATCGGACTGGGGCTGAACTCGGCGGTGATCGGCTATTGCCTCGCCCAGGCCTACCGGCTGGCCGATGCCGCCACGGTGGCGCCGTTCGAATACATCGGACTGCCGCTGGCCGTTCTCTGGGGCTGGCTGATCTGGAGCGACCTGCCGGACTGGGAGGTCTGGGCCGGCATGGCGCTGATCGCGGGGGCCGGCCTGTTCGTGTTCTTCCGCGAACGGACCAAGGCGCGCGTGATTGCCCGGGCCGAAGTCAAGGCGCGGTACTAACGCTTTCCGAGTTCACGCGGTCGCCCCTGATCTCGCTCAGCCGTTTCTGTACCAGCTCCAGATGCAGGCGCGCGTCATACTGGCTTTGCCGATATGCGGTGGGCAGGCGCATGGCCGCCAGCCGTTCCTCGACCTCGGCCAGCCGCGCCCGCATCGCCGAGAGCCCCTCGGGCGTGGGATCGTTCGAAAGCTCGTCCTCGATGCGCCGGATCTCGGGATAATAGCGCCAGACCCGCCAGCGCATCACATAGGCATAGGCCGCCGGTATCAGCCGCAACAGCGGCACCACGATGAAGAAGAACGGCAGAACAAGAAGAAGCACCCGGTTGATCTGTGCCGCCACCCAGTAGGGCAACCAGTCATGCCAGGTCGATGGCCCTTCCAGGATCAGCTGGCGGGCGGTGTTGTTGACCGCCAGCCCAGTCCCTTCGATCGAGGGGAACCGACCCGGATCGGTAATGATGCCCCGGCCGCCGTGCAGCTCGATCGCGGCCATCGCCAACCGGTTGACCAGTGCCGGGTGCAATTCGTCCTGCACCGCCAGCCGGGCCTCCAGCGCGACCAGCGTGCGCGCCACCGGCGGCAGAACCGGCGCCAGCGACATGCCGCCCGCGGGCACCGTCACCACTTCGGCATATTCCATCCGGCGCGAGATCGCCTCGACATGATCCAGCGGCAGCACCCCCAGCGACAGGTGGCCATAAGCCTCGATCAAATAGGGCGCGTCGACCGGAGCCACGAAAATGGCGATGTCGATCTCGTTGCGCAGAACCGCACCGGCGGCTTCCGAATAGGGAATCTGTATATGGGTGTTCGCATCGTGGCGCAGACCGACCGCCGCTTCGAAATCGCGAAACGCGGCCTCGGTCCCGGATCCGGGCATACCGCTTGCGATCCGCAGCCCGGACCAGTTGGCCGGATTGCGCGGGATCGGCGCATCGCGCCGGATCAGAAACACCACTGGTTCATAGAAAATCGTGCCGACCGCCTCGACCGTGTCGCTGGGCACAGCAATGCCACCCTGCAAAAGCGCGGCGTCAACCTTGCCCTCGGCGATCAGCCGGGCGTTTTCGGCAGAACCGGCGGTATAGGCGATCTCCAGATGTATGCCGTCCCGCGCCAGCACCTCTTTGTATTTCCCGGCGATTTGCGCATAGGCGCCAATTTCGGGCCCGGCGGCCATCACGATCCGGTCGGTGGGATGCAGATGCGCAAAGATCGCCCATAAAATCGCGACGACAACCGCACAACATATCAGTAGCCAGGCGCGCATCGCTTCCCCAACAGCATGACACAATCCGGCACGACGCTATTGGCCCGGACCGGGCATGACAAGCTTTTCGGCTTGCCCAAGGTTAGGCCGCCACATCTTGCGCGCAGCCTGTGTCCTGCCCCGTCGGCCGCCCGGACAGAAAGCGGACCGTCCGGTCCAGCGCCTCAGGGTCGCGCAGGATCCGGGCATGTCCCAAGCCCTCGGTCGCGATCAGGCGGGCGCCGGGCCAGTAGCGCGCCAGGGTGGCACCGTCTCGGAAAGGCACGATGCCATCGCCGTGATCATGAAACACCAGCAGGGGGTTCGTCAGGCGCCGCGCGATGTCGCGCCCGCGCAGCGCCTCCATCGGAACCCCCAACCGCGTTTCCAGACGATGTTGCGTTCTGCCCGCGACCCGCGTCGAGAAACCCAGGAACCCCGCAAGCCGGAACAACTGGTCCGCCATGTCCTCGGGCGGCGCGAAATAGACGAGGCGGCTGATCTCGGCACCTTGGCCCAGGGCCACTGTCGCCGCCGCGGCGCCGACGGAATGCGCCACGGCTCCGGCCAGGGGGCCGAGATGGCCCGCGACCTGCATGATGACCTGCGCATATTCGGGCAACGAGAACCGACTGCCTGGCGCCGCGCCGTGTCCGGGCGCGTCAAAGGCGACAACGCTGAACCCGGCCGCAACCAGGGGCGCCGCCAGGATCGCCATCTGGCTGCCGCGCCCGCTCATGCCGTGGATCAAAAGCACCGTCGGCCCGCTCCCCCAGCGATAGAGTGGAATGCGCATGTTCCCCGCCAGTTCCAAATGATAGGTCCGCGCGCCGGCCATCCAATCCCGTTCGCGCACAGGAACCGAATACCGGCGCGGTGTTGTGAACAGGCGCTCCAGAAACCACGACGAGAGCCCCGGAGCCCCGCGTGACGCGAGGCCGGCGGCCACCCTTGTCAATCGTATCGCCAACGGGTCGGGACGGGCGGGCCGGTCAAGCGGGCCGGACGAATCTGCAATAGACATTCCTGATTCCCTTATGAGTTCTAAAACAGAACTTACTATGCCTGAGTAAGTTCCCATTTGGAACCCGCAAGTTTCATGCTAAGACTGGGGGCATGAAATGGAGCGATCTTGATCACGATTCCTGCCCGGTCGCCCGCGCCATGTCGGTCGTGGGTGACCGTTGGACGCTGCTCATTCTGCGCGAGGCGTTTCTGGGCACCCGCCGTTTCGACGGGTTCCAGGACCGCCTCGGCATAACCCGCCACCTTCTGGCGGAACGGCTCAAGAAACTTGAGACGCTAGGCCTGATGCACCGCGTTCCCTATCAGGAGCGGCCCCTCAGGCATGAATACCGGCTGACCTCGGCGGGACGCGCCTTTGGGCCGGTGATGCTGATGCTGGTCGATTGGGCCACCGGCAACCTGCCCAGCGATCTGCCGCCGCCGATCCGCGTTGTCTCGCATGCGAACGGGCGCGAGGTTGACCCGGTTGTGGTCGACCGCACCACCGGCGCACCCCTCACCTACGAGACGATGCGGCTCCGACGAACCTAGCGGTTGCGCTTTGGGATTTCCTCGTTCGCGGTCCAGTCCCAGGTGCCCTGATCGCGCTCGTCCACCGCCTGTTTCCAGCCCATCGCCTCGGCCCGTTCCTTGAAATGGATGCCTTCGGGGCTGTGCCGGGTGATGCCGTCGAAGATTGTCGCCAGCCGCTGCGTCTGCATCAACCCGGTCTGCTCGATGGCCTGGTTGATCACCAGTTTCTGCATCGCCAACTGGTTGATCGGCACCGTCGCCATGCGCGCGGCCAACTCTTCGACCCGGTCGTCCAGATACTCCGCCGGCACCGCCTCCAGCACCAGCCCCATTTCCGCCGCCTGACGCCCAGTGATCTTGTCGCCGGTGAACAGCATTCGCTTGGCCCGTTCGGCCCCCAGCCGATAGACCCACATCGCCGTGGTGGGACAGCCCCAGACCCGCGTCGGCATGTACCCGATCTGCGCCTCCTCGGCCATGATCGTCATATCGGCACACAGCGCGATATCCGACCCACCCGCCACCGCAAACCCGTGTACCTTGCACACCACCGGCTTCATCGCACGCCAGAGCGACATGAAATGCTGGGTATTGGCCCACATGAACCGGTAATCCTTGATCGGGTCCCAGGGCATCGGCTGGGTCACGTCGCCCGCCCCGTTGCCCTCGGCGTAATAGGTCAGGTCATAACCGGCGCAAAACGCGCGCCCCGCCCCCGACAGCACCATCACATGCACGCCCGGGTCCGCGTCGGCCCGCGCCACGGCAGCGGCCAGCGCGCCGGGCAGTTCGTCATTGATGGCGTTCATCACCTCGGGCCGGTTCAGCGTGATCCGGGCAATGCGCCCGTCCTTTTCATATGCGACAACGGACATGTCTTCCTCCCTGATTGCATCCCAGCAGAGCACGCGAAAGCGCGCGGACAAAACGCAACGCCACGTCACGCGGCGCCACCGCGCTTGCATTCGGCGCGCCGGGCCGGAAACCTGCGGCAGAAAAGAGGGAGAGCATCATGCTGAACGGCATCCGCATCGTCGAGATCGAGGGGCTGGGTCCCGGACCCTTTGCCGCCATGCTGCTGGCGGATCTGGGCGCCGACGTGATCACCGTGCACCGCAAGGGCGGCGCGGTAACACCCGGCATGCCGGAACGCTCGCTTCTGGATCGCGGGAAACGCTCCATCGCGCTTGATCTCAAGGATGCGGCCGATATCGCCACCGCCCGCGCCCTGATCGCCACCGCCGACGCGCTGATCGAAGGGTTCCGCCCCGGCGTGATGGAGAAACTCGGCCTCGGCCCCGAGGACTGTCATGCGCTCAATCCCGCGCTGGTCTATGGCCGGATGACCGGCTGGGGCCAGGACGGACCGCTCGCCCATGCCGCCGGGCATGACCTCAACTATATCTCGCTCTCGGGCGCGCTCTGGTACGGCTCGGCCCCCGGCGACGCGCCGCAGACGCCCGCCACGCTGGTGGGCGATATCGGCGGCGGAGCCATGTACCTCGTAACCGGCCTGCTCGCGGGCCTGCTGAACGCCCGCGCCACCGGACAGGGCACCGTGGTCGATGCCGCGATCTATGATGGCTCGGCCCATATGATGAACCTGCTGATGAGCCTCGGCCAGACCGGCAGTCTGTCCGAGACCCGCGGCCAGAGCCTGCTCGACGGTCCGCATTGGAGCCGCACCTATACCTGTGCCGATGGCGGCCATATCACCGTGCAATGTCTGGAGCCCAAGTTCTACGCGCTCTTCCTCGATCGGCTCGGCCTCACCGGCGACCCCGAGTTCCAGCAGCAGTTCACCCCGAAACTCTGGCCCGCGCTCACCGCCCGCCTCGCCGCGCTCTTCGCGACCCAGCCGCGCGCCCATTGGGCCGACCTATTTCTCGGCACCGATGCCTGCGTCGCCCCGGTGCTCAGCCCGCAAGAGGCGCAGCATCACCCGATGAACGCCGCCCGTCACACCTGGGCCGAGATCGACGGCACGCTTCAGGCCGCCCCCGCCCCGCGCTTCGCAGGTCGCGATTGGCTACCCAAGCGCAGCCCCGCGCGCGGCGAACACACGGCCGAAATCCTGGCCGAACTGGCAGAGGCCAACAAAGCCTGACCCGCTTCTTTCTGGTCTGAAATACTCCGGGGAGCGCGAGGGGCAGCGCCCCTCGCTCCCGCACTTACCCCTTACGCACCGTGTCGATCATCAGTTGCACGTTCTCGGGGTCGGCATCCGGCGTGATGCCATGACCCAGGTTGAAGATATGCGGCCCCTTGGAGAACGCCTCGACAATGCGCCGGGTCTCGTCCACCAGCGCCTGCCCACCGGTCACCATATGGGACGAGGCCAGGTTGCCCTGCACGCAGCCATCCACCTGCACATGCGCCGCCGCCCAATCCGGCGTCACCGAATTGTCGAGAGCCACACAATCGACGCCGGTGGCCTTGGCGAACCCGACATAGCCCTCACCCGCCTCGCGCGGAAAGCCGATCACCGGGATACCGGGATGCCGGGCCTTCAGCGCCTGGGTGATCTCGCGGCAGGGTTCCAGCGCGTATCTGGTGAACGCCTCGCCCTTCAGCGACCCGGCCCAGCTGTCAAAGATCTTGACCACTTCGGCCCCCGCCTCGATCTGCGCGCTCAGGTATTCGATGGTGGCCGCCGTCAGCCGCGCGATCAGCGCGTCGAACAGTGCCGGGTTGCCTTCGCGCAGCGCATGCGCCGGGCCCTGGTCCGGGGTACCGCGCCCGGCGATCATGTAGGTCGCCACGGTCCAGGGCGCCCCGGCAAAGCCAATGAGCGCCGTCTCGGCAGGCAATTCGCGGGTCAGGATGCGCACCGTCTCATAGACCGGCGCCAGCGTCTCGTGGATCGCTTCCACCGGCTTCAGCCGGTCGAAATCCGCCTGCGCCCCGATGGTCGACAGGCGCGGCCCCTCGCCGGTCTCGAACCACAGGTCGGCCCCCAGCGCCTGCGGCACCAGCAGGATATCGGCAAACAGGATCGCCGCGTCGAACCCGTAGCGCCGGATCGGCTGCAACGTCACTTCGGCGGCCAGTTCCGGGTTATAGCACAGCGACAGGAAATCGCCTGCCTGCGCGCGGGTGGCGCGGTACTCCGGCAGGTAGCGTCCGGCCTGCCGCATCATCCAGATCGGCGGGGTGTCCAGCACCTCGCCCGCCAGTGTCCGCAGCAGTTTCTTCGTCTCGGCCATATCCGCCCTCATCCTTCACTTTGCGCCACGGGTCGGCGTTCGGCGGCAATTTGTCAAGCGCAGCCCCCATTGTCAGGGCAATGTGACGCGACTAAAGCTGGCGTCCATGAAAATCTCGCTTCCCTCTCCCGCATCGCCGCTGAAGATCGGCACCCGTGGCTCGCCGCTGGCGCTGGCGCAGGCCTTCGAAACCCGCCGCCGCCTCGGCGCCGCCTTCGACCTGCCCGAAGATGCGTTCGATATCGTTGTGATCACCACCACCGGTGACAATCGCGCGATGATCGAAGCCGACCGGCCCTTGAAGGAGATCGGCAACAAGGGCCTCTTCACCAAGGAGATCGAAGAGGCGATGCTGCGCGGCGACATCGACATCGCGGTGCATTCGACCAAGGACATGCCGGTGGAACAGCCCGCAGGCCTGGTGCTCGACACCTTCCTGCCGCGCGAGGATGTGCGCGACGCCTTCATCTCGCCCGGCCATTCGGCAATCCGCGACCTGCCGCAGGGCGCCGTTGTCGGCACCTCGTCGCTGCGCCGCCGGGCGCAGCTCTTGAATCGCCGCCCCGATCTCAAGGTTGTCGAGTTCCGGGGCAATGTGCAGACCCGCCTGCGCAAACTGTCCGAGGGCGTGGCCGAATGCACCTTCCTGGCCATGGCAGGCATCCGGCGGCTCAACATGGCCGACGTGCCCGCCACCGCGATCTCGCCCGATGACATGCTGCCCGCCATCGCGCAGGGCGCCATCGGGATCGAGCGGCGCGCAGATGACAACCGCGCCGCTGACATGCTGGCCGCCATCCACCATGCTGAGACCGGTCAGCGGCTGGCCGCCGAACGGGCGCTGCTGGCCGCGCTCGACGGGTCCTGCGAAACCCCCATCGCCGGCTTGGCCGAGCTGGACGGCACCACCCTGCGCCTGCGCGGCGAGGTGCTGCGCCCCGACGGGTCCGAGGCGATCGCGCTGGACCGCACCTGCGACGTGGCCGACGGCCCGGCGCTGGGCACCGAGATGGCGCGCGACCTGCTGGCACAGGCGGGACCGGGCTTCTTCGACTGGCGCGGCTGAGCCTTTCCGCTTTGCCGCAACGGCAAGGGCCGGCATACTGGAAGGGCAGCCTGACCCGTCCGGAAACCCCGCATGGACCGCCGCCTGACCACTATCGTTGCCGCCGATGTCACCGGCTATTCGAGGCTGGTGGCGGGTGACAAGGAAGGCACCGTCGCCCGGCTGCGGCGGATCTTCGCCGAGGTGATCCTGCCCTTCAACAACATGGCCCCGGACCCCGGATCAGGAATTCCTGGTCGATGGTATCGTCGAGGAGGCGACCATCGAGCTCAGCCGCTTTCGCGCCCTGACCGTGATCGCCCGCAACTCGGCCTTTGCCTACAAGGGCAGCCACAAGGACGTGCGCCAGATCGCTGCCGAACCAGGCGTGCTCCAAGTGGTCGAAGGCCCGGTCCGGCGCGGCGATGACCGGCTCGAACTCAGCCATGTCGCGCTTGGCGTCCTTCTGGCCTTGGCGGTGCGGGAACAGGATGCAGCCGACGCGCTGGACAAGGCCGAGGCGCTGAACCCCCACAACGCGGTTCTGCACTTCGGCCGCTGCCATGCCTGCCTGTTTCAGCAACAGCCCGATTGCGACTGGCTGGAACGAGCCGCGCGGACCGCGCTCTGCCTGAAATCCAAGGACCCGATAGCCTGTGGCTCTGGTTCCAGCTTGGCAATTCCTTCACGTTCCGCGACATGAGCGTCGCCCCCCCGAGGCGCTGGCCGCCTGCGAGACCGCCTGCCGTTTTGCAAATGCCGATTACTTCGTATCGATCGCGACAGCCGGGGGTCACGGGAAACCGGGGAACTGGGACAAGGCCGTGCAGGACCTGGCACAGACGCTGGACAGGTATCCGGCCCTGACGGCGGCAATCTGGCGACAGGCGTTCCGGTTTCCCTTTTGGGCGCATTGGGTCGAGGCGGACGAATCCTGGTTGCAGGTCCTGATCGAATTGGGCCTGACCGCGGAATGACGCAGCGCTTCGTTTGACAGACCCACCCCCGACCTGAGACCATAGGTCCGGGAGGACCACACATGACACCGGGCAAGGCCTATCTCAGCACCGAGGAAATTCGCCCGCTGGCGGAACGCTCCGACGCCATGGGCGCATGGCTGGTCCTGCATTGCTGGGGCACCATCGCGCTGGCGGTGGCATTGTTCGGCCTCTGGCCCAACCCGCTGACCTTTGCACTGGCGGTTGTCGTGATCGGCTCGCGCCAACTGGGTCTTGCCATACTGATGCACGAGGCGGCGCATAACGCGCTGTTCCGCAACCGGCGGCTCAACGATCTGGTCGGCGAATGGCTCTGTGGTCGCCCGATCCTGGCGGAACTGGCGGCCTATCGCCATTACCACCTGACCCACCACCGCTTTACCCAGACCGACAAGGACCCCGATCTGGTCCTGTCGTCGAAATTCCCCACCTCTCATGCCTCGATGAAGCGTAAATTCGCCCGTGACCTGACCGGGCGCACCGGGATCAAGCAACTGACGGGCCAGATCCTGATGTCGTTCCGTCTTGCCGGGGATGACGAGGCGATCAAGGCCGCCGCCTCGGACTTCGCGCAAAGCTTCAAGGCACCGCAGCTGTGGAAATCGTTACCGGTGTTTCTCGGCGTGGCCCTGCTGATCAGCCTTGTCGGCGACTGGTGGTGGGGGCTGGCGTTCTGGGTGCTGCCCTATCTCACCTGGTTCCAGTTCGTCCTGCGCATCCGCAATATCGCCGAACACGGCGCCACCGAACAGTCCGAGGACCCGTTCCGGAACGTGCGCACCACCCATGCCGGGCCGCTCGCCCGCCTGCTGGTCGCGCCGTACTGGGTGAATTACCACCTCGAACATCACATGATCATGCATGTGCCCTGCTACAACTTACCCCGGATGCACAGGCTGCTGCTGGACAAGGGGTTGGGGGTCCGGATGAAAACCGCCCCCAGCTACGGCGCCGCCCTGCGCGAGGCCGGCTGGCGCAGCGCCTGACCTTTCGCCTGCCGCAGGATTTTTCTGGCTCATGGCCGGAATCCGTTTATCCTTGCCACAGGTAATGCATTGTCGCACAGGAGATTTCCCATGACACGGCGCAAGACGGTACTGGCGCTGCTGGGCGCGGGCCTTCTGGCCCCCGGCATGGCGCTCGGGTTTCAGGCGTTCAACCGGTTCGAGGTCTACCCGGTCAGCCAGGGCGTGATCGAGGTGGTCAACCGCTACGGCTCGGCACCCAAGGATTTCTGGTGTGGCGCGGGCGACTACGCCATCCGCGTCCTGCGCACCAGCGCCACCCAGAGAATTTACCTTGTCCGTCCGGTCGGCCCATCGGTGACGGTCCAGGGCCGAAAGGGCGTGCATTTCGCGCTGCAACCGCCGCCGGGCGCCGATACCACGCCGGGCTTTTCGGTCAGCGTCAAGAAAGTCGGCGACAACATGACCGCCTCGATGGCGCAGAACTACTGCTACGACCGGCTCGAAGACGATTTCTGGCTCCGGCCCTGATCCGGACCCCTTCGCAAGACGCGGCCCGCCCCTTCATCTTTTTCGAAATACTCCGGGGTAGTCACGGCAGGTGACGAGGAGAGCCCCCTTTGTACGGCTTGCCCGGATCACACCCACTTAGCCATCGGCGGCAAGCTCATCAGCACCGCGTTCGCGTCGTGCCCGGTTTCCAGGCCGAACCTGGTGCCCCGGTCGTAGACCAAGTTGTACTCGGCATAAAGCCCACGATGGACCAGTTGCACGTCCTTTTCAGCCTCGGTGAACGGCTGCACCCGGCGCCGTTCGACCAGCGGCAGATAGGCCGGAAGGAAGGCCCGCCCGATATCCTGCGTCAGGGCGAAATCCGCCTGCCAGTCGCCACTGCAGAGGTCATCCATGAAGATGCCGCCGACGCCGCGCGCCCGTTTGCGATGCGGGATATAGAAATACTCGTCCGCCCAGGCCTTCAGCCGGGGATACAACGCCTCCCCGTGCGGGTCGAGATGCGCCTTCTGCGTGGCGTGGAAGTGCGCGGTGTCCGCGTCATACTCGATACAGGGGTTCAGGTCGGACCCGCCGCCGAACCACCAGGCATGCGGGGTCCAGAACATCCGCGTGTTCATGTGCACCGCCGGCACATGCGGGTTTTGCATATGCGCCACCAGGCTGATGCCAGAGGCCCAGAACCGCGGGTCTTCCTTCATTCCCGGAATGCCCTTGCGCGCGGCCATCGCCGCCTGCGCCCGCTCGCCCAGCGTGCCGTAGACGGTCGAGATGTTCACACCGACCTTCTCGAACACCCGGCCGCCGCGCATCACGCTCATCAGCCCGCCGCCGGCATCCGACCCATCGTCGGATTGGCGCGTGGTCTGCGTCACCTCGAACCGGCCCGGATGCATGTCCGAGAACGGTCCTTCGGCATGACTGTCCTCCAGCCCTTCAAAAGCGGCGACGATCTGGTCGCGCAAGTCACGGAACCAGGCGGATGCTGTGGATTTCTCGGTCTCGAACATCTGATCTTTCTCAATGGGCGGGGGCGGCCACGGGGTCCAGCAGGGTGCGGCCGCCATCCACGGTCAGGATCTGCCCGGTCATGAAGCCCGACGCATCCGAGGCCAGGTATTGCGCGGTTTCAACCAGCTCGTTGGCGGCAGCGACCCGGCCCAGCGGCGTATGCCGCTCGATATCCTGGCGGAACTCGCGGTTGTCCTTCAGTGTCGCCTGCAAGGAAGCACTCAGCACCGAACCAATGGCGATGGCGTTCACCCGGATCCGGTGCGGCGCCAGCGCCACCGCCAGCGAGCGGGTCATCTGGTCGAGCGCCGCGGTCGATACCGAATAGGCCATCAGGTCGGGATGGGTGCGCCGGGCCGCCACTGAGGAAATGTTGATGATAGCGCCCGCAGGGCCTTCGCCATTCTCGCCGGCCCGCCTGATCATCCGCTTTGCCACCGCCTGGCTCAGGCGGTAGGCCGGGAACAGGTTCTGGTTCAGCAGGGTGCGGATGGTGTCATCGTCAGGGTCGAGCGGATCGGTGGTGACAACCTGCCGTGCACCATTGACCAGGATGTCGATCTGCTCGAAGGCGTCGATCGTCGCTGACAAAAGGTTGGCGATGGTCAGGCGCTCGCGCAGATCGCCGGCGAAATACCGGATCTTGCCCTCTTCGCCCAGGTCACCCAGTTCCTCAACCAGCCCTTTTTCATCAATATCGGCGAACATGACATTCGCCCCGGCCGAGGCAAACTGGCGGGCGATGGCGAGGCCGATACCGTTGGCGGCCCCGGTCACGATGGCGGTCTTGCCGGCTATGGAAAAGGACATGCACTTCCTCCTGACTCGGGGCGCAACTTAACCGGGATCACCGGCGGGGGCGAGAGGCATGGAGCACCTTGAACCGGTTGTCGCCGGCCACCTCCGCCACCTGCGTGAAATACCGTGACAGCGCCGCCTCGTAAGGCAGGTGCCGGTTGGCCACCATCCACAACTGACCCGAGGCGACCAGCACCCGCGCCGCGGCCGCGATAAATCCTTGGCCCAGTTCCGGCTCGGCGGCGCGGCCGGTGTGAAACGGCGGGTTCATCACCACCGTGTCGATATTCTCGGGCGCTTTCCACGTCAGCGCGTCGGCCCAGTGAAACTGCGCGCGCGAGTCGTCCACATTCGCCCGGGCGCAGTCCAGCGCCGCATGATCGGCCTCGACCAGATGCACGGTCCTGACCCCCTCGCGCGCCAGCAGCCCGGCCGAGAGATACCCCCATCCGGCCCCCAGATCGGCAATCACCTTGCCGGGCTTCTTCGGCAGCGCGGCCAGCAGCAGGGCCGAGGCCGGGTCGATCCCGTCGGCGGAAAACACGCCGGGCGCGGTGCGGAACCCGCCCACGTCCTGCGCCTCGGGCGCGGCCCAGTCGGAAAAATCGGCCTCGTCGGCCCGGAACCAGAAGAT
The DNA here is from genome assembly GCF_900101475.1 of Ruegeria marina. Classification (GTDB taxonomy): domain Bacteria; phylum Pseudomonadota; class Alphaproteobacteria; order Rhodobacterales; family Rhodobacteraceae; genus Ruegeria_B; species Ruegeria_B marina. The sequence goes on along the minus strand of NZ_FMZV01000016.1, from coordinate 15,104 downwards.
CTTGCCATGCGCCTTGGACAGCGGCCCCTCGACCGTCACCCGCTTGCGGATGTCCTTGAGCAGGCTGTCGATGCCATCGGTCTTGGCCCCGTCCACCACCACCAGACCCGAGGCCCGGCGGCAGGCGTCGGCCACCATCGCGCGCGCCTGCGCCTTGGCACGCGGAAGGAACACGATAGCGTCCGCACAGGGCGCGTCCGACCGCGCCACCGTGTCAAAGCCCTGGCCCGCGAAATGGTCGTGATGGGGTCGGAACGGCTGCACCACCTGCGTGCCATCGGGCAGGGCCGACAGGTCTTGCGCAGGGGTCGGCCCCAGAACCGACAGGGGCGGGCTCAGGACAAGACCCGAGGCAAGGGCCAACTCGAGACGAGAGGACATGGTTGATTTCCGTTCCCGAGGGGCAGGCGGCCTTGGCCGTCAGTCCTCTTTCTCCATGGTGCATTGCAACGGGTGCTGGTGGCGGCGGGCGAAATCCATCACCTGCCCCACCTTGGTCTCGGCAATCTCGTGACTGAACACGCCGACCACCGCAACGCCTTTCTTGTGCACGGTCAGCATGATCTCGAACGCCTGTGCGTGGTTCATGCCAAAGAACCGCTCCAGCACATGCACGACGAATTCCATCGGCGTGTAATCGTCGTTCAGCAGCAGCACCTTGTAGAGCGGCGGGCGCTTGGTCTTAGGGCGCGTTTCCAGCAGGACCGAGGCATCGTTGTCCTGATCGTGCTTGTCCGACATCATGTGCGGTAGTGCGGTCATAGGGGTCGCATATCCGATTCCGGCTTCGGTTGGGTCGCAAGCTTATATAATCTTAGCGCAGAAATGGAAAAGAGAAAGAAAACGCGACAGATGAACCGAAATCTGACGACGGTCGGTTTCGACGCCGACGACACGCTCTGGCACAACGAACGGTTCTTCCAGATGACCCAGGCGCATTTCGCCGGTCTGCTGGCCGATTTCGCCGAGTCCGACCATCTGATGGATCGGCTTCTTGCCGCCGAGCGTCGCAACATCCGCCACTATGGCTATGGGGTAAAGGGCTTTACCCTGTCGATGATCGAAACCGCCATCGAGGTGACCGAGGACCGGGTGCCCGCCGCCGTGATCCGGCAACTGATCGCCGCCGGGCAAGAGATGCTGGCGCATCCGATCGAGTTGTTGCCGCACGCACGCGCCGCGGTCGAGGCGGTGGCCGAAACCCACCGCGTGCTGCTGATCACCAAGGGCGACCTGATCGACCAGGAACGCAAGCTGGCGCAATCGGGCCTGGGTGACCTGTTCCACGGGGTCGAGATCGTCTCGGAAAAGACCGCCCGCACCTATCGCACCGTCTTTGACCGCCATGGCGAGGGGGCGGAACGCGCGATGATGGTGGGCAATTCCATGCGCTCGGACGTGCTGGCGCCGATCGAGGCCGGCAGTTGGGGCGTGCATGTGCCGCACGGGCTGGAATGGGAGATCGAAAAGGCTGATCCACCCGGAGACAAACGCCGCTTTCACAGCCTGCCCGATCTTGGCGCCCTGGCTGAACTGGTCACGGCCATTGGCTGACCGCCTGGTCGCGAAACTGCACCGCGCATGAACCGAGTCACGAGACAGGACCGTTAGACTCCTGTCGGCCGGGCTACATTCTTGGGAAAATCGCCTGTATCGCGGCTACCGTCGAACCGACCGCTAGATCTGGGTCATACCCCTTCAGGAAAATCTGCCAAAGGGCAAAGCTGGCGGGTTTATTTTGCGAATATGCTGTGTTAGCCTGTTCCAAAGAGAAAAATGCGCCAGCCGGAAACCGGCGGCCCGAGGCAGACAGAGGCAATGATCGTGCAGGTTCGGCAAAAAATGCCGGCCCTTATGGGCTTACTCCTTTTCCTTGCGGTAGTCGTGATGCTGTCGCTGGCTTCGTTTGCACGCGCCGCGCCCTATGCGGCCATGGTGATGGACGCCCGAACGGGAGAGGTGCTGCACTCCCAGAACGCAAACACCCAGCTGCACCCGGCGTCGCTGACGAAGATGATGACGCTCTACATCGCGTTCGAGGCGGTGCGGAACGGCGAACTGACCATGGACACCGAGATCCGGATCCCCCAGCAGGCCGCCAACGAGCCGCCGTCGAAGCTGGGACTCCGGGCTGGGCAGAAGATCGCCTTCCGCTACCTGGTGCGGGCGGCGGCGATCAAGTCCGCCAATGACGCCGCCACCGCCATCGGCATCGCGATATCGGGGTCTGAGGCCGCCTTTGCCCGCCGCATGACCCGGACCGCAGCGGCGATGGGCATGACACGCACCACGTTCAAGAACGCCCACGGCCTGACCGAGGCAGGCCACCTCAGCACCGCCCAGGACATGACCATTCTCGGGCGGCATCTGCTGTACGACTATCCGCAATATTACAACCTGTTCTCGCGGCGCGAGACCAGCGCCGGCATCAAGACGGTAGCCAATACCAACCGCCGCCTGCTGGACGCCTACGAAGGCGCGGACGGGATCAAGACCGGCTATACCCAGGCGGCGGGTTTCAACCTCGTGGCCTCGGCCAAGCGTGGCGACAAGCGGGTGATCGCCACCGTGTTCGGCGGCAAGTCAAGCACGGCGCGCAACGCCAAGGTGGCCGAATTGCTCGATCTCGGGTTCCGCAAGGCCCCCGCACGCGCCCCGATCCGTGCACCCGGCATTCCGCTCTATGCCGGGAACGACAACCTTCCAGCCGCCGAGACCGGTTCGAAAACCGTGCGTGTCGCCGGCGCGCCCGGCAGCAGCCTGCGGCCGATGGCCCGCCCCGGCGGCCAGATCGCGACCGTGGTCGCCCAGGCCGTCGCGGAAACCGCGCGCCAGGACGAAAACCGCATCCAGGCCGGGATCAGCGCAGCGATGGCCGAGGCAAAGGGTGTCACCGCCGAGACAACCGCAGCAGAAATCGAACGGCGTTCCGCAGCCGCGCCCGATGTCCGCCCGACAATGCGACCCGAGAACCTGGTCATGGCATCTGCCACAACGGACTTGGCCGAGATCGAAACCGCCGAGGCCGAACGCGAGGTCGTCACCCGCCTGTCCACCTCCGGCGGCCACCTTTGGGGCATCAACATTGGACGTTATTCCAGCCGTTATGATGCGGAAAAGGTGCTGTTGCGTACCGCTCTGGCCGAGATCAACACGCTCGACGGAACCCTGCGCAAGGTCAACCAATCCTCCAAGGGGTTCGAGGCCACCTTTCAGGGCATGACCCGGGATCAGGCCGATCTGGCCTGCCGCCGCCTCACCGCAAGGAATGTACCCTGTTTCATGATCGGACCTTCGTAGACCAAAGACCGATTACCTCGTGAATTGGCCGTGGACCCAAGCCACGGCCTTTTCATTTGGTGGAACTCGGGCTTTTTCGGTATTTCCCGAAATTCCTTATCTTTCGAAAACCTTTACCTCGACCCCGCCCTCTTCGAGACAGCTGCGGACAGAGCGGGCGATCTGGACGGCGGTCGGCCCGTCGCCGTGCAGGCAGATCGTGTCGATCGAGGTTTCCAGGTGCCTGCCGCTTTCGGTGATGATGGCGCCGGCGCTTACCATCTCGAGAATGCGCGGCCCGGCCACCTCTGGATCATGGATCACCGCGCCGGGCAGTGACCGGTCGACCAGCGTTCCATCGTCGTTATAGGCGCGGTCGGCAAAGATCTCGCCGACCCATTTGCAGCCCAGTTCGCGCGCAGCTTGTTCCTGTTTGGTGACCGCCAGCACCATGATGATGATGTCCGGGTCCACGTCCAGCGCGCCCTGGTAACAGGCGCGCGCCATGTCCTGATCGACCGAGCACATGTTGGCAAGCGCCCCGTGCAATTTCAGATGCCGAACTTCGGCCCCCACCGCGCGGGCCATGCCCAGCGCCGCGCCCAGTTGGTAGCGCACCATGTTGCGCAGAGAGGCATGCGGCACCTTCATGTTGCGCCGACCGAAACCTTGCAGGTCGGGAAACCCGGGATGCGCACCGATGCCCACCCCGTTTTCCGCCGCAAGCGCCATGGTTTTCGCCATCACATCCGGGTCGCCGGCGTGAAAGCCACAGGCGATATTGGCCGAGGTGATGATCTTCAGCAGACTGTCGTCATCACCCATTTTCCAGGGGCCAAAGCTTTCGCCCATGTCGGCGTTCAGGTCCACTCGGGTCATGGTATGCTCCTCAGTCGTTGGCGGACACGACGCCGCCGATCAGTTGGTAGGACAGAAGGTCTGGAATGTCATCCGGGTCCCGCACCAGCGGCTCGACGCGGGTGGGCAACCGGCCGAGATCCTTGAGCCAGGCGGCGTGCAGGGCGACCGCCTCGTCGAGCGGCACGAAATGAAAGCGCACCGCACCGCCCGGCGGTGTCTGCGCCGCGCGCGGCAAGTCGCAGGGCAGCACGGTCGCGATGCGGGGATAGCCGCCGGTGGTCTGGCATTCGGGCAGCAGGATGAACGGGTTGCCGGTGCCGGTCATCTGGATGTCGCCGGGAGAGATCACCTCGGACAGGATGTTGAGCTGACCCTTGGCGGCAAAGCCCGGCCCGTCGCTGTCGAGCTGCATGCCCATCCGATTGGCGCGCGGGCCACGGCGGAACCCGGTCGCCTCGAACCGGGCCAGGGTTTCAGCATCGAAAAGCGCAGTCTGGAAACTGGCTACCACCCGCAAGGTGCCGCCGCCGAACCGGTCGTCAGCGGCGATCTTCATGCCCGCCTCGCCCTTGTCCGGGCCGGCCTCCAGCGCATCGCCCACCGCCACAGCGCGGCCGACGCGGGCCGCCAGATGGGTCGAGCGCGAGCCGAGGAAGGGCTCGGTCGCGATACCGCCGCCCAGGTGGAGGTAGCCATAGCCGCCGCGCAGCACCGCGCCGATGCTCAGCCGCTGCCCCTTGGCCAGCGCGTGCGAGGCGTTCCAGGCGACCGGGCTGCCATCGATGCTGGCCTGCATCGGCGCGCCGGTCAGCGCGATGCGCAGGGGGGCGGTGGCCTCGAACTCACCGCCCATGCCGGCCATTTCCAACGCGGCGAGGTCGGGTGTCTGGCGGAGCAGCGCGGCCCCTTCGTAGAGCGCGCGCAGGTCGGCCGCGCCCGAGCGGGACAGGCCCTGGTCCAGGTACCCTTCGCGCCCCTGGTCCTGGATCGTGCAGGCCGGGCCGATGCGGCGGACGATCAGGCTCATGCCGCGATCTCCTCGACCGTGGCGCCGCCGGTGCCGTCCTCGTCATGGGCGCGGATATGGTCCAGCTCGGCGCGTTCGATGGGTTCGAATATCATCTCGTCGCCGGGATTGAGCGCGAATGTCGGCTCCATCCCCGGACGGAAGCAGCGGAACGCGGTCTGGCCGATATGGCGCCAGCCGGTGGGCGTGGGCCCGGCAAAGACGATGAGCTGGCGAATGGCGCAGACCAGCGCGCCCTCGGGCACCATCGGGGTCAGCTGTTGCAGGCGGGGTATGTCGAACTCGGGCGCAAGCGGGCCAAGATAGGGCTGGCCGGGCGCAAAGCCGATGGTTAGCACCCGCACGCGGGACTGGCTCAGGCGGCGCACCGCCTCGTCCGGGTCCAGACCGGCGGCGGCGGCGGCATCTTCGAGTTGCGGGGCGAGATCGGTGCCGTAGACCGTGGGCACCCGCCACAACCTGCGGCCCGACGGCAGCGGCGCGGCATACCAGTCACGCTCGGCCAGCAGGGCGGCAAGGCGTTCCCGCAGCTCTGCATGGCTCAGGCGCAGCGGATCGAAGCGCAGATAGGCCGACGCAAGCGAAGTCGAGCTTTCCACCACGCCCTCCCACCCGGCCTCATGCAGCGCGCCGCGAAAGGCCAGCGCTGCGCGGTTCGACGGCTCGGTCATGGTGTCGGCAAAAGTGACGAGCATGCCATCGAGGCCGACGGTGCGGATCAGGGGAAAGGGATCAGAGCAGGTCATAGCGCCTTCGCATCAGGGTCGGGGTCAGGTACATGGGAAACTGGTAGCATCCCAGGAAGATCAGGAGCGGGTCGGTCGCCTCGGGTGGCAGGGCCACGAGAAACAGCGCGAAGTTGCGGTTGCCCGCCACGATCGAGGTCGGCACCGGGTCGGGCCGTCCGGTGGCGCGCAGCACAGTGTAACACAGGAGCTGCGAGCCGAAATTGATCCCGAAGGCCGCGGCCAGCCAGAAGGCCAGTTCGGCCGGACGCTCGGCCAGCGCGGGCCGGATCGCCGACATCAGCGCCACGACGACCACGGCGAGCGCAATGACCGTCAGCCCGTCGACAGCCCGGCGGTTGAGATCCGAGAGATGACGCGCGCCCCAGTGACGCAGGACAAAACCCAAGCCCGCAGCGGCCATTATCACCCCCAGCAACCGCAGCGCGGCGCCCAGAACAGCGGCCAGGTCGCCGAACTCGGGCAGCAGCCAGAACACCGGGATCGACGTCAGCGGCAACAGCGCGGTGCCAAGGATCAGAAGCCGCAGCGCCGGGGCCGGGTCATGACCCAGCAGGATGGTGAAATTCGCCGAGCCGGTGACCGACGGGGCCGCCAGCACCAGCGCGGCGGCCAGTGCCAGCGGCGTCATCGGCAGGCCGAAGAGCTTGAGCAGCAGCAGGAATCCCAGCGGCAGCGCCAGTTGCAGGACCAGCACCGCGCGGGCGGTGCGGGTCAGATCGTTGAGCTTGCCCGCCGCATCGACCGGGCCGATGCGAAAGGCGGTGAGGAACAGCAGGAAGGCCACCAGTTCCGGAATCCACGGCCGCATAGCGGCCGCCACCCCCGGCAGGGCAAGCCCGGCAACCAGACCCGCGATGAGGCCGAGCTTGCCATGCCGGGCGATGAAGGCCAGCGCCTGTTGCATCCTGCCGTTCCCCTTGGGCCACTATCGTCAGCTGGGTCGGGACCTGATGTTCTCGGGTAGCCATGTGGCCAGGTCCGGGAAGGCGATGAGCACGAAGACCATCAACACCATGATCAGGAACATCGGGATCGCGGCGCGGGCGATGAACCCCATCTGATGCTCGGTCATGCCTTGCAGCACGAACAGGTTGAACCCGATCGGCGGCGTGATCTGCGCCATCTCGACCACCACCACGATGAAAATGCCGAACCAGATCAGGTCGATCCCCGCCTCGCGGATCATCGGCTCGACCACCGCCATGGTCAGCACCACCGAGGAGATACCGTCGAGGAAACAGCCCAGGATGATGTAGAACACCAAGAGCACCATGAGGAGTTCGAACCGGGTGAGTTCGAAACTGGCGATCAGGTCGGCCAGGCCGCGTGGCAGGCCGGTGAACCCCATGCTGAGCGAGAGGAAGGCCGCGCCCGCGAGGATCAGCGCGATCATCGCCGACGTGCGCACCGCGCCCATCAGGCTTTCGGTAAAGGTCCCCCAGTTGAGCGACCCCTGCCCCGCCGCCAGCACCAGCGCGCCAATCACGCCGAAGGCCGCCGCTTCTGTCGCAGTGGCAAAGCCCAGGTACATGGAGCCGATCACGACGATGATCAGCAGCATGACCGGGATCAGGAAGCGCGAGTTCTGCACCTTTTCCCAGAAACTCATCCGCGGTTCGGGCGAAGGGTTCCAGCTCGACGACACCCTGGAGTAGATCGCCACATAGGTCATGAACATCAGTGCCAGCACCAGCCCGGGCAGGATGCCCGCGAAGAACAGCTTGGTGATGGATTCATTGATGGTGACGCCGTAGACAATCAGCGTCAGCGACGGCGGGATCATCAGCCCCAGCGTGGCCGCGCCCGCCAGCGTGCCGATCACCATGCGCTCGGGGTATTGCCGCTTGCGCAACTCGGGGATCGACATCTTGCCCACGGTGGTCAACGTCGCCGCCGAGGAGCCCGAGACCGCGGCAAAGACCGTGCAACCCACGATGTTGGTATGTACCAGCCCGCCCGGCAAACGCGCCATCCAGGGCGACAGGCCGCGGAACATGTCCTCGGATAATCGCGTTCGATAGAGTATCTCGCCCATCCAGATGAAGAGCGGCAGGGCAGTCAGCGTCCAGCTGGAGGCCGAGCGCCAGATCACCGTGATCATCGCGTCGCCCGTTGGGCGCGAGGTGAAGAGTTCCATCCCCACATAGGCGACGCCCAGCAGCGCGAGGCCAACCCAGACGCCGGACCCCAGAAGCAGGAACAGGACGAAGAGAAACAGTGCAATCGGGATCAGTTGTTCCATGTCCCTACTCCGCGTGGCTCTGGTCCACGAGATCTTCGCGGATCCCGTGGTTTCCGGTGAAGATCAGACGGATCAGGTGATCCCAGAAGCAGATCGCCAGCAGCACCGCGCCGATCGCCATGATGGACTGCGGAATCCATAGCGGGGTTGCGTCCTGGCCCTGGCTCACGTCCTTGAAGCGGTGGCTTTCCACCGTCACCTTGATGGCGTAGCGCGCCAGGAAGGTAGAGGCGGCAGTCCCGACGGCGAAGCACCACAGCTCACCCCAGTACCGCCAGCGGCCCATCTTGCTCAGCAACAGCGACACGCGGATATGGGCGCCATGGTTGAGCGCATAGGCAAAGGCAAAGAACGACGCGCCCGCCATGCAATAGCCGGCATAGTCAGCCGCGCCCGGAAAGGTGGACCCGGTCCAGCGTGCCAGCATCTGTAGCACGATGATCGCCAGGATCGTGATTGTGAAGAAAGCGGCGACGACACCCCCGGCTGTGTAGAGCGCGTCAAGCCCGCGGCGCAAAGAACCCATGCCCCTGCCCCCTTGTGGTTTCAGCAGATCGGAGGCCGCGGGATGCGGCCTCCGCCCGTTGGAGGTTAATTTTTCGCCTTGTACGCGTCGACGACAGCACGGCCTTCATCGCCCGCGCTTTCCAGCCACTCGGCGGTCATGGTCTCGCCGATCGCCTTCAGTTCGGCGACGAGGTTGGCACCAGCCGGACCCACGGTCATGCCGCCAGCTTTCAGACCGTCCAGCGTGAACTGGGTATAGTCCTTGGACCGTTGCAGACCGTTGGCCTTGGCGGTGGCGGCACAATCCCGCATCGCCGACTGGGTTTCGACACTCAGCCCATCCCAGGCATCCTTGTTGGCAAACACGATGTTGCGCGGCAACCAGGCATCCACTTCGTAGAAATGGGTCAGGTGTTCCCAGACCTTGCGGTCATAGCCGGTCGCACCCGACGAGATGAAGCTTTCGGCCACGCCGGTTGCCAGCGCCTGGCTGAGTTCGGCCGCTTCGACCTGCACCGGCAACATGCCGGTCAGTTCCGCCATGCGGGCGGTTGCGGTCGAATAGGAGCGGAACTTGATCCCCTTCATGTCGGCCACGCTTTCGACCGGCTTCTTGAAATAGAGGCCCTGCGGCGGCCAGGGCACCGAGTAGAGATAAACGAGGTTCTGCTGTGCCAGGATCTCGGCCACTTTTGGACCTGCGACTTCCCACAGCTGCTCGTGCGCGCCAAAGGAGGTAGCCAGGAACGGGATCGAATCGATACCGAAGATCGGGTTCTCGTTCTGGTGCGCCGAGATCAGGCGTTCGCCAATCGGCGCCTGGCCGGTCTGGATCGCGCGCTTGATGTCATTGCCGGCGAACAGCGAGCCGGACGGATGGGTCACGATCTCCATCGCGCCGCCGGTCTTGTCCTTGACGCAGGTGGCAAACTCAGCCGCGTTTTCGGAATGGAAGTTGGACGCCGCATAGGCCAGCGGCATGTCCCAGGTTTCGGCGCTCGCCGACAGGGCCGAGGCCGCAGTCAGGGCGGTTGCCGCCAGCAGGTGTTTCATTTTCAGCATTTCAGTCTCCCTGTTTTTGTTGGATCGGTTTGGTTTCTTATTGTTGCCCCGACTTCGCATAGCGTGCCGGGGAATAGGCGGTCAGGTCAACATTCGGTTGTCGACCCGAGATCAGTTGAGCCAGGATGCGGCCTGTTTTCGGCCCGCCGGTCAGCCCCACGTGATGGTGGCCAAAGCCGGTATAGGCGCCTTTGATATGCGGCAACTCGCCGATCACCGGAATCGAATCCGCAGGCGCGGGGCGATGCCCCATCCATTCGGTCACCTCATCGGCCTTGAGGCCTGGGAAAACAGCGGCGGCGCTGCGTTTGAGCAGGTCGATCGGCGCCTTGGACGGGCCGTTGTCAAGACCTCCGAACTCGACGACACCGGCCAGCCGCAAACGTCCCTCCATCGGAGTGGCGACAAATTTGCGCGCTGCCACCATGACCGGCGATTTCGGCATGAAATTCGGGTTCCAGAATTCGATATGATAACCGCGCTCGGATTCGAGCGGCACGTCGAGGCCCAGTTTCTTGGCCAGCGGCCCGGACCAGACGCCGGTGGCCACTACGGCGGCATCACAGGCGATGGTCTGCCCCCCGGCCCGCACGCCGGTGACGCGGCCATTCTCGCGCACGATATCCTCGACCGCCGCAGTGATCAGCTGCCCGCCCTGCGCCACCACATGGGCGGCAAGATCCTTGACGTACTGGCCCGGATCGGCGATGCGGCCATGATCCTTGAGCCGCACGGCAAACCGCAGATCGTCTGAGAACACCGGGTCATAGGCGCGGAACTCGGCTCCCTCCATCTCGTCCCAGACAAACCCGTTCTGCCGCCGCAGACCCCAGCCAAAGGCATCGTCATGGTAATGGGCACGGTCGTTGTAGATGAACAGGTAATCCGACGGCACCACCCATTTCTCGGCCCCCGTCCCCTGCGCCAGCGCAAGGTGGTCGGCCAGGCTGTCTCCGACGATTTGCGCCATCGCTGTCGCAGTGTGGGTGGCGGCGGCGGCATTGGCATGGCCAAGATACTTGATCAACCACGGCGCCAGGCGCGGCAGATACCCCCACCGCAGGAACAGGGGCTGGTTCGGGCTGAACAGCATGCCCGGCGCCTTGGCGATCAGGCCCGGCCCTGTCACCGGCACGATCGAGCAAGAGGCCAGCACGCCGCCGTTGCCAAAGGATGTGCCCTCGGCCGGGCCGGCGCGGTCGATCAGGATCACCCGGTGGCCGTCGCGTTGCAGCCAGATCGCGGTTGATACGCCGACAATGCCGGCGCCGATGATAGCGATGGTCTTTGCGGTCTCGTTCATTTCGCCTCCCGACCCTTACCCAAAGAGCGGCTGACCGATTCCATTCGTGGAAGCATGACACACAATGACAAATCGTCAACAAATTGTTGACATGTTTTTATCGTCAGGTAGTCTTGCCCCATGTCACACTCCAATCTTGGTCCGGTAGTCTCTTCGGCACATCTGGCGGCGGGCAGCTTTCCGGAAGTTTCCGAATTCGAATTCGGCCTGATCATCGCGGGCCACGCCTTTGGCCGCTGGACGGTGCGGGCGATGGCGGCGTCGGGTTATCCCGAACTGTCTTCGCTGGACGTGCTGGTGCTGCACACGGTGCGGCACCGCGACCGCCCCAAGAAGCTGGCCGACATCTGCCTGGTGCTGAATGTCGAGGACACCCATACCGTCAACTACGCGATCAAGAAGCTCAGCAAGCTGGGGCTGGTCACCGAAGGACGGCTGGGCAAGGAAAAGACAGTCGAGACCACGGACGAGGGCCGCGCGGCCTGCGACCGCTACCGCGAGATCCGCGAGGACCTGTTGCTGGCTGCGATGAAGGATGCGGGCATCGAGCCCGACCAGATGAGCCGTCTTTCGGCCATGCTGCGACTGATGTCGGGCCAGTACGACCAGGCCGCCCGCGCCGCCACGGCGTATTGAACGCGGCGCTGTCATCCCGGTTTCCTTACCGCGTAATGGTCGAGCCTGCCCAGATCAGGCCGCGCGCCCAGTCCGGGGCCATCGGGCACCACGACCTGCCCGTTTCGAACCTGGAACGGAGTCTCCAGGATATCCTCCTTCAGGTAATAGCTGGCCTGGTAAAACTCGCAGCCCAGCGTGATCTCGGGCGTCGCGGCGATCATGTGGGTGCCGGCCAGATGCGCAAGCCCCGCTTCGAACATGTCGCCGCCATAGGCCATCAGCCCGTTTGCCCCGGCGATGCGCGCCACCGTCTGTCCGCGTGACAGGCCGCCGGATTTCATGATCTTGACCGAAACGCCATCGCAAATGCCCTCGCGCGCCGCGCGCACCATATCCTCGGGGCCGAACACGCTTTCGTCGGCCAGCAGCGGCACGTCGATCAGGCCGCGCAGCCGCGCCATCATGTCGAAATGATGAAACCGCACCGGCTGCTCGATGAAGTCGGGGCGGAAACGGGCGACATCCAGCACCTGCGGGATCGCCTGTTCGATGCCCAGACCCTGATTGTAGTCCACGCGCACCCCGAATTCGGGAAAGTCGCGGGCGATCCGTTCCAGTCGCATGATGTCGAAAGCATGGTCCCTGAATCCGGTCTTGAGCTTGATCAACCCGACGCCATCGTCCCGCAGACGTTCCATCAGGGCGATATCCTGATCGAAATCCGGATTGGCGATGGAACAACTGAGCGGAATGGTGTCACGACACTTGCCGCCCAGCAGCGCCCATACCGGCAGAGCCGAGATCTGTCCGATCAGGTCGAGCAACGCGCTCTCAAGCGCCGCCTTGGCCTCGGTGCAATGGGCGACGGCCTGGGCCGCCTGCTCCATGATCAGGGCGCGGTCGCCGACCCGGCGCCCCAGAACCAGGGGCCGCAGGTACCGGTCGAGTGCGGCATGACTTGCCTCGGGCGTGCCGGTGAAGACGGACCAGGGGGACGCCTCGCCGAACCCTTCGGCGCCGCCTTCGGCGGTCAGGCGCAGGACGACAATCTCGCAGGCTCCTTCGACTCGTCCGATCCCATGATCCCGGGCGGAAACCACCGGCAAGGCAAGCTGCCACAGATCGAAACCAATGATTTTCTGGTCAAGCGCGCTCATGCGATCTCCCCGATGACCTATGGGAAGTGTGCGAGAGGTTTTTCATCATTTCCAATACTAATATTTGCATAAGGTATCATTTCAGGTGATGATTTGGGTAATATGACCTCGTATTTCCGCCACTATCAGGCCTTTCATGCCATCATCGAGACCGGCACCGTAACCGGCGCCGCCGAGTTGCTGGGCGTGTCGCAGCCGGCGATCTCGAACCTCCTGGCCCAACTGGAACGGCGCACACGGCTGAAGCTGTTCGAACGCAACCGTGGCCGGCTGCTGCCGACACCCGAGGCGATGGTGCTTTACGACGAGATCGATACCGTGATGCGCGGGCTGGTGCATGTGAACCAGGCGGTGGTCGACCTGCAAAACCAGAAGGCCGGGCAGTTGCAGGTGGCCACCAATCACGCGATGGCCTTCGGCTTCATGCCCGGTGAGATCGCGCGTTTCGCCGCCGGCAAGCCGAACCTGACGGTGGCCTTTCAGTCGCAATACTCCGCCAAGATCCAGGAATGGGTGATGGCGGGCCTGTTCGAGATCGGCATCTGCGAGCTTCCCCTGCGCCACGACGGGCTGGAAGCCAAGCCGTTTTCCTTCGAGATCCTCTGCGCCCTGCCCGAACACAGCCCGCTGGCGAGGCACGAGATGCTGACGCCCTCTCTGCTGGACGATCAGTCCTTCATCGTGATGGGCGCCGACCACATGGTCACCCGGCGCGTCCGCGAAGCCTTTCACAACGAGGGTGCGACCTTGCGCATCCGCTGCCAGACCGATCTGTTCCGAAATGCGCTGAACCTGGTGAAACAGGGGTTGGGGGTCACGCTGGTCGACCCGTTCACGGTCGCGACCGATCCGCAGCAGGGATATGTGCTGCGCCGTTTCGTTCCGCGCATCCTGCTGGATATCATCATCGTGACCGCACGTGGCCGCCCGATCTCGGCCATCGGGGCGCAATTTCTGGAGCAGGTCTCGGCCAGCATGTCGACGCTTGCGGTCCCGGGGGAAGAGTCGCCCGAAAGGTGAGATTTTTGCAGCGCGACCGGATTGTCACCAAATTCGCCCTTGTCCTCATCCCACGAAATCCATAAACGGGTCAGCGGAGCTGTGGCCGAGTGGTCGAAGGCGCTCCCCTGCTAAGGGAGTAGGCGGGAAACCGTCTCGTGGGTTCGAATCCCATCGGCTCCGCCACCATTTCTTTATATATTATTGAATTATAATGGAAATTCGGCGAAATAATTGAATGCATCCCCCACTAAATCCCCCACATTGACGCGGCTTACCTCGGATTTTCACGGAACTTGCCTGGATAGCGATCCCAAGAAACGCGCCTGTAAATGATCAGCCGTGATTGAAAGGCAATCAGGTTCGGTACGCCAGTTCCTTCCGAGCTTTCAGCCACTCTCGCGCCTCACGCTTTCTGCTACGGCCCGGTGTTGGCCCTCGATACACCGGTCGCTTGCGCGGGCCCTTTTCTCGTAAGTGACTCGAAATTCACTCAGGCAGCACACTTCTTGACGGACTTTTGTCGCAGTTCGAAGTGCGGAACCATGGTCGTTCACTCGTACGCGAGTCTAAATTCCGGGCGTGGTCTTACCCAGCTGTTCAAGCAGGGACGCCAGCCGCCTATCTATGAAGCGGTTGCCAGTGGGTGTGATTAATGGGGCTCCCCCTCCCGAGGCGGCGGTATTATCGACCAACACGTGGTGTCGAGTCGGGCTGGTCTATAGCTTCCCGTCGCGCTGAGCAGCGCATAGTTGCGCAGATAGGTGCAAGCAGATGATTGGATTCCCTACTACAACGGATACGCAGTACAACGAAGCATCCAAGCTAGCAGTGTCAGCACTCGCAATTTCTTGTTTTCGTGGCAGAGGGGTTGCGACAATTGCGACTTCCGCGACATGAGAGGCCCTCGTCGCGGAAATCGCAAGGGCTGAGTCCTGGTTTTCGCTTGCCTGCCTAGTCTCGATTAGGCTCCAGACTCGTTCTTTTTCATAGCCAGAACAAAACGGTTGCGGCGAGAGCGATGGCTGAGAAGAAGGTTTCCGGGCATCGGTCGTATCGGGTCGCGACGCGTCTCCAGTCTTTCAGGCGTCCAAACATGACCTCGATCCGGTTCCGGCGTTTGTATCGGCGCTTGTCGTACTTGACCGTCTTCTTGCGGGACTTTCGGCCCGGGATGCAGACCTTTATCCCCTTGTCTTTCAATGCTTCTCGGTACCAATCGGCATCATAACCGCGATCCGCGAGCAACCAGTCAGCTTTCGGCAAGCTGCCCAGCAGCGCCGCTGCCCCGGTATAATCG
>NZ_FMZV01000018.1:913-100205 GCF_900101475.1 Ruegeria marina | reverse complement strand
GTTCTTCGCGAACTACCGTCCGCAGTTCTACTTCCGGACCACCGACGTGACCGGGACCGTGACGCTGGCCGAAGGCACCGAGATGGTGATGCCGGGCGACAACGTGGGCTTCACCGTCGAGCTGATCGCGCCGATCGCGATGGAAGACGGCCTGCGCTTCGCCATCCGCGAAGGCGGCCGCACCGTCGGCGCCGGCGTGGTTTCCAAAATCATCGAATAAGGCGCGCTTGCCGCGCCTGGTTGCGGCAGGCGATTTTCCACAGGAAAATCTGCCGGAAGCAACACGGTGACACACCAAAGCGAAGGCCGCCCCACCGGGGCGGCCTTTTTCTCACCCGCCGGGACCACGCACCCGGAGATTTTTCGCCGAAAAATCTCGGACCCGCATCCCGCGGCGAAAACTTGCGGAGACCGTGATTCAGGTCACAAGCGAATTGCGTGCGTAAGGTCAGGATGTGGTCAGTTCCAGTTCAACAGGAGTGAGTCGAATGCCGCTTCTCAACACGAAACACCTCTCCAGGATCTTTCAGGCTATCTGCGGGTCAATCGCCCAGTGCGCAAGGATGCAGCGCCGCGTGAACAGGCTGCATTGAACTGTCTCGTCAGGAACTGTTCCACCGGGGTCGGCTACATCTTGACGTTCCTGATCCGAAACCAGGTCTTGCTTCGGGTCAGGTCGAGGCCGACCAGGGCGTTCGCCCGACCATCCTGTCCGCTTCGGCCGTGATCTCGTTCATGTGCCTCTCAAGGCTCTGGCGCAGCCTCTCGAATTCTTCGTCAGACGCCTTGCGCGGCACCTGATCGGTCCATTCTCGGCACAGGAAAACGCCTTCGTTGCGCCAGGGGCGTGGCAGCAGCAACCGGTCCCAACTGCCCAGTTCGCGCCCATGCCGGACCGAATAGGTGATCCCGAACACCCGTTTTCCCGAGGTTCGCGCCCACACCAGCGGCACCGTCGAAGACACCCGCTCGGGCCCGCGCGGTCCGTCCGCCGCGATGCCGATCGAGATCCCCTGCTTCATCAGCCCCAGCACCTCGCGCGACAACGCCACATGGCGCTTGTGGCTCGACATCGCGATCGTGTCCATTCCGAACAGCTTCTGCACCCGGCCGACCATGCTGCCGGCACGTGCCGCCGATGTGATGGAGCAGATCCGTCCCTTGTCCAGCGGAAAGAAATAGGGTGATTGTGCCAGACGCTGATGCCACAAAACCACGATCACCGGTTCACCCGCCGCCGCGAGCCGGTCCAGCTCCTCATAGCCGATCCGCTGCCACCGGGTATTGCGGTGAACCATGCGGATATAGGAGGCGATCCGCCGCGCGGCCCAGTTCAGCACGGTTTCGCTGTCGGCAAGTTTCTTGCGAAGGCTCATCCCGGCACCCTTGTTTCCGATCACGACCGTCATACCGGACCGGACAGGCCGTGCAACGGCTTTGTCCCGATCTTTTTTGCTCCGCCCTCGCGAAAAAGGGTCTTGAGTCCGCCGTCCGCCTGACATATCTCCATCGCCACGATAGGGGTATAGCTCAGCTGGTAGAGCGACGGTCTCCAAAACCGTAGGTCGCGGGTTCGAACCCTGCTGCCCCTGCCATCTTCCTTGTGAAATCCATGCCTGCCCTTGGGTCGCAGCCGCAGCCCTTGTCCTGCACGTCAGTGGCAAGATGCTGAAGACTCTCGCGCTGCGTTGGCTCGCCATTGCGATTTCTTGATCGGAGAGACGACATCTTGCGCCGGCCGCACGTCTCTGATCGCAACCGCTGCGAATTGGTCATCTGCTTGTATCGAACGACAACCAGCCCCATCAGGCGCGGTAGAACAGGTAACGTTCCGCGGGAATGCTTTCAGGTCCCTTGATCGGCGTGAAACCTTCAAGGGGTTGGCCGGAAATGATCAAACCTCCCGGCACGATGACCCGGGCCAGAAGCGGGCTTAGTCGGGCAGCCTCTGCGACATCGTCGGCTTTGATCCCCATGCCGAAATCGTAATGCGCAAGAACGATGGGTGCGCCGAGCGCAGCCAGTTTCCTGAGCATCGGCTCGGCTTCGCCCATCAGGAAATCCGCCTCGGGAGGGGTGCAGGACGGGTGGCATTGCAGAACCCGGTCCATCACCCAGATGCGCCGTCCCGGCAGGATCTCGCGCAGGTGGTCGTAGGTCCGTCCATTGCCCAGGCCAAGGTCCAGAACGTCACCCGGCAAATCGGCGATCTGCTCGGCGGCCCAGTTCAACCCGTCCCGCTGTGCGGTCAGGCGGCGCAGCATCGAATCCAGTCTGCTCATTGGCGGTCTTCCTTCCTTTCGACGGTCCAGGGATGATACGGCGCGGATGTCAGGCGCTCCATCAGGGCTTCGACAACGGTCCAGATCGCCTCGTCATGGACCAGGTGATGGGTCAGGATGCCATAGGGTTCGTCATTGTCGGCATCGCCCTGGCGGCGGTCTGCCAATTGCCCCGTGATCTGCCTGATCAGGCGTTGCGGGTCTATGGCGCTGCGGCTGCCACGCCAGTCGATCGGGTCGAGATGCGTATTCACCTGTTCCAGGCCCGGAGCGGCAAGGGGTGTCTTGCGTGGGGTCGCCGTCGACAGCACACGGTATCCCAGCGCGGGCAAGGTCTGCACGACCTCCGGCGCTATGCGGTTCCAGGGGGGGACGAACATCGGACGCACGGCCGGGCCGAAAACCTCGCTCATCCTGGCAAGCCCTGCGCGCGCATCGGCCTCGATGTCTTCCACAGGCCGGTGCAGGCGGAACTCCGCCTTCTTCTCGCTGGCAGGGGCATGGTTCTCGTGTGCCCATCCATGCACGACCGGAACGATCTGTGGATGGGAAGCGGCCCAGTCGGCCAGGTCCGGCCGCACCAGTGCCGGGATCACCGCCAGATGCACGGGCAGGCCCAGGCGCGTCGCCAGTGCAGCCAGTCTGTTCAGCGCCGGCGTTACCGAGATCGCATCGTCGTCGCGCCACCACAAGCGCAGCCGAAGCCCGTTATCGTGCCATCGGGCCAGTTCTTCGTCGAGCGGCTTCCAGTCCGGTTTCATCGGTCCGCTGCCATCCTTTCGACCAGCCGCACGGTTTCCGCGGCGCCGTCGAACCGCAATGCAGTGGTATCGCGGGCGGGCGCGTCCATGACGCTGATCAAGGCCTGCGACAGGGTTTCTGCGGTCAGTTTCGAACTCTCGATGACAGCGAAACCCGGCAGCGGCGCAAGGGCACGGGCGCGCAAACCCTGCTCGACTTCCTTTCCGTCGTCAAACGGGATCAGCACTGCCGGGGTGCCGGCCTGCATCAGGTCCAGGGCGGTGTTATAGCCACACATGCTCACAGAGGCGGCTGCATTTTGCAGCATTGCGCGAAAGTCGGGGCGGGCATTTTCCACGATGATCGGCGCACCGTGGGCGAGGCTCTGCAACTCGGTGACACGCGCTGACGCATCAGCGCCGCCGACCAGCAGGCGCCAGCGCCTGCCGGTCATCTTTCGCGCGGTCTCGATGGCCGCGTGAAAGATGGGTTGGCCTACTGCGCCGCCGCCTGCGCTGACGAGGATTTCGCCGGCCCCGGCGCCGGCTGTGCCGGCCACCGCCGGGGGTGGGGCAACATAGCCGGTATAGCGCAATTTTCCCGCCAGTTCGGGGCTGACCGGCCAACTGACCTCCAGCGGGGTTGCCACGGGATCAGAATGCACAAGGACCGCGTCGTAATACATTCCGATGATCCGATCGGTTTCATCGACCTTGGCCGGTTTCGACGGCGGCGCCAGAATATCGCGGATCGAGCAGAGGACGAGGGGCCGAGGCGAAGATGCCCGACCCGCCTCCAGCAAGGCCAGAAACTCCGCCCTGAGGCTGCGGCGACCGAACGGGAAAAGTTCGGTCATCAGCACGTCAGGCGCGAAATCGGAAAATGCATCGATCAGTGCCGCCGTCCTGTCCGAAAGAAATCCCTCGTCGGCCACGGCTCCTGTCGTTGTCAGAAGGCGGGAAAAGTCTACGCCGTCCGATCGCAGTGGCGGCAGTTGCACGAACTCGACGCCGCCTGCGTTCAGCTGCCCCGCCGGCATCCCGCCCGAGACGACCCGCACGACATGTCCGGCCGCGGCAAAGGCGCGGCCTAGGGTCAGCGCGCGGCTCAGATGTCCGGTGCCCAGAAGATGCGTCACCACGATCATCACCCTCACGTGCGGTCCTCCCGCATCAACAGGCGCACCGGATCGTCAACATGGCGCAAGGGCGAAAACTCGACAATGAACAAACGGTTGCGCTTGACCCGGAAAGGAGCGGGGCCGGCAAAATCCCACCCCGAAGCGCGGGCCAGGATCACGCGCATGATACCGATATGGCAGACGGCAAGGTTGTCGCCTTTAAGGCCGGCCAGCCAGGGCGCGAGACGTGACCAGAGCTCGGCAGGGCTTTCTCCTCCTGGCGGGCGATAGTCCCAGCCCCAATCCTCGATATGCCGGAACCCGCTGTCGGGTATGTCCAGCAGGTCACGGCCGCGCAATCCTTCCCAATCGCCCCAATCCATCTCGATCAGGGCATCGCTGCATTGCGGCTCGCGGCCCGCGACCAGCCTCGCCGTCTCGGCAGCGCGGAGCAGGGGGCTCGACCACAGCGTCGCCCTGTTCCAGGGGGCAGGCAGATCCAGGCCCGACAGGTCCAGCCGTGCCTGATCGTCCAGCGGAATATCGCTGCGCCCCTGGATGCGGCCGGCGCGGTTCCATTCCGTGTGGCCATGGCGGAGCAAGGCGAGTCGGGTCATGCACGGGTCTCCATCAAGGGGCCAGCGGCCTGCCAGAAAATACCGGTCGCAATGTCGATGAGGTGGCGCTCGGAAATACGTCGGCGGGCCAGTGCTCCGATCCGCTTGCGCAGCAACGGGTCCCGGCGCAGCTGGTTCAACACTGCGGCAAGCGCCCCGGCGCCAGCTTCCGGTGCCGGATAGGCGGGGCCGGGCAACAGCACGTCGCGCACGCCGGGCCTGTCCTGCGCGACCACCGGCAGGCCGGCGGCCTGCGCCTCCAGATACACCATGCCGAACGCCTCGTTGACCCCCGGCCAGAAAAAGACCGATGCCCGGTCATAGGCCGATTGCAGCGCCGCCCTGTCAAGCTGGCCCAGGAACCGCACGCGCGATCCGAACGGCGCCATCAGCCTCTCGATCTCGGGGCGCGCGGGACCATCCCCGGCAATCTCCAGGTTCCAGTCGCCGTCCAGATACTGAAGAGTCTGGGCGATCAGCCCGTAGGAGGCCATCTTGTCGCCCTGCCGCATCATGCCCACCGTCAGGATCGGCCCGTCCCGCGAACCTTCGGGCGGCAATTGGTCCAGCGGCAGGAACGGCGGCAGTTCGACCAGTTTCTGCGCGCCGAAACGCTCGCGGTCCAGCGTGATCAGGTCGTTGGCTGTCAGGTAGAAGATGACCTGTGCCACATCGCAGGCGTCATGTGCCGCCTGCGCGAATCCCGCCCAGGGGCCGGTCAGGCGGCTGGTGGCGCGGGTGCTCTCGATCTGCACATAGGGCAGGCCCCGCGCGGCGCAGACCGCCGGGCCGATCAGGTCCGGCGCCTTGTAGTAATTGTGATAGGTCACCCAAAGGGCACAATCTTCGGGCAAGGCATGGCACAGGCGGGCGATCTCGGCCTCGGCCTCGGCGCGCAGGCGGGTCTGGACCTCGACGTTCCCGCCCTTGTCATGGCTTCTGAATTCCGACACAAGTTCGACCGTATCGCCCTGCGCGCCGATCATGCGCATCAGGTTTCGCGCCATCTCCCTGTCGCCAGAGGGCACGGGGCTCAGCGGAGATTTCATCGGAGCATAGAAGGCGATGCGGGCCATTTCAGCCCTCGCTGCACAGCGCGGACAATCGCCGGGACAGCCGAGCAATTCCCGGTGGCATGGTGAAATCGGCCAACAGCCTGGCCCGGGCGGCCTCGGCCATTCGAGCGGCCCTGCCGGGGTCGGCGGCAATTTCGGTGATCGCCATGGCCAGCGCTTCGGGCGTGTCTGATGCCAGGGTGCCATGCACCCCGTCGGTGATGAATTCGGGTATGGCCGAAACCGGTGTGGTCAGGACCGGCAGCAGTTGCGAGGCGGCCTCCATAAGCACGTTGGGCAGCCCGTCGCGGTCCCCGTCGGAGGCAATGCGGCTGGGCAGCACGAACAGGTCGGCGGCGCGCATCGCTTCGATCACCTCGGGCTGGTCGCAGGCGCCGCGCCAGGTGATGCGGTGCGCGATGCCTGCACCCTCTGCCTGCGCCGCCAGCTTTGCCCGATCCCTGCCGCCTCCTATATGGACCCAGTGCCAGTCCAGCCCGGCGGGCAAAAGGGCCAAGGCGGCGATCAGCCGGTCGAAGCCTTTCTTTTCCACCAGTCTGCCAACCGACAAAAGTTTGAACGGTTCTACATCCGCCCGTCCGGTCCTGTCGGGTGGGGCCGGAAATCGCGACAGGTCGAGACCGTGATAGACCAGATCGATCCGGCCCGGATCGTCGGCCAACGCGCGCAGGTGTTCGGCCCCGACCGCCGTGCACGTGGCCCCGAACGCTGCGCCGTGGGTTGCGCCGCTCAGCTTTTCCGCCTTTTCCCAGTCGGGCGATGTCCAGATATCCTTGGCATGGGCCGAGAAGCTCCAGGGCAGGCCGCGCATGATCGCGGCGTAGCGGGCGACCGACGACGGGGTGTGGAGGAAATGCGCATAGAGCGCGCATGTCGAGGCCGGCAGTTCGGCGGCCAGAACACAGGCTTGTCCGAACCGGCGGATACGGTTTGGTGTCCGGTCCCGTGCAAGATCGGCCCGCCACACGCGATAGGCTTCCTCATATCCGGGTAGGGCCTGCGCGGCGGCGCGCCCGCGCCAGACCCGCTCGGGCTCCTGGTAGAGGTACTCGGGCAGATAGCGTACATGCGCGCGCAACTGCTCGTGCAGAGGGTGGCGCTTGGTATCGGTCGGGTGGCGCAGAGACCAGATTTCGAAGTTCTGCCCGGCCTCTTCCAGCGCCACAAGTTCCTGCGCGATGAAGGTTTCGGAAAGGCGTGGCCAACCCTTGACCAGCACCGCCAGTTTCGGGCTTTCGGCGGTCATTCCGCGGCTTGGTCCTTGGCCCCGCGCAGCAGGGCCTCGACCCGGCGTGTCACATAGTCCAGCCCGTCAAGCAGCCCATCCCCGATCGCCTGGCTGGGCAGCGGCTGGTTGGGCAGGTTGCGGATTGCGCGGATCATCGAGCCGGCGGTCAGACCGTCGCGGCTTTCGTCCAGCATGCGAACGAGACCCAGTTCCTCGGCCCGGCTGGCGCGTATCCATTGTTCCAGCCGTGGCATGGTGCGCGGTACGATGACCGCCCGCTTGTCAAAGGACAGGACCTCGCAAAACGTGTTGTAGCCCCCCATGCAGACAACCCCTTCGGCGCCAGCGAACAGCGTCTCGATCTGGCTTTCGAAGCCGACCGCCGTCACACGGCCATTCAGCGCCGCAACACGCCGTTCGAATTCGGCGCGGGTCTCGCCGGACAGGAACGGGCCATAGACCAGAACCGCGCGTGGGGACAGTTCGGGGTCCTGTTCATAGGCAGACAGGACGAGGTTGACCATCGCCTCGCCATCGCCGCCGCCGCCTGGCGTGATCAGGACATAGGGCTGTGGCGGCGGAGCGCCCAAGGGTCCAAGATCGCGTCGCAGATAGCCGGTCCAGTGCATCCGGGCGTGTACCGCGTCGCTTAGCGGCAGCCCCGCAGTCGGGTCGTAGACCGAGCGCAGGCCATAGACCCAGATTTCGTGGTAGAACCGTTCCGTCGCCGTCACCGCGTCCTTGCGTGCCCATTCGGCGGCCAGGACTTCGGGTTCGTCAAGTACGTCGCGCAGGCCCAGAACAAGACTTGCCCGCCCCTTGGAGAGCAGCATTTCCAGGGTGGGGCGCAATTCGCCGCGAAATCCGGTCGGTTCCTTGTCGACGATCAGGATGTCGGGGTCATATCGCTTGGCAGCGCTGCAGATCAGGTCGCTGCGCAGGTTGGTCACCTCGTCAATCCCCATGCCCATGGTCTGCGAGACATAGGAGCCATCGGCGCGCTTGGTCACGCCGGGCAGGCGTACGTGGTCGACACGGCGCGGAAAGGTGAAGCGACCGGCCACTGGCGATCCGGTCAGGATCAGCGCCGAGGCCGAAGAGTCGGCCTGGGTAATGGCCGCTGCCAGAGCCCGGCAGCGGCGCAAATGCCCCAGCCCGAATGTATCGTGGCTGTAGAGCATCACCCGCGGTGCACGAACGGTCTGATGTGTCCTGCTGTCGCCCTGCATTGCTATCGCCTACAGCCTCAGATCAGCGTCGGATTTGGGAAAGACGCCTTTGATATCGTACAAAACCGCACCTGTACGGCCAAAGGAACGAATGGTCGCGGCACCCATTTCCCGAAACTCCCTATGCGCCACGGCCACGATAATGGCGTCGTACACACCTTTTTCGGGGGCGGATACGGGGTTCACCCCGTATTCCTTGCGCACAGTAACCGCATCGGCCCATGGGTCAAATACTTCTGTCGAAACCGAGTATTCCGCAAGTTCTGACACGATGTCGGCCACCCGCGTATTGCGGATATCGGCGCAATTCTCCTTGAAGGTAAAGCCAAGCACCAGAACGCGCGCCTGACCAGGGTCGATACGGCGTGAGATCAGCGCCTTGATCAATTGCTGCGCCACATGCCGGCCCATGTTGTCATTGATGCGTCGCCCCGCAAGGATCACCTCGGGGTGATATCCGGCCTGTTCCGCCCTGTATGTCAGGTAATAAGGATCCACCCCAATGCAATGCCCCCCCACAAGGCCGGGTTTGAAGGGCAGGAAGTTCCACTTGGTCCCTGCCGCCTCCAGCACCTCCAGTGTATCGAGGCCGAGGCGCGAGAAGATCAGCGAGAACTCGTTTACCAGCGCGATATTGAGGTCGCGCTGGGTATTTTCGATCACCTTGGCGGCCTCGGCGGTGCGGATCGAACTGGCGCGATGCACTCCGGCCTTGACCACCGGCGCATAGATCGCCTCGACCCGGTCCAGCGTCTCGTCATCCTGCGCCGATATGATCTTGACGACGTTTTCCATCGAATGTTCGGCATCGCCGGGGTTCACCCTTTCCGGCGAATATCCCAGCTTGATCTGGGTATAGAGCTCCAGCCCGCTGGCCTCCGCCAGGACCGGGCCACAGATCTCTTCGGTGACGCCGGGATAGACCGTGCTTTCGACGATTACCAGGTCGCCGGGGGCCAGGTGCGGGGCGATCATCCGGCAGGCGCCGCGCAAGGGTTCGAGATCGGGCGTCTTGGCATCGGTGATCGGTGTCGGCACGCCGATGATATAGGCTGTGCACGCGGCCAGATCGGTCGCATCGCAGGAAAAACGCGCTGTTGTTGCGGCAAGCGAGGCCTCGGACACTTCGCCGTTGCGGTCATGCCCCCGCTGCAACGCCGCCACATGGGCGGCATCCGTGTCAAAGCCCAGGGTTGCATACCCCGAGCGCGCCAGCCCCAGCGCGAGCGGCAGGCCCACATAACCCAGCCCGAGCACGGCAATCCGGTCTTGTGTGATCTGGCGCGCCATGCGTGACTACCCGGTCTTGTTCAATATGTTCCCTACGGCGGCCGGGCGCTTCCGGTTGCCGCTGCCCTCTGGTTTCCCTCGGACCGCAGGCAGCACCGTACTAGTAAAATCAAACTGTCTTGAAAACACGAATCTGAAGCGGATAACCCGCTATGAAGGGCCGAAGATGGAAATCGGCGTGCCGACAAGTTGCTGTTTGTACGCTTGGGGCACTTATGTAAGTCTTTCGGGCAATGCCAAGACCGGAACCTGCCCGATGAATACCCTGATCTACCGCCTGTGCCTGCTGTTGTTCTGCGCCTTTGCCGGTCTTGCGTCACCCGCATCCGCACAAGTGTCGCTGTATGCGTCGTCAAAGGACAATTCCTCCTCTTCCGACACCGCGCTGGCCGAAGCGATCCGATCGGCGACCGAGGCCGGCGCCTCGATCATCGTGATCGACAGCGCGGGGCAAGTGGCCGGTACTGCAAGCGTGGCGCAGAACGCCGAAGACGGCGCTGCCCAGGCCAACCCCATGGGCGACGGTTCGCAATTGATGAAGGCGCAGGCGCGGGTTTCCGACTTCGTGGAAGCACTTGAATCGCGTCTCGCCGCGATGCCCAATTCGGTCTTCGAAGTTCAGTACATCCTGCGCCAAACCAGCCCCGACGGCCGTATCATGACCTATGCCGAGGTTCTGGGCGTCAATCTTGTGCTTCTGCTGATCGGCCGTTGGTTGTCGGTCGAGATCTACGGAAAGCGGATCGCGCGCAAATACGTGGTCTCGCGCATCAAGGCCGCACCGCAGGGCTATCGCGAGAAGATGCCCTTTCTCGTCTACCGTTTCGCCATGGGGGTCGGCGGGACGCTGTTCGCTATGGTCTTTGCCTTTGTCATCGGCTACCTGATTTTCGGCCGGGCGGACGACCTTTCCATTCAGTTCACCACCACTGCCATCTTCACCGCGTTCTTCCTGATCCGGACAGCATCGGATCTGTGGCGTATGGTGCTTTCGCCCTATCTCAGCCAGTACCGTTTGCCGCCGTTTTCGGATCGCGACGCGAAGCGCCTTTATCTCTGGGCGGCGATACTGGCCGCCTACGATATCTCGACGGTGATGTTTTCCACCTGGGTCGCGGACTTCGGGCTGAACTACAACGTCTATGCCATGGTCTACGGAACGCTTACTGCCGTCGGCGCGCTGGGCAACCTGTTGATGGTCATGTTCAATGGCCGGGCAATTTCCAACGCCATACGCGGCGGGCGCAGCAAGGAGCAGGTCTCGTGGCTGTTGCGGGTGGTTTCGGTCGGTTGGGCTCCGGTGGTGATCTTCTATGTCGCCTACAGCTGGCTCCGGCTTGCCTTCGATCTGGTTCTGGAACACCCGGTCCCGATCCCGCTGATGGCGGGTACTTACGGGATATTCATGTCCGTCGTCGTCGCCTATGGCGCGATGAACTACCTGCTCGAACGATATTTTGACCGAACCAGGCGGGTTCAGGAAATGAACGACGCCCTGTCGCAGGCCGAAGCAGCCGAAGTGGCGCCCGAAGACATGCCCATGCGTCGCCAGCATGCGCTTGCCACCTACGAAGATCTTGCACGCCGGGTGGCCGGTATCCTGGCGTTCCTGGTTGGCATCTATGCACTGGTTCTGATCTGGAACCCGGACATGGACTGGACCGGTGACCTGCCTATGGACCGGGCGCTGGACGTTATGGTCATCATCTTCCTAGGCTATATCGTCTTTCATTTCTTCCGCATCTGGATCGACAGCAAGATCGCCGAGGAAAATGTCGACATTCCCGAGGGGGAACTCGGGGACGAAGGCGGCGCGTCAAGCGCCAGCCGCCTGGCGACACTGCTGCCGCTCTTTCGCGGCGCGATCCTGGCCGTGGTGGTGGTCTCCATCGCGCTCATCGCGCTGATGGAGGTCGGCATCAACGTCAGCCCGCTCTTTGCCGGCGCGGGTGTCGTCGGCCTCGCCGTGGGCTTTGGTTCGCAAACCCTGGTGCGCGACATCTTCTCGGGGGCGTTCTTCCTGATCGACGATGCCTTCCGCAAGGGCGAATATATCGACATCGGTGATGTGAAGGGAACGGTCGAGAAGATCTCGCTCCGTTCGTTCCAGTTGCGCCACCACCTGGGGGCGCTGCACACCATTCCCTTTGGCGAGATCAAGGTGCTGACCAATTTCTCACGCGACTGGGTGATCATGAAACTGCCCTTGCGGGTGACCTATGACACTGACGTGGAAAAGGTGCGCAAGCTGATCAAGAATCTGGGGCAGGAACTGCTGAAGGACCCGGTGATCGGCGAGAATTTCATCCAGCCGCTCAAGTCGCAAGGCGTGATCGAGATGCAGGATTCGGCGATGATCATCCGCGTCAAGTTCATGACCAAACCGGGCGACCAGTGGCTGGTGCGCAAGAAGGTCTACGAGGAAATCCGTCGCCTGTTCGCGCGCGAAGGCGTGAAATTCGCCCATCGTGAAGTCACGGTGCGGCTGGCGGACGAACAGGCCCAGAACCTGACGCCTGCGCAGAAAGAGGCCGTTGCCGGGGCGGTTCAGGCTGCCATCGACGAGGATGCGCTGGACGACATGATGGAAAACGACCGCTGATCCTGGCGCGCCAAAGATTTTTCGACGAAAAATCTTGGTCCCGGAACAGCCGTTCCTGTGCCGTTCAACTGTAGGGGTCGAGACTGTCGCGCAGGCCGTCGCCGAGGAAATTGAATGCCAGCACCACGACGACGATGGGCAGCATCGGGATCGCGGTCCAGGGATACAATTCGATACTGGCCAGGTTCTGCGCATCGTTGAGCATGACCCCCCAACTGACCGCGGGGGCGCGCAGGCCCAGACCCAGAAAGCTGAGCGCGGTTTCGCCAAGGATCATTGCCGGGATTGAAAGCGTGGCGCTGGCGATCAGATGCGACATGAAGTTGGGCAGAAGGTGCCGCCGGATCACGCGGCCCGAGCTTGCCCCCATCATCTCGGCAGCCCGCACGTATTCCTCTTCGCGCAGGGCAAGGAACTTGGCCCGGACCGATCGCGCCAGGCCTGGCCAGTCGAGGATGCCCAGGATCAACGAGATGATGAAGAAGACCGCGACCGGAGACCAGTTGGACGGCACCGCCGCCGACAGTGCCAGCCACAGCGGCAATTCCGGCAAGGAGCGTAGGATTTCGATCATGCGGTTGATCAGCCAGTCGGTCTTGCCTCCCAGATAGCCCGCGATCGAGCCGAACAGGATACCCAGGAAGAAAGATACCGAGATGCCGATCAACCCCACCGTCAACGACAGTTGCGCGCCGTACAGGATACGGCTGAACACGTCGCGCCCCAGCCGGTCGGACCCCCACAGGAACAGCGTCGCGCCTTCGGGCGCGCAGAACAGGTGCGTATCGCTTTCGATCAGGCCGAACAGCTTGTAGCTGTCACCCTCGCAAAAGAAAGGGATGCGCCGTGGATCGCTCTCGTCCGGCACGAATTTCCACTGGAATGTCTCCAGGTCCGCCTCGGCGGTGATCGGATAGATGAAGGGGCCGATGAATTCGCCCTCATGCACCCAGCGCACCGCCTGGGGAGGGGCGTACAGGTGATCCGCGTTCCGGAAGTTCGGCGAGTAGGGTGCGATGAACCCCATGAATGGCAACAGCAGGTAGCTGATCAGGAGGAAGATGCCCGAGATCAGGCCCAGCTTGTGGGTACGGAACTTGCGCCAGGCAAGCAGCCAGTTGGGCGCATCAAGGTCGCGCCGTTCCAGTTGCTGGATGGAGAGTTGAGGGTCATACGGCGCATCGTCGACATAGCGTCCGTCGGGAAGACGTGTCATGAATCGCGCCCCTCGTATCGAATGCGCGGGTCAAGCATGACCAGCAGGATATCGGAAATCATGGTGCCGATCAGGGTCAGCAGGGCCACGAACATCAGCACGAAACCCGACAGGAACAGGTCCTGCGTCTTGAGCGCGGTCAGCAGGGTCGGGCCGATGGTCTGCAACCCCATCACCACCGACACCAGAACCGAACCCGAGACCATCGACGGCAGCAGGTTGCCGATATCGGCCACAAAGGGGTTGAACGCAACCCGCAGGGGATATTTGGCCAGCATCCGGCTCGGGGCCATGCCCTTGGCGATCGCCGTCTCGACATAGGGCTTGCCCAGTTCGTCCAGCATGTTGGCCCTGAGCCGCTGCATCATCGCCGAGGCGCCCGCGGTGCCGATCACGATGGTCGGCACGATCAGGTGCACCAGCACCGACTGAATCTTGGCCCAGCTCATCGGCTGGCCTTCGAATGCCGGGTCCATCAGCCCGCCGATGGGAATATCGAGGTATTTGCGTCCGTAGTAATACAGGATCAGCGCCAGCAGGAAGTTCGGTGTCGCAAGCCCCAGATACCCGATGAAGGCCGATGTATAGTCGGCCCAGGTCCGCGCCTTGGCGGCGGCGATCACCCCCAGCGGCAAGGCTGTGGCATAGACGAAGACAACCGCGGCCATGTTGACCAGCACCGTCAGCCACAGGCTGTCGCCGACGATCTCGGACACCGGCCGGTCGAATTCGAAGGACCAGCCGAAATTGCCCTGGATCATGCCGGAAAACCCGTGCGGGCCGGGCATGAAGCCCATCCAGATCATGTATTGTTCCCACAGCGCCCGGTCGAGCGCATATTCCTTGCGCAGGAATTCCGCTTTGGCCACCCCGGCGGACTGCCCCGATGCCTTCAGTTCGTTGATCTGGTTCGACAGATAGTCGCCGGGCGGCAGGTTGATGATGGCAAATACCAGAACGGACACCACCAACAGCGTCAGCAGCATGGTCCCGAACCGGTAAATCGCGTATCGCAGGATTTCCATAAAGCTGGTTCCGTCAATCCGCGATAAAGAATTCGTCCATCCGGTGAACGCCGAAATGCGCGCCGGGATCCCAGGCCCACATGCCTTTCTTGGGCACGTTTCGCATCCGGTTCGACACCACGATGGGCTGCGGCGCCTCGGCAAGGATCCCGATCCCGTAGATCTCGCTGGCATGGATCTCCAGCATCTCGGTCCAGGCGGTCACGCGCTGTTCGTCAGTGGTCGCCGTTTCCCACATGGCCAGCAACTCCATCAATCGTTGGGCCGGGGGCAAGTCGGGCGGTTCGCCCACCTGGCCTGCCGTCTGGTAATACTGGCCCCATTTCGGCCAGGCCAGAAACACCTGATCCGTGGGCGCAAGATAGGCGGGCGATGTATAGATCTGTGGAATGCCGTTGTCCCAGCCGAACCAGACCGATGCCATGGTGGTGCCCGCGAACACCCGGTTGCGCAGGATGTCGCGGTCCAGCGGGCGCATGATCAGCTTGACGCCGATCTCGCGCCAGGTGTCGGTCACGATCTGCAGAGCATTCTCGACCTCCTGCCGTTCGCCCGCGGTTTCGATCACCAGTTCCATCGGGCGGCCGTCGGGCAGCAGACGAATGCCGTTGCGGTCGCGCTTGTCCAGCCCCATCTCGTCGAGCAACGCGTTTGCCTGCGCCGGGTCATGGTCGGCCCATGCGTTGCGGTACTCCTCCTTGTAGAAGGGCGAGGCGGGAAGAACGGTCATCGCACCCGGCTGTGCCAGTTTGAAGAACAGCGCCTGGTTTATCGAAGCCCGGTCGATGCCAAGGGACAGGGCCCTGCGAAAGCGCACATCGCGCAGTATGGCGCGCCATGCGTCGTCTTCGTAGTTAAGGTTTGGATAGATCGCGATCTGAGAGGCAACGCCGGTCTGCCAAAGATAGGTTTCATAATTTCCCGTCGCCTCGCCTTTTTTCAGGATCGAGGCGTCCCGGAAATCGAGCCCGCGCCCCTGAAGGTCGACTTCGCCGGCATTCGACTTGGCCGCGACAAGACCCGGTGCAACGATCTCCATCTCGACAATGTCGATATAGGGCAGTTGCACGCCCTTGGCGTCGATACGGTGATAATAGGGGTTGCGCACGAAGTTGTGGCGGATCTTCTTGCCTTCGCTGGCATTGATCCAGGGCTGCAGGGTCGGCAACTGGGCGTTGTCGAACTGGTACATGTTGTCCAGCTTGTTGTGCAGGGCGGCCCAGCTCTTGACCCTGTGTTCCTCGACTTCGGCCGCCAGCTTTGCCGGATCGGCATAGTTCTCGTGATATTGTTTCAGAAACGCTGCCGGACGGAAGATGAACGGAGGGCTGGCCTGTGCCAGCGATTGCAGGAAGCTCGGGTTCTGATCTTCCCACTCGTAGACGACCGTGGTCTCGTCCGG
The DNA here is from genome assembly GCF_900101475.1 of Ruegeria marina. GTDB lineage: Bacteria > Pseudomonadota > Alphaproteobacteria > Rhodobacterales > Rhodobacteraceae > Ruegeria_B > Ruegeria_B marina. The sequence continues at coordinate 84,377 of NZ_FMZV01000018.1, read as the reverse complement.
GAAACTGACGGTTGGCGGCTTGCCGTTGACCAGCAGGAAATCGGGCGGCCCGGCCGGGCTGAGTTGCGCGTTGTTGGCCACATCTTTCCACCAGTACTCGAAATCGGCCGACGTGAACGGGTCACCGTTGGACCATTTGTGCCCCTGGCGCAGATGCAGGGTGAACTTGCGGTTCTCTTCGTTCTCGTAGGCGCGCAGGATGTCCGGGACAAGCTCGTATTTCTCGTTGTAACCGATCAGCCGGGCGTACCCGTAGACCACCATCTGGCGGACATCCTTGGACCGGGTGATCATCGTGCGCAGGACCCCGCCCTGGGTTCCGTACGCGCGGCCCTTGGCTTCGAGATCGATGATCAGGGGCTCCTGCGGGATGCGCTGGTCAATCGGGGGCAGGTCGCCGGCTTGCACCTCCGGTTCCCAGAAAATGCTTTCCTGAAGAGGCGGGAGAGTGTCTGCCCGCGCGGGCAGAAGCCCGGCCAGAACAAGCGTCAGGGCAAGCGAAAAGGATCTGCGGGGCATTTCAAACATGGCAACGTACCTTGTGTCCTGGCTCCATTTCCACCAGCGAAGGTATCACGGAGTCGGTAAAACGGAAGGCCTCGGCCCAGGTGTCCGGAGAACCTGCGCCCAGCGCAACCAGTTTCAGATTGATGGGGCGGTCTATATCGGGTTCCGGCTGGGCTGCGATCAGCGCCTTTGTGTAGGGGTGCTGAGGATTGTGAAACAGGGTTTCGGGCGGCGCCTGTTCGACCACCAGCCCTTGCCGCATCACCGCGACCTCGTCGGCGATGCGCGCAACCACCGCCAGATCGTGGCTGATGAACAGATAGGAAAGCTTGAGGTTTTCCTGCAATTCTTCGAGCAGTGTAAGGATCTGGTCCTGCACCGAGACATCCAGCGCCGAGGTCGGCTCGTCGCAGACGATCATCGACGGGTCGAGCATCATGGCCCGGGCGATGGACAGACGTTGACGCTGCCCCCCCGAAAAGGCATGCGGATAGCGTTTGAGCATGTCGGCGTCGAGCCCGACACGGGTGAGCATTTCGGCCGCCCGGTCACGCTGTTCTGCCCGCGTGCCGATGCGATGGATCTCCAGCGGTTCCGTCATGGCATCCTGGATGCGCATGCGCGGGCTGAGCGAGCTGAACGGGTCCTGGAACACCATCTGCGCCTGACGCTGAAACGCGGTGCGCCGGGTGCGGTCCATCTTGTGAACCGTGAGCGGGTCGGCCCCGGCGCTGGTGCGAAACAACACCTCGCCGCCCGGGTCCGGCGGTTCGGCACCAAGGGCGATCCGCGCCGCGGTCGTCTTGCCCGAACCGCTCTCTCCGACGATGGCCAGCGTCCTGCCGCGCGGCAGCTTGAAATTGACACCACGGCAGGCGTGGATCAGCTTCTCGGCCTTCCAGCCACGGCCCGAGCGCATCGTGTAAGTCTTGGACACGTCGTTCATCTCGAGGATCAGATCGTCCTGCGGGGGGGGCAGGCCGACGACCTGTGCCTCGGGAATGGCCGGGGCCGCGTCGAAAAGCTGCTGCGTATAAGGGTGGGCGGGCCCTCTCAGGACGTCGGCGGCGGTGCCGCTCTCCATGACCCGTCCCTTGTGCATGACAACGACCTTTTCGGCCATGTTCGCCACCACGCCCAGATCGTGAGTGACGAGGATAAGCGCCATGCCGGTTTCGCGCTGAAGCTCCTTGATCAGGCCCAGAACCTGGGCCTGGGTGGTCACGTCCAGCGCCGTCGTCGGTTCGTCGGCGATCAGCAGATCCGGCTTTGCCACCATGGCCATCGCGATCATCGCCCGTTGCCGCATGCCGCCCGACAACTCGAACGGGTAGGAGTTATAGGCGCGTTCGGGATCGGGAAAGCCCACGCGGTCGAATTGCTCAAGCACCGTCTTGCGCGCCTGCTTCTCGCTGGCGCCGCGATGCAGCCACAATACCTCGCTGACCTGATTGCCGATCTTGTGCAGCGGTGAAAGCGAGCGCATCGGCTCCTGAAAGATCATCGAGATGCGGTCGCCACGAATGCGGCGCATCTGCCTTTCGCCCAATTCCGAGAGGGTGGTCGGCCCATCCTTGCCATTCAGGGTGATGCGCCCGGTGCGAATCTGGGCCACCTTGGGAAGAATGCGCAAGACCGCGCGACAGGTGACCGTCTTGCCGGATCCGGATTCCCCGACCAGCGCCAAGGTCTCGCTCGGCATAACCTCGAAACTGACGCCCCGAACGGCCGACTCTTCACGGCCAAAGCCGATGCTGAGGTTCTCGACAGACAGCAAAGGGGTCATTCAGGTTTCCCACCCGACTGGTCAAAAGACGACATGAACTTTCGAATACCCCCGACTTTCTTCTTTTTTATAGCGACACTGTCGCGCGAGCGGTGGCGTTTCGTCAAACCTCAATTTCAGGTCCGGCCTCACGAAAATGGAAAGAAGCGTGCATCCGCCGCTACCAATCGGTTTCGTAATTTGGCATGAGGGACAGGTCCGGTCGGTGCCGGAGCATGACGAGCGGAGAATTCAATCGTGAACAAGCCGGAGCAGAGCCGCCTCGACCTTTTCATCGACCGTATGGTGTCACAGCGGGCCTGCCTTGACCACGCCATCGCCCTGACCGCGGACATGACCGGCCCCGTTTACGAACTGGGTCTCGGAAACGGGCGCACCTATCATCACCTTTTGCAGCATGTATCGGGCCGCGACATCTATGTCTTCGAACGTGCGGTGGCCTCGCACCCCGATTCCACGCCTCCTGACGAACAGCTGATTCTCGGTGATATCCGCGAAACCCTTCCGGCCAGGCTGGAAAGCGTAGGCCCGATCGCCAGCCTGATCCATGCCGATCTCGGTGGACACAACCGGGAAAAGAACGATCGCTTCGCGCGCATGATCTCGCCCCTTGTCGAGCCGCACCTGGCACCGGGCGGGCTGATGGTGTCGAGCGACCGGATGTATTTTGATGGGCTCGAGGAGCTTCCGCTGCCGCCGGGCGCGGTCGAGGGGCGGTGCTTCATCTACCGGCGCGGATAATACGAGGGCCATCTGCCGCAGGGTCACAGTCGCGTATCCCTATGCGCGGGCGCAACTGGATGTCTATCCTGCGGCAAGCCAGAAGGAGACGCCCGGATGCTGTTCTATGATTGCTCCACCGCGCCGAACCCGCGCCGTACGCGCATGTTCATCGTCGAAAAGGGACTGACGATCGAAACCCGCGATATCTCGATCGCCAGGGGCGAACAGCTCTTGCCCGAGTTCAAGGCCGTCAACCCGCGCGCGACGATTCCCGTTCTGGTGACGGACGAGGGTACGGTCCTGACCGAGAATCTCGGCATCGCCGCCTATCTCGAGGCGCGGTTTCCCGAACCGCCGCTGATGGGGCGAACGGCAGATGAAAAGGGGCTGGTGATGATGTGGAACGCCATCGCCGAACAGCAGGGCGGGATGCCCGTGGCCGAGGCGCTGCGCAATGCCCACCCGGCCTTCAAGGACCGTGCCATTCCCGGCCCGGCGAACTATGCCCAGATTCCGGAACTGGCGCAGCGCGGGCTTGACCGGATCGGACGGTTCTTCGACCTGCTCGAAGAACGCTTGCAGGCCAGCCTGTACATCGCCTGCGATCATTTCACGCTCGCCGATATCTCGACCTTTGTCTTCGTCGATTTCGCCAGGGTCGTGAAGATGCGTGTGCCCGAAGCAAATGCCGCCACCTGGGCGTGGTACGAGGGCATCAAGGCGCGGCCTTCCGCGCAGGCGTGACCCGGAGGCAGGTTCAACCTGACGTGTGCCCTGCCGCACGCGCCAATGCCGCGATCACCTCCTCATCGTCGACCTGGTCGAAAACCTGATAATGCAGGCCAACCGCATGGAAATGGCGGGGTGTTTCCAGGCAAATGATCTCGTCGGCCTCGCCTTGAAGGGCTGCCACGGTCTCACCGGGCGCGACCGGAACCGCCACGATCAAACGCGCCACCTCCCTGCCGCGCAGATGTTTCAGCGAGGCGCGCATCGTAGCGCCGGTGGCGATGCCATCGTCAACGACGACCACGGTCTTGCCCTTGACCGGTTCTTGCCCCCTTCCGCCCAGATACTGTTCTCGACGCCGGCTGATCGTTTCCAGTTCCGGTTTGGCCAGATCCCAGATCCTGTCGGTTTCAAGGCCCGCGAACCGGGCGACATCCTCGTTGACCGTAAGCGCGGGCGTGTCTCCGTTGGTGACGGCGGCCAAGGCCAGTTCCCGTTGTCCAGGCAACCCGACCTTGCGCACCAAGACGACATCAAGTGGAGCGCCGACTCCCTTTGCGATCACCTCGGCAACCGGAACACCACCACGGGGCAGGGCGATGATGACCGTCTCCGCCGGGTCAAGCGGCGGCAGGGCGCGCAGCAATTGCTGTCCGGCGTCGATCCGGTCGCGAAACATAACAACCTCTTTTCATGCTTCTGATATGGAACGCCACCGTCATGATACACGCAAACGGGAATGTCTCAAAATCAGGCCGATACATGGCTTGCCAGATCCGGACACGCGATGTGGAAGGTACAAGCATGTGGCGCGACTCCAGCGCCGATTTCGCCCCGAAATCCGGCGATTCACACCATTCCGGGTGCGTTCGGAGAGGCTTGTGCAGCACTGTACATAAATGTCTAGACAGAGCGCGCCGCTTCATTCTAGCCTGCCCCCAAACTATCAGGGGAGGCAGGAATGAAGTCTCATTATCGCGTTGTGGTCATCGGGGGCGGCGTGGTCGGCTCCTCTGTTCTCTATCATCTGGCCAAGTTTGGCTGGACCGATGTCGTCATGCTGGAACGGCGGCGGCTGGCGTCCGGTTCCTCGTGGCATGCGGCGGGCGGGATCCATGCGCTGAACGCCGATCCCAACATGGCGGCCTTGCAGGCCTATACCATCGACCTGCTGTCCGAGATTGAAAAGGAATCGAGCCAGAACATCGGGCTGCACATGACCGGCGGCCTGACACTGGCGGGCACGCCCGAACGCTGGGAATGGTTGCAGGCCAACTATCGCATCTTCCAGTCGATCGGCATCGACGACTGCGAGCTTCTGACCCCGCAAGAAGCGCAGCGGCGCTGTCCGATCATGTCGACCGACGGCGTTCTGGGCGCAATGTGGGCCGACCGCGAGGGCTATATCGACACCACCGGCACGGTGCAGGCCTATGCCACCGCCGCCCGCAAACGTGGTGCGGAATATTACGAGGAAACCAAGGTCGAACGCCTGATCCAGACCGCCGATGGCTGGCAGGTGGTCACTGACAAGGGCACCATCACCTGCGAACACGTGGTCAATGCCGCCGGACTCTGGGCCAAGCAGGTGGGCCGCATGGCGGGTGTCGAATTGCCGGTGTCGCCGCTGAAGCACCACTATCTGATCACCGACACGGTGCCCGAGGTGGCGGCGGCGGATTTCGAAATGCCGATGACCGTCGATCTCGAAGGCTTCACCTACATGCGGCAGGATCAGAAGGGCGTTCTGGTCGGCATCTACGAGGTCGATCACGAACACTGGGCGATGGATGGCGCACCGTGGAATTATGGCGAGGAGCTGTTCCAGGAACAGCTCGACCGGATCGAGAACGAACTGACGCTGGGCTTCGCCCGCTACCCCTCGATCCAGAACGTCGGCATCAAGACCTGGGTCAACGGCGCCTTTACCTTTTCGCCCGACGGCAACCCGCTGGTCGGTCCGGTGCCGGGCAAGCGCGGCTACTGGTCGGCCTGCGCAGTCATGGCCGGGTTCCTTCAGGGCGGCGGCGTCGGCAAGACGCTGGCCGAATGGATGATCCATGGCGAGCCCGAGGCCGATGCCTGGTCGATGGACGTGGCGCGCTATGGCGATTACGCTCAGAACAAGCGCTATATCCGCGAAACTACCGGCCAGTTCTATTCGCGCCGTTTCGTGATGTCTTACCCGAACGAGCAGCTTCCGGCGGGCCGCCCGCTCAAGATGGCCCCGGCGCATGATGCGATGACGGCGGCGGGCTGCCGGTGGGGCGTCAGCTGGGATCTGGAAGTCCCGCTTTACTTCGCGCCTTCCGAGTCGTTCGTCGAGAACCTGACCCTGAAACGCTCGAACGCGCATCCGATCGTGGCCGAGGAATGCCGTGTGATCCGCGAGGGCGTGGGCCTGTTGGACATTTCCGGCTTCTCCCGGTTCGAAGTCTCGGGCCCCAAGGCGCAAGCTTGGCTGGACAAGCTATTCGCCACCAAACTGCCCGCTCCGGGCCGCGCGCGCCTTGCCGTGATGCTCAGCGAAACCGGTCGGTTGAAAGGTGACCTGACATTGCTCAACTGGGGCGACGGGACATGGTGGATCATGGGCTCCTACTATCTGCGGGCCTGGCACATGCGCTGGTTCAACGACCATCTCGATGACGGTGTCTCGGTCCGTGATCTGGGCGAAGAGATCTGCGGTTTCGGTCTTGTTGGCCCGAAATCCCGCGCGGTGATCGAACAACTGGCCGAACAGGATATCTCGGGCCTGAAATTCATGGGCTGCGGTGATTTCGATATCGGTCTCGTGCGCGCCCGCGTGGCCCGGATGTCGGTGACCGGCGAGATGGGGTACGAGATCAACTGCCGCTATGGCGATCACATCGCGCTGCGCCGGATGCTGCTGGAGGCGGGGGCAGGCGAAGGCATCCGCGAGGTCGGTTTCAACGCCATGCTCTCGACCCGGATCGAAAAGAGCTTTGGCATCTGGTCGGCGGAATTTACTCAGGACCGCACGCCAGGCATGACCGCGATGGACCGCTGGATCGCCTGGGACAAGGGCGATTTCATCGGCCGCGACGCGGCGCTTGCTGAACGTGACGGCAACGGCCCCGCGCGGGTGCAGGTGACGCTGGAGGTCGACGCGCTCGATGCGGATGCCTCGGGTTATGAGCCGATCTGGGCGGACGGGGCGCAGATCGGCTTCGTTACCTCGGGTGCCTACGGTCACTACACGGGCAAGTCGCTGGCGATGGCGCTGGTGGACCGCGAAAAGGCACAGCCGGGCACGCAGGTCAGCGTATATGTGGTCGGCGTCGAACGGCCGGCGACGATCATCGCGCCTTCGCCCTATGATCCTGAAGGAAAGGCCATGCGCGCATGAGCGCGGGCCGTCGGGGCAGGCGGACACGGGCCGATGCGCCGGCGTCCGCCCGCAAGGTCGATTACCGCAACCTGCGCAACCCGTTCCCGCCGGTGGCGGCCTTTTCCGAAGACCGGATCGAGGCACTGCACGAGGCCGCGCTGACAGTTCTCGACGATCTCGGCATCAAGGTGCTGCACCCGGATGCGCGCGATCTCTACCGGCAGGGCGGCGCGCGCATCGACGGCGAGATGGTTTACATCGGTCGCGACATGGTCGGCGCCGCGCTGGCCAGCGCGCCGCGCTCCTTTGCCCTGAAAGGCGCGGTGCCCGAGCGTGACCTGACGATGGAACTGGGCCGGATGATGTTTCAGCCCGGTGCCGGCTGCCCGCATGCAACCGACCTAACTCGCGGTCGCCGTCCCGGCACCATCGCGGATTTCCGGGAACTGGTGCAGATCACCCAGAGCTTCGACGTCCTGCACATGGTGCCGCCGCTGGTCGAGGCGCAGGACGTGCCGATGCACCTGCGCCATTATGCAATGACCGAAGTCGAATTGACCCAGTCCGACAAGGTGCCCTTCGTCTATGCGCGCGGAACGCCGCAGGTGATGGACGGGTTCGAGATGATCCGCGACTTTCGCGGCCTGTCGGATGGTGAATTCACCGGGCAAAGCTGGTGCTACACGATCATCAACACCAATTCTCCGCGCACCATCGATATGCCGATGGCGCAGGGGGTAATCGACTTTGCCCGCCACGGCCAATTGGCGATCATCACGCCATTTACCCTGATGGGCGCAATGGCGCCGGTGACCGTGGCCGGTGCGATGACGCTGAGCCATGCCGAGGCGCTCGCCGCCATCACACTCAGCCAATTGGCAAGACCGGGCGCGCCGGTCTGTTATGGCACCTTCACGAGTAACGTGGACATGAAGTCGGGCGCACCTGCCTTTGGCACGCCGGAACATTTCACGGCGTCTCTGGTGGCGGGGCAACTGGCCCGCAGGATCGGCCTGCCCTGGCGCTGCGCGGGCGGAAGTGCGGCCAACATCAATGACGCGCAGGCCGCAAACGAGACGCAATTCGCGCTCTGGGGCTGTCTTCTGGCGGGCGCGACGGTCACCATCCATTCAGCCGGCTGGCTCGAAGGCGGGCTGACCGTGTCCTACGAAAAGATCATCACCGATCTGGAGGTCCTGCAAATGGTGGCCGAGCTCTGCACTGGAACACCCGCAACCGACGCCGATATCGCGCTTGACGCCCTGCGCGAGGTACCGCCGATGGGCCATTTCTTTGGTGCCGCGCATACGATGGCACGTTACCAGACCCAGTTTTATGAGCCGCTGGTCGGAGATTGGTCGAACTTCGGCGCATGGACCGAACGCGGGGCGGTCGATGCCAATCACCGCGCCACTGGCATCTGGCGCGGGATCCTGGATAACTTCCAGCCACCGGCGCACGATTCCGACAGGGTGGCGGCGTTGCAAGACTTCGTCGCGCGCCGCACCACTGAGGGGGGCGCGCCGCCCGAAAGCTGAGGCCAGGATCGCAATGAACACCAAACCCATCCTTCATCGGGACGACCCCGCCGCCGAACCCCTCGTGGGAAATATAAAGGTGACCCGCGACGACTGGCTGAACCTGGCGATGGACGTTCTGATCTCGGACGGGGTGGAGCGGGTCAAGGTTCTCAACCTGGCGGAACGGATGGCGGTGTCGCGCTCCTCGTTCTATTGGTACTTCAAGTCGCGACAGGATCTGCTGGATGCGCTGCTGGCCAGATGGCAGGCAACGAACACCGCCGGGCTGATCGCGCAGACCCGGCTTCCTGCGGAAACCATCACCGGGGCGGTCTGCAACCTGTTCCATTGCGTCGTCGATCCGGCCCTGTTCGACACGGCCCTGGATTTCGCGGTGCGCGACTGGGCGCGCCGCTCTGGCAAGGTACGGCGGATGCTTGAGCTGTCCGATACTCAACGGCTCGAGGCGCTGGCCACGATGTTCAAGCGCTACGGCTATTCAGAGATCGAGGCCGAGACCCGGGCCCGCGTTCTGTACTACATGCAGCTCGGCTATGACCTCGCGCAGTTGCACGAGCCGATTGACCAACGGCTGTCTTTCGTGCGGCATTACCTGTTCGTGTTCACCGGGCGGCACCCTCGAGAAGAGGAGGTCGCGGCCTTCAGTGACTTCGCGCGCAGTTTTTGGGAAGGACGGAACGGATGAACAATGCCGATGCGATCATCATCGGTATCTGCGCAATTGGCGTAGCGATTGACTTCGGAATGAAGGTTTTTCCGGTTTCCGCTTGAGACGTGTTCTCGCCGCGCGGAAAATTGCGAAAACAGGTTTTCGGTGCCGGGTCAGCCGCCCAGCGGAACGAAGCGGTAGCCGTCCTCGCCGCGCTCGACCCGGCCCATGCCGCCATCGGGCAGGTGATAGCCGATCATGGTCATCTGTTCGCTGGCGAGCCGGTCCAGCAGCGCGACGCGGGTCGCCGCGCCCGCCTCCTGGTCCTGATCCGATCCCGACGGCCAGTCGGGCCGCGCAAAGGCCAGGTGATGATTGCCGATGGCGTCACCCACCACCAGCAGCGCCTCCGACCCCGAGCGGATTTCAAACGACATGTGTCCCGGCGTGTGGCCATACGTGGCCACCGCGGCAACACCGGGCAGGATCTCGTCGCCGGGCTCGAAGGTTTCCAGCTCCTCCAGCGCCTCCAGTCGCCGCGCGGCGCCCACCGCGAACGAGGCCCGATCGGCCCCGATCGTGTCGACCGTCGCCGGGTCGAGCCAATAGTCCCGTTCTGCCCGCCCGATCATGTGACGCGCAGAGGCGAAGAGCGGATCGTCGAAATCGTCCAGCACGCCCCACAGATGATCCGGATGGGCATGGGTAAAGATCACGTCGGTTATATCGCCCGGGCCCAGCCCGACCGCGTCCAGGGCATCGACCAGTTGGCCAACACTGTCCTGGAACGCGCTGCCGGATCCTGCGTCGAACAGCACGTTGCGCCCCTCAACCTGCAACAGCGTCACGTTGCAATCCGGTTTCAGCGTGTCACCCTGCAAGCCATAGTGTGCCACCAGCGGGGCCAGTTCGTCCTGTGGTATCGACCCGAACATGAAGGAGGCGGGCAGGGTCAGGTACCCATCCGACAGGCTGGTGATGCGTGCCGTGCCCAGTTGGGTTTCGACGGCCGACCAGGCCCGCAGCGGTGCAACGGCGGTCAGCGCCAGCCCGGCGCCAAGTCGGGACATCAGGATACGGCGGGTCAGGGTCATTGCAGGCTCCTCTTACATTCTCGCATTCACTAACATGAATTTTATTGCCATGCGACAGATTTTCAGTGCCGCAGGAAAGCGATTGACATATCTTACTGAAATAGTCAGAAATAAGGGGAGAGCCACCGGACCACCCGGAAGCCAGCAGTCCGACCGACCGTTCCGGAGACCGCCAGATGACGATCCAGACCCCGAACACGATCCACGGCTACGCCGCGCCGGTGATGCCGTCATACAGAGCCGAAGAGCTGACAAAGGGCGGCAATCTCGCCCAGATCCGGCTGGGCGACCAGCTCTACACCCTGCGCATCACCCGCGCGGGCAAACTGATCCTGACGAAATGAGCGCCGGGGTCTCGCGGGGCGGGGCCGCCGTCGGACATCTCGCCGATCTGCCCGCGCTTGAAGCGTCAGCAGTCCATTGCCTGCGTCTTTGGAGCGATGCTCCCCACGCGCGTGCGCGTTTGCCTGAGGGGCCGACTTCCGCGTTACTGGCCCAGATCTGCGGGCTTTGCGTGGCCTATGGGCGCCGGCCGTTGGTCCGTCATGACCTGGGATGCGCCTGTGTGGGTGCGGACGAGGCCTGTTTCGCCCATCTGATCGCAAGCGCGGCAACCGGCGCGCACGAGGATGCGCTGATGCTTGCCGCGCTGATCGTGCGACCGGATCTCGCCCCGGCCCTGGTGGCGCTCAGCGAACAGTTCGGTCTGGCCCTGCAAGCGGCTGTCGGGTCGGCTGGAACGAGAACCCTGCATTGAGCCGCCGCGCATTTCCGTTGCCCGGCGCATCACTTCGTGGGACGCTCCCCCAACACAGCAACCCGGGGGGCAGCTATGAAGCGTCGCCTGCTGGCCATTCTGATGGCCGATGTGGTGGGATACTCGCGCCGGATGGAAACGGATCGGACGCGAACGATTGATGTGATCCGCGACCTTCGCGAGCGCTGGCTCGAACCGGAATGCGCATCGCGCGGGGGCGAGGTACTCAAACGCATGGGCGACGGCTGGATCATTGGATTCCCGTCCCTGACGGATGCGGTCGAGGCTGCGCAAGCCGTGCAGTCCGCACTGAACGTCGGCAAGGACGTGCAGCTTCGCATCGCCGTCCATCTAGGCGAAGTGGTCGATGACGGAACCGATATCTACGGCACCAGCCTGAACATCGCCGCGCGGTTGCAGACCGAGGCGCCGCCCGGCGGGGTGATGATCTCGGGTGATCTCCATCGTCAGATCGACGGACCGCTGGCCTCGGATTTCACCGAGGCGGGCAGTTTCGAACTCAAGAACATCCGGCATCCGGTCCAGGGCTACCAGTGGCGGCCATTCGCCCGCGACGGTCAGGTCGCCGACGAATTGCCGCTGATCGCGGTCGAGCCGTTTGTCATGGGGCCCGGCTGCGCCGACAATGCCGACGCCGCCGACGACCTGCGCAGCCAGATGCTGACGCGCCTGTCGCGCCGCACCGGGGTGCGGGTCGCCGTGGCTGACAGCGCGTTGGCCGGCTCCCCCACCTATCTGCTGCGTGGCCGGTTCCGTGCAGATGCGGATCGGACACGGCTTTCGTTGTCGCTGGTGCTGGCGGCCAGCGGTGCTGTTTTGTGGTCCGAGGATTATTCCGACACGCAGGCCAATCTGTTTGCCCTCATCGACAAGGCCGCGGCGCGAGCCGATGGCGCGCTTCGGGTAGAGATCAACGCGCATGACGCAGACCGCATCGATGAGCTTCCGGACGAAGCGCTCAGCGCCGCCGAGTTGCGGGCCAGGGCGGCGAAGTTCTTCTATACAGCCGAGATTTCCGGCTATGAACGGGCGGCCACCCTGCTGGAACGGGCGCTACGACTGGCACCCGGCAACGGCATGGCGCTCGCCATGTGGGGTCATGCGATGACCAAACTCATCGAATGCGGCAAGCTGGACGCAGACCCCGCGCTGATCGCCCGTGTCGCGCAGAATGTGGATGCGGCGGTACAGGCTGCACCGCGCAGCGATTTCGTGTTCAAGGCGCAGGCAGATTTGCGCGCCGGCCTGCTGGGTGATCTGCCCGGTGCCCGCCGCAGCATCGAGCGCGCGGAATCACTGAACGCGGATTACACCTTGTTGGCCGAGGTGCACGCCCAGATCGCGCTGGCCGAAGGCGACTATGACGCTGCCTGCGACGCCCTGACTCCCTTGCTGGAAGCCAGCGGCAACGATCCTTTCCGGCATCGCTGGTTCTTTCTTCGGGCCTTTGCCGAATGGCTGGCGGATCGCCCCGAAAAGGCGCTTGCCGCCATTCAGGAGGCCACCGACCTGCGTCCCGGAAGCCGCGCGCTCTGGTTGCTGCTGGCCGAGGCGCAGGCCGCGCTGGGCCAGTCTCCCGACGCGGCGCTGGGGCGTGCGGCGGCCTTGCCCGCCGGACCCGATATCGCCGTCCCGTTCTGGACGGTCGCAGGCCCCGGCGCGGACAAGGCCGCCCGGTTCCTGCGCGGCCTGAAAGCGGCCGAAACGCTTTAGCAGCAACCACAGCCCGCGTGGTGATGGCCGTGATCGCAGACCGGGGCAGGGGCCCAGTCTCCGACCTCGGCAAGCACCGTACGTAACGCCCAGAGGATCATGTCCACGTCCTCGGCCTCGATGGTCAGCGGCGGCCGGATCTTCAGGATGTTGTCCCTTGGCCCCTCGCTGCCGATCAGGATGCGATGATCCCGCATCCGGTTCTTGAGGTATCGGCAGATCTCGGTGCCTTCCGACCCGTCCGGGTTGACCAGCTCGACGCCCAGGAACAGGCCCATGCCGCGCACGTCGCCGACACAGCCGAATTCGGCCTCAAGCACGCGCAACCCGTCCATCAGCCGGTTGCCCATCAGGCGCGCATTCTCCTGCAAGCCCTCGTCATCGACGATGTCCAGCACTTCCTTGCCGATCCGGCAGGAAAGCGTCGAACCGCCAAAGGTCGAAAAGAACTCGATCCCGTTGTCGAAACTGTCCGCGATCTCGCGGGTGGTCGCCAGAACACCCAGCGGATGGCCGTTGCCGATGGGCTTGCCCATCACCACGATGTCGGGCTCCGCCCCCTGGTGTTCGAACCCGAAGTAATGCTCGCCCAGCCGCCCCAGCCCGGTCTGCACCTCGTCGGCGATACAGACCCCGCCCGCGGCCCGGATCTTGTCATAGACCGCTGGCAGATAGCCCTTGGGCGGGATGATCTGGCCGCCGACGCTGGGAAAGGTCTCGGCGATGAACCCGGCGACACCGTGGCCCTTTTCCTGCAACCGCGCGATGGCCGGGTCCACAAAATTCGCGAATTTTGTGGCGCGCTCCGGATCGTCGCGGCGGAAACTGCCACGATAGTCGTCGGCTACCTCGATCAGTTCGACCCAGTCGGCCTGGCCCACGCCGCCCGGCTTGTTGAACTTGTAGGCCGAGATGGCGATCGCGCCCGTGGTGTTGCCGTGATAGCCGTGGTCGGGCGTCACCATGCCCATATTGCCGGTATGCGCCCGGGCCAGACGCAGCGCCAGTTCGTTGGCCTCGGTGCCGGAATTGACGAAAAAGCAGACCTCGAACCGGCTGGGCAGTTTCGACAGCACCTTCTCGGCGAATGCCAGCTGCGCCGGATGCAGGTAGCGGGTGTTCGAGTTCATCCGCTTCAACTGGTCCGCCGCCACCGCCTGAATGCGCGGATGCGCGTGGCCGACATGCGGCACGTTGTTGTAGGCGTCCAGATAGGGCCTGCCCCATTCGTCGAACAGGTGATGCTTCCAGCCGCGCAGCAGCATCACCGGGTCGTCATAGGTCAGGCTCAGGTTGCCGCCGAAGTGCGCCCGACGCCCCGCCAGTATGGCGGCCTTGTCGGTCGGGCGATAGAACACCTTGTCGTCGGGCAGGTTCAGCATCGCCGCCGGGTTCGGGCAGACCGCGTGCCACAGGTCCATCTCGTCCGGGTCGCCGACACCGGGCCAGTCGGCCGCCATGCCTTGCGTCGTCAGCGCCAGCTGGAAATGCACATGCGGCGCCCAGCCGCCGTTCTGGCTGGCATCGCCCAGCCTCGCGAAACCTGCGCCCTGCGCCACCGGATCGCCCGCTTTCAGCCGGACGCAGACCTCGGGGTCCAGGTGCCCGTAAAGCGTGTAAAACACGTCGCCCTCGGGCGTTTCATGGTGCAGGATCACCACCCCGCCATAGTCAAGGTGATGGGCGCGGTTCTCGACGACTTCGACCCGCCCGCTGAGCGGCGCATGCAGCACGGTTCCGGCGGGCGCAAACACATCCACGGCCAGGTGAACGGTGCGCCGGTCGCTGGCCTTCCACGGTCCCTTGCGGAAACCCGGTTCGGCATAGATCAGGCGGGGTTCGTTGTAATACCCCAGCCATATCCCGCCGCCGAATTCCTCGCCCACGCGCGCCGCCTCTTCCAGCGGCATGTGAAACGGGTTCCGCGGCCAGGTCGAATTCTCGACCGAGAGGGAGCCCATCGGCGCCGCGCCCAGATCGGTGCCGAACATCTGCGCGAAACTGCCTCGGTGCTCGCTCAGATAGGCATGCACCCGCTCGGCTCCGTCGGTCACCGGCAAGCCACAGGCCACCCGCAGCCGGGCCGCCATCAGCCCGCCATTGACCGAGGCGTTTTCCAGGAACCGCCAGGCCGGGGCCTGGCTGATGGTCACATAGGGATCGTCCGGGTTTTCCACCGCCATCAGGGTCGAGTTCACCACCGAAACGGCCAGCCGCATCCTGAGAAGCGGCCAGATCAGGTCGACCTCTGCCGGGCTCAACCGGTTGGCCGCGTGATAGCCGCGCACCAGCGCCGCCAGCGCCTGCTCGGGCTTGGGATGGTCCAGCACCACATAGGCCCCGGCGATCGCCAGGTCGCAGATGCGTGGCGCCGCGCACATGTCGCCGAGGTCGATGAGACCCGAGATCCCGCGGGTTTCGTTCAACCCGCCCTCGACCAGGATGTTGTAATCGTTGACGTCATTGTGGATTGCCTGCACGGGCAGGGCGGTCAGCTTGCCGCCGATCCCGGCGAATTCAGCCGCAATCGTGTCCAGCAGCGTCCGCCGCGCCGGGTCGGCGATGGCGTCAAGATGGCCGCCGATCCACCCGCCCTGAACGAGGTTCCATTTGAAATCCCGCGCCAGCCCCTCATGCCGGAACCCCGCCAGCGTCCGGTCGGTGGCACCCAGCACCCGGCCCAGTTTCAGGATCAGCTCTTCCGAATGCGGCAAGGCCCGCGCATAGCAGCGCCCCGGCAGCCGCTCCATAAGCCAGACCAGGCGCGGCCTGCCCGCCTCATCGGCGATCTCCGGCAGCGTGCTTCCGTCCAGCGCGGCGATGACCTTGGGAAAGGGCAGCCCCGGCGCTTCCCGCGCGATATGGTCCAGCGCCGCGACCTGCATCTCGACCAGCCCCGCCTCGCAGCCGGGCCGCATCACTTTCAGCACATAATCCTGCCCGTTCGTCCCGCAGGCGAGGAAGTTCAGGTCAAACTCCCCGTCAAGCCGCTCAAGCCGCGCCGCGATTCCCCAGTACTGCCGCAGCACGCCGGTCCAATGTTCAGTCTGCACAGCACATCTCCCTTGACGCCACTACCGGTTGCCGCCGGAAAAGACCCGCACCCCGGCTGCATCGGCGCGGATCTTTCCAATCGGTTCCTCCGGGGGACTGCCCCGGTGTCTTCATTTCGCCAAAAATACTCCGGGGGAATCCCCGCAGGGGACGGGGGCAGAGCCCCCCCTTGCCCTCAGCCCAGCTTGCGCAGCCGCGCCAGCAGGCTCGAGGTGTCCCAGCGGCCGCCGCCCATCTTCTGCACATCCTTGTAGAACTGGTCGACCAGCGCCGTGATCGGCAGGCTGGCGCCGGTCTCATCAGCGGTGTCGAGGCAGATGCCCAGGTCCTTGCGCATCCAGTCGACCGCGAACCCGTGGGTCCAATGGTCGTCCAGCATGGTCTGGTAGCGGTTCGACATCTGCCAACTGCCGGCGGCACCCTGGCTGATCACCTCGACCACCGCGCGCCCGTCGAGCCCCGCCTTCTCGGCGAAATGCAGCGACTCCGCGAGGCCCTGCACCAGGCCCGCGATGGCGATCTGGTTGCACATCTTGGTGACCTGTCCCGCGCCGCTCTCGCCGATGCGGCGGCAGATGCGGGCATAGGCGGCGATCACCGGTTCAGCGCGGTCGTATTCGGCCTGATCGCCGCCGCACATCACCGACAGCGCCCCGTTCTCGGCCCCGGCCTGACCGCCCGAGACGGGCGCGTCGACAAAGCCCACGCCCGCCGCCTTGGCGGCTGCATACAGCTCTCGGGTGACCTTGGCCGACACCGTCGTATGGTCGACAAACACGCTGCCCGCCGCCATGCCCGCCAGCGCGCCATCCGGACCGGTGCAGACACCGCGCAGGTCGTCGTCATTGCCGACACAGGCCATGACGAACTCGGCCCCTTCGGCCGCCTCGCGCGGCGTTGCGGCCATGGCGCCGCCATGCTGGGCCACCCATTTCTCGGCTTTCGCCGCGGTGCGGTTATAGACCGTCACCTCATGACCGGCGGCCTTCAGGTGCCCCGCCATCGGATAGCCCATGACGCCCAGGCCAAGGAATGCAACTTTTGCCATGTCCGGATCCTCTCTGTTGCCCGGCGGCTCCCCCCGTCCGGGATATCCCCGAGAGACAAAGCAAAACGCAGGTCAAAGGGCAACCCCGTGTCTCAGCTTTCCCCGCCCAGATCGCGCAGGATCGGGCAATCGGGCCGGTGATCGCCCGCGCAGGCATCGACCAACTCGGTCAGCGTCTGGCGCATGGCGATGAGATCGGCGATCTTGGTCTCGATCCGGGCCAGATGGTCGCGCGCCACCTGCTTCACGTCGGCGCTGGCGCGGCTCTGGTCCTCGTACAGCGCCAGCAGGGTGCGGCAATCCTCGATGGTGAACCCCAGCGCCCGGGCGCGGCCGAGGAAATTCAGCTTGTGCAGGTCGCGTTCGCGGAACCTCCGGTATCCGTTCAGGTCGCGCTGCGGCGCGATCAGGCCGATATCCTCGTAATAGCGGATGGTCTTGGCGGGCAGCCCGGACCGCGTCGCGACATCTCCGATGTTCATATCTGTCTCCTTACTCTGCCGCGGCGGCAACCGGAAGTGGATCCGCCGCTCTGATCCGGCTTGCCGCAGGCAGTGCGGCGCGCACCCGGCGCAGGCGCAGCGCGTTCGAGACCACGAAGACGCTCGACAGGGCCATTGCGCCCGCCGCAAGCACCGGCGACAGCATCGGCCCGCCAAACGGGTAGAGTACGCCCGCCGCCACCGGGATCAGCAGCACGTTATAGCCAAAGGCCCAGCCCAGGTTCTGGCGGATGTTGCCCATGGTGGCGCGGCTCACCTCCAGCGCGTTGGCCACGCCGCGCAGGTCCCCCGACATCAGCACCACGTCGGCGGCCTCGATGGCGACATCGGTGCCGGTGCCGACCGCGATACCGGTATCGGCATGGGCCAGTGCGGGCGCGTCGTTGATCCCGTCACCGACAAAGGCCAGCGCGCCATGATCCGCCCGCAGCGCGTCCAGCGCCGCCACCTTGCCCTCGGGCATCACCTCGGCGGTGACCGCGTCGATCCCCAGTTTCGCTGCCAGCGCCTGTGCCGTGCGGGTGTTGTCGCCGGTAATCATGGCAACCGTCAGCCCCATCTGGTGGAACCGTTCGATGGCCTCGGCCGTGCCGGATTTCACCGGGTCCGAGACCGCCAGCACCGCTGCCGCACGGCCCCCGACCGAGGCATAAAGCGGCGTCTTGCCTTCGGCGGCCCATGCCGCCCCGACATCGGCCAGCGGGCCCAGGTCGATACCTTCGCGGGCGAAAAGCCGGTCGGCGCCGACCAGCACGTCCTGTCCTTCGACCGTTGCTCGGGCACCCAGCCCGGTCAGGCTCTGGAACCCGTCCACCGCAGGTACGTTGCCTTCTGCCGCGCGGGCAATCGCCGAGGCGATCGGGTGTTCCGACTGCGCCTCGACCGCCGCCGCCAGCCGCAACACGGTGTCGCGGTCAAACCCTTGGGCAGGTGTCAGGTCGGTCAGTTCCGGCCGGCCCAACGTCAGCGTGCCGGTCTTGTCAAAGGCAATCACCTTCGCCTCTTGCAGCCGTTGCAGCGCGTCGCCCTTGCGGAACAGCACGCCCAGTTCGGCGGCACGGCCCGTCCCCACCATGATCGAGGTCGGTGTGGCCAGTCCCATGGCACAGGGGCAGGCGATGATCAGCACCGCTACACCCGCGACCAGTGCATGACCCAGCGCGGGCGAGGGGCCGAATGCCAGCCAGACCAGCACCGTCAGCGCGGCGACCGCCATCACGATGGGGACGAACCACAGGGTGATCCGGTCCACCACCGACTGGATCGGCAGCTTGGCGCCCTGTGCCTGTTCCACCATGCGGATGATCTGGGCCAGCACCGTGTCCGCGCCCACCTTTTCGGCCCGCGCCCGCAGGGCGCCCGCCGTGTTGACCGTGCCGCCGACCAGCATGTCGCCCGCCGCCTTGGCGACCGGGACCGGTTCTCCGGTAATCATGCTCTCGTCCACGTGGCTCTGCCCGTCCAGTACCACCGCATCTGCCGGTATACGCTCTCCGGGCCGAATGATCAGCGTGTCGCCCGGCTGAATGTCGGCGATGTCGACCTCGACCGCCTGTCCCTTGCGCTCGACCCGCGCATGGCGGGGTTGCAGCCCCACCAGCGCCTCGATGGCGGCGCCGGTGCGCCCGCGCGCCCGTGCCTCCAGCCAGCGGCCCAGCAGGATCAGCACCACGATGACGGCGGCGGCCTCGAAATAGACATTGGCGGTGCCCGCCGGCAGCAGGCCGGGGGCAAAGGTCGCCACTACTGAAAAGCCATAGGCGGCCCCCGTGCCCAAAGCCACCAGCGCGTTCATGTCGGGCGCGCCGCGCAGCAGGGCGGGGATGCCCCGCGCATAGAACACGCGCCCCGGCCCGAACAGCAGAACGGTGGTCAGCGCGAACTGGATCAGGTGGCTGGTGTGCAACCCGATCGTTCCGGCGATCCAATGGTGAAAGGCCGGGATCATGTGCCCGCCCATCTCCAGCACGAACACCGGCAGTGCCAGCGCGGCGGCAAACAGCGTCATGCGCTGCAACTCGGCGATTTCCGCCTGCGCGTGATCATGTGCCGGCGCATCATCCCCGGCCTCGGCATGCGGACGCGCGGCATATCCGGCCGCCGTCGATACTGCGGCCAGCGCGACCGGATCGGTCGCGCCCACGGCATAGGTCACCCTCGCGCTGCGATTGGCCAGGTTCACCTGCGCCTCGACCACGCCGGGGGCCGCGTTCAGCGCCCGCTCGACCCGCCCCACGCATGAGGCGCAGTTCAGCCCCTCGACGTCCAGGACCGCCTCGGTCAGTTCCGCCGGATAGCCCGCCTTGGCCGTGGCCTCGGTCAGATCGGCCACCGGTCCCTCATGGGTGACCTGCGCTGTCCTGTTGGCGAAATTGACACTGGCTTCGGCCACGCCCGGAACCGCCTGCAAGGCGCGTTCGACACGGCCCACGCAGCCGGCACAGCTCATGCCCGTGATCTTCAGCGATGTGGTTTGTGCTGTCATGCGACTCGTCCTTGTCTTCTGGTCACCCTCCAGATGGGGCTTCCAGTCACGGGAAGGTCAAGGGGGCCGCCGGAAAAAACTCACCCGCGCCCGATATTGCGCTCCATCAGTCGCTGGTAAAGGCCCGGCGACAGCCGGTTGATCCGCCAGGCCAGCCGCGCCACCCGGCCCACCGGGATCATGTCGCGCCCCCGGTCGAGACCGCGCAGAATCTCGGCGGCCGCCGCCTCGGGCGTCATGTAATCCATCCCGTCGGTGGCCGATCCGGGCCGGGCGATCCCGTCGGGCTGCGCCTGCGCATTGCCCAGATTGGTTGCCACAAACGAGGGCGCCGCGATCTGCACCCGCACCCCATGCGCGCGCTCCTCGGACCGCAACGACTTGAAAAACCCCTCCAGCGCGTGTTTCGACGCGGCATAAGACGTTCGGCTGTAAAGTGGCGCAAACCCTGCCACCGACGAGATCGCCAGATGGGTGCCGCGCGTCTGCCGGACGGGACAGAGCATTGCGCGCGCCATGTTCACGGCGGCGAAATAGTTGATCTCGAAAACCCGGCGGTGGCCGGCCTCGTCGCTGTCGGCAAAAAGCCCGATCTGGGTGATCCCTGCATTATAGATGGCAAGGTCCACGCCATTCGGACCAACCGCCGCCGCACAGGCTGCCGCCAACTGCTCCGGATCGGTCAGATCGCACCGGATCGCCTGTTGCGTCTCGCTTGTCTCAACGCCCGAGATATCACGGTCCAGCAGCACCACATGCCAGCCGCGCGCCTGCAAGGCGCCGGACAACGCGCGGCCCAGCCCGCCAGCCCCACCCGAGATTACCGCCCGCTTCACAGCCCTGCCCCCCGTTTCCACAGGTCGAACACCTGCGCGCTGGTCAGCTCGGGCGTATAGCCGAACACCTCTTTCAGCGCGTCATTGGCCAGCACCGGGCGGTATTGCAGGAACCGCACCTGTTCCGGCCCATAGCGCGACAGCCCCAGCGGACGCGCCACCGCCAGCACCGCCTTCAGCCCCCAGGCAGGCAGGCGCAACACCGGCTTTCCCAACACGCGGGCCAGGTCCGAGACCCCCATCGCCCCGTCCCCCGCCACGTTATAGATACCCGGCGGCCCGTCCCCCGCCGCCCGTGCCAGGATGCGCGCCAGATCGCGGGTCCAGATAAAGACGAACGGGCTTTCCGAGCCTTGCACCGCCAGCAGGCGGGGTTTGTGGAACAGCGCGGTGATCTGGTTTTCGGTCCCTTCGCCGAGAACCGTCCCCACCCTGAGTACCACTTGTTCCAGCCCCGGCGCAGTCAGGCGCGCCTCGGCCAGCATCTCCTCGACCTGCCGCTTGTGATCGGCATAGGCAAACTCGGGATTGCCGCGCAGCGGGTCGGTTTCCCGCAGTGGCACCGGGTTGTCGGCGTGATATCCATAGGCCGCGCCCGAGGAGGTGACCACCAGCCGTCGCACCCCATGCGCAAGGCAGGCGTCCAGCACCGCCCGCGTGCCGCCCACATCGACCCGATAGGCGGTCTCGCGCGCGACGCCGGGGGTCACGATCGAGGCGAGATGGATCACCACCTCTGGCCGGAGCTGTCCGATCACGCGGTCGGGATCGTCGCCGGTTACGTCCATCTTCAGGAACGTCATGCCCTGTGGCAACGGGGCAGGCATGGCAAGATCGGTTGCGAATACCTCGTGTCCCGCCAGCTCCTGCAACAGCGCCTGTCCCACCATGCCCGCCGCGCCGGTGATCAGGATGCGGCTCATCGCGCCGCCTCGGTCCGCGCCATCAGCCTCGCCAGCCCGAGGCCCGAGATTGCGTGCCAGATCCCCCAGAACGCAGCGGCAACAGCCATCCCGCCCAGCCCATTGAAAAAGGCAAAGATCAGTACCAGCCCCAGACCCGAATTCTGGATTCCCGTCTCGATGGTCACCGCGCGCCGGTCATAAGGGGACAGCCGGGTCAGAGTGGCCACAACCCAGCCGCCCCCCAGTGCCAGGCTATTGTGAAGGATCACAAGCCCGGCGACGGCTCCGGCGAAACTCAGGAAATACGACCAGTTTGCAGCCAGAGCGAGCACGATGAACGCGATGAAGATACCCATCGACACCAGTTGCATCGGCCGGCGCAGCCACCGTGTCACCGAGGGGCGGCGCATGTTCAGCGTCATCCCAAGGATCAGCGGCAGAATCAGCATCAGCCCGACCGTGATGGCGATCTGCACCGGGTCGATATGCGTCTCTTGCAGGAGAGCGCGGGTAGGGGGATAAAGGCTCCCCCACAGCGCGATATTGGCGGGTGTCAACACGATGGCGCCCACGGTCGCAAAGGCGGTCATCGACACCGACAGCGCCGCATTCCCGCCCGCCTGATGGGTGATGAAGTTCGAGATATTGCCGCCCGGGCAGGCGGCCACCAGGATCAGCCCCAAGGCAATCGACGGTTGCGGCGCCATCACCCAGACCAGCGCGAAGGTCAGTATCGGCAGCACCACGAATTGCGAGCAAAGCCCGACCAGCACCGGTTTTGGCCCGCGCGACAGGCGACGGAAATCCTCGACCGTCAGGTCGATGGCGATCGAAAACATCACCACCGCCAGGATCGCATTCAGCAGCATCAGCGAGGCGGGAGAAAAATTCAGCAGGATATCGTCGATTCCGGTCATGCCCGCGCCCCCTTCAGCCGTTTGATCCAGCCGGTGACCGCGCCGCGATAGGTGGCCTTGTCCACGTAATAGGCCATCCGCGCCAGCTTGAGGTACTTCATACCGCCGGTCGCCCGCTCGAACCCAGCCGATTTCGTGGCCTTCAGCTCCGCCGCCGCCTTGCTGCCCGCGCGCAGCCCGATGATATAGCGCGCCACCATCTCGGCCTGTTCATGCCGGCCCTGCCAGCCCAGCCCGCTGGCCTCGACCATGCCCAGCACGAAAAGGTCGTCGCGTTCGGGATGCATCGCGTTGAGATAGAGATGCGGCGCGTCGCCCTGCCAGTTCAGCAGGTTGCGGTCGATGAACGGGTAATGCAGCTTGTAACCGGTGGCGGCGAGGATCATGTCGTACTCCTCGCGGCTGCCATCGGTGAACTGTACCAAACGGCCATTCAGCCGCTCGATGTCGGTACGAATCCGCAAATCTCCGTGTCCGGCGTGGTACAAGACCAGCGAGTTGACGACCGGGTGGCTTTCGTAAAGCTGGTAGTCGGGCTTGGGAAATCCGTATTTCTGCGGGTCGCCCACGAACCATTTCAGGATCATCCCGTCGACCCGCCGTTTAAGCCACCTCGGCAGCCTGATCATGCCGCCCAGCGTGTCCGCCGGTTTGCCAAAGACATATTTTGGTACAAAATAATATCCGCGCCGCATCGACAGGTCGCACAGCACCCCATGGTGGATCGCA
Organism: Ruegeria marina; assembly: GCF_900101475.1. Classification (GTDB taxonomy): domain Bacteria; phylum Pseudomonadota; class Alphaproteobacteria; order Rhodobacterales; family Rhodobacteraceae; genus Ruegeria_B; species Ruegeria_B marina. The sequence goes on along the minus strand of NZ_FMZV01000018.1, from coordinate 61,028 downwards.
TCCACCGCGATATCGCAGCCGGAATTGCCCGCTCCCACGATCAGCACCCGCTTGCCATCGAATTGCGAGGGGTGACGGTAGGCCGAGGAATGGATCAGTTCTCCGTCGAAATCTCCCTTGAATTCCGGCATGTTGGGTTCTGACAGCGTGCCATTTGCGATCATCACCCCGGCATAGGTTTTCGCGTGCTCCCCCTCTGCGTCGCGCCATGTGACACGCCATCCGTCGCCCGGCCCGCCCAGTGGCTCACAGCGCAGCACCTCGGCGTCGAACCGGTAATGGTCGCGCAGCCCGAAGTGGTCGGCGAAGGCGTTGAAGTACCGTTTCAGCTCCCGGTGCGAGGGGTATTCGGCGACCGTGTCCTCCATCGGGAAATCGGTGAACTCGGTCATCCGCTTGGACGAGATCAGATGCGCGCTTTCGTACATGGTCGAGCGCGGACCGTCGATATCCCACAGCCCACCCACATCCGAATGCAACTCGAACCCGTCAAAGGCGATGTCCTGTTCCAGCATCACCTTGGCCATGGCCAGCCCCATCGGACCTGCCCCGATCAGGGCAAATCTTTCGCGCGTTTCCGTCATCTGCGTCCTCCGTTGGTATTAAGTTGAACGAGTGTTCAAAATAAGGCAAGATAATTTGCAGAAGGGATGTTTGTTTTGGAAAAACAACGGCAAAGAGCTCCATCGGCCCGGTCCTTGCAGACAAGGGCGCGTATACTTGACGCTGCGGAACAAGTGTTCGCTGCGCGCGGATTCGAAGGGGCCTCGATTCGCGATATCGCCCATCTGGCCGGCGTGCAGGTGGGGCTGGTGGCCCATCACGGCGGCAGCAAGGAAGACCTGTTTCACCTGATCGTCGCGCGCCGGGCAGGGGAGTTGTCGCGCCTCCGCATCGACGCGCTGGAGGCCGCGCGGGCCCGCGCGCCGCTCGATCTGGCGACGATTCTCGATTGTTTCATCCGGCCCTATGTGGAATTGGCGCAGGGGGGCGACCCGCATTGGGTCGCCTACGGCCGGCTGGTGGCGCATGTATCGGCCGATCCGCGGTGGCGGGATCTGGCAGCGGAATGTTTCGATCCAACCGCACAGCTGTTCATCGCAGAGATTTCAACTCTGTTCTCTGATGCCACGCCGGGCGCGGTCGCCGCGGGCCAGGTCTACGCGGTTTCGGCCATGCTGGCGCATGTGCATTCTGCCTGGCGGATCGGGGCACTCAGCCCCGGCAGCGACGCCATGGGCCTGGACCGTCTGGTCACATTCTGCACGGCCGGTGTTTCCGCGATCCTGACGTCCGACAGGTAAACCTGCCGGATCAGAGAGGGCTGCCTTCGCGCATCCTCGCCTGCTCCGAAGGCGTCGGGGTGTGATTGAAGACAAAGGCAGAGCGGCAGGCGTCCTCGCCGCCCAGTTCCTCGATCCTGCGGCGCTGGTCGGCGAAGGCGCGTGCGTTGACCTCTTCGGGATCGCAGATCGCGCGCAACCGCCGTTCGCCCTCGGCCAGCGCGGCGGCAATGGCGGGGTCGTTCACGCCGTCCACCGCGCGGTTCACCTGTTCATGGGGATCGGTGGCCAGATCGAAAAGCTGCGGCGCATGACCCACGTAGTACACATATTTCCAGTCGCCCCAGCGCACCATGAACGAGCCGGTCTTTGATCCCCCATCGTGGTATTCGCTGAACCCGGTCCGATCGGGATCATGGGGCATATTGGCCAGCTTGCGCAGCGAAACGCCGGGCTGGCCCGCGTTGCCCGCATCATCCGCCACGGCGCAGACATCGCGGGCGGTTGCGGCAATATCCGTCAGGTTGGCGCAGGTCGCCACCTGTCGCCCTGCCGGGATGCCCGGACCTGCGACGATCATCGGCACGCCGGCGCTGGCCTCGTACATCACCTGCTTGGTCCAGAAGCCCTGGTCCCCCATCATGTCGCCATGGTCGGAAACATAGAGGATGACGGTGTTGTCCAACTGTCCGCTGGCATCGAGCGCGGCGATCACCCGGCCCACGCAATCGTCCATGAAGGAGGTCAGGCCGTAATAGGCGGCCTTGGCCTCGCGCATCTTCCGTTCGTCGAAATAGTCATCGTAATTGTAGAAGGTGCCGATGTTGTGCAGTTCGGCATGATCGGGCAGGCCCTGACCATATCCCACCGGAAGGTCCATGTCGGCAGGATCATAGAGATTGTACCACTCTTCCGGACAGGTCAGCGGATAGTGCGGGCTGACCAGCGATACGAAGGCCGCCCAGGGCGTTTCCCGGCGGGCCGGATCGGAAAGCCAGGCCTCAGTCGCTGCGGTTATGTCCCGGTCGTAATCGGTGTATGTGCTTGTCCCAACGCCCACGTCAGCGGCCAGTTCGGCGGCCGAGTCATAGGGCGGCGGATTTTCCCGCAGCAGGCCGACGGCCCAGCCCACACCGCCCACCACATGCATCGGCAGGATTTCCTCGGAAAACCCGTTGTCGTCTTCGGCAGAGCGGAAATGCAGTTTGCCAATGGAGACGACTTCGCGACCGGCATCGCGTAGCTGCCGCATCCAGCTGCGCGGGCGACCTGCATAGGGGGTGGCGCTGTCCCAATGGCCGGTCTTGTGTACCCAATCGCCGGTCGCTAGCGCGGCGCGGGTCGGCACGCACATGGGCGAGGGCGTGTAGGCGGCGGTGAACATCGTGCCGCGTGCGGCCAGGGCATCGAGGTTCGGTGTCTTGACGATCGGGTGCCCGGCGCAGCCCATCGCATCCTTGCGATGCTCGTCGGATATCAGGATCAGGAAATTCTGGGCAGGAAACATGTGGATACTCCGTCGGCTTCGTTTCAACTGTGACCGCGCCGCACGATCCCTGCTGGCCCGTTTGCGACTTGTCTGTGGGTCGCGACGGTTGTTGTCCCATTCAAAACCCGGCATAAACTGACGGAGAGGGACTTGAGGGGGCAAGCCAGATGCAGAAACGGCGATTGGGGCGGAACGGGCCCGAGATCTCGGCGCTCGGGTTCGGGGCGATGTCCTTCACCGATTTCTACGGACCGACGGACGAAGAGCAGAGCCATGCCATTCTCGATCTGGCCCTTGAGGCGGGTGTCACCCATCTGGATACGGCGAACATATATGGAATGGGCCGGTCGGAGCAGGTGATCGGCAATTACCTGAGGAAAAACCCCGGCGCCCGCGAACATTTCGTGATTGCCACGAAGGCGACGATCACGCGGGATGCGGACGGAAACCGCAGGTACGACAATTCGCACGCGCATCTCGAAGCCGAACTGGACAAGTCGCTGAAGCGTCTCGGACTGGACTGTGTCGATCTGTTCTACGCGCACCGCCGCGACCCTTCGATGAGCATCGAGGAGGCGACCGGGAACCTTGCGCGGCTGGTCGAGTCGGGCAAGACCCGCGCCATCGGGTTTTCCGAGATCGCGCCGTCGTCGCTGCGCCGGGCGGTCGCCGTGCATCCTGTCGCGGCGGTGCAGTCGGAATACTCGCTTTCAACCCGATTTCCCGATCTTGGCCTGGTGCAGGCGACCGCCGAACTGGGGGTGGCGATGGTTGCCTTCTCGCCGGTCGGGCGGTCGTTCCTTACCGATAGGCCGTTGTCTCTGGACGCCGTAAAGGCACTGGATTTCCTGCGCCTGAACCCCCGGTTCATGGAACCTAATTACTCGGCCAATATTGCCCAGACCGACAAGTTCAGGGCACTGGCCGCCGAGATGGGCGTGCCGGCGGCAGGGCTTGCCATCGCCTGGCTGCTGCGCCGGGGCGATCACGTCATCCCGATCCCGGGCACCCGCTCGGTCGATCATTTCAGGGAACTCCTTGCCGGAGCCAAAACGCTACTGACCGACGAAGACATGGCCCGCATCGAAGCTGTCCTGCCGGTTGGCTGGGCCCATGGCGACCGCTACAGCGATGCGCAATGGGTCGGACCGGAACGATATTGCTGAGCAGGCCAAGTGAGTCTTGCCTTTCGGGGCATATCGGCATATACCGCGCGACGTCGACAAGGCGAAGTGAGCCATAGAAAAAAGAGACGAGCAGGGTCGGGAACACCGGCCCTCTTTGTTTTATGGCAAGAAAATCACCGCGCCTGACCAATCCGCTCCGCCCAAGGCGGGCATGAATCAAGACCGGCGGAGACAACCGCTCGGCCAGAAAAACCGATTTGAAAAGGAAAAAAACGCCGCATGGCTAACGCATCCATGGAGGAATTCGAAGCCCTCCTGAACGAAAGCTTCGAAATGGACACCCCCGAAGAGGGTTCGGTTGTCAAAGGCAAGATCATCGCGATCGAAGCGGGTCAGGCCATCATCGACGTAGGCTACAAGATGGAAGGCCGCGTCGATCTGAAAGAATTCGCAAACCCTGGCGAAGCTCCCGAAATCGCGGTTGGCGACGAAGTCGAAGTCTACCTTCGCGCCGCTGAAAACGCCCGTGGCGAAGCTGTCATCAGCCGTGAGATGGCGCGCCGCGAAGAGGCATGGGACCGTCTGGAAAAAGCATACGCAGACGACGCCCGTGTCGAAGGCGCGATCTTTGGCCGCGTCAAGGGCGGTTTCACCGTCGATCTGGGCGGTGCCGTGGCCTTCCTTCCCGGTTCGCAGGTCGATGTGCGCCCCGTGCGCGACGCCGGCCCGCTGATGGGTCTCAAGCAGCCCTTCCAGATCCTGAAGATGGACCGTCGCCGTGGCAACATCGTCGTGTCGCGCCGCGCCATCCTGGAAGAGAGCCGCGCCGAACAGCGCGCCGAAGTCATCGGCAACCTGACCGAAGGTCAGACCGTCGACGGCGTGGTCAAGAACATCACCGAATACGGTGCGTTCGTTGACCTGGGCGGTGTGGACGGCCTGCTGCACGTCACCGACATGGCATGGCGCCGGGTGAACCACCCCAACGAGATCCTGAACATCGGCGAGACCGTCAAGGTCCAGGTGATCAAGATCAACAAGGACACCCACCGCATCAGCCTGGGCATGAAGCAGCTGCAGGAAGATCCGTGGGATCTGGTGGCCGCCAAGTACCCGCTGGAATCGGTGCACACCGGCCGCGTGACCAACATCACCGACTACGGCGCGTTCGTCGAACTGGAGCCGGGTGTCGAGGGTCTGGTTCACGTCTCGGAAATGTCCTGGACCAAGAAGAACGTGCATCCCGGCAAGATCGTTTCGACCAGCCAGGAAGTCGAAGTCATGGTTCTGGAAATCGACGGCGCCAAGCGCCGCGTTTCGCTGGGCCTCAAGCAGACCATGCGCAACCCGTGGGAAGTCTTTGCCGAGACCCATCCCGAGGGCACCGAGGTCGAGGGCGAAGTCAAGAACATCACCGAATTCGGTCTGTTCATCGGCCTGCCCGGCGACATCGACGGCATGGTTCACCTCTCGGATCTCAGCTGGGACGAGCGGGGCGAGGACGCGATCCAGAACTATCGCAAGGGCGACGTGGTCAAGGCCGTGGTCTCCGAAGTCGACATCGACAAGGAGCGTATCTCGCTCTCGATCAAGGCGCTGGGCGGCGACAAGTTCGCCGAGGCTGTTGGCGGCGTGAAGCGCGGCTCGGTCATCACCGTGAACGTGACCGCGATCGAAGATGGCGGCATCGAGGTGGAATACGAAGGTATGAAGTCCTTCATCCGCCGTTCGGACCTGTCGCGCGACCGTGCCGATCAGCGCCCCGAGCGTTTCTCGGTCGGTGATAAGGTCGATGTGCGCGTGACCAACGTGGACAGCAAGACCCGCCGTCTGGGCCTGTCGATCAAGGCCCGCGAGATCGCCGAAGAGAAGGAAGCCGTGGAACAGTACGGCTCGTCCGACTCGGGTGCATCGCTGGGCGATATTCTCGGCGCGGCGCTGAAGGGCGACAAGTAAGTGCCGGTCGAATGACCATTGAAAGCCCCGCAGCGCCGCTGCGGGGCTTTTTTGTTTGAGACCCGAATCAACGTAATGTCCTTCTCGGACAAAAACGGCGAAAAGCGGAAAAGCGGATAGGGTTTTTCGACGTTGAATCGAGCAAGCCGTCAAATGCGGGGGCGAACCACGAAATTTTCATGCGGCACAACCTGACTTGACGTTTCCCAGTCGGGTAATTTTCCCTATACTCCCAAAAAGATAACACGTGCGCGAAAGCTGCCTTGGGAGGAAAGCCGCAATGATCCGCTCGGAACTGATCCAGAAGATTGCCGACGAGAACCCTCACCTCTACCAGCGTGATGTCGAGCGGATCGTGAATACGGTGTTCGAAGAAGTGACCGATGCCATGGCACGGGGCGACCGGGTCGAACTGCGCGGCTTCGGCGCCTTTTCGGTGAAGAAGCGCGACGCGCGCATTGGTCGCAATCCCAGAACCGGCGATACGGTCCATGTAGAGGAAAAGCATGTACCCTTCTTCAAGACCGGTAAGCTGCTCAGGGATCGTCTGAACGGAAAAGCCTGAACTCATGACGCGCTATATTCGCTACGCCTTTCTCGGATCGCTCGGAATCGTCCTGGTGTCGGTTTCGCTGGCAAATCGCCAGTTGGTGACGTTGAAAATGCTGCCAGATGACTTGGCCCATCTTCTGGGGTTCAACTTCTCGCTGACGATGCCCCTGTTCCTGGTGGTACTGGGCGGGATCGCGGCCGGCGTAGTGATCGGCTTCGTATGGGAATGGCTGCGCGAGCACAAACACCGCCGTACCGCGGATGTGAAGCGCCGAGAGGTGCGCAAGCTGGAGCGTGAGGTGAAATCGCTCAAGCAAAAGCAGAACGATGGCAAGGACGACGTTCTGGCCCTTCTCGATGATGTAGCCTGAACCGGGATGCCGTCGCACGTTGCCGTCAAGATCTGTGGGTTGTCCGACTCCGATCATGTGCGCGTGGCCGCAGAGGCGGGCGCGCGCTATGTGGGCTTCGTGTTCTTCCCGAAATCACCGCGGCATCTGGGGCTGGATCGCGCGGCCGAGCTTGCCGGTGATGTTCCGGACGGCATCGCCAAGGTGGCCTTGACGGTGAACGCCACGGACGCGGAACTGGACGCTATCGTCGGCGCGGTGCCGCTGGACATGCTGCAACTGCATGGCAAGGAAACCCCTGAACGTGTGGCCGAAGTCAAGGCGCGTTTCGGCTTGCCGGTGATGAAGGCCATCGGCGTGGCCGAGGCGTCTGATCTGACCCAGATCGACCTCTATTCCGATGCAGCAGACCAGTTGCTCATCGATGCCAAGCCGCCGCGAGGGGCGGAGTTGCCCGGGGGTAACGGGCTGGCCTTCGACTGGCGGTTGCTGGCAGGGCGGAAGTATTGGCGCAAGCCGTGGATGCTGGCGGGCGGATTGACGAAGGAGAATGTGGCCGAAGCGATCCGCTTGACCGGGGCGCGGCAGGTCGATGTCTCTTCCGGTGTCGAGACGGCGCCGGGACAAAAGGATGCCGCGTTGATCCGTGCTTTTCTGAAGGCGACCAAGGGCTAGGGTCCTGCTCACGACTTCGTGCAATACCTGCAATGTTTGGGGTTTCTTTGGTCCGCACCGGAGATCGAGCCGTAACCGAAACATTCCAAACACAGGAGGTCATGGAATGTTTCGTCGTATGTTTCTGAGCGCTGTTGGCGGCATGATGCTTGCGGGTTCGGCTTTCACTCCAGCATTTGCCGGGGGCAAGGATATCGTCGACACAGCCGTCGGCGCCGGGTCGTTCAACACTCTCATCGCTGCCGCACAGGCCGCCGGATTGGTCGGCGCTCTGAAGGGAGATGGCCCATTCACTGTTTTCGCACCGACCGACGAAGCTTTCGCAGCCCTTCCCGAAGGCACCGTCGAGTCACTGCTCAAGCCTGAAAACAAGGACCAGCTGGCAGCCGTCCTGAAATACCACGTCGTTCCGGCCAAGGTCATGTCTGCTGACATTGCCGGCAAGAAGGCCAGGGTTCTGACGCTTCAAGGCGACCGGCTGCAAGTGAATGCGCGCAACGGGGTCCGGGTCAACGACGCAATGGTGGTTTCTGCCGACGTCGAAGCATCGAACGGCGTGATCCACGTGATCGACAAGGTGCTGTTGCCTCAGGGATAATGCATCGGCTTCGTCAACCGAAAGAAACGCTCGGTAGCCCGAGCGTTTTTTCATGGCAAATCCCGCCGCCGCCCAATATGTACGAACAGCACGTGGACGGAGAGTGAAATGCCCAACGACCTTTTCAATTCCTTTATGTCCGGTCCTGACGAGCAGGGCCGTTTTGGTATCTTCGGTGGACGCTTTGTCAGCGAAACGCTGATGCCGCTGATCCTGTCGCTGGAGGAGGAGTATGAAAAGGCCAAGACCGACCCGAGCTTCTGGGCGGAAATGGACGATCTCTGGGCGAACTATGTCGGGCGTCCCTCGCCACTCTATTTCGCGGAACGGCTGACCGAGCATCTCGGGGGCGCCAAGGTATACATGAAGCGCGACGAGTTGAACCACACCGGCGCGCACAAGATCAACAACGTGCTGGGCCAGATCATTCTGGCCCGCCGCATGGGCAAGACCCGGATCATCGCCGAGACCGGCGCAGGTCAGCACGGGGTTGCGACCGCAACGGTCTGCGCCAAGTTCGGCCTGAAATGCGTGGTCTACATGGGGGCCCATGACGTGCGCCGCCAGGCGCCGAACGTGTTCCGCATGCGCCTTCTGGGCGCCGAAGTGATCCCGGTCACTTCGGGCCGGGGCACACTCAAGGACGCGATGAACGATGCGCTGCGCGACTGGGTGACCAATGTCCGCGACACGTTCTACTGCATCGGTACGGTTGCCGGTCCCCACCCCTATCCGGCCATGGTGCGCGATTTCCAGTCGATCATCGGCAAGGAAGCCAAGGAGCAGATGCTGAAGGCCGAAGGCCGCCTGCCCGACACGATCATCGCGGCCATCGGCGGCGGATCGAATGCGATGGGCCTGTTCTTCCCGTTTCTCGACGACAAGAGCGTCAACATCATCGGCGTCGAGGCCGGTGGCAAGGGCGTCAACGAGAAGATGGAGCATTGCGCATCGCTGACCGGTGGCCGGCCGGGCGTGCTGCACGGCAACCGCACCTATCTGCTTCAGGATGAAGACGGCCAGATCCTCGAAGGATATTCGATCTCGGCAGGTCTCGACTACCCCGGCATCGGGCCCGAGCATTCCTGGCTGCACGAGGTCGGGCGGGCAAAATACGTGTCCATCACCGACAAGGAGGCGCTGGAGGCGTTCAAGCTGTGCTGTTCGACCGAGGGAATCATCCCGGCGCTCGAACCAAGCCATGCGCTGGCCCATGTGATGAAGATCGCGCCGACGCTGCCCAAGGATCACATCATCTGCATGAACATGTGCGGGCGCGGCGACAAGGACATCTTTACCGTGGCCAAGTTCCTCGGCTTCGACATGTCCGACACCGAAGGGCGTGACGCCGAGGACTGACCCAGTCTGACCTGGGCCGGCATGCATTTGCGCCTGCCGGTCCCGCAACCCGCTATGCCGTCAATCCCGCGCCGTCGCGTGATTTTGCAATACATCCAGAGGCACCACCTCGAGCGCACGCAAATGTGTCGCGTTCAGGTGTACAAGCGGGGCGCAGCCTTCGTCGGCAGCCTGCAAGAACCGTGCCGCGCACAGGCACCAGCGGTCGCCTGGTTTCAACCCGGAAAAGCGGAATTCCGGGCGCGGTGTACTCAGATCATTGCCCACATATTTCGAATAGGCGAGAAATTCGGCTGTCATCACAGCGCAGACCGTGTGGCTGCCCTGGTCCTGAGCGCAGGTATTGCAGTGCCCGTCCCGGAAGAAACCGGTCAGGGGTTCGGTTGAGCAGGGCTCCAGCGCCCCGCCCAGCACATTGATACTTGGGTCGGGTTTCATGTCGCCAGTTTACAGGTTTTTCACGATCTTGCGGAACATTTCGATATTCGAGTCATAGGCGCCCGGATCGCGGAAACCGCGATCGGCGGCCGTGGTCACGATCACCACGCCGCGGGGCTGGTCGAAATAGATGAACTGGCCATAGACGCCGCGGGCCAGAAACTCGCCCGGATGCGCACCGACGGGGATCCACCACTGATAACCGTAGCCGGTCTTGCCCGGCTCGGTCGGCGCGCTTGGAGCGGTCGAGGCCGCGATCCACTCGGCGGGAACCACCTGCCTGCCGCCATATGCGCCGTTCTGCACGATCATCTGACCGAAACGGGCATAGTCGCGGGTGGTGAAATTCAGACCACCGAGTACAAAGGCAACGCCTGCGCCATCGGTGATGTAATACCCGCCGCGTTCAAGTCCCAGCGGCGCGATGATCTTTTCCGCCATCAACTCGGTAACGCTGCGCCCGGTGGCCCCGCGAACGATCATGCCGATCACATGGGTGTCGATGGAGACGTATTTCCAGGTTTGGCCGGGTTCGGCGAAACGCGCGGTAAAACTGGCGGAAAAATCGTCCAGCGTCCCGCCCAGTGCGATGACACGCCCCATCCGGTTGATGTCCGAGTTCTTGTCGAAGTAATCCTCGTCAAAGGTGATGCCGCTCGCCATGTTCAGCACGTTGCGGATCGTTGCGGGCTCGTAGGCGCTGCCCTTGAGCTGAGGTGCATACTTGACAACCGGATCGTCGATCGAGGCGATCGCGCCTTCGTCGAGCAGGACGCCGAACAGCGCGGAGAGATAGCTCTTGGCGATCGACCATGATATGCGGCGGTCGTCCGGACCGGTTCCCAGAAAGTACTCCTCGTAGCGGATCTGCCCATCCTTGAGGATCAGCAGCGAGGTCAGCGCCCTGTCCTCGATCCATTCGGTGCCGCCTTGCGGCAGGTCGAATGCAGGGCCATGTGCAAGTTCGGACGTCGGCAATGTGCCGCGCGGCAGCGGTGCGGTCAGAAAAGCCGTATCCATATTCGAGAAGTTGAAAACGATCTTCTCTGCCGAAAAGAGGGAGTTTACGGCCAGAAGCCGGGTGATTTCTTCCCGTTTCCAGAAGCCGACGACCGCAGCGGCCAGCACCATCGCCAACAGGATGCGCCCAAGCCATTTTCCGATCGATCTCATGTAGGTCCTCCCGCGCGCTCTGAAGGCCAGAGTGGCAACAGTGCAGCAATACGGCAACTGCTACGTGACGGCAGCCGTCACTTGAACCGGTCGACCAGTTTCTGCAACGGGCTACGGTTGTCGGGCGCCGGTGCCGGATCGGCGGGTGTTTTCGTGGCCGGATCGTTGGGGGCCGACTTTTCAGGGCGGTTCGACGATCTGGGAGGCGCGGTGCGCAGGGCAACGGCATTCATGAATCTCGCACCGTCTCCGGCGGCCAGGGCCGCGGCTCCGTCCGAAACTCCGCGCAACACGTTTTCGAGCCATTCCTCATCGGCCTTGGCAAAATCGTGCAGCACGTATCCGGCGACGGCTTCTTTCCGCCCCGGGTGGCCGATGCCCAGCCGGACCCGGTCATAGGCTGCGCCGATATGTTCGTGGATGGAACGCAGCCCATTGTGCCCGGCGTGACCCCCGCCGGCCTTGACCCGCACCTTGCCCGGCGCAAGATCCAGTTCGTCATGCAGAACGGTAACGTCGGTGCTTTCGAGCTTGTAGAACCGCATCGCCTCGCCAACCGACTGGCCCGAACGGTTCATGAAGGTTTCGGGCTTCAGGAGAAGTACTTTTTCAGAACCCAGACGCCCTTCGGACATCTGCCCCTGAAACCGGGCTTTCCAGGGACCGAAGCCATGGTCCTCGGCGATCCTGTCGGCGGCCATGAAGCCGATGTTGTGCCGGTTGCGGGCGTATTTCGCGCCCGGATTGCCCAATCCGACAAAGAGTTTCATTCTGTGCCCCGTTGCTGGCGGTTTGCGCCCGTATGGCCCGATTTGCAGACAAAGTCCATTTCCGGCTCGTTTCAGGCGGACGAAACGAAAACGGGGCCCGTGGGGCCCCGTTTGGTGTAGAGTGCCTGGCTGAAGATTACTCTTCGCCGTTGCCTTCTTCGTCTTCTTCATCCGCCGAAGCAGCCAGACCCGACGGGGCCGAGATGTTCGCGATCACGAAGTTGCGGTCGATGGTCGGCTTTACGCCCTCGGGCAGCACGACATCCTGGATGTGAACGATGTCGCCGATGTTCAGGCCGGTCAGGTCCACGGTGATCTTTTCCGGAATATCACCGGCGGTGACTTCCAGTTCGACTTCGGGGCGAACCACCGTCAGCACGCCGCCCTTCTTGATGCCGGGGGCGGCGCCGTGGTTGATGAAGTCGACGTGGATGAACAGGTTGATGCGGGTGGTGCGGCGCAGGCGCATCAGGTCCAGGTGCGTCGGCAGGTCCTTGACCACATCGCGCTGGACGTTGCGGCAGATCACGCGCACGTCTTCGTGGCCGTCGACCTTGAGGTTGAAGAGCGTCGACTTGAAGCGGCCCGCCTTGAGCATCTTCAGCAGCTTGTTGAACTGAATGTTGATCGGAAGCGGCTCTTTGTCGCCACCGTAAACAATGCCCGGAACCATGCCGTCGCGGCGTGCCTGACGGGCGGCGCCCTTGCCCGTCCCCGTCCGTTCCAGAGCTACGAGATCAGGAATCTCACCAGCCATGATAGTATCTCCAAAGTTAGGGCGGGGCTCCTCCAAGGCTGTAGCCCCGCATGAAGCCGCGCTCTTACAGCGGATCCCGTGGAAAGGAAAGGGGATTCGACCATCAAATGGGCCGCAACGCATCCGGATTGCGGCCCGCTTCGCGAATATATACCGGCTTGATCTGCGATCAGGCCCAGCGTCCGCCGAAATCTTCGGGTACCAGCAGGTTGTGGCGGCCGAGGTTGGCCACATTCTTTTCCCCGCACAACGCCATGGTGATGTCCAGTTCGCGGTGGATCACCTCCAGCGCCTTGGTCACCCCGGCCTGTCCCATGGCCCCCAGGCCATAGACAAAGGCGCGGCCGATCATCGTGCCCTTGGCGCCCAGCGCCAGCGCCTTGAGCACGTCCTGGCCCGAGCGGATGCCGCTGTCCAGGTGTACCTCGATATCGCTGCCGACGGCATCCATGATCTCGGGCAGGACGCGGATGGAACTGAGCGCACCGTCAAGCTGCCGTCCGCCGTGGTTCGACACCACGATGGCATCGGCGCCCAGCTTGGCGGCCATCTTCGCGTCCTCGGCATCAAGGATGCCTTTCAGGATCACCTTGCCGCCCCATTGCTCCATCAGTTTTTCGACCTTGCCCCAGTCGAGCGACGGGTCGAACTGCTCCGCCGTCCAGGCGCCCAGGCTGGAGGTGTCGGAAATCCCATGTACATGGCCCACGATATTTCCGAAATGGCGGCGCTTGGCGCCCAGCATCTCGATCCCCCAGGCCCATTTCGTCATCAGGTTCGCAATGGTTCTGGGGGTCAGTTTCGGCGGGGCCGAGAGGCCGTTCTTGAGGTCCTTGTGCCGTTGGCCCAGAATTTGCAGGTCGAGCGTGATCACCAGCGCCGAGCATTTCGCCGCCTTGGCCCGTTCGATCAGGCGGCTGATGTAGTCGGTGTCCTTCATCGTGTAGAGCTGGAACCAGAACGGCCGGCCCGTCGCCTCGGCCACGTCCTCGATCGAGTTGATCGACATGGTCGAGAGCGTGAAGGGCACGCCGAAATCGTTGGCTGCCTGGGCTGCCTTGATCTCGCCATCGGCATGCTGCATGCCGGTCAGCCCCACAGGTGCCAGCGCAACCGGCATCGCCACATCCTGTCCGATCATCTGGCTTGCCGTCGACCGGCCCGACATGTCCACCGCGACCCGCTGGCGCAGGCGGACCAGGTCGAAATCGGAACTGTTGTCGCGAAAGGTCTGCTCGGTCCAGCTGCCGCTTTCGGCATAATCGTAGAACATGCGCGGCACGCGGCGCTCATAGATCCGCTTCAGGTCTTCGATATTGGTGATGACGGCCATGTCCAGTCCCTCGAAATTGGTTAATTTTTCTTACCAATCATTTCAGAGCTTGGCAATCCGCTCTGACCGCGACACTGTGCCCCCGAGTGCAAAGATTGGGCAAGTGGCATGACGAAGTATTGGGAGGATTTTCCCGTCGGTTTCCGATATGAATCCGAAGCTTGGGAGATGACCGGCGAAGATATCATGGATTTCGCGCGCAAGTGGGACCCGCAGCCGTTCCATATTGATCCCGAAGCCGCCAAGGATGGCCCGTTCGGTGGAATCATTGCCAGCGGCTGGCATACGCTCATCACAGCGTTCGAGCGCTGGTATGCGTCCGGCCTCTGGGCCGAGGCGTCCATGGGCTCTCCGGGCATGACCGATGTGAAATGGCTGGTGCCGGTGCGCCCCGGAGACCGCCTGCGGGTGGTGGCAACCGTCATCGACAGCACCGCGTCCCGGTCGCGACCTGACAGGGGCCGGATCACGGTGCTGAGCGAGATCTACAATCAGGATGACCAGAAAGTGGCCGAATACGCGGGCATCAACATTCTCAGACGCCGGCCCTGACGGTCAGGCGCTGTGCGCGCCGTCTGCCAGCGATTTGACAAAGGCCAGAACCTCGGCCGGCGGCTTGCCCGCGCCGATTTGGCTGACGATGGCCGATCCGACCACCGCGCCATCGGCGACACTGGCGATGGCGCGCGACTTCTCGGGCGAGTTGATGCCGAAGCCCACGATGACCGGCAGATCGGTCGCCGCCTTGATCCGGGCCACTTCCGGCCCGACATCGGTCGCCTGCGCCTCGGCCGCACCGGTGATCCCGGTGATCGAGACGTAATAGACAAAGCCCGAGGTGTTCTGGAGAACGCGCGGCAACCGCTTGTCGTCGGTGGTGGGGGTGGCCAAACGGATGAAGTTCAGCCCTGCGGCCTGCGCGGGCAGGCACAGTTCGGCATCTTCCTCGGGCGGCAGGTCCACCACGATAAGCCCGTCTATGCCGGCGGCCTTGGCATCGGCCAGGAAACGATCCACGCCCCGGTTGTAGATCGGGTTGTAATAGCCCATCAGCACGATCGGGGTGGTGTCGTCGGTCTTGCGGAACTCGGTCGCCAGGTCCAGCGTCCGCTGGAGGGTCATGCCGCCATCCAGCGCGCGCTGGCCTGCCAGCTGGATCGTCGGTCCGTCCGCCATCGGATCGGTAAAGGGCAGGCCGAGCTCGATGATATCCACGCCTGCGCCGGGCAGTCCCTTGACCACCTCCAACGAGGTTTCATAGTCGGGATCGCCCGCCATCACATAAGCGACAAAGGCTTTCTTGCCCTGGGCTTTCAACTCGGCGAATTTTGCGTCGATACGGGTCATCGGGCGTCCTTGCTGTCTGCTGTCCGCCCGATGTGCAGAATGTTCGGCGGAAAATCAATCCCACACCCGCCGGATGGATCAGAAAGATCGGTGAAACCGCAGCAGGACCGAGTTGACCCCCGGGTTGAACTCGGACACCGAAGCGTTCGACTTGTGCGTGGCGGCCAGCGACAGAGCATTGCCGTTCATGAACCGGTAGCCGACACCGAGCAGGCTGCGCACCTCGAAATGACTGCCCAGCGTGTTGCCGTCCTCGCCTTCGAAGTAGAAACCGGGCAGAACGCTGGCCTCTATGAACCAGTTGCGGTCAAAGGCATATTCGGCGGCAACACCGGCGCCCAGGTGGAAATCGCCATTGCCGTGCAGCGTGACCGCGCCGGCAAGTCGCGCGCTGAAGCGGCCCCGCTCCCATAACGGCCTGTGCTGGTATTCCAGGAACAGGACAGTCTGATCCTCGGAGCGTTCGTATTGGAAATCGGCATAGCCTGCGCCCAGGATCAGCGACTGCGCGTGGAGCGGGGCAGCACAACATATTGTTAGCGCGGCTACATGGATGAGACGTGTCATGACAGCCCTCCGTCGGGTGTGCGTTTCTGAACTCAGAAGGTGTACAGCTCGGTAACCCTCCAGGAGAGGAGTATTTCACTTTCCCTCGCCATTGCGTGACCGCGTCGGATCGCATCCCGACGCATGGCTTGCGTATTCGGCTGCTCCCGCCTAGAAGGCCCCGTCGGATGGCATCAGGAGACGGTCATGGGTTTCAAAATGGGTATCGTGGGTCTGCCGAATGTGGGCAAATCGACCCTTTTCAACGCGTTGACCCGCACCGCGGCGGCGCAGGCGGCCAACTTTCCCTTCTGTACCATCGAACCCAACGTGGGTGAGGTGGGTGTGCCAGATGCCCGGCTGGACAAGCTGGCCGCAATTGCCAAATCCAAACAGATTATACCGACCCGCATGACTTTTGTCGACATCGCAGGTCTGGTCAAGGGCGCCTCCAAGGGCGAAGGGCTGGGCAACCAGTTCCTGGCCAATATCCGCGAGGTCGACGCCATCGCCCATGTGCTGCGTTGTTTCGAGGACGGCGACGTGACCCATGTCGATGGCCGTGTCGATCCGGTGGCCGATGCCGAGACCATCGAGACCGAGCTGATGCTGGCCGATCTCGAAAGCATCGAGAAACGCCGTGCGAACCTGGTGCGCAAGCTGAAGGGCAACGACAAGGAGGCCCAGCAGCAGGACCGTCTGCTGGCCATCGCGCAGGCGGTGCTGGAGGACGGCAAGCCCGCTCGCGTGGTCGAGGTGACGGAGGAAGACGCCAAGGCGTGGAAGATGCTGCAACTGCTGACCACCAAGCCGGTGCTCTATGTGTGCAACGTGGCCGAAGAGGACGCGGCCGAGGGCAATGAACATTCCGACCGGGTGGCGGAAATGGCTGCGGCGCAGGGCAATGCCCATGTCATCATCTCGGCCCGGATCGAGGAAGAGATCAGCCAGCTGGAAGCCGAGGAAGCAGAGATGTTCCTGTCGGAAATGGGGCTGGAGGAGGCCGGGCTCGACCGGTTGATCCGCGCAGGCTATCAACTCCTGAAGCTGGAGACCTATTTCACCGTTGGCCCGAAAGAGGCGCGCGCCTGGACCATCCGCCGGGGCACCGCCGCGCCGCAGGCGGCCGGGGTCATCCACGGGGACTTTGAAAAGGGGTTCATCCGCGCCGAGACCATCGCCTATGACGACTACATCGCCTGCAACGGCGAGCAAGGCGCCAAGGAAGCGGGCAAGATGCGCTCCGAAGGCAAGAGCTACATCGTCAAGGATGGCGATGTGATGCATTTCCTGTTCAACACCTGATCCGCGAACCTGCCACCCGGCGCTTGACCGAATCCGCGAGTATGTTAGCGTGCTAACGAGTTTCTCGTTTCGCGGAGGGCGTCATGTCGGGCAAGCTTGTTATCCGGAACATCGGCCTGTTGCTGTCGGGCAAGATGGAAGAGCCGATCTATGACGGCGACTGCGTCGTCGCCATTGACGGGCGGATTTCCGACTGGGGGTACGAGGGTGATCTTGATACCGAAGATGCCGACACGCTGATTGACGCCAATGGTGTGACCCTGGCGCCTGGCCTGATCGACAGCCATGTGCACCCGGTCGTGGGCGACTATACTCCGCGCCAGCAACAGCTTCACTGGATCGACAGCACCCTGCATGGCGGCGTGACCACGCTGATTTCAGCGGGCGAGGTGCATATGCCGGGCCGTCCCAAGGATATCGTCGGCCTCAAGGCGATGGCGATCGCATCGCAGCGCTGGTACGAGAATTTCCGCCCTTCCGGCGTCAAGGTTATGGCCGGCGCGCCGGTGATCGAGCACGGCATGGTCGAGCAGGATTTCAAGGAACTGGCCGATGCCGGGGTGAAACTGCTGGGCGAGGTTGGTCTGGGCACCGTCAAGGACGGAAAGACGGCAAAGCAGATGGTCGATTGGGCGCGCAAATACGGTATCCAGTCCACCATTCATACCGGCGGTCCCTCAATCCCCGGGTCGGGCCTCATTGATGCCGACATGGTGCTGGAAACCGGCACAGACGTGATCGGCCATATCAATGGCGGCCATTCGGCGTTGCCGGACGACCAGATCATGTGCCTGTGCGAAAGCTGCACCGCGGGGCTCGAGATCGTGCATAACGGCAACGAGCGCGCGGCGCTCTTGACGCTGAACACTGCGCGCGAGTTGAAGCAGATGGACAGGATCATCCTCGGCACCGACGGGCCTGCGGGGTCCGGTGTGCAGCCGCTGGGCATCCTGCGGATGGTGGCGATGCTCTCGGCGCTGGGCAATGTTCCGGCCGAGATCGCCTTCTGCTTTGCCAATGGCAACACGGCGCGGCAGCGCGAACTGGACGCCGGCCTGCTGGAACGGGGCTATGCCGCCGATTTCGTCCTTATGGACCAGGCGCAGCACGCGCCGGGCAAGACCATCCTGGAATCCGTGCAGCTGGGCAACCTGCCCGGCGTCGGCATGACCATCATCGACGGTGTCGTGCGCAGCGAACGCAGCCGCAACACCCCGCCCGCAACCCGCTTGCCCCGGATCGTCAGCTAGGGCAGAACCTGCCCCAAGGTAACAGGGCAGGAAGGGCAGGCAGATGAGTGCACCGTTGCAAGGGCTGAAAGTGGTCGAACTGGCCCGCATTCTGGCGGGGCCGTGGATCGGCCAGACCCTGGCCGATCTTGGCGCCGAGGTGCTCAAGATCGAAAGCCCCGAGGGCGACGACACCCGCAAGTGGGGCCCGCCCTTCATCGAGCGCGAGGGCGACCGGTCGGCCGCCTATTTCCACGGTGCGAACCGGGGCAAGACCTCGATCGCGCTGGATTTCGGCGATGCGGACGACCGCGCCAGGCTGCTCGACCTGATCCGCGAGGCGGATGTGCTGATCGAGAATTTCAAGGTCGGCGGGCTGAAGAAATTCGGCCTCGACTATGACAGCGTGAAAGAGGTCAACCCGCGCCTTGTCTACTGTTCGGTCACCGGGTTCGGCCAGGATGGTCCCTATGCCCACCGCGCAGGCTACGACTTCCTGATCCAGGGCATGAGCGGCATCATGGACCTGACCGGCGATCCGGCGGGTGAGCCGCAGAAGATCGGCGTCGCTTTTGCCGATATCTTCACCGGGCTTTATGGCGTCATCGGTATCCAGGCGGCGCTGGCGGAACGGCAGCGTTCGGGGATGGGCCAGCATGTGGACCTCAGCCTGCTCGACTGCATGACCGGGGTTCTGGCCAACCAGGCGATGAATTATCTCGCCTCGGGAAAATGTCCGACCCGGCTGGGCAATGCGCACCCCAATATCGTCCCCTACCAGGTGTTCCCGGTGGCCGATGGCCATATCATCATCGCCTGCGGCAATGACCGGCAATATGCCACGCTGTGTACCATACTCGGGCTGCCCGAGTTGATTGCCGACCCGCGGTTCGTCACCAATCCCGACCGGGTCGCCAATCGCGCCGAGATGACCGACCTGCTGACCGCCGCCTGTCTGAAATGGACCAAGGCCGATCTGCTGGCCGCTCTGGAACGGGGCGGCGTGCCGGGGGGGCCGATCAATTCGGTGGCCGAGGCGCTGGCCGACCCGCAGATCGCCCATCGCGGCATGCAGATCGCGCCCGAAGGCGTTCCGGGCCTGCGCACGCCGATCCGGTTCTCCCGTTCGGAACTGGTGCTCGACAAGGCTTCGCCGAAAAAGCCCGCCAGGTCATGAGATCTTTTGCAGTAAACGGATCAGGCTGCGCTGTTCAGCCGGGCTGAGCGGGGCCAGCGTCTCCTCGGTGATCCGGGCGCCAGCCTCCTTCATGCGCGCGACCAGCGCTTCGCCCTCGGGCGACAGGGAAATCAGCGTCCGCCGCTTGTCGTCGGGGTCGGGCTCGGTCAGAGTCAGCCCCTTTTGCCGCAGCCGGTCCACCACACCCTTGATGGTGGCGACATCCATCGCCGCCAGCCGTCCCAGCCGGTTCTGCGAACATTTCCCGTGTTCAGACAGGCGTATCATTGCGGCGAATTGGGTGGCTGTCAGCCCTTCCATCGTGTGGGTCTGGAAAATGGCCGCGTGACGCTGGCTGGCCAGACGCAGGATGTAACCCACCTGATTGTCGAGCCGGTAGGGATCCGTTCTGTCGTCTGCCGTTTCGTCCATCTGTCCTTCTCCCCGGATCAGGATCGTGTCCGGTTCCCAGGTGCCTTCTGGGGCACCACCGTTCAGACCGCGAGATACTTGGTCGAAATGTCGGGGTTCGCGTCAAGTTCGGCAAAACCCCCTTCGTAGCGCATCGTTCCCTTTTCGATGATATAGGCGCGGTCCGAGACCTCGCGCGCGAAGTGCAGGTTCTGCTCCGAGATCAGCACGGACAGGCCCTCGCGTTTCAGTTCCGAGATCACATTGGCCATCTGCTCCACGATCACCGGCGCGATCCCTTCGCTGGGTTCATCGAGAAGCACCAGCGATGGATTGCCCATCAGCGTCCGTGCGATGGTCAGCATCTGCTGCTCCCCGCCCGACAATTGCTTACCTAGGTTGCGCCGCCGTTCGGCGAGGTTCGGGAACAGCTGGAACAGGTGATCTGTCTTCCAGTGCGGCGCGCCCTCGCGGGCCGGGCGGCGGCCAACTTCGAGGTTTTCGTCCACCGTCAGTTCCCCAAAGATGCGCCGGTCTTCCGGCACATAACCGATGCCCGCGCGGCAGATGACATGCGACGCCCGTCCCCGGATTTCCCACCCGTCATGCCGGATGCTGCCGCCGGTCTGGCGCACCAGCCCCATCACCGATTTCATCGTTGTTGATTTGCCCGCACCGTTACGGCCCAGAAGCGCCACCACCTCGTTGCGGCCCAGCGTCAGCGACACACCATTCAGGATCTGCGCCCGCCCGTAGCGGGCGGTCAGCCCGTCGATCTCAAGCATGCTGGCCCTCCTTCTCGAATAGACGGCCGCCGCCCAGGTAGACCTCTTGCACCAGCGGGTTGGCGCGGATCTCGCTGCCGCTGCCTTCGGCGATCAATTGGCCACGGTTGAGCACAAGAATCCGGTGCGCGTGGGCGAATACCACGTCCATGTCATGTTCTGTGAACACGACCGAGACATGCCCGCGCGCCACGATATCGGCCGTCAGCGCCATCAGGGCCACGCGCTCGGACGGGGCCATGCCGGCAGTGGGTTCGTCCATCAGCAGGAGGGCCGGGTCATGGGCCAGTGCAATCGCCAGTTCCAGCCGCTTCAGATCGCCATAGGCCAGTTCCGAACAGGGCCGGCCTGCCTGTTCGCGCATCGACACCAGGTCGAGCAGTGCCATCGCCTCGTCCAGGTACATCCGCGTCGCGCGCGAAAACAGGTCGTAGATGCGGCGGTGATGCGAGATCAGCGCCATCTGCACGTTTTCCAGCACCGTCATCGACAGGAATGTCGCGGTGATCTGGAACGTCCGACCGACCCCCAGCCGCCAGATGCGGCGTGGAGGCGTGCCTATCAACTCGCGCCCGTTCAGCTTGACCGAGCCCGCGTTGGGCGCGAGATACCCGTTCAGCATGTTGAAACAGGTGGTCTTGCCGGCGCCGTTGGGGCCGATCAGGGCCAGGAATTCGCCGGCGTGCAGGTCGAAGCTCACGTCCTGTACCGCCTTGATGCCGCCAAAGCTCTTGCTCAGGCCGCGTACTTGCAGGACCGGGGTCATGCCGCATCCCTCCGCACCAGTTGCCCCAGTCGCCGCACGCCGCCCGCGATTCCGTCCGGGGCCAGCAGCACCACGGTCAGGATGATGCCGCCGAAGATGAAGCGCCAGTAATCAAGACGGCTGACCCAATCCTCGATCAGCACCATCGCCATGGCGCCATAGACCGGACCACCCAGCGCGTGGATGCCGCCGAGCAGAACCATGATCAACCCGTCGATACTGTGCCCGATACTGAGCGCGTCGGGAAAGACGGAGCCTTTGGAGAACACGAATACCGCACCTGCCATGCCCGCCAGCGTGCCAGCCAGCGTGAAGCCCATCCATTGGTGAAACCGCGTGTCCACCCCGATCGCCTCGGCCCGGATGCGGCTGTCGCGGATGCCGCGCAGCGTGTAGCCGAAGGGCGAATGCGCAACCCGCCTCAGTACCCAGATACCGCCCAGGCAAAGGATGAACGCAACGTAGAAGAAGACCCGGTCGGACGCCGCCCATTTCGCTGGCCAGACGCCCAGAATCCCGTCATCGCCGCCGGTGACATCCTGCCACTGGAAGGTGACACCCCACAGGATCTGCGCCGCCGCCATGGTAAGCATCGCCAGGTAGACGCCCGACAGGCGCACGCAGAACCAGCCGAAGAAAATCGCCGCCAGCGCTGCCGCGATCGGACCCAGCGCCATGGCAGGCAGCATGCCCCAGCCCAGCAGCTTGACCGCCATCGCCGCCGCATAGGCACCGACCCCGAAATAGGCCGCGTGGCCGAAGCTGACCATGCCACCGATCCCCATCATGAAATGCAGCGACACCGCAAAAAGCGTGGCGACCATCACATCGACCAGCAGGATTGTGGTGAAGTCCGAAACCACTGCCGGGCTGAAGCCAAGCACCGCCACCAGCGCCAGCAGCACCATGGTCGATTTCTGGTCCAGCAGCCGCAGCGGCTGTTCCGGCTCTTCCGCGCCGCCATGTTCGCTGCCGGGCCGGCCGAACAGGCCATAGGGGCGCACGATCAACACCACCGCCATGACGACAAAGGGCAACACGATCGAGATCTGCGGAAAGATCAGGATGGCAAAGGCATTCAGGACCGAAATCAGAACTGCGGCGACAAAGGCCCCCGTCACGCTGCCCATGCCGCCGATCACCACCACCACAAAGGCTTCACCGATGATGGACAGATCCATCTGCAGCGACACTGCTTCGCGCGGGATTTGCAGCGCGCCGCCCAGCCCGGCCAGGGCCGAGCCCAGCACGAAGGCGGCCGAAAACAGCCAGGCCTGGTTGACGCCCAGGGCGCCCACCATCTCGCGGTCCTGGGTGGCAGCACGCACCAGAATTCCCCAGCGGGTGCGGTGGAACAGCAACCAGATCGCGGCCAGCACGGCGGGGCCGATGGCGATCAGCGCAAGATCGTATTCCGGGATCGGCTCGCCCATCAGGCGCACGGCGCGGTCGAGGCCGGGCGCGCGCGGGCCCAGCAGATCCTCGGCACCCCAGATCGCCAGCGTTGCGTCTTGTACAATCAGCACTACGCCGAATGTGGCGACCAGCTGGAACAGTTCCGGCGCCCGGTAGATGCGGCGCAGGATCGTCAGTTCGACCAGCAGGCCGATGCCGCCGACGATCAAGGCAGCGACCAGCACGCTGAACCAGTAGCCCAGGATGCCGCCGTTCAATGTGGTGACCAGCGTATAGGCCAGATAGGCCCCCAGCATGTAGAACGAACCATGAGCGAAGTTCACGATCCGGGTCACCCCGAAGATGATCGACAGCCCCGAGGCGATCAGAAACAGCGAGGACGCGTTTGCCAGTCCCGTCAGCAATTGTGCGAGATAAAAGCCCATTCGGCCGGTCTTTCCTTGGTCTGGTCGGGTTCCCGAGGAGCACGTGGCCCCTCGGGCAGTCTTGGCTTACTCGGCCGGGCGCAGCTTGGCGGCCTCTTCTTCGGACGGCAGGTAGGCCGCGCCGTCGGCATAGAACCAGTCCACCATCTTGGGCTGGCCATCGACCAGAGCTGTCTTGCCCACATAGGCACCCATGGTCGACTGGTGGTCGGCGGCGCGGAACATGAACGGACCGGTCGGGCTGGAGGTCACTTCAAGCCCTTCCATCGCGGCCAGCATGGCCTCGGTCTCGGTCGATCCAGCCTTGGTGATGGCTGCCGCGATCGACAGGACCGAGTTGTAGCCCACGATCGAGCCGGTCTTGGGCGCCTCGCCGAACTTGGCGATATACGCCTCGGCGAATGCCTTGTGTTCGGGCGTGTCGATGTCGGTCGACGGATAGCCGGTCACGATCCAGCCATTCGGGGTTTCGCCCTGAAGCGGCTCCAGATATTCCGGCTCGCCGGTCAGCAGCGACACGACCGGGCGGTCGTCGAAGAGATAGCGCAACGAGCCTTCGCGCACGAACTTGGCCAGGTCGCCGCCGAAAGTCACATTGTAGATCGCGTCTGGCTTGGCGGCTTCGAGCGCGCGCACGGTGGGGCCGGCGTCGATCTTGAACACCGGCGGCCACTGCTCCTCGACGAACTCCACGTCGGGGCGCAGGCGCGATAGCTCCTCCTTGAACGCCTTTACCGCGTCCTGCCCATAGGCATAGTTGGGCGCGACCGTGGCCCATTTCACCGCGTCGAGCTTGGCCGCCTGTTCGGCCAG
Organism: Ruegeria marina; assembly: GCF_900101475.1. Taxonomy (GTDB): domain Bacteria; phylum Pseudomonadota; class Alphaproteobacteria; order Rhodobacterales; family Rhodobacteraceae; genus Ruegeria_B; species Ruegeria_B marina. The sequence goes on along the minus strand of NZ_FMZV01000018.1, from coordinate 36,948 downwards.
CATGGCGGCCTGCATATGGGTCGAGGGGCGCAGGCGGTAGGTGTACCTGTTGCCCTTGGACCAGACCAGCGCATCCGACAGCGGTTCCGAGGCCAGGAAAAACACCTGTTTCTGGTTGGCGAAATCCGCGACGGCAAGGCCGATGTTGGACAGGAAGGTGCCGAAGATCATGACCGCGCCTTCCTTGGCGATCAGTTCCTCGGCGATGCGGATGGCGGTGGCCGGGTCGCCTGTGTCGTCGCGCGCGATAACCTCCAGTTGTTTGCCCAGCACGCCACCGTTGGCGTTGATCTGCTCCACGGCCAGTTCCCAACCCTTGCGATAGGGCTCGGTAAAGGCGGGCAGGCGGGTATAGCTGTTCACCTCGCCCAGCACGATTGTGTCTGCGGCGCGGGCCAGTTGCGGCGACAGTGCCGCCAGCGGCAATGCGGCCAGAGCGCCCAGAACGGTACGTCTGATCAGTGTCATTTCAGTCCTCCTGTTGATCCGATAGATGCGGCCGGTTGCTCCGACTTCTGCAGGTTTGATCGGGAAAGTAAATTGGTGTCAGTATGTTAGCGCAATCCGTCCTTGCCTTCTGCCTCGGCATGGGTCAGCCCGCCGACGCGCGGCAGGGGGCGGCCGCTGTCGGTGACGGCCACCGCGACCATGATTTCATTGGCGCGCGGCGCATCGTTCAGCCGCACCTCGATCCCGTCGAAATGGCTGCGGACATAGGCCGCGTCCTTGTGGCCCAGCGGCACGTCGAGCACCTGTCCGGGGCTGCCCATCTTCTTGGACGAGGGCACCAGCGCCGCGCCTTTTTCCACCGCCTTGCGCAGGGGGGCGCCCAGCTTGGGATGCAGGATGGCGGCGGCGTGTTCCAGCTCTCCGTTCTCGCCCACCATTGCGGATTTACCATAGCTTTCAGCCTGTTCCGGGCGGATGCCCAGCGCCTGCACGCAGCGCTCGCCCAAAAGCGCGCCCAGTTCGGCGCCGGTGTCCATCAGCGGGGTCAGGTCATCGACATAACGCCCGGCAAACGGGTTCTCGATCACCGCCACGGCCACCGCCTTGCGGGTGGGCGGGTCGATCTCGCGACCCGCTTCGATTCGGGTTTCTTCAATGATTACAGCGATCTTGCGGATCTTGGTCATCTCAGTCCGTCCTCTCCCTTGATCTGCCAGGCCTCCAGCCCGCCCGAGCGGGAATGTACGCGCGGGCCGGTGGTCATGACCAGCATCAGTGCCATCTCGTCGGCGCGGGGCGCGTCGTTGCAGCCGACCTCCATACTGTCGAAATGACTGCGCACGTACGCCGCGTTGATATGGGTGATCGGCACGTCGAGCCGTGAGCCTAAGCCACTGACTTTCTTGGCGGAAGGGACGATGGCGTTGGCCTTGCCCAGCAGTTGCCGCATGGCGTAGCCGCCCGGCGCGTGCCAGAGCGCGCCGTGTTCCAGCTCGCCCGCCTCGCCGATCAGCGCGCCCTTGCCGTAGCCCTGGATGTTGTCGGGGCCGCCCAGCATATCCAGAAGCTGTTGCGCCATGCTCAGGCCCAGTGGCTTGAGGTCTTCCATGAAGGGTTGAATATCAACGACATAGCGCCCGGCAAACGGGTTCTTTATGATCGTCATGACCGAGGCCCGGCGCAGCGGTGTCTCGGCCACCGGCCCGCCTTCGTGATAGATTTCCTCCAGCGCAGACACGGTCTTGCGCACGATGACGTCAGGCATGTTCAAGGGTCTCCCAGCGGGTCGGGGTTATCGTCTGATACGCGCCCACGGTGGCGGCGTGACCGCGCAAGTACAAGTGGGCGGCACGGAGTCTGTCCGTTTTGTACAGGGTTTCAGCCAGCGATTGACCGTTTTGTACGGCGGTTTCGGCCTCTATTCCGGTGAGCGGGCCGCAATGCGTGACCACCAGCCTGTCGCCCAGATCGCTGTCGTCCTTCACCGTGTGGGCGGGGGCGCGGCGGATCGCGGGGTGGTCGGGCAGGTCGGTCGCGTTGGCGATGAGCGTGGCCGCCGCATCAGCGACGGCGCCGCTGCGCGCCAGCACCGTGACGCTCTCGGCGATGCCGAGGCTTTGGCTGCGCCCGCCGAGGCCCGAGGTGGCGATGCCGCCGATCCCGTCGCCTGCGCCGACCGAGATCCGGCCCAGGTCGCGCCCGTCGGGCGTGGCCATGGCGAGGGTGAAGCAGGCGTCACCTGTCAGGTGCAGGGCGATGTCGCCGCCGTTGTTCACATAGGCGCGGTCGAGCGGTGTGGCGAGAAGCATCGCGGCCAGCACCTCGTCGGCCACGGCGCCTGCGACGGCGGCCATGCGGGTGAGCCGCAGGGCCGTAAATGGGCGGCAGGCGGCATCCATGCGCCGGGCCACCGGGCCGAGGGGCAGGGGTTCGTCGGGCGCAAGTTCCGTTTTCAGGAGCGGCAGTTCATCGACCAGTTCGCCGAGCACCGTCTGGAACCGCGCGGTCGCGGCGGAGAATGCCGCCTCGCGCGCGCCCGGTCCGCCCTCGGCCCCGATGATCAGGTCGATAGGCCCGTGCTGCAAATGCAGCCGTTTGCCATCGGGCAGAAGGGCGGCGACGGCTGTGGTCATCCGGCATCCCCCCGCGACCAGCGATAGTTCTCGCGCGCGCCCGGTCCGCCCTCGGCCCCGATGATCAGGTCGATAGGCCCGTGCTGCAAATGCAGCCGTTTGCCATCGGGCAGAAGGGCGGCGACGGCTGTGGTCATCCGGCATCCCCCCGCGACCAGCGATAGTTCTCGCGTGCGTTGGGGTCGGGCTGTTTCTCGCGCTTGGCCAGCTTGCGGTCGCGTTCCGAGACCACCTGCGCCACCGGTTTGATTTCGCTGACATGGCCGCCGAGCGTGCCGTAGTCGCTGACCCGCATGGTGAATTCGATCGGCGCGACCAGCGCGGGCGTGGGCACATAGCCGAAGGAGTTCGAGGGCATCTCGGTCACGTCCACCATCACGGTGATGCCGCCGCCGGGCCAGACATAGGCCGCCGCCCCGCCGCAGGAGACGTGGGTGAGCGAGGATTTCACCGATTTGGTCAGCCGCACCGGGTTCTCTGTCACGCCCGCGCGCAAGGAGCCGCCCGCGCCGCCCATGAACAGGACCGAACAGACCGAGGGTTCGCAGTTTTCCGCGATGAGTTCCGCCGAGGCGCGCAGTTTCTCGGGAATCGGCACCGGCTGCGGCACCAGATCGGCGTCCAGCTCGTAATAGGCGAATTGCTCACCGGTGGTGGAGACCATCATCAGCCGCAGGCCGGGCCAGGCCACATCGGGCTTGAACCTGTCAAGAATGATCAGCGGATCCTCGACATTCGTGCCACCCCAGCCGGTGCCGGGATCGGCCACCTGGAAATAGCGCCCGGGGGTCGAGCGGCGGCCCTTGATGCGGATGCCGGTGGGCGGCACGTCGAGCATCTTGCCCGCCTGATGCTCGCTGAGCACGCCGGTGATGTGGTCGTCGACCACCACCACGTCATCGGCATGGCCGAGCCATTGCTTGGCGAACATGCCGATGGCGGCAGAACCGCAGCCGACGCGCATCAGCTTTTCCTCGACCCCGTTGATGATGGGGGCGCGGCCCGCCTGCACGATCAGCGTGGTTTCATGGCCCGGCTCGCCGATCACCATCTCGACCGGCTCGCAATTGCACAGGCGCAGGAGCGCGTCACAGGTGACGCGGCCCTCTTTCTTGGACCCGCCGGTGAGATGTTCGACGCCGCCCAGCGACAGCATCTTGGAGCCGTATTCGCTGGTCATCACATGGCCGATGGGTTCGCCATCGACCCGCACCACGTCGCGTTCGTGGCCGATATGGCGGTCGGTGTCGATCTTCACCTTGACGCCGCAGTAAGAGAAGATGCCCTCGGTCACGACAGTGACCATGTCGACGCCTTCGACCTCCTGGCTGACGATGAAGGGGGCGGGCTTGTAGTCGGGATAGGTGGTGCCGGCGCCCACGGCAGTGACAAAGGCGCGGTTCTGCTGGACGATGTTGCCATCCCAGTCATCGCCTGTCTGCGCGTCCTTGAGGAAAGGCACGACGCGGGTGCTGCCGCTTTCGATCACGGTGAGCGCGTCGAGGCGGACCAGGTCGCCGCCGTGGTTGGCATAGCGGTCGCAGGCGCCGGATTTGCCGTCGGCGATGTAGCAGAGCACCGGGCAGGCGTCGCAGCGGATCTTTTCGGGGCGGATACGGTCAGTCATGTCCGGCTTCCTTCAGCGCGGCGCGCAGGCGGGCGGGGGTGACGGGGGTCTGGCGGATGGCAACGCCGGTGGCGTGGCGGATCGCGTTCAGCAGCGCGGGGGCGGTGGGGATGAGGGCGTGTTCGCCCAGCCCCTTGGCGCCAAAGGGTCCGTGTTCGTCGGCGTCCTCGATGATCAGGGTCTGGATCGGGGGGATGTCGCCTATGGTGGGGATCAGATAGTCGTGCAGGTTGTCTGTGCGGCCGGGGATGTATTCCTCCATCAGCGCCATGCCGAGACCCTGGGCAATGCCGCCCTCGACCTGGCCTTCGACCAGGGCGGGATTGACCGCGTGGCCCACGTCATGGGCCGCGGTGAAGCGGAGCGGGCGGAGGGTGCCCAGCCGTGTGTCGATCTCGACCACCGCCAGATGGGCGGCATAGCCGAACTGGGCGTAAGGCACGCCCTGGCCGTTCTTGTCGAGCGGCTTGGTGGGCGGGTCATAGGTCTCGGAGGCGCCAAGGACATAGCCGTCGCTGTCTGGGGGAAGTTCGGTGAGGTCGATCACGTGGTCACGGCCATTGTCGCTGACGTGGATCCGGCCCTGGTCGAGCGTCAATGTGGCCTCGGGCCCGGCATTGACGCGGGTCAGGATCGCGGTGCGCAGCGCCGCCCCCGCCAGCCTTGCGGCATTGCCGGTGACAAAGGTCTGGCGCGAGGCCGAGGTCTTGCCCGCGTCGGGGGTCAGGTCGGTATCGGGGCCGATCAGCTCGATCCGGCGGGTGGGAATGCCAAGGGCGGTGGCGAAGAGCTGGGTGATGACGGTATTGGCGCCCTGACCGATGTCCATGGCGCCTTGGTGCAGCACGACCGTGCCATCCGCGCGGATGCCGCATTTGATGGTCGAAGGGTTGGGCAGCGAGGTATTGCCGCAGCCATACCAGCCCGCCGCAATGCCGACGCCGCGTTTCAGGGTCTTGTTCTCGGCATTGAACGCCTCGGCCGCCGCGCGCTCGCGGGTCCAGTCGGGTTTCAGCGCCTCAAGACAGGCGCGGATGCCGACGCCCTGGGTAAAGACCTGACCGCAGACGGTGGGCTGGCCGGTATTCAGCGCGTTGATCAGGCGGAACTCCAGCGGGTCGATACCCAGTTTCTCGGCCAACTCGTCGAACAGCGTTTCCTGCGCGATGGCGGCCTGCGGCACGCCAAAGCCACGAAACGCGCCGGACGGCGGGCAATGGGTGTGGATGCCCTGCGCCTCGGCCCGGTAATCGCGGATGAAATAGGGGCCGGAGCCATGCACCGGCACCCGGTTGGCCACGGTCGGGCCCCAGCTGGCATAGGCGCCGGTGTTGAACCGGCCTTGAAGGCTGAACCCCTTGAGTCGCCCGTCGGACGTGGCGCCGATGCGCAGATGCAGTTCCGAGGGGTGGCGCTTGGTGCTCATCTGCATCGACTGCACGCGGCTATAGGCCAGCCGCACCGGCTGACCCGTCTTCAGCGCGGCTATCGCCAGATAGGGCTGCACCGACATGTCGAGCTTCGAGCCGAAACCGCCGCCGACGCCGGTGGGGATGATGCGGATGCGATCAGGGCCGAGGCCCAGCACCATCTGTAACCCGTCCCGATCCAGCACCGGGGCCTGGGTGCAGGCGTGTACCACGACCTTGTCGCCGTCGGGATAGGCATAGCCGGCCTCGGGCTCGATATAGGCATGTTCGACAAAGGGGGTGGCATAGCGCCCTTCGACCACCACGTCGGAGGCAGAGAGCGCCGTCTCGGCATCGCCACAGGCGACAAAACCGGTGACCATGACATTGCCCGCCCGGTCCGGGTGCAACAGGGGCGCGCCGGGGGCGGTGGCCTCGGTGACGTTTTCCACCGCGTCAAGCTGGGTCCAGGTGACCGGGAAGAGGGTGAGGTCGAGCGTTGCGGCCAGATCGGGCGGGGCGACGATGGCGGCGACGGGCTCGCCGCGAAACCGGGTTTCGGCCTCGGCAAACACGGGCTGATCCTCGAACCCCGGCATCACGCCGAATCGGTTGCGGCCCGGCACGTCGGCGGCGGTCAGCACCGCCACCACGCCGGGGTTGGCGCGGTGCCAGCTGTCGATATCGCCCAGCGTGACGGCCGCGCGGGGGTACGGCGCGCCGACCAGCATGATTTCCAGCGTGCCCATGGGGGCAACATCGTCGCCATAAGCCTCGGTTCCCGCCACCTTGCCCGCGCCGTCGAGCCGGGGAATGGCAGCGCCGGAATGGCCGTCACCCTGAACGGGGGCGGGCAGAGGTGCGCCTGCCTGCATCACCGCCTCGATGATCTTGCGATAGCCGGTGCAGCGGCAGAGCACGCCGCCAAGCGCATCCAGCACCTGCGCCTCGGTCGGCGCCGGGGTTTCGCGCAATAGCGCGGTGGCGGCGACCATCATGCCGGGCGTGCAGATGCCGCATTGCGCCGCGCCATGGGCGAGGAAACTGCCGCCAAGGCGCTCTGCCACCGGATCGGAGGCGAGCCCCTTGAGCGTGTCCACCCGGCGGCCCGCCACCTGATGCGCGGGCGTCAGGCAGGCGCAGACCGGTGCGCCGTCGACCAGAACGATGCAGGCGCCGCAATCGCCCGCGTCGCAGCCCACCTTGACCTCACGCGCGCCGCAGCGCTCGCGCAGCATCCGCGACAGGCGCTCGCCGGGTTGCGGAGTGGCGTGGGCGGGCGCGCCGTTCAGGGTGAAATCTGTTGTTGTGGACAAGGGCCGGTCCATCAATGTCCTCCTGCGGCGCGGATGGCGCGGGCGATCTGTTCGGCCACCGCATCCAGCCGGTATCCGGCGCTGCCGCGCACGTCGTCGATGGGCGAAAGCGGGGTGAGATGCGCGGGGGTGACGCGAATATCCCCGGGCCGCTGGCCGATCAAGTCATTTTCCAGCCCGGTCAGCCGTTGCGCCACCGGCGAGCAGGAGCCGACCGCGACGCGCGCATGGTCGATATGGCCGCTGGCGTCGCGCCCGATGACGACCGCGACCATGGCGATGGAGATCACCAGGTAGCGGCGCGATCCGAGCTTGTCGAAGGCACCGGTTGCATGGGCAGGGGGATCGGGCAGCAGGATGGCGGTGACCATCTCGGCCGGTTGCAGCGCGGTGCGGCGGACGCCGGTCAGGAATTCGGATAGTGGCAGGGTCCGCCGGCCCTTGATCGAGGCCAGTTCCACCTGCGCATCGAGTGTCAGCAGCGGCGGCACGCCATCGGCAGCGGGTGAGGCATTGCAGAGGTTGCCCGCGATGGTGCCCGCGTTCTGGATCTGGATGCTGCCCACCTCGCGCGCGGCGGCTTGCAGCCCGGCAAAGGCGGCTGGCAGGTCGGCGCGGGCGATCCGGGTCCAGGTGGTGGCGGCGCCGATGCGCCAGCCGCCGGGTCCGCGGGTGATGCCATGCAGGGCGCCGATGCGGGTGATGTCGAGCAGGTCGCGTTTCAGCGGCGCGGCCCCGCGCGCGGGATAGACATCGGTGCCCCCCGCCACGATGGTCACATTGCCGGCCGTCAGATGGCCAAGGGCATCATCCAGTGTCTCGGGCGCGTGATAATGCATCCTTGGATCGGTCCCGTACGTGCGTTGCTATACTTGTTAGTGTGCTAACGATAGGTCCGAGCTTCGATTCGTGTCAATCCCTCGCGGCGGCCTGTGCGGAAGGAGGGTTCCGTCCGCGCGCGCCTGCGCTATTGTCGGGCAAACATGTAACCGGAGCAGAGCATTTGATCGAACTGCGCGACCTGCAACTGCTCAGCGCCCTGGCGCGGCATCGCCACTTTGCCAAGGCGGCCGAGGATTGCGGCATCTCGCAACCGGCCTTTTCCATGCGCATCCGCAACCTGGAGGATCGGTTGGGCGTGACCATCGTGCGCCGCGCCAACCGGTTTCAGGGTCTGACGGAGGAGGGCGAGATGATCGTGCGCCGCGCCCGCCGTATCCTGGGCGATGCGCGGGCGCTGGAACAGGAGGTGGCGGCGATCCGGGGCGAGATCTCGGGTGCGCTGGTTCTGGGGGTGATTCCGACTGCGCTGGCCTTTACCGGACGGCTGGTGCGGAGGCTGCACCAGGCGCATCCGCGCATCGTCACGCGGATCGATTCGATGTCCTCGACCGCGATTCAGCAGGGGTTGGACGACGGCACCATCGACGCGGGCATCACCTATGGCGACAGTATCGGCACCGATCTGCGGCATGTGCAGCCGCTGTACGAGGAGACATATGTGCTGCTGGTGCCCGGGCACATGACCGATGCGACCGGGCCGATTCCCTGGGCGCGGGTGGCCGAATTTCCGCTGTGCCTGCTGGAGCCGCAGATGCAGAACCGGCGCATCCTGGATCGGATATTTTCCGAACAGGGCTTGCATCCGCGCATCGTGGCCGAAACCAGCGGGTTCACCGCCGCGATGGTGATGGCGCGCGAGGGGCTGGCGGCGGCGGTGGTGCCGCGCGTTCTGATGCGGGCGCTGGGCGATCTCGATGGCTGCCGGGTGCTGCCGCTGGTCGAGCCGGTGGTGTCGAAACCGATCTGCATGGCGACCTTGCAGCGCGATCCGGAATTGCCGACGGTGGCGGCGCTGAGGGCTGTGGTGACCTCTTTGAGATGATAAGGTGTCGTTATCGTGCAATTCAGAATGACGATTTGACGATATGTCGGGCTGATGACACACGGGCTCTGATCGGAGGGCATCATGGCACCATTGGACAGCAAGCCGTCGGGCGACGAACGGGGCGTCTGGAAATCAGGCAAGGGCAAGGGGCGGCGTACGCCCAAGGGCCGCATCTATTCGGACGAGGCGCTGGCAGACGTGCAGCGCCTGCTGGGCGACCGGCCGCGTCGGCGCGACCTGCTGATCGAGTTTCTGCATCTGATCCAGGATGCCCATGGCCACCTGTCCGCCGACCATCTGGCGGCGCTGGCCTGGGAGATGAAGGTGGGTCAGGCCGAGGTCTACGAGACCGCGACCTTCTACGCGCATTTCGACGTGGTGAAGGAAGGCCAGACACCGCCGCCCGCGCTGACCATCCGGGTCTGCGATTCGCTCAGCTGCGAAATGGCGGGTGCCGCGCAGTTGCAAAAGGCGCTGGAGGATGGGTTGGACCCGGCGCAGGTGCGGGTGCTGCGGGCGCCCTGCATGGGCCGTTGCGATACCGCGCCGGTGCTGGAGATCGGCCATAACCATATCGACCAGGCCACGCCGGAAAAGGTGCAGGCGGCGATTGCGGCGGGCGACACCCATGCGCATCTGCCCGACTATCAGGCGTTCGATGCCTATGTGGCCGAGGGCGGGTACGAGAGCCTGAAGGCGATGCGCGACAATGGCGACTGGCAGGCGGTGCAGGAAAACGTGCTGTCCGCGGGGCTGCGCGGCCTGGGCGGCGCGGGCTTCCCTTCGGGCCGCAAATGGGGGTTCGTGCGGGCCAATGCGGGGCCGCGTTACCTGGCGGTGAACGGCGACGAGGGCGAACCCGGCACCTTCAAGGACCGGTACTATCTGGAGCGCACGCCGCATCTCTTCCTCGAAGGCATGCTGATCGCCGCTTGGGCGGTCGAGGCCGAGACCTGTTTCATCTACATGCGCGACGAATATCCGGCGGTGCTGGAGATCCTGCGGCGCGAGATTGTGGCGCTGGAGGGCGCGGGGCTGGTGGCGCCGGGGTATATCGACCTGCGCCGGGGCGCGGGCGCCTATATCTGCGGCGAAGAAAGTGCTATGATCGAGTCAATCGAGGGCAAGCGCGGCCTGCCGCGCCACCGGCCGCCCTTCGTGGCGCAGGTGGGTATCTTTGACCGGCCGACGCTGGTGCACAATGTCGAGACGCTCTACTGGGTCGCGCGGATCTGTCGCGAGGGGCCGCAGATCCTGAACTCGGTTGAAAAGAACGGTCGCAAGGGGCTGCGCAGCTATTCGGTGTCGGGGCGCGTGGCGAAGCCCGGCGTCTATCTGCTGCCGGCGGGATCGACCATTCTGGACGTTATTGATGCGGCGGGGGGCATGGCCGAGGGTCACAGCTTCAAGGCGTATCAGCCGGGCGGGCCGTCGTCGGGTCTTCTCCCCTCCCATATCGACGACGTCCCGCTCGATTTCGACACGCTGCAACCGCTGGGCAGTTTCATCGGCTCGGCGGCCGTGGTGGTCCTGTCGGACAAGGACACCGCGCGCGACGCGGCGCTGAACATGCTGCGGTTCTTCGAGGACGAGAGTTGCGGCCAGTGTACGCCCTGCCGGGCGGGCTGTGAGAAGGCGGTGCAGCTGATGCAGGCCGAGCGCTGGGATACCGACCTGCTCGAGGATCTGTGCCAGGTGATGGTCGATGCCTCGATCTGCGGGCTGGGGCAGGCGGCACCGAACCCGATCCGGCTGGTGATGAAACATTTTGCGGACGAGATCTGATGCGGGCGGGCGTTCTTCTGTTCCTGGTTCTGGCCGCCGGCCCCGTGTCGGCGCAGACCGTGCCCTATGCCGGTCAGCAGGAGCGGGAAGTGACGTCCTTTTCCGCCGAGGATCTCACTCAGCTGCGCGCAGGCGCCGGCTGGGGCTTGGCAAAGCCGGCCGAGCTGAATGGCTGGCCCGGCCCGCGACATGTGCTGGACCTGGCCGACGAGTTGAATCTGAGCGACGAACAGTTGGAAGAGGTGCAGGCGATCTATGACGCCATGCGCGCGCAGGCGGTCGAACAGGGTCAGGCCCTGATCGCGGCCGAGACCGCTCTGGACACGAGTTTTGCCAGCGGCAAGATCGACGAAGACAGGCTTGTCGAGCTGCTGGGCGCAGCCGAACGGGCCCGTGCCGAACTGCGGCACACGCATCTTTCCGCCCATCTTGCTCTGGGGCCGGTTCTGACCCGGCACCAGGTGATGACGTACAACAGCCTGCGGGGGTATGGTGAAAGCCACGGCCATGCAGGTCATAGCGGCCATTGACAGGAGTTCACCCATGCCCGACGGCAACGCAATCCAGCAGGTGACATTCAATCTGAACGGCAAGGACGTGACCGTCCCCGAGGGTCTGACCATCTGGGAGGCCGCGCATGGCCGGGGACTGGTCATTCCGCATCTGTGCCATAAACCCAGCCCCGGATACCGCCCGGACGGAAATTGCCGGGCCTGCATGGTCGAGGTCGAGGGCGAGCGTACGCTTGTCGCTTCGTGCATCCGGCCGGTGGCCGAGGGCATGGTGGTGAAAACCGACAGCGCCCGCGCCGAGAAGGCGCGCAAGATGGTGGTCGAGCTGCTGGTCGCCGACCAGCCCGAGGTGGCTCATGACGTGTCCAGCCATTTCTGGGACATGGCGGCGGCCAATGGCGTCAGCGAAAGCCGGTTCCCGGCGCGCGACGCGGCGCATGTGCCGCTGTTGGATGACAGCCATGTGGCGATGCGCGTCAACCTTGATGCCTGCATCAACTGCAATCTCTGCGTCCGCGCCTGCCGCGAGGTACAGGTCAACGACGTGATCGGCATGGCCTATCGCGGTCATCTGGCCAAGGTGTCCTTCGACCAGGACGACCCGATGGGTGCCTCGACCTGCGTGGCCTGCGGCGAATGCGTGCAGGCCTGCCCCACCGGCGCGCTGATGCCGGCCACGGTACTCGACAGCTACCAGCATGGCGACAGCAAGGATTACGACCGCGAAGTCGAATCCGTCTGCCCGTTCTGTGGCGTGGGCTGCCAGCTGAGCTTCAAGATCAAGGACAACAAGATCAAGTATGTGACCGGCGTTGACGGCCCGGCCAACGAGAACCGGCTGTGCGTCAAGGGGCGGTTCGGCTTCGACTATGTCGAGCATCCGCACCGGCTGACCAAACCGCTGATCCGGCTGGAGGGCGCGCCCAAGGGGCTGAACGTCGATCCGGCCAACCCGCTCACGCATTTCCGCGAGGCCAGCTGGGACGAGGCGCTGGATGCCGCCGCCAAGGGGCTGGCCGACCTGCGCGCCCGGAAGGGCACCTATGTGGCGGGTTTCGGCAGCGCCAAATGCTCGAACGAAGAGGCCTATCTGTTCCAGAAGCTGATCCGCCAGGGGTTCGGTCACAACAACGTCGACCATTGCACCCGGCTTTGCCATGCCTCCTCGGTCTCGGCACTGCTGGAGAATGTGGGCTCGGGCGCGGTGACCGCGACCTTCAACGAGATCGAGAATGCCGACGTGGCGCTGGTGATCGGCTGCAACCCGATCGAGAACCACCCCGTCGCCGCCACCTATTTCAAGCAGTTCGCCAAGCGCGGCGGCAAGCTGATCGTCTGCGATCCGCGCGGCGTGGGCATGGGCAAGTTCGCCGCCCACCGGCTGCAGTTCAAGCCCGGCGCGGATGTGTCGATGCTGAACGCGATGATGAGCGTCATCGTCGAGGAAGGGCTGTATGACCAAGCCTATATCGACCAGTTCACCGAGAACTGGGAGGAGATGAAGGCGCATCTGGCCGACTATACGCCGGAGAAGATGGAAGCCGTCTGCGGCATCCCGGCAGAGGAGCTGCGCGCCGCCGCCCGCACCTTTGCCACGGGCAAGGCGGGGATGATCTTCTGGGGCATGGGCGTCAGCCAGCATATCCACGGCACCGACAACTCGCGCTGCCTGATCTCTCTGGCGCTGATGACCGGCAATGTGGGCAAGCCCGGCGCCGGGCTGCACCCCTTGCGGGGGCAGAACAACGTGCAGGGCGCGTCCGACGCGGGTCTCATTCCGATGTTCCTGCCCGATTACCAGTCGGTGACCGATGACGGCGTGCGCTCGGCCTTTACCAGCGTCTGGAACTCCGGAGACTTCTCGAACCAGAAGGGCCTGACCGTGGTCGAGATCATGCATGCGATCCATGACGGCGACATCAAGGGCATGTATATCCTGGGCGAGAACCCGGCGATGTCGGACCCGGATGTGGACCACGCCCGCGCGGCGCTCGCGATGCTCGATCACCTGGTGGTGCAGGATATCTTCCTGACCGAGACGGCGAACTATGCCGACGTGATCCTGCCCGCCAGCGCCTGGGCGGAAAAGACCGGCACCGTGACTAATACCAACCGGCAGGTGCAGATGGGCCGGCCCGCCGTGCCGCCGCCGGGCGAGGCGCGCGAGGACTGGTGGATCGAGGTGGAACTGGCGAAACGCCTGGGCCTCGACTGGAATTACAGCCATCCCAGCGAGATCTTCGCCGAAATGAAGCGCAACATGAAGTCGCTCGACAACATCACCTGGGCGCGGCTCGAGGGCGAGGCGGTCACCTATCCCTCGCTCAGCCCTGAGGATCCGGGCCAGGCCATCGTCTTCGGTGACGGCTTCCCGCGTGCGAACAAGCGGGCCCGCTTCACCCCGGCAAAGATCGTCGCGCCCGACGAGCGGCCCGATGCGGACTATCCCTTCGTGCTGATCACCGGGCGTCAGTTGGAACACTGGCATACCGGGTCGATGACGCGGCGCGCCAGCGTGCTCGACGCGGTCGAGCCCGAGGCCAACTGCTCGATGCACCCGCGCACCCTGCGCGCCATGGGGATCGAGCCGGGCGACATGATCCGGCTGACCACGCGGCGCGGATCGGTGCAGGTGATGGTCCGTGCCGACCGGGCGGTGGCCGAGGACAACGTGTTCCTGCCCTTCGCCTATGTCGAGGCGGCGGCCAATATCCTGACCAACGCGGCGCTTGATCCCTTCGGCAAGATCCCCGAGTTCAAATATTCGGCGGTACGCGTCGAAAAATCCGGGGCGCTGGCCGCAGAGTAGAGCGTTTGCGAGGCTTCGCACGGGACGAGGGGGGCAGCGCCCCCCTCTGCGATTGGCCGGTTTTGGCGGAAAGTCCTGGTCTGTGCCGGAACCGCGCAGAGGACTGTCATGTGCCGCCGTTTCGTCAGCCTGTCCTTGCCACTGGATGCCGGCAACGTCTCGGACCCGCCGATCATGCTGCCGAGATCGAGTAGGGCTGGCGGTCGAAAGGTTTCACGTTTCGCCCCAATAACGGCACCCATCCGGATGCGCCCTTTCCGCCGACCGCGCGCCTGTGCGGAGAACGGCGTTTGACCTGCTTTCCCTTCAAGATGACGCGCGCGGGTACGGTTCTCCAGGACCGAGACCAGCGGTCATTCCGGGGCGCGGCTGATTCGTAGCAGCTGGCCCGCATCGATCGGGCCTTCGATCACGGTGGGATCGCCCGTCCGCCAGTGAATTTCCAGCCTGTCGGCGCCGGTTGCCGTGCCCAGACCGAAATGCACGCGCGGGGCGTCGAACGACATGAAACCGCCGCCGCTCTGGATCTCGCGGGTCAAGGTCCTGCCTCCGTCGAAGGTCAGCCGGACAAGGGCGCCTATGCCCTGCCGGTTGCCTGAGCCGTCATCGAGTTCGAGCGTCAGCGCGTTTCCTGACTGACCGCCATTCCTGAAGACCGCCAGCGGACCGTTCACCGTATGTGTCAGCAGGTCGAGGTCACCGTCATTGTCGAGATCGAACAGGGTGGCAGAGGCGGTCATCAGATAGTCTTCAAGGCCGAAAGGACCGGAGGCTTCGACGAACTTGCCATGCCCATCGTTATGAAAGAACAGGTTCGACGGGCTGACCTCGTTCGGGACCCAGGTTCCGTTCACCACATACACATCGAGATGGCCGTCGTTGTCGAAGTCGCCGATCTTGGTGTCCCAGCTCCAGCCTCCGATTTCCAGTCCACGGGTCTTTGCCGTATCGTCAAAGGCCGCCCCATCCTTTTCCAGAAGAACATTCGAGCGCAGGATCTGTGCGATGGCAGACTGGCTTTCTTCGGCGGTTGGGGCCCGGGAGGGGGCGAAGTGAATACGGCAGTAGGCTGCCGGGATCGGCTGGGTTTCCGGGATCAGCCGGCACAGCGAGGAGTCACGCCGCTGAATCGCCAGATCCTTGATCAGCATGGCCTTGCATTCGTCCTTGTAACGGCCTTCGAGTTGTTCGCAGCGTCCGGCATAGGTCGGGTCGAAATTGTTGCCGGACTTGTACCAGGTCTTGATCTCCATGTTCCGCATGCAGGTGGCGCGGTCATCGGGATCGCTGATCTTGTCGCAATATTGTCCAAGCGGCTGCATCTTGAGTGTTGCCGAAACACCAGAGGATCGGCCGGCGATCTGGGCGAGATAGATTTCGGGGCTGCCGTCATTGAACAGATCGCCGGTCTTTATGGCCATTGTCGTCGTTGTCGTATGTGGGATCAGCCCGTCGTCATGGGTAACGGCGCGCAGGCCGCCCTCGGGTGAGCTGAGGTAGAAGTAGTCGGGAACTTCGAAATCATTGCCGACCAGCAGATCCGCGCGACCATCGGCATTCACGTCGGAAAAGAGGATCGAAAGGGTCTCGCCGGGGATGCCCGGCAAATCGACAAAGGCCTGCCCATCCATCACCTTGCCGGCGGACAGAAGCACTCGGTTGCGGGCCTCCTCGCCCGGCACGCGCCTGTACCAGCCGGCGGCCCAGTTGCCGAGGGCCACGTCGAGATATCCGTCGGCGTCCAGATCGTCGAAAGCCAGGGATAGCGTCAGGATGGCGTCGTCGCGATTGGGAACCGGCACCGCGTCGGCCCAGTCAAACTGGCCGTCCCGGTTCCACAGAATGAAGTTGCCCTGAAGGTAGGTCGTCAGGAACAGGTCGGGCCAGCCGTCACGGTTCAGATCGTTCAACGCGGCGTTGAAGACCGGCATGCCGCCCAGAGGGGCCGGCGGGGTCGGGCGTGCAGTGAACCGTCCCGTGCCGTCGTTTTCGAAAACATAAACCCCCTTCTCGGTCGAGGCGATCACGACATCCAGATCGCCGTCGCGGTCGATGTCGCCCGAGCTCACCGAGCGGCCTTCCCAGAAGGGGGGCCACATGTCGCGCATGGAGAACTCCAGCGGTTTCGAGATGCCGATCTCACGCGCCTCAAGGCGTTCGAAGGGCAGGTCCGAGGCGGCTGAACGCGGGGCAAAGGGCACGGTGGCCAGCGTGATCCGTGACGCGTCGGGGCTGGATACGCGCGGCATCGCCTCGGATGCATGCGCCGGAGAGAACAGGAACCGTTCCGCCCCCAGCAGCAGTTCGAGCGCGCGGTCGCTTTGCCATTGGTGATAGCGTTGTGCGCCGATCCCGCCCGCGATGCCAAGGATGACCACCGCAAGGGTCAGCATCCAGGCGGCCCGAAACGAGATTGCCTGCGCGATGATGAAGAACGAGAACACGGAAAAGCTGCCCAGGGTAAAGAGCAATGTCATCACGAAACCCGGCGCCAGGCCGGCGGCGACAAGGGCACCGGTCACGACCACGTCAAAGGCCATGGGCACCGGCAGGAATACACCGACCATGGCGACAAAGATCAGGGCCATCAGGCCGAACTGAAGTTCGGAAATCCGGTCGAGCGGCAACAGCGTACCCGCGATCGCCCCAAGAATGCCCGCGAGCAGCATCAGCGGTACGGTCAGGCGCACGATGTACCACAAGTTATGTGCAAAGCGCAGGCCCGTGGCCCCAATGGCGGCAACCAGCGTTTCGGGCTGCCGGTCCAGGCCGGTCTCGACGGCACTCCACGGAGTCTGCACCTGAGCCGAGGGGGCAACAACCAGTTGTTCGGCGGGCAACCAGCGGCAGATCAGCGGCACGATCGCAAGGATCAGCAGCAGGCTGAGCGCGATTTTCGTCAGGGCCATGTAGACCGGCAAAAGGCTGAACAGCATCGTCAGCACCACGACGTTCAGCGTCGGCGAGGCGATCATAGCCGAGAGCGTGGTTTCCGCCCTGAGCCCGCCCGCATACATGCCGCGCGCGATCGGTGCGGCACAGTTCACGCAGACGCCAAGCGGCGTACCCAGCAAGAGCCCCATGAAGGAGTCGCGCATCCCGCCGCCAAAGGTACGGCGGCGGATGTTCTCCAGCGCGGTCAGCAGGGCGGCAGCAAAGAGGACACCGAATGTCATGCCCTTCTTGTTGGTATTGATCCAGTTCAGCGTCGAATAGAAAATCCGCTCGATCACACCCATATCGGGGTTGAGGGTGTACTTCGCCTCGAACCCCAGTGGATCCTCAAGCTGGATCGCACCGGACATCATCGCTTTTTCGTCAAGTTCAGGATAGCGCGAGCCGGTCCAGAACATATAGGCGAGAGTGAACAGGATCAGGCCCGCAATCAGCAGTCTTTTTGAATTTGTCGGCAGGGAAATGGTGTTCATTCTTTCAGGCTTCCCGTCTTGGCGATCGAAAATTGGGCTTCTTCAAACACGTCCAGTATCAGGCCCCCCAGTTTTGCATTGCCATGCATCTGGTCCTTTGCATTGCAGAATTCCGGGCGCAGAACATGGTCGTCCAGGGCCAGGTGCCTGAAATCGATGAAACGAGCGCCTGTCGCGGCGACCTCGTCAATCAAAACGTCTTCGAAAGCACGTAACACCGGCAGCAGGGAACTTGCCACTCTCTGAGGTGAACAAGTAAAGTATACCTCCCGTGAATGGTCGGAGAGGAGGCGGTAGAATGCAAGCGCGTTACGTCTGGAGTCCCGAACCGTGTCGGCAAAAGCCTGGTCGGACAATACACTTGGCAAAGGAGCCAACTGTCTCGACTTGGCATAACTTGCGAAGTCGATAGCGAAACGATGTGAGTTGAATCCAAGTGTGGATATGATCGGCCCGTCAAAGGTCAACAGATCCTTGAAACGGTGACCGATCAGGTTCTCGCCCGTTCCAGTATAAACAAATTCGGTTCCCTGCTGGCGCCAGAAGCACTGCTCCAACTGCATCCCCGTGCCCAGGGGACCGCCTTGCCATGACCAACCGCGGGCATCGGCTGCCTCGCACAAGGCGATGATATGCGAGTCTCCGATCAGGAACAGATCAGCGCTCATTGTAGAAATCCAGGATCATTTCGTTGCAAACAGGTTCATCGTCCTGCGATGCAGGCCGCATGCCTGCCGCCTGCAAGCCTGGCACTGCGGTCAATGATCCAGAATAGCTTTGGAAGAAGTGCCGCATTACGAAATCGACCCCCGCCGGAGAAATGGTTCTTTGGTTCGGGTTGTAGAACATTCCGCGCATCGCGGGTGCCGCGACCAGTTCGTAGCTGGGAAAGTAGTCGACATTCTTCCACCTGCGCGTTGCTTCGCCGGCGACCGAGCGCAGGGTCGATTTCGTATAGGTGTTGGCGACCAGGGCATGGCTGTCGGGTACTGCCGTTGCCGTCAGGGACACCGGCGACACGGTCAATATGACCTTGATATCGGGGTTCTCGACTTTTAGCCGCTGCATGATCGCCTCGAAATCGCGCAAGATGGCGTCGGAAAAGTAATTGACCAACTCGTGCCGGGCAGGATCAAACTCTCCGCCCTGAGTACCTGGACACATCTGATAGATCATACCGGTTTCACGGTTCAACCATGCCTCGGTCAACCCGAGT
The DNA here is from genome assembly GCF_900101475.1 of Ruegeria marina. GTDB lineage: Bacteria > Pseudomonadota > Alphaproteobacteria > Rhodobacterales > Rhodobacteraceae > Ruegeria_B > Ruegeria_B marina. Next base: position 18,376 of record NZ_FMZV01000018.1, on the reverse strand, counting down.
GTAAACAGCAAGATATCGGCTGTGCGAATGGCTTGCCGCAGTGACGCGAAAGTTTGCTCTCTTGCCGCCAGAAAGGCGGTTTCGTCCGCAAATCCTTCGGGTTCAACTGTCGGGCGAACAGGGTCGTATAGCCGACCGTTTTCTCCCAGCCAGGTTTCCTGATTGGCGGTTTCGGGCTCGAACGCCCAATCCAGCCATTGGCGCAGCAACGCAACGGTATAGATGTTTCCGGTTCGTGTGGAAAAAATTCCATAGTTGTACCGGCGCGCTGTTTCCGGAAGCATCATGGGAGGTGCCGGTTCGGCGTCCAGCCAAGTGTAGGACCTTTGTTTCAGGGCGCGGCTCAGAGTTTGAGCAAAACACGAACCTGCGGTGATGATCTTGTGATCAGGCGAGATCTGGAACTTGGGACGATGTAGATCCTGAAGCCCGAATGGTCCCGGTTCTGCAACTGCGGTGCGCCAAAACTGTCTCGCGGGTAGTTCGGAGTACGGAGTGCGGGACTTCATTGAAACGCTTTCCTGCAGTCTGTTATGAGAAAGGAATTGCACAATGCTCTCAAATGGGAAAGGCCATTCACGGTTGAGGTGAACAGCCTTTCCGGATCAGTTCAGCAAATGAAAGTCAGCGAGACAACCTTTGCACTTCCTCGCTGAGCGCCAAGATGCGGTCTTCCTGAGCCAGGGTGTAGAGAGTGAGTTCCTCCACCTTTTTCAGAAGAACCATCTGCATCTTGTTCATGTCCAGCCCTTCCGCGGCAATCTGGCTTGCCGACGGAACCTCGGGAAGATGACTGTTGGCTTTGATGAAAGCGCGAACGTCGTTGAGAGGACGCAGTTCATAATCTTCGCTGAACACATAGTCAGGGACGTTCAGCGTCGTGCTACCGGAAATGAAGTTGCCGGTGATGGTAAGATTGCCACCGGTGCTCAGCTTGAACTCATCGCCCACTGCGTCCGGTGTCACGAAAACCAGATCAGTGCTTCCCGGAATTTGTCCTATCCGCCATTCGACCGGAGTCGAGGCATCGTTGTTGTCCATGATCAGCGCAACCGGGCCGTTGTTTTCAAGTTCGATCATCGACAGGAAGCCGCCGGTACTGCGTCTGATGTGCATGGGAGCTGCCGGCGAGTCCGTACCTATGCCGATATCGTTATCGGCAGCGATGAACAGCGCGTCCGTATCCGCGCCCGGCTTGATCCGGAACGGCAGCTGGCTGCCGTTGGTCACGTCACGGATGAAGAAGTTGGCCTCGTTCGAAACGATGTCGAAGGTCTGCGGGGTGAAGCCCGACGATCCGTCCTGTTCCAGTCGGACGGTAGGCGAATCGCCGTCCTGAATGTGCAGTTCCACGATAGGGTTGCTTTCACCGATACCGACGTCGCCGGCGCTGTCGACGCGCAGCGAGTTGGCCGGGGCGCCGGCATCCACCCGGAACACTTGCCGCGACGTATTGGAGTCTTCGACCGCGAAATAGTTGTCGCCGCCGTTGCTCGAGTCATTGATGACGATCCGCCAGTCATTGCTGGGGAAACTGGAGGAGCCGCTGGTATCCTGGAAATGGATCCGCAGGTTGTTCTCTTTCAGCCGCACCGTGTCGAAGCCGAAGTTTTCACCATTCACGCAGTCGTTGCCCACGCAGAGGCTGAATTGAATGATCACGTCATCAGCATGTATGATGTCCGCATGCGCCGTCTGGGTCTGCAATCCGACGAGGCCGGTCGTGGTGCCAAGCAGCGCCAGTGCGCTCAATCTCACTTTGGTCATTGTTACCTACTCTTTCATTTCCCTGTAAAAAGACTAGTCACCGTCTTCAGAAACTTTTTCGGGCGTGATTATGACGCCCCGCGAGACATGAAATGCCCCGGTCAGGTAGTAAGGCTTGGCCCGCGTATCACGGGCCGCGCTGCCACGGCCGTTGTCTATCGGATTTGCGATGGTTTCCTGCTCGTCCGTCGCCGCTGACAATTCGTAGGAGTAAACTCCGTCCATCGTTTCCTGCCCCGAAAGCTGGAACACGGGTGTGCCGCTAGCGGCGCGGACTTCATAGATCTTTCCGCTTGGCGATTCGATCACCAGGGTGGCGTTGGTCAGGCTGCCCCAGTTCTCGAACCAGAAGGCGTTCGTGTTGTGCTGGGCAGTGGGTTCCGCTGCTATGGCGGAATGAGCCAAGGCCAGACTGCCTGTAGCAACCCAAAAGCGAACCAGTCTCAACACGCCTTGACCTCCAATAACAAAAACTGCCGCCTGCACCGTTCCCCGGTTTTTTGCTCACGACTGACGCTAGGTTACTCCACCATTGGAAAAATTAGAAGGAAAAATAAAGGTTTTTCAGCGGGGGCGGAAGTTTCCGTTTTCTTTCCGGAGCGATCGGGCAAGCAAAACTGTTTCCAGTTTGGAATCGTGGTGCAGTTGAAAAGTGCCCCACTTGGCCCGGTGGCTGCACTCATCGCGCCGAACAGGCCCTTCCCGCAGTCTGCCGCCGGCCGGCGAATGCAACCCGGAGCACTTGGCTGCCACGGCAGGAGGGCGTCAGACCCGATGGAAATCGTACCCGGACTTTGGCCGGGGACATTCGAATCAGGGGTGCCACTTCTGCCAGAGTGCCGCGGCGCGCGCCTGGGCATCTGCCACCTGTGCCGGTGTCATTCGGGGCAGGGCGATTTCCATCATCGCCGCCGCCTCTTCGACCTGCGCCGCCTTGGCCAGGGACAACCACATGTAACCCAGAACGTAGTCCTGAAGCACGCCGCTGCCCCGGAAATAGAGCACCCCGAGATTGGCCATGGAATAGCCGTGCCCGGCCTCGGCGGCGCGGCGGAACCAACGGGCCGCTTCGGCATGAGCGGAAAAATCGTTCTGAACGGCCAGAATCGCCATGCCGGCCGTGGAGATGGCGACCGGGTCGCCGGTTTCGGCCCGAGCCATGATGTGGTCCAGTTCATCCTGCGAGCCGGTGAACGGTATCAGGTGAGGATCGTACAGAGGCGGCAGTGTCTTGGCCGGCTCCGGGCTGACCAGCGACGCCGCGAGCCGGTACAAACTGGCGGCCTCTTCGTCGCTTTGCGGCACCCCAAACCCGTTCTCGTACAACACGCCGAGGTTCCGGATCGCTTCGGGCATTCCGGCGTCCGCGGCGATACGGAACAGTTCGGCGGCGCGCGCGTAGTCCTGCTCCACCCCGTCGCCACGGACGAAAAGCAAAGCCAGATTGTTGGCCGCCTTCGGGTGCCCCCGCGCCGCGATCGGCTCCAGCAGACGGCGTGCCTGATCGGGGTCCGCCGCGGTTCCTCTCCCCTCGATAAGAAGGGCCGCAAGGCTGACGGCGCTTTCCTCGAAACCCAGTCCGGCGGCCTGGCGATACAGTTGAACCGCGCGCGCATGATCGGCAAGATCGCCCGGAGCGCTGTCAAGCGCCTGCGCCAGATCATGGATCATCCGGGCATCGCCCGAAGCGGCAGCCCGGCTCAGAAGATCCAGCGCCAATGCGTGATCCTGCGCCACTCCCAGGCCCGCAAACCTCATCTGGCCCAGTCGGTTCAGGGCGGCCGGGTCGCCGCTTTCAGCCGCCCGGGCGTACCATTTGGCCGACTCGGCAAAGTTCTGAGGAAGCCCGTCGCCGGTACGCAACTGGTCGGCAAGGGCGACCTGGGCTTCTGAATCGCCGGATCGGGCCCTTTCGAGCAGATCGGTTTGCGGGCCGGTCTGCGCCATCGCGGGGGCAGCCATCGGCGAGGCCAACACGGCCGCGCACAGAAACAGGGCGCGCAAGCTGGTCATTCGTCGGCCTTTGGCGCCGTGGTTCCGCCCACAGCGTCGTCGAAGAACGCGCGTGACAGGGATTGTGCCTGTGCGATCTGCTCGGGCGTCATCAACTGGGCGATGACCTCGCGCATCTCGGCGGCGCGCTCCATGCCGGTTGCGGCGGCGATGTTGTACCATTGATAGGCAAGAACCGGGTCGACCGCGACCCCGGTGCCGGCGGCATAGAGTTCGGCGAGACGGAACTGTGCCGTCTGGTCCCCGTTCGCCGCGGCCTTTGACAGCAATTCGGCGGCCCGTGCCTGGGTCGCTTCGTCATCGAGCAACAATCCCGCCAGTTCAATCCGTGCGGCCCCGATCCCGACCTCGGACTTTTCTTCCAGCCATGCCCTGGCGGCTTCGTCGCCATCCTTTGCGGCTGCCGCGATCCAGGCCGCCCTGTCCTGGTCGTCGATACGCCCTTCGAGTGCGCCGGCAAGCGCCAGCCGGCCCAGTTGTACTGCGGCTTGCGGGACGCCGCCCGCAAGAGCGGCACGGTAGTATTTCTCGGCGAGCTGGATGTTGATGTCGGTGCCGCGCCCCTTCTCGTAGAACAGGGCCAGCGCCAGCATCCCGCGCGGCAGGCCGCTGCGGGCAGAGCGCGCATACCATTCGAACGCGGTGGCGTCGTCCTGCTCCACCCCATCGCCCGAGGCGAAGATATAGCCCAGGTTCGACATCGCGCCGGCATCCCCCAGATCGGCTGCTCGGGTCAGCAGTCGCAGGGCTTCATCGATGTTCTTGTCAACGCCGTTGCCGGTGAGGTAACGGGTGCCGAGAATGCGAAGGGCCGCGGGTACGCCGTTCTCGGCCGCACGCCGGAACCAGATCAGCGCGTCATCCGCCGCCGCCGGACCCTGGCTGTCCAGGTTCAGTGCCAGAAGGAACTGCGCCTCGGGCAGGCCATTGGAGGCTGCGGCCTGCATGTGGTCCAACGCCTTCTGCGGATCGGGCGCCGTGCCTTGTCCTCGGGCATAGGCCCGGCTGAGTGCCAATTCGGCCTGGGGGTGCTGTCGTTCGGCCGCGGCAAGAAACCAGCTGAACGCGGCGCCGTCATCCTGCGCCACTCCATCGCCGGTCTGATAGGCGATACCCAGCAGGTACTGGGCGCTCCGGTCGCCGCGCGTCGCCGCCCTTTGTAACAGCGAGACATATTTCGACATGTCAGCTTCGACGCCCTTGCCGTCACGATAGAGCTGGGCAAGCAGCGTGGCGGCCTCGACGTGGTTATCATCGACCGCCTGTTGCAGCCAGAACACTGCGCCGGGAAGATCCTGCGGGCCGCCCAGCCCTTCGTAGAGTATGCGGCCATAGCGGTATTTGGCATTGGGCGTACCTTCCGGGGCCAGTTGGGCCAATCCCGCGCGGGCAGTCACGAAATCTCCGTTGCGATAGGCCTGAACCAGCGCCGCCATCTCGGGCTGTTCGGCGCCCGGCTCCGTTTCGGTCGTATCACTGTCTGCCGTGATCGTCTGGGCGGTCAGAGGTTGGGCGAAAAGAAAAAGCGCGGCAAGGCAGATGAGACCGGTACGAATGAACATATGATTAATCGGAGTGCTCGAGTGTCAGTTGTTTGGCGAAAGCCTAGCGCATGTCGTTGCTGCATGCGAGATCAGAATACAGGGGTGGTCGCCAGCCATACCATTCCGGCGGCAAAGGCAAGCGCAGTGCCGAACGGCAGGCGCGTTTTCGAGGACAACGGACGGCGCGTAAACCGCTGTCCGACAAAGGCCAGCACCAGGCCGGACAAGGCTGCGACCAGCATCAGATGCGGCAGCAACCATGGGCCGGCAAACGCGCCCAGCCCGGCCATCATCTTGACATCCCCCAGCCCCATGCCCTCCCGTTTGCGCAGGCGGGCATAGCCCAGGCGGACCAGCCCGAGCGCGACGCAACCCACGACGGCACCGCTGACCGCCATCCAGAGGCCCGGGCCAGGCGGCATCGTGGCGCGCCAAAGGGCGACCGCCAGCAGGGCGGCTGTCAGCGCATCGGGGAGACGGAACCACATCAGGTCGCACAGCGCCAGTGCCAGCAGAAGCCAGAGCATCAGTGCGGTAGCCCAGATCCAAGCCGCCGGTCCTCCGGCGAGAACCGCCAGCACCGCAAGCCCGGCCGCTGCAAGCTCGGAGTAAAGCGTCCAGGGAGGAATGGCCGCGCCGCACTTGCGGCAGCGTCCCCGCGCCACTGCAAAGGAGAGTACCGGAATCATGTCGGCCGGGCGAAGGCGGGCGCCGCAAGACCGGCAGGCCGAGGGTCTGGCCAGAACATCCTCGCCCCTTGGCAGCCTGTCGGCCAACACTGCAACGAAGGAACCCGCCGCCGGTCCGGCGAGCAGAAGCAGCAGGACAAGGGGGTCTGTCAGAGGCAACAACGGTCCTTTCGCGGGTTCGGCAGTGCCCTGTTGCCTGCGGGTCGGGCGAAGAACGGGCTTGCGCCCGGGCGCGCGACTTGCCAGCAAAGGCACGCGAGGCATAGGATGCCAACAGTGATAGGGTGATACACGATGCAAAAGCAACAGCTTGCGGTGCAAACGAAGGCTGCGGCCAACCCGGCGGACGAGGGCTTTTCCCTGCTGGAACTGATGGTTGTCGTGGTCATCCTTTCGGTTCTTGCCCTCGCGATCGTGCCAAGGGTCATTGACCGTCCCGACCAGGCGCGCGCCGCGCGGGCGCAATCGGACATCGCGGCGCTGTCCAGCGCCGTTTCGCTCTACAGGCTCGACAATTTCGTTTACCCGACCACGGCGCAGGGGCTATCGGCGCTGGTTGCGCCTCCAAGCAGTGAACCGCTGGCGCCGAACTGGGCAAGCGGCGGTTACATCGCCCGCCTGCCCAAGGATCCCTGGGGGCGCGAGTACCTGTATCTGCAACCCGGGGTGCACGGGGCCTTCGACATCTTTTCCCACGGCGCGGACGGGCAACCGGGCGGGACCGGCGCCAATTCGGACATCGGCTCTTGGCAGAGCAACTGACGCCGGGGGACCAATGGGCAAAGGCGGGTTTCACCCTGGTCGAATTGCTGGTGGTGATCGCGATCCTTTCGGTGTTGTCGGTGGGATCGGCCCTGCTGATAACGCGCCGTCCCGGTCTGGAGCAGGGGGACGCCGCGGTGTTTCGCGATGCGCATGAGCGGTTGCGCAGTCTGGCGGTGCATTCGGGAAGGGCGCACGGGCTTTATCTGGACGTGCGCGGCTGGCAGCTGGCCGAGGCCGGGCCGGACGGATGGCGCAGCGAGGGAGTGCGTCTTGCCTGGCAGGCACCGGTACGCTTTCGCGCAGAGCGCCTTTCGGACCCGGCCGCGCGCGCTCCTGAAATCCGGTTTCTTCCGGATGGGCGCAGCAGCGCGTTCGAGGTAATTTTTGGCACCGGCGACGGTGCGTTGCGCTGTCGGGGCGACGGATGGGGGGGACTCTCATGCGGCGCAGGTTGATCGCGCCGCGACAGGAGCGGGGCTTGACCCTGCTTGAGCTGGTCGTGGCCATCCTCGTCCTGTCGGTGGCCACCCTGGGCACCTATCGCGTGATGGGAGACGCCGGGGACCAGATCGGCCAGGAGCGCGAGCGGATGCTGGCGCAGATCGTCGCGGCAAATCAGATCAGGCTTTTGCGCCTTGCCATCGTGACCGATGCGCCCGAACCTGCGCCGCGTGCCCAGATCGGACCATACGGTTTTGCACTGGAGACAACGACCGAGCGCACGGCTGGAGGGCTGTTGCAAGTGACCGTAACGGCCCGCGCGGACTCCGGGCCTGGTGCGCATCTCGTTTCCTATCTGCCTGCGTCGGGACGTTGAGATGCGGCGGGATGCGGGTCTGACCCTGATCGAACTGGTGATTGCGATGGCGCTGTTCGCCTTTGTGGCGGTGATGAGCCTGTCGGTGCTGAACGGGACGCTGCGGGCGCAGGACCGCTATCGGGAAGTGGAGGCCCGCACCGCCGAGGCGAGCCTGGCGCTGACGTTGTTGCGGCGGGATCTGGCACATGCGGTGCCCGCGTCTTTCGTGCAGCCGGGTGGTGTCGAGTTCTCATCGCTCGAGATGATTGATCCCGGGCCGGTGCTGCGTCTGTCTCTGGCCGGGCAGCCTTCGATGGGTGAGCCGGGGGATGACGGGATGCGCCGGGTTGAATGGCGTTTCGACCGCAGCCGCGGGGCGTTGCTGCGCCGGGTCTGGCCGACCCTGACCCCGGCACAGCCAGGCCAGGTTTCGCCCGAAACTACGATGCTGACCGGGGTCGAGCGGCTGCACCTGCGTGTCTACTCCGACGGCCAGGGCTGGCTGGACTGGACGGAGCTGCCGGAGAACCAGATCGTACTGGCCTTGCCTGACGCGGTCGAAGTCACGGTCACACTGGAGGGTTACGGGCCGGTGCCATTGGTCGAGGTCTACCGATGAGAGCGCAGAGGGGATTTGTTCTGGTCAACGCGCTTCTGATCGTAGCAGCCCTTGCAGTGGTGGCGCTTGTGCTGCTCAGCCGGGCGCAGGCAGGGCGCACCCGGTTGGCGCTGGGGCAGGAATGGATGCAGACCGATCTGTATCTGGACGGGTTTGATGCATTGGCGCTGACCGTTCTTGACCGGGATCTGCGCGGCCCTGCATTGGACAGCCTGGAAGATGAATGGGCCGCGACCGCGCTGAATGTCGAGCTGGACCGCGGGCGCGTGGCCGGTCGCATCGTCGATCTGCAAGGCCGCTACAGTCTGAACCGGTTGACCGGCAGCGGGTCCGGCGAGATGCGTGCCGAGTTTCTGGCTCTGGCAGAGGCCGTCGGCCTCAGCGTGGCCCAGGCCGAGGCGGTTGCGGATTTTCTGGGCACCGATGGCACACCTCCGCTTGCGGGCTATGGCGGCCGCCCCATACCGATCCATCCGCGGGGCGGCACGCTGGTTGCGATCGACCAGCTGCGTGCCGTTCCGGGAATGACGCCGGATGCGCTGGCCCGGTTGGCGCAAGTGGCCGCTGCGGCGCCGGACGTGGCGATCAATGTCAACACGGCACCGGCCGCCGTCCTGATGGCGGTTCTGCCGCAGGTTCCTGCCGCCGCGATACGCGAAGTCCTGAGCAACCGGGCAAGGGATCCGTATCCTTCGGTCGAGGCGTTTCTCTTGACGATCGGGCAGGCCAGCGATGCCGATCCGGATTCGGTCGACGAGACAAGGTTCTCCGTTGAATCCAACTGGTTCATGGTGGAAGCTTCGGCGACGCTGGGAGATACGATACTGTCTCGGCACACGGTGATCCGCCGCGCAGGCGCCGAAAGACGCGCCCGGGTGGAGTACCGTATCAGGAGTAGGGAATGAGCGCCTCGCGCCGGAACAGAAGAAGCAGTGCACGCGCGATGCCGGAATTCGCTCCGGTCGGGCAGGCCGTGGCGGGGCAGGTTGCGCTGGTTCCCGGCGCCCAGGCACCGCTGGTTGCGGTGGATCTTCCGGACAGGGTGCGCGGAGTCCAGCGGGAACGGATCGCGGAACGCCAGTTGCGTGACCTCATGGGGCTTGACCCGGCGCGGACGGAACTGCGGCCGCTGCGCGATCCCGACCGCCCCCAGGGCTGGACCCGGATGCTGGTCGCCGACAAGGCGCAGGTCGCCGCGTGGAGGGTGGAAGCGGGAGAGGGGTGCCGAGCGGTTCTGCCCGATTACCTGTCCCTGCCTGCCGCGCCGGACATATGGACCGTATCGCATCAGGACGGTCAGATTTCGGTGCGGATGGGGCCTTTCGACGGCTTCACGGCCGAACCGGACCTGGCGCGGACCATTTTCGAACGCGCGCTGATCGACAGGAAACCCAAGGCCGTTCTTTGGCAGGGCGACCGGCTGCCGGGCTTCGATGCGCTGTGGAACACGCATGATCTGGCGGTGCTGGGTGCGGCAGCCGAAGCCGCGGACAGAAATCTGCCGGTGCCCATGGTATTCGCCCATGGTGAGGAAAGCGTCGATATCGGCCAGGACCCGCAGCAGGATCGTATTCGCATGGCGCGGACCGTTTTGCCGTGGCGATGGCCCGTGCTGCTTTCGATGTTGGCGGCCGCGATTTGGGCCGCCGCTCTGATCGTCGAGACCCGGCAGGCAAGGGCACTCGCCCTGGCGACGCGGGCAGAGGCGGTTGCGCTCGCACGCGCCGAAATCCTTCCTGATGGCCCGGTCCTGGACCTGCGGGTTCAGGTCGGAAATGCGCTCGACCTTTTGCGTGCCCGTGCCGAGGCACAAAACGACCGGCGCTCGCCGCTGGAACTGACCGAGCGGACGATGGTCGTGCTGAGGGATGTCGAGGCCATGACCGATGTCATCGAATATGGCGGTGCGACGGGTCTCCGGGTGCAATTGACAGTGCCCGATTTCGGCAGTCAGGACAGGCTTGTCAGCCGATTGGAAGCGGCTGGTCTTGCCGCTCGGGTGGCCGAAAGCGGACTGGACGAGCCAGGCGGTGGTGTGCGCGTCGAACTGGTGGTCACCAGTGCGGAGGGCGGCTGATGGGGGAAAGGCTGATCTTTTTCCTGCTGGGCCTTACCCGCCGCGAGCGCTTGCTGCTGGCGGCGCTGGCCCTGGTGGTTTTTCCGGTCGCAGTCTGGATCGGAATCCTGCAGCCCCTGATCGAGCGCCGGGATGCTGCCCGGACCGAACTGGCCGATGCGCTTGTCCTGCGTCAGTGGGTTCTGGAAGGGGCGGAAACGGCGGCTCGGCTGCGACAGGCGGGGCAGGGCGTCGACACCCGGCCCATCGGCATTGCCGGACTGGAAAACACTCTTATAGCTGCCGGTTTGCGCGAACATGTAACCGATCTTTCGCGCCGGGGCGGCGATGTCATCGAGTTGCGGTTCGAGGATGTCCCGTTCGTCGCGCTTGGCGAATGGCTTGGCGACGTTTCGCTCGGCTGGGGGTACGACATCTCCCTGTTCCGGGTCGAGCGTGGCGCGGAACCCGGGGTGGTCGCAGCCAGTTTCAACCTTGTGCCGCGCGGATAGCGCCCGTCAGCCGCCAAGCTGCTGGTCGAGCCGTGCCTTGCGCGCCGTTAGCGCTCCGTAACGGTCGAGTTCGGGTGTCTCGTTCAACGCTTCGGTCAATGCCGCGCGGGCCGAGCGCAGATAGGCGTCGCCTTCGGCTCCCGGTTTGGTCATGCCGAGCTCGTGTTCGGCGGTGCCCTGCACGACAAGTGCCGCGCTGCGCGCAGGTCCGGTCTGGGAGGCTGCGAGGGTCCGCGCCTGTTCGGCCGCGGCCTGGAACTCGTTCGCCCGCAAAAGCGCATGGGAATACTCCAGCCGCACCCAGGGCTCGTATCTGCCGGAATTCTGCAGAAGCCGCGCATACCCGCGCGAGGCCTTGTCGAATTTGCCGGTCTCCAACGCGTTGCGGGACGTGGTGTATTCCCGCTGGAACCCGTCAGGACCGACTGCGCCCTCGTCGCAACTGGACAAGACCAACCACAAAGCGCCGGCCAGCGCCGGTTTCCATATCTTGTTCATTTTCGTGACCTGCTCTTTTGTATTTTCTTTCCTTTTAATACAGTTCGGGTCATCCGGTCCATCGGGCCGGGACGGAAAGGGCGCAACTATGGCAGTTCGGTTACTGGCGGCCGTCTTCACGTTTCTGGCGCTGGCCGGTGTCGGCCTGGCGGGGATGGAACTGCGCCGGGTTCTGAGCGGCACTCCGCCCGAGGCGTTGGAGGCCGCGGCGGTGGCCGGTGCACCGCGGCCGCAACCTCCTGCATCCGCGCAGCGCCGGGAGACCGAGTGGCCGGCGCTTTTCGGAACGCTCGAGCTTGCCCCCCCGGAGCCACCCACGCCGCCTGTACCTCCGCAACCGCCGTCACCGCCCGTGTCGAGCCTGGGGTATGTTCTGAAAGGCACTGTCGAGCTGAGTGGCAAGACATGGGCCATTGTCTCGCATCCGACGGGCGAACGGATCCTGAGGGTGGGAGATATCCTTGCCGATGGCGTCACCGTCGCAGGGATCGACGAAACCGGCCTGTTGCTCGAGACCGGGCGCGGCCGCGAAGTGCTGGAATTCGCCAGATAGCAACAGTTCCGCCGTCGTTGAGCATCATTGCAGTGTTCTTTTTTCCACAAATCCGCTAAACTCGCCGCAATAACGAGCAGAATGCCCCGGAACGTGGGTAGAAAAACGTCAAGTCAGGCAGGCCAAGCCGATGAAATTCTTTGGGAAATTGCGCGCCTTTGCGGTCGCGTCCTTAGTGTTTGCCAACCTGTGTTGCGCCCCGTCGGCGCAGGCGCAAGTCAATCTCGACCTGCGTGACGCCGACTTGCGCAGCTTCGTTTCGATCGTCGCGGATGCGACCGGCCGAGGGTTTGTCCTGGATCCCAACGTGCGTGGTACGGTTACCGTGCTGGCGCCCGACGGACTGCCGCCCGATGCACTATACGAAGTTTTCCTCAATGTTCTGGAATTGAACCGGCTCACCATTGTCGAGGGCAGAGACGCCGATCGCATCGTGCCGATCTCCTCGGCACGCGAGCTTTCCACCGGGAGCGAGGTCGTACTGGACGGCGGGTACGAGACCCGGGTGATCGAGGTCGTCAATGTGCCCTTGCAGGAAGTCGTCGAGGTTGTTCGCCCGCTTTTGCCGGCCGAGGCTGTTCTGACCGCTGTTCCGAGATCGCGAATGCTGATCCTGTCGGATCGCGGCGACAATTTCGCCAAGATCGAGAAACTCATCCGGCGGCTGGATGAACCGCGCCAGCAGCCGGTGACGCTGGTGCAGGTCCACAATGCCAACGCCGGCGATCTGCTGCAGGTCGTCCAGTCCCTGAACATCGTGCCGCCCGAGGCAAGCGTGACCGTCGATCTGCGGTCCAACGCCCTGATCGTGGCGGGGCCGATCAGCCTGGCAGACCAGATCAGGGTTCTGGCAAACCGCCTGGACACGCAGGATGCGGGCATTGCCTCGGCGGTTGAGAAGCTGCGCTATGCGGATGCCACCGCTCTGGCCGATGTGGTGCTGCGTTCGTTCACCGGGCAGCAGCAGGTTTCGGGTGAAAGCGCTGCGATCTCGATCGTGCCGGATCTGGCAACCAACTCTCTGTTGATTACCGCGCCCGCCGACCGGATACAGAACATCATCGCCATGATCCGCTATCTCGATCAGCGGCCCGAACAGGTTCTGGTCGAGGCGGTCATCTTCGAGATGTCGGTCGAGGGGTTTTCGGATCTTTCGGTCCAGTTCGGCGCAGTGCTCAACGACGCTTTGGTCGGCGGCGTGCAGTTCGATCTGCAAAACCGCCCGACCTTGACCAGCCTGATCACAGCCGCCGTCAACGGCAACCCGATCTCGCCGGGCAACGGTGGCATTCTCGGCGGTGGCCGTCAGACCGATGACGACGCCTTCTTCGGCTTCATCTCTGCTGTGGCAACGACGAATTCCACGCGATTGATGGCGACACCCTCGGTGATGACTTTGAACAACAAGGAAGCCGAGATCGTGGTGGCGCAAAACGTGCCGTTCGTCACCGGCAGCTTTACCACCGTCGGCACGACCAACAACCCCGAGAACCCGTTCCAGACCATCGAGCGGCAGAATGTCGGCCTGACGCTGAAAGTGACGCCGCAGGTGAATGGCGAGGACACCGTTCGACTGGTGATCGAGCAGGAAGTATCACGCCTGACCAATTCGACGGCCGCATCGGGCGGCGAGATCACCGCGAACCGGTCTTTGACAACGACGGTTCTGGTGCGCGACAGCAATGTGGTGATGCTTGGAGGGCTGCTCGAAGACGCATCGACTTCGCAATCGCAACGGGTGCCGACGATTTCGGAAATCCCGGTTCTGGGCTCCCTGTTTCGCGGCAAGAACGCGGCCAAGGATCAGCGCATCCTGCTGATCATGTTGCGGCCGCGGGTGATCAGTTCGGACGCCGAGGCGCGGCGGCTTGCGGACAAGGCCGCCAAGGATGCCCGACGCGCGACACTTGCCATGGCCACGCGGGATGGTGAACAATTACCCAAGACCCCGAGCGGCATTTTCCCTTATGACGGCTCGGATTTGAACCAACCGTTTGACGCAGGTTTCGTGGACGATGTCGCGCAATCCAGAAACTTCCCCCTTCTCCCGCCCCGAATCCAGTTCTGAGGCGGTGCGGCTGCCGTTCGGCTTTGCGCGCGATCATCAGGTTCTGCTGGATGGGGCCCGGCTGATCGCGGGGCCGCACGCGACGGCCCCGGGTCTGATCGAGGCGCGCCGCCGCGCAGGCCGACGACTGGAGCTGATCAACGAGGACCAGGCCAATTTCGAACTGGCGCTGACGCGGGTCTACCAGGCGGGCGCCGCCGATACATCCGAACCCGAACTGACCTTCGATCTGGAAGAGACCGACCGGGTGGCCGGCCACCGCGACCTGCTGGAAGAGGTCGAGGACGCGCCGGTGATCGAGATGGTAAACCAGTTGCTGCGCCGCGCGGTTCAGGCCGGCGCCTCGGACCTGCATGTCGAGCCGCACGAGGGGGGGCTGCGCGTCCGGATGCGCAAGGACGGCTTTTTGCAGACCCTGTTGGATCGCAAGGACGTTCCTGTGCGACGAATCGTTTCGCGCCTCAAGGTGATGGCCGGGCTGGACATCGCGGAAACCCGGTTGCCGCAGGACGGGCGCATCCCGGTACGGCTGGGCGGGCGACTGATCGACACGCGGGTTTCCACTCTGCCGTCGAATTATGGCGAGCGCATCGTTCTTCGGATTCTCGATCGTTCGACAGGGCTTCTGCCGCTTGACGCGCTTGGCCTGAAGGCCGACCAGATCGCCCTGCTGGAACGCCTGTCGGCGCTTCCGAACGGTATCATTCTGGCCACGGGCCCCACCGGAAGCGGCAAGACGACGACGCTCTATTCGCTGTTGAAGCTGTCGAACCTGCACGAACGCAACATCGTGACCGTAGAGGATCCGATCGAATACGACCTTCCGTCGACATCGCAGACCCAGATCAACGCCGACATCGGAATGACATTTGCCGCCGGGTTGCGCGCGACCCTGCGGCAGGATCCCGATGTCATCCTGGTGGGTGAGATCCGCGACACCGAAACGGCATCGGTCGCGGCGCAAGCGGCCTTGACCGGGCATCTGGTCTTCTCCTCGCTGCATGCCAATGGATCGGTCGGGGCGATCACGCGGTTGCGCGACCTCGGGGTCGACGATTTCCTGATCGCATCGACCCTGCGCGCGGTCATCGCGCAGCGGCTCCTGCGCCGCCTGTGCCCGGCCTGCCGCAGGCCGCATGCCCCTTCGGTCGCGGAACGCGAACACTTTGTCCGGCACGGGGTGGATGTGCCGGAACAGGTCTATTCCGCTGGTGGATGCGATGGCTGCAACGGGTCCGGATATGCAGGCCGGGTCGGGATCTTCGAGATGTTCGAGCTTGACGCCGCGCTGCGCGATGCCGTGGATCGCGCTGCATCGGAGGCGGAAATGCGGACCCTTGCGCTGGATCCCCGCGAAACACTGATCGGCCAGGGCCTGTTGCAGGTGCGCGCCGGCACGACCAGCCTGTCGGAAACACTGCGTGTGGTGGGTGACACCGCATGAGGGCCTTTGCCTATACCGCCTTCACCGCCGAGGGGCGGCGCAAGTCCGGGACGGTCATCGCCGAAAGCGAGATCCACGCCACCCAGATGCTGAAGCAGAAAGGCCTGTTTGTCGCCGAGTTGCGCGGACGGGTCAGCCTGCGCACGGCTGCCGGTCGCGGGACTCGGCGAAACCGGCTCAATTCCGATATGCAGGCGGTGTTCACACGGCAGATGGCGGTTCTGCTATCGGCCGGGCTGACCAGTGAATTCGCGCTCGAAGCGGTACGTACCGGCGGTGCTGGCCCTGCCATGGAAGGGCTGGCGGCCCATGCGCGCGCGGCGCTTCTGGATGGTCAATCGCTGTCGGATGCGCTCGAGGGCAGCGGCGCGGGGTTTCCGCCCTACTACACCGCTTCGATCCGGGCCGGCGAGACGTCGGGCGACGTTGCCGAGGTCTTCCAGAAACTGGCAGAACATCTCGAAAGCGCCGGAGCCGACCGGGCGCAGATCTCCACGGCGTTGATCTATCCCATGTTCGTGGCAGCGGTTTCCCTGCTGGTCTGCGGTATCCTGATGACCACGGTGGCGCCCGAGATCGTGCTGATGTTCCAGGGGTCGGGTCGCGAGATGCCGCCGCTGACCGTGGCGATGCTTGCGGCGAGCAACTGGATCACCGGCAACTGGCCCTGGCTGCTGGGCGGTGGGGCAGCGGTTGTGCTGGGCTATGTGGCAGCGATGAGAAACCGGCGGGCCCGCGCGCTGCGTGACGCGGTGCTGCTTCGGGTGCCCCTGGTGGGTGGCCTGATACGACAGGCAGCCGCGGTGCAGTATCTGCGCACGCTGGCTCTGGTCCTGACCAGCCGTCATGCGGTGCTTCGCGCCGTCGACAGCGCCGCTGGAGTGCTTACGGTGGATCGGTTCCGGCACGAGGCCGACAAGGTGGCCGAGGCGGTCCGCGCGGGTGCGCGCCTTTCGGATGCGGTGGCCGCCATGTCCATCATACAGCCGGTGGTGCTGCAACTGATGAGCGTCGGCGAGCAGTCGGCCAATCTGGCACGAATGACCGAACGGGCCGCGGTTCTGACCGAAAATGCATTGCGCACCGAACGCAAGCGCATTGCCGCGCTGCTGGAGCCGATCCTGATGATGGTGGTGGGCGCGGGCGTGCTGGTCATCGTGCTGTCCGTGCTGCTGCCGATCTTTGATTTGCAGAATGTCGTAACCCAGTAGAGGTGCCGAGGCCGAATGCTATCCCAGTCCACCCCCCAGAGCGGCCACGATGGCCCCT
This sequence comes from Ruegeria marina, assembly GCF_900101475.1. GTDB lineage: Bacteria > Pseudomonadota > Alphaproteobacteria > Rhodobacterales > Rhodobacteraceae > Ruegeria_B > Ruegeria_B marina. The sequence continues at coordinate 1,780 of NZ_FMZV01000018.1, read as the reverse complement.
ATCCCGCACCGGTCGACGTCAGGGGTTTTGCCGTCCGCCCCGAATGGATCGACTATAACGGTCACATGAACGTGGGGTATTACGGGGTGGCCTTCGACCAGGCGCTGGACGTGATGCTGGAAGAGCATCTGGGCACCGGCAAGACCTATGTCGAGACCGCCGGATACGGTCCCTACATCCTTCAGTCTCATGTCCAGTTCCGACGCGAGTTGCTGGAAGGCGAGGGCTTCCGGGTAGAGTTCCTGCTGCTCGATCATGATGCCAAGCGGATGGTCTATTTCGCCCGGATGATCTCGGAGCGGGACGATGCACTTTGCGCCACCCAGGAGGCGCTCTTGATGAATGTCAGCCAGGAGACCGGGCGCGGGGCGCCGTTTCCGGATTGGGCACAGGCGCGGATTGCGCGCATGGCCGCGGCGCATGAGGCATTGCCGGCGGACCCGGCGATCGGGGCGCGGCTGGGCATCCGACGCGACTGATCCGGGAGGCTATCGACGGAACAGGACCGGCGCTGGGCCGGTCCTGTCTGGTTTCATGCGCGGATCAGACCGCATCGGGCTCCCATTCGGGGTCGTCCATCATCTCTTCGGGCGGTGGTTCGTCATCGTTCATGGGCTGGGTCATCAGCCCGAAGATGTCGTTGAGGGTCGGATGTTGCCCCGAGGTGCCGCCGCTTGCGTAGATCACCTTTTCACCGGCCTCGCCACAGTCGGACGGTTCACCTGTAAAGGCAGGCAGAATACCGCCGGGCGCTAAGTCCCAGCAGACTTCGGAGCCCTTGGTGCCGCCGAAGCCCTTGGTGCCGCCGGAACCTTTGGTGCTGCCGGAGCCTTTGGTGCCGCCGGAGCCTTTGGTGCCGCCGGAGCC
>NZ_FMZV01000018.1:0-728 GCF_900101475.1 Ruegeria marina | reverse complement strand
CCGCCGGAGCCCTTGGTGCCGCCGGATCCTTTGGTGCCGCCAGACCCTTTGGTGCCGCCGGAGCCGCGGGACCCGTTCGGGTCGGTCTCTTCGCTGGCCAGGGTATGCTGGTACCACGCGTCGAAACTGTCCCCCTCGACGCCACCGTTGTGATAGGAATCCGTGCCGCTGGCGGCGGCGTTCACCGCGTCCGCGCGGGTCAGGAGTTCAGGGTTGGCCCCGTCGGTATTGACCGCGACCGAGATGCTGTTCAGGTCGATGTCCTGCAAGGTCAGCGGGCCATTGTTCGACCAGAGCGTGAAGTTGACGTCATGGACCGTACCACCGGTGCTTGAATCCGCGCCGCTGCCGAACTGGAACGCCCCGTCAAAGTTGATACCGGTTTGGAAACCGTTCGCCAGACCGTTGACGCCGTTTGCAAGACCCTGATGACCGGTCACCTGACCCTGGTTATCTGACGGATGGAAGTTCAGTCCCGAGACCGCGGCATCATCGGCCATGTTGAAGAAGAAACCGTCCAGATCGGGTTCGGTGCCGTCGAAGGTCGTGGGGGAGAGACGGAAGAACAACTCCCCGCTGGTCAGTTGCGAGACCTCGACTGTGACCTGGCCGTCCTCTCCGACCTGGAAGGATGTCGTGATCTTGCCGTCCGACGGTGTTTCGGTGCCGCCGGATCCCTTGGTGCCGCCGGAGCCCTTGGTGCCGCCGGAGCCCTTGGTGCCGCCGGA
>NZ_FMZV01000020.1 GCF_900101475.1 Ruegeria marina | reverse complement strand
CCCGAACGGCAGCGGCTTGATGATCGAATTGGTCGGCGAGCTGGCCGGTTTGCTTGCGTTGGGGCAAGAAAAAACGGCCTCGGAAGCGGTTGCTTCGGGCCGTTCTGTGACACTGGTTGCGGGAGCTCGCAGCCAACTTTGTAGACTTTGGGGCGCCGGGCCGTTACTCCCGGCAGCTCCGTAAGAGATTTTCTGAAGAAAATCAGTGTGGTCTATACGCTGATGTGGCCGCTGACCCGCGCCTCATCGGCGTAAGCCGAAAGTGTTTTGTCCGCTCGGAAGTACATGTCGCGCTCGACCGGCAGACCAAGCCGTCCGCGGACAGACGCGATTTCCGATATGCGCACCGAACCGAGTTCGGGACAGCCGAGGCCGAGATCACAGAGCCCGAAAGCAATGTCGGAATCATCGGGGTCAAGTTCTGCGAGCAGCCAGGTGCAGGCGGCATCCGGGGTGAAGAGTTTCACGACAGGCAGGAAGTCTGCGGTGCCGTCTTCATCGGCAGCCCGTAGCTGGCCGTTGCGAAGTAGCTGTTCGGTATGAGATTTGGTCAAGAGTTTCATGGTCCGGCTCCTTTCGTTTGCGGTTTCCTCAAGACGCGAAACCGAAAGACGGGCGGAGAGACGGGGCGATCACACCGGAGGAAGGACGGGGGAAACGGTCAACACGGCCCCGCGCCGCAAGGCTCGGCGGGGACTGGTGCGGGCAGACCGTTGATCGAACGGCGCGCCCGTTGAGTGATGCGTCAATCTTGAGGAGACCCACGGAGGAGATGGAAGAAGATTTGAATACAGTAGAAGACGAGCCAACAAGACCAACTTGGTGATAAGGTCGCGTAAGAAGACGCGATGGCTGTATACTGAATTCAGCTATCTTTTGTTCGCAGGTATCTCAGACATAAATCCATCGTGAACGTGACCGCGGCCAGTCAACTTATATATCCCCGTAATGGTGAGACAACCGCTGCTGATCTCGTGTTCCTCGGGCATCACCCATTGAGCAACAGCTTGTTCCCCTGACTGGATTTCGCGCTCCAACCCCACCGCAAGCGCCATTTCCCATTCTGTATCATAAACAATTGGCTCACATTCTTTTGCGGAAAATCCCAAGGAAAGATAAGAAAAGCTATATGCTGTAAGGTTATAAAGATTCATACTGATAATGCTTTCGCCAGATTCATTTGTCGTGCTGTACCAAATATTTGTATTTTCAAGAAGCGCAGACATATAGTCTGGTCGCAACGCAGGATCATTCTGATCAACTTCCTTTTCTACAGAAACGTTTGCATCAATAACGGGAAGTAGTCCGTTTTGCACGCAGCCGTGGAAGTAATGATATAATTCTTCATTTGTGTAATTACTGCCGCCCTGTCTTTTATAGTTATCTTTGAAGCCTGAATCTTTCTTCGACAAATCTTCACAAAATTTATGGCTACGACTGGTGGCCATATCCTCGCCGCTACCCGCCACACATCCAGAAATCAACAAGCCAACAAACACAACAATCCAATGGAACATTAAAATATAACCCCTCAAAATTAAACAGCACCACGAAATTTCACCGCAACCCTTCACTCACAATATCACGGACATCAACCCATACCATATACCCGGATGCCCCACTACTTACTTCGATTTTGCACAGAAACAAATCATAACAGATTAAGAACCTCTCCTGCTAAAAAATCGCAAAGAAAAACAAGAAAGTTTGCGGGCTTGCAAGTGATCTTCCGAGAACCAAAACGAGCACTAAGACGTTCGCGGGGGCGATTGATAACTCCCAATCACTGGCTCGTCGGCGGCAGCACCACACAAGTCATTTGCTCTCGAACACCCAGCGGTGGAAGATTACCAGGCCCTCAAACCGTAGAGTCTTCTCATCTTGCCTGACAGGCGGGCATGTGTAAGCCTCACCAGTGCTCCCGGAACACACGTGAGACAAGCTTTGCAGGTGCGTCCAACATCAAGATCAAACGACAGAACTGCCACGGTGCCGACTAATGTAAGAGCCAGCATAATTTGCATTTATGGGCATACTTTGCTTATAGTCCTTGGATTTGAGAAAAATATGGCGCGAACACCGCAAAGACAGTTGAGGAATTTGTTAATGGGCATTCTTGAAACACTATACAGTCAACCATTTTGGAAATGCGCGACGGACCGCGCGCGAACGGGTGAGCCAAAATTTGATGCAAATATCGTGAGTATCTAATGCCAGGTCTTTCAACGCCGCCCAATGCAATATTTAACCAAATACGAGCAAACCTCAAAGATAGGTATGCATCTGGCTTCCCTGTCCTCAAGGAACTTATTCAGAACGCCGAAGACGCCAAGGCGAGCATCATTCAGTTTGTCGCTCATGAGGGCTGGCCCAACGCAGAAAATCCACTTTTGAGAGTACCCGGGCTCATTGTAGCCAATGACGGTGCGTTTTCAGAGAGGGACGGTCCTGGAATATTGTCATTTGCAGACAGTGCGAAAGGCAATGACAGTGCCGCCATCGGCCGCTTCGGATTCGGGCAAAAGGCTGTGTTTCATTTATGCGACGCGTTCATTGCTCATGTCTTTAACCAGGGTGTTCAGTTTTCTGAAGTCATCAACCCGTGTCTGGGCGTTATTGAGCAGACAAATGCGGGCAGCTGGGACAGCGTAAGCCGCCAAGATTTGGAAACTCTCAGATCGGAAGTCCCTGATCTTACGAAAGGGTTTCTGATCTGGCTGCCACTTCGCCATGATGCAATTCTACCAGCGCCGAAGCTATATTTCACAGACTATAGAGCGACGCTCGATAAGCTGATTGCAGAGCTTCAAGGACATGAAGCTGATCTCAGGCTTATCCTCGCGAGCTTGCGGAACCTAGATAGGATTGAGGTGCGAAAAGGCTCCGATACCCGTCTCTTGCTTCACCGTGAGGGTGACAGCACGCGAATGAGGGGGCCAAGCGCACAAGCTGACGCCATGCCTCTAGAGTTCAACGGTAAAATTGTAACTTCCTCTGGCCCGACTGTGACGTACGTAGGGCGTGAGGTCTGCGCAGATAATCACGAGCTTAACACTCTAAGAAATTCCGAAGAGTGGCCTCAGGTGCCGGTCTTTACCGACGAGGGCGAAGAAATGCGTCCAGAGAAAGCAGAGGCGCATGGCGCGGTGGTTCTAGCAAATGGCTTGGGTAGTACGAAGGCCGCAGCAGTCCTTGACTGGGGTGTGTTCTTACCTGTCGCCGAAGCTACACAGATAGAGATGGCCGATGCCGACTTTCGAATACTTTTACATGGCTATTTCTTCGTAGATTCGGGAAGACGGTACATTGAGGGATTTGATGACGACGGGAAAGACAGTCGCTCGGTCTATAAGAAATGGAATGAAAAGCTTCGCGACAATATAGTACTGCCGCAGCTGCCTGGAGTTCTTTTCGATGCCCTTCAGGCCCGTATGCTCACCGGAAGTCAACTCGCTCACTGTCTATCAAGCCTCACGTCAAGTCAGTTTGGCGTAACGCACGCGAAGGCGATTGCGAGCAATCAATGTCTCATTCGGAAAGTCGAGCAATCGGGGAATGTGGCTATAGCAACTTGGGCTTTGGTGTCAGCTGAATCTGAGCTACGACCCCTCCCTCCTCCTGATGAGCGCAGCCGGGTAGCCGCCACAGAAATATTTCCCAATCTTTGCGATTGGGGGGAAGAACGCAATCTGATCCTGATCGCAGGACCAGATGCTGCACTGACGCCATCCAAACCCAGTTGGCAAGCTGACGAAATCTCGGACTTGCTTGGGTCAGTTTCTGTAACAGCTTTTCAACGAGGTAAACGGGCTGATGTTCTGGCGTCCTTCCTAAGGACATCCCTAGGACATGACGAAACGCTGCGCGAGGCGGCAGCGCCTCCGCTTCAAACAGGCCTTCGGCGGGCGCTCATTGAACAAGAGACGCTTGCGACGAAGGAGCAACTGCGCGAAGTCCTGTCCCTCTTGCCTGCAAAAACAGTGGTCACATTGCCATCGTCTGCCGGTGAAAGACGGGACATACTGCGTGCATTGGCTGAGGTCGAAGGTAGCACGCTGTGTCTCCACGCAGATTGGGTACCCGAGAGCGCAGCACTAATCGATATCAGCTGTTCTCAAGCTGCTCCGTTGCTTTCTGCCCTTGAGCCACTCTTGGGCCAGGATCGCAATGCTGATGCTGCCGGTGCTGCGGCACTTGCGCTCGTGAAGCTGCTGCGGAGGCATCTACGCGAAGCGATGAATGACCCCGAGATCACCACGCTTTCAATATTGAGGGCGGGTGATGGTAGCGGCATCCCGAAACTAATCAGTTTGCGTGACCTGAGCCGGTCTGCCCATGAAAAACGGCTCTTCAAGAACAATCCGAATGTGCAGCAAGCGCTCAGGGTCATGTCGGACGCGGTTCCTAATTCGGGAGCGTTGGTCGTAGGCGGTGATGCCGCGCGTTTACTCGAAGAGATCGGGCCGCCTTTTTCTTTTGCAGAAGGCGCAAAAGAGAATTTTGCAGCACTGGTTTTGCGCACCGAAGAGTACGGTGATTCAGAAGCCCGCGCAAAGGCGATGGAAGTTATTGTCACGCAGTCTCCGGGCGCGCGACCTGGTCTTCGGGTTCTTGCAGTTGGCGATCGACGCGCCGCGAACGAAAGCGCACGTATCTTCGCTTTGCCGCAAGCGGCAGGACGGCTTGATGAACTTGCATTGAAACTGATCGAAGGATCAGAAACCGATTTCCTCATTCCAAATGTAGTCTTGGACGTGCTCAATCCCCCTCAGCAGCGGTTTCTCGGTATCGAAACGATGGATGGGCCCAGCCTTGGAGAGATGCTCACTGCCAACATAGACGCCATATCCAGAATGGCTCTGGAAGACGATATCTTTGTCGCGCTCCTTGAATCGGACGTTCCTGACGAAGACCTTCGCAGGTTGCCAATATTTCCAACCGAAGGCGGAATGAGACTGCCTGCAAACGGTACATGGCGGTCGTCGAGCAGTTGGCCCGTTCCAGACGCGCTAGCGGATGTCGTCCATATTTTGAAGCCGATACACAGTCGTAAGGGCTCCGAGCGCTTGGAGCGCTTAGTGAGAAGTTGGTCGCCAGAAGCGCAGATTGAAACGGCGCTGGCACAATCACGGCCCCATGAGTTCGTGACCGAAATTCTCAGTGCTATTGAGCACGCTAATGAGCCAACCACCAATCGCTTGCGAGATGTCCGGTGGATACCAGACACTCAAGGGCAACCTTGGAGCCCTGCTGACGTTCTCGATCTTCCTGATGAGATTTTGCGTGCAGCGAAGACGGTGCTTCTAGGCGATGATGACGCCGCCTTTTTGCAGCTTTCACATGTGCGCCGAGAGGTTAGAGATCACTCAGGCTTTGGAAGGCTGCGTGACGCAAACATTCTTCCTGATCAATACAAGTCTGTGCATGCCTTGCTGCATATTATTGATGAGGTGAAACCACTTGCTTACCTCGGCGAGGTTGAACAAAAAGAAGCCAAGGCGATGAAGCAGCTTGCCGAGCTCGGTGCCGATCTGCCACTGCCGGGTTGGCCTCTTCTTTCCGCCCTGATCCGTCACACGGACAAAGACCCGTCAGAACTGGCCCGTCGCTTTGGCGTGGCCGCGGAGAAACACCTTCTCGAAGCAATTGGTCACGTCAATGCGATCTCAAAACTTGCGGAAGAAGGTAAGAAGGCTGCGCGTACCCTATACGATTCAGCATTTCGAGCGATTTGCAATTGGCGATCGGAAACACTCCACGAAGCCATGGGCAGCATCCGTGTTCCAGTTCAGTCAGGTGGGTGGCACATTGGTAGCCAAGTAGCCGCGCGGGTACAGGGCATTGCACCAACCCACCGGTTAGATGAACGCTTGGACGAGTGCTGGCCAAAGCCACGCGTTGAGCTGGACGACCAAAGCCGACAAGGAGAAGAAACTGCGCCTGAGCGTCAGTCTTTGGGTAAACTATCCGAAGAAGAAAAGAACTGCGCCAACTCTCTTGTTCCGTTGATTAAACACGCACAGGCCGGAGTGCCGCCCCAGCTCTTGGCGCTTCTTGTCGGTGTTGTACGACGATCAGAGCCATTCAAGGATATTGTTCGAAGGGAACTGGGATTATCAGAGACGGTAATAGATCAGGTCTGGGGCCGAGTTGAGAAGGTACTCGAATCCGCATCAACGCTTAAGACGGTGCTGGTCAATGTTAGACACGTTGAGAGCCATGAGCGCGTCTGGCTGACGTCCCTTTCCAATAAGATTGTCGAGCTTCCCGTTGGCGGGCTTGAACCACTTCTTGTCATAGGAAACCGGCACCGCAACACGACCGTTGTTCATCAAGGCGGCATCTACAACTACAAGACACTTGATATTGCTGCGCTTGAGCAGCCAGTTGAAGCAAAGCACGTCCTTCGGCTGCTCCAGACGATTCTGTCTGAGTGCATGGCGTATCGAAGCGAGGTTATCGAAAAACTCAGCCAACTCGCCAATGACTACAAAGAAATAGAGCAGACGACGGTCAGGGACGCTCAAGCGCGTTTGGAGGATCGCCTGCCGCAAATTTTGGCTGAAGTGAAGCCCAAGCGCGGCACAGCTCTTCGAGAAGCACTTGATGAATACGAGAAGAAAGAGCTAGGCCTGCAGCCTGGCGGAGAGCGGGAAAAGAAGCTTCCAGATTTCAAGCGAGAGCTTTGGAAGAGGATAAAGTCATCCGAAGAAAGCAATCAGCTACTTTCTGCTGTACGTACGCAGATCGAGCACTACGGATATTCTCCCGATCGCGTTCTGTTCGAGCTGTTCCAGAATGCCGATGACGCATCCGAACAGCACGAACCACCTGGCCGAGCGCGCTTCAGGCTTGAGATTTCGGATACGGAACTGCTGGCGCTACATTGGGGGCGTCTGATCAATCATCCAGGCCCCGATCCGGATAGGGGCGAACGTGAAGGCTGGCTGCGTGACTTGTTCAACATGCTGCTGATGAATCTGTCAGAGAAGCGGGAGGGTGTCACCGGACGCTTTGGTCTAGGCTTCAAGAGCGTGCATTTGATCGCAAAAGAGGTAGGTATTGCTAGCGGCTTCGTCGCTTGTCGAGTTCAAGGTGGAATGCTCCCGGAAACATGGGCTGAAGGACGCCGACTCTCCTTCGACCAAGAAGATCATGGCCGTCGCGCGACAGCGATTCAGCTTTCCATCGATGAAGATCGTAAGGAATCCGCCATGGCCGCTGTTGAGGCGTTTAGCGAAAGGGCACGATGGTTGCCGGCCATGGCGCGCTGCATTCGCTGTATCGAACTAGAAGGTGAAGTCTCTCGTGAATGGCACGCTGAATATCATCCGTTGTCCGAGGGCATCGACATAGTTGAGCTTTCAGGCTCAGAGCCAGGGCGGTCGCTTGCTTTGGCGCTTGGGGAAGACACAACGCTGTTCTTGCCTCTTTCGAGCGACGGTCCCATGCCTGCGCAGGAAGAACTCCCCCGTCTTTGGCTGCTTGCACCTTTGGCAGAGACGCTCAAGTCGGGTTGGCTGATGAATGGCCGTCAATTCGAAGTTGATCCCGGCCGCGGATCACTAAAGCGTGGCGATGGGGAACCCCAAGGTACTTTTGAGCGTCTTGGCGTAGCACTTGGTGAAAAGCTGATCGCGCTCGCCGATTTGGTCAATAATGACTGGCCAGAGTTCGCGGCAGAAGCTGGGCTCTCGGATCATTCCCCTGAAACTGGGCCAGCTACATTCTGGACGCGGCTTGCTGAGCTATTTGCCCTTGATCTTGATGACCCGCTTGCATCTCACCTGCATGGTCCGGACCGAGGCTATGGTCGCCTTATCGCGGAACGTCCGGTTTTTCCTACGCGCCTTCCTCGTCCATTCACTGCGCTACTGCGTGCCTCGGATGTACGGCACGCCATGCATGGTCTTTTGTCTGAGCCATCGCTACTGGCCGATCTACAGGACTGGGGCATACTGAGCGAACTTTCGGCGAGTTGTGTCGGCCAACGCGGAGCTGATCAACTGCAGAAGCTGAGGCTCTCTCGGGCACCAATAATCACATTGCCAGTGATCGTGCGTGAGGAAATCGGCAGCGAGAAACGTATCGATCCGGTTCTTGCACGACGGCTCGGACGCGTGCTGACAAAAGACCGCCTCGATGACCTTGACGGTCGTGAGGAGCAAGAGCTGCTCGCAGTGCTATCGAAATCGCGCTTCCAGATGGCCGACGACACCTGGAGGGAAGCCCGGTATTGCCCACGCAACGCGTCCGACGCAGATGAAGAGGAAACTCGCATCCTAGGCTTTGCGCCAGACGGAGCACTAGCGAACAACGCATATCGAGGTGAGGCGCTCCCTTTGTATCGCCTAGCTATGCGCCAAAGTGGATTTCAAAGAACTTCAGAGACATTTGCTCATTGGGCGATGGCGTTGTCTGAAGAGGCGCAGAAGACTGCACTGTTAGAATACGTCCTCGATGGTCGGCAAGGCACGGATGTCGGCAAAAGGCTGGCGAAGTCGCGTCCCGGCTGGCTTCCAACGCAAGCCGATGAACTGCGAAAAAGTACTCTGGTTTCCGATATATCCGAGGATGAACTGCCGAGGCTCCTCGGACTACTCTATCCCGACGAGCAGCGTAAGCGATGGGCATGGAACTTCGTGGCGCCTCCCTCAGAGCACGAATTAGACGAAGCCGAACCCCACATCGATGCAACTGAATTCCTAGAGGCACTCTGCTCTTGGTGGAAAGAAGAACACAAAGAGGAAAGACAGCGTGCAAACAAGCATACGTATCCTGAATTCTTTTCACCTGAGGCGCTAAGGGATACCTCAGCTGAAGATAACCGCGAAGGCTGGTTCACCTTCTTTGCTCTCGGCATGTTCCGAACGATCGGCCGAACGACCGACGCCCAGCACCGGGGTTTTATTACCAAAGCACATCGCAATGGTTGGTGGAGTGATATGGCTTCTGCTCAGCTCCCAAATAACCCAGCACCCTGGGTCCGACAGCTGGAGGAACTTGCCAGTGCAGAGGGGTGGAAGATTGAATTTCCCGAATGGCGGCGGAAGTTGGCCGATCTCTACATACTGGCGACGTGGCTACCGGAGTACGTAGACCTATTCAAAACACTACCGCTCGTAGCAGGTGATCAAGGCGCTTTCGCACTTTCTGACGCATGGAGACCAAGCGCATCTCCCTTGTGGCAAAGAAGGGGCCTGGAAGGTGCGCCATTAAGTCAAAGCCTAGGCCTTGGCGCCAACTGGATGATCCGCGAAGCAGTCCGTCATCGCGTCTGGACTGACGAGAACGCCGCCGTCATGCATCCCTACGGATGGGCAAGCACGGCACGGGTACGTCGGCTTTTCAACGATTATCTTGATAAAACGATCGGCGACTTTGGGCAGATGGATTTATCGCCAAAAATCTACACGATAATTCAAGACCACCTTGGTGATGACGCAGACTTCCTTTGTGACCTCGATCTCCCACTTCAGATTGTAACCGATGAACGGCGTAGCAATACATTGCAGGAAATTCTGTCAGGCTTGGGTGATGCGAGTGCTTTCTCAGCAGAGAATGACAATGACGAGGAGGCATATGGATGACAGGCTTTGAAACCGATCAATTTGTACGACACGCAACACATGGTGAAGGCCGAGTGGTCAGCAATCTCGGTGACACTGTGGTCGTTCGGTTTGGCGCTGATATCCAACAGGTAGAAGCTAGTGAGTTGGTTCAGCTTCGGTCACTTGAGAATGCTCTCCAAGAGGGCCAGCTCGACGATCCCCTAGCGACCTTGACACGAGCCCAGGCCCTAGCCGTTCAATCAGTCAATGATCAATGGGGCGTTTTCTCACGCTCTCGTGTTCAGCTCCTTCCCCACCAACTGTGGGTCTGCCGTCAAGTAACCAGAACCTGGCCGACCCGATGGCTTGTTGCCGACGATGTTGGACTAGGCAAGACGATCGAAGCCGGGCTCATACTGGAGCCCTTGCTGACATCCGGTCGTGTACGCCGGGTATTGGTATTAACGCCTGCAAGGCTGGCACCACAATGGCGTGCGCGCCTTAAAACAATGTTTGACATCCGACTTCAGGAGTATTCTGCGGACGTTGATCGCGGTCGAGTTAGTTTCTGGGAGACGGCACAACAAGTCGTCGCATCGTTCCATACACTGAGGATGAAGAAGGCGAGGGAGCGGCTCCTTTCTGCAGAACCATGGGACTTGGTCATTGTCGATGAAGCGCATCATTTCCAAGCTCAAGAAAGAACAAATACGCTAACTTATTCTCTGCTCGAAGATCTGCAAAAGGCGGATAAGGTTAATTCCTTAGTCCTGTTTACTGGCACACCGCACCGGGGTAAAGATTACGGCTTTCTTGCATTAATGCACCTTGTACGCCCAGACCTTTTCGATCCTGATCGTGATGTTTTTGAACAACTTCCCGATCTACACAAAGCGATGATCAGGAATAATAAAGCGCTAGCGACCGATCTACAGGGTAACAAACTGTTCAAGCCAGTTTCGACTGAGGCTGTTGATTATTCGTACTCGGACAGCGAAGCGAAATTTTATCGAACCATGAGTGAGTTTATTCTCGATGGTCGGGCCTATGCCTCCAATCTTTCAGGGCGACAACAAACGGCGAGGATGCTTCTTCTGATCGCTCTGCAAAAACTTGCCGCATCATCAATTGCAGCAATCAGTAGTGCGTTGAGGCGACGCCGGGAAACACTTTCAAAACGGATTATGGACGCACCGTTGCAGGAGGAGATTGAGCCAGAAACGCTGGATGAGTTGGCTGAGGCAGAAGAAGAGAGACCAAATCAACTTGCGCTCATGCTGATGCAGGATGAGATAGAACGCCTAGACGAGATTCTTGATCTCGCCGAGAATGTTGAGAGCGAAACGAAAGTTGACCGCCTTGTTGAATTAATCGAGACGCGCCTGCCCCCTGGTGAGCCGGTTCTTTTCTTCACCGAGTACAAAGCCACACAGGCGTTGGTATTCACAACCCTTGAGGACCGCTTTGGGAAAGGCTGCGTTGGCTTCATCAACGGAGATGAAAGGCTTCGCTTCATTGATTCCGATAAGAATGAGCAGGCACTTCAGTGCCCTCGGGATAACGCCGCTTCTGAATTCAACAGTGGTCGGACGCGCTTCCTGATATCTACGGAAGCTGGCGGCGAAGGAATAGACCTACAGGAGCGCTGCGCGACACTTGTACATGTGGATTTGCCTTGGAACCCGATGAGGCTGCACCAAAGGGTTGGGCGCCTCAATCGCTATGGGCAGAAGCGAGCAGTACAAGTCTACCTGATGCGCAACCCCGAAACGGTCGAAGCACGAATTTGGTCCCTGTTAGAGGAAAAATTGGAGCGCATTCAAGCCGCCCTATCCGCATCCATGGAAGAAGCTGAGGATATCTCTCAACTAGTAATCGGAATGACAGGAAGCCACTTTTTCGATGAACTCTTCTCAGAAGCAAGCACGCGCCCATCAGACCGTCTATCCGACTGGTTTGACTCCAAGACAATGCAGTTTGGCGGAGAGGATGCTGTTGATGCCGTTCGCACAATTGTAGGGAATGTTGCGCGTTATGACTTCCAATCGGCCGGTAAAGAAATACCGAAGCTTGACCTGCCTGCATTGGAAGCCTTTTTTCGGAGAGCCATGCAGCTCAACGGTAGGCGTGTTACCAAAGGCGACGCCGGACTATCGGTCGCTACGCCGGATAAATGGCGCGGAAATATTGACCTGCGCGATCGATACGATGGTCTCGTTTTCGACAGGTCGCTACCGGCAGACCAGGCAATGATCAAATTGCTTGGCGTTGGTCATCCCTTGATTGACAGAGCGATTATTGCATGTCGCGAGCAAGAGGTTTTTCTGTCACGTAGTGAAGGTTTAGCCAGTCCGATTGTGATCGCCATGGCAGAAGATGAAATCACCGGGACCGGTGCGACAGTTCACAGGATTATCCTGAGCATCCAGAAAAATCAGGATGGCACGTTTGCAGTTATGAGGGACTGGGAAACCTTACTGAGCCTTAACGATGCTCAAGTTTACTCCGGTCAGGACATAGAGCCAAACCCCGAGGACACGACTTCAATCAAAGAGCTAATCAAAGGCCTAGAGGAAAAATTGCCGGAGCTCTCTCTACCCTATAGGCGACCCAAGCTCACTCCGATCCTGGCGCTGCTTTCGACACCTGAGGATCGAAATTAGCATCTAGTTCCTTCGGAAGGTGTGGGGTTTGCATTTTTGGTTTGGGATCACTTAGCCCCCTCGAAATCTATGATTTCTGAAGGCTTGCCCGATGAAGTAACGAGCAACCTCTTCTTCGCACGGGTCGCTGCGACGTAGACCAGCATGCGCTCAGCATCAATCACCTCTTCTCTTCCGGCCTCGTCCGGAGCAGCACGAATTGCTAGAACGTTCGGGACGACCCCATCGTTCATTGCAACAAGTGCCACAGCCATAAACTCTAGGCCCTTTGCACGGTGCATTGTTGCAAGTCTTATTCCTTGGCGGCGCCTGTCTTCTGCCTGTCGCCTTTTGATCTCAACAGTTGCAATCTCCTCTGAACGTAGGTGGTTCTCGAATAGGCGCAGTGTCCGTTTGTCTCTTGCAATGATGCAAATATCCTTGGGCGAAAATCCTTCATTTTCCAGCTCTCCCACCCAAGCTCCAAGTCTTTCAAATTCATTCGCTTGATTCTTCGTGTTCGCAATTTCCGGAGCTGGACCATGGAAGAGACTCCGATAACCACGCTCATCGTCTGCGCCGTCGTCCAGATCATCAATGGGCACTCCCGCAAGTATGGAGACCGCCCATTTTCTGATTTCCTCTGATGTTCGGTAGTTCACCCTGAGTTTGCGACTGCGGCCTCGGATATTTATGCCGCATCGCCCGAGAACCACGCGTCTACCATAAATCCGCTGATGCCCGTCACCGACGATGAACATGCTGTTGGTGTCTGGGTGGTCTTCAGCTTCCGGGATGAGTGCTCGGATCAAACGGAATGCTTCAGGCCCCATATCCTGAGCTTCATCTACAACGACAGATTTATAGGGAAGTGTACTGGGTCTACTTTCCAGGATTTCGCGAGCCAGCCTGTAGGCATCGTCCGGTTCAAGATATCCTTCCTCATCCAGACGCGCACGATAGGCTTCGAACACCTTCCAGATGTCGGCCTTCTTTTTCCGATCTAAACGTGTACCTCGCCCAATGCGCGGTGCTCGAAGATATTGATCGCGGTTTGAAACACCGTTGGCTTGGACTACCGCGCTCCATTCATCCTGAAAAAACTTTGTCTCCAGACCCAACTCGGAGCCATAGTTCGTGACTGCTTCCGTCCAAAACCCATCAAGTTTTTCGTTGCTGCCAGGAAAGACGATACTGCGGCTTTCACCATGCGATCTCAGAAAGGCTGAGACCCAAGCATCAAGGTGAACGACCTCAATGCGCTGCAGTTGGTCGGTCTCGCATATTGCACGAAGGTTCTCTTGAATGTCCGCTGCCAGGTTCGAAGTGAACGTAGTGAATAGGATGCGGTCCGCCGGTCTTGTTAAACGATGTTCGGCAAGCCAACGTGCTCTATGCATTGCCGCCACCGTTTTCCCCGTGCCCGCACCGCCAAGAACACGGACCGGGCCATTCCAATCTCGTTCGACAAGCTTGCGCTGAGAGGGATGCAGGAAGACGCGCCATTTCTCCAATGGCGCGTCTAGCATGCGTTGCAGTTCTTCCTCGTCATCTGCCACCCAGTACTTTCGCTTGCTCTCATCCGTCTGTAGAGCCGTTTCAAAATCATCCGATGCGACGCCACTGTCTTCGTCCTTGCGGTCGAGCTCAGCCATGACTTCTTCATAGCTGTAGCCTGCTGCCTTCAAGTATAGACCCTCATAGGCATCCGGGGGCAGGCTATCTTCCGCCGTCTCAAGGTCAGCTTCAGAATTTATCTTACGCACAACGGAAAGCAGTTCTTCGGGCACACCCAGTCGCACCAATTCGCGGTCTCGCAAATCGTCAAATAAACCGGGTTTTGCCTCTTCCTTCTTTGGCTCCGCCTTGACCGATTTCTCATCAACCGAGAAGACTTGAAGCGATCCGGAGGCTACGTTTACACGTGCCATCCGATTGACTGCCCACTTATAGGCATCGTCGTGGTTGTCTATCCACAACAGTACATAGACGTTGCCTTTCTCAGGTGCGAGAACAATACCTCTTAAATTCTGGTCAATTCTTACGCTGCGAAGATTATCGTCTTTTGCGTTCTGTATGCGCTCATAGTTTATTCCACTCGAACGGGGGTCAGAGCGAAACCTCATGATAAACTTCGCTGCCTTCTGATAAGCTCCCTTCGGAAGCCTGCTAAGGC
Source organism: Ruegeria marina (assembly GCF_900101475.1). Lineage (GTDB taxonomy): Bacteria > Pseudomonadota > Alphaproteobacteria > Rhodobacterales > Rhodobacteraceae > Ruegeria_B > Ruegeria_B marina. The sequence goes on along the minus strand of NZ_FMZV01000020.1, from coordinate 68,275 downwards.
AGTCCAATATATCATCACCAATTGCGACAACTGGATTTAACGTGCTCATACTTTTGCCCCCATCTTGTTCTTAATTTCTTTCAAAAATTCACTGCTATCTCCAATTATCGAATCGTATTCAAATGTTTTCCAACCCTGCTTCACGAACACGCTTTCATGCTCTGAAAAAACGATCCCGATCTTCTGGTCTTCCCAGGCAAGCTCAGCCTCTCCTACGACGCGAGAGCCATCGAGCAGTTCAAAGCCCACGATAGGAAGATTTACACTTTCGCTGCGCAGAGCGTCGATAACTGGATGGAGCTCCTCCGCGGTGAGATCGTACACCTCCTGCCACGCCCCATCATCCACAGCGGCACCGGGTGTCGCACCGTGAGGTAACGGCATGTTGTGATTGCTCTGCGCAGCCACATGCGCTCTTTCCGAAAATTGGGTCAGATTGAGCAGCCGTAGAGCCGTGTTCCATGCTTGCTTTGCTTCGGCGGTGTTGCCTTGCGTATCGTCGAGGAGAACGATGGGCGTTGATTTCTCAAGGTCAGGCGGGGTCGGCATACCCGCTAGGAAGGCAAAGCCGTCGCGGGCCAACATGGCCATGCGGCTCTGAGGACCCAGCTCTTCAAGGAAGTCAGCAAGCTGACCACCGCCGTCGGCAATGACGCGCTCTCTGATCTTCTCGGGCTGCTTTTCAGATGCGGCTGCCAAGAGGGTTACGAGCGTCAAAATCTGCGGCACTGTTTCCCATTGCTTTGGGGTCTCACCCCTCAGGTAGGCCTCCAGGACCTTTGGCGCAGGCGCGGTTACACACTTCCTCGCAGCAGCACAGCCATCGGATGTGAAGAATTTCTCAAGGCTTCCCTCAAATGAATGACCTTCGAACGGATTCCATAGGTGCTCAACACGCTGCTGTGGGGTGCTCGCTGCCTCCTTATCGAGATCGTTGTAACTCAATGACCAAGTGAGGCAGTCTCCCGTACGCGCAATAGCAAGCCGTTTCTCGATATCGCTGGCAATCCGGTCGTAATGGTTCTCCCACCCATCAACGTAGATGGCGATTGGCTTCAGAGAGCCCGATGATGGCTTGGGCGTGATAAGAAAATCAGCGCGCGTTTTGACCGGTAGTATGAAGCGTTCGTTCATCCAGACCTGGGGCTCAACTTCCCAAGCCTGCGCGTCCTCGCCAAGCTTCAGAAAATAGCCTTTCTTTCCGTTCACGGTGACTGTCCGGAAGATACCACCGGCATCCTTTGCCATCTTTTCAAGGCGCGCGACAAACATCGCTTCCAGCTCGCTTTCAAGCAGAGCATTACCTTTAATGTCGCCGATAGAGCCAACAGACTCTAGAGAGTCCCAATGCTCAAGGATCGCGGAGAACATCGACACAGCGTAGCTGCGCGATGTCTTTTCCATGCGCGAGGCGTCGCGATAAGCGTATATACAGCGATAACAACCGTCCTTGTCCGGATCGCCATTACAAGAGCAACCCTGCATATGCTGCAGCGCCTTTTCGAATATTGCCCGAAAATCTTCCGGCTTCGTCATGAGCTGCTTTAGGTAGCCGGTCCCACCTGGCACAGAGTCGTAGAGATAGAGATAACGGCGGGTAATGAGGCCCTCACTGGCCTCCAGCATGGCCATTCGAAGATGATCTACCTTGCCTTCAAAATGAAGCCGAAGCCCAAGATTCAAACCAGAAATGAATGACTGGACGCCCTTGTCCGCATCAAGTGCGCTGATGGGCATAAGGATGCGGATAGCTTCGGAGGGAAACTCCCGATACAGGTACGCGATCTTCAAGAAATCGTCGGTGTCTTCGCTATCCTTCGCAGGGCAGCGTGGCTTGTGGTTAGGCTCACCACGTCTTCGTCGGATTCCCTGAATCTTTCCGCAGTGATGACAAATCTGGAATCCGCCACCACGCGCGTCACGACCTGCTGCACGGAAAAGGCCTTGCCCCTCGCGCGGCTCACCGAAATTCACTTCACGAAAGTTACACTGCCGAATGTACTCAAAACCGAAAGGCAGCGGTGCATCAGCGAGGGAGTAAGCCTCCTCCACAGCATCCTTTGCGAAGGAGGGAAATAGTGACCGGTCGAAGCTACGTATTTCCCGCTCATCACTATCGTCACCAATGCGCGCACGGCGCGCGTCGGTGACCGCAATCACCTGACGAAGCCTGATAAAGTCTCTTTTCTGTGAGCTATCCCGCCAACTATCCGAGGCGCAAGAAGGGCACGGTTTGTCGGTCTCTCCTCCGACAAGGCGCTCCATATAGGTGCAATCTGGACAAACGCGCCAAGTTTCGATTTCTGAAAGATCAAGATTAACCTCGTCTATGCGAACCTGGTGGCCCTCTGCGTAAAAGCGTGAAGGCGGCGCGAAGTCCGAAAGTCCGGCTGAAGCTGAGCGGGCATATTCGTAGACAGTCGTCTCAAGGTCTTCCCCGCGCTGCGGCCGTCGGTAAATCACGGACTTCAAATGAATGCCTTCTTCCGGGAAGGCATAATTGGGTAGGATACCGTGCTCTGTCAGGAAGCCGAGCACGTCTTTGCGTTCAATGTCTTTGACAAGCTCCCTTAAACTCCGGCGTTCCAGGCGCAGCGCTGCAAGCTGATCCTCCCGATCTTGTGGCGGCGGGTTTAGCTTGCGAACCCGCTTGGTCTCGTTGTCGCTCCTCTTGATTTGGCGCAACAGATCGTCCCGCTCGTCTTTGATGCGTTGGAATTCGTCCGCGACCCACGCAGTGAACCCGCCTTCTTCTCCGCGCGCGAAAGCGGCAAGACGATCGACCGTATCGCGACTTTCTGCAGTTAGCTCAGGAAAGAGCCCGATAAAACCGGAGAGGAGCCGCTCAACATTGTCCTCCGCGTAGCGGTACCATGAAAGGGGGAACAACTTGTCATGACCGAGCTGGATGTTCTCAAAACAAGTTCTGAGGGTCCCATAACCCTCTCCCTCACCAAGCGTCGTTTCTCGGTTCCAACTATCCAACGTAAACGCTGCGAATTGACGTTTTAGGATTGCAAATGCCTTGAGGTGGACCCCCGGAGTCTTGATCGCACCGGCAATCATCTCTTTGGGCTCAGCCCAGAAGTAAAGATCGTGAGACCGTCCCGTCGCGACCGTAAGATTGAGCGAGTTCCCATCTCGGCGACCGGTGCGTCCGATACGCTGAATGTAGTTTGCCTGCTCTGGCGGCACGGAACACAATGCCAATGTGGAGAGGTCACCAATGTCGATACCCATCTCCAGGGTAGACGTTGCGGAGAGAATATTCGGGTCCCACGGGTCCTGCTCCGCCTTCATGAATCCCTTCTCGATGCGTGTGCGGACATCCCTTTCAAGAAGGCCCGTATGCTCGCGCGCAATAACCCGCCTAATGCGCGCACTTCCGAAGATGCGCTCGAAATAGGCCTTCCGCGCACTCGCATCGTGGGTCTGCATACTGCCCTCGCAGCCGAGCTTGGTACACGGCATGCCGTTCCAGGAGTTTTCGGCATCAACCGGAACATGATGCGCGTGACCGCAACGATTACAGCGAAGCGCCGAGATATCTTGCCAGAGTTTGATCTCTGACGGCAGCAAACCCCAGACTACGCTTGTTTGAAACTTCGGTCCCATATCGCGCCGTTCGACGAGCCTTGCCTTTTCAAGAGCATCGAAGGCGAGAAAATACAGATCAGGATAGGACGCTGGCGCCAGGGCATGCTTTTCAAGAAAGACCTTATCAGCCCATCCGGCATACCAGCTCGTCGCCGAACCGACTGAGCCAACGCTGTCGTAACCCTCGGCAAAGCGGCTTGCAGGAAAGACGGGGCGAGGCGCTCGCGGATGCATATTAGGTAACTTGTGCTCGCGACCGCTGCGCCGCAAAAGCGCAAACCAATTGGCACCAACATCCAGAAAATCACGCGTCAGGTCCGTGAGAACAGCTCCGCGCTGCCGCATCCGTGCGATCAGTCCCAACAAGAACGCAAGCCACTCGTCTTCGGTGAACGTTTCGAAGCCATCACCGAGCTTGTCGCGGGCCTGCACCATCATCTTGCGGGCAGCATCCCTGACGCGGGTCACTTCAGGATGGATGCCAATCAGGCCTGCCTTTTCCAATGTCTGGCCGTTCTGTGAACGGAACGATAGTTCAGCAAATGCTTCCCATGAGAGGCGCTCTTCCAGGATACTTGGAAGGTTAGAGCGGTCATCAAGAACGCCCGTCTCCAGGAGAATTTCATAGTCCTTTCGCCACTGCTGATCTTGTGGCGTGAAGGTCGCGACGAACTCGGGATCGCCCTCCTTACGAAGGAACGGGGGTAGATCGCGAAGGACCGAGTCCAACCCGACTGGCTGCCCGGTTTGCGAAACGAATTTCCTAAGCGCAGTGCGGAAGACAGAAGCAAAGCTGCGCGCCTCAAAGAAGCCCGCGCGGTGCGCCGCATCCTGGACTGAATCCGAGAATGTTAGCAGCTTTGGGTCATCATTGTGCGGGGAGGCGAACATGGTGGAAACCGTCGCGCTCAGAAGCGTCGGCGACTGCGCCCCAAGAATCCCCATACCGTCGGTACTTCCGCAATAGGGGCAGTCATGTGTCACATGCACATTTTCACTTCGGACCACCGCAGGAAAATGGATGTAGGCATCGACAAGGTTTTCACTCGCGCATGACCGGCATTTGGCGCGTTGCTCAGCCGTGTCATGATAGGTTAGGCAATCGGAGCAAACGCGTGCGCTGTGCGTAAAGCGGCGCTCGCGTTGGCGCTCGCGCTCCGGTTTGTCCAGCAACACAAAGCGCAAGCGATCACTATATCCGAAATACTTTTCGTAGACCTTTTTCGGCTCGCCCTCTAGCCGCTGCCCCCTGAGGGGACTGATGGCGGCCCAACCTGTGCCACCGCAATCTTTACAATGAACAACCGGAAGGTGCTTACGCAGAGCGTCCTCGGTCAGATCGTCTGAGTAGCGCAGACTTGGTCGTACGGTGAGATCGCCAACAATGCGCTTGAGCTCACGGAACCAAAGTTGTGAGCGCACACTAAAGTACGGCAGCAAGATCGGCTGACCGGTCTTATCAATCAAGTCCGGCTTCGTTCGCCTCGCATGTGACACAAGGGCGGTCAGAGTGTCGATTATTCCGGTGAGGTACTCGGGATCATCGCTAGCGAGGTAAGACTTGCCCTTTAACTGTTCCAGCAAGTCCGCATAAGCAGTCGGTCTACCCTTGATCGCTCGCAGCAGTGATTGAAGGAAGACATGACCATCAAGCTTTTCAGCGAGGTCCAAGCGCCATTGCGGATCGTCTATCGCTGTCTCAGGGCCTTGCGTGAACCAAAGCTCATAAGCACGCGCGATAAGTTCCGGAGGCGTGAGACCATCAGTGTCATGTATCAGTGAAGCTACCTGTTCAGGTGTCGGGACATGTACTTCACTGACATCCTTGTCCAGGAGGTACTCGGCAATCGTGAGCCGGTCTTCTGTGACAATAGCGCTTTCATCAAAGGGCTCGCCAAACACCTGGCTCGCATAAGAAATGATACGACTCGTGCCGTCCTGGCCAAGCGTCGCCGAAGTGCCGACACAACAAAGGTGATCCTTCGGACACTCCAGGCGCGCCTTCAATCGCCGGATAAGGCAGGCAAGATCGGTACCCTGTGCACCATCGAAAGTGTGGAGCTCGTCAACCACCAGGTATCGAAGGGTTTCTGGTTCATTATGAGCCCACAACGCCTTGTCTCTTGGTCGGACTAGCATGTAGTCCAGCATTTTGTAGTTGGTGATCAGGATGTCCGGAGGGTTCCGCCTGATCTCGTCCCTGCTTGTGATGACATCTGCTTCTGTCATCGTCGCTGACGGTGAGCCAGGCTCGACATCAACGTAAAGGCCGACGCGTACGCTGCCTTTGAGTTTGTCGTTTTTCCAAATCGCCGCCGCCAGCCGCCGCGCCTGGTCGGTTGCCAGCGCGTTCATCGGGTAAATCAAGATGGCCTTGATGCCCGGCTCATTCTCTGTGCGCAGACAGTAATCCAGGATCGGCCATGTGAAACACTCGGTCTTACCTGAGCCTGTCCCCGTCGCGATAACTGTTGACGCCGGGGCCCCTGAACCAACACGCGCAAAGGCGCGCTCTTGGTGCTTGTAGGGGCTGAAAGATAATGGGACATCGGGGAAGTAATCCCGCCCCGCATCGCCATCCCGAAAGGGCATATCAAAGGATAGATAAGGTCCCTTGAAAAGGTTCTCGGACTCCGCAACGAAGCGATCTATGATGTCATCAAAGCCAGGCGTGGACGGAGAGAAGGCGCCCCGAAGAAACTCCTCTAATCCACGTTCAACTTGTCTTGCTAAAATTGATGGCAGCATGTCTGATCACCTCACGCTGCTGTCTTCGAGGCGTATTTCGCATAGAAGAAATCCCACGCTCGCTCATAGTCCTCTTCCCTATTTGGGAGCATAAACGGCGCCTCGTATGTTATTGTTCTTTCAACGGGACCACCTGGCATAGTGTCGTCCACATAGGTTTTCGACACCGACCCCTCCCTCAAGTCCTTGTGCGCTTCCCAGTTTTTTCTGTCCAAACCCACGCCGGTCAAATTTTTCGAGTTCGTAAATACAATTCGCCCATCAGCGTCATACCAAGTATCACGATCGTATGATTGCATGACTGGAAATTGAACTCGATACATTTGAAGCAGCTCATCAAGGGTAAGCCCCAATGCGATGGCTACCAATACATCAATCTCCAAAAGCGCCTGCCGACGAGCAAAATCGGTCCTCAACGCACTATTTCTTGACCAGGGCCCAGTAGCGATCAGTGCCCCCTCTTTTGAGAGTCTCGGATCATCGCTTGTCCAACCACACGGCTCATAGTCCGAAGAATTTCTACTCCAAAGGTCTCTAAACCATTCGGTTAAGCAATTTAACTGTAATGTCCGATGAATAGCGGTTCCCGGCAGCTCAGCCCACGGAAGATTAACAAGTGAACTCTCTCTTACATTATCTATTCCCGCAACCTTCACAATAAAATCTATAGGCAGAGAGCTCCAAAGAGTAGCCGCTGTAAGCATATCATGCTCACTCTCACAGCTTAGGCTCACAACACCATTTATATGCCCGATCCCCGGGGGAAGTAGCGCGCCCTTCAGAGTTCTTTCGTGGCTCGGCTGAGTCATGGCGCGGAAAGCAAAACGGAAAAATTCGAGATGCGACCGACTCGTATCCCAAGGGACCTTGGGGACCCTTCTTATGTAATCACTCTTTTTTTCTACTGGCGTGTAGTTTGCCCTTGGGAGGTATTCGTCTGAGATCGAATTCACATCGATTACATCATAATCCAAATTTGAAGAGCACTTTTCGCGAGGCGTTTTTGCTAGCGGGTTCTGAAGGTAGAAATTCGGCCCTGAAATTACCATCTCATAGGGATCGTCGTAGAAAGAAGGCTGCCTCTTTATGATTTTTGTTTTTTTAGTGTCGGTAGTTTCATTCCACATCGACGATAGGAAATAATTTTTCACCGCCCCAAGAAAGCTATTCTCTGCCTTAGCAAGGGCGCTCAACGCAGATAGGGTTTGCTTCGAGTGCGGGCCTGGCATCCGAGTTGTTGAGATATCTCGGAATTCATGGCCCTCAATGACATCGGAGAATACTGACAACACGCTTTCATCGACCACAATAATGCGATCCGCATGGCCTCGAACTTCCCATCTACCTCCACCATCCTTAATGCCTGGTACATCACCAATGCCGTCATGCAAAAAACACTCGTCGATCGTTGTGGGCAAAAATAGATTAGAAATATTTAGAAAGCTTACCGAGCCAGTCGTGCCTCCGTATATGTTAATGCTGTATGTTTTGTGGTGATCTACGTCCAAAAACATTCTATCTGAAAGTTCATTTGAAAACTGAAAATGTGCCGCAAGTCTTGCGTAAACGGAGCCTCTAAATTTAGGTGACTTTGGGTCGTAAAAGTGCCCTTCCGGGTGAAGAAGTCCAGCGAAAGCTTTCTCATTAATCAGATTGAACGCTTTTTCGACAAAGCACTTATAAAGATTTGCCCGACCACCTTCGATTAGAGAGTAATTATGAGGGCAGGCTAAAAAAGCCTGAGACCCACCAACAATTTCATATTTCGATACGTAGTCACGAATAATGCTTTGATCATTGAGCAACAACGACTTTTCAGATTCAATCTGTGCAGCAGAAAATTTTCGAATTGCTATATATGGATTTGTATCGGAAAGTTGATCGCGATCAATCCAGTCCGGCCGCATCCATGGGGGATTACCCAGCACTAAATCGAAGCCATCGCTCGGGATGAGAAGATCTCCCAACTCCACAGGCCAGTGAAAGAAAAGCGTGTGTGAGGCAATGCCTTGAGACAGCTTTAATCGTGGAGATCGTGCGATAAGTGTCTCAATGTCCACACGCCCATACGACTTTTGATGATCGAACAGATCAACCCTGTTCGGATCAGCGCCGCTGAGCAGGTTCTCTCTTTGGAACATGTCCGCGCCCGATGAAAGGACGTTGCCTTCCAGGATCAGAGTCATGTCGAGAAGGAACTCATCGCGCGATGGCAATAGATCGGCATGCTCCAAGGGCCAGAACCATAGTGAGCACCAATAGTCCATCGCAGTCTTGAGTCGCTGATAGGGCACCGCGTTGCGAGCCCCCTCGCCGCGCATGCCCGCAAGGCGACGGTTCTTAGCTTTGAAGTCGGTGGCCTCGCCGTCTTCTTCCGGCTGCCCCCACACCGTCAGCGGGTCGGTGTTTTCTTGCCGCTCTTTTGCAAGTGCCTTCGCATTCTCTGCTAAGAGCTCATCAATCACCTGCGACAGGCGTTTGACTTGCGCAATCTCATCGGAGTCCAGCGGTTTGCAGAACTCTTTGCGCCAGTCTTTGAGCTTTTCGAATTCGTCCGGAGCCAACGGCTCAACGATGGCCTTCTTGTAGTCGGCCATGCTGGGATCGGGCAGTAGGAAGTGGTAGACCTCATCTACCTTCCTTGGCGCATCGCTCTTAACGGCACGCGGAGCATGCTTGAACCAGCGGTCATCTGCGTCTGTTTTCTTTCCAATGCGCGAAGCAGGATAGACCTCACGCCGCGCGCCAATCAGCGAGTTACCGGCAAAGAGCTGATCACCAAACCAGGGGACGAAATCTCCTTCGTGGATGCAGTTCAGCCATAGCGAGACCTGTCCCAGCTCCATCGCGATCGGGTTGAGGTCCACCCCAAATGTGTTGCGATCCGTGATATAGGCACGCACCTTTTGCCGCTCGTATGCGTAGCGATCGTGGGGTATGCGCTCGCCCAATTCTTCTTGCTTCTTGGCAAGGTAGGCATCGCTGAGCTGGTTGACCGCTTCGATAAGGAACGCCGCCGATCCCATGGCGGGCTCACAAACGGTGAGCTTCAGAATGTCGTCGGCAGTCTTGTCCTTGAGCAGTTCCTTGAGCGTGTATTTGACAAGGCAGCGAGTCAGGATTTCCGGTGTGTAGTAGGACGCTGAATTCTCGCGATCACGCCCTGCCAAACGATATATGAACGTCCCTTTGCTGTAGATGCGTGGATCGTTGCCGTCATAGACGATCTCGTCCTGCTCATATTTGTCGATATCAGATTTGGGGACGAAGTATGCCGCCTCCAGAGGATCGGGATTCGGTTCTCCGGCCTTCTTCACCTCGTAAAGATCGGTCTGCGCGAAGAAGCCTGAGTAGGAAAGCAGCGCCTCGTATACGGCGCCGAGCTGGTTGATTCCGAGCTGCGCATAGGAGATGCGCCCACGCCGTCCCTGACCCTCGCGCGAAAGAGACATCAACTGGATGATGCGCTGAAGCGTTTCATTGCGGAAGCGCACCTTGCTCAACATCGGTGTTGAATCGGGATCGAAGAGATGCGTCCGTACAGGCCGCATGTCGAAGTCGCGACCGAACTCGTCATCAGACCTCAGATCACTATAGGGCGTCCCTTCGTAGATAAGCTTGAAGAGCAGGCTAAGGCTCTCATGGAGATAGTGACCATCCTTCTCCTCGTCGCTGGTGAGCGGCATCATTTCGAGCTCACGGAGAGATTCCAAGCTGTACCCCTTACGGTAGGCGTCAGACTTCATCGGCGCAAAACCAAGATCGGGTCGCGCCTCGATGTAGAAGAGGAACAGGAGCCGATACATGTACCGCAGGGACTCCAGAGAGAGCTGCCGCGCATCGAGTGCCGCCATACCGTCGCGCGTTTGGTATGCCGTTTCACCGGCGGCCTTGCGCCGCGCGACGATTTTCTCGGCTGCTTCATTGCCAAGAAGCTCGATCGCTTCCCGCAATGCGTATTTGAGGTCCTTGGAAACCCCGTGCGCGTGGCGGTGCGACTCTTCATCGATCGTATCGACGAGCGGGGTACCGGTATCCGGTGCTAAGCACTCATGATGCAAGAGTGCGGTAACCGCTTGCATCGTTGCCGATTCCTTGCGTGAAAAAATTTCCGTGAAGTCAAAGCGCAGCAGGCGGCTCTCACCCCACTTGTTACGATCGATCAGAACGGCTTGTGCCATTGATAGGATCAAGACAAAGCGCGGCGGCTGATCGAGGCCGAAGATGCCCGCCGTCAGGGCTTCTTCATACGTCCCTGAAAACGGCTTGGGTAAATCTCCGGTTTCATCGGGGCCTAGCTGTGCTGCAAAACTCAAAGCGAGTGGATCGGTAACAAAATCCTCACCGGCTGGCGCCAGGGCCTCGATGACCCAAAGATGATCTGTGCCATCAGAACGCGCAGCGCGATGTAGCGCGGGCAACCATGTCCCATCTGCGAGGATGGGTTGTTGCAGCGTACGTTCGTAACCCAGAGCCTTCAAAAGATCATAGGTGAACTCCCGGAAGATTTGGACGCGTTCGTCCGCATCACGTGTGTCCCGGTATTCTGTCGCCGTTCTTATGTAAGGCGTTGCAAGTGCCCCGAACTCCTGGTGCGGGGCTTTGCCGCCCCCATCTTTGAGCTCGTTCCATCGTTCAATGGTCTCCTTGATGTCGCCCTCGAAGACCGTCGTCAGATAGTGATCTGAATAGAACTCGTTTTCGTTGCGGATTCCGGTGAGATCAATTGGCATGGCTTACCCCCTAAAGACCGCAACGATGCGCACGTAAGGATTGGGGTCATCGGCTGTTTGCCGGGTTTCGCTAATCCATTCCCAGTAGTCATTGAAAAGCTTTTCGCTCTTGGCCATCGCCTGCTCAAGCTTCGCCTCCTGAGCGGAGCGAATACCTTTGTCCAAGTCAAACTTGAATCTCAGCTGCTCTTGGTGCCGGTCTTTCAGCTTCTCTAAACGCAGTAGCTGATCCTGAAGCTCGTCATCGATCCGCTTCTGTGTCTTGTTTCGGACGTTTCGTACGTGGTCGCGGGCGCGCTCCACAGCAGTGCCGACCAGTGGTGTGAGCTCTGCGGTCTCCAGGGTGCCCGGGTTTGCCCGCCTGCTCGCGAGATCAAGCTCCGGAAGTAGCTCGTGAAACGGGGCCACCGCCAGGAATTGGTCGCCTTTGAATCGCACGCCGACCCACTCATCGATAACGGCGTGGCCCTTCTTGTTCGGCACAACACCGTTCAAAAGGAACACGACCTCATCGGACGCGAGGGCTCCTTCGACACGCATTACCGGCGCTTCACGCCTCTTGAATAGGCTCGCAGCTTTGTCGCCCAGCCAGTCAATAAGGGGATGCACTTCCCACAAATATTGTGCTGCGGGCCAAGAGCTCTCATCGTTGGAACGGGATTGGCGGATTTGTTCATTAATCAGCTTCGGATCGTCTGTCAGACGTATGACGCCGTCAGCGGGTACAGCCTCTCTGGGCATCCAGCGCGTGTCGATTGACCGTTTGCTACCGACACCGAAATCGCCCCTTTCACGAAGGTCTTCCGGGGTTTCGAGCTGAATGATGCGTGCATCATCGTCAACTTCGAACTCTAGCCGCACCTGTCGCTCCTGCAGTCGCGACAAAGCTGCCTTGGAGAATTCGAAGACGGTAGGAAAGATGCGCGGGACGATGACCGGCTTGGATGGAGACTCTGAAACTGGCGGTCCCGCATCAGGGGTCTCGAACGCCGCCTGGAGTAGAGCTTCAAGGTCGCCCAGCTCTGTTGGATTGGTGTGCTCCGCGTTCGCGTCGAGCTCCCGCGAAAAATCTTCCGCGCTCTGATCGCTTGTCATTGCTTGCGCGACGCGTTCTTCCTGCTCTTCCTCATCGTTCGTGCCAAGAAATGCTGAGGGATCGCCGATGCTCTCCTGAGCTTTGTCGTCCTTGTCCATCAACACTTCAAGAATGCGCTGATCACCGCGGATTTGCGCATTGCTGCTCTCGGTCATCAAATACCACATCAGTGGTTGGCGCTCCTGGCCGTATCGGTCGATCCGGCCGTTTCGCTGCTGAAAAGTCATCAGTGACCAAGGAATATCGAAATGGACCAGGCGGTGACATTGGTGGTGAAGGTTGATGCCCTCGGATGCCATGTCCGAAGCGATGAGGATACGGATCGGCGAGCTCTCTTGTCCAAAGTCATCAACTATCTTTTGGACCTCGATGTCGCTCATGCCGCCGCCGCCATGAAGCTCTGCGACCGCAGCATCCTGCAAGCCGAGATCGGCCCTGAGGTTCTCGGCAAGCCACTTCAGAGTTGCGATGCGTTCAGTAAAAATCACAAGGCGGTCGTTCTTCTTTTTCCCTGACCATCCTGTCTCACTAAGCAACTCCAGAAGCTTCGAGTATTTGGAAAAGCTGCTCTTATCGATAGCTTTCACGGCATCATGAAGTGCTGTCAAAGCGGCAAGGTCAGATTTCTCATCTTCATCGACGACATCAGCGAGCTTCGCGATGCGCTTTTCTAGGGTCTCTGCACAGGCGAAGGGGCTTGAAAACAAGGCCTTTTCGAGCGTTGTCTTGAATAGCCGGGACGCCTTTTTAACTCCCTGATCAGCGTGCAAACGCAGAGACGCCAACTCATCAAAGGCGGATTCCTCGGCAGCGGAGGACGGGACGAGAACCCTTTCTGATTTCCGCTTCGGAATCTTCGAGCCTAGATCGCGTTTAACTTCCTCACTTGTGCGAAAACGCCGAATGAAAAGACCCTTGATATCTTCGGGGCCATAGTTGTCAGGGTCCGCGATCGAGGTTGGATCGAGCATCCTCATCAGGCTTGCAAAGCTGCGGCGACTTCCGTCATGCGGCGTCGCCGAGAGCAAAACGAGCGCATCGGACCGACTTGCAAGGCGCTCTGCCAGCTTGCTCCGCTGACTTTGACCACCACCTGAATTACGTCTTTCGGCGACGTTATGAGCCTCATCGATGATGATCAGGTCCCACCAGGCGTCCTCAATGGCCGTTCTGTATTGCAGGTCATTTTTGAGCGTATCGACCGACACTATGGCGCGGTCGAAATAGTGAAATGGGTTGTGATTGGTTGGTATTTTGTTTCTGACACGCTGAATGCCAATACTATCCAGCCTGGTCAGGGGGATACTGAAGCGTGTCCAGAATTCCTTCTGGAACTGGGTTAGCATGCTTTTCGTGGCAACAACTAGAATGCGTTTGGCGCGGCCCCTGCGCACAAGTTCCGCTGCTAGGATACCTGCCTCCAAGGTCTTGCCGAGCCCGACATCATCGGCGATGAGCATGCGGACTCTCGGAGCGCCAAGTGCCATTTCCGCAGGTCTTAGCTGGAAAGGCAGCTGATCGATCGCGGCCTTGTCTGCGATGACCGGTTTGTCTGAAACAGGCATGGACCGCTGAAGCTGCCCTTCGAGATAAAGCAGTGTGTCTCTAAAGTATGGAGATTGATCGGGCACTAGCTCGGTGCGCGCTGGATCAACCACTTCAATTCGCTTTTCCAGGCTATCTATGAAGACGGCCTCTTTGTCCCGCACAATACCGGATAGACCAACTGCGTAGATCAGCTTACCCGAACGGGGACTTTGTTCTGTGCGTCGTACGAGCCACTCGGCATCTCTAAGTTCGATACGTGCTCCAGGGACTATGCTTTGTTCGAGGGCGGCCATCGAAAATCTACTTTCTCCCTAATATCGGTCCGGCGACGTCAAGCTTATCCTTGGCGCTGGCTTTGCTTCTTTGGACATAGCTTCGCATAAATTCGCGAAGAACTTGTGCCGCAGGCTTGTCTTCCTCGCGGCAGGCCGCCAAGAATTCTTCCCGTAGGTCACGCTGAACCCGTATGCGCAGGCCGACGTCTTTCATAGCTTCGCAGTGTAGCCAATGGATACACATTTGGGTAGGCTTTTCTCAAATTTCTAAGGGCTTAGACCTTACGCACCCGTAAGCTTGCTTCGTCCGGAGCCATCCATCGCCTTCACCCCGTGCCGAGGCGATGGGGGCAAAGGACGACCAGCGCTTGCTTCGGCGGTGATTCCGGATGCCTTCTTGTCCGCCGCCCAGCCCGTTGGCCTTGGTATACCGCTGCTGGCGCCCTGCAGTCCCCCTTCGCACCAGGGATCGTCACCCGACTGGGCCGAAACCAGACCACTCCACCTTCCGCGTCTGGGTTCGGTCGCCACCGGCGATAGAGCCCGGCCCGGCTCGTGCCGGGGATGCCAAAAACACACGATCACCGTGTTGATGGCCGAGACCATCCACATCATTTTAAGGCCGAGCTTGTCCGCCTATTTGCCACTCGCCCTGTGATGCCTCACACTCAAGCGCATGAAGATTATCGGAATTGATTTCACAAGTCGGCCTTCGCGCCGCAAGCCGATTACGGCGCTCCACTGCTCTTTTGAGAGCGGAACACTCACGGCAGAAAACCTTGAACGCTGGGCGAATTTCAGCCTTCTGGAGACATTTCTGAAAACACCAGGACCCTGGATTGCCGGGATAGATTTCCCGTTTGGCCAGGCAAGGCGCTTCATCGAGACGATTGGCTGGCCGCAAGATTGGGCTGGGTACGTGAACCATGTCGGGAAAGCCGACCGCAAGGATTTCCGCCGCGAACTGGACGAGTACCGAAAAGATCGCCCCGCGGGAGACAAAGAGCACCGACGCGCGACAGACATCGCTGCGAGTTCAATCAGCCCGCAAAAGCTGTACGGCGTTCCGGTGGGTCTGATGTTTTTCGAGGGCGCCCCGCGGCTGATCGAAGCCGGTGTTACCATCCCGCACCTGATGCAGGGCGACCCACAGCGCATTGTGGTCGAAGCTTATCCCGGCGTAGCGGCCCGGAACCTTATCGGCAAGCGCAGCTACAAGAACGACACGAAGAAAAAGCAGACCGATGATCAGCGGCATGCCCGCCTGGATGTTCTTGAGGAACTGAAGCGCCGAAGCCAGAAACTGTACGGCTTCACAATAGAAGCTGACACCTCACTCTGCGATGACCCGGGTGCCGATAGCCTTGATGCCTTGCTCTGCGCCGCGCAGGCCGCCTGGGCCTGGACACAGCGCGATGAGGGCTTTGGCGCCCCAGCAACGGTCGATCCTCTCGAAGGCTGGATTGCTGATCCAATTCTGAGAGGTACCGTCTAGCTACCTGATCACGGCCTCTGCCGGGGGTGCCCAATGAGACGGTTTCCTGTGGATGGATCGACAACCAGCCCGATCGAGCATGGCGAAGCTCGGGGCGCCCTCGCTATGCTGGAAGAGTTACTATGCGAGTGAAACAAGGGTTGGTTGATGACGAAAGAGGTGATGTGCGAGTTCGAGCGGATGAGGATTGTCACCGAAACCGGCCGGCAAACACTGGAATGGTTATACAATCACTCCAAACACCCGCAGAGACGGCAGATCGCCAAGAAAGCGCTGGAAGAAATCGACAGCGGTTTAGAGCTGCACAACAGCGCTGATACCAGCAGCCAGTTGGCCCTCTCCTACGCCATTGTATTCATGGCGATAGGAACAGCGGGAAAAGAGCTTCAAGAAGCTCAGTAGCGCCCCTGAAGAAAGACGACAGAAAGGAAAGACATGCTTGGCAAGAAATTTGATGAAGCCCTGATTTTAGCATCCGAGCTTCATCGTCAGCAGACCCGGAAACAAACGCCGATCCCGTATATCGCCCACTTGATGGCCGTCGCGGGCATCGTCATGGAGGCCTATGCCTACCACCAGTTCGACAACATCGAGGACATCGCGATCGGTGCCCTTCTTCATGATGCGATCGAAGACCAAGGTCATCTGATCAATCTTGAAGAGATCAGGCAGCGCTTCGGCGATACGGTGCACGACATTGTCGAGGACTGCTCCGATGCGATCATTGAAGAGGAAGGCCAGGAAAAGGCCCCCTGGCGGGAGAGAAAGGAAACCTACATCGCGCATGTCCGGCACAAACCGATCGAGACCCAGCTGGTGTCTTGCGCGGATAAACTCCACAACGCCCGCTCGATCCTTTTTGACTATGACAAGATCGGGAGCGCGATTTGGGACCGGTTCAACCCGACGAAGGACGACACGCTCTGGTACTATGAGAGCCTCGCAGCCGCCTTCACAGAAGCCTGGCCGGAAAACCCGCTCCTCCCGGATTTCCGGGCAACGGTGGAGAGGATGCGAAAAGCGGTTGAAGCCAGCTAACGGATAGCAGCGGACAGATAGCGCTATCCATCTTAGTTATCCGTTTTATATGGCACCCCAAAAATTGGCGTATTGTGGTACTCATATTCGATACCATTCATAGCGAGCCAGCTCCTGATATCATGGCACTCCGATAGGCTTTGCTGTATAAGCTTCATCAGCAATTTATTCTTTTCTTCCCAGCCTATCGAAATCGAATAGCTGATCTCATCGTCTCCGGGAAAGCCTTCAAGGAGAGGACCTGAATCGTTGCCTTCGAACACGAGGTAATCCGAGTCATTGATGAATGCATCGAGACTATAAGACTGTCCACCCACACTCCTCTCGGCAACGCGTGTTCTGTAATTCTGCCCATCACTCATAACTTCCCCCAAAATACATTTACCGGCCAATTCAAATCAGAAAATTCTATTCGCCTTTTATACCAGATACCGCTGCGAATGAGTCAAGGAAACCAGAGTTTTTTTACAAGAGTGAGAAAGAAGCGCAGAAGACAATGACCACTTGAAGATGGAGCCTTCGCGATACCTGCCCGAAGGTCATCCAGTGTAATTGATCGCAGATAAAACACAGCGCACAAATATTAATCCGGGGACTTCATTATTTATTCTTCCGGGTATTTTCGGTAAGGTGTTAGGATGTCTTTTTCAAATTTTTTAAAATGGTCATTTGTTGCTGTGGTTGCCCTATTGTCGGGCTTTTATGTGTTTCTTTATTTTTCATCGGATCGCCACAAGCTTCCCCCGAACCTACCGCCCGGAGCATTCGCCTTGGCCTTCAAGAATGGCGTGCGCGCCATAATGATCGACATTGAAGACCAACGGTTTAATGAGTTCGCAACCCGCCGTAAATATGTAGCTTCGCCCGTAGAAGACCTTCCGCCGTGGTTCGAAGGCGCTTGGGCATTTTGCAAGCCGCCGACGGAAGAAGAGTGGGAGGAACTGAACCGACTTAACTCGAATCTTGATATGCAAGGGGGCATGCGCCTCGAAGCGCTCTGTAAAATTGAGGTGGATTACGAAAGCTTCACAACGTCAGTCATATTCTCAGTACCTGATCTATAGAACGATAGAGCCCGGCCCGGCTTTCGCCGGGGGTGCCCATACCAACAGACCTACCGCCCGCGATCCTTGCCGCGATCCCGGCTGCGCTTCCGCCGATACCGCTTGATCTGCTCTTCGGCCTTCTCCTCCGTCCGCGGCCTGCGCCCATCACCCGCTTGCCCGCGCCCCTCATCATCGCGCGCGGCCTCCACACCGGCGGCCCGATCAAACTCTTCTGTGAGATCGATAGGCCCCGTCTTCTCCGGCGCCGCCGTGATGTCCTTGGCATTCTCCGCCCAGCGCGAACGCTCCTGCTCCCGCTTTTCAAGCGTCAGGTTTTCGCCCGGACGCTCACCCATCCGCAGAGATGGCATTTCAGTTCGACCGCCACGCGCCTGTTCACGCCCTTGCCGGACAAGGGACGTTTCCAGCGAGGCAAGCTCGCGCTTCTCGACCTTATCGAGCCCGCGCAGCTTTCGGCTTATTCCCATCGCTTGCGCCTGGAGCTTTCTTTCCAGCAGCACACGTTCTTCACGCTGAAGATCGATCAACGCGTCCTTACCCGTCCGATACGCCTGATAGCGCTTTGTATCCTGCCGCTTATGCAGCAGCTTGATCGCCGCACTGACACCGGTGACGCGCCCGAGGAAGGCCGCGAGCCCTGTCGCCCGGCCTCGGCGCCGCCGCTCCCGGATGCGTCTGCCTTCCATCACGTATTCCGCCCGGCGCTGCGCCTGCACCGCCTGCTGCTTTAAAACGAGCGCGGATCTTTCCTTGTCCTGCTTTTCGCGCAGCACCGCTTTTTGTTTCTCGAATTCAGCCCGGCGTTCGGCTTGCCGCTGTTCAAGCGCTGATATCTGCGCCGCTCGATCTTCCACCTTTTCATGCTCTTTGAGCGCCGCGCGGTGCTTTGCCGCGAGCTCCTTGGCCTCGTCAACCGAGGGTAAGGCATCCACCGGATAGGCGTCCTGCAGGAAGGCCTGCACGTCTTTCGCGCGCACCTGCTTGTCCCCGATCATCCGGGGAAGCGCGCTGACATGACCGTAGAGATCAACGACCAGATAAGGCCGGTTCCCTGTCGCCAGGATGTACCCTTGATCGGCGAGAGCTCCGACAAAGGCCTTCGGACTATCCGCTGTGCGCCAAGCCGCCGTGATCTGATCGATCCGGTCCTGCTTGCTGATCCCGGTCTCGCGCTGCTGGTGCATTTCATAGAGGGTGGCTTGGCGTCCGGACTCTGTCCCGCGCTCATAGCCTTTGGGCAAGGACAGCCCGTGCTCCCGCGCAAATTCACGGGTGACCATCATCAGCTTTTGCTTGTCATAGGCGAGATGCACCGCCTTGCCCTGCTGCGCATCGATGCGGGACCAGACGACATGGCAATGCTCACGTCCATGTTTGATGTGAAAGACGACGGCACGCGGCTGCCCGGCCAATCCGAGTTGCTCTTCGGCCCGGTCGATATAATCGAGATATTGTTCTCGGGTCAGCCGCCCCTGCGCCGGATCGGGATTGACGGACAGGCTGTAGAGATATTTCTGGCAGCGTGTGAGCGCATCCGCCTGAAACTCCCACTCGGCAAAGGCGCCATGGAGATCACGGCAGGCCGCACCGCGGATTTGGGCAACCTCGACACGCTCGTTTTCTTGAGCGTTCTGCAAATGGGTGGCGAGGTCCTGCCCCAGCCCGCGGGATGTCGCGAACGGAATCATGGCTTCCGCCCCGTCGCCAGCAACGCCGTCGCGGCAACTTGTTCGATATGCCGGGCCGCGCCTTCCACCGCACGGGAGACATCCTGATCCTGACCGGCCACCTCGACAATGCGATCCAGCCCGTCCCGCATCGCAGCGCATTCCGCGATCAGCTTGGCCAGCAATGCGCGATCGATGGCAGAGCCGCGAACCCGCGGCGGACCGCCTCCAAGAATGCGCATTGTCATGTAGGCGTTGAGCGATATGCCCAGCTCACGCGCGGCCTCCGGGGCCTCATCCCAGCGATCTGCCGGGGGCCTCCAGGAATGGGGCGGTTTACGCTTGTTGCCGGTCGTCTTGCTCATGTCTCCTACGTAGATGAGTGGTTACCGGCCCTGCCTCGGGCCGACCTCACATCACACGCAGGGGCGCAGGGTTTCCCTCCTGCCGGGGTTCAGCGCTCGTACGCTGGTCAGGTTTCCAAAGGGCACGAAGGCTCTTTGCTCCGCCCACCGCAGCTTATCTGCGAAGGTGGGGTCGTTAAGGATGCGCATTTCGCGCATCGTCCATGCCACGCGCTATTCGCGCTACGGCATGAGGGGGTTCCAAGGGGAGAGCGAAATCTCCCTTTGGTGCGGGGTTAAGGGCTGCATAAGGCCCTTACGGCATCCAACCGGCGCACGGTTGGTTGAGGGTATCTAGGGGAGCAAAATCCCCTAGAGCGATGGGTTCCAAGGGAGAGCCAGTCTCCCTGGTCGCCGGTCACAGACCCGGGCGAAACGGCAATGGTGCCAATCATTGCCCTCAGCCGATCTCATCCTCGATGGGTGAGACGGCTGACACAGCCCTTAGGAAAATCCGTGCCAGAGCGCAGATTTTGCTTAGGGCTGCCCTGGGGGGTCCGCGGGGGATGGGAAATCCCCCCGCAAGGTGCGCGTGGTAGTACCACGCACACCTTGTACTCACTCTTATGAGCTTTCACCCTAATTTCAGGATATCGGGAAAACACTGCGAAAAGGTTAATTTTCACTTAATTTGGTAGCACAAACGCAGGCTCAGAGCCAGCTTCAGCCATGCTGCATTGCATCACAAAAACGCTCGGAACGCCTCTCCCGGATCAATACTGAGGCGTCACCGAGGCAGGCGTTTCTCCGGCCCCGTCATAACCCGTCCATCAGATCAACCAGCTGAGAAGGACGGTTCCCATGGACTATGAAACAGAAGTCGCTTTGTATCGCCTGGAGCGGGCAGCCGCGCTTATCCAGAACTGCATCGAGCATGATGCGTTCGATCAACTCGAAGTCGATGAGTACATTCGGTGGCGGGCAGACAGAGCCGAACACGATGCGATCCGCGATGACTGGGAGGCCATCGACTGCCTGATCACAGTCGCGCTGCAAGGGCGCCCGAACAGGCTCTCGTATATGGATGAAGAATGGGAAGCGTTCGCGTTCGGGACGCCCTTCGTCCCTGAAGATGAGGACGATCCCGAACACGACGAATAGGCGCCGGGCGGGATTTTCCCGCTCAGCGCCCGAAGGCGGGAGGCTCTAGGCCCCCGCCTCCGCGGTGTTGATGGCGTACAGGGTGAAGTTGCTGACAACCTGGGTGCCGTAGAGCTTGATGTAGAACGAGCCGTCATCGTTTTCCCAAGCGACCCCGATCCGCTCGTAGCTAGCCTTCTTGCCGTAGCCGATGCGGGTCTTCGCAACGTGGGTCGGCAGGTTCTTGGTTTCGCCGTTGTCTTGGGTCGTATTTTCGGTTTGCGTGCTCATCTTTCTTTCCTTTCGTTTGTGTCGGTCTGGACCATTCCAGCCTTGCCCGCCGATGAGCAGAGCGAAGGTCACGTGTCATGGCCAACACGGTCCGGCGGAGCCTTGGCGAAGACGGATGGTGCGGGCAGTGCCATTGACACGCCGTCAGGGTATGGCCTGCGGTTTGCTAGGCGGCAGCTTTGGGTATGGCTGGAATTGCGTCGCAGAGCGCCCCGGCAAACGTGCCGGAAAGCATGAGCTCCCAACGAACAGACCCGGAACTGGAAACGGCGGAATAGAACGCCGTCCGTCTCACGTTCGCAAAAAACTCAAGAGCGCAGGCCGAAGCGCAGTGCCGATCGGCTGACGAGCTCAGAAAACGGACAGCACTGAGGTTAGACCGAGGCACCGTTTTCCGCACCTGAGCGATAGTCGCTCCATCACATTCTGATGGAGTAAAGCCATGACCAGCCTTCCGGACACTGTCATCTTCAATCGCTGCGCCTATGACGAGCGCGGAAACCTTATCGGCCATGAGCCGATGCGCGTTCGACGAGGCGAAGTCATGGAGTACTGCCTTCGCAGCGAAGGCAGCGGCGTCGCCCTTGTCTTACCTTGCCAGGACGGCAGCGTTTCCCTCATCCCCGTGCGCGAGACACCCGAGATCGTCGCGCGGCTGACCGGCGCCCCGATCAACCTAAGAACCTTGTGGGACTGAGCCATGAGCGATCTCATCCACGGGTCTTGTCAGACAAACCCGGCTTGAGGCGTGGCAGGGGCCTCTGTAGCGTCTTCCAATGACCCGACCGTGCCCATTCAAGTACTTCAAGACGTCGCGCGAGATTATCCGTCTTGCCGTGATGATGTATGTCCGCTTCCCGCTGTCGCTTCGGAATGTCGAAGACCTGCTGCACGAACGTGGGATCGACGTCAGCCACGAGGCGGTCCGGTTCTGGTGGCATCGCTTCGGCCCGATGTTCGCAGCCGAGATCCGGAAACGTCGGATCGAGGGTATGCGGTCGAGCCAATGGCGATGGCATCTCGACGAGATGTTCGTGAAGATCAACGGCGAGCGATACTACCTCTGGCGAGCCGTTGATCACGAGGGAGAGGTCCTCGAGAGCTTCGTGACGAAGACCCGCGACAAGAGGGCTGCGCTTAAGTTCCTCAAGAAAGCAATGCGCAAGCACGGCCGCCCCGAAGTGATCGTGACGGATAGGCTCCGGTCCTACGGCGCCGCGTTGCGCGAAATTGGCGCCGCTCATCGCCGGGAAACAGGGCGCTGGTTGAACAACCGCGCTGAGAATTCACACCTACCATTTCGACGACGGGAGCGGGCGATGCTCCGTTTTCGGCGGATGCGAAGTCTTCAAAAATTTGCCTCCGTCCACGCCTCGGTCTTCAACCATTTCAATTCGGAACGCAGCCTCACCAGCCGACAGGATTTCAAGTTGAACCGAGCCGCTGCTCTAGCCGAGTGGCGCGGTCTCTGCGCTGAATAAAGGACAGCCATCCTGTCCTTGCCGAGACTAGTTAGAATTCGTCTGGCAGCACCGCCAGCCACCTTCGGGTATTCCCCCTATAACAAAGTAGATGCCCTTTCTGCCCGCTATTCCGGGCGGTTGCGCGCTGTTTTGGTGCGCAGAGACGCATTGTAGCGGCGCGGGAGGGCGGGATTTCGGGCACAGTCTCTGCGGGCCATTTCGGCGGTGCGGTTTTTCGTTTCGGGCCGCGATTTACAGGGAAAAACGCATCGGGGGCGCCGCGCCGCTCTTGCGGCGACATGCGTGAATGCAACCGGGCCGATCTCTGGCGCAGAGACCGGCCCGAGGCTCGAACGATTGAAGGGGGGATCAGGCCCTGCCCGCCTCAAGTCGGTTTGCTTTGACAGCACCCACGGGCGGCTTCGGCATCGCCATTGGCGTAAAGCCGCAGCAGTGCGTCTTCTGCGTCTGAGTCCGCAGCCGCGCCACCGCCGCGGGCAACTGTGCCAATAGAGGTCATGTCCCCCTTCCGGGTCAGTGTTTCATCTTGTCGCCAAAGCCGTGGCGGCCGTGGCGCGCCTTCATCCGCTCCTGCATCTGGGCAAACTCCTGTTCCGAGATCGCTCCGTCGCCATCGCTGTCCTGTCGCCCAACGAACCCTGCGCCATGACATTGTGGTTCAGGCATTTCGTTCTGACGAAACTGGCCGTCCTTGTCGCTGTCAAGCCGTTCAAGCATGTGGGCCACACGCGCGCTGGCGCGCGCCTGTGCCTCGGCCTCCAACTCCGAACGGCTGAGGGCACCATCCCCATCGGTATCCGCGCGGGCAAGCCGCTCGGCGCGATGGCCCAGCATTTCTTCCTGCGCGATCTTGCCGTCGCCGTCCGCATCAAGCTCGGTAAAGCTAAAGCGCGGACCATCGCCCGGCCCCATGGCCAGAACCGAAGAGGAGGTCAAGACGACGGATGCCAGGACAATTCCCGCGATCAGTCCTGCGTTTTTCATTTTGGCCTTCCTTTCTCCGTGGCGACACCCTGCCGCTGTTCACTTTTTTCAAACGCAGGAGACGCGGCTTTCCGTCGCTTTTTTCTTTCTTTTCCGGAGGCCTGAAAACGTGAGTATCGCCCGCCTATTTTGCGACATCCGGACGCAAGGCGGTTCCATACCCTTTCATTCGCGGCTATAGACGATCAGATTTCGGGAAATCACCTGGACGAGCAAAACATGACAGATCAGATCGCCTGCACCGGCACCGACCGACCGACATGGCCCGCAGTCTTTGCCGGCTTCCGCGGGCGTTGCCCCAATTGTGGCGAAGGAAAGCTCCTTCATTCCTATCTGAAGGTAAATGACAGCTGCGGAAAATGCGGCGAGGAATATGTTCATCATCAGGCCGACGATGGGCCGGCATATCTGACGATCCTCTTCGTGGGGCACCTGATGGCACCCCTGCTGCTTATGGTGTTCGAAACCTGGAGACCAAGCCCATTGACCCTGTTCGGCATCTTTGCCCTTGGCTGCCTCGCGCTGTCGCTTTACCTTTTGCCCCGGTTGAAAGGCAGCGTCGTTGCCTATCAGTGGGCACGACGGATGCATGGGTTCGGCAATTCGCGCTGAAGGCCGCCCGACGGGAGGATTGATGGAGCAAGACAAAACGACGATCCGCAACGCGGCAACCGTGATCGTGCTGCGCGATCGGGCGGACAACCCGGCAATCCTGATGGGCCAGCGCGGCGCCACGGCAGCGTTCATGCCCAACAAGTTCGTATTTCCCGGCGGGGCCGTCGATGTTGCGGATGCGCAAGTGCAACTGGCCGCACCGCTGCCGCGGGTCTGCGCCGACCGCCTGACGGAAAAGGCCCCCGCGGGTCTGGGTCACGCGTTGGCAGTTGCCGCCGTTCGCGAGTTGTGGGAAGAGACCGGACTGATCCTGGGTACGCCGGGCCACTGGACCGGGGCGGTTCCCGACGATTGGCAAACCTTCGCCGCCACCGGCCATCTGCCAACCGCCGATGCCTTGCAATTCGTGTTTCGGGCACTCACCCCACCGGGGCGCCCTCGCCGCTTTGATGCCCGTTTCTTTCTGGTCGACGCCACGGCGATCAAGGGCGATCTGGACGATTTCACCCATGCCTCGGACGAGCTGTCGCATCTTCAGTGGATTCCCCTGAAAGACGCGCGCAAGTTCGACTTGCCTTTCATCACCGAGGTCGTTCTGGCCGAGGTCGCGGGCCGGGTGGCCGATCCGACCCCGCCGGAAACGGTGCCCTACTTCCACAACAATGAAGAGGCCAGCCTGTTCCTGCGCCTGCGCGGTTACCCGATGCCCGAAACCGGATGACACCGGCGGGGCCGAGCGCCGCGAGATTTGAATTGAAAGCTTGCCGACAAGATCCTTTTCAGGACCTTGTCCCGTTCCCGCTCAGCGCATCCGGCTGATCACCACGGTCACTTCCGGCTTCTTTCCCAACTCGCTTTGCGCGGTCTGGCGTGCGATGCGCTTCAGGGCCTCTTCCAGCCGGTCGTCATCACGCAGGGTCTTCTGGTTGGAGCGCATCAGAAACTGGTTCAGGTCCTCTTCCATCACCTCGACCAGAGGCGCATTCGACGAACCGATCTCGGGAAGGCCGATCAAGTCGCACCACGGCTCACCCAGCGGCTCGTCCTCTTCGTCGAGGATCACCGTTACCGTCACGTGCCCGTTCAGCGCCATCCGGATCCGGTCGCGGACCACCCCGTCAAGCGCGCCGACCTGGATGGTGCCATCCAGATAGGTGCGGCCGGTTTCCACATGGCCCGCCACCACCGGCGCATTGCCAGAGAGGTCCAGCATTGTACCATTCACGGCGACTACCCCCTGGCGGCCACCCGCCTCGGCAAGGCGCGCATGTTCGCGCAAATGACGGTGTTCGCCATGCATAGGGATCACCATCTGAGGATCGACAAGCGCATGCATCCGTTCCAGATCGGGGCGATTGGCGTGACCAGAAACGTGATAAAGCCCTGAACTGTCATCGACCACATCCACGCCCTTTTCGGACAGTTGGTTGATGATGCGAATGACGTCCTTCTCGTTGCCCGGAATAGTCTTGGACGAAAACAGGAACAGATCACCTTCTGTCATCTCCAGGCCGCGGTACTTGCCGCGCGCCAGTTGCGCGCTGGCGGCACGTCGCTCGCCCTGGCTGCCGGTCACGATAAGCATCAGGTGATCTCGGGGAACATCCTGCGCCTCTTCGGCGCTGAGCACGCTCGGAAAGTCGGTCAGGACACCGGTTTCGATCGAAGCTTCGATCATGCGCCGCATGGCGCGACCGAGCAGGACCACCGAACGCCCGGCACGTATCCCTGCCTCTGCAAGTGTCCGCACACGGGCCACGTTCGACGCAAAAGTGGTGGCCACCACCATACCGGATGCCCCCGCAACCAGCTTGATGATCTCGGGTCCCACCTCGGCCTCGGAGCGGCCGGGATTGGGGGAGAACACGTTGGTGGAGTCGCACACCAGCGCGCGCACGCCACCCTTGCCGATCTCGCCCCACAGATCGGGATCAAAGGCTTCGCCGACCATCGGTTCGGGATCCAGCTTGAAATCTCCGGTGTGCACGATGCGTCCTGCCGGCGTGTCTATGACCAGGCCCGCGCTTTCGGGAATGGAATGGGAAACCGGTAGGAAACCGACGGTGAACGGTCCCGCCTTGATCGTTTCGGGCCAGGCCGAGGCCGTCGTTACGGTGTCCGCGGGATGGCCAAGCTCGTCCATCTTGCGCCGCGCAATGTTCGCGGTAAAGGTCCGCGCGTAGATCGGGGCGCGCAGTGCCTCATGGCAATGGGCCACTGCGCCCACGTGGTCTTCGTGCGCATGGGTTATGAAGATGGCCTCCAGCCGGTCAACGTTCTCCTTCAACCAGGAAATGTCCGCCCAGATCAGATCCACACCCGGAGACGTATCCATGTCGGAAAAAGCCACCCCCAGATCGACAAGGATCAGCCGTTCCTCACCCGGCTTGCCGTATCCGTAGACATAGGCGTTCATGCCGATCTCGCCGGCGCCTCCCAGAGGAAGGTAGATCAGTCTTTCACGGCTCATGCGGTCCCGTTTTCCTTGTTGTAGCGATGGATCACGGTCAGACCGTGCATCGTCAGGTCGTCCTCGAATATATCGAACAGAATTTCGCTTTGCTGAAACAGTGCCGCCAGGCCACCGGTCGCGATGACCTGCATGTCGCGGTTGCGCTCGGCCTTGATACGCGCGCAGATTTCCTTGACAAGCCCGACGTATCCCCAGAAAACCCCCGATTGCATGCAGGCCACTGTATTGGTTCCGATGACCGCCTGTGGCTTGGCGATGTCCACATGCGGCAGCGCCGCTGCCGCCATGTGCAGCGCCTCAAGGCTCAGGTTGACGCCCGGCGCAATGACGCCACCAACATAGGCCCCATCGTCATCGACCACGTCGAAGGTTGTGGCCGTACCGAAATCGACGACGATCTTGTTGCCCCCGTGGCGGTCAAAGGCACCAGCCGCGTTGACAAGCCGGTCCGGCCCGACTGCGGTTCCGGCATCGACACGCGGCGCGGTGGGCAGCAGGCATTCGGGTTTTCCGACCACCAAAGGGCGGCACCCGAAGAACCGGTCAGAAAAGACACGCAGGTTGAACACCACCCGTGGCACGGTCGAAGAGATGATCACATCCGTTATGTCGGCTTCGATCCCGTAATGTTTGATCAGGGTCGAGAACCAGGTGAAATAGGCGTCCGCTGTCCGAGCGTGATGGGTCGAAGTCCTGAGCGTACACAGGAATTTCTCACCATCCCAGATCGAGAACACGGTATTGGTATTACCGCAATCAATGGCCAGAAGCATGATCCAACTCTCCTAATAATAGACGTCCGCTGCCGGAATGCTGACGCGGCCATGAGCGGTGTGTAGGACAAGGTTACCATCCGCGTCCACAGTTTCGAAAGTTCCCACCGTCTCGGACGTTGCGGTACGCGCGGTGATCACTTCGCCCAGACGGGCGGCCCGGGCCAGCCAGGCGCTGCGGATCGGGGCAAAACCATATGTCTCGAACTGCGCCTCGTACCGGGCATATGCTGCGGCGAGTTCGGTCAGGAACATTTCGGGCTCAACCCGCAGACCTGTTTCCGAAAGGAGCGACACGGGCCGGACCGCGCCCGGTTCTACCGCATCGGCACCGGGGGCGTCAGCCAGGTTCACGCCGATACCAATGGCAAGGTGCGCCACGCCAGTTCCATGGCCAGAACTTTCCAGCAGGATGCCCGCCAGTTTTCCGCCATTCAGCAGAACATCGTTGGGCCATTTAAGGGCCAGCCCTTCGGCCCTGCCGGTGACCGAGACACAGGCATCAAATAACGCCAGCGACGCGACAAAACTGCGTAGAGCCACCTGCCCGGCCTCGCCCACCGGCCGCAAGACCAGCGTCGCCGCAAGATTTCCGGCAGGCTGCACCCAGGTCCGGCCACGACGCCCGCGCGCGGCAGTCTGGCGCCGCGCCATGATCCATTCCGGTCCGGCCAGAGACGCCGCGATCCGGTTCGCCTCGTTCAGGGTGCTGTCGACTTCGTCCAGCACCCGTTTCCCGTAGCCTTGCGGCCATTCGCTCATCGGACAAAAAGGCCCGGTCCTGCGACCGAGCCTCCCTTTGTTGGTTGTGACACGGAATCAGTTGACAAGTGTTGCCGCCGCGGCCGCTGCCGCGCCCTCGACCCCGAACTGGTAGAAGAGCCCCACCAGCATGAGTGCCGCGGATCCCATCAGCGCCGTCCACAGAACAGGCGAAGAGTGGGTGTCGATCGGTTCTTCGTTCTCGGCACCGAAATACATGTAGAAGACGATGCGCAGATAATAGAAGGCGCCGATGACCGAAGCGACGGCCGAGGCGACCACAAGCCCCATCAGCCCGGCATCGACACCGGCCTGCCATACGCCCAGCTTCGCAAAGAAGCCCAGCATCGGCGGCACGCCCGCCAGGCTGAACATCAGGATCAGTACCGCTGCTGCCTTGCCCGGATCGCGACGCGAGAACTGCCGCAGCGCGTCTATGTCGACAACCGGCTGGCCATCGCGCTCCATCATCAGGATGAAGGCAAAAGTGCCGACATTCATGGTGACGTAAATGGCAAGATAGACCAGCATCGCCTGAACGCCCGCTTGCGTGCCGGCGGCCAGACCGATCAGCGCATAGCCCATATGCGCGATGGAAGAGAAGGCCATCAGCCGCTTGATGTTGCGCTGCCCGATCGCGGCCACAGCGCCCAGGAACATGCTGAGCACCGACAGCACCACAAGAACCTGCTGCCAGTCGCTGACCGCATTGCCGAAGGCATCGAACATGAGCCGCGCGAACAGACCCATCGCCGCAACCTTGGGCGCGGTGGCGAAGAAGGCGGTGATCGGGGTGGGCGAACCTTCGTAGACGTCCGGCGTCCACATGTGGAACGGCACTGCCGACACCTTGAAGGCCAGACCCGAGATCAGGAAGGTCAGGCCAAAGAGCAGCCCGATCGACACTTCGCCATGATGAGCGCTGGCCAGGATGCCCGAGAACAGCGTGGTCCCGGTGTAGCCATAGACCAGCGAGGCGCCGTAGAGCAGCAGACCGGAACTCAGCGCGCCCAGCACGAAGTACTTCAGACCTGCCTCGGTCGACTTGACGCTGTCGCGGCGCAGCGATGCGACCACATAGAGCGCCAGCGATTGCAGTTCGAGCCCCATGTAGAGCGACATCAGATCGCCCGAGCTGACCATCATCATCATCCCGACCGTAGCCAGGGCCACCAGGAGAGGATACTCGAAACGCAGGAGCCCGCGCCGCGCCATGTAATCCTGACTCATCAGGAGGACGGCTCCGGCCGAGAGCAGTATCGCTACCTTGGCAAAGCGTGCAAAGGCATCATCTACGAACATGCCGCCGAAGGCCACCCGGGTTCCGGTCTCTTGCGTCGCAATCCAGATCGCCAGCACCGCCATCAGCGCCGCCGTCGCCCAGACCAGAAGCGGGCCCAGCCCGTCCTTAGTTGTATAAACAGCCCCCAGCAGCGCCGCCATCGCATAGAGCGCCAGAACGATCTCGGGCAGGATAATGTACAGATCAGCCTGGATCATTTTCCCAAAGCTCCCTTAATGCGATGCGACCTGGGTCGCGGTCTCGGCCGCGGCCAGGGCCGTGTCAAAGTTCGAAATCAGCGCGGCGGTCGACGGGCCGATGATATCGGTGACCAGCGAGGGATAGACCCCCAGAAGAATGGTCATCACGATCAGCGGCGCGAAGATGGCGCGCTCGCGCGAGGTCATGTCGGTAATCGCCTTCAGGCTTTCCTTGATCAGATCCCCGAACACCACCCGGCGATAGAGCCACAGCGCATAGCCCGCTGAGAAGATCACGCCCGAGGCGGCGACAGCCGCAACCCAGGTGTTTTTCTGGAAGGTGCCCATCAGGGTCAGGAATTCACCAATGAAACCGCTGGTGCCGGGCAGGCCCACATTGGCCATGGTGAACAGCATGAACACACGGGCGTAGGTCGGCATCCGGTTCACCAGACCGCCATAGGCATCGATGTCACGGGTGTGCATCCGGTCATAGATGACGCCGACGCAAAGGAACAGCGCCGCCGAGATGAAGCCGTGGCTGAGCATCTGGAAGATCGCCCCGTCTACCCCCTGCTGGTTGGCGGCAAAGATGCCCATGGTGACAAAGCCCATATGCGCGACCGAGGAATAGGCGATCAGCTTCTTCATGTCCTCCTGCACCATCGCCACCAGCGAGGTGTAGACGACAGCGATGGCCGACATCCAGAGGATCACGTCGGTCATCACCTCGGCTCCCACCGGGAACATCGGCAGCGAGAAGCGCAGGAAGCCGTAACCGCCCATCTTGAGCAGGATCGCGGCCAGAACCACCGAACCGGCGGTCGGGGCCTGCACGTGGGCATCGGGCAACCAGGTATGCACCGGCCACATCGGCATCTTGACGGCGAACGAGGCAAAGAAGGCGATGAACATCAGGGTCTGCGCCCCGCCCAGCACATGCACGCCCAGGATGCTGAAGCTCTCGGACGAGAACTGGTGCTTCAGCAGCAGCGCGATATCGGTGGTGCCCGCATCCACATACATGGCGACCATCGCCACCAGCATCAGCACCGAACCGAGGAAGGTGTAGAGGAAGAACTTGAAGCTGGCATAGATGCGGTCCTTGCCGCCCCAGATCCCGATGATCAGGAACATCGGGATCAACCCTGCCTCGAAGAACAGGTAGAACAGCACGAGGTCGAGCGCCATGAACACGCCCAGCATGAGCGTCTCCAGCAGCAGGAACGCGATCATGTATTCCTTGACGCGGGTCGTCACCTCCCAACTGGCCAGGATGGTCAGCGGCATGATGAACGTGGTCAGCAGCACGAAGAGCACGCTGATCCCGTCGACGCCCATCTTGTATTTCAGGCCCATCAGCCATTCGGCCTCTTCCACCATCTGGAAGCCGGTGTTGTTGGGATCGAACCCGGTATAGATGCCGATCGACACAAGGAAGGTCACGGTTGTCGCAAACAGCGCCACCCATTTGGCATTGCGCTGTGCGGCGGCGTCCTCTCCCCGCAGGAACACGGCCAGGATTGCCGCGGCCAGCGCCGGGATGAAGGTGACAATGGAAAGGATATTGTCCATCAGTGTGCGCCCCCGCCGATCGACATCCAAGTGATCAGGGCGGCGATGCCCAGGACCATCCAGAAAGCGTAAGTGAAGATGTAGCCCGACTGCGCCTTGCCCGCGAGGCGGGTGAAATAGGGCACCACGCCCATGGCGACGCCGTTCAGGAAGCCGTCGATCGTGCCGCCGTCACCGCGTTTCCACAGCAAGCGGCCCAGAGCCAGCGCAGGGCGGACAAAGATGGCATCGTAGATCTCGTCGAAATACCACTTGTTCTTGAGGAACAGGTAGAGTGGACGCTGGTTGGCAGCCAATTTCTTGGGCAGCTCGGGATTGGCGATGTAGAACAGATAGGCCAGCGCCAGACCCAGCACCATGGCGATGAAGGGCGAGACCTTGACCCATTTCGGGGCCGCGTGGGCATCGTCCAGCACATGGTTGTCCGGGCCGAAATAGAGCGCGCCCTCGCCCGGAGCTCCGGCGAAACTTGCATGATGCTCGCCGTCGGCCTTTCCATGTGCCGCTTCGTCGCCGTGACCGGCATCGGCGTTGCCGTGGCTGGTCTCGCCGGTGGTGACCTGATCGCTGTCCGAGGCCCCATGCGCGGTGTCCTGACCGCCTGCGGCGGCCTCGGCCACCGGGATGCCGTAGAACTTGCCCACCTGATCGGCATGGCCGAAGAACTGGCCATACCAGATCATACCGGCAAACACGGCGCCAAGGCTGAGCACGCCAAGCGGCACCAGCATCACCCTGGGGCTTTCATGCGCGTGGTCATGCGTGTGCTTGTCGCCGCGTGCCTTGCCATAGAAGGTCAGGAACATCAGCCGCCAGCTGTAGAAGGACGTCATGAACGCCGCGATAACCAGCAGCCAGAACCCGTATCCCGAGCCACCTGCATAGGCGCTTTCGATGATCGCGTCCTTGGACAGGAACCCGGCAAAACCAATGGTGGTCAGCGGGATGCCGACACCGGTGATGGCCAGGGTACCGACCATCATCGCCCAGAAGGTGTAGGGGATCTTCTTGCGCAGCGCGCCATAGTTCATCATGTCCTGCTCGTGATGCATCGCATGGATGACCGAGCCGGCGCCAAGGAACAGAAGCGCCTTGAAGAAGGCATGGGTAAACAGGTGAAACATCGCCGCCGAATACATGCCCACGCCCGCCGCCACGAACATGTAGCCCAGCTGCGAGCAGGTCGAATAGGCGATCACCCGCTTGATGTCGGTTTGCACCAGACCCACGGTTGCCGCAAAGAACGCGGTTGTGGCGCCCAGCACGGTGATGAACCCGGCCGCACCCGGCGCGAATTCGTAAAGCGGCGACATCCGGCAGACCAGGAACACGCCTGCGGTCACCATGGTGGCGGCGTGGATCAGCGCGGACACCGGGGTCGGGCCTTCCATCGCGTCGGGCAACCAGGTGTGCAGCAGCAGCTGCGCGGATTTGCCCATCGCACCGATAAAGAGCAATACGCCGATCACCTCTGCCGCGTTCCATTCACGCCACAGGAAGGTCACCTGAGTTTCGGCCAGCGTCGGCGTGGCCGCGAAGATGTCGGAGAAGTTGATGCTGTCGACCAGGAAGAACAGGGCAAAGATGCCGAGCGCAAAACCGAAATCGCCGACACGGTTGACGATGAAGGCCTTGATCGCCGCCGCGTTGGCCGACGGCTTGCGATAGTAGAAGCCGATCAGCAGGTAGGAGGCGACGCCGACGCCTTCCCAGCCAAAGAACATCTGCACCAGGTTGTCCGCCGTCACCAGCATCAGCATGGCGAAGGTGAAGAAGCTGAGATAGGCAAAGAAGCGCGGCTTGTAGCTTTCGCCGGTCCGCCATTGCGGGTCGTGATCCATGTAGCCGAAGCTGTAGAGATGCACGAGCGCCGAAACGGTCGTAACCACGATCAGCATGATCGCGGTCAGCCGGTCGAGCCGGATGGCCCAGGAGGTCGAGAGCGAGCCGCTTTCGATCCAGCGCAGGATCTCGATCTGCTGTGTATGGCCGTCAAAGCCAAGGAACACGATCCAGCTGAGCGCGCAGGCCAGGAACAACAGGCCGGTGGCGGTCCACATGGCGGCCTTTTCACCGATGAACTTCCAGCCGAAGCCGCAGAGGATGGCGCCCACCAGCGGGGCAAAGAGGATGGTCGTTTCCATGATCTCTTACCCCTTCATCACGTTGACGTCTTCGACGTCGATGGTGCCGCGGTTGCGGAAGAAACAGACCAGGATGGCCAAGCCGATCGCGGCCTCGGCAGCGGCGACCGTCAGTACGAAGAGCGTGAACACCTGCCCCACCAGATCACCCAGAAAGGACGAAAAGGCCACCAGGTTGATGTTCACCGCCAGAAGCATGAGTTCAATGCTCATCAGCAGGACGATCACGTTCTTGCGGTTCAAAAAGAGCCCGAAAATGCCGATGACGAACAGCGTCGCCGCGACAGTCAGGTAATGTTCAAGTCCGATCATCCACTTATCCTCTGGTCCCTTTGGTCCCAAGTCTTCTTTCTCTCAGCCAGCGCAGGCCGCTATAGCCCGCTGTGGCCTTTATCACCCAAAGGCCGCCCAAACCGGCCAACCCGATAAGGGCAAATGTGCTATGCGCCAGTTCCAGCACTCACAGCCCCTGCCCCGGTTTCACGTCCTTCAGTTCCATCGCCTTCGCCGGGTCGCGCATCATCTGCGCGACGACGTCCTGGCGCTTGACGTCCTGGCGGTGGCGCAGGGTCAGCACGATGGCGCCGATCATGGCGACCAGCAGGATCAGCCCCGCCAGCTGGAACAGCAGGAAATACTGGTCATAGATGATCAGCCCCAGCGCCTCGGTGTTGTGCCGGTCGGCAGGCACCGGCTGCGCCAGATGCCCAGTTGCCCCATGTGCGGTTTCCCAGGCGCCATAGGCCATGACGAACTGCATCAGGATCACCAGCCCGATCAGCAGCGCCAGCGGCATATAGCGCGCCATCTCCGCCTTCAACTCGGCGAAATCCACGTCCAGCATCATCACGACGAAGAGGAACAGCACCGCGACCGCGCCGACATAGACGATCACCAGCAACATGGCCACGAACTCGGCCCCCAGCAGCACGAACAGGCCCGCCGACGAGATGAAGGCCAGGATGAGCCACAGCACCGAGTGCACCGGCTGGCGACTGATCACCGTGAACAGCCCGCCAGCGATTGCGCTGATGGCAAAGAGGTAAAAGGCAAACACGCTCATTGATCATCCTCCCCCTTGTCGCCCATGACTTCCTGCGCGAGGTTCAGCGCGCGGGTCATGGCGGGAATGCCGGCAAAGACCGACATCTGTCCGATCGTTTCCACGATCTCTTGTTTTCTGGCCCCCGCTTCCAGCGCGTGGCGCACGGTCTGGCGCACGGCGGTGTCGGCCTGCGCGCCCTGGCAGGTGAGCCCGGCCAGCGTCAACAGCAGCCGGGTCTTGGCATCCAGCCCGTCCTTGTTGAGGGTATTGCCGAACATCAGTTCCATGACCTCTTTCGGCATTTTGGGCCACATTGCCTCGAACCCTTTGAAGGCCTCGGAAGGAGAGAAGTTCTCCAATGCCGGATTGAAAGCCTTGGCCATGTCATGGGCTTGGGCGAGCATGATCTCGAACGGATTTTTCGGCGTATCGGTCATCGGTAGGGCGCATCCAGTTCCAGGT
This sequence comes from Ruegeria marina, assembly GCF_900101475.1. Taxonomy (GTDB): domain Bacteria; phylum Pseudomonadota; class Alphaproteobacteria; order Rhodobacterales; family Rhodobacteraceae; genus Ruegeria_B; species Ruegeria_B marina. The sequence goes on along the minus strand of NZ_FMZV01000020.1, from coordinate 33,437 downwards.
TGCGGGCGATCTCGGCCTCCCAGCGGTCGCCGTTCGACAGGAGCTTTTCCTTGTCATAGAACAGCTCTTCGCGGGTTTCGGTGGCAAACTCGAAATTCGGCCCCTCGACGATGGCATCGACCGGGCAGGCCTCCTGGCAGAAGCCGCAGTAGATGCATTTCGTCATGTCTATGTCATAGCGCGTGGTGCGGCGGGAGCCGTCCGCTCGCGGTTCGGCGTCGATGGTGATCGCCTGCGCCGGACAGATCGCCTCGCAGAGCTTGCAGGCGATGCAGCGTTCCTCGCCATTGGGATAGCGGCGCAGCGCGTGCTCGCCACGGAACCGGGGGGAAAGCGGCCCCTTTTCATGCGGATAGTTCAAAGTCGCCTTGGGGGCGAAGAAGTATTTCAGCCCCAGTTTCATGCCGCCCCAAAAATCCTGAAGCAGGAAATATTTGGCGGCGCGGGTATAGTCGATATTCGCCATGATCAGCCCCCCACGGTCCAGCGGGCGAACAGGCCCCAGAACCAGTCGAATTTCGCCGCAAAGGCCACGAAGACCACCCAGACCAGGCTGAACGGCAGGAAGACTTTCCAGCCCAGCCGCATCAACTGGTCATACCGGTAGCGGGGTGTGATCGCCTTGACCATTGCAAAGAGGAAGAAGAAGAACGCCATCTTGGCGACCATCCACAGCACCCCGTCGGGCAGGCCCGGAATGGGCGACAGCCAGCCGCCGAAGAACAGCAGCGAGGTGAGCGCGCACATCAGGAAGATGGCGATGTACTCACCGGCCATGAACAGCAGGAAGGGCGTTGCCGAATATTCCACCTGATAGCCCGCCACCAGTTCCGATTCCGCCTCGGGCAGATCGAAGGGCGGGCGGTTGGTCTCGGCCAGCGCCGAGATGAAGAACAGGAAGACCATCGGGAAATGCGGCAGCCAGTACCAGCCGAAGAAACCCCAGTCGGTGTCCTGCGCCCGCACGATATCGCCGAAGTTCATCGACCCGGTCGACAGGATGACCCCGATGATGATCAGGCCGATGGAAACCTCGTACGAGATCATCTGCGCGGCAGAGCGCAGGCTGCCCAGGAACGGATATTTCGAGTTCGACGCCCAACCGCCCATGATCACACCGTAGACCTCGAGAGACGAGACCGCGAATACATAGAGAATGGCGACGTTGATATCGCTGAGAACCCAACCGTCGTTGAACGGGATCACCGCCCAGGCGATCATCGCCAGAACGAAAGAGGTCAACGGCGCGAGGATGAACACCGTCCGGTCGGCTCCGGCGGGAATGACCACTTCCTTGACCACGTATTTCAGCGCGTCGGCCACCGATTGCAGCAAGCCATAGACGCCCACCACGTTCGGGCCGCGGCGCATCTGGACAGCGGCCCAGATCTTGCGGTCCCCATAGACGAGGAAGAGCAGCGAGATCATCACAAAGGCAACAACTGCAAGCACTTGCGCCAGGATGATCAGGGCTATGCCGCCTGGGGTGTTAAAGAATTCAGCCATAGGTCCTCACACCGTAGGTATTCCGTTTTCGGCGCAGTGCGCGACCACGACTTCGGCGTCAATGGTCTTTGCCCCGCGCGGCAGGGATGGCGAGATGGTGTAAACAGCATCCGCTGCCCACACGCCACCCTTTTCGTTCACATTCGTGCGCAAATGCCGCGCAAACCCGTAGCCCCGGATCAGGGCGTATTGAGCTGCCGCGCATTCGGCATAATCGTCCAGATCGGCCGGACCGCGTGCACCGCTCATCCGTACCCCGAACTGCACCAGATCGCCTTCCAGAAGCGCGGTCTCGACGCCCATGTACTGGGGCGCAAAACGCGACACGTAGTCCTGCGCCGGGTTGGCGCAGGCCATCAGGATCAGGGGCGATATGACTGCGAGACGGGTCATTCGGCGGCAATCTTCTCCGCGTGGCGCGCCTTGGCCATGGCAGAAAGCTCGGCCATCAGGGTGCTGGCGCGCGCGATCGGGTTGGTCAGGTAGAAATCGTCCACCGCATTGCGGAAACTTGCGTCGCCCAGCGGACCGGACTCAAGCATCTGCACCTCGTTTTCGGCGACGCAGTCCACCTGTGCCAGATGCGGCACCTCGGCGACCAGCGCCTGACGCAATTGGGCCAGGCTGTCGAAAGGCAGCGTGGCGCCAAGCTCGGCGCTCAGCGCGCGCAGGATCGCCCAGTTCTCCTTTGCCTCGCCCGGGGCGAATCCGGCGCGCATCGCCAGTTGCGGGCGGCCTTCGGTGTTCACGAAGAGCCCGTTTTCCTCGGTGTATGCGGCACCGGGGAGGATCACGTCGGCGCGATGCGCGCCCCGATCCCCGTGACTGCCCTGGTAGATCACGAAGGCACCGGCGGCGGTCTCGACCTCGTCGGCCCCCAGATTGTAGATCACTTCGGCACCCTCGATGGCGGCCTCGATGCCGCCCTCGGTCACCGCGCCGATGTCCATGGCACCCACACGACCCGCCGCTGTGTGCAACACTAGCACACCCGCGCCCGACTTGGCCGCGATCTCCTGAACCTTGGCCATGACGGCCAGTCCATCGGCCTCGCGCAGCGCACCCTGTCCCACGATGATCAGCGGGTTCTTGTCGGCAATGTCATGCGCATCGGCCGCAACCTTTTCCAGCGCGTCGCGGCCGGCGCCGACATGATCGTATTCATACGTCAGATCAACGGCCTGACCGACGACACCCACGCTTGCGCCCTTGGCCCAGGCCTTGCGAATGCGCGCGTTCAGAACCGGCGCTTCGTCGCGCGGATTGGTGCCGACCAGCAAGATGGCGCGAGAGGAGTCGATATCCTCGATCCGGGCAGTTCCGACATATGCCGAGCGGTTTCCAATGGCGAGACGGGCGTTGTCGACCCGGCATTCCACTTTGCCGCCCTGTCCCTCGACCAGCTGCTTAAGGGCGAAAGCGGCCTCGACCGGGACCAGATCACCAACGAGGCCAGCGATCTTCCTGCCTTTCATCGCGGCAGCCGCGACACCCAACGCCTCGGACCAGCTGGCCGGCCGCAGCTTGCCGTTCTCGCGCACATAGGGCTTGTCCAGCCGCTGGCGGCGCAGGCCGTCCCAGACAAAGCGCGTCTTGTCGGAAATCCACTCCTCGTTCACGCCGTCATGGTTGCGCGGCAGGATGCGCATGACCTCGCGCCCCTTGGTGTCGACCCGGATGTTCGATCCCAGCGCATCCATCACGTCGATGGTCTCGGTCTTGGTCAGTTCCCAGGGACGGGCGGTGAACGCATAGGGTTTCGACGTCAGTGCTCCGACGGGGCACAGGTCGATGATATTGCCTTGCAGGTTCGAATCGAGTGTCTCGTTCAGGTAAGAGGTGATCTCGGCATCCTCGCCGCGCCCGGTCTGGCCCATCTGGGTGATGCCGGCCACCTCGGTCGTGAAGCGCACGCAGCGGGTGCACGAGATGCAGCGCGTCATGTGCGTCTCGACCAGCGGGCCAAGGTTCAGATCGTCCACCGCGCGCTTGGCCTCGCGAAAGCGGCTGAAATCGACGCCATAGGCCATGGCCTGGTCCTGCAGATCGCATTCCCCACCCTGATCGCAGATCGGGCAATCGAGCGGATGGTTGATCAACAGGAACTCCATCACGCCTTCGCGCGCCTTCTTGACCATGGGCGAGTTGGTCTTGACCATAGGCGGCTGGCCTTCGGGACCGGGGCGCAGGTCGCGCACCTGCATGGCGCAAGACGCGGCGGGCTTGGGCGGGCCACCCACGACCTCGACCAGGCACATCCGGCAGTTGCCCGCGATGCTGAGACGTTCGTGGTAGCAGAAGCGCGGCACCTCGATCCCGGCCACTTCGCAGGCCTGAATCAGGGTCATGGCCCCGTCGACTTCGATCTCGTGCCCGTCGATGTTTATCTTGCGGAGGTCAGACATGATCTAATTCGCCCTCAGTAGCGCGCCGATTGCGCTTTTGTTCGTGATTTCAAGCCGGCCCAAACGGCACAGGTCGCCCGGCTTGTCATAATCGAGGCCCTTGCCGGCCATGTAGACGCGTCCGCGTGCACGCATCCGTTCCTTTTCCTCGTCAGAGTCGAGCACCGCGCGGATCTCGGCATCCGAATAGCCAAGTTCGTTCGCCCGCGCCCGCAGGCGCCGAATCTCTCCGATCCCCTTGAAAATGCGGCCATCTATCTCGTCACATTTCTTGCGGATTTCGTTTGCCACCACGATGGTAAAGATCCCGTCAGCGATTTCGGGCACCTCGCGCAGCGGAGGTTTCGCCGCGGCTACGGCCACGGCCCCCAGGCACAAGCAGGTTGCAAGTGCTGTCATTGCAAGTTTGGGCATGACATGTCCTTTCAGTCTGGATGCTCCAGACCGATACGCACCGGGGGCGTTATTCAATAACACCGCGCCGGATCGGCAGGGATATGCCGAGCCCCGCTTCATGGCCGCTGGCAAGTTCCGCTGAAAGTGAACTTGTCATCCACGATGCGCAATTGCGCCGGGTCGCTATCGGGGCCGAGAGACCACTCGATTTCCGACGTGCCGTAATTGGAGATGCAATAGACAGTCCCGCCGTGCCGTCCGGCTTCGCGCGCGTCATCCGGTGACTGGCTGGCCTTGTCGACGGTGACTGTGAAATCGGCGAGACTGACTTTCTTGTCGATCGCCTTTGCCTTGACCGGAAAATAATAGCCGTTGAAAAGCATCCTGTTCTCGCGCTTCTGGCCCGAGCAACCGGTGGTTACCACTACGGCACAGATCAGGCCGGCCAGCACGAGCCGTCCCTTCCGCCCGGACATGGAAATGCTTTCGCCGCCCATCCCGATCACTCCGCCGCCATCGCGCCCATGCGGCGCGACTTCTGCGCCTTGATCCGATCTTCGATTTCGTCGCGGAAGTTCCGGATCAGGCCCTGGATCGGCCAGGCGGCCGCATCGCCAAGCGCGCAGATCGTATGGCCTTCGACTTGCTTGGTCACATCCCAGAGCATGTCGATTTCCTCGATCGCGGCCTCGCCTTTCACCAGGCGATCCATCACCCGCATCATCCAGCCGGTCCCTTCGCGGCAGGGAGTGCACTGGCCGCAGCTTTCATGCTTGTAGAACTTGCTCAGGCGCCAGATCGCCTTCACGATATCGGTTGATTTATCCATCACGATCACCGCCGCTGTGCCCAGGCCCGAGCCCAGTTCGCCGCGCAGGTAGTCGAAGTCCATGATGGCGTCCTTCATCTTTTCCCCGCGCACGCAGGGCACCGACGAGCCGCCCGGGATCACCGCAAGCAAGTTGTCCCAACCGCCGCGAATACCGCCGCAATGGGTCTCGATCAGTTCCTCGAAGGAAATCGACATCGCCTCTTCGACAACGCAAGGGTTGTTCACGTGACCGGAAATGGCGAACAGTTTGGTGCCCGCGTTGTTGGCGCGGCCGAAACCCGCGAACCACTCGGGACCACGCCGCAGGATGGTCGGCACGACCGCAATCGACTCGACATTGTTCACGGTCGTGGGGCAGCCGTAGAGACCGGCGCCGGCCGGAAACGGCGGCTTCATCCGGGGCATGCCCTTCTTGCCTTCGAGGCTTTCGATCAGGGCGGTTTCCTCGCCGCAGATATAGGCCCCTGCACCGTGGTGCAGATAGAGGTCGAAATCCCAGCCCGACTTGGCCGCGTTCCGCCCCAGAAGGCCGGCGTCATAAGCCTCGTCAATGGCAGCCTGCAGGGCCTCGCGCTCGCGGATGTATTCACCGCGAATGTAGATATAACAGGCGTTCGCGTTCATCGCGAAACTGGCGATCAGACAGCCTTCGATCAGCGTGTGCGGATCGTGGCGCATGATCTCCCGGTCCTTGCAGGTGCCCGGCTCGGATTCGTCGGCATTGACCACCAGATAGGACGGGCGGCCATCACTTTCCTTGGGCATGAAGGACCATTTCAAGCCGGTCGGGAAACCCGCGCCGCCACGACCGCGCAAGCCACTGTCCTTCATCTGCTGGATGATCCAGTCCCGCCCCTTGGCGATTATCCCGGCGGTTCCGTCCCAGTGGCCGCGCGCCATCGCGCCCTTCAGCGAGCGGTCGTGCATCCCGTAGAGATTGGTAAAGATCCGGTCCTGATCCTTCAGCATGCTTCCTGCCTACCTTTGGCTATCCTGACGCAGGCGCCAGAGTTGAAAAATGTTGATCACCGCATAGATGAACCCGGCAAGCGCGGCGAAATCGAAGAGCAGCGCATACCGGTCCGGCAGCCCCAGCGCCGGACCGATGAACATAGACAGGACAAGCCACAGCACCATGGTCACGGCAATGACCAAGGCGATATGGCGACCCTTGCGGGCAATGACCTGTTCCAGTTTCTCGTCCATGTTTCCAGTGCGCGCCACGGATCACGCCGTGGCACTGTTACCTTCATATCGCCACGTGCCCTTGCGCGCGGCCAGTTCAGCTTCGCCCGGCAAGGCCTTGGAGGGCTGAACCAATTTCATCTCTTCTGCGGCCTCGACCACTGTCGCGACCGGCTCGGGTTCCGCTACCGCGCTGGCGGCCACCGGTTCCGTCATCGGCGCCGGAGCGCTCGGGGCGACATCGGCCCGCGCCTCGGTCTCTCGCACCGCACCGGACATCCGGCTGCCAAGGTAGCCGCCCGCAGCAAAGGCGAGCACACCGGCCACAGCAGCGGTCATGACACTTGTCTGACCAAACACCAGGATCACACCCGCGACCACGAGCCCGCCATAGGCCGCCCGTTTCCAGACACGCGCGGTGTCCGCCGATTTTTCCGTTGAGGTCGTCATGGTGTGGTCTCCCTGTTGTCAGTTATTCGTCGTAAATTCCGTCCTTCTTCGCCCGTTTGGCAAATTCCGTTTCCTCTCCCGCAGCCAGTGCGCGGGCCTGATCGATCCAGCCATCGCGCTCGATCCGGCCCTTGAACTTCAGACGCGCATCAACCCAGGTGACTTGCGCCGGGGTCCAGGCGGCAATCTGGTCATAGTGGTAGAAGCCCAACTCGTTCAGAAGCTGCTCGAGCTTGGGGCCGACACCCTTGAGCAGCTTCAGGTCGTCCGCCCCGCCCTCGCGCGCGGCGGTCAAGGTAAGGGGCTGTTCCTCGCCTGCCTGTTCGGCTGCAGCGGCTTGTGCTGCCTCGTCCGCTGGTGCCTCATAACGCCATGTGCCCTTGCGGGTAGCCAGATCCTCCTGCCCAGGCAGGGGAGCGGACGGTTTCACGAACGGGCCCGCCTCGGGCTTCGGTTCAGGTTTCGCTTCCGCCTTCGGGGTCTGTTTGACCGCCGGTTTCGGCGCCGCCGGCGCCGGCGGCGGGCTTACCTTGCCGGCACGGCTGGCGACCGAACCATCCTTGCCGATCCAGGGCGTCAGCAACGGCACTTCGGTTCCGTCGATCCGCTTCACCGTATCGCCGATGTCGGTCGCCAACTGCACGCTCGCATTGTAACGGGTCTTGCCGCTGTCATGCTGAGTCAGGCTTGAAAGCCCCTTGAGCGGCTCGGAGGCGTACCGGCCGTTTTGCGGACCGGGTACCGGCACCTTGCCGGCAGCCAGTTCGTCAAGGATCTCGCCCAACCGCTTGGCGGTCAGATCCTCGTAATAATCCTTGCCGATCTGCGCCATGGGGGCATTGGTGCAGGAACCGAGGCATTCCACCTCTTCCCAGCTGAACTTGCCATCCGCCGACACGGCATGCGGTTTCTCGGCGATCTTTTCCTTGCAAACCGCGATCAGATCCTCGGCGCCGCAGATCATGCAGGATGTGGTGCCGCAAATCTGGATATGTGCTACCGAACCAACGGGCTGCAGCTGGAACATGAAGTAGAACGAAGCCACTTCGAGAGCCCGGATATAGGCCATGCCCAGCATGTCGGCGACGGTTTCGATGGCGGGTTGGCTCAGCCAGCCTTCCTGCTCCTGCGCGCGCCACAGAAGCGGAATGATCGCGCTGGCCTGACGGCCTTCGGGGTACTTGGTGATCTGGCCTTGCGCCCAGACCAGGTTGGCGGGGGTAAAGGCGAAACTGTCGGGCTGTTCGGGATGCAGACGGCGGAGCATTAGCGGTCGATCTCTCCAAAAACGATGTCCATCGTGCCGATGATGGCGGCGACGTCGGCCAACTGGTGGCCGCGGGCGACGTGATCCATCGCCTGAAGGTGCAGGTAACCCGGCGCGCGGATCTTGGACCGGTAGGGCCTGTTGGTGCCGTCGGCAACGAGGTAGACGCCGAATTCGCCCTTGGGCGCCTCGACGGCGGCATAGACCTCGCCCGCGGGCACGTGGAACCCTTCGGTGTAAAGCTTGAAGTGATGGATGAGCGCCTCCATCGAGGTCTTCATGTCGCCGCGTGACGGCGGAGTCAGCTTGCCGCGCGCCAGCACATCACCGGGACAGTCCCGCAGTTTGGCGATGGCCTGACGGATGATCGAGATCGACTGGCGCATCTCTTCCATCCGGCAGAGGTAGCGGTCGTAGCAGTCGCCGTTCTTGCCCACGGGCACCTGGAACTCGAACTCGTCATAACATTCATAGGGCTGCGCGCGGCGCAGGTCCCAGGCCAGGCCCGAACCGCGCACCATCACGCCCGAGAAGCCGTATTCGAGGATCTCTTCCTCGGTCACGACGCCGATATCGCAATTGCGCTGCTTGAAGATGCGGTTTTCGGTCAGCAACCCGTCGATATCGTCCAGAACCTTGGGGAAACTGTGACTCCAGGCCTCGATATCGTCTAGCAGCGCGTCGGGCAGATCCTGGTGCACGCCGCCGGGCCGGAAATAAGCCGCGTGCAGGCGCGCGCCGCAGGCGCGCTCGTAGAACACCATCAGTTTTTCACGCTCTTCGAACCCCCACAGCGGCGGGGTCAGCGCGCCCACGTCCATCGCCTGGGTGGTGACGTTCAAGAGGTGGTTCAGGATACGGCCGATTTCCGAGTAAAGCACCCGGATCAGGCTGGCGCGGCGCGGCACCTCTACGCCGGTCAGTTTCTCGATGGCCAGGCACCAGGCATGTTCCTGGTTCATTGGCGCCACGTAATCCAGCCGGTCGAAATAGGGCAGGTTCTGAAGATAGGTGCGGCTTTCCATCAGCTTCTCGGTGCCGCGGTGCAGCAGGCCGATATGCGGATCGCAGCGTTCGACGATCTCGCCGTCAAGCTCCAGCACCAGGCGCAACACACCGTGCGCCGCAGGGTGTTGCGGGCCAAAGTTGATGTTGAAGTTGCGGATCTTCTGCTCGCCCGTCAGCGCGTCTTCGAAGCCCTTGCCACCGTCCATCATCTGTCACTCCTGTCCGGGAAACCCGGATTTCAACTCGCTCGGGCGCCTGCCCGTCAGTCGACGCAGTCAGCGCCGCTTGTCTGCCTTTGTCCCGGCCCGAACCCGGACGCCTTGCGCCTCGGGAGCCCTGGCCGCAAACCCGGTCAGGATCAGCCCCAGTACCACTATCGCCGCCAGTTCCCCCAGAATCGCCATCATCTCACCTGCGCTCCAGTTCCTGAAGCTTGACCGCCATCCACCACAAAAGCCCAAGCGCCCCCACCGGAACGACACAGACCAGCGCCCAATACTTGTCGATCCCGAAATGCGGAAGAAGCTTCAGCATCGGCACGATGGTCGCAACGGTCCAAACGAGCCAGATGACGAACTCCATCACTTCGCCTCCTGCTTTTCATCCCCCGGAAGAATGTAATTGGCACCTTCCCACGGGGACATGAAATCGAACTGGCGATATTCCTGAACCAGGCTCACAGGTTCGTAAACCACACGCTTCTCGGCCTCGTCATAGCGCACTTCGGTATAACCGGTGGTCGGAAAATCCTTGCGCAGCGGATAGCCGCGAAACCCGTAGTCGGTCAGGATCCGGCGCAAATCCGGATGACCGGAGAACAGGATCCCGAACATGTCGAACACCTCGCGCTCGAACCAGTTCGCCGACGGATGTACATCGACGATGGATGGCACCATGTCCTCTTCCCGGATCGACACCCGCAAGCGGATACGCTGATTCTGATACATGCTGAGGAAATGGTAGACCACGTCGAACCGCTTGGGCCGCGCCGGATAATCCACCGCCGTGATGTCGACCAGGGTCGAGAAACGGCAGGCCGAATCCGACTTCAGAAACTCGACGAAATTCACCAGGTTGGACGGCGCCACATCGACGTTCAACTCGTCAAAGGCAACATCCCAGGACAGCACGCAATCCGCCCGCGTCAATTCGAGGTGGGTTCCCAGTTCCTTGAGAGCTTGGCTCATCGAATTGTCTCCTCAGCGCACGATGGTGCCGGTGCGGCGGATCTTGCGTTGCAGCTGCAACAGACCATAAAGCAGCGCCTCTGCGGTCGGCGGACAGCCCGGCACATAGATGTCGACCGGCACGATGCGGTCGCAACCGCGCACCACGGAATAGCTGTAGTGATAGTATCCGCCGCCGTTGGCGCATGACCCCATCGAGATCACGTAACGCGGCTCGGGCATCTGGTCGTACACCTTGCGCAGCGCGGGCGCCATCTTGTTGGTGAGTGTACCGGCCACGATCATCACGTCCGACTGGCGCGGCGAGGCGCGCGGCGCGATGCCGAAGCGTTCGGCGTCATAGCGCGGCATCGAGGTATGCATCATCTCGACCGCGCAGCAGGCCAGGCCGAAGGTCATCCAGTGCAACGAGCCAGTCCGGGCCCAGTTGATGATGTCCTCGGTCGATGTCAGCAGGAAACCCTTGTCCTGCAACTCGGCATTGAGGGCCTGGGTCGCGACTTCCTTGTCGACTCCAGCGGTGTTGGCACCGGTCATCACTGCCATTCCAGCGCCCCCTTCTTCCATTCATAGGCAAAGCCGATGGTCAGCACGCCGAGGAACACCATCATCGACCAGAAGCCCACATCGCTCATGTCCTTGAACCCCACGGCCCAGGGAAACAGGAACGCGATTTCGAGGTCGAAGATGATGAACAGGATCGACACCAGGTAAAACCGGACGTCGAACTTCATCCGCGCGTCGTCGAATGCGTTGAACCCGCATTCGTAGGCGCTGACCTTTTCGGGATCGGGATTCCGGACCGCCAAGACAACAGCCGCGAGAATCAGGACTATGCCAAGACCGGCGGCGACGGCCAGAAACACCAGGATCGGGAGGTATTCCCGCAACAGCTCTTCCACGAGTGGCTCCTTTCCTGCGCGCCCCGTTTGGACGCGCCGTCAATTGGCGTATTGACTGGACCTTCTCTAACCGCGCCCGCGCAGAGGGTCAACTGAACGAACGCGTCCAGAAGCGCATATTTCGACGCAGAAGGCATGTGATTTCCTGAATGTTTTCAGGATCGCGCACGCGCTCACGCCCGGATCAAACCTGAGTATTCCATGCAGGTTTTCGCTTGTCAAAGAACGCGCCGATTCCTTCGCGAGCCTCGTCGGTTTCCCAACGGTCGACCAAAGCCCGGATGGTCCGGTCGATGACGGCATCGTCGACGCGCGGGCCAAGATCCCGGACCAGCTGTTTTGCCGAAGCGACCGCTCCAGGCGCACAAGACAGATAGGGGACCACTTCCGCCTCGACGGCCGAGGCAAGATCGCCGGCCGGCACCGCCCGGGCCAGAAGGCCCAGTTGTACCGCCTCGGACGCATCGAAGATTCGGCCGGACATGAACACCCGCCGCGCCCGCGCCTCGCCCATGCGGGCGATGACATAGGGGCCGATGGTGGCGGGAATGATCCCCAGCCGCGTCTCGGTCAGGCCCATTTTCAGATTATCGACCCCGATGGCGACATCGCAGACGCTGGCCATACCGACGCCGCCGCCAAAGGCGTTGCCCTGCAACGCCCCGATCAGCGGCTTGGGCAAGGTATTCAGGGCCTGCAGCATCTCGGCCAGCTTGCGCGCCTCGACAAACCTGGTTTCAGCATCCGCCGCCATCTGCGCCTGCATCCAGGCCAGATCGCCACCAGCGCAGAATGTCTTTCCGGCGCCCGTCAAAACCACGACCCGCACAGCCTCATCCGCCGCCAGTTCTCCGGCGGCCGCGGTCAGGTCCGCCAACATCTGTGCCGACATCGCATTGTGCTTGTCCACCCGGTTCAGGGTCAGGGTGGCGACGCCGCGCGCATCTGTCTCGATCGTTATGGTTTCGTACATGATATCTCCTTCACGGCCGGTACCCGGCTCGAACCACGCAGGGCCAGAATGTCAAAGGTCGCAGGTTTCAGGCCGAGCGCATTTTACGAGCCATTTCGGCCGCTTCCTCGATCACACCCAGGTCCAGCCCGGTCCGATAGCCAAGGCGTTCCAGATGGGCGACGACCGCCTCGGTCGCGACGTTGCCTGCCGCGCCCGGAGCATAGGGGCAGCCCCCAAGCCCCCCGACCGCCGCATCGAAGACGCGCACGCCCAGCGCCAGCGAGGCGTCGATATTGGCCAGCGCCCGGCCTGCGGTGTCGTGGTAATGCCCGGCCAGCCGCGTGACCGGCACCCGTTCGCGCACCGCCATCAACATCCGTGCAATCTTGTCGGGCGTTGCTTGTCCGATGGTGTCCCCCAGCGAGATCTCGTAACATCCGAGCGCGAACAGCCGGTCGGCCACTTCGGCCACTTTCTCGGGCGGCGTCGGCCCGTCATACGGACAGTCCGTGACGCAAGAGACATAGCCGCGCACAGGCAAGTCGATATGGCGCGCTGCCTCGAGGATCGGCACGAAGCGTTCGATGCTCTCGTCTATGGTGGCGTTGATATTCGCCTTGGAAAACCCTTCCGAGGCTGAGGCAAAAACGGCGATCTCGTCGGCCCTGGCCGCCAGAGCGTCCTCATATCCGCGCATGTTCGGGGTCAGCGCCGCATATCTGATACCTTCCGCCCGCTTGATTCCTGCCAGGACCTCGGCCGAGCCCGCCATCTGCGGCACCCATTTCGGCGAGACAAAACTCGCCACCTCGATCCGGCTGAAGCCCGCGCGGCTCAGGCAATCGACCAGCGCCACCTTGTCCTTTACCGGGATTTCGCGTTTTTCATTCTGCAACCCGTCGCGCGGGCCTACCTCGAAAATCTCGACAAAATCGCCCATCTGCGCTCTCCCGCTTCCTTGTGGTTCACGAAACCAATATCACGCTGGCAAAGACCCGTCCCGCCTTCATTCATCCTCGGGTTCCAACCGGACCAGCGCCGCGCCGGCCTCGACCTGGGAACCGGCGGTTGCCAGCACTTCGGCCACCACGCCATCGCGCGCGGCCAGCAACGAATGTTCCATCTTCATCGCTTCGAGAATGGCCAGCCGGTCACCCTCCCGGACCTCCTGTCCGGCGGTTGCAAACACCGCTTTCACCAGGCCGGGCATCGGCGCAAGGATCACGTTGGTGTCGCCACCCGCACTTGTCTCGCGCGCCAGCGGGTCGAAGATGTCAAAGCGATATCCATTGCCCCAGAACACGGTCAACTCGTCCGGCTGCCGGGCAACCCTTGCCTGCACCCGTGTCGCGTCGACCCACCACAAACCGCCCCGGAATTCGACCCGGTGCCGGACGCCTTCGCCCAGCGAGACGTCGAAACACCCCGGACCACTGACCAGAACCCGCGCCTGGATGTCCTCGTTCTGATGGATCAGGGCCACATCCCAGCCCAGCGGTTCCCACAGTGTGAAACCGCCCAGTTCTCCCGCCCCTTCGTGCAGGCCCAAGGCCGCCAGCGCCGCGATCGAACGCGCCTTGGTACAGGCCACCGGCGCGGCGGTCAGGCTGTCCGCCTCGCGTCCGATCAGGCCGGTGTCGACATCGCCCCGGACGAAGTCTGGCTGACAGGCCAAGAGCCGCAGGAAGGACACGTTGGTGACGGTGCCACCGATATCCGTCCAGCGCAGCGCCCGCTCGAGCTGGCGCAGGGCCGCGCCCCGGGTCGGGCCATGCACGGTGATCTTTGCGATCATCGGGTCATACCAGGGGCTGATCGTATCGCCCGCGCGCACGCCGCTGTCGATACGGGCGCCCGCTGGAAACTCCAGATGGCTGAGCGTGCCGGTGGCGGGCAGGAACCCTTTCGGCACATCCTCGGCATAGATCCGCGCCTCGAACGCATGGCCATTGATCGACAGATCCTCTTGCCGGGCCGGCAGGCTCTCGCCTGCGGCCACGCGCAACTGCCATTCCACCAGATCGACACCAGTGATCGCCTCGGTCACCGGATGTTCGACCTGAAGACGGGTGTTCATCTCCATGAACCAGAACCGGTCGGCGCGCAGCCCTTCGGAGGCGTCCACGATGAACTCGACCGTACCGGCCCCCTTGTAGCCGATGGCCTCGGCGGCGCGCACGCCCGCCTGACCCATGGCCGAACGCATCTCTTCGGTCATGCCCGGCGCGGGCGCTTCCTCGATCACCTTCTGGTGGCGGCGCTGGAGCGAGCAATCGCGTTCGAACAGATGCACCGCATGAGTGCCATCGCCAAACACCTGCACCTCGATGTGGCGGGGTTTCGAGACATATTTCTCGATCAGCACGGCGTCGTTGCCAAAGGCGGTCTTCGCCTCGCCCCGCGCGCTGTCGAGCGCCGCCGCAAAATCCTGCGGTCGTTCGACAAGGCGCATCCCCTTGCCGCCGCCGCCCGCGACCGCCTTGATCAGCACCGGATAGCCGATGGCATCGGCCGCCCCCGAGAGATGCTCGGGGTCCTGGTTGGCCCCATGATAACCGGGCACGACGGGCACGCCCGCTTCCTGCATCAGCGCCTTGGCGGCATCCTTCAGCCCCATGGCGCGGATCGCCCTGGCCGAAGGGCCGATGAAGGTCAGGCCCGCCGCCTCGACCGCGTCGACGAAATCGGGGTTCTCGGACAGGAAACCGTAACCAGGATGGATCGCCTGAGCGCCGGTATCGAGCGCCGCCTGAATGATCACATCCCCCTTCAGATAGCTGTCGGCCGGGGCGGCACCGCCGATATGCACGGCCTGATCAGCCATCGCCACGTGTTTGGCCCCTGCGTCGGCGTCGGAATAGACCGCAACGCAGGCCACGCCCAGACGCTGCGCCGTTTCCATCACACGGCAGGCGATCTCGCCCCGGTTCGCAATCAGGATCTTGTCGAACATCTAGCTCTTCCTTCTGTACCAGCCGCCCGCAAGCAGGGCCTCGGCCTCATGGGCCATCTGTTTCATGATTTCCGCCGCAGGGGCGCTGCCGTTAACCAGCCCTATCCCCTCACCCAGCACCGGATTGGCGACCGACGGATCACCTGCGGCCAGGCCTGCGGCCCAGGCCGCGTGCTGCGCGGGATCGGCACGCAGCCCGTCCAGATCACCCTGCCAGCGCGCGGTGAATGCGTTGTCGAGAACGCGGATACGGAACCGCTCGGGCCAATCATAGCCGCGCACGATATCGACCACCTTGGTGGCAATGGTCTGGTCACCGTTTGCCGCGATACCGGCCTGCTGAAACCGGGGTGGGATCAGGGCCTCGTCGCTCAGGCAGAAACGCGTCCCCACCAGCGCCCCGTCCGCGCCCAGCATCAAGGCCGCAGCTAGGCCCCGCCCGTCGGCTATCCCACCCGCTGCCAGCAAAAGCGTTTCAGGAGAAACCGTCCGCAACAGATCCGCCACTTCGGGCACCAGCGTCATGGTCGCCCGGTTGGCACCATGGCCACCGGCCTCGCCCCCCTGGGCCACGATCACCTTTGCTCCGGCCTCGACGGCCTGGCGCGCATCGACCAGCGTCTGTACCTGGCAGATCAGCGCCGCCCCGGCCGCATGGATACTTTCGGCAAAGGGCCGAGGGTCGCCAAAGGACAGAAACACCGCACGCGCGCCGCGATCGAGCGCCGCGTCGAGCACCTGCGGCGCCTGGGCCAGTCGCCAGGTGATGAAACCGCAGCCGACGGCGGTGTTGCCGGCATTGGCGAATTCAGCCTCGATCCAGTCAGCATCGCAATAACCGCCACCGATCAGGCCCAGCCCCCCGGCCCGCGACACCGCCGCCGCCAGCCGCCCGCCGGCGACCCGGGCCATGGGAGCCGACACGATCGGATAATCAAGACCGAAGGTTTCAGTGAGCCGCGTGCGGATCATGGCCTGTCCCTTGTGTCGTTCCGGCCGGAATCGCACCGGGTCGCCTGACGCCAGGAAACGACCGCACCAAGGGCGCTGCCCCCGGACCCCGGGAGTTTTTGGGAAAAGAGGAGGATCACATCCGGAACACGCCGAAGCGTGTCTCCTCGATAGGCGCGTTCAGCGCTGCGCTCAACGACAGCGCCAGCACGTCACGGCTCTTGCGCGGGTCGATGATACCGTCATCCCAGAGCCGGGCGCTGGCGTAGAGCGGATGAGACTGCCTCTCGAACATCTCCAGCGTCGGGCGTTTGAACTCTGCCTCTTCCTCGGTCGACCAGCTGCCGCCCGCGCGTTCGATCCCGTCGCGCTTGACGGTGGCCAGAACGCCAGCCGCCTGCTCGCCGCCCATGACGGAAATCCGGCTGTTGGGCCAGGTCCACAGGAACCGCGGCTGATAGGCGCGGCCCGCCATGCCATAGTTGCCCGCCCCGAACGAGCCGCCCACCAGCATGGTGATCTTGGGCACGCTGGTGGTGGCGACCGCCGTCACCATCTTGGCGCCGTGGCGCGCGATGCCTTCGTTTTCGTATTTGCGGCCCACCATGAAGCCGGTGATGTTCTGCAGGAACACCAGCGGGATCTTGCGCTGACTGCACAGTTCCACGAAATGCGCGGCCTTTTGCGCCGCCTCGCTGAAGATCACGCCATTATTGGCGATGATGCCGATCGGGCAGCCCTTGAGATGCGCAAACCCGCAGACAATGGTCTCGCCAAAGCGCGGCTTGAACTCGTCAAAACGCGAGCCGTCGACCAGCCGCGCGATCACCTCGCGAATGTCATAGGGGGTTTTCAGGTCGGCGGGCACCACGCCCAGGATTTCCTCGGGGTCATAGGCCGGTTCTTCGGGGCTGGCCCAGTCCACCGTCAGCGGCTTGCGCCGGTTGAGCGAGCGCACCGCGCGCCGCGCCAGCGCCAGCGCATGGGCGTCGTCCTCGGCCAGGTAATCGGCCACGCCCGACAGGCGGGTATGCACATCGCCGCCGCCCAGATCCTCGGCGCTCACCACCTCGCCCGTCGCGGCCTTGACCAGCGGCGGACCTGCAAGAAAGATGGTGCCCTGTTCCTTGACGATGATGGTGACGTCGGACATGGCGGGCACATAGGCGCCACCTGCGGTGCAGGAGCCCATCACCACGGCGATCTGCGGGATGCCCTTGGCCGACATGCGCGCCTGATTGTAGAAGATGCGGCCAAAGTGGTCACGGTCGGGGAACACCTCGTCCTGGTTGGGCAGGTTAGCGCCGCCGCTGTCCACCAGGTAGATGCAGGGCAGGTTGTTTTCCTCGGCGATCTCCTGAGCGCGCAGGTGTTTCTTGACCGTCATCGGATAATACGTGCCGCCCTTCACGGTAGCATCGTTGCAGACCACCATGACCTCCTGCCCCTCGACCCGGCCGATACCGGCGATCACACCGGCGCAGGGGGCGGCGTTGTCATACATGTCGTGGGCGGCAGTCGCGCCGATTTCCAGAAAGGGCGAGCCGGGATCAAGCAGGTTCGCCACCCGCCGGCGCGGTAGCATCTTGCCGCGCGAGACATGGCGTTCGCGCGCCCTGTCTCCCCCACCGGCGCGGGCGGCCTCGGCTGCGGCGCCGATCCGGGCCAGCGCTTCGAGATGCGCGTCCCGGTTCGCCTTGAAGCCCTCGGAGGCGGGCATGGCCTTGGAGTTGAGTTTCATTGGTTGGCCTCCAGTTCA
Source organism: Ruegeria marina (assembly GCF_900101475.1). Taxonomy (GTDB): domain Bacteria; phylum Pseudomonadota; class Alphaproteobacteria; order Rhodobacterales; family Rhodobacteraceae; genus Ruegeria_B; species Ruegeria_B marina. The sequence goes on along the minus strand of NZ_FMZV01000020.1, from coordinate 15,681 downwards.
GCCGCTGCGCGGCGCTTCAATTCCTTGCGGATCACCTTGCCTGTCACTGTCATCGGCAGCGCGTCGAGAAATGCCACCTCGCGCGGATAAGAGTAGTGGGCCAGACGCTCCTTGACGTAGTCCTGCAAATCCGTTCCCGAAACCTGGGTGCCCGGTTTCAACACCACATAGGCCTTGACGATCTCGGTCCTGAGCGGGTCTGGCTTGCCGACCACGCCCACGGTCGCGACCGCCGGGTGGGTCAGCAGGCAATCCTCGATCTCGGCGGGGCCGATGCGGTAACCGGCCGAGGTGATCACGTCGTCCTCTCGGCCCACGAAACGGAGGTACGCGCCCTCCCACACACCCCGGTCGCCGGTGACAAGCCAGTCGCCCCGGAACTTGGCCGCCGTTTCCTCGGGCCGGTTCCAGTATTCCAGCAGCATCGAGGCCGAGCCGCGCCGGATGGCGACATCGCCTTCGTCCCCTGTCGGATTGCCATGGGCGTCGATCACCTCCACCTCGTGCCCCGGCACCGGCTTGCCGATACAGCCGGGGCGCGGCGCGAAATCAACCGCGCAGGAGGAGGCGACCATGTTGCATTCGGTCTGACCATAGAATTCGTTGATCGTCAGGCCAAAGGCGCGTTGGCCCCAGGCCAGCATCTCGGCACCCAGCGGTTCGCCTCCGCTTGCGACCGACCGCAGGCCTGGAATCGAGCGGTCGGCTACTTTCAGCATCCTGAGCGCGGTGGGCGGAAAGAACACATTCTTCACGCCGCCACGCGCAATCACATCGGCGCAGGCCTCGGGCGTGAACTTGTCAAGACGGGCCGCGACCACCGGAATGCCCAGCGCCAGCCCCGGCATCAGCACGTCGAAAAGACCGCCGATCCAGGCCCAGTCGGCAGGGGTCCACAGGCAGTCGCCCGCGCGCAGGTGGTCATGGCTGATCGAGACTCCGGGCAGGTGCCCGGTCAGCACCCGGTGACCATGCAGCGCGCCCTTCGGGCTGCCGGTGGTGCCGGAGGTATAGATGAGAACCGCAGGGTCTTCGGGTCGGGTATCGGCGAAGGGAACCGGCGCGCCCTCTTTCCCTGCCTCGGCGGTCATCGCCGGTTCGGCCAGATCACCCAGAAGCCCGGCGCCCTCGGCATCAGTCAGCACCAGCCGCACGCCCGCATCCGAGACACGGGACCGCAGGGCATCCTGCTTGAACAGCTTGAACAGCGGAACCGAAATCGCACCGATCTTCCAGATCGCCAGATGGGCGGCGGCGCACCAGGGCGACTGGCTGAGCAGCACGCCAACCCGATCTCCAGAGGCAACCCGCGTCAACAGGTAGCGGGCCAGGTTATCGACCATGCCGGTCAACGCCCCATAGGTGATGTCGCGCCTCTCTGGCCCGGTCAGGTCGATGATCGCCAGATCGCCCGCCGGGTGGGACAGGCACTGACGCGCCATGTTCAGTCGCTCTGGCAGGTCCCAGCCCCCATCTGGGCGCAATCCGGGTATGCGCGCAGTGAAACTCATGCACTCCTCCAGAGGAAAGAGCCTTGTTTTTCAGCGTTGTAGCATATGTCTCCTGAATGAGCACATGTGCGTGCCGAAAATTTGCACATGGAATCCTGATCCGGATCAGAGATTGGGAATGTGTTATTTGCCACGAGGGGTTCATCACTCAGACAAAATGAACCCAGATGACACGCATTGCCGCCGCGTTCGCGATCTCGACCGCTCTTGCCACCCTTGCCGACCCTCTGGCCGCTCAGTCTCATGGTGACTGGACCGTCGGTGTCGGCTACGCAAACCCCAAATCCAACAACGGCACACTCGCTGGCGGGACCGCGACCGTGGACGACAGCCCCCGGCCGATCTTTACCGCAGAGTATTTGATCCGCGACAACCTCGGCATCGAACTGCTCGCTGCAACCCCGTTCGAACATGATGTCTCCGTCAGCGGTATCGGCTATGCGGGCTCGGTCAAACATCTGCCGCCCACCCTGTCGCTCAACTACCGTTTCCCGACCCAGCCGGCCTCGAAACCCTATGTCGGACTCGGTGTGAACTACACGACATTCTTCTAAGAAAGCTCTCCCCTCCGAGCCTTGAAGCTGGAAGACAGCTTCGGCATCGCGGTCAACGCAGGCCTCAACTAACAGATCAGCGATACCGGAGCACTGCGCCTGAATGCGAGATGGATCAGCATCGAATCCGACGTCACGCTGAACGGTGCGCCGATCGGCACGGCAGAAATCGACCTGCGGGTAATCGGCGTTCAGTACGTGCATCGGTTCTGGTCCCCTCGTCAGTGACAGGCGGCCCGCAAGACCCCTCGGCGTGCGGGCCGTTTGCGTTTCAGAGCACCGTGTTCATCAACTCGCGCCCGATCAGCATGCGGCGGATTTCCGAGGTGCCGGCGCCGATCTCCATCAGCTTGGCATCGCGGAAGATGCGGCTGACCGCGCTGTCGGACAGGAAGCCGGCGCCGCCCATGGCCTGCACCGCCTGATGCGCCTGCACCATCGCCTGTTCGCTGGCATAAAGACAGCAGGCGGCGGCGTCCTGACGGGTCACGTCGCCCCGGTCACAGGCCTTGGCCACCTCGTAGATATAGGCGCGGGCCGAGTTCATCGCGGTATACATGTCGGCGATCTTGCCCTGCATCAGCTGGAAGGTGCCAATGGGTTTGCCGAACTGCTTGCGCTCGGCCAGGTAGGGCATGATCTCGTCGAGACAGGCGGCCATGATGCCGGTGCCGATGCCCGCCAGCACGACGCGCTCATAGTCGAGGCCCGACATCAGCACCGCAACGCCCTTCCCCTCCTGCCCCAGAACGTTCTCGAAAGGGACCTCGACATCTTCGAAGACCAGTTCGGCGGTGTTCGAGCCGCGCATGCCAAGCTTGTCGAAATGTTTCGAGGTCGAAAATCCCTTCATCGACTTCTCGATAAGGAAGGCGGTGATGCCCTTGCTGCCAGCCTCGGGGTCGGTCTTGGCATAGACCACCAGCGTGTCGGCGTCGGGGCCGTTGGTGATCCAGTATTTGTTGCCGTTCAGACGGTAATGGTCGTTGCGCTTTTCGGCGCGCAGCTTCATCGACACCACGTCCGACCCAGCACCCGCCTCGGACATGGCCAGTGCGCCCACATGCTCGCCCGAAATCAGGCCTGGCAGGTACTTGCGCCTCTGCTCGTCATTGCCGTTCAGCTTGATCTGGTTGACGCAGAGGTTGGAATGCGCCCCATAGCTCAGCGAGACCGAGGCGCTGGCCCGCGCGATCTCCTCGACCGCGACGGTATGCGCCAGATAGGACATGCCCGCACCGCCGAATTCCTCGGGGACCGTGATGCCCAGCAGGCCCAGATCCCCCATCTCGCGCCACAGTTCGTTGGGAAACTCGTTGCTCCGGTCGATCTCGGCGGCCATCGGCTTGACCCGCTCCTGCGCCCAGCGATGCACCATCTCACGCAGCGCATTCACGTCCTCGCCCAGATCGAATTGCATGGTTGCTGCGAACATCGCGCTCTCCTCTCCGCATTAATGAACAACTGTTCAATAAAGTCGATAGCAGCGTTTTCCGAACCCGTCAACGATTCCTGCATATAGGGCAAACAGCAAAGACGGCACCCCGCTCGGGGCGCCGCTGATGGCCTTGCGGCAATGTTCAAGATGTCAGGACTGGTAGACCGTCCCTACCTCGGCCCGGATGATGCGCGCGATCAGATCGCAATCCTCCAGACTGAAGGTCAGCGGCACCCGCATATCGACGATTCCGGCCAGCACCCGGTCGCTGGCGGGCATCGGCGCACTCTCGGCATAGCGCCAGCTGTCATAGCGCGAGGTGAAGCCGACCGGTTCAGGAGCGCCGAACCATTTCAGTTCGACCCCGCGGGCGGCGCAGCGGCGCAGCACCTGCTGCACCTTGTCGGCCGCCCAGTCGAGCAGCAGGAACTGGATGGAGGAACCCACATAGGTCTCGGCCTCGGGCCTCTCGATCACGGTCAGGCCCGGCGTGCCGCGCAGCCCCGCCTCGATCCGCCGATAGCGTTCGTTCCAACGTGCCACCTGGGTATCAAGCGCCCGCAACTGCGGCCGCAGGATCGCGGCGCGCAGATTGTCCATCCGGCCCGAGATATTGGGGGTGTGATACTTGATCCGCTCGAACACCTCGGGCCCCGGCGCCGCCAGATGACGTTCATAGAGCATATACGACCCCGACAGCATCACCGCCCGCGCCGCGATCTCCTCGTCATCGGTGACCAGCAGCCCACCCTCGCCCGAATTCACATGCTTGTAGGTCTGGCAGGAATAGCAACCGACCGCGCCCTGCCGCCCCGAGGGCACCCCGTTCCAGGCCGCGCCCATCGTGTGGGCGCAATCCTCGATCACGGTGATCCCGGCCGCGTCGCAGATCGCCATTAACCGGTCCATGTCGCACAGGTGCCCGCGCATGTGGCTGAGCATCAGAACCCGCGCCTGGCCCGCCTTGGCGGCAAGGTCTTCGAGGTCGATGGTCAGGTTCTCGGTCACGCCGACAAACACGGGCCGCGCCCCCACCGAAGCGATGGACCCCGGCACGGGCGCCAGGGTGAATGCGTTGGTCAGCACCGGGTCGCCCGGCCGGACACCAACCGCGCGCAGAGCCGTTGCCAGCGCATATCCGCCCGAGGCCACGGCGAGGCAGTATTTCGCGCCAACCTGGGCAGCGAATTCCTGCTCCAGCAGCGCGGTTTCGCCCAACTCGCCCCTTGCCAGGTTGTAGCGGTGCAAGCGACCGTGGCGCAGCACCGCCAAGGCCGCCTCGACCGCCTCCTCCGGAATGGGTTCCTGCTGGGTGAAACTACCCGAAAATGTCTCTGTCATGACCAAGGTTGTGGGGGCGGTCTTATCGACGGTCAAGGGGCTACAAACCGATTTCGGAATCTCAAATCCCGCATCAACCGATCAGTCGCCGAACGGTGTCGGGCAGATCGTCAAAGCAGTCGATCAGCGCCTCCGGTTCAAGGGCAGCCATGTCCGCCCCGGAGGGTCCAAAGGTCACGAGGATCGAAGGCACACCCGCCGCGCGTGCCGTATTGCGGTCGGTGTCACTGTCACCCACCAGAACACAGGCCGCCGGATCGCCACCCGCCGCGCGTGCCGCCGCCCGCAACGGTTCGGGGTCAGGTTTGCGCACCGGCAGGGTGTCGGCCCCGATCATCGACGCAAACGCACCCCGCACCCCCAACCGCTGCAACAACAATTCGGCCAGAGCCTCGGGTTTGTTGGTGCAGATCCCCACGCCATACCCTCGCGCCCGCAATGCCTCCACTGCTTCCATCGCTCCGGGATAAACAAAGGTATGGTGGTCGATCGCCCCCCGATAGGCCTCAAGCAAGATGGGATAATATTGGTCGACGGTGGCAACCTCGTAGGCGCCGACCCGCTCGAGCCCGCGTGTCAGCATCATGCGGCCTCCTCGCAGGGCGATTCCCGCATCCTGTCCGGGGATCAGCACATCGCCATACCCCATCTCGCGAAAGCAGTGGTTCGCGGCGGCCAGAAGATCACCCGACGTGTCCGCCAGGGTTCCGTCCAGATCGAAGATCACCGTACGCATGCTGCCCCCTTCGGCGGCTTTCCGCCTTGGCCTGTTGCAAGCCGCAATCTAGTTTGATCGCGCTATCGCTTGCGCCTTTGTCACCAGCGGATAAAACGGACGGCAGGAAAACAAAAGAGAAAACGCCACATGAGTACCGCTTTGGTCATACTGGCCGCAGGCAAGGGCACCAGAATGAATTCGGACATTCCCAAGGTCCTTCACCCGATCGCACAGGTTCCCATGCTGGCGCACGCCATGCGGACCGGAGCCGCGCTGACGCCCGAACGGACAGTGATCGTGGCCGGCTATGGCGCCGATGCCGTACGCAGCGCAGCACTGGACGAGGATGAAACCGCCCTTGTCGTTCTGCAAGAGGATCAACTGGGCACAGCTCATGCGGTCGATCAGGCCCGTGCGGCCTTGCAAGGGTTTTCCGGCGATGTCGTGGTGCTGTACGCGGATACGCCGTTCCTGCACCCCGATACGCTGGAACGGATGGTCGATGCCCGCGCCACGCATGATCTGGTCATCCTCGGATTCGAGGCCGCCGATCCCGAGCGCTATGGACGCCTCGTGATGCAGGGCGACAGCCTCGAGAGGATCGTCGAATACAAGGATGCCAGCGACGCCGAACGCGCCATCAGCTTCTGCAACTCCGGGCTTCTGGCCTGCAAGTCCGACACGCTGTTTTCGCTGATCGCCGAGGTGGGCAACGCAAATGCCGCGGGCGAGTACTACCTGACCGATGTCGTCGAGATCGCCCGCAAGCGCGGTCTCAGGGTCACGGCCGTTTCCTGCGATGAAAGCGAGACGCTGGGCGTCAATTCCCGGGCCGATCTGGCAGCGGCCGACGCGATTTTTCAGACCCGCGCGCGGGCAGAACTGCTCGACCTCGGCGTGACCCTGATGGCGCCCGAAACCGTCTACCTTGCCGCCGACACCGTGATCGGCCGCGATACCGTGATCGAACCCAATGTTGTCTTCGGCCCCGGCGTCACCGTCGAAAGCGGCGCGACGATCCGCGCCTTCTCGCATCTCGAAGGGTGCCACGTCAGCCAGGGCGCGGTCGTAGGCCCCTATGCGCGCCTGCGTCCCGGCACGGAACTGGCCGAGAACACCCGTGTCGGCAACTTTGTCGAGATCAAGAATGCCGAGATCGGCGAGGGCACCAAGATCAATCACTTGTCCTATGTCGGTGACGCAAGCGTCGGGGCACACACCAACATCGGTGCGGGAACAATCACCTGCAATTACGATGGCGTGATGAAACACCGCACCACCATTGGCGCGAACGTGTTTGTCGGGTCGAACACGATGCTTGTGGCCCCGGTGACATTGGGAGATGGCTCGATGACGGCGACCGGAACCGTGGTCACCCGGGATGTGGAACCCGACGCCCTTGCACTTGGACGCGCCGCGCAGGAAAACAAGCCTGGCTATGCACGCAAGCTGTTCCAGATGCTGCGCGCCAAGAAAGCCAGAAAGCAGAAGGAAACCTGACCATGTGCGGCATTGTCGGTGTGCTCGGCGACCACGAGGTCGCACCCACCCTGGTCGAGGCCCTGAAGCGGCTCGAATACCGCGGCTACGACAGCGCGGGCATCGCAACAGTCAACAATGGCGTGCTGGATCGCCGCCGGGCCGTTGGCAAGCTTGTGAACCTGAGCGACCTTCTGGTGCACGAACCGCTGCCGGGCAAATCCGGCATCGGGCATACCCGCTGGGCGACCCATGGCGCGCCCTCGGTCAACAACGCCCATCCCCATCGCGCCGGCGCGGTTGCGGTGGTCCATAACGGCATCGTCGAGAATTACCGGGAATTGCGCGCCGAACTGGCTGAACTTGGCATCTCCTTTGCGACCGAGACCGATACGGAAACGGTGGCCCTGATGACCGAGCGTTACATGCGCGAAGGGCTTGGTCCGGTCGAGGCGGCCTTTCGCACGCTCGACAAGCTTGAAGGCGCCTTTGCCCTGGCGTTTCTCTTCGATGGAGAGGAAGACCTGATCGTCGCCGCGCGCAAGGGCAGCCCCCTGGCGATCGGACACGGCGACGGCGAGATGTACGTCGGATCGGACGCCATCGCGCTGGCCCCGCTGACCGACAGGATCACCTATCTCGAAGAAGGCGACCGCGCCATCGTCACCCGCAAGGGCGTCGAGATCAGCGACGCCAACGGGCAACGGGCCAATCGGCAGATGCGCAGGATCAAGCTGGACAGCGCGCGCGTCGACAAGGGCGGTTTCAAGCATTTCATGGCCAAGGAAATAGCCGAGCAGCCCACGGTGATCGCCGAGGCGATCCGCTCCTATCTGCCGACCGGATCCGACAAAGTGCAACTCCCTGGCGAAGGGGTGGATTTCGCCAGTGTCGACCGGCTGACCATGGTGGCCTGCGGGACGGCCTATTATGCCTGCCTGACGGCGAAATACTGGTTCGAGCAACTGGCGCGGTTGCCGGTGGAAGTGGATATCGCCAGCGAATTCCGGTACCGCGAACCTCCGATCCCGGCACGGACGCTGGCCCTGTTCGTCAGCCAGTCGGGCGAAACCGCCGACACACTGGCGGCTCTGCGTTATTGCCGCGACAAGGCGGAGAGGATCGTTTCGGTCGTCAATGTGCCCGAAAGCTCGATTGCCCGGGAAAGCGATCTGATGCTGCCAATCCATGCCGGAGTCGAGGTTGGCGTCGCCTCGACCAAAGCTTTCACCTGCCAGCTGAGCGTTCTGTTGATGCTGGCGCTCAAGGCGGCCTGCGACCGGGGTACTCTCACGTCAGACCAGATCGCCGACCATGCGGCGGCGCTGCGCGGGCTGCCGTCGACTCTCAATGCCGCATTGGATCAGAACGACACGATCCGGTCCGCCGCGCAGAAATTGAGCGAGGCGCGCGACGTGCTGTTCCTGGGCCGGGGCCTGATGTTTCCGCTTGCCCTGGAGGGTGCGCTGAAACTCAAGGAAATCAGCTACATCCACGCCGAAGCCTATGCTTCGGGAGAGTTGAAGCACGGGCCGATCGCGCTGATCGACCAGCAGATGCCGGTGGTCGTCATGGCACCGCGCGATGCGCTGTTCGACAAGACGGTGTCGAACATGCAGGAGGTCATGGCGCGCAAGGGAAAGGTGATGCTGATCTCGGATTCCAAAGGCCTGGCCGAGGCCCGCGACGGTGTCTGGTCGACCATCCAGATGCCGCATGTCCATCCGTCGCTGACGCCGATCCTTTATGCTGTCCCCGCGCAGCTTCTGGCCTATCATACCGCGGTGGCCAAGGGGACCGACGTGGACCAGCCGCGCAACCTTGCCAAATCCGTAACTGTTGAGTGACGCCATGGCCAAGCAGTTTCCGCAGATCGACGAAGCGCACCGCAAGTTCATCGAGGAACAGCATATTTTCTTCACCGGTTCGGCCGGCCCCGAGGGGCGGGTCAATATCTCGCCCAAGGGCATGGACTCGCTGCGCGTGATCGGGCCAAACCGTATCGTCTGGATGAACATTACCGGCAGCGGAAATGAAACGGCTGGGCACCTTCTGGAGAGTGACCGGATGACCTTGATGTGGTGCTCCTTCACCACCCGGCCGCTGATCCTGCGCTGCTACGGAAACGCGCGAACCCTGCATATTGGCGACGCGGGATGGGATGAACTGGCCGCTCTCTTCCCCGCCCATCGCAGCGCCCGCCAGATCTTCGACATGTCGGTCGATCGGGTCCAGACCTCTTGCGGCTATGCGGTGCCATTCATGGACTATCGTTCGGAACGGGACACAATGCAGAAATGGGTCGACGCGAAATCGGATGAGGACATCCGCGCCTATTGGGTCGAGAAGAACCAGAAAACCATCGACGGCAAACCGACCGGCGTGCCGGTCTGATCGCGCACCAGACGAAGATCACCAAGGGGCGGCACCTGCTCATGGAAGCGGGGCGTCGGCCGGATTTCCCGGCGTAAAAACAATTCCAACCGCCTCGCGATCCTGACGGCCTTCATTTTGCATGCCTGAATATTTGAAGCATAAAACTTCTTGTGCGCAGTTTCGTGACCGGCTACCATCGGTCTCGTCCAATGCAATTCGAGATGGGCTTGCAGTGTATTTCACTTTCCAGAACCCTGATCCCTGCCAGTATCGCGGCTTCGTGGGGGCCCTTTCCTGCCCGTCCGGGTTCCTGACGGCCAAGAAGATTGTGCCCCGCCCGGTATTCGCTGCCGGGTGCAGCCGGGGAATGTGGTTGGCTTGGCTTCGGAACAACTTTTGCGGCGTCAGGCGAAGGCGATCGGTTTCTTGACCACCCCCTTTTCGGACCGGATCACATCAATCAAGGGAGCAACCCGATGAAACCCAGAACCATTCACCCCGAAGGTTGGGCGCCGGCGTTGGGATATGCCAACGGGATGCTGATGGCTGACGGCACCCTGCATGTCGGCGGACAGATCGGATGGAACGAGAGCAAGGAAATCGTCTCGAAGGATTTCATCGGCCAGATGGAACAGGCGCTGTCCAACATTGCGGCCATAGTGCGTGCAGCGGGCGGCGACGTGGACGACATCGGACGCCTGACCTGGTTCGTGAAGGACAAAAAGGAATATCTCGCCCGTCAGAAAGAGGTAGGACAGGCCTATCGGAAAATCTTTGGCCGCCATTTCCCGGCCATGTCGATGATCGTCATCGACGATCTGATCGAGGATGACGCCCTGCTCGAGATCGAGGCCACCGCCTATATTCCGCAATCGACCTGAGGCCGTTCGGCCCGCGCTGCAGGATCAGGCTCCGGGCCGTTCTATACCCCCAGGTACTGCTCGGCGACGCCGTTACCGACATCGGCCATCGGGCCGTGCCAGACGGTTTCTCCCCGTTGCAGAACAACCGCCTCATCGGCGATCCTCGCCAGTTCCTTCAGCGACTTGTCGATCACCAGGATCGCCAGCCCCGACTCGTGCTTGAGCGTTCCTATGGCTTTCCAGATCTCTTGCCGCACGATCGGGGCAAGCCCTTCGGTGGCCTCGTCCAGCACCAGCAGGCGTGGGTTGGTCATCAAGGCCCGGCCAATGGCAAGCATCTGCTGCTCCCCTCCGGACAGGGATGCTGCGGACTGGCTGCGCCGCTCTTCGAGCCGGGGGAAAAGTTGGGCGACCCGCTTGAAATCCCAGTGCCCCGGACGCGCAGCCGCGATCAGGTTCTCCTCGACCGTCAGGTTGGGAAAGCAGCGCCGCCCTTCGGGCACCAGCCCCAGCCCTAACTTGGCCGCCCTGTGCGATGCCAGCCTGCGCAAGTCATGGCCGTCGAACAGCAGTTCGCCGCCCGCGACGGGCAACATCCGGAAGATGGTCTTGACCGTGGTTGTCTTGCCCATTCCATTGCGGCCCATCAGGGCGACAACCTGCCCCTCCGCTACCCGAAGGCTGACCTTGAACAGGGCCTGACTGGGCCCGTAGAAGGCAGAGACATTGGTCAGGCTCAGCAGGCTCATTCTTCCTCTCCCAGATAGGCGCGGCGCACTTCGGGATGGGCGCGGATTTCATCCACAGTTCCGGTTGCGATGACGCTGCCGTAAACCAGCACCGAGATCCGGTCTGCCAGCGCAAAAACCGCATCCATGTCATGTTCGACCAGCAGGATGGGCGCTTCGTGCCGCAACTCGTCCAGAAACCGGGTCAGGCGTTGGGAACCGCTGGTTCCCAGCCCCGCCATCGGTTCATCCATGACGAAGGCGCGCGGCCGCATGGTCAGAGCCACGGCGACCTCAAGCTGCCGCCGCTGCCCGTGCGACAGATCGGATGTGCGCATGAGCGCCTGTTCCGAAAGACCGACACGCGCAAGCGCGGTTTCGGCGGTCTCGCGCAGCGCCTTGTCCTTGAGAACCGGACGTAAAAACCTGAAGGGCCGTCCGCTGGCGCCCAGGGCGCCCAGCATGACGTTCTGCAACACGCTGTCCTCCATCGCCAGGGCGGATATCTGGAAAGTCCGCCCCAACCCCATCTGCGCCCTCTGCACCGTATCCAGCGCGGTCACGTCACGGCCCAGAAACCGCACAGTGCCGGAGTCCGGCTGCAATCCACCGGCGATCTGCTTGATCAGGGTTGATTTGCCGGCACCGTTCGGGCCGATGAGCGCATGGATTTCCCCGACACGCAGGTCCAGCGATACGTCGATTGACGCCTTCAGCGCACCAAAGCTCTTGTTGATCTTGGTGACGGACAGGATCGGTTCAGCCATGCTTGCCCCCCTGCCCTGCCAGCGTTCCGATGACACCGCCGCGCGCGAACAGCACCACTCCGAGCAACAGAAGCCCCAGGTAGATGTGCCAGTACTCGGACAAGCCGCCAAGCACGTGTTCCAGCAGGATGAACAGCAGCGCGCCCGCCACCGGCCCGAACAGGCGCGCGACACCGCCGAGAATGACGAAAACCATGATTTCCCCCGAGGTCTGCCAGCTGAGCATGCTGGGGCTGACGAACCGGTTGAGATCTGCGAACAGCGCACCGGCCAGCCCGGTGATCATCCCCGAAATCACGAAAACCGTAAGCCTGAGCCGGTAGGGCCTGATGCCGACGGTTTCTACCCGCTCGGATGTTTGACGCGCCGCGTTGAGCGCCAGACCAAAGGGCGAAGCCGCCAACCGGGCCGATAACAGCAGAACCGCACCCAGGATCGCATAACAGATCAGGAAGAACTGGATCGGGTCGAGCGTGTTGAGTCCGGGAAAGCTGTTGCGCACATAGATCGACAGACCGTCCTCGCCGCCATAAGCAGGCCAGCTTATCGCGAAATAGAAGAGCATCTGGCCAAAGGCGAGCGTGATCATGATGAAATAGACGCCGGATGTGCGCAATGACAGTGCTCCGATCACCAGTGCCGCCAGCGCCGAAGCCACGACCGCCACAAGCCAGATCACCGGCATGGACTTGGTGCCTTCGATCACAAAGGGAAACTCCATCAACGGTGTGTAACTCTGCGCGTGGCTGGCGAGGATTCCCATCGCGTAGCCGCCGATCCCGAAGAAAGCCGCGTGACCCAGGCTGACCAGCCCGCCCAGACCCAGGGCCAGGTTCAACCCGACGCCGGCCAGCGCAAGGATCACGACCCGCGTCGACAAGGTGATCATGAACGGTTCCTCCGCCCACCAGGCCCAGAGCGGAAACGCGAAAAGGCCCAGACCCAGCACGGCGTTGAAGAGTGTCTCGCGGGTCATGCGCGCGCTCCATAAAGCCCGGTGGGTCTGACGATCAGCACCACGGCCATGAGGATGTAGATCAGCATCGAGGACAGCGCAGAACCGATACTGGTCGCGTCAGCCGGTTCCATGAACAGGCCAAAGAGACCGGGCAGCAGGGCCCGCCCCAGCGTATCGGTCAGCCCGACAAGAATGGAGCCTGCCAGCGCCCCCTTGATCGAACCGATGCCGCCGATAACAATCACCACAAAGGCCAGGATCAGCACCGGTTCTCCCATGCCCACCTGTACCGACTGAATGGCCCCGATCAGCGCACCTGCCAGCCCGGCCAGGGCGGCTCCCAGCGCGAAGACCACTGTGTAAAGCCTTGATATGTTGACCCCCAGCGCCGCGATCATCTCACGGTCGCTTTCGCCGGCACGGATCTGAATGCCCAGCCGTGTGCGCGCGATCAGCAGAAACAATCCCAGTGCGACGAGCAACCCGACACCGATGATGGTCAGGCGATAGAGCGGGTAGTCGATGCCGCCCGGCAGCGTGACCGGGCCGGACAGATAGTCGGGAATGTCGAGAAACAACGGAAACGAGCCGAACAGCCACCGTGTCCCCTCGGAAAAGATCAGGATCAGCGCGAAAGTCGCCAACACCTGGTCCAGGTGATCGCGGGCATAGAGCCTCCGGATCACCAGCACCTCGACCAGCACCCCCGCAGCAGCTGCGGCCGCGATACTGGCCATCACCGCCAGAAGAAAACTGCCCGAAGCCGCAGCCACCGCCGCCGCAGCAAAGGCGCCGATCATGAACAGCGAGCCATGCGCCAGGTTGATCAGCCCCATCACCCCAAAAACAAGGGTCAGGCCGGCAGCCGTCAGAAACAGCATTACCCCGAACTGAAGCCCGTTCAGAAGCTGTTCGGCCAAAAGAAGGAAAGACATCGGACAGGTCCCGGAGTTGCGGCGCGGGCACCGGGCCCGCGCCATCAGGCGTCTTACATCTCGCACTCGGCGGCATAGACGTCGGAATGATCTTCCAGCGCAACACCCACCAGCTTGTTTGTGTAAATGTCACCTTCCTTGACCACCTGCCTGACATAGATGTCCTGGATCGGATGCTGGTTCGGACCGAAGGAGAACTTGCCCCTGACAGAGTCGAAGTCAGCCGCGCGCAAGGCGGCAAGAAACGCGTCCTTGTCCGAGATATCGGCCTTGGCCATGGCGCTCAGCAAAAGATTGGCGGTGTCATAGCCCTGGCTGGCATAAAGAGACGGCAGCCGGCCATATTCGGCCAGGAAGGCCGCGACAAAGGCCGCATTGGCCGGGTTGTCCAGGTCCTTGTTCCACTGGCTGGTATTGTGCACGCCAAGCGCCGCGTCACCCACCGCCTGCAGGATATCCTGATCGAAACTGAAGGCCGGGCCGACCAGCGGAAGGCCGATCCCGCTGTCGGCATATTGCTTGAGGAAAGATATCCCCATGCCGCCCGGCAGGAAGAAGAACACGCTGTCGGCACCGCTTGCCCGGATCTGCGCCAGTTCCGAGGCGTAATCCGTCTGGCCCAGCTTGGTCAGCAATTCCCCAGCCAGATCACCCTTGTACATCCGCTTGTAGCCAGCCAGCGCGTCGTGGCCGGCCGGATAGTTCGGCGCCAGGATGAAACTGTTCTTCAACCCGGCCGAGTTCGCATAGGCGCCCGCTGCCTCGTGGAGGTTGTCGTTCTGCCAGGCCACGTTGAAATAGTAGGGATGGCAACCCTTGCCTGCCAGCGCCGAAGGTCCGGCATTGGGCGACAGATAGATCTTGCCCTGCGCCGTGGCAGCCGGGGCCACGGCCATGGCCAGGTTGGACCAGACGATACCGGTCAGAATGTCGACCTTGTCCGACTGGATCATCTTGTCGGCGAGCTGGACGGCCACATCGGGTTTTTGCTGGTCGTCCTCGACGACCACTTCCACATCGGTGGTTCCCGACTGTTTGAGTGCCAGCATGAAGCCGTCGCGAATGGCCACCCCCAGACCGGCTCCGCCACCCGAAAGCGTGGTGATCATTCCGACCTTTACCGGTTCCGCGACGGCCATTCCCGCCGACAGGACCGCCGCCGACGCGAGCGTCACGAGTGCGTTGAGTTTCATTTTTTCCTCCTGATATTGGACCTTGGTTGCTAAAAGCCCTGTGCGGGCAATCGTACGCCTTGTTGCCGGCGCTTGTCCGAATCTTCCCGGATATTGCCCGCGATGAAAATCCCCGAACCGCCGGGCCACCGCAAGCATCGGCACGCTCATCTGCCTTTGCGCCTCCGACCCGCAGCCACGAAGGGGCCGCCACCCCGGACTGGCATCGCCACCGCTATCTTGGACAGGATCCCAGCATGCTCAAATTCCCCTGTTGAAGTTTGCCATTGTCTGTCGGGCGATGACGAGGCGCTGGACGTCGGATGCGCCCTCGTAGATGCGCAGGGCGCGGATGTCGCGGTAGAGCTGTTCGACCGTCTCGCCGCGCCGCACGCCATCGCCGCCAAAAAGCTGGACGGCCCGGTCGATCACCTGCTGCGCCTGGTCGGTGGCATGGAGCTTGGCCATCGCCGCCTCGCGGCTGACGCGCGCGGCGCCCATGTCCTTGGCCCAGGCGGCGCGATAGGTGAGCAGTGCGCTCGCGTCCACATCCAGCGCCATGTCGGCCACATGGCCCTGCACCATCTGCAGCTCGAACAGCGGCGCCCCCTGCACCTGCCGCGCCGCGACCCGCGCCAGCGCCGCGTCCAGCGCCCGGCGGGCAAAGCCGAGTGCCGCCGCCGCCACGGTCGAGCGGAACACGTCGAGCACCGCCATCGCCACCTTGAACCCCGCCCCTGGCGCGCCCAGCAGCGCCGCGCGCGGCACCCGCACATCCGAAAACCTCAGCCGCGCCAGCGGATGCGGCGCCATCACCTCCAGCCGCTCGGCCACCTCGAAC
>NZ_FMZV01000022.1 GCF_900101475.1 Ruegeria marina | reverse complement strand
TGCGCTTTCAGGTAAGTGGCGTCGATCATGATCGTCTTGTGCTCAGTCCCCTCGGCAGCCAGGCCTGTCAGGATGCGGGCGAAGATGCCGTTATCGCTCCAACGCTTCCAGCGGTTGTAGAGCGTCTTCGCCGGGCCATATTCCCTCGGCGCATCGCACCATCGCAAGCCATTGCGATTGATGAAAATTATTCCACTCAGAACGCGCCGATCATCAACACGAGGCTTCCCGTGCGACTTCGGGAAGAAGGGCTTCAGACGCTCCATCTGCGCCTCGCTCAGCCAAAAAAGGTTGCTCATCATTCAGGTCTCCTTGCGAGCCCTGAATCACGGCAGATGACCAAAATCAATGGGTCTGGAGCCTAACCTTGATACCCGACACGCGGCGCTCGAACAGAGTCGTCAGAATATCGCCAAGAAAACTGCGCTTGTTCATGAGCGCGTCCACGAGAAAGGTCGGCCACCTGTGTCTGAGGCGCGGATGACCAGTCTGTCGCTGGGTTTGTCTTCCAACATGGAGGCCCTCCGGCTCGGGATTGCGACGTTCACAAAATATCGATTTTTATTGACTAAAAATCTTTATATCGGCAAAATGTCAAACTATCAAGTTGGAGGATCTGATGCGTCTGCTCGTTGGAAAGGTTGCGGGAAAGCAAGCCGTCTTTGCCGTAGAGGGAGAAAACGCGGTCAACCTGACCGAAGCCGTTCCCGAGGTTGGCTCTGACCTGATGGCCATGATTGGCGACACGGCCGTCCTGGAAAAGGCCGCCGAAGCTGCGAAAGGCGCCAAGACGGTGAGCGTGTCGGACATCCTCCCTGCGCTTCCGGTCAGCCGGCCACCAACCATCATCTGCCTTGGGCTCAACTACACCGATCACATCAAGGAAGGTGGCTACGAGGTTCCGGACTATCCGGCGCTGTTCATGCGCGGGCAACAATCGATCATGGCGGCAGGCCAGCCCATGGTCCGGCCAACCTGTTCCGAGAAGCTCGACTACGAGGCGGAGCTGATGATCATCGTCGGGACCGGAGGGCGGCATATTTCAGAGGCCAATGCCCTGGATCATGTCTTTGGCTATACGGTCTTCAACGATGGGTCGGTGCGGGACTACCAGCGCAAGACGCATCAATGGACCCCTGGCAAGAACTTCGATGACACCGGTGCCATCGGGCCCTTTGTCGTGACGCCAGACGACCTTCCCCTGGGCGCGTCGGGCCTGAAGATTGAAAGCCGTGTCGGCGACGAGATCCTGCAAAGTTCGAATACGGGAAACATGATCTGGTCGGTTGCGCAGACCATCGCGACAATTTCGGAATACACGACGCTGCAACCCGGCGACCATATTGCCATGGGCACTCCACCCGGCGTCGGTCATGCCAAGAAACCACATCCCCGGTGGCTGAAGCCCGGCGAAGTCGTGGAGATCGAGATCGAGGGCATAGGCGTCTGCGCAAGCCCGATCGTCGATGAGGCCGAATTCGCCACACAAGCGGTCGGTCAGTAGCGATTGATATTGCCGATCTTCGGCGGGCGCCAAGCCCCGCCAATACCTATCCCACGCGGTTCGTCGTGACCCGGAAAACCAAAGGAGACTCCCATGCGCAACGTCAACAAGGACAATATTACCGAAGTTTTCATGGGTTACCTGGGTGCGAATACCGACCCGCGCCTGCGTGAGGTCATGGGCAGTCTCGTCCGCCATTTGCATGACTTTGCCCGCGAGGTGAACCTAACGCACGAAGAATGGAATATCGGTATCCGGTTCCTCGAGCGCGCCGGCGAAATCTCGGACGAAGAGCGCCACGAATTCGTCCTGCTGTCTGATGTTCTTGGCCTGTCTTCCCTCGTCGACATGATCAATAATCGCCCCGAGGGCACTTCGTCATCGGTTCTGGGGCCATTTCACATTTCCGGTTCTCCGCCGTTGGCCGTTGGCGGCGACATGCGACGCGACTATGCAGAGACCGTGCTTTTGGTCGAAGGCGTAGTGAAAGACCCAGACGGCAAGCCAATTTCAGGAGCGACCCTCGATATCTGGCAGACCGCGCCGAACGGCATGTACTCCAGCCAGGATCCTGATCAGGACACTTATTCATTCCATGGGCTGCAAACCGTCGGCGAGGACGGGCGCTATGCCTTCACAACGGTCAAGCCCGTCGAATATACTGTGCCGTCCGACGGCCCGGTGGGCGATATTCTGCGTGCCTGTGGGCGGCATCCTTGGCGGCCCTCTCACCTGCATTTCATCGCAGAGGCTGCTGGGTTCCGCCCCCTTGTGACCGAAGTCTTCGCCGAGGACGATCCCTATCTTGATCAGGATACGGTCTTTGGCGTCCGCAAGGATCTGGTCATGCACTACGAGGAAAGACCTGCAGGCTCGTTTCCTTCTACCGGCTTCGCGCTCTCCGGCAAGGTGCCGGACGCTTACCTCAGGGTGGAGTTCGACCTGACCCTTGTGCCCGCGTGACGCTCAGGCCAGGGCCCCGTCACCCAACAGTCCGGACAAAAATGCACCAGTCGTTTTGTAGTGCTCCAGAAGCCTTGTGCTTGCGGTATCGGCGTCAAGCGCGAGGACGGCGGCAAGAATATCGGCGTGTTCCTTGGCCACATCGCGCTGTTGGTACGAGATGTCATGTCCAGCCAGGTATCTGTAGCGGATGTTGAGGTCATAAAGGCGTGAACAGATTTGCAGAAGGATTGGCGACTGCGCATTCGAAAGAAGACTCATGTGGAAAGCCTTGTGCAGATCCTCGAAATCCTCCGTTTTCCGGTTTTGTGCCCGCTGCATTCTGTGGTGTGCGAGAACGACCCTCTCCTCCCAATCCTGCGTCGCATTGGCAATGGATTCTCGAAGGGCGAGGTCTTCCAGCACGCATCGCAGTTTCAGGATTTCGGCGAAGTTTGTGGCACTGATACCGGCTGTCCGAAAGCCGCGTTGGTCAATACGTTCCACCAGGCTGTCGGATGTCAGCAGGCTGAGCGCTTCGCGGACGGGTGAGGCGCCGGTACCAAGACGTTTGCTCAGTCCTTCGATCTTGAGCTTTTCTCCGGGCTTCAGGACGCCACGGACAATCATCGAGCGCAAGGCTCGGTATACGCGATGCGTCGCCGATCCCTCTTCGAAGTCGGATGATTGGTTGAATGTATCCATTTTTGCCTCCCAAGCGGAGAATATCGATATTTCCGATGAGATCAATGTGGGGTTTGTTGATTTTTGCTGAGAAGTGACCCGGTATTTTTATCGAGATTTGACCCACCCTTGATTATGTCTCTGCGGTTATGTTGCGGTCAATGCCGGCGTTTCCTTTCTCTTTTTCTTCGCGGCTTCCGAGCTTGCCTTGTAGCGGTAGCTGTCGTTGCCGGTTTCCAGGATGTGGCAGCGGTGCGTGAGCCTGTCGAGAAGCGCGGTGGTCATCTTTGCATCGCCGAAGACCTGGGCCCACTCTGAGAAGCTGAGGTTCGTGGTGATGATCACGCTGGTGCGCTCGTAAAGTTTGCTCAGCAGATGGAAGAGCAGCGCGCCGCCGGATGAACTGAACGGCAGGTAGCCGAGCTCATCGAGGATGACCAAGTCGATCTTGGTCAGCATCTCAGCCAATTTGCCGGCCTTTCCGAGCGCCTTTTCCTGCTCCAACGCATTGACGAGTTCCACGGTTGAGTAGAAGCGCACCTTGCATCTGTGGTGTTCGATGGCCTGTACGCCGATGGCTGTTGCAATGTGGCTCTTGCCCGTTCCAGGCCCGCCGATCAGGACGACATTCTCGGCGTTTTCCATGAAGGTGCCGCGGTGCAGCTGCCGGGCGGTGGCTTCATTAACCTCGCTGGATTTGAAGTTGAAGCCCGCGAGGTCTTTGTAGGACGGAAAGCGCGCCACCTTGGTTTGGTAGGCGATTGACCGGACTTCCCGTTCGGCCATTTCCGCCTTGAGAAGCTGGGACAACATCGGCGTTGCTGCTTCGAACGCTGGTGCGCCCTGGGCAACCAGATCATCGACCGCCTGTGCCATGCCATGCAGTTTGAGGCTGCGGAGCATGATCACGATCGAGGCGCCTGCAGGGTCATGACGCATGACGCTTCTCCCCGGCTTGTCTCAGAGCATCATAGCGATCGACATTGGCTTTCGGCACCGTATCCAAGGCCAGAGCCTTTGGCGGGTCGACCTCGGGATGGTCGCTCTGCTTTTTGTCGATCAGCCTATGGAGCAAGTTCAGGACATGCGTCTTGGTGGGCACGCCGGCTTCCAGCGCCAGTTCTACAGCACACAAAACCGCGTCTTCATCGTGGTGCAGAACCAGGGACAGGATATCCACCATCTCTCTGTCGCCGCCCTCCTTGCGCAGCATATGATCCTGCAGGCGGCGGAAGGCGTCGGGCATCTCATTGAACGGCGCGCCATTGCGCAGGGCCCCGGGTTTGCGTTGGATGACAGCAAGATAGTGGCGCCAATCATAGATGACCCGGCCTGGCTTGTGGTGCGACCGCTCAATGATACGGTCATGGGCGCAAACGGTTTGACCTTCCGCCACCACTACCAACCGTTCAGGATAGACATGCAGGCTGACGCGGCGGTTCGCAAAGCTGGCCGGTACGCTGTAGCGATTGCGCTCGAAGGTGATCAGGCATGTCGGCGACACCCGTTTGCTGTGCTCTACAAACCCATCAAAGGCCGGCGGCAGGGCCATCAGCGTGGGCTTCTCGGCTTCCCACACATCGGCAATCGTGCCGGGCAAGTCACGGTGCTTTGTCTCGGCCCACAAGGCAAGACAGCGATCTTCCAGCCACTGATTGAGCTCGGCCAGATCGCCGAAGATCGGCATGACCTGCCACAAGCGGTTGCGCGCATCCTGGACGTTCTTCTCGACCTGCCCCTTCTCCCATCCGGCCGCCGGGTTGCAGAACTCAGGCTCAAACACGTAGTGGCGGGCCATGGATTTGAAGCGGGCATTGATGTCGCGCTGTTTGCCTTTGCCAACACGATCCACTGCTGTCTTCATGTTGTCGTAGATCCCGCGGCCGGGCACGCCGCCGAAAACGCGGAACGCGTGCCAGTGGGCGTCGAACAGCATCTCGTGAGTTTGCAGCGGGTAGGCCCGCACCAGGAACGCCCGGCTGTGTGACAGCTTGATATGGGCCACCTGGAGCTTAGCCCGCTCGCCGCCGATATTGGCCCAGTCTTCGCTCCAGTCGAACTGGAATGCCTCTCCGGGCTGGAACACCAAAGGAACATAGGTGCCGCGCCCGGTCGTCTGTTCCGCCCGGTGCCGATCGGCACGCCAAACCCGGGCAAATGCGGCCACGCGCCCGTAAGAGCCGTCGTAGCCGAGCTTCACCAAATCAGCATGCATCTGCTTCACCGTGCGGCGTTCTTTGCGCGACTTCCGTGTCTGTGCCAGAAGCCAGGCGGTCAGCCGGTCAGCGTATGGATCGAGTTTGCTCGGCCGGGATGGCGTCTTGAACTTCGGCTCGACCACGCCCTCGCGCAGGTACTTTCTGATGGTGTTGCGGGACAGGCCCGTTCGCCGCGATATCTCGCGGATTGGCATTTTGTCACGCAATGCCCAGCGTCGGATAACACTCAAAAATCCCATGTCGATCACTCCTTCTCTCCCCGACCAATTCCGTCAGGGCAGCGTGTTCACATGGGTCAAATCTCGGTGGAAAATTATGGGGCTACCGGGTCACTTCTCAGCAAAAATCAACAGCTGACGGGTTTGCCGACGTGCGGCATATGGCAAGACATCGTTGCCGGTCAGGCCCAACTGAGCCGCGATGAAGCGCAATACCTTTTCCGGGATGACCTCCCCAGATGACAACAGCCGACCGGGATAGCGTAGGGCGCAGAGCTGTAGGGCAAAACCGATCTTGTTCTCCGGTCGCCGCCGTTCGTTGATGTGCTCGATATCGTCATCTGCCAGCGTGAAATGCCGCAACATCAATGTCTCGTCAGTCGGCAGGTCGAAAAGCGCCGAACGCTGGCGCTCAGTCAGAATTGTGCGATGCGCCATGTTTCTTTTGCTTTCTTGTTGGGGTTTATTTATTGATGATTGTGATAAGGGCTAAGGAATAATCGAGATGGCCAAAAGCCGGGAATTCCTCCACACACCACAAACGTTCGTTTGTGAAACATGCTGATCGGATACGCGCGCGTCTCAAAAGCCGATGGCAGCCAGTCGCTTGACCTACAAAAGGACGCTCTTGTTGAGGCGGGCGTCGATGAAAAGCAAATCTACTCCGATCAGGCCTCGGGCAAGAAAGACGACCGCCCGGGCCTCGAAGCTTGTCTGAAGGCTTTGCGCGACGGCGACGTCCTAGTCATCTGGAAGCTGGACAGGATGGGCCGCAGTCTGAACCACTTGGTGAAAACGACGACCTTACTGTCAGAGCGCGGTGTCGGCCTGAAGGTGCTGACAGGCCAGGGGGCACAGATCGACACGACCACCGCAGCCGGTCGGTTGTCATTTGGCATCTTTGCAGCGCTCGCTGAATTTGAAAGCGAATTGATCCGGGAGCGCACAATGGCTGGGTTGCAAGCCGCCCGCGCTCGAGGGCGCAAAGGCGGGCGAAAGTTCGCACTCACCAAATCCCAGGTCCGGATGGCACAGGCCGCAATGGCCAACCGGGACACATCCGTTTCAGAGCTGTGCAGTGAACTGGGCGTGAAACCCGTCACCCTGTACCGATACGTCGATCCCAAAGGCAACCTGCGCGAATATGGAAAACGCGTCCTCGGCGCTTAAGGTGTCATTCTGCACTCAGCCGGAGCAGACCCCCAGTAGGGAACGCATCGAAACCGAAACCAGATGATCCGAGGGCTGGCGCCAAAGAGTGACGCCTCCTTTGCGCTTTATGCTCGATTTTCCGCAAAGGCAGTTCTCAGGGCGTCGCGAAGACGGACTTGTCCAGGCGTTGTCGGCTGGCGCGGCTCCAAAAAACTAACCCTTTCATACTGCCTGGCGCGTCGATGATCGAGTGGAGAGCACGTGCCATACAATCAACGCCAAGGCGCCGGCAACGCTTACGAGTTGCAGGACAGGATTGAACGCCAGAATGAGCACGAAGAGTGAAAGACGTGCTCCGACCTCCCAACCGGCAAGTTTGCGATGATCAAAGCCCGAGAGCGCACTTGCAAGGAGATAGAGCGCAATGACGACCCGGATCAGGATCCAACCCAGCGCCACCCAGTTCATCGTTCCGTCATAGCCGGGCAAGTAGCTCACGCTGCCGCCGTCGCCGCCCATCGGATCAATGACGGCGTCTTCGATCAGAAGGATTTCCGGATACAAGGCAAAGATGAAGGGGATCACAAACATCACGATGCCAGACTTGACCGCCGAAAAGCCGGTCATCATCGGATTGGCGCGCGTGATAGAGGCCGCCGCGAAGGCCGCCAGTGCGATCGGCGGCGTGATGGCGCTGGCGACCGCGAAATAGAAGATGAACATATGTGCGGTGAACTTGGCGATACCCAGCCCCGCAAGCACGGGGCCCATGAGCAAGGCAACATTGATATAGGCCGGTACCGCAGGCATGCCCATGCCGAGCAAGATCGCAATGAACATCGTCACCAGCAGGGCAATCAACTGAAACCAGACCGAGCCACCACCGCCGAAGTCAAGCGTTTGAAGCCAGCCCAATATATCGAGAGAGATGAAGTTTGGAAGCCCGGTGAATTGGAGGCAGAAATCGACCACGGATACGGCTAGAAACATCAGGTAGAGCGTCGAGACGAGAATCCCGGCATCCGACAGGGCATCCACGACTTTCGCGGGCTGTGACCGGACGTTGGGATCCACGAATAGCAGCGCGATCAGCAGCATGACCGCCCACCACCCGGCGCTGCCTGCGTCCCCGACGGAGTTCTGTACGGCCCGTTGAAGCCAAGACAGGCTTTCGACCGTACACACGCCGTCGACGATGGTGCGTTCAGCCCCCAACATGCCCCCCAACAAACCACAGCCCACGCCCTCTTTGGTTGTCAGCAAGAGGATCAAGATCAGCAGGATCGGTCCGAAGATCATGACAAGGTTTAGGATATCCTGGCGGGACAGCCGCATGTCCTCCGTCAATTCTCCGATGGCCTGGATCTTCTGCTTGCGCGCCTGAAAGACCACCGACAGGAACAGGCAGAGGAAATATGCACCTGCCGGGATCGCCGCAGCGATGATGACTTGGGAATAGGGAACCACCGTCAGGGACGCGAGAACAAAGGCTGCCACACCCATCACGGGCGGCATGATCGATCCACCCGAAGAGGCCGCCGCCTCGACACCACCGGCGAAGATCGGCGAGAAGCCGCGTTTCAGCATCATCGGGATCGTCAGAACTCCCGTCGACAGGACATTCACGATCGGCCCGCCCGATATGGTTCCGAACATGGCCGAAGACACGATCGCGGCATGCGCGGGGCCGCCCCGCAACTTGCGCGTCCAGCGGAAGGCGAGCTTGATCAGCGATTGCCCGCCCGCCGAGGCCCCGAAAAGCGAGCCAAGCACAAGATAGGGGAAGATCGTGTTCAGCATGATGTCCATGAACTGCCCGAGAAGGCCCGAGGCGTTGTTCACAAGGATATCGTGGACCCTTGGTCGGCCATCCGAGAGCATGCGCGGCTCACCAGCCAGCTTGGTCATCAGGTATTTGTTGATGTCCTCGGGGCCATGAAAATACCACACGAACACGGTCACAATTGTGTAGAGCGCAACCGTCAAAGCCACCAGAACAAGGGCCAGGCCCCAGACCCGGACGTTGTAGGCCAGAAAGACCAGCACAGTTAGCCCCACGATCAGCACCAGCCAGCCGCCGGTATTTCCGACGCAGCTGGGGTCTTCTACTGTGCTGGGCGGCGGCAACCCCATGGTCGTGGCGATTTCCGCCTCGATCCGCAATGCCTCTTCAATCAGCCTTGCACGCTCGCCAGTGAACTGGTCGATCAAGCAGATCGATTCAATTTCGACCACGTACGTTAAAGACACTGTGAATGCCGCAGCGACCATCGCGACATCCAGAAACAGTCCAAGACGTCTTTTTCCAATCGATCCCCCAGACCATGCTTTGAATGCCGAGTGCTTCAGCACCACGCACACCATCATCAGGGCAAAGGCGAATGGATAGAACCATTCGGTCGGGAAGCGGCGCACCTTGAGCCAGTCCAGACCGGTAACATTCTGAAGGCCCTCATCGAGTCCGGGGATCCCGGGTGTCGCATTCAAAAGGCCTGCTGTCACAATGAAAAGCGACAGCCAGAACAAGGCACCGCGCACTACGCGGACATGTTTTATTTTTGGTTCGGGCGCGCCATTCATCGCTGTACTCCAAAAACGGTAGCGCCGGGGACAGCTTTGTCACCGCCCCCGGTTCCCAAATCTCAGGGCTTGGCGCAGTCCGGCAGCGTATATCCAGCCTCTTCCCAGGCGCGAACGGCGCCGGGGTGATACTTTATGGGGTTGGGGCCACACATACCGGTGATGGAAGGATCGGTTTCTCCAAGCCAAGCTTTGGGCATGCTTGGTGTCCGCGCGGTGATTTGCGGCAGGCCTTCGAGGAATGTCTTGGTCAGTTGATAGGCAATTTGCTCGTCCATCGATACGTTGACGACATCGCCACCAATATCCGCGTATCCGCGGAACATCCCGTCTTCGGATACCACCGAGATACCAGGACCGAATAAGTCATCGGTTATCGGCTCGACGACCGCAGCACTGCCAGGTGCGTTGCCAAAGTTGGAGCCACCCTCGCTCTCGAATGCTTCGCGTGGGAAGGAAAACACCACCATGCTGCCAGATGCGGCAGCTTGTGAAAGCCGCGAGTCAGGGAAGTTCATTGGCAAGACATGTGCATCGGCAGATCCATCGGTAATGGTCGCAACAGCTTGTCCCCAGTTGACCTGAATGCCTGAATAACCCGTTCCATCTTCTAGGCCGGTCGCGATGCGCACCATCGCGCGCGCCTTGTTCAATGCCGCCCCGCGCGGCGGTCCATTGTAGATTGTGGCACCTTCGATGGCGCTCCAGCCTCCAAAATTCTTGCTTTCGAATGCCGACAAACCGAAGACGGAAAAGCGATAGGTGTAGAGCACTGAAAGATTGCCCGCGAGTTCCGCGCCCGCCTCTGCGCCTAGGCTGGCATATGGGCCCGCACCCTTTGATAACAAAAACGGCAGGATGAACGGCGCGGCAGCAATGTCGGTCTTGCCTTCAGCCACGTTCTGAACCGAATTCGTCAGCGTCTGTCCAGCAGCCACCTGGATGTTTGCGATCCCTGCATTCGCGGCCAATTCCGCAACGCCGAACATTGCTTGCGCTGCAATTTCCGTCGGCGGTGTCGTCTCGCCGGTCAGATTGGCTTGTGCATGGGCCGAGAAGGCCAGGCAAGTCGCAGCAATTGTACCTGCGAGTACGTTTGACTTGGTCATGATTTCCTCCCTTAGTGTTTATTAGCCCGAGGCGTGATCCGGCATTTGCCGACCATCGCCTTCGAGTTCGTTCTTGTCCCGGTAGCCGATGTAGATTCCCGGTGGCTCCTTGGCGTCTGTCATGCGTTCGATCTGCGCGGCGCTTCTGGTGATGCGGGAATGGTGCTGCCGGGACCATTCGAAATGCAGATCGCGCAACCGCGAAAGCTCGTTCGCATACTCGGGGTTGGTCGCCAGATCGCACAATTCGTCTGGGTCGTCTTCTAGGTCGAACAGCAGTGGCCGCATCTTTTCCACGTGGACGTATTTCCAGCGCCCATCAAAGATCATCGCGAGTCGCGCATCGGCTTGGTCCATGCCGACTTCACGGCGGGAATCCCGGGTGGCATAGTCATATTCAGAGACCGCGAATTCGCGCCATTCCGTCGCTGCGCCCTGCATCAGCGGTGAGAGTGATCGCCCTTCGAGAATGTGCGATTTGTCGGCCCCGTTGAAGAAGTCGAGAAACGTGGGGACCAGATCGATGCCTTCCACCAGCGCATCAGTTGCGGTGCCGCGTGTCGCGTCCGCTTGATCCCGCGGATCATAGATCAGTAGGGGAATGCGGGCGGAACAGTCGTAAAACAGGTCCTTTTCACCCAACCAATGGTCGCCCATGTTGTCGCCATGATCCGAGCAGAAGACGATCATCGTGTCGTCCATGCGCCCGGTCTCGCGCAAATAGGAAAACAGCCGACCCAACTGGTCATCCAGTTCCTTGATCAGCCCCATGTAGCAGACACCGGCCAGGTCGCGGACCTCGTCGCGCGCCATGCTTTTGCAGACCCGCATATTCATCCATGCCTGCATCAGCGGGTGATCGGTCTGGCGTTCATCGTCGCTGCGTACGACCGGTGGAAGATCAGCAGCCTTATACATGTCATTGTAGGGCGCCGGCGCAAGAAACGGCCAGTGTGGCTTGATATAGCTGAGATGGCATAGCCAGGGTTGATCGCCCTGCGCCTCGATGTAGTCGATGCCGCGAGTGGTTAGCCACGCTGTTTCCGAGTGTTCCTTTGGCACCCGCGCAGCAAGAGGCGCGTTCTCAATGACCCATCCGGTGCGCATTTCCCCAGCCGGGCCGATAGCGGTGTTGGCCCATTCTTCCCATGGGTTGTCGCCATCCATGCCATGGTCGCGCAGGTACTGATCATAATCTTCGCCGCAGCGGCCCGGATAGTCGCTGTGGTTGGTTCCGTCGTCCCGAACGAAGACTTCGAACCCACATTGGGCGACCAACGCACCAATGGTGCTTTCAGGTGTGATACCCAGCCGCTCCATTCCCTCTTTGTCGGGCGTCATGTGGGTCTTGCCGACGAGCGAGCATTTTACTCCGATTTCACGCAGGTGATCGCCGAGCGTCGGTTCGCCGACGCGAAGTGGAAACCCGTTCCAGGTCGATCCGTGGCTACGGACATAGCGCCCGGTGTAGAAACTCATCCGGCTCGGACCGCAGATCGGCGACTGCACATAGGCTTTGTTGAACCGCATGCCTCGGGACGCCAACCAGTCCAGATTTGGCGTTTCAATGTGATCCGCGCCGTAGCAGCTGAGGTAGTCCCAACGCAATTGGTCGGCCATGATCCATAGGACGTTTCGTGCGGTCCTGGTCATTCTTCAACCCGTGGAATAAACGACCGGTGGCCCTGAAGCGCACAGCACCTGATGCCGCGCCGGACACCCGCTACCCTGATCGATGAAGGCCGCGTTGTGATCATGAATCCCCTCAAGAATTGTACTGTCGCCCGAACCTGCAAAGCCAATTCTTGATGAAAACTATATATCAGTCTAATAATATTATGTCAGGATAACTTGCAAAAATGATATGATCATAGATCCGAAAAGCCTCGAACAACTGGCGGCCGTAGTCGAATACGGAACCCTGCACGAGACGGCCCGGCAATTGGGAACCTCCCAACCCGCCCTGAGCCGTATGATCAGCAATCTGGAGAACCGGCTTGGTGTTCAGCTGTTCGAGCGCAGCAGTCGACCGTTGATTCCGACGGAAATCGGGTTGAAGCTGGCGCAGCGTGGTCGTGCTATCAAAACCATTCGAGAGAGCGCCTATGAGGATGTGCAACTCGGACTTCAGGGCCTGAGCGGCGTACTGATAATCGGGGCGCCTCCTTTCCTCTGTGAACGGCTGGTGGGAGATGCGATCTCTGCTTTTCTGCGGGAGCGCCCGGGCATCGAGGTGAAGCTCAAATCCGACTATTTTCCCCAGCTTGAACGCTATGTTACGCTGAATCAGGTCGACGCGTTGATCTGCCCGCTAAGATTGATCGCCTCTCCCCGGGAAGAGCTTGTTATCGAGCCATTGTTCCGTGACGAGCATGTTGTCGTTCTGCGCAAGGATCATCCTCTCGCGAGAAAGCCGCGTATCGATGCCAAAGACCTCCAGGACGCGACCTGGATCAGTCACGCGGAACACAGCATGCTGAGGACTGACATGGCGACCGCTCTGACATCATTCGGTGTGGAAAATCTGCATATCGCCTTTCAAAGCGAATCTTCTGGGGCCATCATGGAAATGCTGCGCAACACCGATTTCCTGACAGTTCTGCCAAGCTATGCCATTGTCGGTGGCCAGGCCAGGGACGGGCTCGCGGAGCTGCCGGTCAGGTTTGCGGCCTCGGCAATGTCGGTCGGAATGGTGACGCCCCGCAACAGAATGGAAAGTCCGCTCCTGGCAGCCTTCGCGAACCATATGCGGGGCTATGTTCAGAATGATCTGCCAGAGAGATATCGACTCGCGGGATCGGATAGGCGCCGTTAAGATCGCGTTTATTGGCGCTCCGCGACAGTAACCTGGTCAAAAGGCAACCCTGTCCCCGCCTTTGAGGTCGAGAATTTCGCGCGCTTCATCAGGCGTCGCGACCTGGCTGCCAAGCTCTTCAACGATCCGGCGGATCTTGGCGACTTGCTGGGCGTTCGACTCGGCCAGTTGTCCGCGAGAAATGAACAGGCTGTCCTCCAGCCCGACGCGTACATTGCCGCCCATCTGACTGGCTGTCGTGGCCATCGGGATTTGGGACGCACCGGCCGCCAGAATAGACCAGCGATAGTCATCGCCAAAAAGCTTGTCGGCGGTCTTTTTCATGAAGACCAGATTGTCGATATCGGCACCGATGCCGCCGAGTATGCCCATCACGAACTGGATGAAGATCGGCGCTTTGAAGAGGCCCGTATCCATGCAGAACTTCAGATTGTAGAGGTGCCCGACGTCATAGCATTCATGTTCGAACTTGATGTCATGCGGGGCAAGCGTTTCGGCTGCTTCACGAATATCCCGGAAAGTGTTGCGAAAAATATTCCCATCGGACCCTTCGACATAGTCCTTTTCCCAATCGAATTTCCACGACTCATAGCGCTTGGCCAGCGGATGAAAGGAGAAGTTCATGGACCCCATGTTCATCGAGCACATCTCGGCTGAGAAGGTCGCCGCCGGCTTTATCCGATCCTGAATCGACAGCGTCAGAGACCCACCGGTCGAGATATTCACCACTGCGTCGGATGCCTGTTTGATCCGTCCCAGAAAGGGGCGGAAGTCCTCGGGATCGACGGAGGGTGCGCCGGTTTCTGGGTTGCGGGCGTGAAGGTGCAGAATGGACGCTCCGGCCTCCGCCGCCTCGATCGCCTGCCGTGCGATATCGTCGTAGGTGTAGGGCAGTGCGTCCGACATCGTTGGTGTATGAATCGCCCCGGTCACGGCGCAGGTGATGATTGTCTTTTGTTGGCGTGCCATGGTCAGGCTCCTTTGTCTTGCTTTTGTTGGACCCGATAGCCGAGAGGGAAAAGTTCAAGGTCGAACCGGCTGCGGATCAGGCCCCAGATGCCCCGCGGCGCTTTCAGCATCACGACGATGGCCACGAGGCCCAAAACCATCAGATAGATCGTGCCGAGATCGGCGAGCGTTTCGCGAAGCGCGAAGAACACAAGCGTTCCAATGATCGGCCCTTCGATCGTGCCGATCCCACCGATGACGACAATGAAGATCACGAATGCGGTCCAGTCATTGACGCTGAAGGCAGCGTCGGGCGAGATCCGGAGTTTCTGGAGGAATATCAGACCGCCGACCATTGCGGTCAGGGCGGATGTGACGACATAAACGAGGAATTTGGTTTTCCAGATGTCGATCCCAAGCGATGCCGCGGCAAGTTCGTTGTCCCGGATCGCGGTCAGTGCCAGCCCCTTGCGCGAGCGCAGGAACAAATAGACCGACGCGACCACCAGAACTGTCACGCCGAGGGCGAGCCAGTAGGCGAGCGCTTCGCGCGCCGCACGACCATCGGCGAGCGACCGCACGATGCCGGTTGGTAGCGAGGTGCCAGAGCCGCCGCCAAGCGCCGAGACCTGCGCAAAGCTCAGACGAAAGACCTCGGCTATGACCCAGGTGCCGATGGCGAAATAGGCACCGCGCAGTCGAAAGATCAGGGCCGCGACCGGGACTGACACGAGCGCTCCAAGCCCCCCGGCGATGGCGATGGCCAGGACCGGGTTCAAACCGCCGAAGATGGTCAGCGCAAACAGCAAATACCCGCCAAAGCCGACATAGGCCTGCTGCCCGACAGATACGAGCCCGGCATAGCCCGCCATCAGGTTCCAAAGGCTGGCCAGTGCCAGGTAGAGGCACAACTCGCCAATAAGCCTGAGCTCTGCGCGGCCCGCCCACCAGGGGGCGGCGATCAGGATCAAGAGCGCAATCGCCCCCAGAAACGCGGCGACCTGAGCCGTGCGAGAGGTGCGCGTGACGTGGTATCTCGACCGGCTCATGCGTCCACCCTCGGGAACAGGCCGTTTGGGCGAACGGCAAGGATCAGCAGGAACACGAGGTGCCCCGCCAGAAGTTGCCAACCGGGATCGATCTTGGCACCGACGGTCTGCGCGACGCCCAGAATCACGCCCCCGACCAATGTGCCCCAGAGGTTGCCAAGCCCGCCGATGATGACGGCCTCGAAGCCAAAGATCAGCCGCCCGCCGCCGATCGACGGATCAAAGCTGGTTCGGATGCCCAGGAATATTCCGGCGACGGCCACCACCGCGAGGGACAGCGCCATGGCAAGCCCAAACACATGGGCCTTATTGAGACCCATGAGTTGAGCGATGTCTTGATTGTCCGAGGTCGCGCGGAAAGCGCGTCCAAGGGGTGTCCGGTAGAACATCCATTGAAGGCCCGCGATGACCGCGACCGCCACGGCAAAGGTCAGCACCGGCAAGACACCCAGCGTTAGACCACCAAACCCGAAACTCGCTGTTTCAAGCGCGCCTGCGTCCATCTTCTGCGGGTCAGCCGTATAGCCTTCCAGCAATGCATTCTGGATAATGACCGACAGACCGAAGGTCACCAGCAGCGGCGGCAGGATGTCATCTCCGAGGGTCTGGTTCAGCACCCCCCGCTGCAAAACGTATCCGATCCCAGCCATCGCGGGGATCACGACGAGAAGCGCTGCAAGCGGATGCAGCCCAAGCGCCACGCTGGTCGTCAGGCCAAGATAGGCGGCCAGCACGATGAGGTCGCCATGGGCGATGTTGACCAGCCGCATCACACCGAAGATCAGGGACAGTCCGGCTGCGAACAGCGCATAGAGCCCACCCAGCAAAGTTCCTTGTACGATTGCGTTCACCCAGTCCATGTCATGCGATCCCGAAATAGGCGCGGCTGATATCCTCGCGCGAGAGAGCGTCGGATGCGCCTTCGAGCGACACGCGCCCTTCTTGCAGGCAATAGACCCGTGACGACACCGACAGCGCCTTGGTGATGTCCTGCTCGACGATCACAGCGCTCATGCCTTCGCCGACGATACCGGGCAGGGCGGCATAGATGTCCTTGATGATGATCGGGGCCAGCCCCAGGCTGATTTCGTCGAACAGGATCAGGTCGGGGTTCGCCATCAGCGCCCTCCCGATAGCCACCATCTGCTGTTGCCCGCCGGACAGAGAGGTCGAGGCCTGCGCCTTGCGCTCTTCAAGGATCGGGAACAGATTGTAGACGGCGTCCAGCGACCATGGCCCTTTGCGCCCGGTTCGGCCGCCGATCATCAGGTTTTCCTCGACCGACAACGACGGGAATAGCTGGCGGCCCTCTGGCACCAGCGCGATGCCAAGAGCTGCGATCTGGTCCGCCCTCAGCGCCCCAATGGGCTGGCCCCGGTAGCGGACCTGTTCGGCGCCGTTCTTCATCAGACCGGCAATCGACCGCAAAAGTGTGGTTTTGCCCGCGCCATTCGCTCCGATGATCGCCAGTACCTCACCAGCGTCGACATGAAGGTCGAGACCGTAGAGCGCCTGGAAGTCGCCATAAAAGGCATCGAGGTCTCTGATGCCGAGGATCGGGTCATGCATCGGCTTCGATCCCCAGATAGATTTCCTGCACCTCGCGACTGGCCATCACCGTCTTGGGGTCGCCTTCGCCGATCTTGCGGCCAAAATCGATCACGATCAGCCGGTCGACCACGGCCAGCAGCGCGTGCACCACATGCTCGATCCAGATGATCGATACACCCGTGCCCCGGATCGCATTGATCGTGTCGACCAGCGTATGGCACTCGGCCTCCGTCAGACCGCCCGCGATTTCATCGAGCAGCAGCAGTCGGGGTTTCGCACAAAGCGCGCGGGTCAACTCCAGGCGCTTGCGGTTCAGCAGCGTCAGACCACCGGCCGCCGTGTTTGCCTTGCCGAGCAGTCCGGTCTGGTCGAGCACGTCGAGGCAGAGCTCTTCGGCCTTTCGCCCCGACAAGCCTGCGGCTTGGGTCGCGGCGACCATCGCGTTTTCAAACACCGTCAGATGAGAAAACGGCTGCGGCACCTGAAAACTGCGTGCAATACCGCCACGGCTGCGCGCGGCGGCATTGGACCCCGTGATATCTCGACCTTCGAACCGGATAGTGCCGGAATCCGGGGCCAGCGTCCCGGTAATCAGGTTGAACATCGAGGTCTTGCCCGCGCCATTCGGTCCAATCACGCCCAGGGCCGCGCCCTTTTCCACCTCATAGCTCAGCGCATCGGCGACGGTCACGGCACCGAAGGATTTGCTGAGATTTTCGAGCGTCAGGATCGCGGCCATCGTGTCCTCGGGGGCGGTGCGGCGACGGCTGATCCGCCGCCGCAATGGGTCAGAGCAGTTTCAACTCGCCCGTCAGCGGGATCTCGGGAGCGTTGCTGTTGGCGACGATCTTCAGATCGAAAGCATTGCCTTCCTTCTGCCATTGGCCCGCAACGAGCGGCGTCTTGGTCACATTGTCGATCGGGCCGTTGGCCCAGTTCACATTGCCGACGATCGTATCGAGATTGGTGGACGTAATCGCGGCAAGGTTTGCCTCATAGTCCTCCAGGTCCTCTGACCGGCGGACCACATCGGCGATAACTTCGAAGAGCGCATGTTTGAAACCGATAGGTTGGGTCCAGGGTCGGCCAGTCGACGCGCTGTAACCGTTGGCCAGATCGGCGGCACTTGCGCCGGTGAGAGAGGACGCAAAAGGATGCGCAGGCGACCACCAAACCTCGGACGACAACCCGTCGCCCCTGTCACCCAGCGAAGCGATGACCGAGGGGAACAGCAAAGCCTTGCCGATGGTCACGACCTTTGGATTGAATCCCTGCTGCGCGGCCTGCGCCCAGAAGGTGGCAAAGTCGGGCGGGATCATGTTGCCGGTCACGATTTCACAGCCCGCGTCCTTGAAGGCGGCGATGTAGTTCGAGAAATCGTCCGACAAAGGCTGATACCGGCCCGGATCAAGCAGATCAAAACCTGCGGCAGCCAAGGGCGTTGGCAGGCCCAGCTCCGGATGGCCCCAGGCATTGCCATCGGCGTCGTTCGGAAAGAGCCCGCCAACCTGTTTGGCGACACCAGATTTGTCCCACATGTCAAGGAAAGCGCCGATCACATCCTCAAGGCCCCAGAAGAAGTGGTAGGTGTACTTGAACCCCTCGCCGGGCACGCCGTTTCGGCCGAAGAAATAGGGCTGCCAGGGGCAATCGGTGGTGATGCAGGGCACCTCGTTCACCTCGGCCTGATCGGCGACAGGGTTCGTGGTGTCCGGGGTCGAGGCGGCGACGATGATATCGACCTCGTCGCCCAGGATCAGATCGGCGGCCACTTCCGCTGCCCGGTTCGGGTTCGACTGGCTGTCCTTCGAGATGATCTCGACGTTCCAGGTCTTGCCGTTGTTCTCGATCCCTGCCGCAAACATGTCCTGAATCTGTGCCAGAACGTAGTCGTCCGCCTCTGCAAAACCGGCGAGTGGACCGGTGCGCGGGCTGACATGGCCGACCTTCAGCGTCGGTGTCTGCGCATAGGCGCGCGATGCGCTCAGGATTGCGGGTGCGGCCAGCGCCGCCGTACCGGCCACCAGAAATCCGCGCCGCGAGGGGTTCTTTCTAAACGTCTTCATTGGGTCCTCCTTCCGCCGACCTCCCCGTCGGCTTTGTGTTCAGCTTTCCAGGATGTCTTCCAGCTTGGTCAGATGCGTCACGACGCGCGCGCGCACCTTGTCGGCCTGTTCGGGCGTCCATGTCCGAAAGCCCTGGCCCGTCTTCATGCCAAGCTTGCCCTCCGCGACCAGTCTTTCGAGATAGGGGGAGGGACCCGTTCTGCTTTCCAGATCAGCCAGCACCGTGTTGTGGATGTCGAGCGTCAGGTCGGTGCCGACCAGATCGGCGTTTTCGAGTGGCCCAAGAACGGCAAGACGCCGGCCAAAGCAGGACTTGATGACCGTATCGACGCTTTCGGCGTCGCAAATCCCGCGCTCGACCAGGCTGATCGCCTCGCGCCAAAGCGCGTGCTGAAGCCGATTGCCGATAAAACCGGGAACGTCCCTTTCCACCATCACTGGTGTCTTGCCGGCGTCTTGCAGCAGGTCGGCCATGGCTTGGGCTACGGACGGGTCGGTCCATTCGGTCTTGATGACCTCGACCAGCGGGATCATGTGCGGCGGGTTCCACCAATGGGTGCCCAATGCGCGGTTTTTCAGCCGCAGACCCGACATTATCTGGGTGATCGGCATGACGCTGGTATTCGACGCAAGAATGCAATGTTCGGGCGCGTGGTCTTCGATCTCGGCAAAGATCTTCTGCTTCAGCGCCATCTTTTCCGGGGCGGCTTCGAAAACCACATCGGCGTCCTTCACCGCGCCAGCCGTACTCGGGTAGATCTCGATCATCTTCAGGGCTTTGGCGACGGTTTCGTCATCGTCGCCCATAGCCTTCATGCTCTGGTGCATCCGCGCCGACACGCTGTCGCGCGCCTCTGCTGCCGGGTCGGTGATCGCCACATATTGCCCGGCCCGGGCTAGGGTCAGGGCAATCCCGTGTCCCATCAGCCCGGCACCGATCACGGCTATCTGCTGTTTCTTGGTCACCATCGATCAACCCGCCGTATAGCCGCCGTCGGCATAAAGGATATGCCCGGTGTAGAAATCCGACGCCTTCGATGCGAGAAACAGAAGCGGCCCAGCGAGGTCTTCCGGCTCACCCAAACGCCCTTTAGGCACGCGGGCCAGAAAGCCATTTCGGACCTTGATGGCTTCTTCGGTGTCCTCGAACATCCAGGCCGTCAGAGGGGAGCGAAACACCGTGGGGGCGATGGCGTTGACCGTCACACCCGATGCGCCCAGCTCGCAGCCGAGGGCCTTGGTGATGCCGTCGGTGGCCGACTTGGAGGCGCAATAGGCAGTGTATCCGGCCGGGTGCCCCAAGAGGCCGCGCGCCGAGGAGACCAGCACGATCTTGCCGTAGCCCTGTGCCTTCATCTTCGCTGCCGCTGCGCGTGCCAGCAACCAGGTCTGGGTGACATTGGCGTCCATGACGGCCTGGAAAGTCTCAGGCGTCATGTCGTTGATCAGTGCCACCTTGTTCATGCCCGAAGCCACGACGAGAATGTCCAACCGTCCATAGGCGGCGACCGCCTGTGCCACGAGGCCATTGCAGATGTCTTCATCCTTGGGGCGGGTGTTGATCGCGGTCACATTTGCCCCCATCTGGCGGCATTCAACGGCGATGTCGTCCAGCGCGGACTGATTGCCGGCGACAAGCACAAGCTTGCACCCGGCGCCAGCCAGAACCCGGGCAGCCACCATGCCGAACGCGCCAGAGGCACCGGTGATCAGGGCCACATTGTCCTTTACATCGAACATTGAATGGGGGTTCGCCATGGCGTTCATGTTCTGGACCTCGTGTTCATGGGGCAGGGGGGTAGGGGATAACCACAAGCATGGTGCAGACCTCGTTGCGGCGGTTCTCGATCTTGCGCACTTCGCCTGGGGGGATGGTGCAGCTGTCGAACTTGCCGAGAACGGCTTCTTTACCGTCAACGATAACCGTCATCTCGCCATCAAGAACGACGTAGACCTTCTCGAAGGGTGAGGAGTCTGGACCGGCACCACCACCGGGGAGAAACTGGCTGAGCCCGACCCATTGGTTTTTCGGCCCATCCTCTTCAAAGCCCTGAAGCCTCAGCCCCACCACGCCGAAATGATTGGGGGCTTCGTAAGGTTTGGCGTCTTCAAAACGTTTCAAGTACATGTTGGCTCTCCCGGGAAACGAAAAAGGCCGCCGATCGCTCAGCGGCCCGTCATAGAGCGATCAGAACTCTTCCCCGGCTTCGATGCGGTAGGCCTGACCCTTGTCGATCATTGCGACGAGGCGAATGATACAGCCGTCACCACGGTCCCAGTTCCACGGGAAGAAGGCGAATGTGCAACGCTTGCCTGTCACGGCATCGAGATCGCCGCCAACGTTCTCGATACCCAAGATGCCGTTCTTGAACAGGATGTTGTGCACCGGTTCCCATTCCGGGAATGCTTCGTCCCAGGGAATACCGCCCGACCATTCCTTGTACTCCTCGGCCAGATGAGGGTGCAGCGGCCCATTGCGGTGGGGGCCGATTGCAGTTGCAAGCGGGTGATCGTTGGCCTGCGTGTCGTGACCAACAACCTTGATGCCCTTTTCCACCATCCATTCAGCCGCCGACGGAACGAGCCCCGGGCAGTGCGTGAAGTAATCACCGTCCTCGTAATCGTGGTGCCAGCCGGTGTTGATGATCAGAACGTCGTTCTTGCGGATTGCATGGCCGCACGCCTTTTCCAGATCGTCGGCGGTGATCTGCTCCCACTTCTTCTTGGGAATCGAAACGACCAGACCAGAACCAAAGAAATGCGGCAACGGCACTTCATCGATGAAAGGGGTGCCCGGAACGACATGGGCAGGTGCGTCGATATGGGTGGTGACGTGCATGGTCGTCGTCAGCGTCTGGCTGAGCACGCCCGATTTTGCCATGTAGTGCATCCGCTCGATCTGTACGTCGCGGAAATAAGGCCAGTTCGGGCACTGGAAGCCGTAGCGATGGCTGAGGTTGTAGAATTCCAGCCCCATGTCGTTGTCGGTGTTCGCCTGGAATTCGATGCCGCGGATTTTGACCATCGGATGCAACCTCTCTGTTCGCCAGCGCTCTGCCAGCTTCGGTTTGTTTGAAGTGACGGAGATTCCCTCTGTCGTCTCATATAGCGATACATTTGAACCGCTATGCGGTCAACTATTTGCTTGCATTTCAGTTGAACTGTACCGTATAGCGATACATAGCTGCGCTAGCAGGTAGTGCCGGACACACGCAAGATTGCATACAAATGAACGGTATATGACTGAAGAATATGACAAAAAGGACCGCTCCGGCATTCAGGTCATTGCGCGTGCTGCGGCCATTCTGCGGGTCTTGAAAGACGAGCGCGGGGGGCTGAGTCTTGGGCAGATTGCGTCCCGAGTGGACTTACCCCGCTCCACGGTACAGCGGATTACCGGTGCATTGGCGGCGGAGCGGTTCGTGATTCAGGACGGCAAGAGCGGCGGAATCCGTCTTGGCCCCGAACTTGGGGCCTTTGCCGAGGCCGCGAATTTCAATGTGGTCGAACGGTGCCGAACGATCCTGAACGACATAACCCAAGCGACCGGAGAAACGACGGACCTCGCAGTGCTTCGAAACGGCAGCATGATATTCCTCGATCAGGTGCCTGGGCTGCACCGGTTGCGGACAGTGTCCTCTGTCGGTGAAGTGTTTCCACTGTCCACAACAGCCAATGGGCGGGCCTGCCTTGCCTTGATGCCCGAAGGTCAAGCCCGTGACTTGATTGAACATGAGACGGCAGGGGCGCTATCAGACACCATGGTCGAGGCCTTGCTTGGCGAGCTGCAGGACGTACGCGACACCGACCTGGCTTATGACATCGACGAGCACACGCCCGGGATATCCGCTATCGGCTTTGCCTTCCGCGATCTCAGCGGCAACTACCACGCGATCTCAGTGCCTGTTCCCAGCTTGCGATTTGCGCAGGTCAGGGACCGCTTGGAGACCGCTTTGAAACAGGCAAGAGCGCGGATCATGCACGAGTTTTCAGCGAACTGAACCGATGGCGGTCATTCCGCTCAAATTGTCCGTCGCTCTGAACCGTTTTTATGGTTCCCGGATTTGAAAAACTGAGGACTAAAGACGCCAACGGTCTTATTGCACATTTGGTTCGTGCCAACACCTGGCAGCGCAAAGGTCAATTCAAATAAATTAGCTTAAGACTGACTCTCGAAATCCCAAGAACACGGGTCATTATTACATAAACTTCATTATGCGTGACTGACGCTATTTCGTGTCATGGTGTATTGACGACTACGAACACTCGCCCTAGTAGCACCCGCAACACCAAGCACACGGAACTACATGCAAATTGGTCTTCTATCTCTAAGCACCGATTTTCGACTTTTCTGCACCCTCACCTCCGAATGTAACATATATCGCGTGGCGATATTTCGTGCATCGTGTCCGTTTCGCGGGCATGAACTTGCGGGACCGTGTAGCATTGAACATCCAGGACTTGAGACGCGCCCGCGGCCTCAGCCAGGAAGCGCTTGCTCATCAGGCCAACGTAAGCCGCGGTCACATGGGCAGGCTCGAGAACTCGAAGTTCGCAGCCTCCCTCGATCTTCTCGAACGCATCGCCCGGGCGCTGAACGTCGATCCCGAAGAGCTTTTCGCGAGGCGCTAATCCGCTTCCTGAGGCTTTGAACCTGCCCCGACTACGAAAGACAAAACGGCAAGAACAGTACGAGTGGCGCGGGTACATGGCGAAGAGAAAGACAGGCTGGCCCTTCCAGGAAGGGTTTATCATCGACGGAACCAACGAAACTCATGTGTTTACCGACTACCGCTGGGATGATGGAAGCGTGAGCCGCCGCCAGTTTGTGGACCCGGACAGTTACGACCACACGCGTATCATTGTGCGGCCGATTTCACTCGAGCTGCCGGACAACCAGGATCAGTAAGAAAACCACTCTGAGTGGCCCATGTTGCCCTCGTAATCGCCGTATTCGACCATGATGCTGCGAGAATAGAAGTGCCATAGGCCACCACCGCTCGGATAGGCGATCTCCTGACCGCTTTCCGAGATGAATGTCGCGGGCCAGGGCGTGTGGGATCCGTAGACCCGCTGAATGTAGCGGCAGGTCCGGTTCTCGCGATCGCAGGAGCGGATCGACCAATCCCACTGACGCGGCTCGTCGCGCGGCTCGTAGGAGCGCCCGGTGAACCAGATCACATGGGTCCGGTTCAACCATTCGTATTCCGGCAGATTGGTGTCGAGCTCGCCCTCGCCGCCGGGGCCGCCCAGTTCGACCGGCACATGGGCAAAGGTGCAGACCCCGAAGGGCGGTAGGCTCGGCCAGGGCGTTATACGGCGGATCATGGTGCGATAGGCCCGGGCACAAACGGCGCTCGGGGGGAACCCGCCCGCCATGCAGAGCATGATGGCGCAGTCGATGTCATAGGCCTGCGCCTTCTCAGGGGCTCCGAACACCGCCATCACTCCCATTGCAGCTGCCATCACCTGTCGCTTCATGTCGCTCTCCCGCAAAAGTTGCAGCAACTATCGTGCAATATGTATTTATCTGCAATATGTAGTATTGACTCCATATGACTTTATGGCCTTAGTGTCGTGAAGTAGAAGGGCTCTCGTGGGGAGAGTCCGAACATGCCGATAGCGCGCAACCAGATCCTGATCACCATCGATGGTGTCAAAGACCTGTCCGAGAAGGGCATCGCGTTCCGCTGCCGGTATGAGCTCGTGGGGTTCACGGACGATGGCAAGCCGCGCTACCAGTGCATCTACCTGCGCGAGGGCGAGCCGGAAGCCATTCTGGTTTCCACTCGGATCACCCCGCACGGGCCAGAGCCGCGGTATTTCAACATATGGCCGGGGCTCTTCAAACATCATCTCGAGTTCGGTGACGGGCGCGATCTGCGCTTTGGTCCTGACTACAGCATCACCCTCGAGGAGCACGGCTGACGTCATCACCTTCGGCCGCGACGGCACGGCGCGGACATCCGGCTGGATCTTTCATGGCGAACGACCTGCCTGGGCAGGGCTGGATGATAGCACTGAGGCCGAAGTCGTTCTGGCCTCGTTGGACGCCACGCCGCTGTCCGGTCGCGACGGCATCCTCTCCCTGATCCACGCCACCGCAGACCGCCACCAGGGGAACCGCGCCCTACGCCAGGTTGGTCTGAGTGCCGACGACTGGCAGGTCTTGTTCCGCGCCCTGGTCGAGGCTGAAAGCAGCTACAACCCGACCGCCGTCAGCCCGAAGGGCGCCTATGGTCTCGGCCAACTGATGCCGGACACGGCCCGGAGCCTCGGAGTCGATCCGCGCGATCCCTCCCAGAACCTCGACGGCGCGGCGCGGTATCTGCTCGCACAACTCGGAACGTTCAAGGACATCGACTTGGCGCTCGCGGCCTACAATGCCGGACCGCACCGGGTGGTCGAGTATTCCGGCATCCCGCCTTTCATCGAGACCCGCGACTACATCGCGCGCATCCACCGGATCCGGTCCCGACTTGCGGGTACACCTGTTTCCGCGCCGGACATCCGCGTCGCAGACCGGGTTCCAGCCCGCGCGCCGGTCCTCATCGATCTTCAGTAAAACAAGGGAACTTCGCATGCTTCGACATCGCCTCAGCCGCCTCTTGCCTGTCGCCACAACCCTGGCGGCTTTCGCAAGCCCTGCCTTCGCGCAGGACTTGTCGCCGATCCAGACCATGCTGGAAACCGTCGAGGCCGCGCTGACCGGTCCGATTGGGATCGCGGTCGCCACGCTCGCCGTCATCGGCACTGGTTTCATGTGCATGATGGGGCGGCTGAACTGGGGCTGGTTCGCCTCGGTCATCATCGGGATCGTGCTGATCTTCTCGGCCGGGACGATTGTGGATGGGTTCTCGTGATGAACTGGAAAGCACTGTGCCTTTCCCGCAAATCGGAATCCTGCGGTCAACTCGAACGCGTTGTGCTACGCAAACGCTGCCTCGAGTTGCCCTGCGGATGCCCGTCTCTTGCTGAGCGGGAAAGTCACTAGATGGCAGAACGATCCCCCCTCTTTCTGGGCCTCGCCCGTCCGCCCAAGTATCTGGGCCTCCCCGTCGGATACCTCGTGGTGCTGGCGACAGGGGTCGTTCTGCCGTTCATCTGGACGAAGTCGATGGTCTTCTTCCTGATCGGCCTCGTTGCTTATCCGATCCTCTGGTTCGTCGCTGACCGCGAGCCGCATTTCTTCGAGGTGCTGCGCGTCTCCTATGGCTCGGTGCGCCCGACGAAGAACCGCGCCCTGCACGGAGGGGACAGCTTTGGCGCTTGATGCAGGCACCCTTTCCACTCACGGAACCGCCCTGCTTCAGGCCGGCGGCGGGGAATTCGCGCGGGAAAGCTATCTCGCGGCGCATCTGCCGTATTTCGCCCTCGCGGACGACGATGTGATGGTCCTCCGCGAGGGCGACCTCTTGGCGACCCTGCGCCTTGATGGTCTGAACCCGATGACCACTGAGGACGCCCGGCTCGACGCGCTCAAACGCGCGGTCGCGGCCATCGTCGCCCAGACCGGAAACGCCTTCGGTTTCTACATCCACCGGATCTCCGTGCCGCAGGATCTCGGAATGCGCCCCATCGAGGAAGACAGCTTCGCCGCCGCGATCGACGCGCGCTGGCAGACCCATGTCAAAGACCTGCGCCCAGCCAAGCGCCAACTCTATCTCAGCGTCATCCGGCGCCCCGATATCTCCGCCCGCATTCCGCTCCTGCGCGCGCTGGCCCGAAAGGCTTGGGTCAAGGACCGCGCGACGCGCCTGCAAGAGCTGAACGAGGTCATGGGCTTTTTCGAGGTGGCTCTGTCTTCGGCCAACCCTGTGCGCCTGACCCGCACGGGTGGTGAATGGCTGGGCTATCTAAACACGCTGAACGCGGGCAGCTTCTCCCCCATAGCCTTCGGACAAAGCGCTCTGCCTCTTTCACATACATTGAGCAATTGCCGCGCGACCTTCGACGGCGACGTCGTCACCCTGACCGACGCCGTGACTGGGCGGGTCAAATACGGCGCGCTCTTTTCGATGAAGACCTACCCGGCATTGACCGATGTGACGCTGCTCGACGCGCTCGACCTGCCGCTCGACATCGTGCTCACGAACTCCTTCAGCCCGATCCCGAACAACATCATGGCCGAACGTATCCAGCGCATCATCCGCCAGATGCAGGCCTCCGACGATGCGGCCGTCTCCCTGCGCGAACAATTGGGCCAGGCTGCCGACGACCAGGAGGCAGGACGCATCGCCTTCGGGGACCATCACCTCTCCATCGCGGTCTACGCGCCGGACCGCGACACGCTCGAACGGGCCGCCGCCCAGATCAAGCGCGTGGGTCAGGAGATCATGTCCGTCATCGTGCGCGAGAACATGGCGCTGAAAGCCACCTACTTCGCGCAATCGCCCGGCAATTTCGGCTACCGGGCGCGGAAGACGCCGATCTCCTCGATCAACTTCGCCGACTTCGCAGCGCTTCATGGCAGCGTCGAGGGGCGTGGTCCTGACCAGTCGCCATGGGGTCAGACCATCTCGGTCCTGCCCACGGTCGGCACCTCGGGATATCGGTTCAATTTCCACGAGGCGGGTGGCCCCGGCAAGGAACCGACCGTCGGCCATACCCTCGTCTTGGGCCGCACCGGCACCGGCAAGACACTGACCACTGCCTTCCTCACGGCGCAGGCGCAGCGGGTCGGCGCGCGGCTTTTCTTCTTCGACAAGGATCGCGGCCTCGAGATGGCCGTGCGCGCCCTTGGTGGCCGCTACAACGAAATCCGCGCCGGGGTGCCCTCGGGCTTGAACCCCCTCGATACCGAAATCGACGAACGTGGCCGCGCCTGGCTCTCGGATTGGCTGGCGACGCTTCTCACACGCAATGGAACCCTCACGGGCGAGCAGTCACGACACATCCAGAGCGCGGTCTCGCAAAATGCC
The DNA here is from genome assembly GCF_900101475.1 of Ruegeria marina. Lineage (GTDB taxonomy): Bacteria > Pseudomonadota > Alphaproteobacteria > Rhodobacterales > Rhodobacteraceae > Ruegeria_B > Ruegeria_B marina. Next base: position 43,579 of record NZ_FMZV01000022.1, on the reverse strand, counting down.
CATGCCGAGGGCTCACTCCGGCGCTTCGCGAGTTTCGAGACCTTGTTTCAGTCGCTCGATGACGATGGCGAGCTGCAGTCCCGCGTCGCCGAATGGGCCCCGGGCGGGCGCTATGGCTGGGTCTTCGATGAGCCGGAACAGGGTGCCGGGCTTGAACTGGCCTCCGACATCATCGGCTTCGACATGACCGAAATCCTCGACATGACCACCGAGCGCATGGCGGTTCTGTCTTATATCTTCCGCCAGATCGAACGCGTGGTCGAGGACCGCCGTCCCACCATCATCGTGCTCGACGAAGCCTGGAAGCTCTTGGACGATCCCTACTTCGGGGCGCGGCTGGAAAACTGGCTGGTGACGCTTCGGAAGATGAACTGCGTCGTAATCATGATGACGCAATATCCGAGCCAGCTGCGGGAGTCCCGCGTCGGCAAGACCATCGTCGAAACAGTCCCGACACAGATCCTCTTCCCGAACGACCGCGCTACGGTCTCCGACTACGATTTCCTCCGCGTGAACGCCAAGGAGGCCGCCCTCCTCGTGCAACCCACCATCGGCCAGCGCATCGCGCTTGTGCGCTCGGCGGGGGACAGCGTCTTCATCGATGCCGATCTCTCCGCGCTTGGGCACCTCCTCCCCATCCTTGGCGGCGGGGCCACCGGCGAGGCGCGTGTGCCCGCCGATTGGCGCGCCAATCCTGATTTCTGGAGACATATGATATGAGCCTAAAACCTCTCCTCGCGCTTTGCGCCGCCGCGAGTCTTCTCTCGGCTTGCGAAAAGTACACCGAGAAAACCTCGCCCTGCTTCGGACGCAATGGCGAGCCGCAGGTGACCCGGTCCGCACTTTCCTTCTCGACCATGGGCGCACCGGCTCACGCGACGGCCAAACCCGACTGCACTTTCGAACCCCTGCCCCGTCCGGAATGAGCCGTGTCGCGATCATAACCGCGGGGCTCTGCCTCAGTCTTGGCGCTTTGCCCGCGCATGCCCAGGGCGTGCCGACGCAGGATAATTCCGCGATCGGTCGCGCCATCGCGCGGGTGACGGCACTGGCCGAGGATCTGGGCGTCCAGCAGGACAAGGATCGGACGGAGTCTACTTTGGCCGATGTCCAAGCCGACCAGCTGCGCGTGCTCGAGGAAATGACGGCGGCCATCACCGGCCCCGGCTTCGATATCCGCGCGCTCGAGGGCAATGCGGATTTCGGGGTGGCGGCGGTCTACCCGAACACCGATCCGAGCCCGATGAACAGCCGCCTTTTCGGCGAAGGCCGCGAGACGGTCGAGATGATGATCGTCGAGGTCGCGGGCGAGTTCGCAAGCGCACCGGGTGTGGCCCGCGCCGGCCTCTCCGCCACCCAGTGGCGCTGCCTCTTCCAGGCCCTGATTAAACAGGAGAGCCGCTTTAACGTCGCCGCTGAAAGCCCGGTCGGGGCCTTTGGCTTGACCCAGCTCATGCCCGGCACCGCCTCCGATCTTGGAGTCGACCGCTATGACGTGAAAGACAACCTCCGCGGCGGCGCGCGTTACATCACCACGCAGCTCAACCGCTTCGGCAACATCCCCCATGCACTTGCGGCCTATAACGCAGGCCCCGGTCGGGTCATTGAATATGGTGGCGTGCCGCCCTTTGCCGAGACCCAAGGCTATGTGCGCAACATCTCGAAATTCTACAACGAATACCTGGCTGTCGTGGGCGGCGCCGACGCGCTCGGCACGCTCTCGCCCTCGGATTTTGCGCTCGCCGAATATGCCAGCATCTCCGAGGCGGGCGTCTATTACGCCGCCGACAGTTCGGCAACGACCGAGCAAGTGATCAACCGCCTCCGCGCGATCATCCTGCAGATCGATGCGCAACCCAATGCCAAGGCGGCCTGGGAGCTCAACACCTATGCCAAGGCCGAGATCGGCCGCATCGTCAATCTCCGCGTCCGGCTGATGGCCGCCAACCAGCAGCGTGAGGCGGCCTATGCGCAGCACCTCGTCGCCGACCGGCTGGCCGAGCGCGACTTCATGCAGATAGGAGTTCCCGAATGAGACAGCTTCTCCTGACCGTAGCTGCGGTCACCGCACTCGGGTTTGCCTCGCCCGCTGCTGCCCAAGGCGTGCCGACCTTTGATGGCTCCGCACTTCAGCAGTTCGTGGCCCAGCTCGAGCACATGGCCGAGGACCTGAACGTCCAGATGCAGCAGCTCGCCACCATGCGGCTGGAGTTGGAAACCCAACTGTCGCAGTTGACGAACCTCGAGGCGCAACTGACCTCACTCATCGAGGGCAGCGGGCTGGGTGAGCTTTTCGCCACCGTCGAAGAGTTCCGCGCGCTCCGCGGCAAACTGGTGGGACCTCTTAACACCGCGCAATCCTTGGCCAGCGGCGATTTCCTGAGCGGGTTCAATCCGGGCGCGGAATTGTCAGCCTCGGTCGAACGGGTACTCTCGGGCAGCGGCTTCACCTCGGAACGACTGAGCACGCTTTCGAGCTCCGATCAGCCTGCCGACAACCGCATCGCCGCTTCTGCCGGGGCCAGCGCCATGCTCTCCGTCGCCGCTCAGGAAAGCCATGAAGAGGCAGGCCAAAGCCTCGAACGGCTCGAGACCATGGTCGGGCTCATCGACGATCAGGACGGGCTGAAAGCCGCCGTCGATCTCAACACCCGCGTCACCGCCGAGCTCGGCATCATTCTGACCCAGATCTGGCGGCTGGAAGCGGCCCAGGGCGTCAGTGCCGGCCAGCTTAGCGTCGTCGATGCAGCGACCCTCGCGGATGAGCGCAAATTCCGCTCGATGGCGGTGGATCCATGAGGATGTCCATCACCCACAGCTTGGCACCAATTCGGGCGCTTGGTCTCGCCGTGCTTGTCGTGGCCGCCCTGCCCATTGCTGCGTTGGCCCAAACCCCGACCACGCAGCCCTCCGGTGACACACCCTTCAGCTCGATGGCCATCGCGCGGGACGAAGCCGACGCATGCCGTGTTCCGAAGCCGCCCGCCTATCTGGCCGAAACGGCTTACCTTCGCAACGGCTACCGCACGATCCTGCGCATCCTGATTGCCGAGGAAGCCCTCGCCTCGGAGAGCTGCACCTGCCTGCTGGATCAGTTCACCTGGAATCAGGCGCTCACCGCCCTGCCCCGGTTCCAGACCTCGGACAACCCACGCCTGCCGTTCAAGGTGCTCGATCTCTACGCCAAGGCGGACGCGCTCGAGGCGCAAGTTGTGGAGGCCTGTGCGGAGTAGATGGGCGTTATTCGCGACATCCTCGGCCAGGTCGACGCCGCGGTGAACACCGTGGCGCAGGACGGCTTTGTCTCCTCGGCGGCCTCGGTCGGTAATGTCATCTCGGCGGGCGCGACGCTCCTTGTCATCCTCCTCGGCATCAACGCCGTGATGCAACTCCGCCCCCTGCCCTTCGGCACCGGCTTTGCCTTCGGGATGAAGGTGGCACTGGTGGGGATATTCGCGCAGAGTTGGGACAATTTCAGCGTCATCTATGACATCGTCACGCGCGTGCCCGACTCCGTCGGAGCCTCGATCCTCGCGCTCACCGGCTCGGGCGACGAGGCCGGGGTCTATGAGAGCCTCGACAACATGGTCGCTCGCATCACCGCCTATGGCGACACGATCGGCGATCGCGCGGGCTGGGTCTTCGGCGCGGTTCTGGGTGCCATCTTCTTCGTCCTTTCCGCCGTTTTCGCCGCCGTCACCGCCGGGATAATCGCCTTCGCCCGCATCGTCTTCGCGCTGATGATCGTGATCGCCCCCTTCATGATCGTGACCTCGCTCTTCAAGCCGACCCAGTCGCTTTTCGAGGCCTGGACCCGCGCCACCATCGGCTATGCGCTCATGCCGGTCGCCGCCGCCGGGGCCGCAGGCATCATCGTCGCCATCGCCGAAACAATCGGGGACGCCTCCGCCGATCCCGGCGATGTCGAGACCGTCAGCCTCATCCTGCCCTTCCTCGTGATCCTGATCCTCAGCGCCGGGATCATGGCCTCGGTGCCCTACATCGCCTCCAACCTTACCGGCGTGGTGGGCATTGCCTCGAATGCCGTGGGTCTGACCGGCCTCGCACGTCAGGGCTTCGTGAACACGCGCGAGTACGGCACGGGTGCCGCCTCGCGTCTCGTCACCGGCAAGTCTCCGCACGAGCTGAACCAGATGGCCAATGCGGGCGTGGTGAAGACCGGCGAGATGATCCGCCAAAGCCCCGGCGCGCTTCTCTCCGCCGCCAAGGCCTTCCGCAAACCCTGATGTGAAAGACGACTACTTTGAAGAAGACTGTAACCAGTTCCCCTGCGCCCGACCGCGACGCTTTCGAGGTGGATTTCATCTACGGGCCAAGACGGCGCGAGCGCTTTGCCTGGTTCGTCGCGGCGGCTGGCGTGCTGGTGGGTGTCGCCGGCATGGTCGCGGGCGCGAGCCTCTTTCCGCTCAAAACGACCGAGACCTTCGTGGTCGTGGTCGACAAGGAAACCGGCGAGATGGATCGGGTCGCCGCCGTCCAGGCGCTGACGCTGTCCGAAAGTGACGCCATCATCCAGGCCAATCTCGTGGCTTATGTCGATGACCGCGAAACCTATGACCTGACCGATGGCGAGCAACGCATCAACTCGGTCCTCGACCGCTCGGACGGCGATGCCGCCCGCACGCTGCGCGATCTCTGGTCCTCCACCAACGAAGACTACCCGATCACCGTCTATGGCCGTGACGCAAAGATCGAGGTGGTCATCAAATCGGTGAACCAGATCGAGCGCGGCGTGGCCCAGGTCCGCTTCACCCGCACGCTGCGCCGCCCCCGCGACACCCGCACAGTGACCCGGTCCTATGTCGCCACAGTCGGTTATGACTTCCAACCCGAAACCCGCCAGCGCCTTCAGGACGTTTGGGCCAACCCCTTGGGCTTCGTGGTGACCTCCTACCGCGTCGACGCCGAGACCCTGGAGAACTGATCCCTCATGAAATCCCTGCCCGCGCTCCTCACCTTGCTTTTTATAGCGCTTGTCCTTCCTGTTGCCGCCTTTGCCGAGGCCACGCCGCAAGGCGGCCCGCTCGACATCCGCATCCGCACCGCCGTCTATAATGAAAACCAGGTCTACAGGATCGAGACGGACTTGCGGCATTCGACGACGATCCATTTCGGGGCGGGGGAGCGCTTCGAGGCCGTGATCGTCGGCGACACCGAAAGCTTCCAGGTCGACCCGATCCCCGAGCTTGGCAATGTGCTGACCATCAAACCGCATGTGGCCAATGCCTCGACCAACATGACCGTGATCACCAACCGCCGCACCTATTCCTTCCACCTGCGCGAGGGCTCGATCCCGAACCGCACCGGCATGTTCTTCGAGGTCCGCTTCCGCTACCCCGACGAGGAACGCCGTGCGACGGCGGCCTCCCAACCGAAGGGGTTCGAGGCACCGCGGAACTACAACTACCGCGTCTCAGGCGAGGGGGATTTCCGCCCCAGCCATATCTATGACGACGGGCGCTATACGTATTTCGTCTTCCCGGAGAACGGTCGCCAGCCTGCTCTCTTCAAGGCCGATGACCAGGGTCGCGAGCGCACGGTCAACTGGACCCAACAAGGCAACACGGTCCGGGTGCTCGGGGTCAACACCTATTGGACGCTGCGCATCGGCGACGAGGCGATCTGCGCCTGGCGCGACGAGAGCGCGATCTACGTGAGCAACTGACCATGGCCGATCAAACCCCTCCCGATCTGCAAGACCGCCTTGATCAGTTCAGCCAGCGCAACAATCCTAAGCGCCGCGGCAACAGCCTCGGGGTCGGTGCACTCGCCGCCTCCCTCGCCCTTGGCGGCGCCGGGGTCGCGTATTTCCTGGCCACTGGTCTGCAGGAAGGTGACAGCGCGCTTGAGACCTCCGATGTCGAGACCTTCCAGGACCGCCGCCCCGGCACCGGCGGGCGGCTGGAGTTTCCTCCAAACGAGACCGAGCAAAGGGTCAACGACGCGCTGATCGCCGTCGAGGAAGCGCTGGACGTGCCCGCCGCCCCTGCCCCGGAGCCAAGCGCCGAGGTACTGGCCGAGATCGCCAAGCTGCGCGAGGCCCTCGCCGCCAGTCAGGCTGCCCGCAACTTGGAAATCCAGTCCGCCGTTGCCGACTTGCGAGAGGCATTCGACGAACAGAAGGCGGCGCTTGAAGCAACGCTCGCCGCCAAGGAAACCGAGCTTGCCAACCTGCAGCGCCAGACCGAGGCCCGCATCGAAGGGCTGCAAGCCATGCTCGATGCCGAACGGGCGCAGCGCGAAGGCCTCGAGGCCGAGCTCGATCGCGAAGGGTTGATCGCCGATCAGCGCCTGCGCGAAGAACGCCGGCGTCAGGAAGAGGAGCAGCGTCAGCGTGAGGCCGAGCGGGTTGCCGAGGAGCTTCTGACCGCGCAGATCAAATCGCCAGCGGTGGTCTTTGCCGACGGTCCGCGCGGCGGCGCGAGTGGCGCGGCGGTGGCCGATCCTGCTGCTGTTGGCACCGGGGGGCCGGTCCTGTCAGGAAATGAGGCCTTCCTGCAAAGCGCGCGACCGCTCGAAGTGCAGGAGGCCGCCCGCCTCACCCATCCCGAGCGCACGCTGACGCAAGGCTCGGTCATCCAGGCCGCGCTCCAGACCGCTATCAACAGCGACCTGCCGGGCTCCGTTGTCGCGGTCGTCTCCGAGCCGGTTCCGGCGTTTTCCGGGGACCGGATCCTGATCCCCCGGGGTTCCCGCCTTTTTGGCCAATACCGCTCCGGCATCGAGATGCACCAGAAGCGCATCCTGATCCTCTGGACCCGCGTCCTCACCCCGGACGGCACCTCGATGGAAATCGCCGCCGTGGGCGGAGACCAGCTCGGCCGCTCGGGCCTCACAGGTCTTGTCGACACCAAGTTCGCCGAGCGCTTCGGCGGCGCGGCGCTGATTTCCGTGATCGGGGCGGCGCCTGCCGTGGCGGCGGAGAGTGCCAATAACGAAACCACGAGCATCGTCTTGGGCGATGTCGGCAGCGATCTGCAGGACGCGGTTGGATCGGTCATCGCCGATCAGGTCTCGATCGCGCCGACCATCTATGTCGATCAGGGCGCCTCGGTCACCGTGCTCGTGGACCGGGATGTGGTGATTTACTGATGGAGCAGGCGTCACCAGCGTCCTACCTCGAGCGCTATCTCGATCCGTTCCGCGACCTGCTGAAGCGCGACGACGTGGTCGAGATCGCGATCAACCCGGACGGAAAGGTTTGGCTCGAGGTCGCGGGCGATGCCACCATGCGCCATGAGGGCCAAACTGTGGACCGAACGACCGCGCTCAACATGGCCCAGACCATCGTCGGCGACGCCAAGGCCCGCGTCTCTGAAAAGAACCCGCTCGTCTCCGGCAAGGTAGAATATGCAGGCCGTCCGCTTCGGGTCCAGGTCGCCGTACCGCCCGCCATCGATCGCGGGGCCTCGATCACCATCCGCCTCTTCGCCTCCGGCAGCGTACGGGATTACACCCCGGCTTATCTCTTCGGCAAGGCCGTCTCGCTTGACTCGCTCCGCGCCGAGAAGATGAAGAACATCGCCAATCTGGCAGAAGAGAATCTCGAGGCCGCGCTGCAGACCCTGGTCGAGGCCCGGCTCAACGTTCTGATCAGCGGCGGCACCTCGACCGGCAAGACCACTTTTGCCCGGCACCTCCTGACCCATGTGGGCGAGCACGAACGGCTGATCACCATCGAAGACGCTTTTGAGCTTTTCCTCGGCCAGCCGAATACCGTCGCTCTCCTGGCCGACCGAGGTGCCGGGTCGCAACGCAGCGCCAACGCACTATTGCAGGCATCGCTCCGCATGCGCCCCGACCGGATCATCGTTGGCGAGCTGCGCGGCGCCGAAGCCCTGACCTATCTCGAAGCGATCAACACTGGCCATGGCGGGTCGGTCTCCACGATCCACGCTGAAACCGCGGAACTCGCCATCGACCGGTTGGCGATCATGGTTCTGCAAGCCGGAACACCGCTGACATTCGCCGAGGTGCGGGAGTACATCCGGAAATCCATCGACGTGATCGTCCAGCTCGGGCGGGTCGAAGGGAAGCGGGGGATTACGGAGTTTTATCTGTAGGGTTGACGGCGACGCTCGACAGGAAGGGCGGAGAGCGGACGTTCGCTGCACCTTGAGCCGATGCCCGCTATGCGGACTTTCCACACTTTCGCTGCAGCTGCGCCGAGGTCTGCTTTCGAGAAACTTGGCCGGTCACAAACGGTGGTTTTCGTCGGTGAAAGAAACGTTGGATTTTGGCCACCTGACGCCGAAACACCAAGCCCATCTTTGTGCCGATCTGAGGCTCTGTTGATGGCGTGGATGCCCCCTCCTGACGGCATCGCAGTGCCAATGTGATGATTGTTGAAGCCATCACAGAAGGAGAGGACATCCACGCCATCAACAGAGCCCACGGAGAGCGTTGCCGTATCGGTCAAAACCCTACGTTTGTGTCACTGGCGGAATCGACGGTTTTTGGCCGCGTGTTTTCTGTAAGCAGACCCTGGCGCTCACGCGGCGAAAGCTCACTTTGTCCCGCGATCTGTGAGTTCGTTTGCGCTGAGATTTTGCAATCGCAGCGAATGGCTGGTTCGACGGGCCGCACCGCGGCATCCTGATCTGCTGGCGAACGGCAGCAGTGGGCCGCCCGCGAAGACGGCCCAAGTTGTTAGATTTCAATGGCCTCTGCAATTGCAAGGGCATCTTCCAGTTCGACGCCGAGATACCGGACGGTGCTGTCCATTTTTGTGTGCCCAAGTAGGAGCTGGACCGCCCTCAGGTTGCCGGTCTTCTTGTAGATCTGTGTGACTTTGGTCCTCCGCATCGAATGCGTTCCGTATGCGCTGGCCTCCAGACCGATCGACGTGACCCAATCCCGGACGATCCGGGCGTACTGGCGTGTCGAGATGTGCAGACGTTCATGGAACCGACCCGGCCATAGGTACTCCGAGCCGACCATGAGCTCATCTTCCATCCACTTTTCGACAGAGGCGCGTGTCCCTTCGGATATCTCAAATCGCACAGGTTTCTGAGTCTTGCTTTGCAGGACCGATGCCCGCTCTTTGATCTGACCAGACGCCATGACGTCGACGACTTTCATCTTCACCAAATCACAGCCGCGCAGCTTGCTGTCGATGGCCATATTGAATAGCGCAAGGTCTCGATGGTTCTCGGCCAGTTCAAGTCGAACACGGATCGCCCAGACGTGTTTTGGTTTCAGTGGCCGTTTCTGCCCGACGATGCGCCCCTTGTTCCAAGCCGGGCGTAGCGCACGAATGGCCGGTAAGTTTGGTGTTTCCATGACTGATCCTCCGATCCGCCATTCCCTCCCACAACGACAACCCGACGTTGACGATGCCACCATATCACAGGATGCTGCGTCGCATCCGAGGTCGGCTTGGAGCCCATGTTGCCGGATGTTGCGATCGCATCCAACTGCAGAAGTCCGAACCAAAGCAACCGTTGGTAACTTCGTGGCTCTTAGGTCCGGTTCGCAAAGATAGGACCGAAGAGGCGAGAAAAAACGTCGCTACATATTTCGGCGAGAAAACGGTGCTGTCCCATTTGATCCCAAATAGGCAGGCTAGGACAGCGAACAGGAATTTCGTCTCGAGCCTGTTTTCTGGGCTCTGTATCGGTTCATGCTTTCTGGCGTGCGTTGGAAGGGTCCCAAACCGGGGTGTCAAGCAGTGTAAAGGTCTTACGCTCGCCTAGGATAACCACCTCCAGCCCACCGTCTGCTTCAGGATCGACATAGGCGAAGCCGAGGCTCTTGCCTGTGGCATGACCGTAGCCGCCTGAGGTGCACACACCGACCACCGTGTCCCCTTGCATCACCGGCTCGCCGCCGTAGATGTCGCAATCGGTCACAGCGACCTCGCCATAGACCAGTTTGGTGACGGCACCGTTTTCGCGAACCGCTTCGGTTGCATCACGGCCTTTGAAACTTCCCTTGTCAGGAGCGTAGAACTGGGTGCAATTTGCTTCGATCAGGGTGATCTCGTTGGTCAGTTCCGCGTTCATGCCGTGATAGGCCTTTTCCATGCGCAGGCTGTTCACCGCATGCACGCCGAAATCGGCGATGCCATGGGTCACGCCCGCATCCCAGACGGCGCGGTAAAGCTCGGCCAGTCGCGCCATCGGGGCATGGAGTTCCCAGCCCAGTTCGCCGACGTAGTTCACGCGGAGCGCGCGCAGGGGGACTCCGGCGACCGTGATCTCCTTGCCGGACAGCCAGCGGAAGGCCGGGGTGGAGAGGTCCGCATCGGTCAGCGGTTGCAGCACATCGCGCGCCTTGGGGCCGGCTACGACCAGCATGCCGTAGTCGTCGGTGACATTGGCAACAGTGACATCATCGCCTGCCTCGGACAGGTGATCCAGCGCCTGGAGTTCGGCGCCTGCGCCGGTCAAAACGTAAAACCGGTCATCTGCCAATCGCGTTATGGTCCATTCGCCGATGATCCGGCCGTTTTCGGACAGAACATGGGTCAGGTTGATGCCGCCCTGTTTCCGGGGTAGCCGGTTGGCGGTAAGCCGGTCGAGAAGCGCCTCGGCCCCCGGGCCAGTCACGTCAAACTTTGCAAAGCTGGACAGATCGCAGATGCCGACGCGTTCGCGCACCGCCCGGCACTCTTCGGCCACGATGGCGAAGGTATTGTTGCGGCGGAATTGCAGGTCTTCGACGAACCCTTCGGGCGCGAAATACTTTGGCCGCTCCCAGCCGAAGGCCGTTGTATAGACCGCCCCCTTGGCCTTGAGATGTTCAAAAAGCGGCGTGGTGCGCGCCTCGCGCCCCGCTGCCGCCTCGCGCCCCGGCAGGGGGGTCACGAACATCTCGTGATAGTCCTCGAAGCTTTTGGCGCGGGTGTAGTCCTGAGTTGCGAACCCGCCGAAACGGCGTGGATCGCAACAGGCCATGTTGATCTCGGAATCGCCATGCACCATCCATTGCGCCAGGTATTTGCCAACACCTGCACCTTGCGCGATGCCGATGGACGAGCCGCAGCACTGCCAGAAATTGCGCAACCCCGGTGCGGGACCGGCCAGCGGGTTGCCGTCGGGCGTGTGCGGGATGGCGCCATTGATGATGCGCTTGATCCCGGCATTGGCGAAAATCGGCATGCGCTCGAAAGCCTGTTCCAGCCACGGCGCAATCCGGTCGAGGTCGCCGTCGAACAGTTCGTTCTCGCTCTCCCACTCCGGGTATCCGCCGCGATGGTCCCAGGCTTCCTTGGCACCGAAATGCTCATAGATGCCAACCAGGCCGGATTTCTGTTCCTGCCGGTAATACCCGGCGGTGGCAGGGTCGCGCATCACTGGCAATTCGCCATCCCAGGTCTTGAACTCGTCAAGCGCCTCGGTGACGAGGTAATGATGCTCCATATTGGTGATCGGCGTATCCAGCCCGACCCATAGCCCGACCTCGCGCGCATAGCAGCCACCGGCATTGACGACGTGTTCGCAGGTGATGTTGCCCAGCTCGGTCACCACCAGCCATTCGCCTGAAGGTTGCTGTTTGATGTCCGTTACCCGGTTGCGGCGGATGATCGTGGCCCCCATCTGGCGCGCCCCGGCGGCCATCGCGTTGCAGGCACTGGACGGATCCACATGACCGTCCATGTTGGTCCAGGCTCCGGCCAGGATACCCTCGGTCTGCAGCCACGGGTTCAGTTCTTTGATGCGGTCAGGGCCGATCACCTCCATGTGAAAACCGATATTCGGCGCGAACCCGGCCACATAGTTGAACCAATCCACTTCTTCCTGCGTCGTGGCCAGACGGATGCCGCCACAGCCGTGCCATCCCGCGGGCTGGCCGGTGATCTCTTCCAGCCGCGGGTACAGCGTGTTGGAGTAATGGTGGATCTTGGCCATGTTGTAATTGCCGATGAAGCTCGGGCATTGCCCAGCTGCGTGCCAGGTCGACCCCGATGTCAGTTCGCCCTTCTCGATCAGCACCACATCTGTCCAGCCCTCTTCGGCAAGGTGATAGGCCAGCCCAACCCCCATCATGCCGCCGCCAACGATCACCACCTTCGCATGTGTTTGCATCGTTTGTTCCTTTCCCGTTGGGGCTACCAAGTGCCATTTCCGGCAAACATCCGGGTCCTCGGCAAAATTATGTTGAAGTTGTCGCGCAATTTGCGGTCCACATCTTCGGCAATGTGGCTCGGATAATGCTCTCCAAGGATCTTCTGGACCTTGTCGCGTGCCACGTCGCGGGCGTCGCGGGCGCCGGCATCTTCCCACGCGCTGATGCTGCGGCGATCAGCGATCCCGGGATAAAGATAATCCGTTTTCATGCGCGCAAAGGTCTGCGGGTGACCAAGATAATGACCTTCCCCCAGAACAACGTCTCGGATCACATCAAAACTGAGCGTGTCTTCGCTGACTTCGATCCCCTTGACCGTGCGCAGGATGGCGCCGATCAGATCGTTGTCCAGCACATAGCTTTCGAAACTGGTGCCCATCAGGCTGCCCTGCATCCCCGCACATTCGTGGATCATCGAGGCCCCAGCATGGGCGGCGAGCGAAATGGTGTAGCCTTTTTCTCCACCCGCCTGCATATCTGGCAGCTTGCTGTCGGTCATGCCCGCAGGAACCGAATTTGGCAGGTCATAGAAACCGGCCATCTGCGCGCAAGCGGCCGATAGAAGTGCCTGTTCACCCGAGCCTCCGGACATGGCCCCGGTCCGCAGGTCGCTGACAAAGGGCCATGTAGCAAAGATGCCCCGGCAGTTCGGGTCGATGATGTTGCACAGAACCAATCCGGCCAGCACCTCGGCACAGGCCTGCGCCACAGCCCCGGCCAATGCTGCAGGAGCGGTCGCCCCGGCCTGTCCGGCGGCTACGAGAAGGATCGGCATTCCGGCCTCGACCGCCGCTTCCAGCGCATCGCAGCTTTCGGTCGCGAACCTCATCGGCGGAACAACGTGACAACAGACCGCCGTGCAGAACGGACGTTCGCGGAATTTGCCCTCGCCGCCCGCAACGGCATCAAGCATCGGGATCACGGCGCGAACGCTGGCGCTGTCGGTATAGCTGACGGCAATGGACTTCGTGGTGCCCGAAAGGCAGGCGTAGGTGGTGTTGATATCCAGATCGAGGATCGTGTTCGTATCCCGCGCGACGACCGAGCGGTGATACCAATGGATGTTGTCCATCCGGTCCACCAGCCGTGCGATATCGTAAAGATCGGCAACCGTGCTTTCACGGTACTTACCGCTGTGAAAATCCATGATTGTCGGGGCGGCGCCGCCGGTTCCGGTATGAACGCGCCCGGCTGCGATCTCGATGTCATGCGCGGGGTCGATGCCGTGCAAGGTGAACTTTCGCCGCGTGCGGGCGATCACATCCTCGACAAGCGCGCGAGGAAAACGCAAGCGGCCGGCGTCGTCGACATGACAGCCGGCCGCTACAGCGCGGGCCTCGAGACTGGGTGTGACCTGAGACAGTCCCAGATCGGCCAGCAGTTGCAGCACCAGCGCGTGGATGCGCTCCATCTCCGACTGGCTGAGCGGCCGGTATCGTCCACCAAACATGCCAGGACTGATGGGCCGAACCGCAGAAGAGGCCTCGGCCTTGTTGCGACCTCGACGGACTGACCTTCTGGTGTCAATTGCAAGCATGGGCGACCTCGCGACGTTTCACGAGGCCCAGCTAGCTATGGATCAGAGATCCTCGCAAACGATCATTTCGAATGCGTATCATTCCATGATATCATGCGAAAGCTACGACCTATCCGCATTCTTCCAATATCCACTGTATAAAATCTGCAATCATCGGGTGCGCAGCCTTGTCCACGGATGCGCCAACGTAATAGCTAAACCGTGTTTCCAGAGGGAACTGGAACGGGCAGACCAAACGGTTCGTCTCCAGCATTTCGTCGGTGATATAGCTCCACCCCAGGGCGACACCCCGGCCAGCCTCGGCCGCCTGCAGAACCATCGGATAACTGTTGAGCCGGATACCCCGACGCACAGGCTGACCCGTGACCCCCTGCCGCGCCAGCCATACCTGCCAGTTGACATCCCCCCATATATTCCCGCCGCCGTCGAGGTGCAGCAGCGTCTGATCCAGCAGATCGCGCGGGCGCTGCAATTCAGGATGACTGGCCAGATAGCCCGGACTGCAGACCGGGTAGACACGTTCGGCAAAAAGCCGGCGGACCACCACCCCATCCCAATTGCCGTCTCCGTAAAGCACAGCGACATCGGCGTCCTGCCGCGTCAGGTCGACCTTCTGATCCGTTGCAAGCACGCGCAGGTCGATCTCCGGACGCCGTTCGGAAAAACGCTCCAGCCTCGGCATCAGCCAGTAATAGGAAAAGGCAACCGATGCCGCGACCGTGATCTGCGGCATCTCGACCGCAGCACGCAGTTCGCTGACACAACGCCCGATTTCGTCAAGACCTCGTGTGACAGCATCGTATAGCTGCCGCCCTTCGGGGGTCAGTTCTATGGCGCGGTGCTTTCGCGTGAACAGCTTCCACCCAAGCGCCGTTTCCAGAGAAATGATCTGACGGCTTACAGCGCTTTGCGTCAGGCACAACTCGTCCGCGGCGGAGGTAAAGCTCAATCGCCGGGACACCGCCTCGAAGGTGTGAAGTTGGGACAACGCTGGCAACTCGTATTTTCTCAATCGTTGCTCCCTCAATCCGGCAAAAGTGGGGATAAACCTGACATTCGAAGAAATGCACGCCCGGACGAGACTTTGTCCAGACAGCAGAGTTAATTATACCCGGCAGCCTGCTGGAAAATTGGATTCGCTTTCTGCTTCCATCTTGACTGGATCACCCGCGAGCGACCGTAGGTGCGCCCGCGGAAAAAATTCACTTTGTCCCGCAGACTGTGAATTTAACCTACCCTTGATTTTGCGGGTGCAGCGAACGGCCGGTTCGACGGGCCGCGCCGCAGCGGAGAAGAGCGGTGGTCAACGGCAGCAAAGGGCCGTCCCTGTCGGTGGGATCTGGGCCAATCCCCAATGATGTCGCGATGCGGCTAACGGCGGCAGAGAGCCCAAACTACCGCATGCTGCACCCAGATCCAACGTCAGCTTTGGGTAAGGTCTAGTTCGAAGCTACGCGCTTTATTTGGAGAAAAACTTAAAATTATGTTACAAAAGATCGTTAAAATACTGACGATCTTCTCAGCTATACATGGGTAATCGTACGGATTGCTCGGCCTGATATGCCTCAGATGCTTCTGTTCGTGCAACCGACGGGAGGTGCTATGGCGCGAAGTGGCAGGAAACGAGGGCGGCGATCCGGTGTATCACCCCTCCCGCAAGAAGCAGCGCACCAATGGTCGATCACCGCTGAACGCCGCGTTATCCTCAGCGAAGATCAGGTCGCCGATATCCACCAACGTACTTTGCGCTTCCTGCAAGACAGCGGCATGAAAGTGCAATCGGCCCGCGCCCGGCAGATATTGCGCGGGGCGGGCGCTGATGTGGATGACGCGGGCGAGATGGTGCGGATGGACCCCGCGCTGGTCGAGCAGCTCTTGTCCACCGCCCCGAGCGGTTTTGAGCTGCATTCCAGAACGCCCGCGCGGTCGCTCTATATCGGCGGGGACAAGGTGGCGTTCATGTCCGTGGCCAGCGCACCCAATGCCTCCGATCTGAAAGGCGGGCGGCGCCCCGGCAATTATGAGGATTTTCAAAACCTTCTGCGGCTCTCGCAACAGCTCAATGTAGTCAATGCCTTTGGCGGCAATCCGGTCGAGCCGACGGATTTGCCCGTCGCGACCCGTCATCTCAATTGCAATTTCGATTTCCTGACCCTGACCGACAAGCCCTTCCGCCTCTATGCGATTGGCGCCACGCGGATCGAAGACGGGCTGGAGATGAACCGCATCGCCCAGCGCCTCTCGGAAGTTGATCTGGAAACCAGGCCCGTCGCAATCACCAATGTGAACATCAACTCGCCGCTTCTGATTGACGAGGCGATGCTGGACGGGCTGATTGCCATGTCCAGCCGCAACCAGCCGGTCATCATCACGCCCTTCACACTGGCAGGTGCCATGGCGCCGGTCTCGCTGGCAGGCGCGCTGTTGCAGCAGAATATCGAGGCGGTGATGGGCATCGCCATCACCCAGGCCGTGCGCCCGGGCGCGCCGGTGCTTTATGGCTGTTTCACCTCGAATGTGGATATGAAATCGGGCGCGCCCGCCTTTGGCACGCCGGAAAATGTGCGCGCGATCATCGCGGGCGGGCAGATGGCGCGGTTCTATAACATGCCGTTCCGCGCCTCGAACGCCAATGCCTCGAACGCTATGGATGCGCAGGCGGCCTATGAATCGCTCTTCTCGCTCCAGGCCGCCATCGACGGCCAGGCGCATCTTGTGCAACATGCGATTGGCTGGCTGGAGGGCGGGCTGACGGCCTCGTTTGAAAAGATGGTTCTGGATGCAGAACTGATCCAGTCGCTTATGCTTAGCCACACGCCGATTGACACGGCAGAGGCCGAATACGGGCTCGATGCCATGCGCGAGGTTGGACCCGGCGGGCATTTCTTTGGCACGCAACATACGCTGGAGCGCTACGAGACCGCGTTTTATGCGCCGATCTTGTCTGATTGGCGCAATTTCGGCGCATGGACCGAGGGCGGCGCGCCCGACGCATTCGCCCGTGCGGCGCAGATCTCGGATGGCTTGCTGCAGGCCTATACCGAACCTGCGTTGGACCCGGACATTCGCGATGAACTGGCCGCCTTTGTTGCCAAGCGCACCGAAGAAGGAGGGGCGTTGGATGCCTGACAGTTTTGCAGATGCTTATGATTTTGCCAGCCGTTTGACCCCCGCCGATATCCCGCCCGAAGTCATGCACCAGGCGCGGCGCTGTCTGGTCGACCTGGTGGGGGTCTGGGCGGCGGGCGCCAACACGCCGTCGGCCCGGATCGCGAGCAATCACGCCGCCAAACGCTATGGCACGAGCGAGGACGCGGTGCCGATGCTCTTTGACGGACGGCCCGTCAGCCCGCCCGGATTTGCCTTTGCAGGCGCCATCGCGATTGACTCGATTGACGGTCATGACGGTCACCAATCCTGCAAAGGCCATGCGGGCGCGGCCCTATTGCCCGCCCTTCTGGCCGAGCTTGGGACATCGCTCGGGATACGGCTCGACGATTTTCTGACCCATCTGGTTGTGGGGTACGAGATCGCCTTGCGCGCGGGGTTGTCGCTGCACGCAACGGTCGCGGATTACCACAGCTCCGGCGCCTGGAACGCCCTGGGGTGCGCGGCCATGGTGGCCCGGATCAGGGGATTTTCACGCGATCAGTTCCGCCATGCCATTGGAATTGCGGAATATTACGGCCCACGAGCGCAGATGATGCGCGCGATTGACCACCCCACCATGGTCAAGGACAGCTCGGGCTGGGGCGCGATGGTGGGCGTCAGCGCCGCGGATCTGGCCGAGGATGGCTTTACCGGGGCGCCCGCGATCACCTGCGAAGCCCACGAGGTTGCGCATCTCTGGTCAGATCTGGGCCAGCGATGGCGCATGCTTGAGATGAATTTCAAGGCCTATCCTGTCTGCCGCTGGTCACAGCCGCCGATAGAGGCGATCAGGACGCTCCGCCAGCAACACGCGTTTGCCGCCGAAGACATCGAGACACTTGAAGTCTGCACCTTCCACGAGGCAACCAGATTGGCCACCACTCGCCCGACGGACGGGGATGAGGCCCAGTATAGCCTGCCGGTGTCCGTCGCACTCTTTTTTATTCACGGCGACGTTCTGCCGGGCCATCTTGATCCCAAGATAATCAACCGGCCAGAGGTGCTTGCACTGGCCGATCTGATCACATTTTCGGAACGGGCTGACTACAACGCGGCCTTCCCCGAAGAGCGCTATGCCCATGTCAGCCTGAGCCTCAAAGACGGCCGCGTGCTCAAATCCAGTCCTCATGTGGCGGCAGGCAACTACGACAATCCACTAAGCGATGCCGCCCTCGTCGCGAAGTTCCGGAAATACGCAGCCGGGGTGATCCCAGACACGGTGCAGAAGCGGATTGCAGCCATTGTACTGGATCCGGCGGCTGACACGACCCTTCAAGCGTTGCTGTGTGGTCTGTTGAGGGAGGCGCAATGACCTACCAAAGCAAAACCAATTCCTACCAATACAGCCACAGCGCGCCGGTCCCTCGCCCGGTCCATCGTGATACGGCCGTCCGAAAAATCTCTTTCATCCTTGGCCCGAGCAGGCCGGAATTTGCGATATCGGCGGCAACTGAAATCTTCCAGACAGCAAACGACGTCATGGGATATGCTCGGTTCGGGTTGAGCCACTTCGATGGATTGCAGGACTTTCTCGGCGAAAGTGGAGAGCGACCGAACTGCGGTGAAACGCTTCTTTTCCTAGGTGATCACCGCAACGTTTGGTCTTTGGATCCCAAGATCCGCACAAAGGTGTCCGCGCGTATATGGCAATCGAAGATCTCAGCGTTTTGCGGAGGTGCGGTCTTTCTAGCAGCCCAAGTTGGACACTGCCGACAGCGAACTGTAGCGGTACATCCAAATTTCAGAGCCGTCTTTAAGGAAAGAGGTTGGGCCGATGAATTCATTGATCAGCCGATCTGGATTGACGGCCCGATCTGGAGCGCAATCGCGGGAGGTGCGGGCCTCCAACTTGCACTTGAGATGGTCGGACATGACCTCGGGCCCGAGACCAAAAAGCTGGTGAGCGCACAGCTGGGATTGAGCGAAACACCCGTAAGCACGCTATCGATTGAAAGCTGTCAGCTTGAGCAAAGTGCTAGTCAAGACTATCTTGTCCGGGCCTGCATCAGGCGAATGCAGTCTAACCTGGAGAAACCGCTCTCCATGGTGGACATATCGCGCGTCATCGGCATTTCCATGCGCCAGATTGAGCGAAAATTTCAAAGAGTTCTTGGGGCTTCTCCGCACAGCGTATACCGAACGTTGCGCCTTAACCATGCGCGGTTCCTCGTGTGGGATCCAGAGGTATCACTTGTTTCAGCGTCTTTAGCGGCTGGATTCAAGTCAACCTCTGCATTCTCTAAATGCTATCGAAAACACTTCGGCGTCACGCCAACCGAAGACCGCAAAAGACGGTTTTCAGATCACCAAAATACCTGCCTTCCGGCCAATGCCCCAACCACCCGCGAGCCGTCTGCCGCCGTTCGTTAATCATAAGGTCTCACATCTATGCACCTTGCCCGCTATCCCCGCCGTTTCATCGCCCATCTGCCCACGCCGCTGGAACCGCTGGAGCGTCTGTCGAAAGAGCTAGGCGGACCCGAGATTTGGATCAAACGTGACGATTGCACCGGGCTTTCGACCGGCGGCAACAAGACCCGCAAGCTGGAATTCCTGATGGCCGAGGCCGAGTTGCAGGGCACCGATCTTGTGATGACCCAGGGCGCCACACAATCGAACCACGCGCGCCAAACGGCGGCTTTCGCCGCCAAGCTGGGGCTCGACTGCCATCTGCTGCTGGAGGACCGCACCGGTTCGAACAACGCCAACTACAAGAATAACGGCAATGTCCTGCTGGACCATCTGCATGGCGCAACCACCGAAACCCGCCCCAGTGGCCTCGACATGAATGCCGAGATGGAGGCCGTGGCCGAGAAATTCCGCGCCGAGGGCCGCATTGTCTACACCATCCCCGGCGGCGGCTCGAACCCGACCGGTGCCTTGGGCTATGTCAATTGCGCTTTCGAGATGCTGGGCCAGTTCAATGATCGCGGCTTGCGGGTCGATCACATCGTGCACGCGACCGGCTCGGCAGGCACGCAGGCGGGGCTGATCACCGGATTGAAAGCCACCAATGCCAATATCCCCCTTCTGGGCATCGGCGTGCGCGCGCCAAAGCCGAAGCAGGAAGAAAACGTCTATAATCTGGCCGTCGCCACGGCAGAGAATCTGGGCTGCGCCGGTGTGGTCGCGCGTGAGGATGTGGTCGCAAACACCGACTATGTGGGCGACGGCTATGGCATCCCGACTGAAGGCGGGCTTGAGGCGATCGCAATGTTTGCCGAGTTGGAGAGCATCCTGCTGGACCCGGTCTATTCGGCCAAGGGGGCGGCGGGGCTCATCGATCTGATCCGCAAAGGCCATTTCAGCAAGGAGGAGCGCGTCGTCTTCCTGCATACCGGCGGCTCGGTCGCGCTCTTCGGCTATGACAGTGCGTTCGACTTTTCGGATCGCTGGAAAGCGGCCTAAGCGGGCGGATGGCAGTGCCCAAAACGATCGGCATATTGGGCGGCATGGGCCCCGAGGCCACGGTGCTGATGATGCAGCGCATCATCGAGGCGACCCCGGCCAAGTGCGACCAGGATCACATCCCGCTGCTGGTCGATAACAACCCGCAAGTGCCCTCGCGTATCGACCATCTGATCCACCGGACCGGCGAAGATCCCGGCCCGGTGCTGGCCCGGATGGCGCAACGGTTGCAGGATATGGGCGCCGAAGCGCTGGCCATGCCCTGCAACACCGCGCATCGCTATGCCCCGGTGATCGAGGCGGGCTGCGACATCCCGTTGATTAACATGGTCGAGGCCGTGGCCGATCAGATCGCCGGCGCCATGGGGCCTGGCGCGCGCGTGGGCCTTCTGGGCTCACCCGCCTTACGCCTGACCGGACTGTTCGACGCGCCGATGCAGGCGCGCGGGTTGCACATGATCTATCCGCAGGATGATGGTAAGCTCTTGCACCTGATCCAGACGATCAAGGCCGAGGGCCCCACCTCTCAGGCGCGCGCAAGTCTGACGGAGATTGCAGGGCAGATGCGGGACCGGGGTGTCGACCGCCTCGTTACGGCCTGCACCGAGTTCTCTCTTCTGTTCCGCGATCTCGACCTGCCGGTGCCGAGCTTCGACAGTCTCGACGCGGTGTGTAAGGCCGTTGTGGGTTTTGCGCTGCCGCAAATTCCCGTCCGGTGCGCGTCATGAGCAGATATTCCGCCCTCTCGGTTTTCACCAATGCGCTGAAAGGCAACAAAAGCTGGCCGCGCGCCTGGCGTGACCCCGAACCCAAACCCGAATATGACGTTCTGATCGTTGGCGCGGGCGGGCATGGGCTGGCCACCGCGTACTATCTGGCCAAGGAACACGGGATCACCAATGTCGCCGTCGTCGAAAAGGGCTATCTGGGCGGCGGTAATACTGGGCGGAACACGACGATTGTCCGCTCGAACTACTTCCTGCCTGGCA
This sequence comes from Ruegeria marina, assembly GCF_900101475.1. Taxonomy (GTDB): domain Bacteria; phylum Pseudomonadota; class Alphaproteobacteria; order Rhodobacterales; family Rhodobacteraceae; genus Ruegeria_B; species Ruegeria_B marina. The sequence goes on along the minus strand of NZ_FMZV01000022.1, from coordinate 22,405 downwards.
ACACGATGTTCTACGAACGGTCGATGAAGCTTTGGGAGAATCTGAGTCAGGACCTGAACTACAACGTCATGTTCTCGCAGCGCGGGCAGTATAACCTGCTGCACTCACCCGGTCAGATTGATGCTGCGAGACGGCGCGGCAACACGATGAGGGCCAACGGGATTGACGCGGAATTGCTGAGCCGTCAGCAGGTACAGCGCGATCTGCCCTATCTCGACTATGACAATGCCCGCTTCCCGATCCATGGCGCGATCCTGCAACGCCGGGCGGGTACGGCGCGCCATGATGCGGTGGCCTGGGGCTATGCGCGCGGCGCGGACAGGCGCGGCGTCGATATCCTGCAAAAGCGCGAGGTCACGGGGTTCCTATTTGACGGCGGCAAGATCACCGGTGTGCAGACCAACCGAGGCGATATCCGTGCCAAGAAGGTCGCGCTCTGCGTGGCAGGCCATTCGGGGCATCTGGCGAAAATGGCCGGTTTGCGCCTGCCGATTGAAAGCCACAGCCTGCAGGCCTTTGTCACCGAGCCCTATAAGCCCTTCATCGACACGGTCGTCTCTTACGGCGCGGGGCATTTCTATATCAGCCAGTCCGACAAGGGCGGGCTGGTTCTGGGCGGCGATCTGGACATGTATAACAGCTACGCGCAACGCGGCGGCCTGCCGGTGGTCGAGCATACGCTGGCGGCGGCGAAATCGCTGGTGCCGGGGGTGTCCCGCCTAAAACTATTGCGCCATTGGGCGGGGGTGATGGACATGTCCATGGACGGCTCTCCCATCATCACGCGCACGCCGGTCGACGGGCTCTATTTCAACGGTGGCTGGTGTTACGGCGGATTCAAGACGATCCCGGCCTCGGGCTATTGCTTTGCCTGGACCATCGCCAAAGACGAACCCCACCCCGACAACGCCGCCTATACGCTCGACCGCTTCGCGCGCGGCGGCACCATTGATGAAAAGGGCGCGGGCCCTCATCCGAACCAACAATGAGGGGCACGTAATGATCCGTATCCATTGCCCCATCTGTGGCCAGCGCAGCGAGACCGAGTTCTCCTATTACGGTGACGCAACCGTCAAACGCCCGGATGAGCACGAGACCGATCCGGCCCTTTGGGTCGACTATGTCTTCACCCGTGACAACCCGCGCGGCTGGCATCGAGAATATTGGCATCACGTCCAGGGCTGCCGCCAATGGCTGGTGCTTGAACGCAACACCCTGACTCATGAGGTCAGCGCCTGCCATTTGGCCAGTGAGGCCTCGTCATGAAGCGGTTAACGACAGGCGGGCGGATCAACCGGGACACCCCGGTCACCATGTGCTTTGACGGCAGGGACTTGCCGGGTTTTGAGGGCGACACGCTGGCCTCGGCTCTTCTGGCGGCGGGCCACAAAACGGTGGGGCGCAGTTTCAAATATCACCGGCGTCGTGGCGTCTATTCGGCGGGCGTCGAGGAACCGAACGCCATGGTCACGCTACATGAGGGCGCCTTTCGCGAACCAAATACCCGCGCCACATGTGTCGAGGCGCAAGACGGGCTGGTCGCCGCCAGCCAGAACGCCTGGCCCAATATTCACCTCGATATCGGCGCTGTGAACAATCTGCTGTCGCCGTTTTTCTCCGCCGGGTTCTATTACAAGACCTTCATCGGTCCGTTTTCTGGCACCGGGTTCTGGATGTGGTGCGAACGCTTCATCCGCCGCGCGTCTGGCATGGGTCGTGCTGTGCATTTGCCTGATCCCGATACCTACGAGAAAGTCACGACTACCTGCGATGTGCTGGTGATCGGCGGCGGCGCGGCGGGGCTTTCGGCGGCTTTGGCCGCGGGACGCAAAGGGGCGCGGGTCATTCTGGCCGAGCAGGATACCGTCCTTGGTGGCGCCATCCTGAGCGATCCCGTGGGCGGTGAGAGTGACTTCTGGCTGAAACAGATCGAGCTTGAATTGCACACGCTGCCCAATATCCGCATCCTGACCCGCGCGAGCGTGTTCGGGGCCTATGACAGCGACACCTATGGGATGGTGGAGCATCTTTCAGGTTGCGAAGGCCAGCCGCGCCAGCGCTATTGGCAGATTCATGCGCCCCGCGCGGTGATGGCGACCGGCGCAATTGAGCGCCCTATGGTCTTTGGCAATAACGACCTGCCAGGCGTGATGCTGGCAGGTGCGGTGCGCAGCTATCTCAACCGGTTCGCGGTGCTGGCGGGGCAAACCGCGCTTGTCGCGACCAATAATGATAGCGCCTATGCCACCGCCATCGATCTGGCGAGTGCGGGCGCGGGCGTCACCGTCGTCGACACCCGAACCGAGGTGCCCCAGGCCTTACGCGAACAGGCGGAGACAGCGGGAATACGCGTTCTGAGAGGCCACGCGGTGATCGCGGCGCGCGGGCGCAAGTGCGTTACCTCTGCGCTTGTGGCGCCGTTGGACCAGAATGGCCAACCGCTACAACTCGCCTGCGATCTGATCGCCGCCTCTGCGGGATGGTCGCCCAATGTCCACCTTTGGAGCCAGCTTTATAAAACCCCCGAATACAGGCCCGAGTCCGCCTGTTTCATCCCCCGGGCCTTGTTCGAGGCTCATCTGCAGCCCGCAGGTTTGGTGACAGCGCCGATGGAAATGGCCCAGATCATCACCGACGGATTCGCGCGTGGGTCAGAGGCCGCCGGACCGGATGGCGATGCGGGTACGGTGCCGGAAAGCTTCGACGGTGGGCCGCTTTGGAGCGGTAATTTCGGCCCGGTCTGGTGCGCGCCGGGTGTTAAGGGCAAGGCCTTTGTCGACCTGCAACATGACGTGAAGCTCTCGGATATCGATCAGGCGCATCTGGAAGGTTACGTCTCGGTCGAGCATCTCAAACGCTATACCACCACCGGCATGGCGACCGATCAGGGCAAACTGGCCAATGTGAACGCGCTAGCGCGCATGGCCGACCTCCAAGAGCGCGAGATTGCCGAAGCGGGCACCACCACCTTCCGCCCGCCCTTCACGCCCGTCACCATTGGCGCCTTGGTCGGGCAGGATCATGGCGCGCATGTGCGCCCCACGCGGCGGACGCCGATCCATGACTGGCATGTCGCCCAAGGCGCTGCACTGGCCGAGGCGGGGCTTTGGAAACGCGCCTGGTATTATCCGCAAGGGGATGAGGATGTCGGGGCCGCTTACCGGCGCGAAGCGGCGCATGTGCGGGCTCATATCGGGCTGGTCGATGTCTCGACCCTCGGTAAGATCGCGGTGCAGGGCCCCGATGCGGCCACCTTCCTGAACCGGGTTTACACGAATGGCTGGAAGAGCCTGAGACCGGGGCGCATCCGCTATGGCGTGATGCTGCGCGAGGACGGGATCGTGCTGGATGATGGCGCGACGGCGCGGCTGGGGGAGCATGAGTATTTCATGACCACCACCACCGCCAATGCCGCCAAGATCCTGGCCGATTTCGAACGGCGCCTGCAAAGCGACTGGCGGGACCTGAAGGTGCATGTCACCAGCCTGACCGATCAATTCGCCGCCATGGCGCTGGCCGGTCCGAAATCGCGCGCGCTGTTGCAGACACTTTGCCCGGATGTTGACCTCTCGCCCGAGGCGCTGCCCAATAACAGCTTTGTCGAAGCGACCATTGCGGAACACCCCGTGCGGCTGCATCGCATGAGTTTCTCGGGCGAACTGGCATACGAAATCTACACGCCCTCGGGCCATGGCCAGCCCGTTTGGCAGGCGATCATGACGGCGGGCGCGCCGCATCGGATCATCGCCTATGGCACTGAATCCATGGGCACCCTGCGTATCGAAAAGGGTCATGTGGCCGGGCCGGAACTCGACGGGCGCACAACGATGGAGGATCTGGGGCTGGCGGGGCTTGCCTCCTCCAAAAAGCCTTTCGTGGGCAGCGTGCTGCGCCATCGTCCGCTACTGCAAAGCGAGGACCGGGCGCAGCTTGTCGGGTTGCTGGTCGAGGGCGATGAGGGCGCGCGGGGCGGATCGCTAATCTTTGCCAAGGGCGCCGCGCCGGAAGGGCATGGCGAGGGCTGGGTGACCTCGGCCACCTATTCGCCCGCCCTGGGCAAATACATCGCGATGGCTTTCGTCAAAAACGGTCAGGCGCGGCTGGGGGAGGAGGTCCAAATCGTCAACCTTCTGGAGAACCAGACCTCCAGCGCCCGCCTGATCTCACATCATTTCTTTGACCCGGAAGGAGAGCGACAAAATGGCTGAATATCACTCTGCGCTTTACGAGGCCTTGATCGCGGGCAGCTATGGCACGCCCGCACGGACGGCTGATCGCCTGACCTTGGCCGAAGAGCGCCTCGGCGCGCTTTTGCAGATCGCCGGCTGGGAGAGCTTCGACGACAAGCTCACCGAGTTGGCCGAACAATTGGGGCTGACCCTGCCGCCGGACTATCAAACCGTTGCCATTGCCCAGGGCCGCAGGCTCTACCGCACCGCGCCGGGTCGTGTGTTGATCCAATCCGAGGGGCCATTGCCCGTGCCCGAGGCGCCCGATCTGGTCACGCTCGACCTGTCGCATTCCAAAACCGCCATCGTGTTGCGGGGCGCCCATGCGGCGGATGTCCTGTCACGCACGGCGCCCATGGATTTCGGCCTCAGCCAGTTCCCGGTGGGCCGTTTCGCGCAAACCGGCATGCATGAGGTCGCCGTCTTGATCGAACGTACCGCACGCGACCGCTTCCGCATTCTGGCACCCTATACCTGGGCGCGCAGCGTCTGGGACCGACTCCGCACTGCCGCCATCCCCTTTGGTTATGACATTCCCCCCGGAGAAGCCGGGGCAGAGACAACACGAAAGACAGCCCTATGAAAACGGAAACTCAGGTCGTCGTCATCGGCGGCGGCGTCATCGGATGCTCGATCCTCTATCACCTTGCGAAACTGGGCATGACGGATGTGATGCTCTTGGAGCGGAACGAGCTGACCTCGGGCAGCACCTGGCATGCGGCAGCCAATATCCACGGCCTGCATGACAATTCCAATGTCAGCCGCATTCAGGACTACACGATGCGGCTCTATGATGAGTTGGAGGAAGAGACTGGCCAGAGCTGCGGCGTCTTCCGCACCGGCACGATCTACACGGCCCTAACCGAAGAGCGGGAGCACCAACTGCGCCTGCAAGCGGCCAAAGCCAAGCTCTACAATATGGATTTCTATGAAATCGATGCGACCAAAGCGCTGGAACTGAACCCGCTGCTCAATCTCGACGGGGTGCGCTGCATCATGTTCGAACCCAATGGCGGCAATGTCGACCCCTCCGGCGTGACCAATGCCTATGCGGTCGGCGCGCGGCAGCGGGGTGCGGAGATTCATCGTTTCACCCCGGTCACGGCGACGGTGCAGAAAGAGGATGGCTCGTGGATTGTCGAAACGCCAAAAGGCAATATCCACACGCAGTGGGTGGTCAATGCCGCGGGCCTATGGGCGCGCGAAGTTGCGGCTCTTGCGGGCGTGACGCTGCCGCTGCAACCGACCGAGCATCAGTATTTCGTCACCGACACCATCGACAAGGTGGCCCAGATGGATAAGCGGCTGCCGGTCCTGTCCGACCGCGATGGCGAATACTACCTGCGTCAGGAAGGCAATGGCCTGCTGGTCGGCGCCTATGAAACCGACATGCGGATGTGGGCCGAAGAGGGCACACCGCTCGACTTCGCGCATGAGCTTTTTGCCGACGATCTGGAGCGCATCGAAGACAATGTGATGAACGCGGTTGAGCGGATGCCCGTGGTGGGTGAAGCCGGGATCAAACGCGTAATCAACGGGCCAATGATCTGGTCGCCGGATTCGAACGTGCTCTTTGGTCCCGTCCCTGAGTTGGAGAATTATTTCTGCTGCGCCGGTATCATCCCGGGCTTCTCCCAATCCGGGGGTATGGGCCTGATGGCGGCGCAGTGGATCATCGAAGGCGAAACCGAATATGACATGTTCGTCTGGGATGTGGCGCGCTTCGGGGATTGGGCAGACAAAGCCTTCACCAAGGCGCGCGTTGAGAACCAGTATGCCAAGCGCTTTGCCATCCATTTCCCGAACGAAGAACGCGAGGCAGGCCGCCCGGTGCGCACCCGCCCCGTTTATGAAATGCAGAAAGAGATGGGCGCGGTCTTTGGTCTGAACTTCGGTTGGGAACATCCGCAATGGTTCGCCGACGAACCGGGCACCAAGGACACCGACGGATTCACCCGCCAGAACTGGTGGGGTCCGGTTGGGGCCGAATGCCGGATGCTGCGCGAGCATGTGGGCGTCATCGATATCTCGAACTTCGCCAAATATATTTGCAAGGGGCCGGGAGCCGAGGCGTATTTGAATGCGGTCTTTGCCAATCGGATGCCGAAGGCCATAGGGAGGTCCTGCCTGACGCCGCTGATCGGTGTGCGCGGCGGGATTGCCGGGGATTTCACCGTCACCCGCACCGGCGAGCAGGAGTTCTGGATCATGGGCTCCAGCATCGCAGAGCGCTATCACAGTCGGTTTTTCAAAGCCGTGCCGCTGCCCGACGGCACCACATTTGAAAGCAAGACAACCGAGATCTGCGGCTTCAATGTGGCCGGCCCCAAATCGCGTGATCTGTTGCGCGGGCTCTGCCAGACCTCTTTTGCGACCGAGGATTTCCCCTTCATGCGCTCGCAAAAGATCCAGATCTCAGGTGTCGATGCGCTGGCGCTGCGGGTCTCGTTCACTGGCGACCTGGGGTGGGAGATCCACTGCGCTGAGGCTGACCAGATTGCCCTTTATGCGGCTCTCTTGGATACCGCGCGCACGATAGGCGGCGGCCCTGTGGGCGCCCGCGCGTTAATGAGCCTGCGCATCGAAAAGGGTTACGGCTCCTGGAGCCGCGAATATAGCCCCGAATATTGGCCGCAAGAGGTGGGCATGGAGCGGCTGTGCAAAATGGACAAGGAGTTCCTGAACAAAGAGGCCGCGGCGGCCAATATGGCCAAGCCGCCACGTGAAACGATGGTACTGCTGGCATTGGATGAGGATCAGACCCGGGCATCAAACGCCGATGCCACGGGCGGCGAGCCGATCTTCAAGAATGGCAAACCAGTGGGCAAGGTCTCATCCGGCACCTATGGCTACACGGTCGGCATGTCGCTGGCGCTTGGCTATGTGAACGGCGTGGCGCCGGACGAAGAGGTCGAGGTCTACGTCCTTGGCAAACCCCACAAAGCGCGCGTGTTGCACCAGCCACCATTTGACCCGCAAGGCACCCGTCAGCGCGTTTAAATCGAGGCGCTATGCTCAGAGAGCCACGCCAGGAACCGCTCGACCAGCGGGCTGGCCAGGGTCTCTTTGACAAAGGCATAGCGCGGCACGTCAATGCCGTATTCCGGCCCAAACGGGGCGATCAGATCACCCCGTTCCAGATATTCGCGGACCAACGGGTGCGAGGCCAGAACCACGCCCTGATGCGTCACCGCCGCCTGATAGGCTAGGATATTCAGGCTGACCTGCAACATTGGCGCGTCCTTTGCCAGCGTCACGCCATGATGCGCAAACCAAAACGGCCAACCAAGGGCATTGGCGTCGTCATCCACAACTGCGTCAATCACGATCAGATCGGCCCGGGCCAGATCGGCGGGTGCTTTTGGGCGCAGTTGCTCAAACAACTTAGGCGACATTACTGGGATCAGGGTTTCTTTGTGCAAGAGCTGCTCAGAAAACCCCGGCGGACACGGTAGGAAGGACGAAACGATGATGTCGACGTAGTCCGGCACCGTGGTGCCGATATCGGTTTGGGAGACGATGCGCACGCGCGCCGGGGCTTCGGCCTCGTGAAACTCCTTGAGCCGTGGGGCCAGCCACATGGCCGCAAAGGTCGTATCCGCCGACAAGGTGATTGAGGGCGTCTCGGTGGCGCGGCGGATCTCGGCTACCGATCTCTGAAGCTCCTCAAACCCGCGCCGGAGTGAAGGCAACGCTGCCACCCCCGCCGTCGTCAACGTGATCTGCGGCCCCTTACGCGTGACCAATTGTACCGAGAACCTGTCCTCAAGCAGATGCACCTGCCGCGCGACCGCGCCAGGCGTCACGCACAATTCCTGCGCGGCAGCGGTAAAGCTGCCGTGACGCGCTGTAGCATCAAAGGCGCGCAGGGCATTTAGGGGGATTTGAGAAAGATGCAACTTTTAGGTCAAATCCTTAAATTGCGCGGTAGCGACAGGCTGTTTGAACGGCCCGAACACTCTGCTTGATAGTGAAAGTAGAACGACATTAAGTCCTTAAGCTCCGTCTCGGACAAGATAATAGCCTTGTATCTTAACACGTTGCCGCTCAAACCAACACAGTTGAATTTTGAGTTTTTTGCTAAATGGCTGTTGCACCAGAAACGTTCAAACACTTGTTAAAAAACCAGAATCAGAAGTTGCCTCCAGAAACTCGAAAGGAAGCAACGTCCCGCTCTGCCGACACTCGACAGGCGAAAATGCTGCACACTGGGTCGAACGGCCGGAATGACGGGCCGCAGCGCGGAATCTGAGATGACGATGGACGGCAGCTCCGGGCCGTTCACGACGTAGCCAACCTTAGCCGCCCAACAATTCCTCGATGAAATCCCCCCGCGCATCCAACACAGCCTCCCATTCCTTCGGCACAACAGCTTCCCGCTCGAGCGTCTCGGGCTCAGGCTGGTTGCGCCCGGCCTCCAACGCCATCACGCTCATCGCGCGCGCCTCGCGGCGCTGCGAACGATCCCGAACAGGCGCGCGTTCGACCCGCTTGTCTGTCCCGCCCACACCGGCATCGTCACCACTCTCGCCACCCCAAGGCCCCACGCCCTGCACGCTCGGCGGATAGGGGAATGGCTTACCCTCCTGGCGGGCGAGCATGTCCTTGAAGAAGGGATCGTCGTAATACTTGATCCGGCTCGCCTTGATCGGGTGCTGCGGCGAGGCGAGGATGATGACCTCGTCGGGGTCCATCAGGCGCGCTTCGGTCTCGGAAAGCAGCGGTCGCTCTTCCAGCCGCGCCGAGGTCGACGTCGCGCCCAGGAAGCCCTTATTGCGGCCATACATCCGTGTCACCGCCTCGCGGGTCGTGCTGCCGACGGCCGCCGAGACCTCCTTCACGGTGCGCTGGTCGCGTGGGGTGATGTAGAGTTTCAGCCCTGCCCCGTTCTCGAGGCTTTCGCGGCCCTCGGGTCCGTAGATCCGGTCAAGCGAAGCCAGAGACTGCGCAATCATCGCAACCCGGCCGCCGTAGCTCGCCAGTGAATGGATCGCGCGTTCGAGATAGGGCATGGCCCCCATCTGCTGGAATTCGTCGATCATCATCATGACCGGCCAGGGCTCATCCGGGCCCGGTTCGTTGAGGCGGATCGAGGCGATGAGGTCGGCGAACATCAGGCGCAGGAGCGGGGCGAGGGTCGCGATGTGATCCTCGGAGACAGCGATATAGAGCGACTGCGGGGTCTTGCGGAAGGTCGAAAAATCAAAATCACTCGCCTCGGTGGCCGAGCGGACCGCCGGGTTGTCCCATTGCTTGAGACCGGCGGTCATCAGCGCCTGGATGTTCGAGGTCAACAGCCGCGATGAGGCCGAGGCGGCGTTGGTCCAGAGCTCGCGCAAGATGTCTTCCTCGGCCTCGTCGGCATAGGTCTTGTACTGGGCGTTCTTGTATTCCCCTCCTGCGACGATCTTGTTCACCTCGCCAAGGTTCGGGGTGCCGCGTTGGATCGCCAGCAGGCAGGCCGCGACGAAGATCGACTTGCCCGCCTCCGAAAAGGTATCGAGCGTCTTGTTGTCCTTGTCGAGGAAGAGGTCGGCGAGGATCGAGACCTCGGTAAAACGCTGCGCGAAGCTCGGGGCCTTCGCGATCCGGGCGAGCGGGTTGTAGCGATGCGTGGCATTGGCCCAATCAAACGGGCTGAAGCGATAGACCTCGTCGCCCTTCAGCGCCCGGAGCCGCGCGGTCTTCTCGAAGTTCTCACCCTTCACGTCTAGCACCACGACCGATCCCGCGAAGCTCAGGAGGTTCGGGATCACGAAGCCGACGCCCTTACCAGCGCGGGTCGGGGCCACCATCATCACATGCGGGATGGTCGTCGAGGAGATGAACTCCGCCTTCGAGGCCGGGGCACCAAGCTTGCCGCAGACGAAGCCCTTACCGGGGGCCTGCAGCATGTCGTTCTTCTTCAGCTCCGCCTTGGTCTGCCAATGGGCCGATCCGTAGTCGTCGCGCTCTTTCTTCCAGGTCCAAGCCAGCGCGAGCGCGCCGAGGCCGATGGCTCCGAAACCGACGGCGCCGAAGCCCACCTTGAAAGCTTCGGGATGTGCCGCGCGCGTGCCGGCGCTGGCCTTCCAGAGCGCCAACATGTCGAAGCTGCCAAAGCCGGTTTTCAGGGCCAGGGTCAGGTAGAAGGCGGCGACGATGGTGCCGATGACGGCGCCGCAGATCACTCCGAAGAGGAGCGCGGCCCAAAGGGGAAGTGTCTTGGTCATGGTGGTCATCTCCCCTTTAGAATTCCATCTCGTCGTCGAGTCCGCGGTCTAGTGTTTTGTTTCGGGCAAGATCACGCCCCAACTCCTGCTCCTCCTGCTGGCCGCGCAGCCGCGCGACCTCGGTCGCCTTGTCCTGCTGCAACCCGGCGGCGCGGTCGGTGAAGACCTGGTCGCCGGTCTCCTCGAAGGTCATCTCCAGGAACTCCTGCGTGACGGTGATCTGGTCGAGCTTGCTCGGCAGGGCCACGTCCAGCACCTCGTAGTTGCCGCGACGGAGTTCGGCCAAGCCCTCCTCCCCCAATTCCTTGAAGAGCTCGGATTGCAGGGTCCGCTCGACGGTCTCTTCCTGATCCTCGGTGAGATTGCCATCGCGCAGCATGTCGGCGAGCTCCTGCAGATAGGGATTGGGCGTCCGATCATCCTCGTCGATGAGCGGCAGCGTCGCCTCCTCCTCGTCCGCGAGGGTCCGGCCGATCTCGACGCCAAGTTCCTTGGCGCGTTCCATCAGCGCGTCCATCACCCCGTCGACCTTTTCGAGCGCGGCGTCGAGCTGGTCGTCACTCGCGGTCTCCACGCTCAGGCCGTCCTTGGCCAGCACCGCGTTCATGTCCCGCTCGACCCAGTCCTGCGCCATGCCGTAGTTGCGCGTGCCGCCCGCCGCGATCCGGGCCACCAGCTCCTCGCTGTCCATGCCTGCCTCCTCGGCGCGCTCAAGAACGTCGCGCAGCCCTTCGTCATTACCGGACTTAAGCGCGGCGATCAGCACTTCGCTGCCCGCCCCCGGCGGATAGGGTTCTTCGAGCTGCTTGCCAAAGCGCGCGCGCAGGTCCGGATCCGGCACCATCTGCGAAAGGTCCGCGATGATCGGCGCAGCCTTGGCTTCAAAAGCGGCGCGCTCGGCCGGGTCCAGTTCCTCGGCTTTGAGCCTCAGCGCCTCGATCGTGCGCTCGGAATAGTCGATCGCATCACCGACGGTCTTGATGTCCTTCATGTCTATCTCTCCTTCGGTGAAGTTCCACGGCGTGCCCGAGCCAAGCCCGTCCGCCATGCCGCGCACGGCGCGCGCCATATGACGCTGGTCCATCCGGTCCAGCAGGTCGGCGAGGTTCTTGTAGTCCTTGGCGAAGCCCACCACCTGCGCCTGCGCGATGGCGGATTCCTGGGCCGTCATGACGATCTCGCGCGGCAGACGGGCCTCTTCTTTGGCGCGGTAGATCTCTTCGATGCCGGCGGGCTTCTCGAAGATGCCGCGCTCGAGCCGGGTGGTGGCGTCGAGCATCACGCCGTAGCGTTCCGCGATTTCGGCTTGCTTCTCGCGCATCAGCTGCGGCGACATCACGCCTTCTGCCCAACACGAAAACCAGGTGCCCTTCTCGACACCGCGATTGTTCAGGATGATATGCGCATGCTTGTGCGCGCGGTCGTCATGGACCGCGAGGACATAGTCCCACTGATCGCCGTATTCGCCGCTCTCGAAGAAATGCTCCGTCCAGTCCATGGCGATGTCGCGCACCTGGTCGACCGTCACGTCGGTCGGGAACGAGAGCAGCATGTGCGAGGTGAACCCGAGCTTGGTCGAGCCGCGCCAGGTCCCGGCCCAGTCCTCGATGATGTCCTCTTTCTGCTCATCCGTGAGAACAGCCGCATCGGTCAGCGCGTTGGTCATTGTCGAGTAGGTGTAGACCGCCTTGTCATTGATGTAGGAGAGCTGTGCCCCCAGCGAAGCACGCGTCTTGCAGCCTCCCGCCCGGATCCGTTTGAACACCGCCGCGCGGCTCTGGCCCGACCCCGCCTTCAGTGCGTTGCGCGCCGACATGGATCCAACGCGCGCGAAACTGCGACCCTGCCGACGGCCCGCCAGCCGCGCGTCGATCCGCGCCGCGGCCTGGCCCCGGATGCGCTCATCCTCCCAGAGCCGGCCCATGACCGAGGTGTAGAGGGCGAGAGGGTCAGCCATTGCGCACCAGCCTCAATCCGCTCCCGATCGCGCGCGGGTCATTCTCCAGAACCGCGCCCTCCGTCCCCTGCCCTTCTTCCTTTTGCGGCCACTCCTGATGACGCAGCGCCTGCGCCGCATCCTTCATTCGGCCCATCTCACGGCTAATGGACTGCGCCAGATCGAGCAGTTCGATCAGCACCGCGCGATCCGCCTCCGAGACCTCCAGCCGACCACGATGGACCGCCTTGGCGAGCGCCAATCCGGCGTCGCTCACATCCTTCGTTTGACGCCATGCGGCGCAGAATTCGGCGACCAGATCACGGGGTATATCAAGGAACCCGCACCGCCCGCGCAGCACCGCATTGAGCGCCTGGGATCGGTTGGCATAGCCCCGTTCGCGCCACTCGACATCAAACGCTTCAAGCTCGGATCGGCTGGCCCGGAAGGCGACCGTTTCGCTCGGGTCCCGCACCGCGATCCCCTCGCCCGCCCCCTCTTTCGCGAGCCGGTTCACGTGGCGCGGAGAGATGCCAAACGCCGCCGCCAGCGCCTTCGCGCTCTCGCCTGCAGCAAAGCGCCGCGCCACTTCGATGCGCTCTTCAAGCTTCAGGTTTTTCGCTGGCCTCGGCACTACGGCGTTCTCCCGCTTCCAGGAAAAGGATGCATGTGCAGACGCCCGCGAGGCAGCGATTGCTCGCAATCGCGTTCGTGTGCGGCGGAGCATTCAGCTTTGCGGGAAACGCCCATGACAGACCCCTCGGACAAAATGTGCAAACATTGGCCATATCCTGCCAACGTCTTCTTTCTCTCCTTCGCTTATACTTCAATACATCACATTGCGCAATATTACGTTTTGCATGTTGTGTCTTTTTGCGGGAAATGAGGTGTACTCAAGACCGCTGCGCAGCGCGGCATGGAACGGGCGCAGTCCACAATGATGCGCGGCAATCAGGTCAAAAAACTCTGCTGAAACTGTTGCCCAATCAGCAGGTGCCGACAGGCAAATCGAGCGCCCGAGCCGGTCACGGATCGGGCGCTAGGAACACGAATACGGCCCGCGCGAGATAGCGCGGGTCACACCCTCTGAGGGCATCAGGAAGCTATTGATAGACGGCGTCAGACCCCTGCGGATCCGAAGACCCGCAGGGGTGTCTGGGTCAGTGACCCAGTCCCTGATTGCGCAGGTCGTCGTAGCGGCTGCGGGCGATCAGCGCCTCGGTCTCGAGGCTGTCGAGGGTCTCTGGATGGGCGTCTTCATCAAAGGCGGCGAGGTAGGCCTCGAAGGCCATGTCGGCTTGCAGCTCGGCGAGGTCGATGGATTGTTCGAGTGTCATGGTGTGATCCTTTCCGTTGATCGTCGTTGGACGGATCGTGGAAAAGACCGGGGGCGTGAGAGCGGGCTGCACCCGGCACGGGGCGGAATGAAATGGAGCACGCCGGGGGCAGGTTTGTTGTGAGCGGTGCACCGCAGCGCTCAAGGCGCAGCCGTCCAGAAACCTGCCCCAGGCGTTGCCGACCGCTCGACCCCGGGCTAGCGATCCCTAAGGCCAACAGGTCGACGGAAAGGCGCGCGGCGGTGACCCTGACGTGAGACGTTGCCCCGGGATGCATGACGTTGATTTGCGATTTCGTTGCCTGTGGCACTGGGCGAGTTCGCAGCCCCAGGGAGCTTCACAAAGACGACCCAGGCACGGGTTGCTCGACTGAGAGAAGGGGTGCGCTTGCCTCGCTCAGTGGGCTCCCAGTTCTCGCTGCTGACTTTCGGTTCCGACTCGGGTTCGCGCGATGCATGTTGTCACTGAACTGAAAGATCGAAGCCGCGTCCGCGACCTATCCGGTCTGACGACCCGCCTCGGCGTCCGCGTCCGAAATATTCGGCGTTCTTCGGACATCGGCTTTTTGGCCTGCCCATCAGGCGCACCCAAGAACGAGAAATAGCCAGACCGCCGAAGCGGTCTGGCCCTTGGCTCAGGCGGCGTCTTTGGGCCCCCAGGGGATGACGGCCTGCAGGGACAAGTCGTCCTGGTTCGCGGCCTTGCCGAGGTTGGCGTTGAAGCCGTGGTCGCGGATGGTCAGCGTGTAGTAGTCGGCGCCGGTCTCCTTGTTCTGCTTCTTCCAGATGCCGCCGCACTCGACCAGCTTGCCGCGCGGGGAGCGGCCGAGGACGCGGTGCGTGGGGGCCATCGGGTTCGTGCTCGCGACGGGTTCGACCGTGATGTCGAGGTCGAAGGTCAGGGTCGAGATGGAGCCGACGCCCTTGGCGGTTTCGATGTCGGCGCTGGTGAATTTGATGCAGTTCGTGGTCATTGCTCTTCTCCTTGTTTGCGTTGCAATGATGGTCACCTTGCAGCTGGCCAAGGCCCGGCCACACCGAAGGCGAAGCGCAGCGGAGAGGGGCAGGCGCCGATCTTTTTGCCTCGCGAGGAATGACCCGCAGGGGCAGGGGAAAAAGATCGGCGACAACCTTTGTGGACGGGACGACAGCTGCGACCAGCATGTCATGCAACTCAGACATCGGGAGAAGTGCGGTGGCCGCGAAGGAAAGTGGGTGAACAGCCGAGGGAGATACCGCGGGGGGCGGTGTCTTCTCTGCCCTCTAACCGCGAGCCTTAGCCGGAAGGGTTCGCGCTTTGCCGGGCCTTGCCTAACGTGGCGCGATCGATCGCATCCATGGCAATCTGGTCGAGTGCGGTGTCATCTGGTTGAGCGATTTCAAGCAAACCGTCGAAGCAACGATACCGTGCTCGGCTCACCCGGATTTCGAACGGAACCTCTACGGCAGCCCAATCATTTGCGGTTTCTTGCATCGCGCTGATCACCGGCCCTCTGACAGCTACAGCCAAAACACCCCGCGCTCATCGAACATCGTCTGCGGTCAAGGATGGCAGAACAGCATGTCCGGCAAAGCGAGGACTAACACCGGCTGAGGCGCGGTGGACGAGACCATTAAGGCAACCCGCCCCGCCCCAGCGACCGTTACCGAATGGCCGAGATGAAGCGTTGCCACGACAATGCGACGGCTGGCCGGGCTGGCTCCGGAGGAGACTGCACCGCCAGCGGCACGTCGCAGGGAGAGGCGGCGTTTCAGCTCGGGGAGGCCGGCTGCGTGCAGCCGGCCGAGTAGGGCGCGGTCCTGGCCAAAGGGCAGGAGGGGCCAAAATCATGAAAACCTAAACTTTGCACATCACAAAAACCTAAACACCGCTCAAAACTCACGGCAGTCCGCGACAAAGATGGGATCGATTTAAAAGCCGGTTTGACGTGTTTCTTTTTGCTCACCATTGGTATGCAATCAGGCATGAAGCTGAACCTTCTGGTGATTACAATGACGCCAAAAACAAGCAGCGAGACCCACCTCACTCAGGGCACCTATTGGCCTGATCTTGAAGATCCATCAGACGAGCTAATAGGTGATCGAAAGCGATGGCGTTTGACTGAAGCAGTCCCGCTTCCAGCATTTTCCGGTAGTCTTGGGCGAGTGCCTCCAAGGCTTCACCCTCTGGGATCAGGCAAAGCGACCCTGAGACCGCATCGGCATAGCTAATCGTCGCACCCGCACGATCGGTTTCGCGGAAAAAGTGCTGCTTGTGCTTTGCAACATGTTGAGCAAGCGTCTTATCCTCCAGCGCCCGTGCAGCGATACCCACAGCCTGCAGACGATCAAGATCGTACCAGTGACGCACATAACGGTCGCCGCCTCGAAACGTGCCCCGCAAGCAATAGGCATGAATAGCTGTAGCTTTTTCCCAAAACGTCCGTTCGGCCATCATCACACGAGGCGTGGCGACGGGCATGAGCAACTCAGGTAGTGCTTGGGAGAGATCACAAACCACTTCGTGACGTTGCGCCGGCTCTCCTGTGGACCTGGCACCAAATTCCAACAAGACTGAGGATCGAACATATCCGCTACCGCTGCGCACCGCGTCGTAGTTCAGATAGATCTTGTCACCTTCTACACGGATTTCTGCCGGGAGCGCCGCTGCCTTGACCTTGTCCGACAAAATGGGGGCCACTTTTGACGCCACCCACTCGCCCAAGCGATCCCGAACGGCTTCCGTCCATTTCTGAGCTTGCGAGCGGCTTGGCGGATATGGATCTTCGGGATCCTTGATCAGATCGGGAATGATCTGCCTGATGTCATATGTCAGGTCGACATCTTCTGAGAACCGGTCAATCGCCTTATAGACCTTGGAGAGCGACGTTCCTCCCTTGAACACCAGGTGTTCGCCAAGATCACTGTCGAACAAGGCGTTAAGGACCCAAACGACCCAGATATCCTTTTCCAACAGGTCTGCAGGCCGCCCCAATTTCGAGGCGGCCACTTCAAGCGCGTCGATCTTGTCTTCGCGCGACAGCGAAAAATAGGTTTGGCTTTCGGTCATTGCAATGACGCAAGCGCGCTAAGTTCCTTTGCCATCCAGGTCGGCGCAGAGGCGCGAAGGCTCAGAAGCTCCCGCTGTTCCTCGTCGTTCAACGTCGCTTTGATGCGCCTCAAAGCATGAGCAGCTTCGGACTTGCCGACATAGGCAAGCGCCCGAAAGGCGTGCCCGACACGACTGTTGGGCGCACGAAGCTGCCAGCTCGGCACATGTTTAAGCTCGACGCTTTGCGCTCCGAGCTTCAGATGACGGCTCGGCCCGGAAGTCCAAAAAACTTGACGGGATGGGTTCTGCGTCGAGATGCCGAGCAGGTTCGCTGCCGACGCTCCGCTTTGCGACACGCGCTCACCTGTTGATTTCGCAATGTGCTCAACCACGGCCTGAACCGAGGGCGCCCGGCTGCCGAAGCGGGTTTTAACAGGCAACGCGAACAATCCTCTCCTCACACGCAGAAGCTCCCCCCGCCGAACCAACCGTGACAACGCCTGGTCGACTGCTGCACGCTCTCCGAGGTGCAACAACTCCCGCGCCGACAGGGTCGCACCCTCCGGCAGCGCTTCAGCATAGGTCTTGATCGCTTGAGATGTGGTTAGCATGTTCGCCTCCAAGTGTCAGATATATAGCTTAGTTTCTGACACTTTTCAAGCTGAAGCTTCCCCGGATCAGTCTAGCCTAGGGCCAGATCGAACCATTAGGACACATTCTCCGAAGCTCTGAGGCAAAAAGAGGAGATCAATGGCGAGGAGAAATCATGACCAATTGGGTTCGCGCGGCACGGCCGAAACTGGCATTTTTGACATATGATTTCACTTAATAAGTTCGCACGATCCGGACGCCGGAGCCATCGTTTACCAGCTCATAGTCCCGTCTCGACAAGTCTATGTCAGATTCGCCAGGCACCGAGGCGCTCCGAGCGATCTGAAAGCCTGCGGGATCCAGCCAGATAATGCCATCAGGAGTAGGCAATGGCCGAACCGCATACCGACTTAGTTTCCCTTCCACTTCGGTAAAGCTTGCACCGACTGTCCTAGGCGGTACCGCGACTTGATCCGGCTTAGGCAATGACCTGTACCATTCGAGAAAGAGCTGCGGGTCGATCAAGTCCTCATCGGATATCGGCTTACCTCGTTGAACCAGCCATAAGTCATAATCCACACGTCGTGCTGCACCTTCGTCCCGTGTTCCGACGATCCCCTGGGCGAGCGAGAAGGCGACAAACGGATCCAGTGTTCCCCAACGCAAAAGTTCGCGGAACCAGAAACCGATCCATGGCAAGCCGCTAGTCGCCCGCCAAGTGTCTAGACTCGGCACCTCAAGTTCGTCCGCACCCGCATTCCACGCTTCTGCGACGGCTGCGCCCACCGCCACACCGAGACGAAATTCCAGATTGTTCGCGACGAAGCCCTGCCATCGCCTCAACTCCACCGGCGGTGGCGGCGGAGCACCTTCGCGTTGCAACCACCAGCCGGCGATCTCGTGCCATCGCCCGATTAGCGCGGCTTCCGTCGCGCCACGTGAAGTAAACCCGAACCCTCGACCGGTACGCACCAACTCCCCGATCTGCCAGAAAATCGTAAAGCGCGCCTCCGGAGTTCGCCGACCATAATCGGCTGCTTCCTTGAGGACAGCGTTGATCTGAGGCGACACCTGCTGGAACTGGCGACCGACATAGGGTGTGAAGCCGATTTGATAGAGGGTTCGCCGCTGAAACGGGTCGGGATAAAGACGTTCGACCACCGCTTGACCGCGTTTGATGAAGGCTGCCTCCATCCAACCCTCCACAGCAGTTGAGTATCGCGTGAAGGTCCGCTTCCACACACGGCTCAAAGCGGCTTCAAGCGACGCCGGGGCCAAGCCTTCCAGCTTCTCGATTTCGTCGACCGCAGCGATAATCACGCCATCGAGTTCATCAAGACTGTCACCTAACATGTCGAGCAGTGCTGGCGAACCCACGCCAAGATCAGTTCCGACCTCCTCCGGCATCGTCTGCTCAAGGAAATTGTGTAGATCGGCCACGGTTCGCAGTCCAAGGTGATCCCGCAATTTTGTCCAGATCGACGCCAGCAAAGTCTGCAACGGCGCATAGACCACGAGATCGGCCGACTCCTCGAGCGCCATTAGATGGAGCATCCGGTTGAGGTTTGCGACAAAAGCGTCACGTTGCCTACGCTGCTCGTCTTGTTTGCTGGCCGCCGTCGCGCTGTTCGACATTGGCACGCAGACCAGAGTAAGGCCTTCCATCGCTTCCGCCGCCCCGGGACGTCCTGCGCGCCCAGCGAGGTTCCGGAATTCGGAAGTAGGAATGATGTCGGTTACTGGCGCGCCATTAGTGCCGAATTCAACGATACGCTCTAAACTCGGAAGAATGATAAGATCGAAAGGTAGGTTGACCCCTTCGGTCAATGTCGCGGTGGCGACCGTGATCGGACACACCTGCTTATCAATCAGTTCAACCATTAAGCGCCGAAGCCGTTGCGGCATTTGACCATGGCTAGAGGCGATGCCGCGATCAAGTAGGCGGACTTCGCTTGACCCCTCGCCACAATAGTCGACACAGGCCGCGCGCGCCTCATCGAAGAGCCGACGCGCGTTCTCAGTTTTCGGCGTAAAGGGGGCGATTGTAGACCAGCCTGCCAGATCAAATGCCTCGGCATAGCGCCGCATTACGCGATCTGGACCCTGAGTAACTGACACAAGTATGCGTCGGCCGCTCGAGGCAAGATGCAACGCCGTCCACAGAGCGTGGATCTGCACATAATGATGCAGACTGTTCTTCACCCCTGCTGGCGGATCAGGCATCGGCGGCAAGCCGAGCGCAAGGAACACGGGCGCATCGCGTCCTCGAACATAGAGTGGCTGCCCGTTATTCAGTTCTAAAGTGATGAAAGGGGACTGTTTGGGGCGGCATTCCAGCACCCCGACAAGCTGACGGCTGCTTCGATAGCCGAGACCTACCGGGACAGCAGCGTCATTGCCCTCAATCCATCGCGATACTGGAGGTGCCGCGCCGCCAGCAACCGCAGTCAGCGCGATCCTCGCAATGTTTGGCTTGAGTACTAGGATACGAGATACCAAGCTTTCAAGTCGAATGGATCGATCGCCATGTGCCGCCAGGTCGCGCATTGTCTTAGGCGTCCCCGCCACCAACACCTGATGCGCCTCGTCGATGATGAGCAAAGCTAGACGATCAATTAGTAGCCTGCCAACATAGCGCATCAGCGCCTCGGCTTTCTCGACGGTGGCAATGAGAACCGTGGGCGTTTCCGTAGTTAGCCAGTTATCGGTGATACCCCAGTCCGTCCCTCCGTAGAGACCAGTGATCACGATGTTCTCGCCTCGGAATTCGGAACTGAGTTTCGCTTCGACCTCGCCTGCCAAGGCGCGCGACGGTACGAGGTAGAGGGCGAGCCGACCCGGCGCTCCGGGTTCGGGAGGCGTAAGTAGCAGCTCTTTAACGAGCGCGAGATTTGCAACCATCGTCTTGCCTGAGCCCGTTGGGGTGCAGAGAGCGAAGGCATTTCCATCCGTTAGTCGCTCGAGCCCCTTGATCTGCGAGGCCCACAATACTCCGCGTCCACGTCCAAATTGCTCGCGCGCAAAGCGGCGTAGCTGATTGGCCGCCGTTGGCGTGTCCTCAACGAGAGCTGCAGCACGTCGATGCAGACTATTCCGCACGAAGCGCTCGGCTGCTGCCAACACCAGGCGCAGCATCACCCATGTCTCATCATTGGCCCAACGTGTGGCGATATCGGCCAATGCTTTCAGCTTCTCTAGGGCGATTCCCGTTCGGGTCTGTTCGCCCCGCCGCAGACCTTCAGCCAACAAACCGAGCGAGCGGATGGTCTCTACGACGAGGTACCACGCGAGAGGACTGAAGGATACCTCACGAGGGGTATCCTGTTCCTCCGCACCCGATTCCTTGCTTGGCTCTGACATCGGTGGAAGAGATCCCCCGGCGCTGTCTTCGGCGGCATCCAGCAGGTGAGCGGAGCCATCTCGCCTCGTGAGCTCGAAATTTTCTTGCCAGAAGACCGCAATGCGCCTCAGGACAGAATCAAAGTCACAGGACAGGAATGCGACAATGATGCCGCCGGCACCGCCTACCTGAGAGCGCCGCAAAATTCCCGTTGCCATCGCTGGAAGCCCGGCTAGTTGATAGGCGCCTGCAGCAAGAACCTCTGTGGGAACCTCCAGTGTAACCTCATCGTGTGATCGCGAGAGCCATTCGAGCAATTCTCCTGCTCGGCGATAGCAGGATGCCGCCGCTTCGCTATCGGGGCCGTCAGTATCCTCGAAGATGCCAGCAGCATGTAACAGCCGCCGCGCGTCGCTGAACAGCTCGAGCGACTGACGTTGCGTCCAGGTCAGCGGCTGGACGCCCCAACTGTTTTGTATCGAGCGCACGAACAAGCGCGCTTGCTGGGCCGTTAGCGCATTTTCGATTGCGTGACCCGAGCGAAAGTTTTCCGCCAGTGCCCTCCGTTCCTCGTCAAGCTCCGCCATTGGTCTTCCAAAGTGATGCGTAGAGTCGCTCGATCATGTTCTCGCCGCCCGAGAGCACGATCTCGACGATCTGCAGCGGCCGCCCAGCCTTATAGTCCGCAGGAGGCTTCGCCGTCGGAAGCAGAGCGGTGCCGACCGCGCGCGTCGCCGCGCGATTGCCGGCGATCAACACCATATCAGTGCGCGACGGCCCAACATCCGTTAGGAGTGCCTGGTCTAGTGAAAAGATCGTGTGGGCATATCCATCGCGATCCTTGATCTTCAGGAGATCGCAGATCTGCTGAATTCCCTGAGGGATCAACAGGGCTGTGTTGATGTCGTTCCAGACGCCATTGTCGGCCCACACCCGCGCTACGCCTTTACCCTGGCCGTCGCCCTTCATGATCGTGTCGATCGTCGAGGCCGTTAGATCGGCGCGCCATTTCGCTTCCCCGGCGATAAACGCCAAAACGGTTCCGTCCGCAGCGAGTTCAAGGCCGATGAAGTCATTGCCAGGGCGTCCGTGCACTTCCCTGACCCGTGCTGGATCGCGCACGAGATCGAAGATGTATCGCGCGACCGGGGCATGCTCACGGAAAAGGAAGATCGGCACGCGCCATGTCTTGCCCCCGACTAGGCTGTAGTTTTCCGCTACGATCCCGCACATGACCTCACCGAAAAGGCCGCGGACCGTCTTTGGTGGGAGGCAATTGGGATAGATTGCATGATCTCCCCTTTCGCCATCTTCGGGATGAAGTGAAATCCGGGCGGCCGCATGAAACACCTCGCGTGCGTCCTGATGGGCCGACTCAAAATAGGGGCGCAGTTCAGCTATGTCAGCATGTCTGACGTCAGCACCTACCGGACAGATTTAGAGGTTTGAGCGACGGAGGATTTCTGGTTCATCGAAGCCATTATGGAGCGAAGATGGACAAGAAATCCGGAACATCGAAGGACGCCGCTGACAAGTTAGTCAGGGGTATCAAGCGCAAGACCCGCAAACATTACTCTGCCGAGGAGAAAATCAGGATCGTCCTGGCGGGTCTGCGGGGTGAAGAGAGCATCTCTGCGCTGTGTCGGCGCGAGGGGATTGCCGAGAGCCTGTACTATTCCTGGTCGAAGGAGTTTCTCGAGGCGGGGAAGTCCCGGCTGTCGGGCGACACG
>NZ_FMZV01000047.1 GCF_900101475.1 Ruegeria marina | reverse complement strand
TTGTCCATCTTCGCTCCATAATGGCTTCGATGAACCAGAAATCCTCCGTCGCTCAAACCTCTAAATCTGTCCGGTAGGTGCTGACGTCAGACAGTCGGAACAGATGGGGGTGAACTTCCAAACCGGTCTCGCGGTAGACGCACTTGGTCAGCTCACGACCAAAGTTGTCTGGCGTGCGGGGTTTTCCGTCAGTGTTGCGCGGAAACAGAGCGCGTCCGCTGGCTTGCGAGATCTGCGGACGGAACTGCATGATGTAGCGATGCAGCAATTTGGAGCTGCCGCTGGTCAATTTGACCTCAATGGGCTCCCCATTCTTGACCTCGGTACCCTCAATGCGAATGGAATAGAGAGTATGGGTTCCGGTGCGGAAAGGGATCACGTGCTTGTCGAGATCCAACCCCGACAGGTTCTTGATGCGCATCGGGCAGCTCAAGAGGATGGTCAAAGCCGCTGCGTGCATGGCCAACTGAGCGCTCTTGCGCAGGACGGGCTTGTTGTCCGCCCGAGCCATCAGTGTTTCCGGCAGGCTCAGCAAACGGACCACAGCCTCCCAGTCGTTGAACTGGGCGAGACGTTCGCTGTTCTTGGCGCTCATCCCACGGGGAGAAGTTGCGACAGTCTTGTGTAAATGCTTGAGGGCTTCGACTGCCTGTTCAGGAGCCTGCAAATGATGTCGGGCTATAGCAAGGAACGTTGCTGCGACATTCCCAAACCCGGTTGGAAACACCTTTGTGTTGCGCCGTTGCATGATTGCGCGAAACGCAGCCTTGAGATTGTCCGCTGTGATCAGGTCGGCCAGGCAGGTGAAGTCCTCTGGGTTGCGGCCAGAAGCCACCAATGCATCCAGGATTTGCCTCAGATGAGCTATTGTATTGCGCAGGCTAGTCTGGCGCAGTGGTTTGTCAGGTCCCTCATCGTTGAACAGGTCACGACGCGCCAATCGGTCAATATACGTATTGACCTCGTCCTGAAGACTTTTGGGATAATCCGTCAACGGACGCGCGACGTAGCGGTCGGACCGAGGGCGCGCAAGCTGGGGAAGATCAAAGCCATTCTTGCGGACAACGTGGTTCCAAGTGTCGATCATCGCGATGAGATGCTTTCCAGGATCGCCCGTCAGCAGCGTTGCTTCGAGTTCGATACGAAAGGCTTGTATTGTCTCGCCGCCGACAGAGGTGGGATGGATTGCATGTGCGCTGCAAAAGCGCGCGAAACGCATCATTCCCCAAACCTGGTGGCTGGACTGTACTTTGGAGATCAAGTCTTCCCAAGGGGCTGCAAGTTCCCGGGCCGATGTGTGGTCCGGAAGGACGCCCGCTGCGCGCAACGCGCTCGCCAGGTCACTCTTGGTCGTGCTGAGGGACTTGGGCTTCACTCCACAGCTGACCGGATGAAGAGAGGCCAGAAGGTCACGCAGTTGGGGCAAGTTCGTTGGAATGTCAGACGGGGGTCGGTGCATGTAAGTTGCGATGCGCGAGATCGCCGAAACCTTGGCTTGTTGGCGTTTCTCGTCGGGATCTGGGTAGGCGTTTAGCACATCCAGTACTTCGGCCAGCGTGGTCGGCGGTTTGATGTCTTGATGGTGTGTCATGGTAAACCTCATTGGTTTTGCGATTGGAGAAACTGGGACAGTTGGGGACATTCGGGGACGTGGTGGCCCTCTTGCGGACATTCGGGAAAACAAGGGCAAGAATTTATAACCAAAGTCTTTGACCCCGTTTTCCCGACGGCGCGGAAAACCGACCCTTTTGAGGACATTAGAGGACATGGCCAAGAACCTGATTGCCATGTGCCGCCGCATGGGCTTTCAGGTTGTTCCGCGCAATGCGCCAGTCACGGCCAAGCCGGGTTGCGGGTAGTTCACCGGACTGGATCCAACGCCGCACCGTCTTGGGGCAGACGCGGAACAGAGCGGCAACTTCCTTCACGCTGAGAAAGGTGGCGTTTGCAGGGAAGGGCAGATCAGTCATGATCCACCTCCCAGGTCCCAGTATTGCAGCTGGAACCAAAATCCGCCCGCGCAGCCGTGCGTGCCAACAGGCGTACCAAGGCCATCAAGGGGTTCGACTGGCCGGAAACGGGCGCAGTGCCCAGGGTGCCATCAGTTGATCTCGTCATCATTCGTTTCCTCGTAGGAACCGCGTGTGACACTGATCTGTGGGGGTGGTCTGGCTAAGGAGAGCACTCCAGATAGCAGACCACCGATCTCACTTGAGATCCGGATCATTGCCATCGAGTGCTGTTAGGCTCCCTGCGGCCCAGCAAACAAAGCTGGTATGTTCAAACTGAAATCACTCTACATCAACATAACCCATTGATCAACAACAATTTTCTTTAACCCTTTCTTAACTGATTACCTTCGCTGGGGGCGTCGGCGCTCGTCTGGAGACCCTGTTTCTAGGCACCAAAGTTCGGTGTGGCGCTAAGGGAGGCGGTCATCATCAGGATGTTTGAAGAATACACAGCAGCTCACGTCCAAGGTAGGAGCAGCGGGTGAAAATCGTGTGGAAAGGAGGTCGGCGACAAACAAAGGCTCGCATGCTTTGTGCTATCGGTAGAGAGGGCGGACACCGGCCATTCTCTGCGACCGCGAGAAACCCGAGGCGAAACGGTGAAAGCGGACTTTCAAATCCGGTTGGCAAGCCCAAACCTGAACCGGCCATTCGCCGCGCTGGTCCCGAACTGGGAAGATGCGGACAATTCGGCCATTCGACGATATCGCTCGATCTGGGCAGTCCGGTTTTCATGGTAACGTGCTTTTCGTCGCCCTTTGTGCTAAGCAGACC
>NZ_FMZV01000048.1 GCF_900101475.1 Ruegeria marina | reverse complement strand
GATGATCTCTATCTCAGACATAAGCACGTGCTCAGGCATAGGCCTAAGCCTCCATGGTTATGCCCAAGTGTCCGGTCGAAACGGGGGCCAGTTCAATGCCCCCGATCCTCAGGCAAACAGTGCCATCCTTGTTCCAACTCCAATAGCCATACTCTTCATGCTCGGCATCCCATAGGCCCCGGAACATGAGTTCGTGAAGCTGGTCGCCTTGGATCTCGCTGGATTGAGCGGTCAATTGAACTACCGAGGCGATGAACACGACACATCCAAGCACGACCGACAAAAGAGGGTTCCGGATAGTTGAAATTCGCATTTCGTCCTCCCGTCATTATCGATCTGCAGCAACCATACAACGTCAGTCCGCTAAAGTCAGCTTCGTCCGCAATAGCGTCGGTCATCCAGCCTATCATGCTGAACAGTGCACCGACGGCCGCTTCGGTGAAGCTGCGATGCGACAGAGCGGCACACAGGGAACGGTCGAAGTCGCCCTGCGCCATAATGGGCTATGTCCGCATACCGCGCATTGCGCCAGTTCGAGTGGAGCGCAGCAATCGTCGCGATGGGCTCTGAGCCCGTATTCGCGGCGTTTGACATTAACGTCGCTTGCCGAAGCGTGAATGTCTCGGGTGCGACGGGCAAGGCCAAAGATCAATGGCTTGGCGTTTGTGGCGAACGGCCGGTTTCCTGCGGTCTGAGCCAAGGTGTGTGCCGCAGTCGCATTGGGCCGCTTCGAGCCCGACCTGACCAGAGCTACATTGCGCTGTATCCGCCATCAACTGGTATAGTTACACCTGTCACAAACCCCGCAAGATCTGACGATGCAAGGAAAAGAATTGTCCCTGCCATTTCTTCAGGCTCGCCCCAGCGCGCTAATGGCGTACGCTTTAATATGGAGCCGCTGGATGCCTCGTTTGCCTGCGTGCCCGCGGTCAGATTTGTTCTGACCCATCCCGGAGCGATGGCGTTTACGCGTATACCATCACGCGCATAGGCAACGGCAAGAGACTTGGTTAATCCGACAATCCCTGTCTTGCTCGCCGAGTAGGCCGGGCCAGACCCGCTTCCAAAATAACTATACATCGAGGCGATGTTGATGATGCAACCGGGGCGTTTCGCAAGTCGCGGATGCAGGCCGAGGCTTAGCCGGTAAACCGAGTTCAGATTGATAAACATGTTCCGATCAAAACCCTCAGGTAACAAACCTTCGGGAGGGTCTACAAAGGTACCTGCGTTGTTGACCAGGACATCCACAGGACCGACAGCCGCGATGAGAGCATCCACTGACGCGGTGTCTTCCATTATCGCTTGATGGTAGTGGAAGGCCGAGAGGTTACACGGATATTGGTCGGCGGTTTCCTTGGTCCCTGTCACCGAGACCGAAGCCCCGGCATTGAGAAAGGCTTGTGCAATGGCAAGTCCGATACCGTTTGAGCCGCCAGTCACAAGGATATTCTGTTCAGAATAGTCAATTGAATAAACCATTCTTGTTCCTCCTCACCTTGTCCCGAAAACAGATTTAACATTCTTCGCGGTCAGACTGTCCATACAGCCTCTGCCCAAACCGGACACATCTGTGCCGAACAAGCTGAAGCGTTTCCATGCGGCGCGCCGCGGTCTTGATCAAGCCGCGGCAGACACAACCGCGGCTGGGATCGGAATCTTATATGGAGCGTTTGGCCCAAATTCAGTTTGAACGGACTTGCCTATCGCGGCCCTGATCGCAGCAGCGTTCTCTTCAGGCTGTGACCGAAGCAAGAGTGCCCCTCTCACGGTTCCCTCGTAGAAATAATCGAACGGGGTGCAGGGGGCTGATACTTCCCAGACACAGCTCGAAGATTGAGTATGTGGGTCCGAAAAACCAGCTGCTTTCAGTATTGGGTATGAATGCTTGGGGTCTGCGAAGGCATGCAGAGGCGGGCCCGGAGGCAAAGAGACGTCTTTGCTTCCATGTTCGGCGATCGCTCCGAATACGATCCGAAAGGCAGCTGAAGTCTCGGGAGACTCCCAAACCGAATATACAAATCGACCACCAGGTCTCAGGACTCGTTTGGCCTCCCTGATTGCTGCTTCAGCATCCGGAATATGAAGAATGCCAAATCCCATCGTTACCGCGTCGAATGCGTTGTCGCCAAAGGGCAAGCACGTCGCATCACCTTGTACGAAATCCACGGCCGGTGCAGATTGCCTAGCGATTTCAAGCATCGCCGCAGAGAAGTCCAAGCCGGTCACCTCCGCACCTACGGTTGCCAGACCCCTCGCGACGATGCCCTGACCGCAACACACATCAAGTACGCGCGCCCCCTCCGTGACGAGGGACGCTTCCACGATATCGGCCACGCATTGTTCGGCCGCTGAGGCAAACCCCTCTGCATAGGCTTTGGCTGTCGCTGGCTCGGACCAGCCCTCGAACTCCGCCTTTGCGAACTCTGAAAAATTTTCCATTCGATCTTCCCCCAGTTGCCTTCGTTTGCATTTTAGCACGATGCCGGTTGGAAGTCCGTTTTGCGCGTGGGTCCCTTCGCGGCGACTAGTTCGGAGATATCTTCGAGGTAGCTCTGTCCGCGGAGCTGCCACTGACGCTGATCGGCGTCACGTCTGCAATGGGCAGCACTTTAGACATCTGACGAAACGCTCAGATGACGGCATCGAGCCCAAAGGAGCCAGTCGACAAACGTTTATGTCACTGTCGCGATCGGGTAGCGTTGGATTTAAAGGATAACTCTGTCAAAGGATTCCACTGGA
>NZ_FMZV01000049.1 GCF_900101475.1 Ruegeria marina | reverse complement strand
ACCAAGCAGCTGCCGCTTAAACTTAAACAGAAACCGAACCAGAGCCTCCGTTACGAAACGGCCTGCGAAGTCCGAAAAACCCTGACGACGGACATGTTCGAGCCCTCGGACGGGTCCATCCGCACCACCATGCGGTCGCTGCGCGGGCCATTCGCATCGGACCAGTCCAGCCAGAACCCCAGCTGGATCTTGGACACGCCGCCGGTGAACCAGCTGACATCGCGGATCGTATGGTCGCCGATATCCAGATCCGCGAACATCCGGTCGAGCGTGCGATGCAACTCATCCTTGGAGATGCGCGAATAGGGCGGCCCTTTGCGCCGCCGCAGCTTGCGCGTCAGAAGCGCGTCCACCTCGGCCTCGACCGGGAAGCGTTCGCGCATCTCGGCGATGAAGGCTTCTGTCGGCGCATCTCCCTGAGCAAACCGTTCCGCTGCACTGCCCATGAGGTCCTCCAACCTTGCCCAAACCCACATACTCGCTTGCGTATTGTTCACTAGTATACCACAATTATGATACACCCAAGTGCTATTGCGGGAACCAGCTTGGTGAGTGCTGGCAGACAATGCGAACCAGTCCTCGCCAGTCGACTTGCATCTGTGAAGACCTTCAGGCGTTTTGGCCGCGTGACCGCGGGTGTGATTGAGGCCGCAGTCATCGGCATCCCGGCCGGACACGACGCAGGCGCGAAGTGCGCCGATCTGTGCCGCAAGCACGGCATGTCGGAGGGAATCTTCAATGACTTGAAAGCCAGGTTTGGTGGAACGACGGCGTCGGAGGTCAGGCGGCTGAAGGCGCTCGAAGATGAAAACGCCAAGCTCAAGAAGCTGCTGGCCGATCAGATGCCGGACTTGGCTGCGATGAAGGATCGGGTCGCAAAAAATGGCAGGGCCCGCCGTGAAGCGTGAAGCAGTCGCGTATCTGAAACCCCGGTTCGGGCTCTCGGAGCGGCGGGCCTTTCGTGTTTTGCGCGGATCGCAAGTTGGTTCGTTACCAAGCGCAGCGTGCACCGGACACGGACCTGCGCGGGCGGCCGCGCGCGCTAACCAACGACCGCCGACGGTTTGGCTATCGGCGGTTCTACATGATTCTACACCGCGAATGCGAGCCTTCCGGCTTCAATCGACTGTACCACGAATAAGGGTTGGCGGTGCGCAAGCGCAAGATTCGCTTCAAGGGGCGTTGTTGCACAAATCAGCTGAGGGATTCACCGCATGAATCCAGCATGATAGCTGGATGGTATGAGCAGTTGGGCCCCTACGAAGTACAAGACCACGAACTGGTCGGCTTACAATGAAGCGTTGAAGCGGCGCGGATCGCTTTCGATCTGGTTTGATCCAGAGATGACCTGGCGACCACCATCGACAGGCAAGCGTGG
>NZ_FMZV01000050.1 GCF_900101475.1 Ruegeria marina | reverse complement strand
GGCATCCCCCGAGATCAGCGTCTTCACCGTCACCAGATCGGCCATTTCCTGTGTTTTTGTATTCGTGATTGTACAAACCGCGCCAAAGTTTGTTGCATCCAAACTTGCAGAAATCGTTCGCGCGACGTTGTCAATCGTCACGTAAGACGCCGCTGAACTCCCGTCAGGTTGCAAACAGGTTATATTTGCTGTCGAATCCCAACCATCAATGGCAGCTTCGGATATCGTTAGAACACGAGAACCAGATGCAGGAAGTGCGACCTCGAAAGTTGCGGATTGACCGTCAGACAAACTGGCAGATGAAGGAGTAACAGTTTCGTTGGACGATGCTGAAAACAGAAAAGCCTCAGTGTCGCCGATCGGATCTGTCTGCTTGGTGACCGTGATGTATCCATTTACTATCACGTTGGTTACAGTCGCGGCTGAAGATGAAATACACTTTGCCGACGTGCTAGGTGCAATGTTTGCTGCAGTGCAGGAATTGCCGCTTGCGGAGTTGGCGAAAACCAGGGTGTAAGGAATAGCCAACTCGTTGCTTCCCGTCGCAGGGAGGCACTTGACCTTTACGTCCTGCATAAGCATTGATGCCGAACTGTTCTGATTCCTGAAATCTCCGCACACGTCCCCGTCGGAATCGAGAAAGGGACTCGGTGACGTAGGAAAGAGTGCCAGTGAACATGTCGATCCCGTGTCAAACGTCGACGGCGATACCCCCGTCTCGCCTGTGAACAGACCAATATCGTATCGGCTGGCGCTTCCTCCCTGAATACTCGCCGTTACGTCGATCGTAACAATTTCTCCCGCCCGGCAAGACGCAAGTGCACCGATAGCTGGCTGATCAAAGGACAAAATCGTCGCAAAATCCTGGGACGTACAGTTTAGCGTGCCTCCGAAACGCTCGGCCGCGCAGGTTTGCCCTGAGATTGCATTCACAACACCAGTCTGGGCTTGCGCGGCAACACCTGCTAGGGCGAAAAGTACACTCAAGTATAGAATTTGGAAACTCGCCTTCCACAATCGAAAGACGTGAAGTACAAAAAGGAAAAAAGGCATTCCGAGGTAAACTTTGCCTAGAACGGCAGCAAATACCAACGATCGTTCGGCTTCACCGATAATATTGCCCATTTCGCCTCGACTTTTTTGCCGGCACTCTAGCTGTGTCGGGTTTTTGTCGAAACTAAACCTGATTGGCTGCAAAATTGCAATGGCCAGCCCATGTCAGACAGTTTCTAGCAACTGTATCTCTGATGCTGCCGTCTCGGCCGGGGTGGCATCCCCCGAGATCAGCGTCTTCACCGTCACCAGATCGGCCTCGTCACCCACGGTCACGCTCTCG
>NZ_FMZV01000051.1 GCF_900101475.1 Ruegeria marina | reverse complement strand
TTGTCCATCTTCGCTCCATAATGGCTTCGATGAACCAGAAATCCTCCGTCGCTCAAACCTCTAAATCTGTCCGGTAGGTGCTGACGTCAGACAGTTGGCGGGTAGCGTTTCTGCGCTTGCCCTGGTGTCGCTTTACCTGGTCTTCCTTGTATCGGAGCGCAGAGCCTGGATCGGCAAGCTGCCGCTGCTTGCTTCAGACCCCATCAAGGCAAAGTTGGTCCTTGCGCGTATCGCGACCGGCGTGCAGCAATACATGCTGGTCAACGCTCTCACCAGTGCCTTGAGCGCGGGGGTTGCCTATCTGATTTTCCGCTCCATCGGCCTGGATTTTGCCGCTCTTCTGGCGGTTATCGTGTTCATCGTCGGCTTCATTCCGAATATTGGCGCCTTCATCGGCCTTGCATTGCCATGCCTGATAGCCCTCATTCAGTTCGACACGCTGACTCCGTTCCTGATCGTGCTTGTGGGATATGGCTTGTTTGACCAGTTCGTGGCCAACATCGTGCAACCAGCGATGCAAAGCAGGTCGCTGAACGTGAGCACCTTCATGGTCATGGTATCGTTGACTTTTTTTGGTACGGTATGGGGCGGTGTCGGGGTGTTTCTCGCGGTTCCCATGATGGTTGTCATCATGGTTATCTGCGCCGAGATACCGGCGATGCGCTGGCTTGCCATTGTGCTGTCAGGCGATGGCAGCCTTGAGCAGTCAGAGAGTGGCCACTGATGTCCGCAACATACTTAAGTCGCCTGTTTCCAATGCTCATGCCGACAGGGCATCTGGCAGAGTGTTGATCCGGTGGCGCCACATTGCCATCGCGGGCATTATGGTTACGGGACTTGCCATGTTCGCCTCGTCCCGATTGACCTTCGATCCGTCGGCAGTAGCGAAGGAGTCCAGCTTCAGCCTCGTCGGTGAGGAGACATCTTTTGCATCGCTGGCCGTTCGACTCATCGCCGATCAGGCCGCTCCATCCGCGTTCTTGCCTGTCAACGGCGGGATACATATACGGCCACACATGACAGCGCCAATTTCAAGGTAATCCACAAAGCAACTCGCGCCGACTGGCGTCAGCTTTGCGCCGCCTAAGTTCCTGCGGTTCTGAGAAATTGAGACCTGTTAGAAGCTGTCTGATGGTGTGGACGGCTCCACCCCGACGGCATCGCATTGTGCCAAGTTGGTACTGTGTGACAGCCAACAAAGGA